>CAVZVL010000013.1:0-136891 GCA_963778725.1 uncultured Gaiellaceae bacterium
GATGTTCGCGCGGGGGTGCGACGCCAGTGGACACCGCGCCCCGATTCGGCTCTGGAAGGGCGATCTCGGGGTCAGCGCGGAGGGCGAGTTGGACGCCTTGCGACACCGCCGCTTGCCACCGGCTTGCCACGCTCACGTCGGGGGAACGAGGGTCACGTCCGATTTGATGTAGCCGATCGGCTCGTGGCTCTCTACTCCTCGACCATAAGCGAAGCTCGCCCACGCGACGAGCACGCCGCCAAGATGATCGGTGACGGCTCTCCGTCGCTATCCGCCGCCCCCGCCGGGGATCGGCGGGTCGGCGGCGAGCGTCTTCTCCAGACCGCGCGCGAGTTCCTTGCGCTCGGTCGAGGTCAGGCGTCCCGCTGGATGGAGCGGCTTGTACTGGAAGGGCGGCATCGACCCGTTCCGCACCGCCTCGACGGCCTCGGACGCGCCCTCGCCTTGCGGCCTGTCCCACTCGGAGAAGTTCAACGTCTCGCGTCCACTCTTCACGTCGGCGTACACGAGCCACGAGACCGGAGCGATGTTGCTGTACCACGGCCACGTCGTGAGGTTGCTATGGCAGTCATAACACGCGCCGACGGCGAGTTCACGTGTCCGCGCGGAGTCCCACGCGACCTCCTTCGTCACCGGGGGGTTCGTGTGATTCCGTCCGTACGGAACGAGCTGCACGAGACCGAAGAGGACGACACCGCCGAGGGCGATCCAGAGGATCCACCTGCGCACGATTCGATGTTCGCGGCGTCCACGCCAGCCTTCGTCGGTGGATGGGCGGGGACGCCGTGCGGATTATTACCGATCGCCAAGCGGATCCGCGAAGACGAGCGCGAGGCCGACGACGATCATTCCGATCCGAGTCGTCCTCATCGCGGAGGCGGGGGCGGGGGCGGTGGCGCGGCGGCGGTGGTTCTGGTGCAGGCCCCACGAACGCGGCGATCGCCGTACCGACCGCCTGGATCGGCTTTGATCCCGACGAGACTTCCTCGATGAAGACCTTCTGTGCGCGCTGTCCTCTCTCGGTGAACTTGACGACGAGCGCGATGGCGACGCCGAGGAGTAGCAGCCGCTTCATGAGGACTCGCGCCTCTTCAGCAACGTGATCCTGGCCGCGGCTTCGGGCTGACGACCGTAATCCCGGCCGCTGCCATCCGGGCCTCGAAGGCTTTCTGCTCCGCCTCGGTGAGCTGCTTCTTCTTCATGTCCCGAGGCTAGCGCGCGGCTCGTCGCGCTTCGTCGTCGAACGCAGGCCCGCTGTCGCCGGACAACCTCATCAGTTTCCGTCCGTGCCGCTGGTAGATCAGAGCGAGCAAACGTCCACGACGAACAAGGTCGCCGCGCCCGTGACCGTCGCTGTCCAGGCAAGGGTCGTCACGTAGCGTCGCTCGTCAGCGGCGTCGGTGCGATCGCCACTTCGAGCAGGGCCGCCAGCGGTCCCGGCTCGGCTTCGACGCGAGCGGTGGACCAGCGCCTCGCGCCCGTCGGGAGTCACGACCACGTTACCCGGCTCGACGTTCGGCGCGGGTGCTCGATCGGGCCGAGGTCGTCGCCCGTCGTGTCGTGGAGGCGGCAGGTCGGCACCGGCCGAGCGTTGCACCCGTCAGCCTGCGGTCTCTCCGGTGATCAGAGCGACCACGATGATCACAGCGAAGAAGAGGAAGAAGTGCAGAGCGGACGAGGGGCGGAGTCATCCGCCCCTCGTCGGTTCTTCGTGGATCAGGTGGGCTTAGTAGCTCGCGCGGGCGAACTGCTCGCTGTAGGCGTGCCAGGTCGGGGTGTCGCTCAACTCGTCCCAACAGAACTGCACGTACACCGTGCCAGGAATCAGCCCTCCACCCTGGCCGTACTCGTAGTCTGCGTCAGACGTGTCGTTGGTGATGCGCCAGGTCCCGGTGTGCCACGTGCCGTCGCAGGTGGGCTGCGTATCAAAATGACGCTCGAGCCACGCCGACGAGATCTGGCTGCTGCCCTCCTCCTTGAGGCGCGAGTCGGGCTTTCCGTCCGCGACCTGCTTCACAGACACGAACAGGTGAGCTTGAGTGCCCGACGGGCAGTTGTACTGGCCCGACACGTAAGCAACCTGCGGGTTGGTCGGGTCGATCCGGACCACGCCGGTCTGGTTGGCATTTGCACCGCCGCTGTGGCTGCTCGTGGGGAAAGCCAAAGCCACTGCCGTCATGCCAGTGAGGCTGAGCAGTGCGAGCACGGTGATTGAGGCCGCGAAGAATCGCTTCATGTTCATTCGTCCCCCTTGTTAGTGGTCTCCCCGAACAGGCGCAGGGTCGCACAGATGTCGCGTTCCGACAACTCCATCGCGTGGCGCAGACGGCTTACCGTCGGAGGCTCTTGCGTGCTCGACGCTCCCGCGAACTCTGCATCGCCTCGCGCTCAGCGTCCCGCCGCCAGTAGTTCGGATTCTTCGTCTTGATCTGCCGCGGCGACTCGGCCCGCAAGCGACTGGTCGGCCCGCTTCGCGCGGCACTCAACGATTGGGAGCCAAGGCGGGTGAGCGGATCAGCGGAAACGCTGATGGAGCTAGCCGGACTCGAACCGGCGACCTCCTGGGTGCGATCTGCCCTGATTCTCGTAACCGCGCGCGGCTGCGGCATCGTTGCGTGATCTCGGGTGATCTCAGTTCTGCCCAGCCCGCTCACATTGGTAGCACCGGTGGTAGCACGACTTCCACCTGATCAGGCAACACGGTGTCTCGAGTGGCGGTCCATGGCTTGCCTTCACGACACCCTGGATCAGCGATGCAACTAAACGGGGCACGTTCGAACCTCAACTCCAGGTGGGCTTGCCCGGTTGGGCAAACTTCACCGCTGGATGGGGCACAAAGCTGCGATCAACTCGCGGCCACGCTCCGTTCCGGCCAAGGCGAGCCGACGCCCGCGTGGCTGGTCCAGGCCGCTGACGAGCAGGTCGGAGCCGCATAGGGATTGGCCGCACCGGAGGCAGGAGGCGAGCTCTCCCCGGGCGCGCTCGGCCAGCGCCCGCAAGCTCGAGGCGGTGAGCTGCTCGCGCTCCCGGGCAGCCTGGAGGCGCAGTTCCGCCTCGGCCAGCCGGGCTCGCGTTCGCTCGAGCTCGCTGGCGCAAGCCGCGAGCTCATCTTCCCGCTCGCGTGCGCGCCCAGGGTCGGTCATATCGAAGCCCCACCTTGGCTCTTATCCACGAGCAAAAGGGGCTCGAATCGAGCCACTGACGACGGTCTTACGTTCCCTGAATCGTCAGGCGGCGGTTGAGGACGACGCCGCTCGAGTCGTTTAAGGCGAACGTCGCGATGTACGTCTGCCCCTTCACCGACGTTGAAGCGGAGCCTGGCGCTGATCGTGCAGTCGATTCGAAGCGGAGACGACTGCTGATCGACCGCGATCAGCTTCGCTCCGTGGAATACGCGCCAGGTCATTCCGATCGGCGTCCCGGTCTTGTTAGATGAGCAGTACCGGCGGGCGTACAGATTGACGAGTGGTGTCACACTCCCGCCTCGCACGAGCACGACGCCGTTCCGCGCGTCGAGTGGTCGCGCACTGACCGCGAACCGCGCCGGAGAGGTGCCCTTGGGCAAGCCTCCCGCGGTGTAGACGCCCGACTCCCACGGCTGCCCCTGATCGTCCTGAAACACGAACCAGATGAACATCCCGACGAATGGGAAGCTCGCTGCCATAGACATCGACTGCTGGATGTACGCAGCCTGCGTGGCGTAGGAGACGCCGAACGAGTCTGGCGGCTTCGTCTGGTGCCCGTACTCGGTGATCCAGATCGGAACTGACCTGCGCTTGAACCACCTCTTCAGGCTCTGGTCGAACTTGGGAAGCGAGGCGAGTGAGACGTTCGGCCACTTCACGAGCTGCCCAGGCCCGGACTTCGGGTTGGATGGATACGGATGGTGCGACCACGCGTCGAACTTCAGCTTCGGGTTCGCTTTGGCGACGAGTTCCGCGAATTTGCCAGGCGAATGAGATGGACGGAGTCCTGCCGGCTTGTCGCTGCCGCGAGGCGACGTTTCGCCTATGCCGACCTGCGCGAAGGGGTTTGCCGCCTTGATCCCCGTGTAGGCGGCTGCTAGAGCTTCGCGTAGTTCGCTGGTGCGACGGAGCGGCCGCGGCTGTTGAATTGCGGCGTCAGGAACTGCTGAAGGTTCGGCTCGTTCCAGACGGACCAGAAGCGGATGAACGGGATATCCCTCGAACCGACCGGAGTAGCGTGATGCAATCGCGCGCGCGAAGTTGCCGAAGTCGGCGACGGTCTTAGGCATGGCGTTCGGATTCTTGCCTCCGTTGGCCCAGCGAGGCGTCCCCGAGATCGTGAGGATGACTTCCAAATCGTTTTCCTAGCGCGGCGAGTACTGCCTCGTCGATGTCGCTGAAATCGTACGACGGGTCGAACGGATCCGTCGGAGTTGGCGGGGCGTGTTTTCGCCACGAGGTTCCACTGGACGAGCAGCCGGATGATCGACGCGTTCATCCCTGTCGACGCCCGAATGCGGGCCGTTCGGTTGCCGACCCAACGGAAGCTCGGATCGTCGTGAAACCCGACCCACATCCGCTCCGCGGCGAGCGCAGAGGGTGCCGCCAGCGCAGCAAGGAGGAACAGCAAAAGGACGACGCGAGCGGTGCGTCTCACAGACGTTGGTCTCCTTCCAGGCAGTGCGAGTCGACTGGAGATCAGCCAAAGAACGTAGCGACTCGAGTGTGAGGCTAGTGTAGGAACCGGACCCGTTGCTGGCGTCTGAGTTGCCCGCTCACCGTTCCCGGGCGTTGCCTTCCCCGTAGAGTCGTCGCGGCTCCTCGAGGAAGGGTGCTCATGGCCGAGTGCACGATCAGCGCCTTGGGAAACTCGAAAACGTGCTCGGAGACTACCCGGTCGGCTCCGCTCGAACTCCTCCTGACGTCGGACGACGCGCGGTCGACCCCGGTGCGCCTCCGGCATGATCAGGGCGCGTGGCGGGCGCGCGAAGAGGCTACGGGCAGCGACGAGGTCGCCGACGAGGTGCTCAGCGAGGTGAGCGAGGCGGCGGCGGAAGTCCTGATGTCCGCTGAGACGGCGGTGGTGAGGGAGATCGCCAGACAGCTCGCCGAGGTCGAGCGTGGTCGCTAGGTTGCGCCGGGTCCCAGCGTGGGCCTGGCTCGTTGCACTCGTGCTTGCATCCTTTGCCGTGCGGGCGTGGCTCGCTCGCGAAATGCCGGGACCGTTCATCATGGTCGATGAGCTCTACTATTCGGAGCTCGGTCGAAGCATCGCGGACTCGGGCGAGCTCCTCGTGCGAGGCATTCCGTCGTTCGGGTACGGCGGCGTCGTCTACCCGGCGCTGATCAGCCCGGCGTATGTGATCTTCGACCGGCTCACGGACGCATATGCGGCGGTCAAGACGCTGAATGCGCTCGTCATGTCCCTCGCCGCCGTCCCCGCCTACCTCCTCGCGCGCCGGGTCGTCGGGACTGGGATCTCCTTGCTTGCCGCGGTCCTCGCGGTGTCTCTGCCTTCGCTCGTCTACACGGGCTCGGTGATGACGGAGAACGCGTTCTACCCCGTCTTTCTGGTTGTGGCTCTCCTCTTCACGCTCGTGCTCGAATCTCCGACGACCATTCGGCAGATCGCGCTCCTGGCGGCAGTCGGGATCGCATGCGCGACCCGCGTGCAGGCTGTCGTTCTCGTTCCGGCGCTGCTTACGGCGCCGCTCCTCCTTGGCCTCTTTCGGCGCGAAAACTGGCGTCTCGCGCTCCGGCCGTATCGCTGGCTCTACGCACTCGTGCTGGGAGGAGGAGCGGCCCTCCTCGTCGTCCAGCACGCGCGAGGCCGGTCACTTTTCGGACCTCTTCGGCGCGTACAGCATCGTCGCCGAGTCTGACTACCACCCGGGACAGGTGCTGCGCTACGTCATGTATCACGTAGCCGAGCTCGACCTCTATCTCGGCATCATCCCGGTCGCTGCGACGATCGTGCTGGTCGGGCGAGCACGGTCGCTCGATCGCCCGCTGCAGGCGCTGCTCGCGGTCTCGCTGGCCGTGTCGTTCTGGCTCGTGGTAGAAGTCTCCGCGTTCGCCTCTGTCTTCGCGCAGCGAATCCAGGAGCGGAATCTCTTCGTCGTAACGCCGCTTTTCCTCGTCCTGCTCCTTGCGTGGGTCGATCGTGGCGCGCCGCGCCCGCGGGTTCTGGCGCTGGTCTCGGCGTGTCTCGCGGCGGCGCTCGTGCTGCTCATCCCTTTCGGTCGGTTCGTCCCCACGTCGGCACTGTCCGACACGCTCATGCTGCTCCCGTGGTGGACCGTGGAGGATCACGTGTCTCTCGAGTGGATCTCGGAGCTCGCCTTCGGCCTGGCAGTTCTGCTTGCCGTTGCGTTTCTGCTCGTGCCTCGGCGTTACGCGCTTGCGCTGCCTCTCGTCGTGCTTGCCTACTACGCCGTCGTCTTTCAGCCGATCTGGGCCGGCAAGCACGGCGTACGGCAGGCTTCGGCGGGCGCCGTGTTTCAGGGGATCCGCGGCGCGCCACGCGACTGGATTGACGCCGCGCTACCCGCCGGCGCGAGGGTCGCTGTGCTTTGGACCGGGCGGGCGGACCGATTTACCGTGAATCAGAACGAGTTCTTCAACCGCTCGGTCGGGCCGATCTACTACACGCGCCAGCCGACGCCCGGGGGAATCGGGGAGACCCCCGTGCGGGTAGACACGCGCGACGGAGTCGTCCGTCTGACCGACGGATCGCCCCTCGAAGTCGAGTACCTCCTGACGGACGGGATTGTCACACCAGACGGTGAGGTGATCGCTCGCGACGACCTTCTCGGGACGACGCTCTGGCGGATCGGCGGTGACGTCGTTTCCACCACCTCCGTGACGGGCCTCTATCCGAACGACACGTGGTCGGGTGAGACAGTCACGTGGAAACGACGCCGGTGCCGCGGCGGCGGGCTCGCCGTCTCGCTCTCGTCCGACCCGTCGCTGTTCGCGTCGGGCCAATCGGTGACGGCGTCGGTGGACGGCAAGGAGGTCGGGCGCGTGCGGCTCCAGCCGAACGAGCAGGTGAAGCTGCGTGTCCCACTCCAGCGCGGTCAGGAGACCTGCATCGTCCGGTTCCGGGTCTCCCCGACAGCGATACCCGCAGAGGTGCTCCCGGCAAGTACTGACCGGCGAGTGCTCGGCGCTCATTTCAATGCCTTCGCGCATGCGCCCGCGTCGTCGTGAGGATCGGGTCGACACTTCGCTGGGAGACGACCTCAGAGACGAGAAACCGGCCACTTGCGGCGGGTTCTTCGATGGAGCTAGCCGGACTCGAACCGGCGACCTCCTGGGTGCGATCCAGGCGCTCTCCCAACTGAGCTATAGCCCCGGGCGGAGGCCGATTGTACCGAGCCTCCGGCTATGGGCCGGGACGCCCGGGCACCGACGGGGTCGGAGACTGCCGCGCACGCGGCGCCTTGCAGAACCGCTGGTCCTCGCTCTGCGGAATGACGCGCGGCTTCTCTTGCGCGTGCGGGATGGCCGCGCCGCCGATGAGGATCCCGAGGACGACGAGCCAGAGCGCGGCCGTCACTCGCGCCCAGAACGGGTAGGCGCGGTGGTCGCGCGTGCGGGCCGAGCGCTGTGCGGGCGGCGGCAGCGGACGTGCAGCCCTCACCGGAGTCGATGGCGCGGGGAGCGCAGCACGCGCACGCGCGCCCAGGTCGGGGTCCACGAGTGCGAGCTCCGGGCTGATCGGCTCCCACGACATCGCATCGAGATTCTGGCTACGGCCGCGGACGCCTGCCGCGCGAGCGCTCCCTTTTGTCGAGGCGCTCGGCGAGCTCGGCCAGCTCGCGCTCGAGGGCGCGGTAGCGCTCCCAGCGGTCCCGGGCCAGAGTACCGTCCTGGAGTGCTGCCCGGACGGCGCAGCCGGGCTCCGTCTCGTGACGGCAGTCGGCGAAGCGGCAGCTCGCAGCCAGCTCTGCGATGTCGGCGAATGCCGCTTCGAGCCCTTCGTCCGCGAGCCAGAGATGCACCTCGCGCATGCCCGGGTTGTCGATGAGGAGGCCGCCGCCGGGGATCGGTACCAGCTGCCGCCTCGTCGTCGTGTGCCTTCCGGCACCGTCTGGCGGCAAGTCCTCCCGTCTCGAGCAGCGCGTCGTCGCCGACGAGCGTGTTCACGAGCGTCGACTTGCCGACCCCGGAGGGTCCGAGCAGGGCTGCCGTCGTCCCGGGGCGGACGAGCTCCCGTACGCGCTCGACGCCGTCCCGCGTGCGTGCGGAGACGAAGTGGATCGGGATGGCGCCTCCGACATCCTCGATCTCTGCTGCGACCGCGGCGGGGTCGTCCTCGAGATCGGCCTTCGTCAGCAGGATGATCGGCTCCGCTCCGCTCTGCAGCGCGAGCGTGACGTAGCGCTCCAGGACGAGCGGATCGAGCTCCTGGCCGAGGGCGGCCGTTACGAAGACAATGTCGACGTTTGCCGCGACGACCTGCTCGCGGCCGGCTCCCGTGCCCGGATCTGCGGCGGCTCGGCGCACGAACGCCGTTCGGCGGGGAAGGACCGCCTCGATGACGTCGGCCTCGAGCGCGACCCAGTCGCCGACGACCGGAAGCGCTGCGGCGGACGCCTCGCGCCGGAGGCGCGGCGATACTCGCGCGCGAATGTCGCGCTCCGCAGCGAGCACGTCGTACGCGCCCCGATGCTGCACGGCGACCCGCGCCGGCGTGCGCCCCTCGCCTCGGAACCGGGCGAAGGCATCTTCCCAGCCTTCGTCCCAGCCGAGCGTTCCGAGGTCAGACACACGGCCATTGTCCCTGGCGTTCCTCGAAGTAGCGAGTCCTGGATCGAGGCTGCACGTTCACCACTCCGTGCGATTCGGACGCTTCGATTTCGGGAACGCTTCTCCGTGCGAATGACCTTCGGGGGCGGTCGTGCAACGACGCCGAGAGCGGGGCCGCTTCCGCAGTCCACGACGAAGGGGGGCTCATGAACAACAGGGGAATGTCAAAGGCTGCTCGCCGTCACGCGGGCCTGGGAGCAATAGCCGCGCTGCTGGCCGTCGTCGCCTTGCTCGTGGCGCTCGTTGTCGCATCCGGACCCGCCTCGGCCGAACCATCGGTGGCCGAGGGGAGGAGCACGTCAGCGAGTGCGCCGTCGTGCAACCTCGGCAACGGCATCTCGCACGTGATCAACATCGTCTTCGACAACGTCCACTTCGCGCGGGACAACCCGAACGTCCCCTCCGACCTCGAGCAGATGCCGAACCTGCTGAACTTCCTGAAGAGCAACGGCACGCTGTTCTCGAACTCGCACACGCCGTTGATCGCGCACACGGCCAACGACAGCCTGGCGATCTATAGCGGCCTCTACGGGGACCGCCACGGCCAGCCGCTGACGAACTCGTTCCACACCTACAACCCCGACGGCTCGACGGATCCGAACACGTCCTTCACCTACTGGACGTCGCCGATCATCGACACGAAGGTGCGTCCGGCGATCCCCAACCCGGCTGACACGACGCCGTCGATGGTCTACTCCGACCACGTGCCGGCGACTCCCGGTGACACCGGAAACGTGACGCCCGCACCGTGGGTGCCGTTCACGCGTGCCGGCTGCACGGTCGGCGACTTCTCGACCGCCAACATGGTGCTCGAGAACGCCGCGGTCGACGTTCCGACCGCCTTCGGTCAGGGCTCCGCCGAGGCGAACCAGACGGCGAACGATCCCGACTCGTTCAAGAATCTCGAGACAGCGGACTACGTCGGCGAGGCGATCCACTGCGCCAAGGACGACTCGATCTGCATGTCCTCCACGCGGCCCGTGGCCGACGTGCTCGACTCCGAGCCGGGCGGCTACAACGGGTTCCAGGCCCTGTTCGGCCACAAGTACGTCGCACCCCAGCTCGGCGCCGGGACGGCGTCGAAGACGAGCCATGGCTTCGCCGTGACGAACGCCGCCGGCAACCTCGTGGACCTGGACGGGAACGAGATCGACGGCGCCTTCCTCACGCCCGCTCATCCCGGGTTCCCCGGCTTCAACCCGACCGCAACGCAGTCGCTCGCGCTGTTGGCCGACATGCAGGAGGCCGGGATTCCGGTGACGTACGGCTACATCTCGGATCTCCACGAGCGGAAGCCGAACACCACCGGCTGCACCACCGCCGGCGCGGGCACCGGCTTCGCGCTCGGTCCGGGCGACAAGTGCTTCGTGGACAACGCCAAGGCGTACGACGCGGCGTTCGGGAAGTTCTTCGACCGTCTCGCCGCAGACGGGATCACGCCGGCCAACACTCTGTTCGTCATCTCCGCCGAGGAGAACGACCAGTTCGCCGGTGCGAACGTCGGCCGGACGCTGGCACCCACGCCGCCGAACTGCAACGGCACGAGTACGCCTTGCAGTTACCCGGCGGGGACGCTCGGCGAGCGGCAGGCGAGCGTCGCTGCCCTGCTCACCAGCGAGAACGCTGCGAGCAAGAGCACGAGGTTCGACGTCGAGCCACAGGGCGCGGCCATCTACGTCCACGGTCAGCCGGGCCCGGACGACCCCATCGTGCGTCAGCTGGAGCGCGACACCGCAGCGATGACCGCGGACAACCCGTACACGGTTGCCAACGAGAAGATCGTCGACTACCAGGCCGGGGCGCTCGAGCAGCGTGTCCTGCACATGCAGACGCCGGACCCGCTCCGCACGCCCACGTACACGATCTTCCCGAAGGGCGACTACTTCTTCTCCGGCACCAACGGAGCGGCTGAGCCGCCCGTGACGATCAATTCGCGCTTCGCATGGGATCACGGCTACTACAGCCCGAACATCGACATCACCTGGGTCGGGATGGCGGGTCCGGGTGTCGCCAAGAACGGGGTCGACGGCCCGCAGCCCGCGCAGGGCAATGAGGCCAACGATCCGAACGCGACAAAGACGGTTCCCGAGGCGAGCCAGGTGGGCACGTGGGTGGAGGAGGTCGACATCCGCCCGACGATGCTGTACTTGCTCGGCCTGACCGACGACTACCAGTCGGACGGCCATGTGATCACGCAGGCCCTGTCGTCGGTGCCGGCGGCGCTCGCGGCGACGGCCGACCTGGCGAAGGGATACACCCAGATCAACTCGAGCGTCGGGCAGTTCGCGACGTACACGCTCACCGCCGACACGAAGGCGCTCGCGTCCGGGTCAAGTGCAGACGACAGCGCGTACACATCAGAGCAGACGCAGCTGAAGGACCTGGCGGACGATCGAGATGCAGCGGCAACGACGATCAAGAAGGTGCTCGCCGCTGCGGCAGCCGGGAAGATGCCCAACCACGGTCAGGTCGTGAGCGGCCAGGCACACGTCAAGGAACTGCTCGCAAGGGCACAGAAGCTCGCTACGAGCTAGTCCAAGACGAGGTAGCAGTAGAGGGGCTGGACGAGTGCCAGCCCCTCTACCTCGGGCACGTGCGGTCCTCTCGCTCGCGCGTCCCCGGGCTAGGCGGTGAGTGCGCGTTCGAGGGCGACGTCGATCGTCGGCGCCGAGAACTCGAAGCCTGCGTCGAGAAGCCGTGCGGGAAGGGCACGTTGGCCGTCGAGAAGCATCTCCTCGGGCATCTCGCGCCCAAACCTGAGCTTCAGCGCGAGCGTCGGCGCGGGGAGGACGGTTGGTCGATGCAGTGCGTCGCCGAGCGCTCGCGTCAGCTGCTCGTTCGTGGCCGGGTTCGGCGACACGAGGTTGACGGCACCCATGAGGTCGGAGCGCAGCGCGAACGAGTACGCGGCGACGAGGTCTTCCATGTGAATCCAACTCCACCACTGCTTCCCGCTCCCGATCCGGCCGCCGAGCCCGAGCTTGAAGGGGAGGAGCATCTGCCGTAGCGCACCCCCATCTCGGCCGAGGACGATGCCGTGGCGGAAGTTGACGACGCGAACGCCTGCCTCGCGGGCCGGTTCGGCCGCTGCCTCCCAGTCGCGGACGACGTCCGCGAGGAATCCGGAGCCTCGCTCGGATTCCTCCGTGAGGATCTCGTCGCCGCGGACCCCGTAGGCGCCGACCCCCGAGGCGCAGAGGAAGGCACTCGGGGCGGGGTCGAGCGTAGCCGCGGTGCGTGCGAGCAGGCTCGTCGTGCCCGTCCGGGATTCGAGGATCTCGCGCTTGTGTGCGTCGGTCCAGCGGCGATTGAGCGTCGCGCCGCTCAGGCAGACGATTACCTCGACCCCCGCGAGTGCGGCGTGATCGAGCGAGCCGGCTTCGGGATCCCACGCGATCTCTCTATGCCCCTGCGGTTCGCGGCGCACGAGTCGCGCGACGTCGTGACCCTCCGACTCGAGTGCCGGTACGAGCGCCGAGCCGATGAAGCCGGACGCGCCGCTGACGGCGACCTTCACGTGACTAGTTTTGCGCGTATGGCCGAATCTCGAAACACTGCTCCCCGGATTCGCGACGGCATGCGCGCCGCGTTGCCGCTTGCCCCGAGCCCGATCCTGTTCGGTCTGTCGTACGGCGTGCTCGCGCACGCCACCGGCTTCGGCTCGGCCGCCGCGATCGTCATGTCCGCGACGACCTTCGCCGGCGCCGCCCAGTTCGCCGTCGCGTCGGTCTTCGACGCCGGAGGGACGGTGACCGCCGCGATCCTCGCGGCGATCTTCCTGAACGCGCGATACGTGGCGATCAGCATGACCGTGGCGTCCATCTTCCCGGGAGGCAGGGCGCGGCGACTCTTCGAGTCGCAAGCCATCGTCGACGAGTCGTGGGCGCTCTCTGGCCGGCGTGGACGTTTCGAGTGGCCGATCCTCGTCGGGTCGGGGCTCGTCTTCTACGTGCTCTGGGTCTCGAGCACGGCGCTCGGGACAGTGATCGGCGGGGTCCTCGACGACCCGAACGCGCTCGGCCTCGACGCCGCCTTCGCCGCGCTCTTCCTCGCGCTCGCGTTTCCCTACCTGCGAAACAGGCGCGGGCTCCAGGCGGCGGCGCTGGCGGCGGCCATCACTCTCGTGCTCATTCCGTTCGCGCCCGCCGGGGTTCCCATCATCGCCGCGTCGGCGGCGTGCCTGCTGGGGCTCCGGCGATGAACGACGCGTGGATCGTGGTCGCGGTCGTCGGCGTCGCGACGATCGCCTGCAAGGCCGCCGGGCCCGTGCTCGTGGGTCGGCGCCAGCTCCCGCCGCGGCTGCAGGCGTGCGTCGAGCTCCTGGCGCCGGTCATGCTCACGGCGCTCGTCGTCACCCAGACATTCGGCGGCGACGAGGAGATCGAGGTCGACGCGCGTGTCGTCGGCGTCGGTGCGGCGGCGGTCGCGATCGCGCTGCGCACGCACATCATCGTGGCCATGGCGGCCGCTGCGCTCGTTACCGCGCTCGTGCGTCTTTTCGTCTAGCCGGCGCGTCGCGCCGGGCTGCCGCCGTGCCAGAACACGGCTGCCGCTGCGATCGCCTCGGCCACGAGGCTCGCCAACGCGATGACGAGAAGCCACTGTCGAAAGTGCCGCATTGGCCAGTAATCGACGCCGGCCGTGCTCGCCTTTAGAGCCGGACTACTCCGGCGGGCGAAGCACGGCGAACGGGTCGGTCACCTCGAGCTGGCGCTCGCGGAAGCGGTAGAGCTCGGCGGGCCTCCCCCCGGCGGGGCCGTGCGCCCGCCGCCTGCCCACGGCCTCGATTGCGCCGCGCCGCAGGAGGATCCGCTTGAGGTTCGTGGCCGAGACCTCGTATCCGAGCGCGGCCTCGTAGACGTCGCGCAGCTCGGCGAGCGTGAACGTCTCCGGCGCGAGCGCGAACCCGATGTTCGAGTAGGAGAGCTTCCCGCGCAGGCGGTCGCGACCGGCGAGCACGATCGTGCCGTGGTCGAATGCCGTCGCGGGCAGCGTCTCCACGGCATGCCAGCGCGTGTCCGCCGGGACACGCGGATCCATCCCCAGAGGCACGAGCCCGAGGTAGGCGGTCGCGAGCTCCCAGCGCTCCGGGTGGCGGCTCGGGTCGCTCCACGTTCCGAGCTGCTCGAGGTGCGAGACCTCGCGGACGTCGACCTTGGTCGCGAGGTGGCGGGAGATCGAGGCCTCGAGCGTCTCGCCGGCCGCGAGCGTGCCGCCGGGGAGTGCCCACGCGCCGCTGAAAGGCTCCCGTGCCCGCTCCCAGAGGAGAACCGAGAGCGTCCCGTCGCGGACCTGGAACACGGTGGCCAGCGCGACGTGCGCGGGAGAGAGAGGTGGGGTGGTAGACTCAGCCACGAGGTTATCGACTCAGAGGCTAAAACTACCATGAGCGTCCCTCCGGATACAGGCCCTGACAGCGACCGCGAGCGCAGTCGGACGGCCAACGCGATCAGCGACTGCAAAGCAGTCGCGCTTCAGGGGCTTTCGCGCGACCGGGGATCCGTATTCGCGGATCGCCGGTCTGGCGCAGAACTCGCACTCGTCGTCGTCGGGGGCGGTGTCGCTGGGCTCTTCGCAGCCCTCTGCGCCGCGACCGAGGGCGACGTCCTCGTCCTCACGAAGGGATCGCTCCTCTCCTCGACGAGCCTGCTCGCCCAGGGCGGCATCGCCGCCGCGATCGGGGAGGACGACGACCCAGCCCTGCACGCCGAGGACACGCTGCGCACGGGTCGTGGCCTCTGCCGCCCGAGCGCCGTGTCCGTGCTCACGGACGAGGCGCCGGCGCGGATCCGCGATCTCGTGGAGCTCGGGGTCGAGTTCGACGAGGATCTCGGCCTCGAAGGCGGGCACAGCCGCCGCCGAGTCGTCCATGCGGGGGGCGCCGCCACCGGAGACCGCGTGGCCCGCAAGCTGGCAGAGCGCGTCCTCGACCACCCGCGCATCCAGGTCGCCGAGGGCGAGCGGATGCTCTCGATCTGGCGCGACGACGGAGCGCTGCGTCGGGGTCGTGACGGATCGCAGGGCGGTCGCGGCACGCGCGACCCTGCTCTCGACCGGGGGCGCGGCGGCGCTCTGGGAGCGAACGACGAACCCCGCGGGTGCGGTCGGCGAGGGCATGGCCGCGGCGTACCGCGCCGGCGCGGCGCTCGCGGACCTCGAGTTCGTCCAGTTCCATCCGACGACGCTCGTCGACTCGTCGCTCCTCCTCTCCGAGGCGCTGCGCGGGGAGGGGGCCTTGCTCCTCGACGAGCAGGGCAACCGCTTCACGGACGAGCTCGCCCCGCGCGACGTCGTCGCCCGCGAGATCGCCGCGCGTGGGACGGTGCTGCTCGACCTCCGCGCGATCGACCGTGGCCGCTTCCCGACCCTCATGGGCAGCCTCGTCGAGGAGGGCTACGACCCCGCTGAGGCGCCGATCCCCGTCGCGCCCGCGGCGCACTACACGGTCGGAGGAGTCCTGACCGATCTCGACGGCCGGAGCGAGCTCGACGGTCTCTACGCGGCCGGCGAGTGCGCTGCGACCGGCGTGCACGGCGCGAACCGGCTCGCGTCGAACTCGCTGCTCGAGTGCCTCGTGTTCGGCCGCCGCGCTGCGCTCGCTGCGCTCGCCGAGCCTGGGCTCCCCAGCCGGCTTCCCGCGATCCCCGAGCCCGCGGCGACGGAGCTCGTGACGCCCGAGCTGCGCTCCGCGCTCTGGCGCGACTGCGGCCTCATCCGCGACGCCGGCGGGCTGCGCGCACCTCCTCGACGCAGCCGCATCTGCTTACGAGGCTCATCGCCGAGACCGCGCTCACGCGCGAGGAGAGCCGCGGCTCGCACTTCCGGGCGGACTTCCCGTCCGAGAGCGAGGAGTTCGAGCGGCACGTCGTCCTGCGGCACGGGTCGGAGCCGGAGCTCGAGACATGGCTGTAGCGACCGACACCGTCGAGCGCGTCGTGCTCGCCGCTCTCGCCGAGGACATCGGCGCCGGCGACGTGACGACGGAGGCGACCGTGGCCTCCGAGGACGCGGTCGGCACGGCCGAGCTGCTCGTGAAGGAGCCGGGCGTCGTCTGCGGGCTTCGCGTCGCCGAGACCGCGTTCCGCGCGCTCGACCCGGAGGTCCGCTTCGAGGCGCTCGCGAGCGATGGCGACGCACGTGCGAGCCTCTCGCTGTCGTCGCCCGCGTGACGGGCTCGGAGCGCGCGATCCTCACCGGCAGAGCGCGTCGCGCTCAACTTCCTCGGCCGGCTCTCGGGCATCGCGACCCTGACGCGCCGCTACGTCGACGCGGTCGAGGGAACCGGCGCCGCCGTGCTGGACACGCGCAAGACGACGCCCGGCCTGCGCGCGCTCGAGAAGTACGCCGTCGCGTGCGGGCGGCGGCCGCAACCACCGCTTCGGCCTCGACGACGCGGTGCTGATCAAGGACAACCACCTTCGCGCGGCGGGCTCGATCGCCGCGGCAGTCACGCTCGTGCGGGCGGCCACCGACCTGCCGATCGAGGTCGAGTGCGAGACGCTCGAGCAGGTCGGCGAGGCGCTCGACGCCGGCGTCGACGCGATCCTGCTCGACAACATGACCGCTCGACGAGCTGCGCGCGGCCGTCGCTCTCGTCGACGGACGCGCGCGGCTCGAGGCCTCGGGCGGCGTCACGCTCGAGACGATCCGCGCGATCGCGGAGACCGGCGTCGACGAGATCTCCGTCGGCGCGCTCACGCATTCCGCCCGCTCACTCGACGTCTCACTGGAGCTCACATGACGCGACACTGACCGCCGAGATCACCACCATGCAGGAGGAGATCCGCGCGCTCGCCGCCGAGCGCGACGCGGTGATCCTCGCCCACAACTACCAGGTGCCCGAGGTGCAGGACGTCGCCGACTTCGTCGGCGACTCGCTCGGGCTCTCGCGCGAGGCCGCGGCCACGGACGCGGACGCGATCGTCTTCTGCGGCGTCCACTTCATGGCCGAGACGGCGGCGATCCTCGAGCCCGCAGAAGACGGTCCTCATCCCCGACCTCGACGCCGGCTGCTCGCTCGCCGCGTCGATCTCGCGCCGAGCAGCTCCGCGCGTGGAAGGCGGAGAATCCCGGCGCGGTCGTCGTCTCGTACGTGAACACGACCGCCGAGGTGAAGGCGGAGAGCGACTACTGCTGCACGTCCGGGAACGCGAAGGGCGTCATCGAGTCGATCCCCGAGGACACCGAGATCCTGTTCCTCCCGGACATGTTCCTCGGGCTCTGGCTCGAGAAGGTCACGGGCCGCAAGCTGCGGATCTGGATGGGCGAGTGCCACGTCCACGCCGGCATCCGCCCGCAGGACATCACGCGCTGGCAGGCCGACGCGCCCGACGCCGAGTTCCTCGTCCATCCCGAGTGCGGCTGCGCGAGCCAGTGCATGGCCTTCGGGAACGAGAAGACGCACATCCTCTCGACCGAGGGGATGATCAAGTTCGCGCAAGTCCTCGCCGAAGGAGCGCTTCCTCGTCGCGACCGAGACCGGGATCATCCACCGCCTGAACAAGGAGGCGCCGGAGAAGCGCTTCGAGGCGGTCTCCGAGAAGGCGATCTGCCGCTACATGAAGATGATCACGCTGCCGAAGCTGCGCGACTCGCTGCGCGACTGGAAGTACGAGGTCACGGTTCCGGAGGAGATCGCCGAGCGCGCCCGGGGCGCGATCGACCGGATGGTCGCGATCTCGTGAGAGCGCTGTCACCGAGGCGAGCGCGCAGTTTCTCGAGAATCCGTTCGTCGGCGTCGTGACGACTCTGCGGCGCGACGGCTCGCCGCACTCGACGGTCGTCTGGGTCGACGTCGACGACGACGGGCGTCTCGTTCAACACCGCGTGGCCGCGCGCGAAACCCCGCTACCTCGCAGGCAGACCCGAGGCGTCTCGCTCCTCGTCGTCGACCCGGGCGACGAGTACCGCTGGATCTCGATCGGCGGAACGGCGACGCTCGACCGAGGACGGGCGCGGACGAGCAGATCGACCGCCTCGCGAAGAAGTACACGGGCCGCGACGTGTACGCGGCAGCAGCCGGACGAGAAGCGCGTGTCCGTGCGGATCTCCCCGACGGATCGAGGCGGAGACTGCATTCGCGCGAGATCGGATCCGCGACCGCAGATCCTGATCTCGCGCGAAGGTCCTGAAGCGCGACCGCAGGCGGTCGCGGTCGTCTGCGATCTCGGCCTACGCCGCCCGGACCGAGTGCACCGGCGGGAGCTTCGTCGCCGCGGTGAACCACGTCTTGCCGGCGTCGCCCGAGCCGAACACGTCGCCCGACGTCGCGCCGAAGTACAGGCCCATGCTCGGCCCGGAGCCCTCGCCGCAGAACGCCTGCCGGAGGATCGTGAGGTACGCGTCGTCCTGCGGAAGGCCGTCGCCGCGCGCGCGTCCAGCTCGCGCCCGCGTCGCGCGTCTCGTAGACGCGCACCTTGCCCTCGGGCGTCGTGCGGTCCATGTCCGCGACGAGCGGGATGACGTACGCGCTGTCCGGGTCGTCGGGGTCGATCGACCATCGGGAAGCCGAAGTCGGACGGGCAGGCCGTCGGCGATGCTCGTCCAGCTCTCGCCGGCGTCGTCCGAGCGGTAGACGCCGCCGTGGAACTGCATGAACAGCCGCTCCGGCCGCTCCGGCGCGCGGTGCATGTTGTGGACGCAGAGCGTGAGCGTGTCCTCGCGCGCCTCCTCCGGCATGTAGCGGGGGTAGAGGCCCTTGTTTCCGTTGCGCCACGTCTCGCCGCCGTCGTCGGTGAGCCAGACGCCGACCGCGGAGATCGCGAGCGCGACGCGCGACGGGTCGCCGGGCCAGGTCGCGATCGAGTGCATGCACATGCCGCCTGCGCCGGGGCTCCACTCGGGGCGGGTCGGCTGCTCCCAGAACGCCTTGTTCAGCTCCCAGGTCTCGCGCCGCCGTCGTGGCTCTCGAAGAGGACGCCGGGGGCGCCGCCCGCGTACAGGTGGCCGTCGTCCTCGGCCGGCACGATCGTCCAGAGCCGCTCGAGCGGCTTCTCGGCGTCCTCGGGGAGCTCGACGCCGGTCGGCCTGCTGCCACTCGCCGGCGAGGTCGTCGGTGTAGAAGAGCTTCGGCCCGTAGAACGCGGACGTGACGCACGCGAGGTGCGGCCGCTGCGCGGGTCGCGCGTCGCGAACTCGACCGGCTCGCCGGCGAAGTGCGCGCGACGTCACCTCGAACGGCTCGCCCGCGTCGCCCTCGAGCACGAACAGGCCCTTCTTCGTTCCGACCAGAAGCTGAGTCACAGCTCAACCTCCCGAGATCGCGGGGAGCACGTGCAGCCGGTCGCTGGCCGCGACCGCCGTGTCCTCCCGTCCGTATTCCTTGTTCACGAAGACGTTGATGTGCTCGCGGATCGACCCGTGCTCGTCGAGGATCCAGCCCTTGACGTCCGGGTGCTCGCGCTCGAGCGCCTGCAGCACCTCGGCGCACCGTCGCGCCCTCGAGCTCGAGCTCGCGGTGCCCCCCGGCCAGCTCGGACAGCGGAGCGCGAAGCCTCACGACCGCCATGCGTCGATCCTAGGCCACATCGCATCACTGGTTAGACGACGAACGGGACCGGAAATCATCGACATCCGAGTCGCGTTCGTCACAGAAGAGCGCCAAGCGTTTGCCGATTCGGCGACTTACGTGTGGGTTCTGTAAAGGTCGTCGCGCCGCTCGAGATCGCTCTGACATGATGGGCGACTTCATCAGGGGCCGCGGCACGAGGTTTCGTGCTCGGAGTGGTCCGGAGAAGCCGGTCGAGCGCAGAGGGGCGCCGCCGGGAAGCGGAGGTCGGCTCGCACCGAGCCGCCGTCGTTCCCGTTCGTCCTCCGCCGCCTGGCGGCTCCTCCTCCGGCGCATTCGGTTCGGGCGTCGCGTGCACGGTCGAAAATTCGACGAACAAGCGGCTCGTGGCCGTATGCGGAGGTGATCAGACGGATGGAACTCGTCGATCTCATGAGCGAACTTGCACGACTGCTCTCCAGGCGGTCGTCGACACCCCGGCGCGATGCGCTGCGGCATCGCGCATCGCCGGATTCGGCGTTACGCAGGCGGAGCGAGGACTCGGAGAGTCGTGGTGCGACGCGGTGCTTCTCCACTTCCTCTCCGACGAGCACGCGTGAGAGCGTCGCATGAGCAACGCGAGCTTGCCGATGCGGCTCCTTCGCCTTCGGACGGTGGACACGACGCTCACCGACTGCGGAGGCGCAGGTGCTCCGAGCGGATCGCGATGGGCGACTCGCAGGTCGAAGTGGCGCGGCGGCTCGGCAAGTCGCTGGAAACCGTACGCAAGCAGACGAAGATGGCGCGAGCTCGGCTCCGGGCGCGCACGAACGCCCATGCGGTGGCCATCGCCGTCAGCCTCGATCTCATATGAAGCTGCCCTATCGCTACCCAGGTCAGAGGTCGAGCTCGGCGCAGTTCGAGCTCGACGAGTGGCGCCGGCGAGCCGAAGTCGAGGCTCGGTGAGGCACGACCCGCCCGCGCACTCGAGCCGTCCGGCTCGACGAAGGTCGCGTGCGCGCAGGCTCCGGGTTCCTTGCTGGCCGCTGTCGTCGTCACCGGGTCGGTGGCTCGCGCATCCTTCGCGATGCCCGGCCGGACACACAGCGCCGCGCGCCGGACGTCCCAGACGTGCATCGGGAAGGCGCGGTACCAGAATCCGATCCGAGGACAACCAGTATCAGGAGCTCGTGAACGCCCTCTACACCTGCGGCGTGTACCGGTCTCCGTGAGTCGAGCGGGTGCGACGCGCCGCTACGGCGTCGAGCTCGAGGACGCCGTGCGGCGCGCCGTACTCGGCGAGCTTGTCGAGGAACGGCTGCGGCGGGAAGGCCTCGGGCCCGAGGACGCCCGACGCCCGACCAGTCGCCGTTCGCGAGCAGCTCGAGCGCGATCACGGGGTTGATCGCCGTCTGCCAGACGACAGCCTGCGAGCCGTACTCGCGCATCGAGGTCTCGTTGTCGGCGACGTGGTACAGGTAGGTCTTCCGCGGGTTGCCGTCCTTGCCGAGCCCGGTGACGAGCGTGCCGGCGCACGTCTTCCCGGTCATGCGCTCGCCGAGCGTCGCAGGGTCGGGCAGCGCCGCCGCGACGACGTCGCGCGGCGCGACCTCGACGCCCTTGACCGCGAATCGGCTCCTTCGAGTCGAGCCCGAGCTTGTGCAGGGTCTTGAGCACCTCGATGAACTCGTCGCCGAGCCCGTACTTGAACGTGACGCGGTTGCAGTCGATCCAGCGCGGGCACGAGCAGCACCTCCTCGTGCTCGACGTTCACGCACTCGACCGGCCCGATCCCCTCCGGGAAGTCGAAGACCTCGGGCTCGGAGAACGGCTCGGTCGTGAACCAGCCGCGCTCCTTCTCCCAGATCACGGGCGGGTTCAGGCACTCCTCGATCGTCGTCCAGATGGAGAAGGTCGGCGCGAAGTCGTAGCCCTCGACGACGAGGTTCGCGCCGTCGCGGATGCCGACCTCGTCGATCTCGGAGAAGAGCTCGTCGGCGGCGTAGCGGGCGAAGACGTCGGCGGCGCCCGGCTCGACCCCGATGCCGACGAGCGCGAGCAGGCCCTTCTCCTCCCAGGCGCGCCGCTCGCTCGAACTGGTAGTCGCCGAGCTTGACGCCCACCTCCTCGTACGGCCGCGTCGGATGCGGCTCGGAGAGCGTCATCGCCATGTCCAGGTACGTCACCCCGGCCTCGAAGCACGCGTCGAAGATCGGGCACGTTGAAGAGCGGGTCGACCGAGTTCAGGACCGCGTCGGCGCGCGTCTCGCGGATGAGCGCGACGATCGACGTCGCTGCTCGACGCGTCGACTGCGTGTGCCGAGAAGCGACCGTCGTCGAGGCTCGCGACGACGCTCGTGCGGACGCGTCGCGTCGTAGTCCGCGAGGGCGCAGCTGCTCGAAGAACGACGCGGCGCGTCGCGATCCGCGCGAAGGCGGAGCCGACGCCCCCTGTTCCGACGACGAGAATCCGCACGGCGCCGGGGTTCTACACGAATGGGTCTTCTTGTCGCTTCAGTCCCGACAGCGATACGCTCCTGCCGAGATTCCCGGATCGGAGGTCGTGTGAGCGTTTCCGTTACCCAGCAGAAGCAGTTCATCGGCGGGGAGTTCGTCGAGTCGTCCTCGGGAGAGACCATGGAGGTCTTGAACCCGGCGACCGGTGAGGTGATCGCCGAGGTGCCGCGGGGCACGGCGGAGGACGTCGAGCGGGCGGTCGATGCCGCGAAGAAGGCGTGGGAGGAGTGGCAGTCGAAGACGCCCAAGGACCGCATGGAGCTTCTCCTGAAGCTCGCGGACGTCATCGACGAGAACGCCGAGGAGCTCGCGCGGCTCGAGTCGCTTGAACGTCGGCAAGCCGTGGTGGGTCGCGGTCGACGAGCCCGGCGTCATGTCCGACAACCTCCGCTTCTTCGCCGGCGCGGCGCGCAACCTCGAGGGCAAGGCGGCGACGGAGTACGTCGAGGGCTACACGTCGATGATCCGGCGCGAGCCGCTCGGCATCGTCGCGGGCATCTGCCCGTGGAACTACCCGCTCTTCATGGCGATGTGGAAGATCGGCCCGGCGCTCGCGGCGGGGAACGTCCAGATCATCAAGCCGGCCGAGCAGACGCCGCTCACGATGCTCCGCTTCGTCGAGCTCGCGCAGGAGGTCATCCCGCCGGGCGTGCTGCAGGTCGTCACCGGCGACGGGATCCCGGTCGGCGACGCGCTCGTGCGTCACCCGGACGTCCGGCTCGTCTCGCTGACCGGCGACACCGCGACGGGGAAGATCATCGCCGCGAACGCCGCGCAGACCGTCAAGCGCGTGCACCTCGAGCTCGGCGGCAAGGCGCCGATGGTCGTCCTCGACGACGCCGATCCGGCGACCGTCGCCGAGGCGATCAAGATCGGCGGCTACTTCAACTCGGGCCAGGACTGCACGGCGTCGTCGCGCATCCTCGTCAGCGAGCGGATCTACGACGACGTGCTCTCGGCGACCGGTCGAGGCGGTGGAGTCGCTGACGGTCGGCGATCCCGGGACGGACGACGAGATCGGCATGGGCCCGGTCATCTCCGCCGAGCAGCAGGAGCGCGTCCTCGGCTTCCTCGAGCGAGCGAGCGACGCGAAGGCGACGATCGTGACCGGCGGCGAGTCGCTCGGCGACCGCGGCTTCTTCGTGAAGCCGACGATCGTCACCGACGTCGCGCAGGACGCCGAGATCGTCCAGAACGAGGTCTTCGGCCCGGTCGTGACCATGCAGTCCGCGGCGTCCGACGACGCGGCGATCGAGATGGCGAACGACGTGCGCTACGGGCTCGCGGCGTCCGTGTTCTCGGAGAACGTCGGGCCGCGCGATGAAGGTCGCGGCGAAGCTCGACTTCGGCACGGTCTGGATCAACGAGCACTCTTCCCGCTCACCTCGGAGATGCCGCACGGCGGCTTCAAGGAGTCGGGCTACGGCAAGGACATGTCCATCTACTCGATGGAGGAGTACACGCGGATCAAGCACGTCTGCGTGAAGCTCGCCGGATGACGACGACCGAGTCCAGCTCCGGACGTCCGGCTCGAGGACGTCGTCAAGCGCTTCGACGACGCGGTCGCCGTCGACGGCATCTCGGTCGAGATCCCGCGCGGCTCGTTCTTCGCGATGCTCGGCCCGTCCGGGTGCGGGAAGACGACGACGCTGCGCATGATCGGCGGCTTCGAGGAGCCGACCGAGGGCCGGATCTTCCTCGGCGACCAGGACGTCGTCGGCCTGCCGCCCTACAAGCGCGACGTCAACACCGTCTTCCAGAGCTACGCGCTCTTCCCGCACATGACGATCGAGGACAACGTCGCGTTCGGGCTCGAGCGCAAGGGCGTGCCGAAGGACCAGCTGAAGGGGCGCGTCGCCGAGATGCTCGAGCTCGTCGGGCTCGTCCGGCTTCGCGAAGCGGAAGCCGAGGCAGCTCTCCGGCGGCCAGCAGCAGCGCGTCGCGCTCGCGACGCGCGCTCGTCAACCACCCGCGCGTGCTGCTTCTCGACGAGCCGCTCGGCGCGCTCGACCTCAAGCTCCGCAAGAACATGCAGATGGAGCTCAAGCGCGATCCAGAGCGAGGTCGGGATCACGTTCGTCCACGTCACGCACGACCAGGAAGAGGCGATGACGATGGCGGACACGATCGCCGTCATGAACAGCGGGCAGGATCGAGCAGCTCGGCCCGCCGGCCGAGCTCTACGAGCGGCCCGCGACCGCGTTCGTCGCCGGCTTCCTCGGCGCGTCGAACCTCCTGCCCGGCACGGTCGACGGACCGCGACGCGATCCGGCTCGACGACGGGACGGTCGTGCGTGCGAGCGTGAACGGCCGCTCGGGCGAGGTCGCGGCGGGCGTCCGGCCGGAGAAGATCACGATCGGAGCCGGCGGCGGCGCGAACGAGCTCGCCGGAACGGTCGCCGAGACCGCGTACATCGGCGTCGCGACGCAGGTGGTCGTTCGAACGGCCGGCGGGCACGGTCCAGGTGTTCGCGCAGAACATGGACTGCGGGAGGGCGCGTGCCCGCACCGGGGACGAACGTCGTACTGAGCTGGGCCCCGGAGTCGACGTTCGTCGTCGACGCGAGCCGGACCCAGCGAGCGAGGAGGAGGACGCATGAACCCGAGGCTGACCCGACAAGAGCTCCTGCGGCGCGAGCGCGGCAGGAGGCGCCCTGCTCGCGTTCCCGTCGCTGCTCGCCGCCTGCGGCGGCGGAGGCGGCGGCGGCGCGAGCGGCGGCGAGGCTGAACGACGTCCTCAACTTCTCGAACTGGGAGCTCTACATCGACACGCCCGTCGCTCGAAGGCCGCCGGCATGACAGGCTCGACGACGCTCGAGCAGTTCACGACGAAGACGGGGATCAAGGTCAACTACTACGAGGACATCAACGGGAACTCCGAGTACTTCGCGACGGTCCAGGGCCGGCTCGCGCAGGGCCAGGGCATCGGGCGCGACATCATCGTCTCCACCGACAACGACCGGTACCTCGGCGAGTACCTCGACAACGACTGGGCGCTGAAGCTGGACAAGAGCCTCATCCCGAACATCTCGAACCTCATCGACGCGCAGGCGAGCCCGCCCTTCGACCCGAACCGCGACTACACGCTGCCGTGGTTCTCGGGCATGGACGGGATCGCCTGGAACGAGGACGTCACCGGCCCGGTGACGACCGTCGAAGCAGCTCCTCGAGGATCCGAAGCTGAAGGGCAAGGTCGGCGTCTGGAACTCGATGGGCGACACCCTCGGCCTCATCATGCTCGAGAACGGCGACGACCCCGCGAAGGTCACGGACGAGTCGTTCGACCGGGCGCTCGCCGTGGTCAAGAAGGCGGTCGGACGCGGGCCAGATCCGCAGGTTCTACGGCAACGACTACGCGCAGCCGCTCGCGACGGGCGACCTCGCGGCGTGCATGGCGTGGTCCGGCGACATCGTCCTCCTCCACGAACCCGAAGGTGCAAGTGGGTCATCCCCGAGACGGGGGGGATCATCTGGACGGACAACATGCTCATCCCGCTCGGAGGCAGCGTGCCCACGGCGTCGACGTACATGAACTTCGTGTACGACCCGAAGATCGCCGCGCAGCTCGCTCTCGGCGCCGAACTACATCTCGTCGGTCAAGGGCGTCAAGGAGGAGGCGGCGAAGATCGATCCGGAGGCGGCCGAGCAACACGCTCGTCTTCCCGACCGACGAGATGCTCGCGCAGATGCACCAGAACGACCCCGCGATGTTCACCAACCAGGACTACGACGAAGAAGTGGCTGGCGGTGCAGGGCAAGTAGACGCGTCCGACGATGGGCACGTTCTTCCACCGGCACCGGGGCGCCACGCCGTACCTCCTGCTCGCGCCGGGGATCGTCTGGCTCGCGATCTTCTTCCTGATCCCGCTCGCCTTCCTCGGCTACGAGTCGCTCCAGTCCGGGCTCTTCCCGAACTTCGAGTTCACCTGGGAGTTCTCGAACTTCTCGGACGGGATCCGCGACTACCACCAGCAGTTCGTGCGCTCGTTCCTCTACGCCGGGATCGCGACGGTCGCGTGCCTCGTGCTCGCGTATCCGCTCGTCTACTGGATCGCGTTCCGGGCCGGCCCGTGGCGGAACCTCTTCCTGCTCTTCATCGTCGCGCCGTTCTTCGTCACCTACCTCGTGCGGACGCTCGCCTGGCTGAACATCCTCGCCGACCAGGGGCCGGTCGTCGGGCTCCTCCGAGACCTCCACATCCTCGGCCCCGACGGGCGTCTCCTCGCGACGACGTTCGCCGTCGTCTCGGGGATCACCTACAACTTCTTCCCCTTCATGGCGCTGCCGCTCTACGTCTCGCTGGAGCAGATCGACCCGCGCCTGCTCGAGGCGGCGAAGGATCTGTACGCGTCGCCGACCCAGGCGTTCCTCCGCGTGACGCTCCCGCTGTCGGCGCCCGGGATCGTCGCCGGGACGCTCCTCACGTTCATCCCGGCGGCGGGCGACTTCATCAACGCCGCGCTTCTCGGCACGCCGCAAGCAGGCGATGATCGGGAACGTCATCCAGTCGAAGTTCCTCGAGTCGCTCGACTACCCGAGCGCCGCTGCGCTCTCGTTCGTCCTCATGGGCGCGATCCTCGTCGCGCTCCTCGTCTACGCGCGCATCGTCGGCTCGGAGCGGCTCACCGGATGACGACCGTCGCCGCACCGTCTGCCACGCGCCACGACGCAGCGTCGCGGCGCGCACGTGGGCGTTCGTGAAGCGCCACGCCCTGACCGTCTACGCGCTCCTCGTCGTCGCGCTACCTGATGCTCCCGATCGCGGTCGTGATCCTGTTCTCGTTCAACCCCCGACGGGCCGGTTCAACTACGTCTGGAAGAGGTTCACGTTCGACAACTGGCTGCACTGGAACGCCGTGCTCGGCATCCAGGACGCGATCATCACGTCGCTCGAGGTCGGGCTGCTCGCGACGATCGTCGCCACTGCGCTCGGCACGCTCATCGCGATGGCGATCGTCCGCCACCACTTCGTCGGACGCGGCGCGACGAACCTGCTCGTGTTCCTGCCGATGTCGACGCCGGAGATCGTCCTCGGCGCCTCGCTGCTCACGCTGTTCCTGAACACGACCGCGGTCTTCCAGCTCGGGTTCGTGACGATCTTCATCGCGCACGTGATGTTCATCGTGAGCTTCATCGTCGTCACCGTGAAGGCGCGCCTGATCGGGTTCGACCGGCATCTCGAGGAGGCGGCGATGGACCTCGGCGCGAACGAGGTCACGACGTTCCGCAAGGTGACGCTGCCGCTGCATCGCGCCGGCGATGCTCGCCGCGGCGCTGCTCGGATTCGCGCTCTCCATCGACGACTTCGTCATCACGTACTTCAATGCGGGCGCGCACGCAGACGTTCCCGGTCTTCGTCTGGGGGATCGCGCGCGTCTCGGTTCCGCCGCAGGTGAACGTGGTCGCAAGCGCGATCTTCCTCGTGGCGATCGCAATCGCCCTCACGAATGTCTTCTGGGAGTACCGCAGCGCCAAACGAACGCGAGGCGCTACCTGACCGCGATCGAGCCCGTTCAGCGATAGAAGGCAGGCGGCGCACGCGCAGATGTCCGGGCGTGCGCCGCCGTACGATGCAGCGTTTCTAGCCTGCGACCGCCGCCGTGTAGATGTCGAGCTGCTGCGAGCGTGCCGTCCGGGTTGGTGCCGGTGCTGTTGGAGTTGTCGGACCACGCGGGATGCGCGACGCCGCCGAAGAAGGCCAGACCGCTGTAGTCGCCGTAGTCGATGCCGTTGCCCGAGACGTGCGAGTTCGAGGTCCCGGCGCTGATCTGGATGTTCGGGTGAAGGTCACGCCATCGCTCAGAACGCACCCAAGAACTGCGCGTCGTCGTTCGGGACGCCGTCGGTGTCGCCCGGGCCGTCCGGCTCCGAGATCGTTCCTGGCGTCGTACCAGGTGACCGCGACCTTGCCGGTCGTCTGGTCGAGCGCGATCTTGGACATGGAACTGGCTGTTCACGTGGTGTCGTCGTTGACCCGCGTCGGGCCGCTCCAGGTCATGCCCGAGTCGTCCGAGTGGCGGACCGAGACGTCGGTGTTGTCGCTCTCGTTCTTCTCCTCGTTCGTGGACACGAGGTAGACCCGGCCGTGTGCGGGCCGCCGGTCCGATCCCACGCGAGCCCGGGCTCGGCGTCGACCGAGCGGTCGTGCTGGGCCGGGATGAAGTCGAAGCCGCCGACGTGGGTCGTGGTCACGAAGACCCGGTCGCCGAATCCGGCGGGCCGAGGCCGTCGGGGTCGACGTTGACGAACAGCTTGCCGCTGCCCTGCCCCGACTCGGTCAAGCGTGCAGACGTTCATGACCTTCCCGCCCGGGCCGATCGCGACATCGCCGTAGGTGCAGTTGTTGGTCCCGGGGACGATCTCCGCGGGGATGAAGCTCCGACCTGCCCGAGGCCGGAGACCGGTGCGCCGGTCGCGACCATCGGTCCACCGCCGTTGACGACGAGCCAGACCATGCCCTCGCCCGCGACGATCGTCTCCTGGTCGACGAAGCGGAAGTTGCCGTGGCGCTCGGCCCTCGTTCCCGTCGTCTTCGGCGGCTTGGCGATGTTGGCGATGATGTTGAAGGTCAGGCCGCCGTCCGTGCTGAGCGCGACCGGCACGATGTTCTCGACGTTGAAGAGGTAGGACAGGAAGAGGTTGCCGTACTGGTCGAAGGAGAGGCTCGGGTCGCAGCACGAGTCGCCGAGCGGGTCGGCGCCCCGGGTGGTGTCGCCGTGTCGGCGATGATCTCGCGAGTCCAGGTCTGTCCGCCGTCGAAGGTGACGGCCTTGAAGAGGCCGGTAGAAGCCTTCGCTGGATGTTCGTCACGACACGATGTTGTTGGGGTTCGTCGGGTTGACAGCGATCGCCTCCTCCGACTCGTTGCCGACGCGTTGGCTGACGTCGACGTTGGTCGGAGTCGCACCGCCTCCGGCCGGGATCGCGACGAGCGCGAGCATGACGAGAACCGGCAGGACGCCGATGAGCGGCCGTTTCACCATCGTTCCCCTCCCCTCGAGTGGTCGACGCGAGGCTATACCCGCGTCTCGACCGTGGCAAACGAGCCCGGTCGGAGTGGCTGCCAGGTGGTGCAAGACGCGCTGAACGCCGCTGGCGTCTCAGTCCGTCTCGGCCGAGCCGCTGGCAAGACGTGACAGCAGCTCCATGCTGATCGGATGCAGCAGTGCGTCCGCGTGGCGGTGCACCAGTCGCCAGCTGGAGTCCTCGCGCCGGAAGACCAGGGTCACACGCAGGGGCCAGTCCTGAGCGGGCAGGCCGCCGATCGGGCCCTGCTGCCGCTCGATGCCGACCAGAACTGCGAAGTCGGAGGACGCGTACACCTGCTCGAGGTCGAGATCGCCCTCTCCACCGCCGGGGAAGAAGCCCTCCAGGGCTTCGATGCTCGCCCTGGAGGTGTCTGGTCCGTGCCTGGTGGGACCCCCAGTCGGCGGCATCAGCGTGAAGTCCGCCGTCTCGTCCACGAGCTCGAAGTAGCGGCGGACGTCTCCCTGCATCAGTGCCCGCGTCGCTGCCCGAACGCGCTCGACGAGCTCCTGCACGTCCCCGCTGTTCCCCGGCTCTGTCACGGCCACTCCTCTCGACTAGCGGACGCTGTGGCGCACCACAGCTGACGTCGATACCCGTATGTAGCCTACGGCCCGCATGGCGACGACGGCCCTCGACGCAACCGCATACCAGCAGCTCGCCAAGGAGCATCTCTGGATGCACTTCACCCGCATGGGCGGGTTCGAGGTCGCGGACGTCCCGATCATCGTGCGGGGGGACGGGTGCCACCTCGAGGACTCGAACGGCCGCCGCTACATCGACGCGCTGGCGGGTCTCTTCTCCGTCAACATCGGCTACTCGTTCGGCGATGAGGTCGGGCAGGCGGCGCACGAGCAGATGCGCGAGCTGCCCTTCTACACGAACTGGTCGTACGCCCACCCGCGCGCGATCGAGCTCGCGGCCGAGGTGGCCTCCCTCGCGCCGGGTGACCTGAACCGCGTCTTCTTCTGCTCAGGCGGCTCGGAGGCGGTCGAGTCGGCCTGGAAGCTGGCTCGACAGTTCTACGCGGCTCGGGGCGAGAAGCAGCCGCAGCACGGGCTCGTTACACCGGGCGCTCGTGCCGGCGCGCAGGAACCCGAGGTCGACCACGACGCCATCGTCGCGTCGGCCGGGTCACCACCGCGCCGCTACAAGGCGATTGCCCGCAACATCGCCTACCACGGAACGACGATGGGGGCGCTCTCGATCAACGGCATCCCGGCGATCCGCACACCGTTCGAGCCGCTCGTCTCCGAGGTGCGGCACGTCTCGAACACGAACCGCTACCACCGCCCGCCCGACGAGACCGAGGCCGAGTTCACGCGCTTCCTGCTCGACGAGCTCGAGCAGGCAATCCTCTCGATGGGGCCTGACACCGTGTGCCTCGTGCACATGGAGCCGGTCCAGAACGCCGGCGGCTGCTTCACGCCGCCAGAGGGCTACTGGGCCGGCGTGCGCGAGATCTGCGACCGCTACGACATCCTGCTTTCGGCGGACGAGGTGATCACCGCTTTCGGGCGAGTCGGCCACTGGTTCGGCTCGGAGCGTTACGACATACGCCCGGATCTCGTCACGATCGCCAAGGGCCTGTCGTCGTCCTATGCCGCGATCGGCGGCGTCGTCGCGACGGACCGCGTGATGGAGGCGTTCATGGGGGAGACCTCGATGTTCTCGCACGGCATCACGTTCGGCGGGCACCCGGTCATGTGTGCGATCGCCCTGAAGAACATCGAGATCATGAAGCGGGAGCGGATCGTCGAGAACGTGCGCGAGAACGAGGGCGCGTTCCGGTCGACGCTCGCTCAGCTCCTCGACATCCCGATCGTCGGCGACCTTCGCGGGACGGGCTACTTCTGGGCGATCGAGCTCGTGAAGGACAAGGACACGCGCGAGACGTTCTCGGACGAGGAGGGCGAGCGGCTGCTCCGCGGCTACCTCTCGACCGCGCTCTGGGACGCGGGGATGATCTGCCGCGCGGACGACCGCGGCGACCCGGTCATCCAGATCTCGCCGCCGCTCGTGGCAGGGCAGGCCGAGTTCGACGAGATCACGTCGATCCTCGGCGACGTCCTCACCGAGGGCGCCAAGCTCATGCGCTGATCAGGCGTCGCGGGCGCAGCGGAAGCCCACGAAGGCGTCGCGGCGCTCGGGGCTCTCCCAGCGGCGGAAGGACGTGCGCGCGACGAGCGCGTCCGTCGCCCACGAGCCGCCGCGGAGCACGCGCACGTCGTCCCCGAAGTTCACTTCTGAGCACTCCGGATACGGGAACGCCTCGAACCCGGGATATGGCCGGAACGCAGACGACGTCCACTCCCACACGTCTCCCGCCATCTGCACGCACCCGACCGGACTGACACCACCTGCATAGGAGCCGGACGGCGCGGGCGACCAGCGGCGGCGGTCGAGGCTCGCCTCGAAGCCCATCCAGGTCTGGCCCCATGGGTAGCGGAACTTGCCTTCATGGTCGTGCCAGGCGGCGGCCCGCTCCCACTCGATCTCGGTGGGCAGCCGCTTGCCGGCCCAGCGCGCGAACGCCTTCGCCTCGTGGAAGGAGACGTGCTGGACGGGCTCCCACGGCGTGATCGGCTCGCGCTTGCCGAGGCGCACGCGCTCCCACCCGTAGCCCGACCGCTCCCAGTAGAGCGGCGCCGACGCGTCCTCACGCTCGCGCCACTCCCAGCCCGCTTCGCTCCAGAGCTTGTGCGAGCGGTAGCCGCGGTCGTCGACGAACGCGGCGAACTCGCCGTTCGTCACGAGGGCTCGGTCGATCCGGAACGCAGGGAGCTCCGTCTCGTGCGCCTCGAGCTCGTTGTCGTACGCCCACGGCTCGTACTCGGCGCCGAGCGTGAAGGTTCCGCCCTGGACGAGGATCTCGTCCGGGCCGGAGGGAGCGCGATCGGGCGCCGTCGAATCCACGACCGGGTACTCGTGGTCGGTGCGGCATTGCAGTCCCTCGAGCATCGACTCCTGCGACTGGAGCTCGTTCTGGAGCACGAGCCCGAAGACGAAGCCTCGGCGGACGAGGACGTCGGGGGCGTCGAGGTCGATGCGCTCGAGCATTTCGAGCGAGCGCTCGCGCACGTCCGCCGGCATACGCGCGGACGGCGCTCGGCTTCAGGTTCGGCAGCTTGGCGCCGTTCTGGCGCTCGCGCCGGAACGCGCCGTACACATGGTCATGCACGTCCGGGATGGGCGGCTCGCCCCCGATCGTGCGCAGGATCCAGAGCTCCTCGAAGCGGGCGACGTGCGCGAGCATCCAGACGAGCGGCGGCGTCTGCGGCGAGAGCTGTGCGACCAGCTCGTCGTCCGAGACGGGCCGGAGCAGCTCCTCGGTCGAGGTGCGTCCGCGCTCGAGCTCGCGCCTGATCTCGTTGACCTTCTCCATCGTCCCACTGTGTCGGACGGATCGGAGGTCGGCCTAGAGCCCGGAAGGGGGATACCGACGTTGTGCGGTTAGCCGCACGTCGGCACCGATCGGATCGTCTAGCCTTGGCACCTCGCCGTCGTGAGAGAGAGGAGCTGGGGAGGAATGAGCGAGAGCCAGAACGGGGCGGCCGTGGTCGCCCGCGACGTGACCCGCCGGTACGGAGCGGGGGACACGGCGGTCGACGCGCTGCGCGGGATCACTGTCGACATCGCCCCGGGGAAGGCGACGGCAGTGATGGGGCCGTCGGGATCCGGCAAGTCGACGCTGATGCACATCCTCGCCGGGCTCGACAAGCCGACGTCCGGCTCGGTCGGCATCGCCGGCACGGAGATCACGACGCTCGGCGACAACGATCTCACGAGGCTGCGCCGCGAGCACATCGGCTTCGTCTTCCAGTTCTTCAACCTGCTGCCGATGCTGGACGCGCGGGAGAACATCCTGCTGCCGCTCACGATCGCCGGTGAGAAGCCGGAGGACGGGTGGCTCGACCAGCTCGTGCGGGACGTCGGCCTGCAGGATCGCCTCTCGCACCGCCCCTCAGAGCTCTCCGGCGGGCAGCAGCAGCGCGTCGCGATCGCGAGGGCGCTGATCTCCCGGCCAACCGTCCTCTTCGCCGACGAGCCGACCGGCAACCTGGACTCGACCACGAGCGGCGAGATCCTGGAGCTGCTACGTCGTTCGGTGGAGGAGTACGGCCAGACGATCGTGATGGTCACGCACGAGGCGCGCGCCGCGGCTGTCGCCCATCGCGTGCTGTTCCTCGACGACGGTCGGATCGTCCGTGAGCTCGGCGAGTGTGACCCGCACACGATCAACTCCGTGATGGAAGAGCTCGCCGCCGCGTGAGCGAGGTCTTGGCGCGATGACGAAGTTCGCCATCCGCGGCCTCATGGGCCGCAAGCTGCGCACGGCCCTGACCGCGATCGCGATCGTCCTCGGCGTCGCGATGATCAGCGGCACGTACGTCCTCACGGACTCGATCGACCAGGCGTTCGACACGATCTTCACGGACATCCGCAAGGGCTCGAACGCGGTCATCAGCGGCAAGTCGGCATTCGACATCGGGGGCGATTCGGGGGTCAGCGCCCCGACCCTCGACGAGTCACTGCTGCCGCAGGTCCGCGAGCTGTCCGACGTCGCACAGGCGGAGGGGAGCGTGGACTCCGACGCGACCCAGCTCATCGGCGACGACGGCAAGGTGGTCGTCTATGGCGGAGCGCCGAACCTCGGCTTCTCGATCGCGAACGGCAACTCCCCGTTCAACCCGCTGACCCTCATCGAAGGAAAGTGGCCCGGCTCCGACGAGGTCGTGGTGGACAAGGAAACCGCCGCGAAGGAGGACTTCGCCGTCGGCGAGACGATCGGTGTCCAGGCCGAGGGCCCCGTCGAGCATCTCCGCGTGTCGGGAATCGTGCAGTTCAGTTCCGGGCTCACGATCGGCGGAGCCACGCTCGCCGGGTTCGACCTCCTGACGGCGCAGCGGCTGTTCAAGAAGGTCGGCCGGCTCGACGAGATCGCCGTCTCCGCGAAGGCAGGGGTCAGCGACCAGGATCTGGTGGCGCAGATCCAGGAGGTCCTGCCCGGAGACGCGATCGTCAGGACGGGGCAGCAGCAGGCCGCCTCGGACGCCGCGGACACCAATGACTTCGTCTCCTTCCTTCAGAAGTTCCTGCTCGCGTTCGGGGGCATCGCGCTCTTCGTCGGCTCGTTCGTCATCGCAAACTCGCTTTCGATCACGATCGCGCAGCGCACGCGCGAGTTCGCGACCCTGCGGACGATCGGCGCCACGAATCGGCAGATACTCGGATCCGTGATCGTCGAGGCGCTCGTCATCGGGGCACTCGCTTCGGTCGTCGGCCTCTTCCTCGGCCTCCTGCTCGCGAAAGGCCTGTTCGGGCTCTTCGACGTCGTCGGTTTCACGCTGCCGAACACGGGGCTCGTCTTCGAGTCGCGGACAATCATCGTCGCGCTCGCTGCCGGAATCCTCGTCACGCTTCTCGCGAGCGTCTACCCGGGCTTCCGTGCGACCATGGTCCCGCCGATTGCCGCCGTCCGCGAGGGCGCGATGCTCCCCGGGGAGCCCCTCGATCGCATCCGTGGGTCACTGCGCGCCCTCGTTGGCACCGCCATCGGCGTCGTCATCGGCGTCTTCGCGATCCTCGCGACGCCCGGGAACACCTTCGTCACGATCCTTCTGGCGGTGCTCGGCCTGCTCCTCGTGCTCTTCGGCTGCGCGCTGTTCCCGTCACGGGCGTTCGGCGCCGTCGTGTCGTGCGCGCTCGGCTTCGGCGCGCTCGTCTACGGGCTCTTCGTGCCGGGTCTCGGGACGACGAGCGTCCTGCTGTGGATGGGGCTCGGCGTGCTCCTCGTCTTCTTCGGCGTTGCACGCGTCGCGACGCGGCTCATTCCGAGCCTGTCGGTCTTCATGTCGCCGATCGCACGCTGGTCGGTGTTCGTGCTCGCAGTCGTCGTCTGGCCCTTCTTCACGCTCCCGTACTGGCTGCTCCGGTACGGCGTCTGGGGGCCCGGAGCGGCGTGGAAGCGCGTGCTCGCCTTCCTCGGAGGCGCACTGAATGTCTTCGTCCTCGCGATCGTGCTGATCATGGTGATCCGGAAGGCGGTTACCCGCTGGGAGCCGGAGTGGCCCGCCGAGTTCCCCGGCGTCATCCCGGATCGCTCGACCTCGCAGGTCGGCAAGGAAAACGCGCGACGGAACCCCCAGCGCACGGCCTCGACCGCGGCGGCGCTCATGATCGGGCTCGCACTCATGACGCTCGTCGCGACGCTCGTCGCAGGGATCATCGCGTCGTTCGAGGGCGCCGTGAACGACCTCTGGAAGGGCTCCGACTCCGACTACGCGATCACCGCGGAGAACAACTTCTCGCCCATTCCCGTCGATGCGGCGAACGCGGCGGCAAAGGCGCCCGGGGTGATCGCCGTGATGAACGTCCGGACCGGCGAGGTGAGAGCGTTCGACGAGACCATCTTCGCTACCGGCGTCGATCCGACCGCCCGCGAGCTGATCGCACTCAAGTGGAAGGACGGCTCGCAGGACGTGCTCGCGAATCTCGGTGACGACGGAGCTTTCGTCGACGACGGCTACGCGGACGACCACCATCTCAGGGTGGGCTCGCCGATCGAGTTGACCTTCCCGAGTGGCGAGACCCAGACCTACGTCGTCCGAGGAATCTTCGACCCGCCGACGGGCGGCTCTCCGTTCGGCAACGTGACGATTTCCACGAAGGCCTGGGACGCGAGGGTCGTCAACCCGCGCAATCTCTACAGCTTCCTCTCGATGAAGGGCGACGTGAGCGATGCCAACACCGCGACGCTCGACAAGGCGCTTGCTTCCTTCCCGAACGCGAAGGCGCAGACCCGCCAGCAGTTCATCGACAACCAGATCTCGGGGCTCCGCTCGGTGACGAACATCCTCAACGTGCTCCTCGCGCTGATCGTGATCGTCAGCTTCTTCGGGATCGTCAACACCCTCATCCTGACCGTGTTCGAGAGGACCCGAGAGATCGGGATGCTGCGTGCGATCGGAATGACGCGCCGGCAGGTGCGCCGCATGATTCGCCATGAGGCCGTGATCACGGCTCTCATCGGAGCGGCGCTCGGCGTCGCGCTCGGGGTCGTGCTGGGCGCGCTGCTCATCGCACGGGTCGACTTCCTGGTCTTCTCGTTCCCGACGCTGCAGGTCATCGAGTTCGTGATCGCCGCGATCGTCGTCGGGATCGTCGCGGCGATCTTCCCCGCGCGGCGGGCAGCGAAGCTCAACCCGCTCGAGGCAATCGCGTACGAGTAGTCAGGAGGCCCTGGGGCGACGGGCGACGCCTGCTGCTTCCGCTGCCTCGGCTACCGCTGCGGCCACGCGCGGGGCGACGTCCCGGTTGAACACGCTCGGCACGATGTACTCGGGGCCGAGTTCGTCTTCGCCGATCGTCTCGGCGATCGCCTGGGCCGCCGCGACCTCCATCTCGCGTGTGATCGCCGATGCGCGGACGTCGAGCGCGCCGCGGAAGACGCCCGGGAACGCGAGCACGTTGTTGATCTGGTTGGGGTAGTCCGACCGCCCCGTCGCGACGACCGCCACGTCGTCCGCGATGTCCTCGGGAACAACCTCGGGAGTGGGGTTCGCCATCGCAAACACGATCGCGTCGGGGGCCATCGTGCGGACGGCGTCGGCGCTCACCGCGCCCGGCACCGAGAGCCCGATGAAGACATCGGCGCCGGCAAGCGAATCGTCGGCGCTCCCGCAGTCGCCGTCCGGGTTCGTGCGCTCGGCGAACGCCGCCTTGTGGGGAGGTAAGCCGGGCCGGCCGCGATGGACCGCACCCTCACGGTCGCAGCCGACGACGTTCCGCGCTCCTGCGGCGAGGAGCACGTCCAGCGTGGCGATCCCTGCGGCGCCGACGCCGGTGCTCACGATCTTGACGTCCTCGATCCGCTTGCCGACGACACGCAGCGCGTTCAGGAGCGCGGCGAGGACGACGATCGCGGTGCCGTGCTGGTCGTCGTGGAAGACGGGGATGTCGAGCTCCTCGCGAAGCCGCGCCTCGATCTCGAAGCACCGCGGCGCCGAGATGTCCTCGAGGTTGATCCCGCCGAACCCCGGCGCGATCGCCTTGCAGATCGCCACGATCTCGTCGGGATCCTTCGTCGCGAGGCAGATCGGCCACGCATCGACGCCGCCGAACTCCTTGAACAGGAGCGCCTTGCCCTCCATCACCGGCATCGCAGCCTCGGGGCCGATGTCGCCGAGGCCGAGTACGGCTGTGCCGTCGGAGACGACCGCGACCGTGTTCTGCTTGATCGTGAGGTTCCATGCGGCCGACGGGTCGTCGGCGATCGCCCGAGACACCCGGGCAACACCGGGCGTGTACGCCATGGAGAGGTCGTCGCGGGTCTTCAACGGAATCTTCGAGGCGATCTCGATCTTCCCACCGAGGTGCATGAGGAACGTGCGGTCGGAGATGCGTTGCACCTCCACTCCATCCACCGCGCGGACGGCCTCGGCGATGCGTTGGAGGTGTGCGTCGTCGGAAGCAGAGACGGTGACGTCCCGGATCTTGTGGTGGTGCTCCACGCGGACGATGTCGATCGCTCCGAGTGAGCCACCGGCGGCACCGATCGCCTCGGCGACCCGCGCGAACGTCCCTGGCGCGTCCTGGAGCTGCAGTCGGATCGTGGCGCTGAAGGACGGCGAGACGTGCGACATGCCAGATGCAGGCTAGTCCCTACGCGCGATCCGAATCACGCGGTCCGCTTCGAGCGCGGCGATCTCGTCCTGGGAGTAGCCGGCCTCGGCGAGGATCTCCTCGGTGTGCTCGCCAACGGCCGGCGGTGCGGCCCGGAACGTCGCCCGCTCGTGATCGAACGACAGAGGTAGCGCGGGCAGCCTGAGCTCCGGGATGTCCTCGTGCTCGAGCGGCTGGAGGATTCCGAGCGCCTCGGTCTGTTGAGACCCGACGATGTCCGCCACGTCCGCGACGGGGGCGACGGGAACGCCGGCCGCCGCGAGAAGCCCCTGCCACTCCGCGCTGTCGCGCTCGCGCAGCCGTGCAGAGACGATCGCGACGAGCTCCTCCCGGTTGCGCACGCGGTCCGGGTTCGTTCGGAAGCGCTCGTCGGTGACGAGCTCCTCGAGCCCGAGCACGCGGCACAGCGAAGCGAAGAGGCGGTCGTTACCGCCCGCGACCATCAGCTCTCCGTCCCGCGTGGGGAACACCTGGTAGGGCGCGACCATCGGGAACACCGTCCCTTGCCCGGTCGGAACCGTGCCGTCGGCCAGGTAGCCGACGAGGTGGTAGCCGATGTAGCTGAGCGCCGTCTCGTACAGCGAGGTGTTCACTACGGTGCCCTCGCCGGTCCGTTCGCGCTCGAGGAGCGCCGCGAGCACACCGAGCGCAGCCCACATCCCGGTTCCCATGTCGATGAGTGACGAGCCGACGCGCACGCCGGGTCGTCCCGGCTCGCCCGTCATGCTGATGAGCCCGCCTGCCGCCTGCATGAGCGCGTCGTATCCGGGCTCGTCGGCGAGCGGCCCGACGCGTCCGTACGCCCCGACGGAGCAGTACACGAGGCGTGGACTCCGGCGCCGGAGCTCGTCGGCTCCGAGGCCGAGCCGCTCGGCCAGCCCGGGGCGGAGGCTCTGCACGAAGACGTCGGCGGTGTCGACGAGGCGCAGCACCGCCTCGAGGCCGCGCGGGTCGCTCAGCGACACGGCGAGCGAGCGCTTGTCGGCATTCACCGCGAGGAACATCGCGCTCTCGCCGTGCCAGAACGGCGGACCCCAGGCGCGCCCGTCGTCACCCGTGTCCGGTCGCTCGACCTTCACGACGTCTGACCCGAGCGCGCCGAGGATCTCCGTGCAGTAGGGGCCCGCGATCGACGTCGTCACGTCGATCACGCGTGTGCCGGCGAGGGGACGAAGCGGCATCGGGGGATCATCGCTCACCTGCGAGGATGCGCCGGTGCCGAGCTGGCTCGACTTCAACCAGATCGCGGACTGGGTCTCCGGCGCGTGGTGGAGCTACCCGCTCATCTTCTCGGTCGCCATGGTGGACGCGTTCTTCCCGGTCGTCCCGAGCGAGACCGTCGTCATCATCGGCGGCAACCTCGCTGCGTCGGGGGACCTGAATCTCGCGCTCGTCATTCTCCTCGCGGCGGCCGGTGCGGCCGTGGGAGACAACATCTCGTACGGGATCGGCACGCTGGTTGGCGAGCGCACGGTCAAGCGCTGGTTCTCCGGTGAGAAATCGCAGCGCCGTCTGCAGTGGGCCGAGCGCATGCTCGACGAGCGCGGTGCATACATCATCCTCATCGCCCGGTTCATCCCCGGAGGGCGCGTCGCCGTGACCTTCTCCTCCGGATACATCCCGACGTTCCCCTGGCGGCGCTTCGTCGTCTATGACGCGGTCGCGTGCCTCCTGTGGGCCTCGTACGCTGCGCTGCTCGGCTACTTCGGAGGGAAAACGTTCGAGAACCACCCCTGGCTCGGTCTCTTCATCGCGCTCGGGGTCGCACTGTCGCTCGGCTTCGTTGTCGAGGCCATCAGGCACGTACGGCAGCGTCGCTCGGCCGGACGTGACGATGACGCCTGAGCGGCGCTCGCTAGCGTGACGACGTGAATCGCCTCGCGGACGCGACGTCGCCGTACCTCCTCCAGCACGCCGACAACCCCGTGGACTGGTACGAGTGGGGGGACGAGGCCTTCGAACGCGCGCGCTCCGAGGACAGGCCGCTCCTCGTCTCGGTCGGCTACAGCTCGTGCCACTGGTGCCACGTGATGGCACACGAGTCGTTCGAGGACGAAGCGACGGCGGCGCTCATGAACGACCTCTTCGTGAACGTGAAGGTCGACCGCGAGGAGAGGCCCGACGTGGATGCGGTGACGATGGAGGCGACGGTCGGGATGACGGGCTCGGGGGGCTGGCCGACCACGGTGTTCATGACCCCGAACGCGAAACCGTTCTACGCCGGCACGTACTTCCCGCCCGAGCCGCGCCACGGCATCCCGAGCTTCCCGGAGCTGCTGCGCGCGGTCGCGGAGACGTGGCGCCTCCGCCGTGACGACATCGAGCAGCAGGCGTCGCGCATCGATGGCGCGCTCCGCTCGACGGTGGGCTCGGAGCCCTCGACGGAGCCACTGACGTCCGCGCTCCTCGACCAGGCGGTCCGCAGCATCGCCGCGACGTTCGAGCCCGCGTTCGGCGGGTTCGGGCGCGCGCCGAAGTTCCCGGCGCCGTCGACGCTCGAGCTCCTTCTTCGCCGAGGCGACGAGGCGTCCGTCGCGATGGTGGCGGCCACGCTCGACGGGATGGCGGCCGGCGGGTTCTACGACGTCGTCGGCGGCGGCTTCCATCGCTACTCGGTGGACGACCGCTGGCTCGTGCCGCACTTCGAGAAGATGCTCTACGACAACGCGACGCTCGCCTCCGCGTACCTCCACGCGTGGGTCGTGACCGGCCGCGACCACTGCCGAGAGGTTGTCGAGGAGACCCTCGACTACGTCCTGCGTGAGCTCGCGCTTCCGGACGGCGGGCTCGCCTCGGCGCAGGACGCCGACACCGACGGCATCGAGGGCTTGACCTACACGTGGACGCCCGACGAGGCCTCGGAGGTCGGGCTCTCGGGCGATCTGCTCGAGCCGTTCGAGCACGGCCGCTACATCGTGCGCGGCGAGGTCGCCCCGGAGCTTCGCGCGCGCGTCCTCGCGACGCGGGACCGGCGACCGCAGCCGTTCCGCGACGACAAGGCGCTCGCGTCCTGGAACGGGCTCGCGCTCGCTGCGCTCGCGGAGGCGGGCTACCGGCTCGAACGGGAAGACTGGCTCGCCGCGGCGCGCGACCTCGGGGAGTTCCTGCTCGGGCCGCTCTCTGCGGAGGACGGCCGACTGTTCCGATCGATCCGCGACGGTCGGACGAGCGGCCCCGGCTTCCTCGACGACTACGCGAACGTCGCACACGGGCTCATCGAGCTGCACGCGGCGACCGGCGAGCTCCGCTGGCTGCTCGAGGCACGCCGCCTCGCGCTCCTCGCGATCGAGCTCTTCGCCGACGACGAGCAGGGCGGCTTCTTCCTCTCACCGGAGGACGGCGACGCTCGCGTGCCGCGCACGAAGGACCTGCAGGACTCGCCGGTGCCCTCGGGCAACTCGATGCTGGCTCACGTGCTGCTCCGGCTCTCGCGCATCTGGGGGGACGACGAGCTCGAGCGCCGCGCGGTCTCCGTGTTCCGTCTCGCGGAGACGGCGCTGCGGCGCGCGCCGGGCTTCTTTGCGTGGATGCTCTGCGGCCTCGAGCTCTGGCTCAGCCCGCCGCAGGAGATCGCGATCGCGGGTGACGTCGACGCCCCCGTCGCGCGCGCCGCGCTCGCGCCATTCCGGCCCAACGCGGTCGTCGCCGTCGGGCCGTCGGACGACGTACCGCTACTCGCCGGCAAGGGCCTCGTCGACGGAAAGACGGCCGTCTACGTGTGCGAGCGGTTCGCCTGTCGCGCTCCCGTCACCGAACCGGAGGAGGTTGCCGTGTGATGCGAGTCGCCCTGATGATCGAAGGCCAGGAGGGCGTGTCCTGGGACGACTGGGTGCGCCTTGCGCGACTCGCGGAGGAGCACGGCTTCGAGGGCCTCTTCCGCTCCGACCACTACACGGCGATCATCCGCCCCGACGCGGTTGCCCTCGACGCCTGGGCCACGCTCGCCGGACTCGCCGCCGATCACGAGTCGCATCCGGTTGGGGACGATGGTCTCGCCCTCGACGTTCCGGCATCCAAGCGTGCTCGCACGCATGGCAGTGACCGTCGACCACATCTCGAGCGGCCGCGTCGAGGTCGGCATGGGCTCGGGGTGGTACGAGCGCGAGCACCTCGCGCAGGGCTTCCTCTTCCTCGACGGGAAGCAGCGATTCGAGCTCTTCGCCGAGCAGGTCGAGATCGTCATGCGCTCGTGGAGCGGGGAGCGGTTCGACCACGACGGCCCCGCGTACACCCTTCGCGACCAGCTCGCGCTCCCGCCGCCGGTGCAGCAGCCGCACCCGCCGCTCGTGCTCGGAGGGACCGTCAAGCGACGCTTCGCCGCGCTTGCGGCGCGGTACGCGACCGAGGTGAACACGCTCGGCGCTCCGGATGACGAGCTCTGCGCGCGGAAGATCGCGCTCGATCGCGCCTGCGCGGAGGCGGGGCGCGATCCGGCGACGCTCGGCTACTCGGTGATGACCGCATGCTTTCTCGGTGAGACGGACGCGGATGTCGAGGAGCGCGTCGCGCGGTTCCTCGCGGTCCGCGGCGACGGCGGCGATCCCGCTGAGCTGATCCGCGAGCGACGTGACCGCTGGCTCGTCGGCACGGTGGACGAGGTCGTCGAGCGGATCGAGGGCCTCCGGGCAGTCGGCGTGTCGCGTGTCTTGCTGCAGCACCTGAACGACGGCGACGACGAGATGCTCGCGCTGGCGGGCGAACGTCTGCTACCGGCGCTCAGGTAGCGTCCGGCGGCATGACCACAACAGAATTCACGGGTGCGGAGGACGTCGCGTGGGACCTTTCCGACCTGTACTCGGGCGGCGACGACCCACGCATCGAGCAGCACGTCGAGGAGACGGACTCGGCGGCAGCAGCCTTCCGTGAGCGCTACTACGGTCGCGTTGCGGAGCTGAGCCCGGCCGAGCTGCTCGAGGCGATCGAGGAGCGCGAGCGGATCGAGTCGATCTTCACGCGCGCCATCTACTTCGCGCACCTCCAGTTCGCGACCGACATGAACGACTCGCCGCGCGGCGCCCTGGTGGCGCGGCTCACCGAGAAGGGCGCGACGATCGACACGCAGCTCCTCTTCTTCGGGCTGGAGCTGGCCGCCCTCGAGGACGAGCAGGCAGATGTTTTTCTCGCAAGCGATGAGCTCGAGCACTGGCGTCACTGGCTGCGCAACATCCGCAAGTTCCGGCCGTACGTCCTCACGGAGCCAGAGGAGAAGATCCTCACCGAGAAGGCCGTCTCCGGCTTCTCCGCCTGGGACCGGCTGTACGACGAGCTGCTCGGCGCGATCAAGGTCGACCTCGACGGCACGGAGATCGGCTTCGAGGAGGCGATGTCCAAGCTGCAGGCCGCCGACCGCGACCTTCGCCGGAGGGCATCGGAGGCCGTGACCGAGGCGCTCGCGCCCGGGCTGCGGACTCGCACCTACGTCTTCAACACGATTGCCGTCGACAGGTCGATCGACGACCGCCTGCGCGGCTATGCGACCTGGATCTCGGCGCGCAACCTGGCGAACGACACGACCGACGAGGCCGTCGAGGCGCTCATCGACGCGGTCGTCGGGCGCTACGACGTCGTGCAGCGTTACTACACGCTGAAGGCGAAGCTGCTGGGCCTCGACCGACTCTCCTTCTACGACCGCATGGCCCCGCTCGCGGAGGACACCGCACACGTCGAGTGGCCGGACGCGAAGCAGCTCGTCCTCGACGCGTTCGCCGACTTTTCGAGCGAGACGGGCGGGATCATCGCGCGGTTCTTCGACGAGAGCTGGATCGACGCTCCGCCTCGCAACGGGAAGCGGCCGGGAGCCTTCTGCGCGACGAACGTCCCGGGTGTCCATCCCTACGTCTTCATGAACTACACGGGCGACCGCCGCTCGGTGCTGACCCTCGCGCACGAGCTCGGCCACGGCCTGCACGGCTATCTCGCAGCGCCGCTCGGGCTGTTCAATGCGAGCACGCCGCTCACGACGGCGGAGACCGCCTCGGTCTTCGGCGAGGCGCTCACGTTCAAGCGCCTGCTCGCGCACGAAGACGATCCGCAGCGGCGTCTGAACCTCCTCGCGGGCCGCATCGAGGATTCGATCGCGACGGTGTACCGGCAGATCGCGATGAACCGCTTCGAGCACGCCGTGCACACAACCCGGCGCGACGAGGGCGAGCTCTCGTCGGAGAAGTTCGAGGAGCTCTGGCTCGAGTCGCAGCTCGCGCTCTTCGGCGACTCGGTGGACACGGACGGCTACGGCACGTGGTGGAGCTACATCCCGCACTTCATCGGCACGCCGGGTTACGTCTACGCGTACTCCTACGGATTCCTCTTCGCACTCTCGATCTTCCGCAAGTACGAGCTCGAGGGCGAGGCGATGGTGGAGCCCTACCTCGACCTGCTCCGCGCAGGCGGCTCGAAGACGCCGGAGGAGCTGGCCGAGATGGTCGGGCTCGACCTGACGGACCGGGCCATTTGGGACGCTGGCATCGACGCGCTCGCCGTCGAGCTCGACGAGGCCGAGGCGCTCGCGGTCGACATCGGCCTGTCCTGAGACCGTGCGCAAGACCGGAAGTCCGCTAGCGCGAGAATTCCGGTCGCGCGAAGATCCCTAAAGGCGGCTGCTCCGCAGCCGCAGCGCTGCGAATCCCTCATGCGACGCTCACGCCGAGGAGCGCGGCTTCGATCTCGCGGAGCCGCTCGACGTCGCCGCGCATGGCTGCAGTTGCGTCGTTGAAGAGGAACGCCTCGGCGAGGCGGACGATCGCGTAGGCGAGCGTCGACGGATCGACGGGCGGCGTGTACGCCCCTGACCGCACCTCGTCCTCTATGAAGCTCTCGATCTTGGCGACCGCTCGGCCGTGGATGACGCCTCCGCTCGACGTGAGCATGCGCAAGCGCGTCTCGTTCGAGTTGGAGAAAGCTGCGCAGCGCCGGCGCCGCGGCGAGTGCCCGGTTGATGCGGTCGAACGTGTCGAGGAGGGCGGCGCCACCTCGGCCTTTCGCGCCCGCACGGGCTTCGTCGAACAGAGGCTCCGCCGCCTCGGCAACCGTCTCTCCGATGAGGCCCTCGCGCGACCCGAACCAGCGGTAGATCGTCGTGCGCCCGAGCCCGAGCTCGGCCGCGATCGCCTGCACGTCGACCCGCTCGCCGTGTAGGTAGCGGTTCAGCGCGAGGTGGAGGACGTCCTCCCGGCTCGCGGCCGCCGGACGACCGCGTCGACGGTCGATGGTCGTCGGGCTTTGCGTCATGGTCTCGTATTGATACACAAGGCGCCCCGTGTAATGATTTCTTCCTCACTAACTGCGATGCCGGAGGCGTCGTTTCAAGCTATAGCGGCATGGGCGTGCCCGCTGTACGCTCGCGGCTGACAGGCAGGAATCGGAGGGTTCACAAGGAGGCAAATTCGGTGCGAAAGCTCGTTGCAGTTGCGACCGTCCTGGTCGCGGCGCTCGCGCTCACCGTGCCCGGCGCGATCGGCGGCCCGGGCCAGACACCAGGAGTGACGTCCAAGTCCATCGTCATCGGCGGCACGTTCCCGCTCACAGGTGTAGCCGCGTCCTACGCGCCCATCCCGCTCGGCATGAAGGCGTACTTCAGCTACATCAACGCGCGGAAGGGATCCGGACAAGCAAGCGCGGCGTGATGGGCCGCCAGATCGTCTGGAAGTACTACGACGACGGCTACAACCCCGCGAACACGGTGCAGCTCACGCGGCGCCTCGTCGAGCAGGACAAGGTCTTCGCGACCGTGGGCGGGCTCGGCACGGAGCCGCAGCTCTCGCGTTCGCTCGTACCTGAACCAGCAGAAGGTGCCGCAGGCGCTCGTCTCGACGGGGCGTCGACTGGAGTTCGACTCGCAGTGGCAAGGAGTACCCGTGGACGATCGGCTGGCAGCCCGACTACATCGCCGAGGGCCGGCTGTACGGCCTGCACACCAAGGCGAACTACGCGGGCAAGAAGATCGGGGTCATCTACCAGAACGACGACTACGGCAAGGACTACCTGTACGGGTTCCGCGCCGCGCTTGGCAAGAAGTACGCGGACGCGAACGTCGTCGCCCAGGAGGCGGTCGAGGCGACCGCGACCAGCGCTCGCGGCACAGATCACGCGAATCAAGGCGGCGGTGCGCAGATCTTCGCCGTCTTCCAGCTGCCGACGCCGACAGTCCGCTCGATCGCAACGGCCAAGGCACTGGGCTTCAACCTCGACCAGATCTACATGAACTCGGTCGCCGCGATCAAGCCTGCGACGGATGGGATCGTCGCCTCCGCAGGGGCCGCCGTACGTCGAACGGGATCATCACGATCGCAGTACGCCAAGGACCCGCAGGATCCGAAGTGGGACAACGACGCCGGCGATGAAGCTGTACCGGCCGATCATCGCCAAGTACGGCGGCGGCGCGAACGCCGAACGACCCGCAGGTGCTCTACGGCGTCGCGAAGGCCGAGGCGTTCGTTCAGGCGCTGTACAAGGCCGGGAAGAACCCCACTCGCGCGAGCCTGATGAGCGCGCTCCTGAGCATGAACTGCGAAAAGTTCTATCTGCTTCCGGGCATCGTGATGAAGACGTCGAAGACGGACCACTTCACCATCAGCCAGATGCAGCTCGCGCGCCTGAACTCGATCGACCAAGCTCTACGTGCCGTTCGGCAAGCTGGTCGAGGGTCGCCCGCGCTAATAGAGCTTCTCCCCTGCATGTGACTCGGTGGTAGAGGCCGGGAGACCGGCCTCTACGCGTCTCGACTCCTGGGCGAGCGCTCGATACTGCTCCCAGTAGCGCTCCATCGTCGTCTGGCGATGCGAGAGGTGGAGGAGGTCGTACGGCGCGACGTTCACGGCCCGCACGATCCACTCGCCGCCGTCGCCGAGGTCGAGCACGTTGATGCACGCTGGCGCCTGCTCGAAGTGGCCGAGGAACATGCGCTCGCCGGTCAGTGCGTACGAGAGGATCGCGCGGTTCACGCCGCCGTGGCAGACGGCGAGCGCGGTGTGCCAGGTCGTCGTCGGCGACGAGCCGCTCGAGCGCGGGGAGGACGCGATCGAAGAGCTCGCCGATCGACTCCCCGCGGAGGAAGCGCGCGTCGTTCGGGATCACCCCGCGAAACGCGTGCACGAACTCGCGCTCGAGTGCGTCGGCGCGGGATCTCGGAGAGGCGGCCGCCCTGGATCTCGCGCAGCTCCGGCCACGACTCGGCCTCGGCTTCGGGCGCGACGATCGCCGCGGTCTCGAGCGTCCGCGGGAGCCCGCTCGTGACGACGCGGTCGAGCTCGATGGCGCGGAGCGCCTCGGCGACGGCGTGTCGCCTGCGCGATGCCTTCCTCGTTGAGCGGCACGCTTCGCGGGTCACGGGCGGTCCGTCGGCCTGGAAGTACGACACCTCGCGCGTGGCGCATGAGATAGAGGCCGGCGACTCATCGGCTGCGTAGGATCGCACGGTGGCGATGGCGACATCGTCGAGACCGCGGCCGACGCCGACGGGCCTGACGAAGCCGCCGCTCATCGTGCTCGATCGCGTTCGCAGCGTTCCTCGACGAGCACGGCCTCGGCTCGGGCGAGCTGCGCGCGCGCCGGATCGGCGAGGGCGGCGGCTCGAACTTCACCTTCCTCCTCGAGCGGGATGACGGGCCGGTTCGTGCTCCGGCGCCCGCCGCGTCCGCCGCTTCCGCCGTCCGCGCACGACGTCGTGCGCGAGGCGCGGCTTCAGCTCGCGTTGCGCGAGGCAGGGTTCGCGCGCCTCCCGACGATCGTCGCCGTCTGCGAGGACGAGAGCGTGCTCGGCGTCCCGTTCTACGTCATGGACGAGCTCGACGGGATCGTGCCGACGGACGAGCTGCCGCCCGGGCTCGAAGGCGAGGCGCGCCGCCGTGCGCTCGGCGACGACCTCGTCGACGCGCTCGTGGAGATCCACGCGGCCGACGTGGCGACGCCCGGGCTCGCCGCGTTCGCGCGGCCGGGGAGCTACAACGAGCGCCAGGTTCGCCGCTTCGCGCAGCTCTGGGAGATCAACAAGACGCGCGAGCTCCCGGAGGTCGACGACGTAGGCGACGCGGCTCGCCGCGACCTGCCCGAGCCGCTGCCCTCGACCGTCGTGCACGGCGACTTCCGGCTCGGGAACACGATGGTCGGCCGCGACGAGCCGACGCGGATCCTCGCCGTGCTCGACTGGGAGATGGGCGCGATCGGCGACCCGCGTGCGGACGTCGGCTACCTGCTCGCGACGTACAGCGAGCCGGGCGGGCCGCCGAACCCGCTCGGCACGTCCCCCGTGACCGCGCTCGCGGGATTTCCGTCGCGGCGGGACCTCGTCGAGCGCTACTCGGCGCGCAGCGGGCGCGACATCGAGCCGCTCGCCTGGTTCGAGGCGCTGGCGCTCTGGAAGGCTGCGGTGTTCTGCGAGGCGATCTACGGCCGCTTCATGCGCGGCGAGCTCGGTGCCGAGGACACGCGCGCTGCGCGCTTCGAGCAGGGCGTGCCGTACCTCGCCGAGTCGCGGCAGCCGCCCGCGATGACGAGCTCGCGCTCGACGCGGCGGTCGGCTAGAGCGCGATCTCGGCGAGGGCTCGCAGCGCTTCGGGCTGCTGCGTCGAGACGAGCAAGCGAGGTCGCGCCGGACTCGCGCCACGCGTCGAGGCGCTCGGCGAGCCGCTCCTTCGGCCCGACGAGCGCGACCTCGTCGACGAACGCGTCCGGCACCGCGGCCGCCGCGTCGCGCTTGTGCCCGTCGAGGTAGAGATCCTGGATCTCGCGCGCCGCGTCCTCGTAGCCGTAGCGGCAGGCGAGGTCGTTGTAGAAGTTCTTGCCGCGCGCGCCCATGCCGCCGATGTACAGCGCGTAGTACGGCTTCAGGAACTCGCGGCCGGCTTCGACGTCGTCGATGAGGATCACCGGCGCCGTCGCGGCGATGTCGAAGCCCTCGCGCGCGTCCGCGATCACGTCGCCGAACGCGCCGCGCGCCTTCTCGGGCGACCAGAAGATCGGAAGCCAGCCGTCGGCGATCTCGAACGCCTGCGCGACGGCCTTCGGCCCCATCACCGCGAGGTAGATCGGGATGTCCGCGCGCAAGCGGGCGCGCCATGAGCTTGAGCGGCTTGCCGAGGCCGGTGCCGTTCGAGAGCGGGATGTCGTAGTGCGTGCCGTGGTGCTCGAGCAGCTCGCGGCGGAGCGCCGTGCGCACGATCTCGACGTACTCGCGCGTCTTCTCGAGCGGCTTGCCCCACGGCTCGCCGTGCCAGCCCTCGACGACCTGCGGCCCGGACGTGCCGAGGCCGAGGAGGAAGCGACCGTCCGAGAGCAGATCGAGCGTCGCCGCGGTCATCGCCGTGTTCGACGGCGTCCGGCCGGGGATCTGCATGATCGCCGACGCCGAGCTTGATCCGCTCGGTCGTCGCGCCGAGCCACGAGAGGACGGTCACGCAGTCGGTGCCCCACGCCTCGGCGGCCCACGCGGAGTCGTAGCCGAGCCTCTCGGCCTCCTGCGCCATGGCGATCGGCTCGAGCGGGCTCGTGCCCGGCGGCGCGTAGCCCATGTAGAAGCCGAGGCCGCATGCCGATGCGATGCTAACGGCATGACCGTCGCCGATCTGCGCCCGACCGACGAGGTGCTCGAGCTTCGCGCGCGCTAGCGCGCCTTCATGGAGGAGCACGTCTATCCCAACGAGCGCGTGCTGGACCGCGAGGACGACGACGCGGACGCGCTCGTCGCGCGGCTGCGCGGAGCGCGCGAAGGAGCAGGGACTGTGGGCGCCGCACATGCCGCCGGAGGCGGGCGGCTCGAGCGGGAGCTTCCTCGTCTACGCGCACCTGAACGAGGAGATCGGGCGCTCGATCTGGGGGCAGCTGGTGTTCGGATGCCAGGCGCCCGACGCGGGGAACGGCGAGATCCTGTGGCATGTTCGGGACGGAGGAGCAGAAGGAGCGTTGGCTGCGGCCGCTCGTCGCCGGCGAGGTGCGCTCGTTCTTCTCGATGACCGAGCCCGACGTGCCGGGCTCCGATCCGACGACGCTGCGGACGCGCGCGGTGCGCGACGGCGACGAGTGGGTGATCGACGGCCACAAGTGGTTCTCGTCGGGCGCCGAGGGGGCCGCCTTCGGGATCGTCATGGCCGTCACCGACCCGGACGCGGAGCCGCACCGCCGCGCGACGCCAGATCATCGTCGCCGGCCGACACGCCGGGAGTGGAGATCGTCCGCGCGGTCCCGACGATGGGTCACCGCGGCCGAGGCTGGACGACGCACTGCGAGGTGCGCTACACGGGCGTGCGCGTCCCGGTCGAGAACACGCTCGGCGAGGAGGGGGACGGCTTCCGCATCGCGCAGAAGCGGCTCGGCCCGGGCCGCATCCACCACGTCATGCGCTGGCTCGGCCAGATGCAGCGCGCGTTCGAGCTCATGTGCTCGTACGCGCTCGAGCGAGAGTCGTTCGGCGGCCCGCTCGCCGAGAAGCAGACGGTCCAGAACTGGATCGCCGACTCGGCTGCCGAGATCCAGGCGTGCCGCCTGATGACGCTCGACGCCGCGCACAAGATCGACCAGGGTGACGAGGCGCGCGTCGAGGTGTCGGTGATCAAGTTCTACGCGGCGCGCGTCCTCCACGACGTGATCGACCGCGCGGTGCAGGTGCACGGCGCGCGTGGGCTCACCGACGAGACGCCGCTGGCCGGGATGCTCGCGATGGCGCGCGGCGCGCGGATCTACGACGGCCCGGACGAGGTGCACCGCATGGTCGTCGCGCGGCGGATCCTCAAGTCGTTCGCCGCCGGCGAGCCCTGGCGGTTCGAGTAGGGCGGCTTTGGAGCGAGCTCTCCGGGCTCAGCGTGGCCCGGGAACGCCCTTGAACTCGTAGTGGAGCGGCTCCCGGCCGGGCTGGACGATCCAGGCCTCGCCGGTGCCTTCGCTCTTGTACGCGGCCCACACACCTTCCGCGACTGCTTCGGGCGATAGCAGGCGGAAGCCTCGCTCCTGGAGCTCTTGGCGGAATCCGTTCGTGGTCAGCGGCGTGTCGGCCCATCCGGGGCAGACCGCCTGGATGCGGATTCCGCGCTCCGAGAGCTGCTCGGCGACGAGCGCACGAAGCCGACGACCGCGTGCTTCGTGAGGCCGTAGATCGGGTCGTCCGCGATCGCAGTCAGGCCTGCGAGCGACGCGGTGACGACGATCGTGCTCCCTCTCGGCATGACGCGATCGAGACGGCGCACCCCGTAGACGACGCCGTCGACGTTGACGCCGACCGCGCGCCGGTACTGCTCGTCGGTCAGAGCCGCGATCTCCGACTCGCCGGTGATGATCCCCGCGTTCAGGCACGCGAGGTCTACCGAGCCGACGTGCTCCCACGCCTCCGGGTCGGTCACGTCGAAGCCGTTGACGAGATCGAGCTCCTGGACGTCGAAGCCCTCCGCGCGCAGCTTCCTCACGATCGCACTGCCGATTCCTCCGGCGGACCCTGTCACGAGAGCGGTCACGGGACGAGGATCACCTTCCCGGTCGTCTTGCGCTCCTCGACGAGCCGGTGTGCTTCCCCGGCCTGCTCGAGCGGAAACTCCGAACCCACGATCGGCTTCACGGCGCCAGCTTCCCAGAGGCGCAGGACGTCCTGTGCGGCACGGGACACGAGGTCGGGATTCCGGCCGACGAGCCTGCCGAGGTAGAAGCCGTGCACGCCGATGTTCCGGCCGACGAGCCAGGCCGGGTTCACCTCCTTCCACATCCCTCCCGCGTAGCCGACGGCGATCGCCGTGCCCATCGGCTTCAGGAGGGAGAGCGATGCCTGGAAGAGCTCACCGCCGACGAGATCGAAGACGACGTCGACCGGGTCGAGCTCCGCCATCTGCTCGTACGTGACCGCCTCGACCGCGCCAAGTGACCGGGCGAGGTCGAGCTTCTGCTCGCTGCCGACCGCGGCAATCGGAGCGCCGTTCAGCGTCTTGACGACCTGAACAGCGGCGGTGCCTACCGCACCCGCTGCGGCGGTGATGAGGACGCGCGCGCCGAACGCGATCCGCACGAGCTCCGTGAGCGGGATCCAGGCGGTGAGGAAAGCCATCGGGAACGCGGCGCCCTCGGCGAAGCTCGCGGACGCGGGAAGTGGCAGGAGCCAGCGCCGGTCGACTGCAACACGCTCGGCGTAGCCGCCTCCGCTCGCGACGAAACCGACGACCCGCGCACCGTCAAGCTCGCCCGCGACCTCTGCGCCGAGGACGGCAGGCAGCTCCGGCGGCTGCGGATACACGCCGAGCCGGATCAGGACGTCGGCGAAGTTGACTCCCGCTGCGCGGACGTCGACGACGGCCTGGCCCTCGGCCGCCTCGGGCTCGGGCACCTCCTCGACGACGAGCTGCTCCGGCCCGCCGACCCCTTTCAGCACTGCTGCCCGCACTAGCGACCGACGAAGTTTGGCTGGCGCTTCTCGAGGAACGCGGCGACTCCCTCGGCGCCGTCCTCGGACTCGAGGCACCGGCGGAACCCGTCCGCCTCGCGGCGCAGGCCCTCCTCGAGCGTGAGGTCGCGCGTCGTACGCGTGAGCTCGCGGAGGATCCCGACGGAGACAGGCGAGCGCGCGGCAATCGCCCGAGCGATCTCGAGGGCCGTCTCGCGCAAGTCCTCGCGCGGCACGACCTTCTCGACGAGGCCCCATTCGTACGCGGTCCTCGCGTCGATGAAGTCCCCGGTCAGGTTGAGGAGGAGCGCGCGGCCGATGCCGACGAGGCGCGGAAGGCGCTGCGTCCCGCCGCCGCCCGGGATCAGCCCCAGCTTGATCTCCGGCTGACCGAGCTGGGCGTCCTCGGAGGCGACGCGGATGTCGCAGCACATCGCGACCTCGAGTCCGCCGCCGAGGCAGAAGCCGTGGATCGCGGCGACGAAGGGCGTCCTCGCCGCGTCCATGCGGTGGCCGAGCTTCTGGATCCCTCGGGCGGAGCCCGACTCCTGCGCCTCTGTCGTCGCTTCACGAAGGGACGGGAACTCCGAGATGTCCGCCCCGGCGACGAATGCGCGCTCGCCGGCGCCGACGAGCAGGATCGCGCGCACCGCGTCGTCCCCGTCGAGGCGGTCGACCTCCGCCTCCAGCTCCTCGAGCAGCGGCGCGGAGAGCGCGTTGACCGGCGGGTGGTCGATCGTGACGACGGCGACGAAGCCGTCCGGCTCCGTCCGTATGAACTCGCCCACTACGCAGTCTCCGCCGGCTCGGGCTGGTCCGCGAACTGCTCGCGGAGAGCCGTCTTGCGGAACTTGCCGACGGCCGTCTTCGGGATCTCGTCGACGAACTCGAATCGGTCCGGCAGCCACCACTTCGCGAAGCTCGGCGCCAGGAAGTCGCGCAGCTCCTCCGGCGAGACGTCCTCACCCTCGCGGACGACGACGACGGCAAGCGGCCGCTCCGACCACTTCTCGTCCGGAACGGCGATGACCGCAGCCTCGGCGACCGCCGGATGACCCATGAGCGCGTTCTCGAGGGCAACGGTGGAGATCCACTCGCCGCCCGACTTCACGAGGTCCTTCGCACGGTCCTGCACCTCGACGATGCCGCCGGGATGGATGGTGACGACGTCCCCCGTCCTGAACCAGCCGTCGGCCGTCCAGCGGTCGGCTCCTTCGTCGGACTCGAAGTAGGCGGACGCGATCGACGGCCCTCGAACCTCCAGCTCGCCCATCGTCTGTCCGTCCCATGGCACGAATCCCTCGGCGCCGCTCGCGCGGATCTCGACGAACGGGATCGGCAGACCTTGCAGTGCGCGCCTCGAGTACGCCTCCTGCGGCGAGAGCCCGATCTCCTGCCCGGGGGCTCCCGAGAGCGTGCCGACCGGGCTCATCTCGGTCATGCCCCAGCCGTGCGTGACCTGGAGGCCGTGCCGCTCGGAGAAGGCCTCGATCATCGCGCGAGGAGGCGCCGCGCCGCCGACGGTCATCATGCGAAGAGACGAGAGATCCCACCTTCCCGGGGTCGCGTCGAGAGCCTGGAGGATCCCCATCCAGATCGTCGGGACGCCTGCGGTGACCGTGACCTCCTGCTCCGCGAGGCCGTCGAGCAGCGTCTCGGGATCCATGTGCGGCCCGGGAAAGACCTGCTTGACGCCGATCATCGTCGAGGAGAAGGGGAAGCACCACGCGTTCGCGTGGAACATCGGGACGACCGGGAGGGAGACGTCGCCCGCGTTGATGCCGAGGGCAGCGTTTACGGTCAGCGCGTGAACCGCGATCGCGCGATGCGAGTAGAGGACGCCCTTCGGGCGGCCGGTGGTGCCGCTCGTGTAGCACATCGCGGCAGCCGAATTCTCCGGGAGATCCCGGTAGGAGAACGCGGACTCGTCGGCGTCTGCGAGGAGCTCCTCATAGTCGATCGTCCCGTCGGGAGTCGGGCCGGCGCCGGCCGCGATCACGTGCTCGAACGCGCAGCGGGAGACGAACTGCTCGGCGAGCGGCCATAGCACCTTGTCCACGAGGAGCACGCGGTCGCCGCCGTGCGTCGCGATGTAGACGTTGTCGTCCGGATGCAGGCGGAGGTTCAGCGTGTGCGTGACGAAGCCGCCGGCGGGCGCGCCCACGTAGGCCTCGAGGTGGTTCGAGTGGTTCCACATGAACGTGCCGACGCGGTCGCCGTCCTCGAGTCCGAGCGTGCGGAGCGCGACGACGAGCCGCTTCGTGCGCGCGACGAAGTCCGCATACGTGTAGGTGTGCCAGCTCTTGTCGGGGAGGCGGCTCGAGATCTCACTGTCCCCGTACAGCTCGTCGGCTCGGCGGAGGATCGCCGAGACGCTGAGCTGGTAGTCCATCATCAGGCCGTCCACTTCACTCTCCTTGCACGATCGCCACGGGTGTCGGGCTCGCGTCGCGTGCGGGCTCGTTGTTCAGGAGGGCAGCGGCGATCTCGGCGCGGAGGCGCGTGCCGGACGCGCCGAAGCTCTCGATGCCGAGGGCACGCTTGTACAGCCGTTGCAGGCGGTGCTCCCACGTGAAGCCGATGCCGCCGAGCGACTGGATCGCCTGTTCGCAGACCCGGACGGCGCTCTCGCCTGCGTACGCCTTCGCGGCCGAGGCCGCGATCGAAGCCTGCGCGTCCCCGGTCGAAACGCACCAGGCGGCCCACAGGGCCAGCGAGCGCGAGAGCTCGACCCGCGTGTAGGCGTCCGCGAGCGGATGCGAGATCGCCTGGTACACGCCGATCTTCTTCCCGAACTGCTCGCGCGACGACGCGTACTCGATCGCGTCCTCCAGCGCGAGCCGCGCGACACCGCACGCCTCGAGCGCTAGCGCGGCCTGTGACCGGGCCTCGATCTCGGCGAGGACCGTCGAGTCGGCGAGTCGCCTTCCCGCCTCGCCGCCGCGGACGACGCCGAGCGTGCGCGACTCGTCGGTCGTCGCGAGCACCTCGCGCTCGGCGCCCTCGAGCTCGTACACGCCGTCGCCGCCGACGATCGCGACGCGGTCGGCAGTGTCCAGGTCCGGGACCAGCGGCCCGAAGGCGAAGGTCCAGCTTGCCTCGCCGGCCGCGATCTCCGAGCGCAGATCAGGTGGGAGCGCCGGCAGGGTCAGCGCGATCGTCGCGAAGTACGGTCCCTTGTACAGCGCGCGGCCGAGCTCCTCGAAGATGACAGCCTCCTCGACGAACGAGAGACCCGCGCCGCCCTCGTCCTCGGCGATCGAGACGCCGGTCCAGCCGAGCTCGGCGAGCTGTGACCAGGTCGGCTGCGGAGTGGCCGCGAGGAACTCTCGCGCCTGCTCACGAAGCGCTTCCTGCTCGGGTGTGAAGGTGAAGTCCATTCGCTAGCGGGAATAGGGGAGGCCGAGCACGCGCTCGGCGACGATGTTGCGGAGCACCTCAGATGTGCCTGCCTCGATCGTGTTCCCTCGGCTGCGGAGCTGCTGGTACTGCCAGTAGCCGCCGTACGGCGCGTTCTCCTCACCGAGCGCGGCGTCGGGGCCGAGCAGCTCGAGGGCGAGCTTGGTCACGCGTTGGTTCGCCTCCGACCAGACGAGCTTCGAGATCGACCCCTCGGGACCGGGCATTCCCGTCTTCATGAGCGCCGAAAGGGAGCGGTAGTTCGTGTAGCGCAGCGCCTGCATCTCGATCCACTCGCGGGCGATCCGGTCGCGCTGGAGCTGGTCGGCGCCGCGGTCGCGCGCGAGCGCGACGAGCTTGCGGATCTGCACCTCGAGCGTCGCCTGCAGCGCGAACCCCAGGGTGCCGCGCTCGTGGAGCAGCGTTGTCATCGCCACCTGCCAACCGCCGCCGACGTCGCCGAGCACGTTCTCGATCGGCACCTGCACGTCCGTGAAGAAGATCTCGTTGAACTCGGACTCGCCCGTGATTTGCCGGAGCGGGCGCACCTCCACGCCCGGCGCGTGCATGTCGACGATCAGGTACGTGAGGCCCGCGTGGCGGGTCGAGTCCGGGTCGGAGCGCGTGAGGAGGATGCAGAAGTCCGCGATGTGCGCGAACGACGACCAGACCTTCTGACCGTTCACGACGAAGTGCCCGTCGCCGAGGCGCGAGCTGGTCCGCACGCCGGCGAGATCGGACCCGGCCCCGGGCTCCGAGAAGCCCTGGCACCAGATCTCCTTTGCGGAGAGGAGCGGCGAGAGGTAGCGCGCCTTCTGCTGCTCCGTTCCGTGGGCGATGATCGTCGGCCCGGCCATCCCGATGCCGATGACTCCGACATGCGGCGGCGCCTCCGCGCGCGCCATCTCCTCGAGGAAGATCGCCTGGTGCGTGTACGGCGCTCCGCCGCCGCCGTACTCCTCGGGCCAGGTCAGGCCGACGTATCCGGCCTCGTGGAGCGCCCGGCTCCACTCGCGCATCTCGGCGCCTTCGAAGCGCGTCGCGCCGCCGCGGTGGCCCTGCAATCCGTCCGGGAGATGCTCCTCGAGCCACGCTCGCAGGTCGGCTCTGAACGCGGCCTCCTCGGGCGTGTCGCGCAGATCCATCGGAGGCGATCCTAGTCCCTCTCCGGTCGAAGTGGCATCCCGCGGACGCGCTCGTGCCTCGTTCGCCAAACCGTCACCACGTCTTACAAACCCCTTACGGGGTCATCAGGTACGCCTTAAGGCGAGTCGCAACGGTAGAGGATGACCGGAGGGGGGTACCTACGAAAGTGCCGTTGGAACCAGGTGCTCAGCGGGTGAGACGTGGCTCGATCCTGGCCCTCGTGCTCGTGTGCGCCGTCCTCGCAGCGCTCGTGGGGCCGGGGGTCGGGAGTGCCGGCCGGCCGGCGTGCGCCGAGGCGGTCCTCGACGACTGGACCCGTGGCACGCTCGATTCCCACTACTCGCCGGAGTGCTACCAGGCTGCGATCGACGCGCTGCCCGAGGATCTGCGGGCGTACACGACGGCCGCCGACGACATCAGGCGGGCGGCCATCGCCGCGACGCGCGCCGTCAACGCCTCCGCCGCAGGAGGCGAGCCGTCCTCGCGCGCCGTCGCGAGCGAGGCACCCGACGACGCGCTTCGTGCGTTCCCGGCCGAGGTCGCGGTGCTCGGCGTGCTCCTGATCCTGCTCGTCTCGGGCGGCACGGCGGCGGCGCTCCTCCGCTGGAGGCGAGGCCGGTGAGGAAGGTGATCCGAGCCTCGCTGGTCATCGTGGTCGCGGCCTGCGCAGGCCTGGTCCTGTCCGCGCCCGGGCCGGGCGCTGCCAAGACGACCCGCGACGTCGCCTTCGGCGTCGCCGACGACGCGTGGCTCACCCACGGCCCCGGAACTCTTGCGTCGCGCCTCGACGAGCTCGACGACCTGGGTCCCGACGTCGTTCGCTTCACGGTGCGCTGGGACCGGGTCGCGAGCAAGCAGCCGCGGAGGCCGCGCGACCCGGACGACTCCGCCTATCGCTGGAGGGAGTTCGACGCCGTACTCCGCGGTCTTCGCCGCCACGGAATCGACGCGGTCGTCACGCTGTATGGCACGCCGAGCTGGGCGAACGGTGGGCGCGGTCCCAACTGGGCCCCGTCGTTGGGCAAAGCGTTCGCCAACTTCGCGTACGCGGCCGGCCGCCGGTATCCGTGGGTTCGCGACTGGACGATCTGGAACGAGCCGAACCGGAGCGCCTTCCTGCGCCCGACGAGCGCAAGGACGTACGTCGAGACGCTCCTCAATCCGGCCTACGCCCAGCTCCACGCCGCGATCCCCGGCGCGAACGTGGCGGGCGGCGTCACCGCGCCGAGGGCGGGATCCGCCGGCATCGCGCCTGTGCCCTGGATCCGGGCGATGGGAGATGCGCACGCGAAGCTCGACGCGTACGCGCACAACCCCTACCCGGGCAGACCGCAGAGCGAGACGCCCTGGGGGCCGAAGTGCGTGAACTGTCAGACGATCACGATGGCCGACCTCGAACGGCTCGAGCGTGAGGTCGCGCGCGCGTTCGGACACAAGCCGATCTGGCTGACCGAGTACGGGTACCAGACCAATCCGCCCGACGTCTACCTCGGCGTCTCGCCGCAGAAGCAGGCGACGTACGTCTCGAGCGCGGCGATGAGGGTGTTCAAAACGCCGTCGGTCGCGATGCTGATCTTCTTCATGGTTCGCGACGATCCCAACCCCGCCGGCTGGCAGAGCGGGTTCCTCACGGAGGACGGCACGAAGAAGCCGTCCTATGCCGCGTTCCGCTACCCCCTCGTGCAGACGTCGCGGCGCGGGGGCCTCTTCGGCTTGTGGGGTCAGGTTCGTTCGGGGTCCGGCAAGCAGCCGTACCGCGTGCGTCTCGAGGAGGACGACGACGCGAGCTGGATCGGCGGCACGCGCTGGACGGACGAGAATGGTTTCTTCTCCATCACAGTCACCGCGCCGCCGGGTGCGCGGGTTCGCATCTGGTCGTCGCGCGACGCCGCCTACGGCTTCGAGCTGATTGTTCGCTAGCTCATTCGTTGCTGTCGGCTCGTAGACCCGTTTAGGGTCCGCGCATGGCTCTCCTCGAGGTACGGGACGTCACGCTGCGCTTCGGCGGCATCGTGGCCCTCGACGGAATCTCCTTCGACGTCGAGGAGGGGCAGATCTCGGGCCTGATCGGGCCGAACGGCGCGGGGAAGACGACCGCGTTCAACGTCATCACGCGCCTCTACCGGCCCGACTCGGGTGACGTTCTGCTCGACGGCTCGTCCCTGCTGAAGCAGCCCGCGTTCAAGATCGTCCGCAAGGGCGTCGCGCGGACGTTCCAGAACATCCAGCTCTTCCGGACGATGTCCGTCCTCGAGAACGTGCTCGTCGGCGCACACGGGCGTGGCCGCAAGGTCGGCGAGGCCGAGGCGCTCGAGGTCCTCGACGTCGTCGGGCTCCGCCAGCGGGCGCTCTTTCCGGCGGCCGCTCTTCCGTACGGGACGCAGAAGCGCGTCGAGCTGGCGCGGGCGCTCGTCGCCAGGCCGCGCCTGCTCCTCCTCGACGAGCCGGCGGGCGGTCTGAACCACGAGGAGGTGTCGGAGCTCGGCGAGTTCATCAAGAAGCTCCGGGACGACTTCGAGCTCACTGTCCTCCTCGTCGAGCACCACATGAACCTCGTCATGGGGATCTCCGACCACGTGAACGTGCTGAGCTTCGGGCGGAAGATCTCCGAAGGCTCGCCGGCGGACGTCCGGGCTGATCCGGCCGTGATCGAGGCGTACCTCGGAGCCGAGGACGAGCACGAGTGAAGACGCTGCTCGAGCTCGACGGCGTCGCGGCGCGCTACGGACCGGTGCAGGCCCTCTACAACGTCTCGCTCGTCGTCCGTGAGGGCGAGATCGTCGCGGTGCTCGGCGCGAATGGAGCGGGGAAGACGACCACGCTGCGGGCCATCTCGGGGACGGTCTCGCGCTCGGGCGTGATCGAGCTCGACGGCAAGCAGCTCAAGGGCGGGCCGGAGGCGGCGGCGAGGACGGGGATCGCGCACGTGCCCGAAGGCCGGGGCACGTTCGTCGACCTGACGGTGACCGAGAACCTCAGGCTCGGCGCCTACTCGCGGCGAGACCGGTCGGTGAAGGCGGACGTTAAGCGCATCGCCGAGTACTTCCCGTGGATGACCGAGCGCGGCGGCCAGCGGGCCGGCACGCTCTCCGGCGGTGAGCAGCAGATGCTGGCGCTGGGACGTGCGCTCATGGGCCGTCCGCGGCTGCTCCTGCTCGACGAGCCGTCCCTCGGCCTCGCGCCGCTCGTCGTGCGCGAGTTCTTCCGCATCGTCCGTGAGCTGAACGAGCAGGAGGGCCTCACGGTGCTCGTGGTCGAGCAGGACGCGCGCATCGCGCTGAACGCGTCCAGCCGCGCGTACGTGCTCGAGGTGGGCCGCGTCGCTCTCACGGGGACGAGCCACGAGCTGCGCGACGACGAGTCGGTCCGACGGAGCTACCTCGGGTACTAGGGCACATGGTCCTCGCCGCGTTCACCGACTTCCTGCAGCAGATCGTGTCCGGGCTCGCCTCGGGCGGGATCTACGCGCTTCTCGCGCTCGCGCTCGTGATCATCCACCGCTCCACCGGCGTCATCAACTTCGCGCAGGGGGAGATGGCGACGCTCGCGACTTATCTCGCGTGGGCGCTGATCACCGAGCACGGGTGGCGGTACTGGCCGGCCTTTGTCGGCACCCTGGCGCTGTCGTTCGTCGGCGGCATCGCGATCCATCGCGTCGTGATCCGGCCCGTCGAGCGCGGCAACGTCCTGCGGATCGTGATCGTCACGATCGGCCTTCTCGTCGCCATCAACGGCTTCGTCATCTGGAAGTGGGGAGGCGAGCCGAAGCAGCTCCAGAGCCCGTTCGGGACGGACACATTCGACATCGGCGGCGTCATCGTCTCCGCGCAGGACGTGGGGACGATCGCGGTCGCGCTCGGCATTGTCGTCCTCCTGTGGGGGCTGTTCCAGTACACGAAGGTGGGCCTCGCGCTGCGGGCGGTGGCGGTGAACCCGGAGGAGGCGCGTCTCGTCGGCGTGCGCGTCTCGTGGATGCTTGCGCTCGGGTGGGGGCTCGCTGCGCTGCTCGGCGCCGTCGCGGGGATGCTGACCGCGCCGACGGTCGGGCTCGACCCGAACATGATGGCCGCGGTGCTGATCTACGCCTTCGCGGCAGCGGTGCTCGGGGGGATCGACTCGCCGCTCGGCGCCGTGATCGGAGGGCTGACGGTCGGCGTGCTCCTCAACCTGCTGGGCTACCTGAGCCAGTACGACGCAGTCAGCTGGTTCACCGAGGAGCTGAAGCTTCCGGCCGCGCTCCTGATCATCCTCGTTGTCCTGGTGGTTCGGCCGCAGGGGATCTTCGGCAGGGCGGAGGTGAAGCGCGTATGAGCCCCCGCGCTCAGCGGATCATCGGCTTCGGCGCGTTCGCGGCCTTCATCGTGGTGGTTGCCGTCCTCCCGTCGTTCATCGGCGACTTCAAGGCGCGCGAGTGGGCCGACGTCGGCATCTTCCTCGTCGCACTCCTCGGCCTCAACATCCTCACCGGCTACACCGGCCAGATCTCGCTGGGCCACGGCGCCTTCATGGCGATCGGCGGTTACACGACCGCGATCCTCATGGCCGGAAACGAGGACTTCGGCGGCCCGGTCTCGGGCGGCATGAAGGACCTCTGGACCATCCCGCTCGCCGGCCTCGTCGCGGGCCTCGTCGGTCTCGCGTTCGGGTTGCCCGCGCTCCGTCTCTCGGGCCTCTACCTCGCGCTCGCGACCTTCGCGATCGCCGTGGCGATGCCGTCGACGGCGAAGCGTTTCGCCGAGTGGACCGGGGGCGGAACCGGAATCCAGCTCTTCGGGACGCCCGAGGCGACCGGGTCGATCACGAACGTGCACGTGCTCGGCCGCACGCTCACCCCGAACGACTGGATCTACTACCTCTCGTGGTCGATCGCGCTCGTCCTGTTCGCGGTCGCCTGGCTGATCCTGCGCGGCCGGACCGGGCGGGCGTTCCGGGCGGTACGTGACAGCGAGACGGCCGCCGTCTCGTCCGGGGTGAGCCTTGCGCGCTACAAGACCCTCGCGTTCGGCATCAGCGCCGCCTACGCCGGCGTCGCGGGAAGCCTGTTGGTCATCTCGCGCGCGTTCATCAATCCCGACTCGTTCCCGGTCGCGCTTTCGATCTTCCTGCTCGTCGGGATCGTCATCGGCGGGCTCGGCGGCCTCTCGGGGCTCGTGTTCGGCGCGATCTTCATCGCGTTCCTGCCGTTATGGGCCCAGGGCCAGGATCTCGGCTCGTTGCTTCCGGACCGGATTGTCGAGGAGACGCAGAAGCCGGGCGGTCCCTCGATCGTCTACGGCGTCGTCCTGATCCTGTTGATGTTCGTCCTCCCGAACGGCGTGGGAGGACTGTTCCGACGGATCGGGCAGTTCTTCGCCGCACGCCGGTACTCTCCGCCGGAATGACCCACCGGCGCCGTCTCATTCCCGTTGCGGCGTGCGCCGCGGCTCTCTTGGTCGCACTGCCCGTCGCGCTCGCCGGCTCGACCGCAGACCCCGGCGTGAGCTCGACGAGCATCGTCATCGGCGGAACCTCGCCGCTGACCGGCCCGGCCGCTGCGTATGCGTCCGTCGCGCGCGGCGCGAAGGCGCACTTCGACTACGTGAACGCGGCGGGCGGGGTAGGCAAGCGCAAGATCGACTACCGGATCGTCGACGACGCGTACAACCCCGCGCAGACCGTCCAGGCGGTGCGGCGGCTCGTCGAGCAGGACAAGGTCTTCGCCGTCTTCAACACGCTGGGAACCGAAGCGAACCTCTCGGTCCGCGAGTACCTCAACCAGATGCAGGTGCCGCAGCTCTTCGTCGCGTCCGGTGCGACGACGTGGGGGCAGGACGCCGCCAAGTACCCCTGGACGATCGGCTTCCAGCCGAGCTATTCGGCGGAAGGGCTCGTGTACGGGCAGTACATCGCCCGGAACATGAAGAAGGCGAAGGTCGCCGTGCTCTTCCAGAACGACGACTACGGCAAGGACCTCCTCAACTCGCTGAAGCGCGGTCTCGCGCACTCGGCCTCGAAGGTCGTCGCCGCCCAGCCGTACGAGGTCAGCTCACCGGACGTGGGCTCGCAGGTCGGGAAGCTGAAGGCGTCCGGCGCGAACGTCCTCGCGATCTTCGCCACCCCGACCTTCGCGATCCAGGCCTACGTGTTCGCGAATCGTCTGGGATGGAAGCCGCGGGTCTTCGTGAACGGCGTCTCGGGGACCTCGAACATCATGCTGCTCGCGTCCGAGGGCGGGAAGAACAACACGGTCGAGGGCTCGATCACGAGCACGATCCTCAAGGACCCGACGGACCCGCGCTGGAAGAAGGACGCGGGGATGAAGCTGTACCGGACGATCCTCGGCAAGTACGCGAAAGGCGCGAACCCGAACGACACGTACCACGTCTACGGGATGGCGGTCGCCTTCGAGACGGTGTCGCTGCTCAAGCGCCTTGGGCCGAACCCGACGCGCGCAGGCCTCGTGAAGGCGGCGCGCTCGCTGAACGACCCGAAGAATCCGTTCCTCCTTCCGGGCATCGCCGTGAAGACTGGCCAGGGCGACAACTTCCCGGTACAGCAGGGCCAGCTCCAGCGCTGGACGAAGGGCCGCTGGGTTCCTGTCGGCGCCCTCTGGCAGTCGAAGCGGAACTGACAGCGGCGCCGGCGGAGCCGACGCCGCTGTCAGTGACGCCTAGGCCGTGCCGGGTGCGGCCACATAAGCCGCCCGCGGAGCGCCACGCGCGAGGACGATGCTCGTCGCGACGATCCAGAGGAGCGTGGCCAGAAGCGCGAAGAAGTCCGCGAACGGGATGAACAACGCGATTCCCAGGACGAGCGCGATCCAGCGCAGCGCCCGCTGCGCACCGATCGAGAAGAGCGCGCCTGCCGCGCCGAGCAGCATGACCCCGAACGCCGGGTTGAACACCATCCACGTATTCCCGTCGAGTGAGTTCAGCGCCTGGAGGGCGGTCGGCGCGTCTCCGACCTCGGCCGCGTCGGCCAGCGCGAGGTGCACGAACGCGGTGAGCGGCACCGCTCCCGCAGTGAGGATCGTGCCCGCGAGCAGGACGAATCCCCACGTCGACACGCGGGCCGGAGTCGATGCGGCCCCACGCGTCCACCAGCGCAATGCCGAAGAGGGCGACGAACGGCGCCGCGGCGGCGAGCACGAAGCTCGTCGCGAACTGCCGGACGTTGTGGTCCGAGTAGAACGACGCGAGCTTCTCCGCGGACGCGTCCGTGCCGGGCGTACTTCCGCTGAACCCGATGATCGCCGCCAGGACGACGGCGACGAACACGATTCCACTGAGCGCGAACAGTCTCTGTCGCATCGGTTCCTTCCTTTCCGCAGGTAGTGGCATCAGCCGATCCGCGCCTCGTAACGACGTCTCGGCGTCACGAGGCGCTGTGTCTGCTCGCGTGCCCAGAGGCCTCCGCGGATGACCGACACCGTCGCCAGGAGGACGACGAGGCCGAAGAGGACGCCTGCCCAGAGCAGTCGCCGCCGCAGTCGCCGCCGCCAGGTCATGCCGGGACGACCTCGGTCTCGATGTGCTCGGTGTCCGGCACGTACGTCGCCCCGTAGCCGAACAGCCGTCCGAGCGGCGCCCCGAGCGCGAGGCCCGACTCGCTGCATCCAGACGGGCGGGAACGGCAGCCGGACCGTGTCGAAGTGCGCCTGTGCGATGACAGCGAGCCGCAGCGGGTTCGGCATGCCCTTCCGGTTCGTCTTCCCGGCCCGCGCGAGCGAGAACATCGTCTCGATCAGCTGTTCGAACTGGAGCGCGGGTCGCACCTCGCACGCGAACCGGACTTCCTCGTCGCCGGCATTCCAGAACTGGTGCTTGCGGCCCGCGGCGACGAGGATCGCGTCGCCCGGCTCGGCCGCGACCTCCTGGCCGTCGATCCTGAACATGACCGATCCCCTCGATGACCTGGAAGCGCTCCTGCTGGAACGGGTGGACGTGCGCGGCCGCGACGAAGCCGGAAGGCTTGACGAAGCACTCGAAGAGGACGTACTCGCCGTTCGTCTCCGCCGACGTCTGCTTGAAGACGAGACGCTCGCCGGTGACGGGGTTCTCGATCGTGTCGCCTGCGTGGATCATGTGAAGCTCCTTCCGTCGATGTCGCAAACGACGCTAGGACGGCGGGTCGCGCGGCACATCGACGCCAGCGCGGGACGTCCGCTCGGCGCCAGCGAGGAGACTCGATCTCGGTGCTGGCACCTATTGCGGTTTTGCCGACGCGGAGGCGAAAGATGTCGGTCATGCGCGGGCTTCGCATCGCTGCCTGGGCCGTCGCGACCGCGACCTTCGTCTTCATGGGGCTTGCGATCGCGGGGGTGCACAACGCCGCGAGCTATCTCCCGCTGGCGCTCGTGCCGTTCGTCGTGCTCGCGTTCCTCGCGCCGGCTGTCGTCGGACTGCTGATCGCGAATCGTCAGCCGCGCAACCGGATCGCGTGGATCCTCCTGCTCGGGACGCTCGCGCTGACCATCCAGGTTCCGATCGGCTCGTGCTCGAGGGCGCCGGCTGGGCGGTTGCAGATGGACAGAGCCTCTGGCCGCTGCTCTACGCGTGGCCGATCGCGGTGACGTTCGTCTTCCCGAACGGTCGGTTCTCTACGCGCCGCTGGCGCTGGGTCGGCCGTCTGCGGCGATCGTCAGTTTCGCGGCTTCATGACGATGGCGCTGCTCGATCCCAATCCGTTCGAGGGCGAGGACGCCTCCGTCGCGAACCCGCTCGCGGACAACGCGGTCGGCCAGTGGCTCGTCGACGCACGCTCGTCTGGGTTCCGTTCTGGCTCGGGATCCTCGCGACGCCTCTTCGCCGGCGCGGTCGCGATGGTCATCCGGCTGCGGCGGTCGACCGGGGTCGAGCGGCTGCAGATGATGTGGTTCGCCTGGTCGGCTGCGCTGATCCCGCTCGGCCTCGTCCTCTGCGGCTCGCCGGCTGGGCGTCGGTACGGCCTCGATCGACTGGATCGTGTTTCCCGCTCCTCCTGCTATCCAGGTGGCGGTCGCCGCGTCGGTCGGGATCGCGGTGCTCCGCTACCGGCTGTACGCGATCGAGCGGATCGTCAACCGAACCCTCGTCTACGCGACGCTGACGTTGCTGCTGCTCGCCGCTTACGCCGCGATCACGGTGGGGCTCGGGGTCGCTCGTCGGCGGCGACTCGACGTGGGTCGTCGCGCTCGCGACGCTCGTCGTCGCGGTCGCGTTCCGGCCGCTCCGCGCGCGCGATCCAGGACGTCGTCGACCGCCGGTTCCGCCGCGCCCGCTACGAGGGCGTGCGGCTCGTCAGCGCGTTCGAGGACGAGGTCCGCGACGGCCGGCGCGCGCCGGAGGAGATCGGCGGCGTGCTCGCCGAGGCGCTCGGCGACCCGCTCGCCGAGCTCTTGTTCTGGCTGCCCGGAGACCGAGGCGTACGCCGACGTCGGCCGGGGAGCTCGCGCGAGCCTGCCGCACGACGCGCGGGCCGCAGCGCGAGATCAGGCGCGACGACGCGCGCACCGCCGCTGCTCCTCCACGACCCGACGCTGCTCGAGCGCCGCGACCTGCTCGACGGCGTCCTCGCGGCGGCGGCGCTCTCGATCGAGATGGCGCGCCTGCGCGTCGAGGTGCGCATCCAGCTCGCCGAGGTCGAGGCGTCGCGGACGCGGATCGTCGAGGCCGGCTACGAGGAGCGGCGCCGGCTCGAGCGCGACCTCCACGACGGCGCCCAGCAGCGGCTCGTCTCGCTCGGCGTCCAGCTCCGTCGCCTGCAGCTGACGCTGCCGCGCGAGGCGCAGGTGCTCTCGCCGGCGCTCGACCAGATCGTGGACGAGGTCGGCGCGGCGATCGGCGACCTGCGCCAGATCGCGGCCGGCGTGCGCCCGGCGCGGCTCGACGACGGGCTCGCGGCCGCGCTGCGCGACCTCGCGCGGACGTCGCCGGTCCCGGTCGAGGTCGACGCGCCGCGCGAGCGCGTCGCCGCGAGCGTCGAGGCGGCCGCCTACTTCGTCGCCTGCGAGGCGGTCACGAACGCGGTCAAGCACGCCTCGCCGTCGAAGGTCGCCGTGCGGGCGTTCCGCGAGAACGGGACGCTCCACGTGAGCGTCTCCGACGACGGCGTCGGCGGCGCGGTCGTCCGCCGCGGCTCGGGGCTCGCCGGACTCCGCGACCGGGTCGCGGCGCACGGCGGCACGCTCGACGATCGTGAGCCCGCGCGGCGGGGGCACGCACCTCGAGGTGGCGATCCCGTGCGAGTCGTGATCGCCGAGGACACCGTGCTCCTGCGCGAGGGGCTCGCCGGCCTGCTCGAGGACGCCGGGCCACACCGTGCTCGCGCGCGTCGGCGACGCCGAGGCGCTTCTTGCCGTCGTCGCCGAGCACGAGCCCGATCTCGCGATCGTCGACGTCCGCATGCCGCCGACGTACGAGGACGAGGGGATGCGGGCCGCGGTCGAGATCCGCCGGCTGCATCCCGAGACGGGCGTCCTCGTCCTCTCCCAGCACGTCGAGGGCCGGTTCGCGGTCGAGCTCGTCAGCTCCGACGGGGGCTTCGGCTACCTCCTCAAGGATCGCGTCCTCGACGTCGGGGGAGTTCCTCGACGCAGCCGAGCGCGTCAGCCGCGGCGGCACCGCGCTCGACCCGGAGGTCGTGAAGCAGCTGCTCTCGCAGCCCCACGGCGGACGACCCGCTCGCAGAGCTGACGCCGCGCGAGCGCGAGGTGCTCGCGCTCGTGGCCGAGGGGCGGACGAACGCGAGCATCGCGAAGGAGCTCTGGCTGACGGAGAAGACCGTCGAGACACACGTCCGCTCGATCCTCGGCAAGCTCGACCTCCCGCAGGACGGCGACACGCACCGCCGCGTGCTCGCCGTCGTCACGTATCTGCGCGCGTCCGGTCGCCTAGTCGATCTCGGTGCCAGCACCGAGTGAGCTCCGGTGGTGGTGTCGATGTCGGCGGAGCGCCCGCTTCCTAGCCTCGGTGCACGTCAACCGAAGGAGGAAGTCGATGCGCTCGAGCCCGTACCGCAGTCTTCTCGTCGCCGCCGTCGCGGCCCTCGCGCTGTCGTCGGTCGCGCTCGCGTCCGGAGGCCTCTCCGGGACGTACAAGACGACCATCAAGAGCCCCGCGCAGCTCAAGGGGACCTGGGCCCTCGCGCTGGCCAAGGGCGGGACATACACGGTCACGCTCAACAGGCAGCCCGTCGCTCGAGGCACCTACGCGTCGACATCCACGACGATCACGTTCGTCCGCGAGCGGGGCAGCGCGTGCACCGGCGTCGGCACGTACATCTGGAAGAAGTCGGGCAACACGATGACATTCACCCGCAAGCGTGAAGCCTCCTCGTGCCAGGGCGCGCAGCCGTTCTCGCGCATCGGTTCACGCAGGTCGGCTAGCGGTCGTGACCAGGGGGATGTCTCTGATGTCCCGACTGACCCGGCGGTGGACGATCCGCCGCCGGGTCGTCGCCCTCGTTGCGTTGACCCTCGGAACGGCAGCGCTTGGGGCTTGTCGTGGCGACGATGATGTCGCGTTTACGCCGGCGGCCGGTGCTGACAGCGCCTACTGCGCCTCGTACCGAGCTTGGAGGGTGTACGAGCTCGACGACGGTGAAGCCTTCGATCAGCCCACGCCTGGGGCTCTGCAGAGATGGTGGCACGCCTATCTCATCTCCGAGGACACCATGCTTCAACAGGCGCCGCCCGAGATCCACGCCGCGGTCGAGGTGAAGGTGCGCTTCATCCGCACCCGTCTGGCGCCGCTCGTCAAGAAGTACCACTTCGATTTGGAGCGAATGCGGCGCACCGGCACTGCGGCCGACCAGGCCACGATGTTCCGAGAGCCGCCTGCGGAGGTTGCGGAGGCCCAGGCCGCCCAGTATGCGTATGAGGAGCGGGCCGTGCGGGCCGAAGCCCTCGCCGCTGGCAGCGGACGTCGTCTTCGAAGCCGACGCGTCGTCGGAGGCCTTCTGCACGACGCTCGCTGCGTTCAACGGCGAGCTCGACGAGGTCGCGTCCTCGCGGTTCGATCCGAACGTGCTGCGAGCGCTCGTGACCGGCGACCGCTTCACGCAGCTACTCGACGGTCTCGCCGCCGCAGCGCCGCCCAAGATCGCCGCCGACGTCGAGGCTGACACCAAGTGGTTCCGTACCCGCTGGAGCGACGTCGTCGCGCGGTACGGCTACGACCTCCGGAAGATCTACGTCGAATCCACGCCGGATGACCTCGCCGTCTTCAACCGCACACACCCCGACCTCTTCGAGCACTCTCTCGCGGACCACGGCCTACGAAGAGCAGGTCTGCGAAGGCTGAGGCCGTCGTCCCTCAGAGCTCGGCGATCGCAAGGACCTCGACGGCGACACCCGGGCTCTGCGGGACGCGCCCGGCGAGCTCGAGCGCCTCGTCGCGGCTCGCGCACGTCGACGACGTAGAAGCCGCCGACTCCCTCCTTCGTCTCGGCGAACGGGCCGTCGATGACGAACGGCTTCTCGCCCGGCCGGACGGTCGCGGCCTCCCCGGTCAGCGCCTCGCCGAGCACGTGGGCGCCCCGCGCGCGGAGCATCGCGCCATACGCGATGTGCTCGTCGACGATCGCGCGGCGCTCGGCGGGAGTCAGCGCAGCCTCGGCCTCGGTGTCGCCGTGGATCAGGAACAGGAAACGCATCGCTCCTCCTTCGTTCGCCGGGTTGTACCCGTACGACGAACGAAGGAGGAGCAGTTCGACCGGAGGCTTTCTAGCCCTGGCCGGGCGTCGGTGCGTACTCGCCGAGGAAGCCAGCGCCGATGATCTGCTGGTCGACGGCCGCCTGGCCGATGTAGCACTCCCATTCGCGGCCGTTCGAGGCGAGAGACCGGCAGCCGCCGTTCACGTGCTTCGTCGCGTCGACCGTCGGCTCGACGGTGCCCTTCCAATCGGAGACCTCGGGTGCCGGTGCGTGGGCGAGCAGGCAGTGGTACTCGACGTCCTGGACGACGACGGTGCAGGTCGGCTCGGTGCCGGCGAGCGAGAGCGTCCCGGCGGGGAGGCTCTGCGCGACCTCGTCCGTCCCGATGAGGTGGGCCGCGGCGAACGCGGCGCTCGGGACGAGGACTGCGACTGCCGCCGCGATCAACGCGACGCGGGTCGACACGCGGCGACGGCGAGCGGGCGTGGGAGCCGCGGTGCGGAGGTCGGCGTCGGCAGCGCTCTCGAGCGCATCGCCGAGCTGGTCGAAGCGTGGTCTGGAGTTCGGTCATCGTGGGCTCTCCTTCGATGCGAGACGGAGTCGGAGGGCGGACAGGCCGCGGTGGACGCGGACGCGCGCCGCCTGCGGGGTAGTGCCGAGTGAGTTCGCGAGCTCGTCGTACGGAAGGTCGTCGGCGAAGCGCAGTCGAAGCGCCTCGAGCTGGCTCTCGGGCAGCTCCGCGAGGGCCTCGTCGAGACCGTCGAGCCAGGATTCGTGCGGCGGGACCGTGGCCGGCTCACGTTCGAGCCGCTCGAGGACGCCGAGCCGGGTGCAAGCAGCCCGCTCGAGTCGCCCGCGACGAACCGAGGCCGAGAGGAGGTTGCGAGCGATTCCGAAGAGCCAGGGGCCGGCGGATCCGCCTGCCTCGTCCCGGAATCGCGTTCGCCCCAGCCAGGCCTGCGCGAAAGTCTCGGCGGTCAGGTCGTGCGCGGCGTCGGCGTCGCGCGCGCGGCCGAGGTGGAACCGGTACACGCGCTCGGCGTAGCGGTCGTACAGCTCGCGGAACGCTCCCGAGTCCGAGCGTGCGGCGCGGATGAGCTCTGCGTCCGTGGTCATGCTCAAGAGATGCCCTGACGGGCCGCGGATGTTACGTCGCATGCGAGGATGGGTCGGTGCGCGAGTTGCTCGATTCCTCCCTGGACGAGCTGCTCGCCGCGGCGCGCGGGCTTCGGCGCGGGCCGCTGGTCACGTACTCGCCGAAGGTCTTCATCCCCCTGACGACGCTCTGCCGCGACGTCTGCGGCTACTGCACGTTCGCGCGGCCGCCGCGCCGCGGCGAGCGGGCGTACATGACCGAGGACGAGGTTCTCGCGATCGCGCGCGCCGGCGCAGCTGCGGGATGTCGCGAGGCGCTGTTCACGCTCGGGGACAAGCCTGAGCTCCGCTACAAGGTCGCGCGCGACGAGCTTCGTACGCTCGGCTGCGAGACGACGATCGAGTACCTCGAACGCTGCGCACGCCTCGTGCTCGAGGAGACCGGGCTCCTGCCGCACCTCAATCCGGGCGTCATGAGCCGGTCGGAACTCGAGCTGCTGCGGCCTGTCTCGGCCTCGATGGGGATCATGCTCGAGACCTCCGCCGAGCGGCTCTCCGAGAAGGGCGGTCCGCACTGGGCGTCGCCCGACAAGGTCCCTGCCCGCCGTCTCGAGACGATCCGGCTCGCAGGCGAGCTCGCGATCCCGTTCACGAGCGGGATCCTCATCGGGATCGGTGAGACTCGACAGGAGCGGATCGATGCCTTGCTCGTGTTGAAGGCGCTCGGCGAGGAGCACGGCCACGTGCAGGAGGTCATCGTTCAGAACTTCCGCGCGAAGCCCGGGACGCGCATGGCCTCGCATCCCGAGCCGACCCTCGACGACCACCTGTGGACGATCGCCGTGGCCCGCATCCTGCTCGGGCCCGACTGGCACGTCCAGGCGCCCCCGAACCTCGCTTTCGACGAGTTCCCCCGCCTGCTCGACGCGGGCATCGACGACTGGGGCGGCGTCTCGCCGGTCACGATCGACCACGTCAATCCGGAAGCCCCGTGGCCCGAGATCGAACGGCTCGCGGAGGCGACCCGATCGCACGGTCTCGAGCTCGCGCCTCGGCTGCCCGTCTACCCGGAGTACGTGGACGAGCGCTGGCTCGACCCGGCAGTCCTGCCGTACGCTCGGCGCGCCTCGGACGCGACGAGACTCGCGCGCGACGACGCGTGGGCGCCTGGTGATCCGGTTACGCCGCCTTTCGTCGTCCGCCGCGACCCCGTTCCGCTCGAGCTCGCGGGGCCGGACCTCGGCGAGGACGAGATCACGCGCCTCGTCGAGGCACGGGGTGAGGAGGCCCAACGTGTGTTCGCGGCTGCGGATCGCCTGCGCAGCGAGGTCTGCGGCGACACCGTCTCGTACGTCGTGACGCGGAACATCCAGTACACGAACGTCTGCTACTTCCGCTGCGGGTTCTGCGCGTTCTCGAAGGGGAAGCTCGCCGCGAATCTCCGGGGCGCGCCCTACCTCGTTCCTCGCGACGAGATCGTCCGTCGCGTCGAGGAGGCATGGGATCGCGGCGCGACCGAGGTGTGCCTCCAGGGCGGAATCCACCCGGCGTTCACGGGCGACTACTACGCGGACGTCGTGCGCGCGATCCACGACGCGGTGCCGGGCATCCACGTGCACGCGTTCTCGGCGCTCGAGGTGTGGCAGGGCGCAGCGACGCTCGACCTCTCGCTCGAGCAGTACCTCGCGCACCTCCGCGACCTCGGGCTCGGCTCGCTACCGGGGACCGCGGCCGAGGTGCTCGACGACGAGGTGCGGCGCGTCATCTGCCCGGACAAGGTGACGACGGCACAGTGGCTCGCCGTGCACGACGCGGCGCACCGCGTCGGGCTACGGTCGAACGTCACCCTGATGTTCGGGCACGTGGAGTCGCCGCGTTCGTGGGCGCGTCACCTCCTGCGCGCACGCGAGCAGCAGCGCCGCTCGGGTGGCTTCACCGAGTTCGTCCCGCTCCCCTTCGTGCCGATGGAGGCGCCGATCTATCTCGAGGGGCGCGCGCGACGCGGGCCGACCTTTCGGGAGGCCCTCCTCGTCCATGCGGTCGCGCGGCTCGCGCTCCATCCGGACATCACGAACATCCAGGCATCCTGGGTCAAGCTCGGGCCGGACGGGACGCGGCAGGCACTCGCGGCGGGCGTGAACGACCTCGGCGGGACCTTGATGAACGAGTCGATCTCGCGCTCGGCCGGCGCCGCCTTCGGGCAGGAGATGCCGCCCGAGCGCATGGACGAGCTGATCCGCTCAGCCGGACGCGTGCCCCGGCAGCGCACGACGCTCTACGGCGACGCGCCGGAGGAGCGGGTGCGCGCCTCGTTCGGCGCAGCGCCGCTGGCCGAGCCGTCGAACCCGCCGGTCAAGGACGCCGGCCTCGTCGCGCCGCCGCGACTCGTGCGCCCCGGCCTGATCGCCGGCGCCCGCGCGCGCTGATGGACCATCTCGCTCTCGCGGTCTCGGATCAGGGGCGCTCGATTCGCTTCTACACGCACTACTTCGGGTTCGTGCCGGAGTCTGAGCCGCGCGAGGACGGCGTCTGGATCCTCCACGACGACGTCGGCTTCTCGCTCGCGATCGGCCAGATCGAGGAGCCGATCGTGTTGCCGCGCTTCTTCCACTTCGGGCGCGGCGTCGCGAGCCCGGACGACGTCCGCGCGTTCCGCGACCGGGTCGAGGCCGACGGGCTCGAGGTCGTCGCCTGGTGGGACGAGTCCGACTACGTGAGCGTGAAGTTCCGCGATCCGGACGGGTACGTCATCGAGGTCGGCTGGGAGCCCGAATAGCGAACGGCAGCCGCAGGAGGACGCCGGGGAGACTGCGCCGGCTGCTCGCGAGAGCCTTGCGCGAGTTCCGTGTCCGCGCCCGCGCCGAGGACTCCCTCGCCGTGACCGACGAGGACGCGTTTCGGCTCGAGGGCGGCGAGCACCTTCGGTGGCTTGAACCGCAACAGCACGTGGACGCCGATCGGCACCTGGCCGCCCGTGTAGAAGCGGTTCGAGCCGAGCGCGTCGGCGATGACGAGCGTCCCCGTCCCCGGCCACCACAACGCCGACTCGCGCCAGTGCCTTCTGCGCATGACCGGGACAATCTCGAACGGGCTACCTGCAACCGCGTCCGGCACGACGAGGTGCGGGACGCCGAGGTGCGCGGCGAGAGCCGCGCAGTCGCGGTTGTGGCGGTCGAGGAGCTGAATCACGCCGGCCGGCTCGCCGAGGGCGAGCGCGCGGTCGATCGCCTCCGGCCAGTCCAGCGGATCGACGAGCCACACCGTCCCGTCGGCCGCGAGCGCGTGGGACGTTCGCGTCGCTGCCTCCTCGACCATCCAGCCGAACCCGTCTGGGCCGAGGTCGTCGCAGAACCGAAAGTTCACGCGGTCTCGAGCGCGAGCAGGTCGTCCACGCTCTCGCGCCGGCGGATCACCCGCGCTTCCCCGTCACGCACGAGCACGGCCGCGGGGCGCCCGACGCCGTTGTAGTTCGAGCTCATCGCGAGCGTGTACGCACCTGTTGCGGGCACGGCCAGGAGGTCGGCGCGGCGTGGCGCGGGGAGGAGGACGTCGTCGATGAGCACGTCTCCGGACTCGCAGTGCATGCCCGCCACGCTCACGGTCTCCTCGGCAGCCTCGTCGGCGCGCGTCGCCGAGAGTGCCGCATACCGCGCCTCGTAGAGCTGTGGCCGCGGGTTGTCGGACATGCCGCCGTCGACGGCGACCCAGGTGCGTCCCTCCAGCCGTTTGACCGCACCGACGCGATACAGCGTGACGCCGGCTCGTCCGACGAGGCTCCGTCCCGGCTCGAGCCAGACGAACGGCTCTTGCAGCCCTGCCGCCACGAACTCCTCGCGCGCGGTCTTAGCGGCAGCTCGAGCGAGGTCGGCCGCGTCGGGCACCTCCTCGCCGAGGTGGTGCCGGATCCCGAATCCGCCGCCGAGGTCGGCGACGCGTGCTTCCCAGCCGAGGTCATCGCGGCACGCGGCGGCGAAACGTGCCAGGCGTCGGATGGTCTCCGCCTGCGCCGTGAAGTCGGGAAGCTGCGAGCCGACGTGGACGTGCAGGCCGAGGACCTCGAGGCCTCGTGCGAGAGCGTCTGCGACCAGCGCGCGGGCCTCATCCGGCGGGAGGCCGAACTTGGAGCCGTGGTGGCCGGTCGTGATCGCCTCGTGCGTGTCGGCGTCGACGCCGAGCGTCACGCGCACGAGGGCCTGATCCACGCCGGCTTCGGCGGCCAGCTCTGCCTCGTCGCGTGCGTCGAGGACGACGGGAGCTCGTTCCCCCGCAGCCTCGCGCAGAAATGCCAGGCCCTTGTTGTTCCCGTGGACGACGAGCTCGTCGCCGGTCAGGCCGGCCGCCCGCGCGAATGCGAGCTCGCCGGACGAGGCGACGTCGGCGCCGATTCCTTCCTCCCGCAGGAGTCGAAGGAGCGCGACGTTCGCGAAGGCCTTCGTTCCGTAGAAGACGCGGCCGCCGTCGCCGACGGCATCGGTGAACGCCCGTGCCTGCGTCCGAATCGTCTCCTCGCAGTAGACGACGAGCGGCGTTCCGAACCGGTCCGCGAGCTCAGGTGCGGAAACGCCGCCCAACGCGAGCTCGCCCTGCTGCACACAGGCGGAGTCGGGGAAGAGCGCGAGCATCGGCCGATTCTGCCTGGTACCGTTTTGAGCTCGTGAAGCAGCTGCTTGCATAGGTCAGGGAGCGAACGCGGCGAGAGCTGCGGCCGTTTCCGTGGAGCCTCTCGCCGAGAGGCTTTTTTGTTCCCCGAAGCGAACTGGAAGGGCGATGGAGACGTACGACGCGAGGACGATCGAGGAGCGTTGGCAGCGGGTCTGGGAGGACGCGAAGGCGTTCTACGTCTCGAACGACCCGGTCGAGCCGAAGAGCTACGTCCTCGAGATGCTCCCGTACCCCTCGGGGAGCCTGCACATGGGCCACATGCTCGTCTACACGATCGGCGACGTCGTCACGCGCTTCCGCTCGCGAAACGGGATGCACGTGCTGCATCCGCAGGGCTTCGACGCGTTCGGCCTCCCGGCCGAGAACGCCGCGATCCGGGAGGGCGTCCACCCCCGCGAGAGCACGGAGCGCAACATCGAGGCGATCACGCCATTCGATGCGTCGCGTGGGCTGGGCGTACGACTGGGATCGCCTCGTCTCGACCCATAAGCCGGACTACTACCGCTGGCAGCAGTGGCAGTTCCTGCGTTTCCTCGAGCGCGGCCTCGTGTACCGGAAGGCCGCGCCCGTCAAGTGGTGCCCGAACGACCAGACCGTGCTCGCGAACGAGCAGGTCCGGGACGGGCGCTGCGAGCGCTGCGGCGCCGAGGTCGAGTCGCGCCTCATGGAGCAGTGGTTCTTCCGGATCACGGACTACGCCCAGGCGCTGCTCGACGACCTCGAGACGGTCGACTGGCCGGAGTCGATCAAGACGCGCCAGCGCAACTGGATCGGCCGGTCCGAGGGTGCCGAGGTCAATTTCCGGATCGAGGAGCTGGACGAGAACATTCCGGTCTTCACGACGCGGCCCGACACGCTCTACGGCGCGACCTTCTTCGTCCTCGCCCCGGAGCACGAGCTCGTGCCGCGTATCGACTCCGAGGAGGTGCGGGAGTACGTGCGCCGCGCGTCGGCGAAGAAGACCGCGGAGCGCGCCGCCGCGACCGAGAAGACCGGCGTCGCGGCAGGCATGCACGCGATCAATCCGGTCAACGGCGAGCGGCTGCCGGTCTACGTCGCCGACTACGTCCTGACCGACTACGGGACGGGCGCGATCATGGCCGTCCCGGCGCACGACCAGCGCGACTTCGACTTCGCGACCGCGTTCGACCTGCCGATCCGGCAGGTCGTCCGTCCCGCGGACGGCGAGGTGGACGACTCCGTCGCCTACGTCGAGCACAGGGAAGGGGAGGTACTGGTCAACTCGGCCGAGTTCGACGGCCTGCCCGCGCCCGAGGGCGGCCGCCGGATCGTCGAGAAGCTCGAGGCCGAGGGTCGTGGCAGCTTCACGATCAACTACCGCCTGCGCGACTGGGGCTTCTCGCGCCAGCGCTACTGGGGGTGCCCGATCCCGGTCGTCTACTGCGACGCGTGCGGGATCGTTGCCGTGCCGGACGAGGACCTGCCGGTCGTCCTGCCCGAGGTCGAGGACTACAAGCCGAAGGGCATCCCGCCGCTCGCGCAGGCCGAGGACTGGGTGAATGTCCCGTGCCCGTCGTGCGGCGGTGCAGCGAAGCGAGAGACCGAGACGATGGACACGTTCGTCGACTCCTCCTGGTACTTCCTGCGTTACTGCGACGCGCACAACGACAGCGCGCCGTTCGACCGCGCTGCCGTCGACTACTGGAGCCCCGTCGACCTGTACATCGGCGGCGTCGATCACGCGACCGTGCACATGATCTACGCGCGGTTCTGGGTGAAGGTGCTGAACGACCTCGGCCTGCTCGGCTTCCGGGAGCCGTTCGCGGCGTTCTTCTCGAACGGCTGGGTGACGCTCGGGAAGACGAAGATGTCGAAGCGAGCTGGGAACGTGGTCGGACCGGACGACTTCCTGGACAAGTACGGCGCCGACGCGTGCCGCCTCAACATCCTCTTCCTGGGTCCTGCGAACGAGGACATGGAGTGGACCGAGACGAGCGTCGAGGCCATGGCTCGCTTCGTTCGCAGGCTGTGGACGGTCGTGAGCGAGGTTGCGGAGAGCGCGCCCGTTGGCGATCCGGAGGGTGGGCCGCTGGCACGGAAGGCGCATGCGACGATCGCCAAGGTCACCGACGACATCGGCCGCCGGTTCGCGTTCAACACGGCGATCGCGGCGGTGATGGAGCTCGTCAACGAGCTGTCGCGGGATCGGGCCGGGCCTGATTCGCGTTTCGCGGCCGAGACCACCGTGTCGCTGATCCAGCCGTACGCGCCGCACGTCGCCGAGGAGCTGTGGTCGCGGCTCGGTCACGAGCAGTTGTGGGAGGCGGCCTGGCCCGTCGCGGACCCGACGATGCTCGAGGTGGAGACGGTCGAGGTCGTCGTCCAGGTGAACGGAAAGATCCGCGACCGTCTGCAGGTCGCGCCAGACCTCGCCGAGGACGAGCTCGTCGCGCTGGCGCGCGACTCCGAGCGGGTGCGCGCCCATCTGGACGGTGGCGACGCCGCGCGCGTCATCGTCGTTCCGGGCAAGCTCGTCAACTTCGTGATCTAGCGGCGCCGGCCGCCCGGCCGCGCTTTCGACGATTCGTGACGGAGTCGTGAACCACGCGTGAGCGGCTCGCGGCGACGATGGCCGCGTGCCCTTCGCCGTCTCCCGCTCGACCGCTCTCGTCGGGGTGTGCTTGGCGCTCGCAGCGCTCGTCCTCCTCGGCCAGCGGCTCGCGCACGCCGGGGCCGCCGGTGAGCCCGAGCCGGTCGCGACCACGCTCGAGCCCGTTGCGTCGGCGCCGGCGCGCACGATCCTCGTCGTCCACGTCGTCGGAGAGGTGCGCCGGCCCGGGCTGTACCGGCTGCGCGACGGTGCGCGCGATCGCCGACGCCGTCCATCGCGCGGGAGGCGCGCTGCGCGACGCCGACCTCGCGGCGGTGAATCTCGCCGCGCCGCTCGTCGACGGGGTGCAGGTCGTCGTGCCTGCTCGAACGCAGGACGGGACGGGTGCGCCTTCGTCAGGTGGTGCAGAACCGTCAGGAGTTGGGCCGGTCGGCCCGCTCGTGAGCCTCTCCTCCGCAACGGTTGACCAGCTCGACGAGCTCCCGGGCGTCGGCCCGATCACTGCGCAGAAGATCGTGGACTACCGCACCGAGCACGGCCCGTTCGCATCCGTCGACGACCTCGACGCCGTCCCGGGCATCGGTCCGACCCGAATCGAGCAGCTGCGCGACCTCGTAACGCCGTGAGAAGAGCGCTCGAGCTCCACTGGCCCGCGCTCCTCGTGGCCTCTGTGTGCGTCGGCATCGGTCTCTCCGTCTGGTTCGCGTTGTCGCTGGCCGTCGCGGCGACGGTCACCTTCGCGGCATTCGGCGCGGTGCTTTGCCTGGACGGGCCGGCGCGTCTCGGAGCGGTCGCGGCCGCGCTCGCCGTGCTCGGCCTCGCGTGGGGTTCGTTGCGGATGGGTGCGCTCGATGCGAGCGTCCTGGCGGGACGGATCGGCGAGACCGGCCAGGCGACGCTGGTGACGGTCGCGCCGGCTCGTCGTTCGCGCTGGTCGACGCGCGTGATCGCCGAGATCACGGCGTTCCGGCACGAGCCGTTACGCGAGCGCGTCTTGGTCGTCCTGCCTGTGGGACGCTCGCCGCCGCAGGGGAGCTGTCCTGGACGCGACCGTCGACATCCAGGAGCCTCGGCCCGAGCAGGACGGGTTCGACGAGCGCGCATGGCTGGCCCGCCAGGGCATCCATGTCGTGCTGAAGGCGTCGAGCTGGCGACAGGTCGGACGACGGGGCGGGATCCAGGGCTTCGGCGACCGGCTTCGTGACCGCGTCGAGCGCGCGATCGGACGCGGCGCGAGCGGCGTGCGGCGGGGGATCGTGCTCGGCGTCGTCCTCGGCGAGGACGAGGGCCTTCCGGCGGACGTGCAGCGCGACTTCCGCGCGTCGGGGCTCTACCACTTGCTCGCCGTCTCGGGGCAGAACGTCGCGTTCCTCGCTGCCGGTGTCTTCTGCCTCGGTTGGCTGTTTCGCCTCTCGCGGATCGTGCGCGAGCTGTCGACTCTCGCAGTGATCGCGGCATACGTGCTCGCAGTCGGCTGGCAGCCGTCCGTGGCGAGGGCGGCGGTCGCCGGCGCTCTGGTGTCGCTCGCGTGGCTCGCCTCGCGACCGCGCGACCGCTGGTACTTCCTTGCGTTCGGCGCGCTCGTCCTCCTGCTCTGGATGCCGACCTCGGTCCTCGATCCGGGGTTCCAGCTCTCCTTCGCCGCGGTTGCCGCGATCTTCGTCGCAGTGCCGCGCCTGCAGTCTCGGCTCGCCGGCTACCCGGTGCCGCCGCGCCTCGCGGACGGTCTGGCCGTCGCCGCGGCGTGCGGTCTCGTCACCGCGCCGATCCTGCTCTTCCACTTCGGCCGGGCGCCGCTGTACACCGTTCCCGCGAATCTGCTCGCGGAGCCGTCGATGCCGCTCGTTCTCGGCCTCGGTCTGCTGGCCAGCGTCGTCGATCCGATTTCTCCGTCCGCCGCAGCATCGCTCGGGTGGCTCGCCGGCTGGGCGGCGGCGTGGCTCGAGCTCGTCGCGCGCGTCTTCGGCGGCCTCCCTTCAGCGCAGATCGGGACACACCTCGCGCTCGTCCTGGTTGCTGGCACAGGAGCTGCGTGGTTCGTGGTACCGCGGGCGCGCAGGAACCTGGCGACACCGACGCGCCGTGGCCCCGCGGTGCTCGCCGCGTGCGGAGCCGTGTTGCTCGCGGCGGTGTGGATCGTGGCGCTGCGACCCGCTCCGGTGGCGTGGACTGCTCCGGCCGCCTTCCGCGTGACCTTCCTGGACGTCGGTCAGGGCGACTCCACCCTCCTCGAGACGCCGACTGTGCGCGTGCTCGTGGACGAAGGGCCGCCTGAGGCAGACGTGGCCGGACAGCTCGCGCGCATGGGGATCCGCTCGCTCAGCGCGATCGTCCTGACACATCCTCAGCGCGATCACGTCGGCGGCGCAGCCGCCGTACTCCGCAGCATCCACGTCGGAGAGGTGCTCGACCCCGGTCTGGCTGCGACCGGGCCGGAGAGCGAGGAGGCGCTCGCCGTCGCCCGACAACGACACGTTCCTGTCCGCGTCGTGCGCGAGGGCACGAGGTTCCGCGCCGGTCGGCTCCGGATCCGCGTCCTCTGGCCGGAGGACGCCGGAACCCCGAGCGAGGATCCGAACCAGAACGCCGTCGTACTCGTCGCCTCTTACCGCGCGACCGACGTCTACCTCTCGGCCGACGCTGAGTCGGACGTGACGTCACGTCTTCCGCTCCCGGACGTCGAGATCATGAAGGTGGCGCACCACGGGTCGGAGGATCCCGGTCTCGCGGACGAGCTCGGGACGCTTCGCCCCGAAGTCGCGGTCATCTCGTGCGGCCGGCACAACGAGTACGGGCATCCGACGCCCCGAGACGCTCGCCGCACTCGCGAGCTACCCGGGCCTCGCCGTCTACCGGACCGATCAGGACGGCCGCGTCGTCATCGAGTCCGACGGGCGAGAGCTCGCGGTTCGGACGCAACGGTAGATTGACCCGTGGCCGAGGCTCCGGACAAGCCCGTGTACCTCATCACCGGAGGCGACCGCCCGAAGATCGAGACGGCGCTGGGGCGCCTGCGAGCCCACTTCTCGCCCGAGGCGATCGAGTCCGTCAGTGCGGTCGACAGGTCAGGCGACGAGGCGGTCGGCCTGTGCAACGCCGGGAGCCTCTTCGGAGACGGGCGGCTCATCGTCGTCCGCGACGTCGACGGTCAGCGAGACGGTGAGGGCCGGCGAAAGGGAGGCTGGAAGGCGGCGGACGTCGCTGCGGTCACCGACTACCTCGCGAACCCGGCGCCGGCGACCGTGCTCGCGCTCGTGGCGGACGAGCTCAAGTCGAGCTCCGCGCTCTGGAAGGCGTGCGCAAAGGCGGGCAGCGTCCTCTCGTTCGAGGTCGCGAAGAAGGAGCTGCACGGCTGGGTCGCGGAGCAGTTCCGCCAGCTCGGTGTCCGAGCCGAGCCCGAGGCTGTCTCGGCGCTGATCCTGCTCGCCGGCGACGACCTGACGACGCTGAAGGTCGAGGTGGACAAGCTCGCGACGTGGGCGTCCGGGGAGCCGATCGGCGAGCGCGAGGTCGCCGCCCTCGTTGCGCCCAACGCCGACGTGCCGACCTACGAGCTCACCGAGGCGTGGTCGGCGCGCGAGGTCGGTCGCGCGCTCGAGATCAGCGAGTCGATCTTCGAGCACGAGCCGCGTCCGCGCCGCGACGTCGCGCCGCGGCTCGCCGGAACGCTCGGCAGTCATGTCGAGCCGGCTCCGCGCGCTCCAGCGCCTCGCGGCGGAGGGCGTCCGCTCGAAGGAGGCGGCGGAGCGCCTGAAGCTCCATCCCTTCCGCGCCCAGAAGCTCATGGCTCAGGCTGAGGGGTTCTCGGGTGAGGAGCTCGACGATGCGGTCGTGCGCCTGGCCGAGCTCGACGGCGCGCTCAAGGGGCAGTCGAGGATCGCGCCCGACCTCGAGGTCCAGCGCGCACTCGTCGACCTGACGCGACCGCCTGGTTCGTCGAATTAGGTCTCTGACCGGTTGCGGCGCGCTACGCGGCGCCGCCGGCGACCAGGCGCGCCGCACGCGACTTCTTGCGGGCGGCCGTGTTGCCGTGCAATGCGCCACGCGTCGTCGCCCGGTCGATCGTCCGCACGAGCTCGCGGTGCTCGGTCGCGATCCGCTCGGCGTCGCCGTCCGAGACGGCGGCCTCGAGGCGCTTCGTGAGGGTCTTGATCGTCGACCGGTAGCGGAGGTTCTCCGTCCTCTGCCGCTCCTGGATCAGGACGCGCTTCTTCTGCTGTTTGATGTTCGCCATTCGAGAAAATGCCCGCTGCCGCGGGCCGGGCGATGGTAGCAGACCCCACTGGGAGAATCGCTCGCGAAGCCGACCCGATGGACACCGAAGCAGAAGCCACTCCGGCGCCGCACTCCGAGGACGAGCGCGGCCACAGCCGGCGCCTCGCGCGCTCCACCGCCGTCTTCTCCGGGGCGACCGCCATCTCACGCGTGCTCGGGCTCGTGCGCGAGATGGTCAGCGCGCTACTTCTTCGGCGTCTCGGGTCTCATCAACGCCTTCACGGTCGCGATCCAGATCCCGAATCTCGTCCGTGCGCTCGTCGCGTGACGCCGCGCTGTCAGGTGCCTTCGTCCCGGTCTTCAGCGACCTGCTCGAGAAAGGAGAGAGGGAGCGTGCGTGGCGGGTCGCGTCAACGCTCTTCTGGCTGACGCTGCTCGTGCTCGGGGGCGTCACTGCCGTCTTCATCCTGCTCGCCCCGCTGCTCATGAAGCCGTTCGGCGATCCGGGCGGCGACTACGCGCTCGCCGTCGGCCTCTCCCGCGTCCTGTTCCCGATCGTCGTCCTCCTCGGGCTCTCGGGATCATCGTCGGGATCCTCAACACGTATCACCACTTCGCGCTGCCGGCACTCGCCCCGGTGGCGTGGAACCTGGTGATCATCGTCGGTCTCGTCCTGGGCATCCCGCGGATCGACGACGGAGAGCGCGCAGCTGTACCTCTACGCCGGCGTCGTCGTGCTCGGCACGCTCGTCCAGCTCCTCCTGCCGATCCCGTGGCTGCGACGCCTCGACGGGAGACTGACGCCGGTTCTCGACTGGCGCGACCCCGCGGTCAAGCGCGTCCTCGTGCTGATGCTGCCGGTCACGCTCACGATCGGCCTCATCAACGTGAACTTCCTCGTCGACACGCTGTTCGCGTCTCGCCTGCTCGACCCCGAGCTCGCGCCGGCGGCGATCGGAGCGGCCTTCCGCCTGTACATGCTCCCGCAGGGCGTCTTCGCGGTCGCGGTTACGACCGTGCTCTTCCCGACGCTCGCGCGCCTTGCGGCGCGCGGCGACTCTCGGGCTGCGACGGGCGCTCGACAGGGGGATCCGGCAGATCGCGTTCCTGCTCATTCCCGCCGGCGCTCGTCTCGATCGTGCTCGCGGAGCCGATCGTCGAGCTCGTCTACCAGCGTGGCGAGTTCACCGCCGAGGACACGGTCGATCGTCGCCCAGTGCCTCGCAGGCGTTCTCGATCGGGCTCGTGTTCAACGGCTGGATGCTGATCCTCAACCGCAGCTTCTACGCGGTGCAGACGAACTGGGTGCCGACGGCGATCGCGCTCGGCGCCGTCGCCCTCAACGCCGCTGTTCGACACCGTCTTCTACCGGCTCGGCATCTGGGGGATCCCGCTCGCGACCTCGACCGTGAACGTCGTCGGCGCGGCGGTGCTGCTCGTCATGATGCGCCGCCGCGTCGGGTCTGGAGCACGTCGGGCGCGACGGTCGCGTCGTCCTGCGCGTGGCCGTCGCTCCGCCGTTGCCGCCGGGCTCTCGTTCGCGGTCTGGTACGGCGCTCGACGCGCTGCTCGGGGAGGGCATCCTCGGCGCAGCTGGTCTCGCTCGGCGCCGGGTTCGCCGTCGGCGGCCTCGTCTACGTCGGGGTCGGCCGGGCGCTCGGGCTTCGCGAGCTCGAGGCGTTGCTACTGTTGCGAGCCCGGCGCGACGACTCCTCGAGCGGCGCCTGAGTCCTATGCAGCAGGACCGCATCCGCAACTTCGCGATCATCGCGCACATCGACCACGGCAAGTCGACGCTCGCCGATCGCATCCTCGAGCTGACCGGCGCCGTGTCCGGAGCGCGAGATGCGCGAGCAGCTCCTCGACTCGATGGAGCTCGAGCGCGAGCGCGGGATCACGATCAAGGCGCAGGCCGTGCGGGTCGCCCTGGAGCGGGCACGAGCTGAACCTGATCGACACGCCCGGCCACGTCGACTTCACGTACGAGGTCTCCCGCTCGCTGCAGGCGTGCGAGGGGGCGCTGCTCGTCGTCGACGCGGCGCAGGGGATCGAGGCGCAGACGCTCGCGAACGCGTACCTCGCGATCGACGGCGGGCTCGAGATCGTCCCCGCCGCGAACAAGATCGACCTTCCGCAGGCCGACCCGGACGGCGCCGCGAAGGAGCTCGGCGACCTGCTCGGCGAGGACCCCGATCGCGTGCTGCGCATCTCGGCGAAGACGGGCGTCGGCGTTCCCGAGGTGCTCGACGCGATCGTCGAGCGGATCCCGCCGCCGGCGGGCGACCCGGACGCGCCGCCGCGGGCGCTCGTCTTCGACTCCTCGTACGACCAGTACCGCGGCGTCGTCGCGTTCGTCCGCGTCGTCGACGGCGGCTTCTCGACGCGCGAGCCGCTGCGCGCGATGGCGCCAGGGCACGCGAGTTCGACGCCGAGGAGCTCGGCGTCATGTCGCCCGCCGCGACGCCCGTCGAGTCGCTCGTCGGCGGGCGAGGTCGGCTACGTCATCACCGGGCTCAAGGACGTCTCGCGGCTCCGCGTCGGCGACACGCTCACGTCGCGCCGGCGGCCGGCCGCCGAGCCGCTGCCCGGCTACCAGGACGTCAAGCCGATGGTGTTCGCGGGGATCTTCCCGACCGACTCCGACGACTACCCGGAGCTCCGCGACGCGCTCGAGCGGCTCAAGCTGAACGACGCCTCGCTCTTCGTACGAGCCCGAGACGTCGCAGGCGCTCGGCTTCGGCTTCCGCTGCGGCTTCCTCGGCCTGCTGCACATGGAGATCGTCCGCGAGCGGCTCGAGCGCGAGTTCGACCTCGACCTGCTCATCACCGCGCCGAACGTCGCCTACCGGGCGACGACGCGGACCGGGCGAGGTCGTCGAGGTGCACAACCCGGCCGAGATGCCGCGCGAGCTCGAGCAGGTCGAGGAGCCGTACGTGAAGGCGTCCGTGATCGTCCCGAAGGACTACGTCGGCGCGGTCATGGAGCTCGCGAACGAGCGGCGCGGCAGCTTCGACCACATGGAGTACCTGAGCGAGGGCCGCGTGCTCCTCGACGTACGAGCTTCCGCTCGGCGAGATCGTCCTCGACTTCTACGACCAGCTGAAGTCGCGCACGCGCGGCTACGCGAGCTTCGACTACGACCTCGCCGGGTTCCGGCCGGGCGAGCTCGCGCGTGTCGACATCCTCGTCGGCGGCGAGCAGGTCGACGCGCTCTCGCTGATCATCCACCGCGACGCGGCGTACGAGCGCGGCCGCCAGCTCGTCGAGCGGCTGCGCGAGGAGATCCCGCGGCAGATGTTCGACGTCCCGATCCAGGCGGCGATCGGCTCGCGCGTCATCGCCCGCGAGACGATCAAGGCGCGGCGCAAGGACGTGCTCGCGAAGTGCTACGGCGGCGACATCACGCGCAAGCGGAAGCTGCTCGAGAAGCAGAAGAAGGGCAAGAAGCGGATGAAGCAGGTCGGCGGCGTGGAGGTGCCGCAGGAGGCGTTCCTCGCCGTCCTCAACCTCGACTCGGACCGGAAGCGCTGATGCGGCCACGTCCGGCACCTGTACGTCCACCTGCCGTTCTGCGCGCACCGCTGCGGCTACTGCGACTTCGTCACGGTCGTCGGGCCGGAGCGACCAGCACGCGGCGTACGTCGACGCGCTGCTCGCCGAGCTCGAGCTGCGAGCGGGGCGTCCTCGCCGACCGAGCTCGAGACGGTCTTCCTCGGCGGCGGCACGCCGACGTTCACCGAGCCCGACGCGCTCGCGCGGCTGCTCGCGGCGCTGCCCGCGGCCGACGAGCTGACGGTCGAGGCGAACCCCGAGACGGTGACGCCCGAGCTGGCGGCGCTCCTGCGTCGAGCACGGCGTGAACCGCGTCTCGCTCGGCGCCCAGAGCTTCCAGCCGCGCCTGCTCGAGGTGCTGGAGCGGCGAGCCTCGCCGGACGACGTCCGCGGCGCGGTTCGCACGCTCCGCGACGCCGGATTCGACAACGTCTCGCTCGACCTGGTCTACGGCATCCCGGGCCAGAGCCCGGCCGACCTCGACGCGCGACCTCGCCGAGGCGCTTGCGCTCGAGCCCGAGCACCTCTCCTGCTACGAGCTCGAGGCGAAGCCGGGGACGCGCTTCACGCACGCGCACGGCGACGAGCTCGAGCGCCAGGCCGACGCGATGGAGGGCTACTTCGAGCAGGTGGTCGACACGCTGACGGCGCGCCGGCTACCGCTGGTACGAGACGGCGAACTTCTGCCTCGAGCCCGGACGGCGCGAGCGCGGACCTCCGGGCACGGCACAACCTCGGCTACTGGCTCGGTCGCGACTACCTCGGCATCGGCATCGGCGCCGTGTCCACGGTCGCAGGCATGCGCCGGCGGAACCTGCCGAGCCTCGCCGCGCTACGTCGCGCGCGCTCGCGGCCGGCGAGCCGCCGCCGCGCGAGCTCGAGCCGATCGACGCCGAGACGCGACGCGCGCGAGCGCCTGCTGCTCGGCCTGCGGCTCGACGAGCCGCGTCGTCGCTCGCCGACGTCGAGCGCGACGCCGTCGACCACGACGGCGCTCGCCCGCCTCGCCGAGCGCGGCCTCGTCGAGCTGACGGCGAACGGACGCGGCGCGGAGCTGCGGCTGACGCCGACCGCGGGCGCTTCCTCGGCGGCGGCGTCACGGCGAGCTCATGGCCTGAGCCGCGGTCAGGCGTGCAGCGGTAGACCCGGCTACCATCGTCGATGCGGATGCAGCTGACGCCACGGAAGCGCGAGATCCTGCGGCGGGTCATCGAGGAGTACGTCGCGACCGGCCAGCCGGTGGGGTCGCGCGCGCTCGTCGAACGAGCGGGCCTCGACGTCTCCTCGTCGACCGTACGCGGCGAGCTCGCCGAGCTCGAGACGCTCGGGCTGCTCACGCATCCGCACACGTCGGCCGGGCGGACGCCGACCGAGAGCGGCTACCGGGTGTACGCCGAGGAGCTCGTCGACACGCTCGACGGTCGTCCTGACGCGCTCGGTGTCGATCTGCGCTCGATGCGGGACGAGATCGAGCAGGCGTTGCGGGTGACGACGGAGATGCTGTCCGAGGCGACGCGGCTGCTCGCGCTCGTCTCGGCCCCTTCGCTCGAGACGGCGTCGATCCGGCACATCGAGGTGCTGACGCTGCAGCCGACGACCGTGATGGTCGTCGTCATCACGTCGACGGGCGGCGTGACGAAGCAGGTCTTCCGGCTCGAGGAACCGGTCGACCCGGGTCTTGTCGCGTGGGCGGGCGAGTACCTGGAGGAGCAGGTCGTCGGCCAGCGGCTCGGCTCGCGAACCGTGCGGCGCCGGCTGGAGGCGCCGGAGCTCGCTCCCCGCGAGCGCGCCTTCCTGAATCTGATCGGCCAGACGTTGCTCGAGGTGGGAGCAGAGGTTGGGCCCGAGGTGTTCGTCGGCGGCACGGCGGGACTCGTCGGCGGTGCTCGGGCCGAGGAGGTCGAGGCGACGATCCGCCTGGTCGAGCTGCTCGAGCGTCGCGCCGCAGTGCTGGAGCTGGTCAGCGAGGCACTCGAGCCGCAGCGGCCGATCGTGCACGTCGGCCCGGAGCTCGGCGGCGGCCGAGGTGCACGCCGTCTCGCTCGTGGGTGCGACCTACGGGATCCGCTCGACGCCGCTCGGCGCGGTCGGGCTCATCGGGCCGCTCCGGATGGACTACGAGAAGGCGATTCGCACGGTCCGGGCGGCGGCGTTCGAGCTCTCCCGCTTCGTCGAGGACGTGTACGAAGACGCCTGAGCATGGCGACGACCGAGAGCGACTACTACGACCTCCTCGGCGTTCCGCGGAACGCGAGCGACGCCGACATCAAGCGCGCGTTCCGGAACCTCGCGCGTGAGCTCCATCCCGACGTCTCGAGCGAGCCGGACGCGGACGTCCGGTTCCGAGACGTAGCCGAGGCGTACGAGGTTCTCTCGGATCCCGAGCGACGCGGGATCTACGACCGCTTCGGGAAGGCGGGATTGAAGCGCGGCGGCTTCGAGCCGGCGTTCACGGACTTCGGAAGCCTCTCGGACATCTTCGCCGCGTTCTTCGGCGAGGACTTCCTCGGAGCGAGCGGCGGCCGCCAGCGCTCGCAGCGCGGCGGGGACGTGCAGGCGCTCGTGGAGATCGACTTGGAGGAAGCGTTCACGGGAGCGACGATCACCGTTCCGCTCGACGTCGCGCTGCCGTGCGAGCGCTGCGAGACGCGCGGCGCGGAGCCGGGGACGGGCATGCGCGCGTGCTCGACGTGCGGCGGCAGCGGGGTGGTGCGCAGCGTGTCGCAGAACATCTTCGGCCAGTTCGTCCAGCAGCGCGCATGCCCCGAGTGCGGCGGTATCGGCGAGATCCTCGAGCAGCCCTGCCGCGACTGTGGCGGCGAAGGGCGCGTCGTGCGGCAGCACCAGCTCGAGGTCGACGTGCCGAAGGGGATCCACGACGGCCAGCAGATCCGCGTCCGCGGCGAAGGACACGCCGGCTTCCGCAGCGCCGAGCGCGGCCACGCGTTCGTCGTCGTCCGCGTCCGGCCGGACTCGCGCTTCGTGCGCGACGGCGACGATCTGCACACGGCGCTTCGGCTGACGATGACGGAGGCCGCGCTCGGGACGGCCGCGACGGTGTCGACGCTCGGCGGCGACGTCAACCTCGACGTCCCGGCCGGCACGCAGCCCGGCGAGGTGCGCGTGCTGCGGGGGCAGGGGATGCCCGCGCTGCGTGGCTCGGGGCGCGGCTCGCTCTACGTCCGCGTCGACGTCGCCGTTCCGACCGCGCTCGGCGAGGAGGAGCGCAGGCTCCTCGAGCAGCTCGACGAGAAGCTGGACGACGAGGCATATACGCCGCGCGACGATGACGAGGGTTTCTTCAGCCGCCTGAAGAGCGCGCTCCGCTGAGCGACCTCTACCGCGTCGCGTTCTCCGTCCCGAACGCCGAGGCCGAAGTCGCTCGCGCATGGCTCCTCGAGCGTTTTCCCGCCGGCTTCGAGGAGCACGAGGGAGGCGCGTCGACCGAGCTCGCGGCGTATGCGGACGCCGCCCACCTCGACGAGGTGGTCGCCGCCTTTCCGCAGGCAACCGCAGAGCCCGTTGGCGCAGGCTGGGAGGACCGTTGGAAGGAGTTCCACCGTCCGGTGCTCGCGGGCGGCTTCTGGATCGGCCCGCCGTGGATCTCGCCGCCTGCTGGGGCCGTCGCGGTCGTCGTCGACCCCGGGCGAGCATTCGGGACGGGCGCACATCCGACGACGCGCGCGTGCATCGAGCTGCTCTCGCGGCTCGAGCGCGGCGGCCTCCTCGACGCCGGCTGCGGCTCGGGCGTCGTGGCCGTCGCGGCCGTTCGCCTCGGATTCGCGCCGGTGACGGCCGTGGACCTCGATCCCGTCGCTGTCGAGGTCGCCAACGACACCGCACGCGAGAACGGCGTTGTCGTCGAGGCGAGGCGCGCCGACGTCCTCGTCGACGAGCTGCCGCCCGTCGACGTCGTCGTCGCGAACATCGAGCTCGGCGTCGTGGAGCAGCTGCTCGCTCGCATCGACGCCGCCAAGGCCGTGACGTCCGGGTACCTCGCGTCGGAGCGGCCCGAGGCGCCGGGCTGGCGTCCAGGCGAGCGCATCGAGCTCGAGGGCTGGGCTGCAGACGTTCTCGCCCGACCGCAGTAAGGTAGGCGCTTCGATGGCGAGCTTCTCGGTCGGATTTCTGGGCTGCAAGGTCTCCTACGCGGACGCGCAGGCCGTGCGCGAGCGGCTGCTCGGCGACGGGCACGTCGAGACCGAGGGCGGTGGCGACGTCGCGGTCGTGAACACGTGCTGCGTCACGCACGAGGCGATCTCGAAGTCGCGCCAGGCCGTCTCCCGGGCTGCGCGGGCGCACGAGCGCGTGTACGTCACGGGCTGCGGCGCGAACCTCGCGGGCGCGTTCGACGGCTCGCCGACAAACGTGACCGTCATCTCCGCTCGCAGCGAGGACGTGCCGGCCGCCGTCGCAGGTGACGTCGGTGCGATCGGTTGCGTGCACGCCGACGCGCGGCTCGAACGGACCCGCGCCTTCGTGAAGATCCAGGACGGCTGCTCGTTCTCGTGCGCGTTCTGCGTCATCCCGCTCGTGCGCGGCGGGACGCGGAGCCGGCGCGCGGCAGCGGTGCTGAGCGAGATCGAGCGGCGGGTCGCACAAGGTCATCGCGAGATCGTCCTCACCGGCGTCAACCTCGGCTGCTTCCGCGATCGCGAGGCGGGCTTCGCGCTGTCGCGCCTCGTCCGCGAAGCGGGCGCGCTGCCGGGGGTCGAGCGGATGCGGCTCTCCTCGATCGAGGTGAACCACCTGTCCGACGAGCTGATCGCGGCTATACGGGAGACCCCCTCGGCGTCGCGGCACCTCCACGTGCCGCTGCAGTCGGGCGACGACGACGTGCTCCGCGCGATGCGGCGGCGGTACTCGGCCGCCCAGTACGTCGCGAAGCTCGAGCCTCTCGGCGACTTCAACCTCACCGCCGACGTCATCGTCGGCTTCCCCGGCTGAGAGCGAGGAGGCCTTCGCGCGCACGCTCGACGTCGTCGAGCGTGCCGGGATCACGCGCGTGCACGTCTTCCCGTACTCCCCGCGGCCGGGTACGGCGACCGCCGCGGACGACCCGGTCCCCGCTTCCGTGAAGAAGGAGCGAAGCGCGAGGCTGCGCGGCCTCTCCGAGGAGCTCTCGCGGCGCCGGTGGGTCTCACGGCTCGGCACGACGGACCGCGTGCTCGTCGACCGGCCGGGGCGCGGCTACGGCGACGACTACACGCCGTGGTTCGTCGAGGCCCAGGTCGGCGAGCTCCTGCGCGCCCGCGCGGTCGGAGTCTCGGAGGAGGGAATCCTTGCCGTCGCCGCCTGACGACTGCCTCTTCTGCCGTCTCGTCGCCGAGGGCGACCACGTCCACGCGGACGACGGCTTCGTCGCGATCCGCGACATCAACCCGATCGCGGAGACGCACCTGCTCGTGCTCCCCGCCCGCCACGTCGACACCTTCCGCGAGGTCGGCGACTTCCCCGACGAGGAGGCCGCGCGCATGCTGCGCTTCGTCGCCGAGACCGCCGCCGCAGCCGGCCTCGAGGACTACAAGGTGCTCGTCAACGTCGGCGCGGGCGGCGGCCAGACGGTCTTCCACCTCCACTGGCACGTGCTCGGCGGCCGCTACGACACCGGCAAGCTCACGCGGCTGCTCGAGCGGGAGGCGGCATGAGTCTCATCGCACGCATGGAGGACGAGCTGAAGGCGGCGCGGCTCGCCCGGGACGAGGATCGCCGCGACGCGTTGAGCCTCGTCCTGAACGCGTTGCAGAACGCGCAGAAGGAGCTTCAGCGCCCGCTCTCGGACGACGAGGAGCTGCAGGTGCTGCAGCGTGAGCGCAAGCGCCGTCTCGAGGCTGCCGAGGCGTTCCGCGGGGCCGGACGCGAGGAGCAGGCCGAGGACGAGGAGTACGAGCTCGAGATCCTCGAGGAGTTCATGCCGGAGCCGATGTCCGAGGACGAGCTCGAGGAGATCATCGACGACGTCATCTCGGAAGTTGGTGCGACGAGCATCCGGGACATGGGCCGGGTCATGGCGGGCGTCATGCACCAGGTCTCCGGCCGCGCCGACGGGTCGGTCGTTTCCCAGCTCGTCAAGGAAAAGCTCGCCTGACGTCGCTCGCCGAGCGACCTCACGAGCCTTCCTCCTCCTTACACTGAGCGCCGTGAGGCAGCAGGTGCTTGACGTCTCAAACGAGGTCGCCGCCGAGCTCGCGGGCGTGGAGGACGGCGTCCTCGACGCGCTGCGCGAGCGGCTGCACTGCACGATCGCGCTCCGCGGCAACCGCCTGACGCTCGGCGGGGACGACGACCACGTCGCCGCCGCTCGCGCGGTCGTCGACGAGCTCGTCGAGCTCGTCGAGGGAGGCCACCAGATCGGGCCCGACACGGTCGGAGCGGTGCTCGCGGCGCTCGACCAGGCCGAGGACGTGCGCGAGGTGTTCGACGACGTCGTCTGGCGGCATCGCGGCAAGAACATCACGCCCAAGACGGTGAACCAGAAGCGCTACGTCGACGCGATTCGCGCCGCCACCGTGACGTTCGGAATCGGCCCTGCGGGGACGGGCAAGACGTATCTCGCGATGGCGCTCGCCGTGTCCTCGCTCTCGGAGGGCGCGGTCGGGCGGGTGATCCTCACGCGGCCTGCGGTCGAGGCGGGCGAGCGGCTCGGGTTCCTGCCGGGCGACATGCTCGCGAAGGTCGATCCGTACCTACGTCCGCTGTACGACGCCCTCTACGACATGCTCGACCCCGAGCGGCTCGCCGGGTACATGGACCGGGGGACGATCGAGGTGGCGCCGCTCGCATTCATGCGCGGGAGGACGCTCAACGACTCCTTCGTCGTGCTCGACGAGGCGCAGAACACGACGCCCGAGCAGATGCAGATGTTCCTGACGCGGCTCGGGTTCGGCTCGAAGATGGTCGTGACCGGCGACGTCACCCAGGTCGACCTTCCGCGCGAGCAGGCGTCGGGGCTCATCCAGGTGCGCGAGATCCTCGCCGGCATCGACGGGATCGGCTTCGTGGAGTTCGGCAACGAGGACGTCGTGCGTCACAAGCTCGTGCAGCGAATCGTCGAGGCGTACAAGCGCCACGCCGAGGAGACCGGCACGGCGCGCCGACGGTGATCGTCGTCGAGACGGAAAATCGCAGCGGCGTTCGCTGTGCAGGACGAGGCCGCCGAGAGCCTCGCGCGCGCCGTTCTCGCCGGCGAGGGCGTGCACGAGGGCGAGCTCGGGCTGTCGTGGGTCGGGCCTGACGAGATGCGCGCACTGAAGCGCGAGCATCTCGGCATCGACGAGGCGACGGACGTCCTCTCCTTTCCGCTCGACGGGCGCGACGAGCTGCCGGAGGGCGTGCCGCGGGCGCTCGGCGACGTCGTCCTCTGCCCCCAGGTCGTCGGTGAAGCGTGGCGCGGACCGCTCGTGCACGGACTGCTGCACCTCCTCGGCTACGACCACGGTGACGAGATGGAGGCTCGCGAGGCGGTCCACTCGGAGCGCGCCGGCACGTGACGACGCGCCGCAGCCAGTCGCTGTTCCAGAGCTTCAACTTCGCGGCAGAGGGGATCATTCACGCGGTCAGGACGCAGCGGAACCTCTGGATCCACTTCGCAATAGCCGTTGCCGTCCTCGTCGCCGCGATCGGCTTCGGCGCGACCAAGCTCGAGCTCGCCGTCCTCCTTCTCGCGATCACCTTCGTCCTCGTCGCGGAGCTCGTGAACACCGCAGTCGAGGCCGTCGTCGACGTCGCGTCGACCTCGTTCGACCCGATTGCGAAGATCGCGAAGGACATCGCGGCGGGCGCGGTCCTCATCGCCGCACTGAACGCGGTCGCGGTCGGCTATCTCGTGTTCTCCGGGGAGGTCGCGACCCGGAGCTCGCGCTTCCTCACACGGCTCTCGGACGCGCCCGCAGAGCTCACGCTCGTCGCGCTCGCCGTGACCGTCATCCTCGTCATCGCGCTGAAGGCCTATACGGGACGCGGGACGCCGCTCCGCGGAGGGCTGCCGTCCGGGCCACGCCGCGGTTGCGTTCGCGGGCTGGATGGCGGTCACACTGTTGCTCGACGACTCGCCGCGGCGCTTCCTCATCTCCTCCGTGACCTTCATCATGGCGTTGCTCGTGGCGCAGACTCGCGTGGAGACCGGCGTGCACTCGGCCTCGGAGGTGGCCAGCGGCGCCGTGCTCGGGGCGCTCGTGACCCTGTTCCTGTTCCAGGCGTTCGGATGACCGTGGTCCCGAGCGACACCGAGCTCCTCGCCGCCGCCGACGCGGTCGCGGCCCGGGCGTACGCCCCGTACTCGAACTTCCACGTGGGCTGCGCCGTCCTCGCGCGTGACGGCCGCCTGATCGAAGGCGTGAACGTGGAGAACGCGGCGTACCCGCTCGGCGTCTGCGCCGAGCGCACGGCGTTCTCACGGGCGGTGGCCGAGGGCTATCGGCCCGGCGACTTCGCGGTCGCGGCGATCACCGCCTCGCCGTGCGGTGGCTGTCGGCAGTGGTTGCACGAGATGGGTGTCGACCGGGTCGTGTTCCGCAACGGGGGTCGCGTCGTGACGATGACCACGGACGAGCTCCTGCCCGAGTCGTTCGACAGCTCGGATCTCGAGTGAGTCGCGTGTGCAGCGATTGGCGCGATTTCGTCGCGCTTCTGTATCCCACGCGTACGCATTTCCTCGTTACGATCGCAGTGGGTGGTGGGATGGGGTGCCCCAGAGGGAGGTGCCCGTGAAATCCGGGTTCGTCACGGTTGCCGGCCGCCCCAACGTCGGCAAGTCGACGCTCGTGAACGCGCTCTGCGGCGCCAAGGTCGCCATCACCTCGACCGTCCCGAACACGACGCGCCGGCGGATCTTCGGCGTCGCGAACGGCGCCGACTACCAGCTCGCGCTCGTCGACCTCCCGGGCTTCCAGCGCCCGATGGACCCGCTCACCGAGCGCATGCAGCAGACCGTCGACTCCTCGTTCGAGGACGTCGACGCCGTGCTGCTCGTGGTCGACGCACGCGCCCACATCGGCTCCGGCGACCGCTTCGTCGCGCGGCGCGTGTTCGCCCTGGAGAAGCCGGTCGTCATCGCGCTGAACAAGGTCGACCGGCTGAAGCCTGCCCACATCGCGACGCAGATGAAGGCCGCAGCGGCGCTCGGCGACTTCCATGCGCTCCACCCGGTGAGCGCAAAGACGAAGGAAGGCGTGGGCGAGCTGCGCGAGCGACCTCGTCTTCCTGCTCCCCGAGGGGCCTGCGTACTTCCCGTCCGACCAGCGCACGGATCTCACGCTTGCTGAGCGAGTCGCCGAGGTCGATCCGAGAGAAGGCCCTGCACCTCACGCGCGAGGAGGTGCCGCACGCCGTCACCGTCGAGGTCGAGGAGATCGAGGAAGGACGAGTCCGGGCTCTGATCTACGTCGAGACGGAGTCGCAGAAGGGGATCCTCGTCGGCAAGAAGGGCTCGATGGTGCGCGAGATCGGCACCCGTGCACGGCCGGAGGTCGAGGCCCTGCTCGGCCAGAGGGTCTTCCTCGAGCTCCAGGTCAAGGTGCGTCCCAAGTGGCGGCGCGATCCGAGGATGCTCGAGCGACTCGGGCTCTGAGCCGCGCCTCTTTACACTCAGGTCATGGCCCAGGCACCTGCGCTCGTCGGCGGCTTCGAGCTCCCATCCGGCCCGCGGCTTCCGCGGATCGGCTCCGTCGACGCGGTCGCACTCGAGGAGCGCGCGGCGACGCTTGCCAAACGCTCGATCAAGCGCGAGTCGAAGGTGCAGGCGCTCGAGCTTGCGGTGCGGATGATGGATCTCACCACGCTCGAGGGCCAGGACACGCCCGGCAAGGTCGCCGCGCTCTGCTCGAAGGCAATCCGGCCCGATCCCGTCGACCTGTCCGTGCCCTCGGTCGCGGCGATCTGCGTGTACCCGAGCCTCGTCGGCGTCGCGAAGGAGCGGCTCGCGGGCAGCGGCGTGAAGGTCGCCTCCGTCGCGACGGCGTTCCCGTCGGGCCAGTCGCCGACGGAGATCAAGCTCGCGGAGACCCGCGCAGTCGTCGAGCTCGGCGCAGACGAGGTCGACATGGTGATCGACCGCGGCGCGTTCCTCTCCGGCCGCTACGCGAAGGTCTTCGACGAGATCGTGCGCGTGAAGGAGGCGTGCGGCGACGCGCATCTCAAGGTCATCCTCGAGACGGGCGAACTCGGTACCTACGACAACGTCCGCCGTGCGTCACTGATAGCGATCGCCGCCGGCGCCGACTTCATCAAGACCTCGACCGGGAAGGTGAGCCCGGCGGCGACGCTCCCCGTGACGCTCTGCATGATGGAGGTCGTCCGCGACGTGTACTCCGAGACCGGGCACGTCGTCGGGATCAAGCCGGCCGGCGGAATCCGCGCCTCGAAGCAAGCGGTCCAGTACCTCGTCACGCTCTACGAGACGCTCGGCCCGCGGTGGATGACTCCCGACCTCTTCCGCTTCGGCGCCTCGTCGCTCCTGAACGACGTCCTCATGCAGCTCCGCAAGGAGAAGACAGGCCGCTATCAGTCCGGCGACTACTTCACGATCGACTAGCCGTGGCCCAGGTCGAGAAGCGCACAGCGAGTCTCCCAGCCACCTTCGAGTGGGAGTACGCGCCCGCGCCCGAGGCGCGCGACATCGTGCAGCTCCGGGAGCGCTACGGGCTCTTCATCGGCGGCGCCGAGGTCGAGCCGCGTACAGGTGAGTGGTTCGCCTCCATCTCGCCGTCCACCGAGGAGCAGTTGTTCGAGGTCGCGCAGGCGGGCGAGGCGGACGTCGCGGTCGCCGTGGATGCGGCCCGCGACGCGTTCGAGAACGGCTGGTCGGAGCTCGTACCGAGTGAGCGCGCGAAGTACCTGTTCCGGCTCGCGCGCCTCATCCAGGAGCGCTCGCGCGAGCTCGCGGTCGCGGAGTCGCTCGACGGCGGCAAGCCGATCCGCGAGTCGCGCGACGTCGACATCCCGCTCGCCGCGGCGCACTTCTTCTACTACGCGGGCTGGGCGGACAAGCTCGAGTACGCGTATCCCGGACGGAAGCCGAGGCCGCTCGGCGTCGCGGCCCAGATCATCCCCTGGAACTTCCCGCTGCTCATGCTCGCGTGGAAGATCGCGCCGGCACTGGCCTGCGGGAACACGGTCGTGCTCAAGCCCGCCGAGACGACGCCGCTGACGGCGATGCTCTTCGCCGACATCTGCCGCCAGGCAGAGCTGCCGCCCGGAGTGGTCAACCTCGTGACCGGAGACGGCGCGACGGGCGCGTACCTCGTGCAGAACGACGGAATCGACAAGCTCGCGTTCACGGGCTCCACCGAGGTCGGGAAGCTCATCATGCGTGAGCTCGCCGGGCGCAATGTGCGCATGACTCTCGAGCTCGGGGGGAAGGCCGCGAACATCGTCTTCGACGACGCGGCGCTCGACCAGGCGGTCGAGGGGATCGTGAACGGCATCTACTTCAACCAGGGCCACGTGTGCTGCGCGGGCTCGCGGCTGCTCGTGCAGGAGTCGATCTACGAGCCTCTGCTCGAGAAGCTCAAGCGCCGGCTCTCGACGCTCCGCGTGGGCGACCCGCTCGACAAGAACACGGACGTCGGGGCGATCAACTCGAAGGCGCAGCTCGACAGGATCACGCGAGCTCGTCGCGAGCGGGGAGGAGGAGGGCGCCGAGATCTTCCAGCCCGAGTGCCGCCTTCCCGAGCGCGGCTACTGGTTCGTGCCGACGCTCTTCACGAACGTCGCGCAGAGCTATCGCATCGCCCAGGAGGAGATCTTCGGTCCCGTGCTGTCCGTGCTCACGTTCCGGACGCCGGAGGAGGCGGTCGAGAAGGCGAACAACACGCCGTACGGGCTCTCCGCCGGGGTCTGGACGGAGAAGGGCTCGCGGATCCTCTGGATGGTCGAGCGCCTGCGGGCAGGCGTCGTGTGGGCGAACACCTACAACCGCTTCGACCCGACCTCGCCCTTCGGCGGCTACAAGGAGTCCGGCTTCGGCCGCGAGGGCGGCCGGCACGGGCTCGAGCCGTACTTGAGGTTCGACGAGTGACCACCGCTCGCATTCGGCTCGCGGTCGCGGGTGAAACCATGTTTCCCCCGCGTGCCCCCTTCTTCCTGAGAACGCGGGGAACCTCCCGGTTCCCCACACCCCTCCACGCTCACTGGGCAACTGGAGTTGCCCAGTGACCCGCCTCTCGGTCAAGAAGACCTACAAGCTGTACGTCGGCGGGGTGTTTCCGCGCTCCGAGTCCGGGCGCACGTTCGAGGCCGAGGGCAACAACATTGCGCGCGCGTCGCGCAAGGATGCGCGCGACGCCGTGCGAGCTGCGCGCGCCGCATTCCCAGCGTGGGCCGGGATGACCGCGTACAACCGTGGCCAGGTTCTCTACCGACTCGCGGAGATGATGGAGGCCCGCGCCGCCGACCTCGAGGCCGCGTGTTCCGGGCGCGACGAGGTCGACGCCGCGATCGATCGAACCGTCTGGTACGCGGGTTGGACGGACAAGCTCGCACAGGTCCTGGGCGGCGCGAATCCCGTCGCCGGCCCGTACTTCGACTTCACGATCCCCGAGCCGACCGGCGTCGTCGCGATCCTCGCACCCTCCGAGCCGCCGCTCCTCGGGCTCGTCTCGCGAATGCTGCCCGCGCTTGCCGGCGGCAACGTCGTCGTCGCCGTTGCGTCGGAGACGCATCCCGTCGCGGCGGTCGAGCTTTCGGAGGCGCTCGCGACGTCTGACTTTCCGGCAGGTTCGATCAACGTCCTGACAGGCTTCGCCGACGAGCTCGCGCCGTGGCTCGCGGGACACATGGACGTGAACGCGATCGACCTCACCGGTATCGAGGGCGCGACGACCGAGCTCGAGCGCTCCGCGGCCGAGAACGTCAAGCGCGTCGTGCGCTCGTCTCCCGAGGCGGCCAGCCCCTGGGAAATCGAGGCGTTCCTCGAGCACAAGACCGTCTGGCACCCGATAGGGCTCTAGCCTCGCGTCGCATACACGGCCTGCCGGAAGCTCGACCCGACGGGCTCGTTCGCGAGAACCCAGACGACGAGCGGTCGGCCGCCGGCGTAGTGCACGGAGATGTAGTCACCGAGCATGCGTCCGGAGACCGTGTTCGGCATCCAGGCGAGCGGCATCGTCTGGGCCGAGAGCCGTCGCGGAACGCCCCAGCCGCTTCCGGCGGACTCGACGAGCTCCACGTCCATGCCTGCGGTCACGAACCGCATGTACGCGATCGCCATGCGACCCGTCGCGGCGTCGATGCCGATCGCGGGCAGGAGGGCGTTGCGTCCGCTGGTCACCGCTGCGGGTGTGCTCCACGCGATGCCGTCGGGCGACGTCGAGACGAACACGGAGTTCTGGGTCGCGCCGGGTTCGGCGCAGTCGTGCCACGTGACCCACACGCGCCCTCCGGCGTCGACCTCGGCCGACGGCAGCGGGAAGGCGCGGAATCCGCGGACGCCGCACGACGCGGAGACGTCGGCGATATTTGCGGGGCCGCTCCAGGTCGCTCCGCCGTCCGTCGACCTCGATGCAGCGATCGCAAACCCGTTCAGCTCCCACAGATAGACGACGACGAGCTCGCCCGTCGGCCGGATCACAGGGAACGCGCCTACTCCGGGCCGGACGCCAAGATCGATCCCCGCAGACCAGGTTGCGCCGCCGTCATCCGACCAGCGCACCGCGAGCATGTCGGATGCGGCCGAATGCGTGTAGACGAGGTAGCAGCGCCCGAAGAAAGGCGACGATGCGGTGTTGTCGCACGCGACCCAGTTCTTGTCGAAGGCGACGCCCTCGTCGCCGCCAGCGCCGGTCTCCTCGGCGGCGTTGACCGCGCTGCTCCAGGTCGCCCCGTCGGGCGAGCGGTTGACGGCGAGCCTGGCGACTCCGTCCCCGAGTGCGAGCGACGAGATGAGCCAGGTGCCGTGCCGTGCGTCGAATGCGACGACGGGATCGCTCGCGCGCTCGTTCACGCCCGCGGGCACGCTCGCTGCGGTGAGGCCGGGGAGGAGGCCGCTTCGCCACGTGAGCCCGTTGTTTGTCGTGACCGCGAAGCCGATGTTCGTCGACGCGCCCTCGAACTGGCGCCCGACCTGGAACGTCGCGACGGTCGTTCGTCCGAACGTGAAGCTGTCGGGCTCGACCTCGGTCTCGTGCTGAGCGACCGAATCGCGATAGGGATCGCGTGAGAGCCGGCGGCCAACGAGCTCGCAGTCGCGCGCGACCGTATCGGTCGGATCGGCGTTGACGACGTCGAGGCCGGAACCGCAGCGGACGGAGTCCGGCGCGCCGTCGTAGGAGACCGCCACGCGGTCGGCGCCGGGGCCTCGCGTCGATCGTGTCGCGGCCCGGACCGCCCTGGAGGAGGTCTCTGCCGCCGCGCCCGAGCAGCTGGTCGCGACCGGCGAGTCCCCGAACGACGTCCGCTTGCGGCGTTCCGACGAGCCGGTCGTTCCGCGGCGTGCCGGTGACCACGCGCGCACTCGCCACGCCCGCCGCGAGTAGCGCGATGACGAGGACGACGGCTACGACGCGCATCGACTGGATCGGACGCATCCTGTGACACCCGGTTGCACGGGCCGACTACGATCCGCCTTCGTGAGCAAGCTCAGCCAGGCGATCGCCGAGGGCGACGGGATCTCGTTCATCGTCGCGGTCGAGGACGCGGCGAGCGCCGCTCGGCCGAGTCGCAGGGCGCCGACGGCCTCGCGGCGGTGGGCGGGGGCGTGAACGCGGTTCGTGTCACGTCGCAGCTTCCGCTCCTCCACCTCGGGCGCATGTTCGACGCGAGCGGAGCGGACGCGGAGGCGGTCGTCATCAAGCCGGATCTCGCGATGTGGGACGAGGCGCACGCGCTCGGCCTCGAATGCGTCGTGCGGATCTCGGCGCCCGAGGACATCGAGAAGGCGATGCGGTGGTTCGATCCCGAGGTGTTCCTGCTGACGGTCTCCGAGGAGGCCGACGACGATCCGCTCGCGGTCGTGCTCGAGCTGCTGCACGACGTGCCTGCCGGGAAGCTCGCGATCGCGGAGCTCCGCGATGCGACGCCGGACGAGGTGTCCGAGCTCGAGCGATCGGGGATGGACGCCGTTCTCGTGTCCCACACGGGTCTCGGCGAGCTCGTCCAGGCTGGTCCGCCCGAGGTCTAGACGCATCACGCGACGACGCGGCCCGCGTCGATCCATGCGCGCGGCACTTCGCGGCGAGCCTCCTGCGCGGCCGAGAGCGGGACATCGACGATCTCATTCCCATTCACGGCTGCCATGCGTCCCCACTGGCCCGCCGCAGCGAGCTCGGTGGCCTTCAGGCCGAGCCTCGTTGCGAGGAAGCGATCGCGCGCGGTCGGAGTCCCACCTCGCTGCACGTGGCCCAGCACCGTGACGCGCGTGTCGAATCCGGTGAGGGTCGCGAGCTCGTCGGCGACGGTCTTGCCGACTCCGCCGAGCCGCTCGTAGCCGTACTCGTCGAGCTCGCGGACGACCGGCGCGGCCTGCTCGCCCGACTCGCGCGTCAACCGGTAGCCCTCGGCGACGACGACGATCGAGAAGTCCCGACCTTGGGCATGCCGTTTCCGGACGTGGTCGGCGACCTCCTCGATGGCCATCGGGACCTCGGGGACGAGGATGACGTCCGCGCCGCCTGCGATGCCGGCCGCGGCCGCGATCCACCCCGTGTCGCGGCCCATGACCTCCACGACCATGACGCGGTTGTGCGACTCCGCGGTCGTGTGCAGGCGGTCGATGGCCTCCGTGCACACGTGCACCGCTGTGTCGAAGCCGATCGTCACGTCCGTTCCCGCGATGTCGTTGTCGATCGTCTTCGGGACGCCGACCACTGGGAATCCGTGCTCCGCGTGCAGGCGGCTCGCGATCCTGAGCGTGCCCTCGCCGCCGATCGCGACCACGCCGTCGAGCTCCAGCGCGCGTGCCGTCGCGAGTACCGACGCGACTCCGTCCGGCTCGCGGAACGGGTCGAAGCTCGAGGAGCCGAGGATGGTCCCTCCGCGCGGAAGGATCCCGCCGACGGACCTGCGGTCGAGCGGCGTCGTCTCGCTCCTCGCGAGGCCGCGGAAACCGGCGCGGATCCCGACGACCTCGTAGCGGTTGGCGATCGCCCCTCGTACGATCGCGCGAATCGCCGCGTTGAGTCCCGGGCAGTCGCCTCCTCCGGTGAGGACGCCGAGCGCGGCCACTAGTACAGGAACATCGGCTTGCCGAGCACGTGCCGCACCTTGGGCCGGTATTGGGCGACGTCGTAGAGCTCGTCGACGTCGACCCGCTTGACGCCTTCGCGTGTCGCGGAGATCGGGACCGTCGTGTAGCTGCCGTTCCGGAGCGAGACCATCCGTCCGGTGTCTCCCTCCAGGGCGAGATCCGCGGCGATCACGGCGTAGTTCGTCGCCACCATCAGGTCGAGCGAGTCGGGGCTGCCGGATCGCATCAGATAGGCGAGCTGCTGGTAGATGATGTCGCCGCCCGTGCGCTCCTTCAGGAGCTCGCCGAGCAGCAGCCCGACCCCCCCGAGCTTGCGATGGCCATAGGCATCGGCCTCGCCCGAGACGACGAGCTCGCCGGTCGCTGCGGTCGCGCCTTCCGAGACGGTCACCATCGCGTAGCGGGAGGGGTTGGCGCGCTTGTCCGCCACGAGGAGTCCGGCGAGGCGGTCCGGATCGAACGGCACCTCGGAGATGACCGCGCGATCGACGCCCGCCAGATACGCGGTGATCAGCGACGTCTCGCCGCTGTAGCGACCGAACAGCTCGACGACCGCGATGCGCTCGTGGCTGCCGGCGCTCGTGCGCAAGTTGTGGATGAACTGGACGCCGCGGGTGACCGCAGTCGAGAACCCGATGCAGTAGTCCGTTCCGTGGACGTCGTTGTCCATGGTCTTCGGGATGGCGATGACAGGAACGTTCTCGTCGTGCAGGCGCAGCGCGTACGAGAGCGTGTCGTCGCCGCCGATCGGCGACCAGCGCGTCGATCCCGAGCGTCTCGACGACGCGCAGCACGTGCTCGGTGAAGTCGAACGGCCCGTCCCCGTTCGCCTTGCCCGAGAGGAACTCGGGCACCTCGTCGGCGCGGACGTTTCCAGGGTTCGTCCGCGACGTGTGGAGCATCGTCCCGCCCGTCCGGTCGATCGTGCGGACATCGGCCAGCTCGAGTCGGCGGACGTTGCCCGCGAGGGTCGTCTCGTCGTCGGGATTGCACTCGAGCAAGCCTGCCCACCCGCGCCGCACGCCCAGGACCTCGTGGCCCGCGTCCTCGACCCGCGTCACGAGGGCCTTGATGCACGGGTTCAGGCCGGGGACGTCCCCGCCCCCGGTGAGCACTGCGAGGCGCATCGCTCCAGCCTATCCCGGCCGCGCGCAGGACGATTCGCTTGTCGGGGCTACGATCACGCCGCACGCCGGAGTGGCGGAACTGGCAGACGCGCGGGACTCAAAATCCCGTGTCCTTCGGGACGTGTGGGTTCGACCCCCACCTCCGGCATGGCGCACTCGGCGCACCGCTCGCCGTAGTCTCGTCTCCGATGACCGCCTGGCAGTGGCTCCTCGTCGCGCTCGGGATCCTCGTGGTCTTCTATGCCGGCTTCGTCGGCTACCTGTTCGCAGCGGGACGGAACGAGACGGCGCTCGCGGTCGCGCGCTTCGTGCCCGACTGCGTCGTCCTCTTTCGCCGCCTGCTCGCAGACCCGCGCGTCCCGCGCCGGCGGAAGATCGTGCTCGGCGCCCTCGTCGCCTACCTCGCCATGCCGATCGACCTCGTTCCCGACTTCATTCCCGTAGCCGGCTATCTGGACGACGCCGTCCTCGTCGCGCTTGTTCTGCGCCACGTCCTGAGAGGAAGCGCGGCCGAGCTCATCGACGAGCACTGGCCGGGTCCGGACGAATCGCGCAGCTTCGTCATGCGCCTCGCTTCATCTCCCTGATCCGGTGCTTGACATGTATCGACGAACATCGATACATTGAGGCGCGTCGATACGACCAGGAAGGTGAGACGTGACCGTGACGCTCGAACCGATCGACTGTTGTGCGCCGCTGAACGCCGAGGTGATGTCGGACGAGGAGGCAGAGGCGACGGCGGAGCTGTTCAAGGCGCTCGCCGACCCGGCTCGTGTCCGGATCGTGAACCTGCTCGCGACGAGCGACGGGCGAGCCGGTCTGCGTCTGCCATCTGATCGAGCCGCTCGGGCTGGCGCAGCCGACCGTTTCCCATCACATGAAGCGGCTGCTCGATGCCGGGCTGGTCGAGCGTGAGCAGCGCGGCAAGTGGGCGTACTTCTCGCTCAAGGGCGATGCCGTCGAGAAGCTCGCGCTCGTCGCCGACCTGAAGGGGGTGTGCTGCTGATGACGACGACTGCTGACGAGCTTCGCGAGGAGGTTCGCCGCCGCTACGCGGAGTCGGCCGCGCCGTGATGGAGGGCTCGGGTGGCTGCGGCTGCGGGAGCGGCGCCTGCTGCGAGCCCGGACGCCGAGGCCGACGATGTTCGGCGAGGCGCTGTACGCCGCCGAGCAGCGCGGCGAGCTGCCAGAGGCGGCCGTCCTGGCCTCGCTCGGCTGCGGCAACCCGACCGCCGTCGCCGAGCTCCACGAAGGCGAGACGGTGCTCGACCTCGGCTCGGGCGGGGGGATCGACGTGATCCTGTCGGCGAAGCGCGTCGGGCCGACCGGGCATCGCGTACGGCGTCGACATGACCGACGAGATGCTCGCGCTCGCGCAGCAGAACGCGCGCGAGGCGGGCGTCGACGAACGCGCACTTCCTCAAGGGCGTGATCGAGCAGATTCCGCTCCCGGCCGGGTCGGTCGACGTCGTCGATCTCGAACTGCGTGATCAACCTCTCGGTCGACAAGCCCGCCGTCCTGGCCGAGATCGCGCGCGTCCTGCGGCCCGGCGGTCGGATCGGGATCAGCGACGTCGTCGCCGAGGACGAGCTGTCGCGCCGCCGATCGCGCCGAGCGCGGCAGCTACGTCGGCTGTATCGCCGGCGCGCTCTCGAAGAGCGAGTACGAGGCCGGGCTCGAAGCGGCCGGCTTCGAGCAGATCAGCGTCGAGTTCACGCACCAGGTCGCGGACGGCATGCACGGCGCGATCGTCAAGGCCGTGAAGACGCAGGAGCCCGCGCGCAACGGCCTCCCGGTCGTCCACGCCGCGACCTCCGCTGGATGCTGCTGAAACGGACGCGAGGAGGCAGCGATGAGCCAGATGCTCGACCCGGTAACCCAGAATCACGTCCGGCAGGCCGCAGCGGCGCTCGCCGACGAGTTCGCCGGGATCTTCTCGGAGGAGACGATCGAGCGGTACATCGCCGAGTCGGTCGACCTGCTCGGACGACGGCAAGATCAACGTCTTCGTCCCCGTTCTCGCTCATCGGTTCGCGCGCGAGCGGCTGAGGGCGCTCGCGCAAGACGGAGGGGCTCGATCGCGAAGGACATGCCCGAGGTCCTGTTCGTCTGCGTCCACAACGCGGGGCGCAGCCAGATGGCCGCGGGCCTCGTGAAGCTCCGCTCCGAGGGCCGCATCCACGTCCGCTCCGCGGGCAGCGATCCCGGCGAGGAGATCAACCCCGCCGTGGTCGCAGGCGATGGAGGAGGTCGGAGTCGACATGAGCGAGGAGTTCCCGAAGCCCCTGACCGACGAGGTCGTCCGCGCCGCCGACGTCGTGATCACGATGGGCTGCGGCGACGCCTGCCCGATCTACCCGGGCAAGCGGTACGAGGACTGGGCGCTCGACGATCCGGCCGGCCAGGATCTCGACACGGTCCGGCGCATCCGGGACGAGATCGACGGGCGCGTGCAGACGACTGATCAGCGAGCTCCTTGGCTAGACCATCGCTCGCCCGGCGCTGCCTCGCCGAGGCGCTCGCGACGTTCGCGCTCGTCTTCGCCGGGTGCGGCGCGATCGTCGCTGGACTCGCGAGCGGGGCGGCTCGCTCGGGCGCGACCGGGGTCGCGGCGGCCTTCGGGCTCGTGATCATGGCGATGATCTACGCGACCGGGCACCTGTCGGGCGCGCACCTCAACCCGGCCGGTCACGTCGCGTTCGGCGCGAGCCGCCACTTCCCGTGCCGCGAGGCCGCGGCGTACGTTCCGGCCCAGCTGGCTCGGCGCCGTCGCGGGCGCCGCGCTCCTGCGCGTCGTCTGGCATGGAACACCCGCGGACCTCGGCGCGACCGTACCGAGCGTCGGCGTCGGGCTCGGCGCTCGTCTACGAGGCCGTCATGACGGCGTTCCTGATGTTCGTGATCATGGCCGTGGCCACCGACACGCGCGCGGTCGGCGCCGCGGCAGCGATCGCGATCGGCGGCACGGTCGCACTCGACTCGCTGTTCGGCGGCGGCGTGACCGGCGCCTCGATGAATCCCGCGCGCTCGTTCGGCCCGGCGCTCGTCGCTGGCGAGTGGCGGCAGTTCTGGATCTACCTCGCAGGTCCCCTGCTGGGCGCGTTCGCGGCGGCATGGGCATACGAGCTCGTTCGCACCCCCACCGGAAGGGTGTAGCTGGCGCCTAGTCCGTGCCCCACGAGGGCGAGATGTGGGCGGAGCGCGTCGAGGACGCGACCCGTTCCTATCGGTCGTCGAGTCGAGAGCGCATGGCTGCCTCCCAGCGCAGGGATGGACGGAACGCCGGCCTGGCTGAACTCGCTTCAAGCCGCAGCAACGTCGGCGCTCGAGGCTGGTACCTTGCGGCTCGCCGATGCCGCCGCCGGTTCGGCGCAGATTCCATGCCCGGAAAAGGATCGTGAGGAGAGGACACAACGTCGTCGCCGCCTCGGTCGCGACTGCACTCGCAGTCGCGCTCGTGATCGCGCTCTCTGCCTGCTCGGGCGGCGAATCAGACCGTGCTGCCGTCGAGCTCCGCGGCGCCGGTCTGCCCGAAGTCCTCGCGCGCCGGCTGGCAGGCGCTCGCCAACGAGGTCCGGGCGCGGGTGTACTGCCCGTCGTGGCTGCCGTACCCGCTCGACGGACGCTTCGACGGCGTGTTCAACGGCCAGACCGTGGACCCGGATCGTTCGTATCTCGTGAAGTTCCTCTTCTTCGACGCCGGACTCCCGGGCGGCCCGCAAGAGGTGCACGTGATCTTCCGCGGGTACCCGGGCAACGGGCGGCTGCCCCAGTGCGACAACTCGACGGTCGAGGACGACAAGGTCGTTCATCACTTCAGCTCGTGCTTCTCGGATCCGAAGGGCAAGAAGCGGTTCGGTCCGAAGCTCGCGACGCTCTACACCTCGAATCAGGGTGCCGACCAGTGGCATCTGCTCTACGCCTGGCGTGAGAATGGCTCGCTGTACACGGTTTCGGAACACGTTGCTCCGCCGTACACGTACGCGCAGGTGCTTCACAACCTCAATCGGATGATGAGCACGCTCGTGCGGATCCAGCCCCGGACTGCGTAACCGTCCTGACGTGCGCCTGACCCGGAGGCAGTTCGTCGGAGGCGCCGCGGGCACCGCGCTCGCGGCAGCGGGCATCTACGAGCTCGCCGAGAGGATGACGAGCACGCCGGCTCGCATCGCGACCGGGCCGCGCCCACCCGAGCAGCACCTCCTCGACGGCATCCGCGTCGTGACGGACAACGACGTCGAGGTGCTCGTGCCGCCGCTCCATCATCAGGTCGTCACCGCGAGGCTCCGCGTGGAGGAGAGTGTTGCCGCGCTCGCCGATGCACGCGCGTCCCTCGAGAACGCGCTCGCCGACCTCGATGCACGGTTCGAGGAGACGCCCGCAGGGCTCGGGTGTCACCGTCGCCTGGGGTCTCCCGTACTTCGACCGCTACGTCCCCGGCCAGGCCGCGACGCACATCCCCGTGGATCGCCGCGCCTCCGCGACCCGTGGGCACGAGGTTCGCGTCCTGGAGCACGCCATCAGGTTCCCGACCGACCCTCCCACGACGCAGCTCGAGGCGAACGACGTGGCGGTCCTCTTCCGCAGCGACTCGCTCGCGAACATCGGGGCCGGTGCGAAGGCGGTGTTCGACGAACTGAGTGGGCTGTTCGAGGTGACGAGCATCCGCAAGGGGTTCGTCGGAGGCGGCTTCGACGGCGGGCCGGGCCTGCCGAAGCAGATGGCGCGGGCGGCGGGGATCGACGGCGCCGATCTCATTCCGCACGGGTCCGAGCTCTTCCTCGGCTTCACCTCGACGCAAAAGGCCGGGCTCGGACCGTCGCGCATCGCGAACATCGAGACGCTCGGCTACGCCGACCTCGCGCACAGCGGCTACTTCGCGCACGGGACGCACATGCACCTCTCACACCTCTTCGAGGACCTGGCCGCGTGGTACCTCATCTTCGACTTCCAGAACCGCGTCGACACGACGTTTCGGCCGAAGCTCGACGTGCCGCGCTACACCCAGACCGTGGCGCAGGGGCCCGAGGACGCACAGACGTCGGCGCAGGTCGCACGCGACTACGCCCGCTACCGGCAGATCGGCCACTCCGGCTCGATCCAGTCCGCGTCGCGGCTCGAGCGCGACACGGTGGGGCGAGACGGGACGATGTATCCGAAAGGGACGGCCGTTCCCCAGCGCGCCGACTTCAACACGCTCGACAACCCGTTCTTCTGGACCGCCCACCCGGGCCGCGACGAATACGCGGACTCGACCGCGGCGGGTCTGCACTTCGTGGTGTTCAACCCGACGAGCGACGACTTCCGCCGGACACGGCTGGCGATGGACGGCGTGCTTCCGAACGGCGCGAAGCTCGACTTCGAGATCGGCTCCACCGGGCGCGGCTTCAACTCGATCCTCTCGACGACGCATCGTCAGAACTTCCTCGTTCCGCCCCGCGTCCACCGCTCGTTTCCGCTCTCCGAGGTCCAGGGCCGTTAAGAGGGTTGAACCCCGCGCCGAGAGGCGGGATACTTCCCGACCTATCGGGTGCAGGGACACGCGCGATGCCTGCGTCCGATCATGATCGATCCCTCGACAAGGAGGACGTTGCGTGAGGAACAGGATTTTGGTCGGCAGCGCGATCGCTGCAGTGGCGTTGCTCGCCGCCGCCGCGGTCGCAATCGCGGGGCCGAGCACGTCCGGTTCAGCGTCGGCGCTGCCGAAGACGTGCGGCCCGCTGTTCTACAAGGGCTCCGGGAGCCCGAAGTTCATCATCGTGTCGGATCTTCCACTTCAGGGCGCAGGCCGCGCGCAGAACCTCCTGATGGGGCAGGCGATCCGCTACACGCTCGAGAAGCAGTACAAGTTCAAGGCCGGCAAGTACACGGTCGGCTACCAGGAGTGCGACGACTCGACGGCGCAGGCAGGGCGCTACGACCCGGCCGTGTGCTCGTCGAACGCGCGGGCATACGCCGCCACGACGAACGTGATCGGCGTGCTCGGGACGTTCAACTCGGGCTGCTCGAAGCTCGAGGTCCCGATCCTCAACCGTGCTCCGGGTGGAAGCGTCGCGATGGTCTCGTCGGCGAACACGGCCGTCGGCCTCACGCACTACGCACCGTGGAACGACCCCGGTGAGCCGAACATCTACTACCCGACGAAGAAGCGCAACTACGTCCGGGTGGCGGCCACCGACGACTTCCAGGGGCCGGCGATGGCCGACTTCTTCCTGAAGAATCTCAAGAAGGAAGTCGGTCTACATCCTCCAGGACAACACGACCTTCGGGAAGGGCGTCGCGCAGGGCTTCCAGTCCCGCGCGAACAAGCTCGGCCTGAAGGTGCTGGCGTTCGACGCCTGGAGCGAGAAGGCAACCGACTACACGGCGATCGCCCAGAAGATCAAGGACTCGGGTGCGCAGTCCGTGTACCTCGGCGGCCTCGTGTGCGACAACGGCGTGAAGCTCCTCAAGGACCTCCGATCCGTCCTCGGGCCGAAGATCCCGATCGGCGGCCCCGACGGCTGGACCCCCGAGTCGGCCACGCTTGCAGCGGGCTCGGCGGCGCAGGGGTTCTACATCACCTACGCCGGACAGCCGCTCGGAACCCTCGGGCCGAAGGGCAAGGCGTTCATCGCCGGCCTTCGCGCGTACGCGAAGGTCAAGGGTCAGATGCCGCCGTACCCGGTGTACCAGGGTCAGTCGGCTCAGGTGCTGCTCGACGCGATCGCGCGTTCGAACGGCACGCGTAGCTCCGTGAGTGACCAGCTCTTCAAGACGAACGTGAAGAACGGCATCATGGGCACGTTCCACTTCGACAAGTACGGCGACATCTCGCCGACGAAGGCATCAGCCATCGAGAAACTCAAGGGCAACGCCGGCGTGTACGCGGGCGTCGTCATCACGAAGGTGAACGCCTAGCTGGACGCAAGCAGGCGAGCGAATCTGGGGAAGGGCCCCACGGCCCTTCCCCAGATTCGTTAGGAGGCGGTGATGTCGACCCAGGCGCACGCTGAGACCGTCCGGAGGCGAAGGTCGCGACCCGTCTCCGAGGTCGTCACCTCGGCGATCGGGCTCGGCCTCGTCGGCATCGTCGTCGTCTGGCTCGTCGTCAATCTCTTCGAGGACTGGAGCACCTTCCTCCAGCTCACGTTCTCGGGTCTCACACGAGGCTCGATCTACGCGCTCGTCGCCCTGGGGTACACGCTCGTCTACGGCATCCTCGAGCTGATCAACTTCGCCCACGGCGACGTCTTCATGATCGGCGGGATGGTCACGGCGACGGTCGTGATCCAGCTCTTCCACCTCGGCTCGAACCCGTCGCTGAGCGAGCTCCTGCCGGTGATCCTCATCTCCCTCGCGGGAGCGATGATCGTCTGCGGCCTCCTCAACACGACCATCGAGCGAGTCGCGTACAAGCCATTACGAGGCGCGCCCAGGCTCGTGCCGTTGATAACCGCGGTCGGGGTCTCGTTCATCTTGGAGAACATCGCGTTCATCTGGAAGGGGCCGAGGCCGGTCTCGCTCCCGCCGAACACCCTCCCGCACGACGCGGTCTTCACGCTCGGCACCTGCCCGAAGTGCGCGACCTACCGCTGGGACCAGCTCTTCGTGCTCGTCGTCACGGTTCTCGTCCTCATCGGCCTCGTGTGGCTCGTCCGGTACACGAAGCAGGGAAAGGCGATGCGCGCGACCGCTCAGGACAAGGACGCGGCGGCGATGATGGGCATCGACGTCAATCGGACGATCTCGTTCACGTTCCTCGTCGCCGGCGCGCTCGCGGGAGCAGCGGGCGTCATCTTCACGCTCTACGGGACCACCATCCGTTCAACACGGGCTTCACGCTCGGCCTCATCGCCTTCACGGCAGCGGTGCTGGGCGGCATCGGGAATCTGCAGGGCGCCGTGCTCGGGGGGCTCCTGATCGGCTTCATCCAGGACTACAACGAGGGTCTGTCCTGGCACGCGCCAGGGTCGGCGTGGACCAACACCATCGTGTTCGGGATCCTCATTCTGATCCTCGTCTTCCGGCCCCAGGGGCTGCTCGGCGAGCAGACGCCGGAAGGGTCGTAGTGGCGCGCACGCAACACGCGCGGCCGTGCCTATCGAGGCTTCTTCCGGCTCCTCGAGGGCGTCGGCGTGAGGGAGGCGCGTTCGCGGTGGGAGAGCAAATCGCCGTTTCTCCAGCGAGCGCTTCCGCCGCTCGTGATCGCAGCGGTCGTGATCCTCCTGACGCTGCCGTTCCGGACGCCCGATCCCGCGGCGATGGTCTTTCTCGCGCTCGTCTACGCGCTCTACGTCATGCCCCGCAAGTGGAGGAAGTGGGCCTTGCCGGCGACGGTGCTCACGCTCGCCGTCGCGTACCCGCTCCTCATCCAGCAGCTGAACTACCAGCGCTTCCTCTTCGAGGTCCCGATCTTCGGCTCGTTCCCGACGATCGACACGATGGCGGTGATGGCCATCTTCGCGATGATGGCCGTCGGCCTCAACATCGTGGTCGGGTACGCAGGCCTCCTCGATCTCGGCTACGTCGCCTTCTACGCGCTCGGCGCGTACACGGCCGCGTGGCTCGCCTCGCCGCACGCGTCCCAGTTCACGATCAACGGAAAGCCGATCGACGTCAACGTCGGCGGCATCGGCGTGACGCCCGGCCTCGGCGGGTTCCACATCTCGATCTGGATCGTCCTCCTGGCCGCGGCCATCGTCACCGCTGCGGGGGGCATTCTCATCGGCCTTCCGACGCTGCGCCTCCGCGGCGACTACCTCGCGATCGTCACGCTCGGCTTCGGCGAGATCGTCGCCGAGGTGGCGCGAAACGGCGACAAGGAGACGCTCGGCTTCAACCTGACCGGCGGCCCGCCGGGGATCAACCCCATCGACCCGCCGGGCTTCGGACAGCTGGCTCCAGGACCACCTCGGGCTCCCGGCCAACTATCCTCGAGAAGGCCGGGCTGTACGTGAACTTCGTCAGTCTCATCTACTGGTCCGCGCTGGTCCTGCTCCTGATCACCGATCTTCTGCAGCCTTCGGATGCGCGACTCGCGACTCGGAAGGGCCTGGATCGCGATCCGCGAGGACGAGGTCGCGGCGGCGGCGATGGGGATCCCGCTGATGCGGACGAAGACGTGGGCGTACGCGTCGGGTGCGTTCTTCGGCGGTATCGCAGGTGCGTGGTTCGGCTCGTTCAAGCAGGGCGTGTTCCCCGACGACTTCTACTTCCAGATCTCCATCTTCATCCTCTGCATGGTCATCCTCGGCGGGATGGGGAACGTCTGGGGCGTCGTCGCCGGAGCGCGGATTCCTGACCTACTTGAACCAGGAGGGGCTCGCGAACATCTCCGCGTGGTTCAACGACAAGGTGCTCCCGTGCGACCCCAACTCTGCCGACCCCGCCAAGGTGATCAGCGGCGGCTGCGTCAACGCGCCGCTCGTGGCTACGGGGATCTACGGACTGATCATCGTGCTCGTGATGCTCTTCCGACCACAGGGGCTCATTCCCGAGCGGCGTCGCCAGCTCGAGATCGAGACGGGTGTCCACGACGAGCCGCTGATGGACGTGCGCGGCGGGCCGGAGGAGTAGGCGCGTGACGGCCGACCCCCTGCTCGAGGCGATCGAGCTCCGCAAGGAGTTCGGCGGCCTGGTCGCGGTCGACGACATCGACTTCACGATCCCGCTCGGGTCGATCGTGAGCCTCATCGGCCCGAACGGCGCCGGGAAGACGACGTTCTTCAACATGCTGACGGGGGTCTACAAGCCGACCGCCGGGCGCGTGGTCTTCGACGGCGAGGACATCGGCGGCAAGCCGCCGCACGCGGCGACCCAGCGCGGCATCGGCCGCACGTTCCAGAACATCCGGCTCTTCGAGCAGATGACGGCGACCGAGAACGTGCTCGTCGGGATGCACTGCCGGCTCAAGGCGCGGATCATCCCGAGCATCCTCGGGCTCCCGCGTGTGCGGCGAGAGGAGCGCGACGCGAGGGAGAGGGCACGCGAGCTCCTCGCCTACTGCAATCTCGGGGGGAAGGACGACGAGTACGCCAGGAACCTCTCCTACGGCGACCAGCGTCGCCTCGAGGTCGCCCGCGCGCTCGCGACGCAGCCCAAGCTGCTCCTCCTGGACGAGCCGACGGCGGGCATGAATCCGCAGGAGACGCTCGAGTTCGTCGACTTCATCTTCAAGCTGCGCGAGGACGAGCAGCTGACGATCCTGCTCATCGAGCACGACATGAAGCTCGTGATGGGTGTCTCCGAACGCGTCACCGTCCTCGAGTACGGCGCGAAGATCGCCGAGGGGCAGGCGCATGAGGTCCAGTCGGACCCGCGCGTTATCGAGGCGTATCTCGGGAGGGCGGCGGTGTCGTGAGCGAGACGTCGTCGAACGGCAGTGTTCTCGAGCTGAAGAGCATCGAGACCTACTACGGGACGATCCGCGCGCTCAAGGGCGTGAACCTCGAGGTGCGTTCGGGGGAGATCGTGACGCTCCTCGGAGCGAACGGGGCGGGGAAGACGACGACGCTGCGTTCGATCAACGGCCTCAACCGTCCGCGCCGCGGGTCGATCGTGTTCGAGGGTCGGGATATCACCGCGCTGCCCGCGCACGGCATCGTGCGGCTCGGCATCTCGCAGTCTCCAGAGGGGCGGAAGCTCTTCCCGCGGATGACCGTCGTCGAGAACCTCGAGATGGGCGCCTTCCAGCGGTCCGATCGAGACGTCGATCAAGGAAGACATGGAGCGCGTCTTCGCGCTCTTCCCTCGCCTCGCGGAGCGACGGACGCAGAAAGCCGGAACGATGTCGGGCGGCGAGCAGCAGATGTGCGCGATCGGTCGCGCGATGATGGCCAGACCGAAGCTGTTGATGCTCGACGAGCCCTCGATGGGTCTCGCGCCGATCTTCGTCGAGCGGATCTTCGAGACGATCGTCGAGATCAACCAGCAGGGCACACCGATCCTCCTCGTCGAGCAGAACGCGCTCATGGCGCTCGAGGTCGCCAACCGCGGTTACGTTCTCGAGACCGGGTTCGTCGTCCTCGAAGGCTCGGCGGCGGACCTCAAGACGAACGAGCAGGTTCGAAAGACGTACCTCGGAGAGGGCTAGTTCGCCCGAGCAGTGGCGCGTAGGGCGGCGCGGGCAGGACGCCGACGCGCGCGCGCCCTCCGGCGAGGCCGTGCGCCATCTCGAGCGCACTTGCGACGGAGTGGCTCGGCACGAGGCCGAGAGCGCGCGCGGCGACCGCGTCGCGGCTCTCCGCGACGACGACAGCGCCGAGCCGTGCGAGCGCGGGTTGGCAACCCGCCCAGTCGGCGTAGGGGAGAAGCGGGTGGCAGGCGCGGCCGGCGCGATATGCATCGAGCGCTCGGCCGTCGCCACCTGACTCGCGCTCCGAGTCCCCGACGTCCGACCCGCTCGCGAGCGCGTCGAAGAGGCGACGGTACGGACCCTGCGTGCCGTGCGCGAAGCTGCGCGTCAGCGCGTGGACGAGGACGAGCGTGCCGCCGTCCTTGACCGGGAACGCGTCCCGCCACATCCGGAGGACGAGCCCGAGCGACATCGCCGCCGAGGTGATCGGGTTCAGCAGTTCGCGGGGGACGTGCGGGCCGATCCAGGGGCTGCCCACGACGAGCACCTCCAGCGGTTCGCCGAGCGGGATACCGCGAAGCTCCACCGTGCGCAGAAGCGCTTCGGCGTGGGCGACCGACGGTGTGCCGGCGAACGCATCCGTCGCCGCGATCGTGCGCTGCAGATCGCGCAGGAGCCCGCGTCGCAGAGAGGCCGGAAGCAGTGAGTAGAGCCGCCTGAGCGGAGAGCGTGCGACGTGGTCGAACGACCGCTGGTCGTGCGGGTAGCCGCGGAAGCGGCCGGCGAGACGCGGGTGGTCGAGGACGAGTGACACGCCGTGGAGCGGACCGTGCGCGGCGACGGCGCGCTCGACGCCGAGTGCGAGCTGCCACGCGCGCGATCCGGCCGCCTGGAGCAACGAGTCGGCCGCGGCGGATCCTCGGATCGTCTCGGCGTCGCACGCCGCGACGAGCGCCGCAGGCCCACCCTGAAGCACGGTCTCCGCCGACGACACCACCATGACGAGCGCGGCCTCGACGAGCGCGGGGTGGATCGCGCCACGCGTCCCGTCTCCGAGGTCGAGCTCGCGCAGCGCGGGATCGGATGCGTCGTGGACGAGCACGTGGCCCCGAAAATCACGCGCCTGCGCAGGCGGAAGCAGGCGCTCCAGGTCACGACGCGGGAGCTTGCGTGCGAGACCTCCTGCCACGAGGATCGTCTGCCTGTCGCCCGTGACGCCCAGCGCCGAGAGCTCGCCGAGCACGGTCGCGAGCGCCAGTGGTCTCGGGTCGAATTGCGCTCCCGGCATCGGGAGCGCAGGCGGCTCGACGACGACGGTCACGCGGCCGGCCCTCGGGACGACGTCTGCGAGCGGTGGTCCGTCGAGCGGGAAGCGCACCGCGTCGCGAACGGCGGCCGCGACGTCGACGACCTGGGTCGGCGGAGGGGGCGGAGCGAGGATCACGTCGTCGTCCGCGACCGGGACCTGAACGATCCGCGACCCGGACAGAATCGGCACGCGCCGCATGCCGCCATCCAAGCAGCCGCGGCACACGGTGCTCAGCCTGCATCCCGGCGGTGTGGGGGCGATCTCGATCTAGAGTCCAGGCGTGGCCCCGAAGACGCTCACGGGTGAGGAGCTCGTCCTCGACGACGGGCCTGCGCGCGACGCCGAGCTGTTCCTCGTCGACGGCAACAACCTGGCGTACCGCGCGTTCTTCGCGCTCCCGGAGGAGCTGCAGACGACCGACGGACAGCCGACGAACGCCCTCCTCGGGTTCACGAACATGCTGTTCAAGCTCCTGTCGGACTACCGTCCGCGCGGCGTCGCGGTTGCATGGGACACGAAGCCCGTCCACCGCAAGGAAGTGTCCGCGGAGTACAAGGCTGATCGCCGCTCGATGCCTGATCTCCTGCGCGAGCAGTTCCCGCACTTTCGCCCGATCGTCGAGGCGTTCGGCTACGAGAACCTCGAGTTCGAGGGCTGGGAGGCCGACGACGTGATCGCGACGCTCGCGACGCAGGCGGACGAGTCGGGCGTCAGGACGTGTGTCGTCTCGACCGACCGCGACGCGTTCCAGCTCGTGTCCGAGAACGTCTGCCTGATGATGACCCCCGAGGCGTGGCCGACGTCCAGGTGTACACGCCCGAGCGCGTGGAAGCCCGCTACGGGATCCGGCCCGACCAGATCCCGGACTTCATCGGGCTCAAGGGGGACACGAGCGACAACATCCCCGGCATCCCCGGGATCGGGGACAAGACCGCGGGCCAGCTCATCGCCCAGTACGGGTCGCTAGAAGACGTCGTCGAGCACGCCGGCGAGCTCTCGCCCGCGCGCTCGAAGTCGGTCTCCGAGAACGCGGAGCAGGCAGCGGCGTCGAAGCTACTCGCCACGATGCGCCGCGACCTGGAGCTCGGGGTCGATCCCGCGTCTCTCGTGCTCCAGCCCCCGGATCGCTCCGAGCTCAAGGAGATCTTCCGCCGGTTCGAGTTCCGCGGGCTGCTCTCACGCGTCGACCTGCTCGACGAGGCGCTTCCTGCCGCCGAGCGCCCGGCACCTGCGTCCACCGAGCAGGTCTCCTGGCGCGAAGGCGATATGAGCGGGCTTCGCGGCCGCGTCGGCGTCGCCGCGGACGGCGAGCGGATCGCCGTCGCGACCGACGGCAGCGAGGTGATCGTTGCCCCTCGAACGCCGGTGTCTCGCGACGACCTCGAGGTCGTCGCGCACGACGCGAAGCAGCTGCGGCTCGGCGAGCCTGCCGCGGACGACACGCTGATCGCCGCGTACCTCATCGATCCGGGCCGAGCCGAGTACGACCTCGACGACCTCATGGCCGAGTACGGCGTCGAGCTCGAGCCCGATCCTCCGGCGGAGGAGGAGACGGCAGCGCTGGTCAGGCACGCGGAGGCGGCGAGGCGGCTCGCCCCGCTGCTCGTCGCGAAGGTGACCGAGCGTGGCTCGGACCGCCTCTACCGCGACGTCGAGCTCCCGCTCAGCGTCGTGCTCGGCGCGATGGAGGACGCGGGCGTCCGCATCGACACCTATCGCATGGGCGAGATCACGGCACGGCTGAAAGACCGCGTCGAGGAGCTCGAGGCCCGCGCGTACGACCTCGCCGGCGAGGAGTTCGTCCTCGGCTCGCCCAGCAGCTCGGGCGCATCCTCTTCGAGAAGCTCGAGCTGACGCCGGGCCGGAAGGGCAAGACGGGGTACTCGACGGACGGCAAGGTGCTGCGCGCGATCCGGGGGGACCACGAGATCGTCCCGGTTATCGAGGAATGGCGCGAGCTGACGAAGCTCGTGAACACGTACCTCGGGCCGCTGCCGACGCTCATCGGCGCAGACGGCCGCCTCCACACGACCATCAACCAGCACGTCGCCGCGACCGGTCGTCTCTCGACGACGAGCCCGAATCTGCAGGCGATCCCGATCCGCACGGAGCTCGGCCGCGAGATCCGCTCCGCGTTCGTCGCCGAGCCCGGCCATCGGCTGCTCTCCGCCGACTACTCGCAGATCGAGCTCCGGATCCTCGCCCACGTCTCGGGGGAGCCGAAGTTGCGCGAGGCCTTCGAGCGGGGCGAGGACATCCACACTGCGACTGCGGCCGAGGTGCTCGGCAAGGATCCCGCGACTCTCACGAAGGACGAGCGCAACGTCGCGAAGATGATCAACTTCGGGATCGTCTACGGCATCTCCGCGTTCGGCCTCTCGGAGAACCTCGACATCCCGAAGGAGCAGGCGCAGGCGTACATCGACGCGTACCTCGCCCGCTTCCCGCACGTCCAGGCGTTCATCGCTCGGACGATCGCGCAAGCCGGGGAGGACGGGTACGCGACGAGCCTGCTCGGACGACGTCGGCCCGTCCCCGAGCTGCGCGCTATGAACCGGCAGACGCGTGGCTTCGGCGAGCGCGTCGCCGTGAACTTCGTGATGCAGGGCTCGAACGCGGACATCATCAAGGTGGCGATGGTGGCGATTCACGAGCGGCTACGCGCAGAGGGGAGAGGCGCGCAGCTCGTCCTCCAGGTGCACGACGAGCTTCTGCTCGACGTTCCGGAGACCGAGGTTTCCAAGGTGCGCGAGCTCGTACGCGAGGAGATGGTCGGGGCCTACCCACTCGACCCGGCGCTCGCCGTGGACATCGGCGTCGGGGACGACTGGGCAGAGGCGAAGTCCTGAATCGACATGCGGCTGCGAAGGCAGCCGCCTCTAGGGGTCTTCAGCGGTCAGGGATCCGCGCTCGCGGATCCCCTGACCTGCGGCAAACGGCGGCCGAGGCAACGTCGTAGTTACAGCTCGAGCGTCTCGCCGTCGTCCGGGACGAGCACGTCCGGAAGCGCCGCACGCAGCGCCGCGCGCGTGAGGTGGCAGTGGTTGAGAGCCTCCATGTGCACCGCCACGACCGTCGGTACCCGGGCAGCGACCTCGCGCACGTCGTCGATGCCCATGACGATCAGGCCGCCCTCCGTGAACTCGGCGCCGCCGGCGTTGACGACTGCGACGCGCGGGCGATGGCGCTCGATCGCCTCCTCGACGCCCTCGTACCAGACGGTGTCCCCCGCGATGTAGAGGTCGTCGAGCACGAACCCGCTCACCGGAGCCAGCATGTCCGCGATCTCGCCAGAGCCGTGGCGCGCCGGGTCCTCGTGATGCGCAGGCTGTCCCACTCGGTCGAGTCCTCGACCGGGCGGACGTCGAGGCCGAGCTCGCGGAGCGCCTGCTCGTCCTCCGGCTGGCAGAAGACGGGCACGTCGCGCGGGAGGAGCTCCTCACCACGCGAGTCGAGGTGATCGCGGTGGCGGTGCGTCACGATCACGGCGTCGAGTCCGCGGACGATCTCCTCGGCCGGAAACGGCAGCGGTACGGTCGGGTTCCGCACCTGCGGGACGGTGCCCTCGATCGGCGCGCGCGCGCCGGCCTCGTCCAGCATCGGATCGACGACGATGCGCCTTCCCCGGAGGTCGAGGATGAGCGTCGCGTTGCGTACGAGCGTCAGTTGCACGGCCGCGTTTCTACCTCACGCAGCCCGATCAACGCTTGATCTGGAATTCGGCTGCATCCGGCTATACTCCGCGATCCGATGGCGAACGACATCGCCGAAAAGCCTGCTGCCGCCGAAGAAGGTGTCTGGACGACCGGCCCGGACGGGGAGCTCGTCCCGGACTACGAGGCCGCCTTCCCCGAGATCAACGAGGGCGAGGTCGTCCATGGCACGGTCGTGCGCGTCGACAAGGACGAGGTTCTCGTCGACATCGGCTACAAGTCGGAAGGCGTCATCCCCGTCGCCGAGCTGACGATTCGCCGGTCCGTCAATCCCGCGGACGAGGTCTCGGTCGGCGAGGAGATCGACGCGCTCGTGCTCACGAAGGAGGACGCCGAGGGGCGGCTCATCCTCTCGAAGAAGCGCGCGCGCTTCGAGCTCGCGTGGAAGCGGATCGAGGCAGCTGCCGAGTCGGGTGAGCCCGTCATCGGCAAGGTCATCGAGGTCGTCAAGGGCGGTCTCATCCTCGACCTCGGCGTGCGCGGCTTCCTTCCTGCCTCGCTCGTCGACATCCGGCGTGTCCAGGACCTCGACGAGTTCCTGGGCAAGGAGCTCCGCTGCAAGGTCATCGAGCTCAACCGCTCGCGCAACAACGTCGTCCTCTCGCGCAGAGCCGTCCTCGAGGACGAGCGCAAGGAGATGCGGCAGGCGATCCTCGACCGCCTGAGCCCGGGCGACGTCATCGAGGGGCAGATCTCGAACATCGTCGACTTCGGGGCGTTCGTCGACCTCGACGGCATGGACGGGCTGATCCACATCTCCGAGCTCAGCTGGAGCCACGTGAACCACCCGTCCGAGGTGCTCGACATCGGGCAGACGGTCAAGGTGAAGGTGCTCGACATCGACCGCGACCGCCAGCGCATCTCGCTCGGCCTGAAACAGACGCAGGCCGACCCGTGGCAGCAGGTTCTCGACTCGTACCGCGAGGACGACGTCGTCGAGGGGCGCGTCGCGAAGGTCGTCACCTTCGGCGCGTTCGTCGAGATCCTCCCCGGAGTCGAGGGGCTCGTGCACATCTCGGAGCTCGCGCCGCACCACGTCGAGAACCCGCGCGAGGTCGTGTCGCAGGGCGACGCGGTCAACGTGAGGATCCTCGAGATCGACGGCGAGCGTCGTCGCCTCTCCCTCTCGCTGAAGCGCGTCGAGGAGGGCGAGGTGCCCGTCCCGCGTGCCGACGGCGCCGAGTCCGTGCACACGACGCCCGACCTGAAGCTCTCCGAGGAGGCGTTCCCGACGGCTTCGGCCGTCGAGGTCACTGACGACACGGAGATCGCCGAAGCCGAAGCCGACGTCGAGCCGGTCGCGGAGGCCGAGCTCGAACTCGAGCCCGAGGCTGACGCCGAAGCCGAAGCCGAAGCCGACGTCGAGCCGGTCGCGGAGGCCGAGCTCGAACTCGAGCCCGAGGCTGAAGCCGAAGCCGAAGCCGAAGCCGACGTCGAGCCGGCCGCAGAGGCCGAGCCCGAGGCCGAAGGCGAGGACGCCGGAGAGGCCGACTCCGAGCAGTCCGACTCCGACTGACGCTTGCCTCGTCCGCTCGCGGTCGCGATCACCGGGGGGATCGGCGCCGGCAAGTCGACGGCACTCGAGAGCTTCCGCCGCCACGGCGCCGCCATCGTGTCGAGCGACGAGATCGTCCATCACCTCCTCGCGACCGACCCTGAGGTCCGGCGTGCGCTCGTCGAGCGGCTCGGGGAAGAGATCCTCGGCGAGGACCGGACGCCCGACCGCGAGCGGATCGCTTTCCGGGTCTTCAAGGACCGCGACGCGCTCGATTTCCTCGAGAAGCTCCTGCACCCGCTCGTCTCGCGCGAGTACATGGCGTGGCGAGAGCAGCTCGCGGCGCTCCCGAACCCTCCCGAGGTGTGCGTGACCGAGGTGCCGCTTCTCTACGAGGTTGGAGCGGAGACGAGGTTCGACAAGGTGGTCGTCGTCACCGCGCCCACGAAGCTGCGCGAGGCACGGCGCGGGGGCTGGGCGGACGGCCGTGAGTCGCGTCTCGTCCCCGACCGTGAGAAGGCGAAGCGCGCGGACTTCACGTACGTGAACACGGGCACGCCGGACGAGCTCGACGCGTGGGTCGGCGGCGTCATGGCTACCCTGATCGCCGAGCAGCAAGACCGAAACGGCGCGTAGCCTGAGGCTTCGCAAGCCGGAGCCAACCTCGTGCGGATCCTCGTCGTCGCCTCAGCGCTCCTCCTCGTCGTCGCCGGCGCGGCGGCCTGGGTCGTCGACGCGCAGCCCGACTGGTACCTCCGGGACCCGGTACCCGCTCGAGTACCAGCATGTGATTCGCGCCTACGCCGAGGAGCGCCATCTCGATCCGACCCTGGTCGCGGCCGTCATCTACGCCGAGAGTCGCTTCGACCCCAACGTCGTGTCCGATGCCGGCGCCGTGGGGCTGATGCAGGTTCTGCCCGAGACGGGCCGGTTCATCGCCCGATCGACCGGCGGGACGGACTTCGTCGAGGCCGATCTCCGCGATCCGGATCTCAACGTCCGCTACGGCACGTGGCTCCTCGACTACCTCCGAAGGCGCTACGACGGCGACGTCGAGACCGCCCTCGCGGCGTACCACGCCGGGCCGGCGAACGTCGACGAGTGGCGCCGCACCGGGAGCGGGATCCAGTTCCCGGAGACGCAGGCCTACGTCGACGAGGTGACGCGGGTCAGGCAGATCTACGCGCAGGCCTACGGGCGCGAGCTGGCCCGATAGGGTCCCGAAGCAGTCCCGCTCTGGGTGCTGCCGTTCCCGCCGCCATCGCCGGTCGTGTCCGTTGCGGTCTTCACGGCCACCCTCTTCACTCCGCTCGTCGACGGGCCGACCCTCGGCGTTCTGACGGCGCGAACACCGGAAGACCTCAGGCCGAAGGGCATGACCGCCGTGATCACCGCCCGCATATGGGACGTTGCGACCGGGAGGCAGGTCGCACGTCTCCAGGGCGCCAACACCGCTGTCCACGATGCGCAGTTCAGCCCGGACGGTCGCTGGCTCATCACCGCGGCGAGCAAGACCGGACTGTGGGACGTGGGCGATCGAGAGCTCATGCTTCGCCTCCAGGGACACGAGAGCACCACGACGTCCGCGGTGTTCGATCCGAGCGGGACGGTCGTGTTCACCGGAGGGGACGACGGCGCGGTGCGGCGCTACGAGTGCCGGATCTGCGGCGGCGTCAACGATCTGCTCGCGCTGGCGGACAGGCGCCTTGTCGGGACTGGTCGGGTGATGACGGGCGAGGAGCGCGAGCGCTACTTCGGCTGACCGCGGTCAGCTCGAACGCGCAAGAGCTCGCGCGGGAGGAGGCCGTCCCGGCACAGCTCCGGCGTCGGGGCCGAGATGGCGAACGCACTGCGGAGATCCTCGCGTGAACCAGACGTGCAGCATCTCGCTCGCCCCCTGCGTGAGCCGCGAGCCCGGCGGGCAGACGCCGCTCGCGGGTGGCTTCAGCCCGCGCTTCTTGCCCTGCCTTGCACACGACGTGGGAGTGCCAGCGCATGATCGGCCCGGCCGGCGTCGGACCGACCTCTCCGTCTCGCGTGCTCCACATCGCGCCGACGAGGATGAGCGGATGGCCGGGCGCATTCGCGTAGATGAGCGCCTTCGGGCGCGTGAAGTCGAAGATCGACCTGCCGCGCGGCTGCTCGTGGCGCTCGGCGTGGAAGAAGAAGACGCGCCGGTCACCCGGTTGCCTCGGGCGGGAGCGCGTGTCGTAGCCGGCCCGCGTGGCGGCACGGACGTCGCTCCAGTGCCCGCGTTTCGCTGCAGCCTCGAGCTGGGCGAGGATGTGCTCCGCGCGGGCCTTTTCGCGTGGCGTTGCGAGCGATACGGTCGGGTACTGGAGCAGGTGATGGATGAGGCCGTGGCGCGCCGTCGGCGCCAGCGTCCGCGTGCTGTCGCAGCGGCAGCTTGCAGACGAGTGCCGGCGGCGCGGCGCGGTTCGTGCGCTCGCCGCGCCGACGAGCACGGCGAGCGCCGCCAGGCCGACGACCGATGGCGCGATCCGGACTCATCGTCTCGCGTCATCCGCGCCCAGAGGTTCGAGCAGCATGCGCGCGACGACCGGATCCGACGTGACCGAACGCGTGAGGTGGAACGCCCCCGCGGCGAACACGCGCGCTCCTCTCGCCGTCTCGTAGTAGGTCATCTGCGCCTTCATGCCCGGGCCGAACAGGTTGGGGATCTCCGCGATCACGCGAACCCTCCGCGGCGAGGCGCCGCGACCTGGTCGATCTCGACGCCGCCTCGGGCGAACGCGGAGCCGACGCGGAGACCGGTACCCGCGAACATCCACGAGGCCGGTTGCGCACGGCGGACGATCCAGGCACCGCGCGGCGACGGCTTGTGGCGCGACGTACTCGACGCCGATCAGCTCGGCCTCGGGACGGCCGAGGTCTCGCCAGCGGCCGGCCTTCTCGATCACGTCGCCCTTCCGCTCGACGCGCCAGAAGAAGTTGTTCGCGGACAGGAACATGAGGTTCCCGCCGAGGTTGCGGTACCCCTCCACGAGGTCGTACTCGCGCTCGGTGACGTACTCGTGATGCGCCAGCGAAGACGACGAGAGAGTAGGCCGGCGCGAGCGCGCGCCGGGCTCGGGACGTGCTCGAGGTCCCATTGCGAGAGGTAGTCGACCCGCTTGTGCGTCCAGTGCAGCCAATTGAGGAACCCGAGCTGGTATGGCGGAAGCCGTAGGGCACGCCGCGGTCGAGGAACGGGCGACCGAGCCGCACGGAGTTCGGCGCTTGCCCGGCGTACCAGGTGTCGCCGGTTGTCCGTCGCCGTCATCGTCCCGGAAGTTGTACGCCTGCCAGGTGAGCGTGGGAAGCACGACGGCGACGCGGTGTCTTCCAAGGCGGCGCGGCGCGACCACGAAGGGCGCGAAGCCGAGCGTTCCGTCCGCGGCTCGAAGGCGCACGAAGTAGAGACCGCTCTCCCAGTGCCCGATGCGCAGCGAGACGACCCGACGGCCGGCGATGCGACCGAGCGAGCGCACCCGCGACACGGTGACGCCGTTCATCACTGTGTCGACTCGTCGTCGGCTCGTGCTCGGGCCCTGCCTCGAGCACCTGCATCGTCAGGCTTGGCGAGTGGTGCCGGACGACGAGCCGGGCGCGCTGACCCGGGCGATAACTCTCACGCGCGAACGCAGCCTGAACGGCCGGGTAGGAGCTTCGTGGCGCCGACGTCGTGACCCTCGAGAGGCTGGTTGGTGCGGCGCCTCGAGCCCGCCGACGCCGACGCAGAGCACGCCGGCGAGGAGCGACTCCGGCGAGGCTCGCCGCTCTCGGGCTCGACGGGCATTGCAGCTGCGTCGAAGGATGGAGACACGGCGCGGACTGCCGGCATCCGGCGGCTACGCTGGGCGCGTGCGCCCGTTCAAGGCCTCGGACATGTACTCGCCGATGGGCGACCAGCCGCGCGCGATCGAGCGAGATCGCCGAGTCGGTCGCAGCCGGGAACCGCTTCCAGACGATCCTCGGCGCGACCGGGACCGGCAAGACGGCGACGATGGCGTGGGCGATCGAGAAGCTCCAGCGTCCCGCGCTCGTCATCGCTCACAACAAGACGCTCGCCGCGCAGCTCTGCAACGAGTTCCGCGAGTTCTTCCCGGACAACGCCGTCGAGTACTTCGTCTCGTACTACGACTACTTCCAGCCCGAGGCGTACATCCCGCAGGCGGATCTCTACATCGAGAAGGACTCGTCGCAGAACGACGACATCGCACGGCTCCGGCTGTCGGCGACGTCGTCGCTCCTGACCCGGCGCGACGTCGTCGTCGTCGCCTCGGTCTCGTGCATCTACGGCCTCGGCTCGCCCGAGGAATGGCGCGAGCGCGTCCTCATCCTCGAGGTGGGGGAGACGCACGACCGGGACGAGGTGCTGCAGAAGCTCATCGAGAGTCAGTACGTGCGCAACGACACCGTCCTCGGCCGCGGGCGCTTCCGGGTGAAGGGCGACATCGTCGAGATCCAGCCTGCGAACGTCGAGACGGCCTACCGGGTCTCGTTCTTCGGCGACGAGGTCGAGCAGATCACGCACTTCGACCCGCTCACGGGCGAGGTCTACTCGCACCTCGACAACCTCGTCATCTGGCCCGCGACCGAGTACGTCACCTCGCGCCCGACGATCGAGCGCGCGATCGACGACCTCCGCGCCGAGCTCGAGCAGCAGGTCGCGAAGTTCGAGCACGAGGGGCGCATGCTCGAGGCGCACCGCATCCGGCAGCGCACCGAGTACGACCTCGAGATGATGAAGGAGCTCGGCTTCTGCAACGGGATCGAGAACTACTCGCGCGCGCTCGAGGGGCGTCCCGGTCGGATCGCACCCGTTCACGCTGATCGACTACTTCCCGGACGACTTCGTCTGCTTCGTCGACGAGTCGCACCAGACCGTGCCCCAGCTCGGCGGCATGTACGAGGGCGACCGCTCGCGCAAGCAGACGCTCATCGACTTCGGCTTCCGCCTTCCGTCCGCGCTCGACAACCGGCCGCTCCGCTTCGACGAGTTCCTGGGGAAGGTGCAAGCAGCTCGTGTTCGTGTCTGCGACGCCCGGGCCGTTCGAGCTGTCGCGCTCGAAGGTCGTCGCCGAGCAGCTCATCCGCCCGACGGGTGTCGTCGACCCCGAGATGGAGCTGCGCCCGACGCGCAACCAGATCGACGACCTGCTGAACGAGATCCGGCACCGCGAGGAGGCCGGCGAGCGCGTCCTCGTCACGACCCTGACGAAGAAGATGTCCGAGGACCTGACCGACTACCTGCTCGAGGCGGGCGTCCGCGCGCGCTACCTCCACTCCGAGATCGACACGCTCGACCGGATCGCGATCATCCGCGAGCTCCGCCTCGGCGAGTACGACGTCCTCGTCGGCGTGAACCTCCTGCGCGAGGGACTCGACCTCCCGGAGGTCTCGCTCGTCGCCGTGCTCGACGCCGACAAGGAGGGCTTCCTGCGCGGCAAGACGGCGCTCATCCAGACGACGGGCCGCGCTGCGCGCAACACGGCGGGGAAGGTGATTCTGTACGCGGACAAGCGCACCGAGGCGATCATCGGCGCGATGGAGGAGACGAACACGGCGGCGCGCGATCCAGGTCGCCTACAACGAGGAGCACGGGATCACGCCGGAGACGATCGTCAAAGGGCGTCTCCGACATCTCCGAGCTCCTCTCGCTCGAGTCGCCGCACGTCCCTTCGTCGCGGCGCCGTCGCGGGAAGGCCGAGGTCGAGGGGATGTCGCGCGAGGAGCTCGAGAAGCTCGTCATCACGCTCGAGGAGGAGATGTACCTCGCGGCCGAGGAGCTTCGCTTCGAGTACGCGGCCAAGCTGCGGGACGAGATCAAGGAGCTGCGCCGCGAGCTCGAGGCCATCGCGGTGACGTAGATCGTTCTCCGATCGGCTAGCTACGGTGCGACGCGTGACGCGCGCCTACCGGCGGGAGTGGATCGTCGTGATCCTCGTCTGGGCCTCGGCGCTCTCGTTCTTCCACGAGGTCGGGCCACAGGACATCACGCGGCTCGCGCTCGACCGAGTCGATCGTCGTCGACGGGTCGCTCCGCATCGACCGCTGGCAGGACCAGACGGTGGACAAGGCCGTGTACCGCGGTCACTACTACTCGGACAAGGCGCCCGGAATGTCGTTCCTCGCTGTTGCCTTCCTTCGTCGTGCTCCGTGCCGGTGGCGTGCTCCGCGAGGCGAACGTCGCACCGGGGATCTGGAAGGACCGCAGCGATCTGTGGCTGCTCCGTGCGCTCACCGGCGGGCTTGGGTTTCTTGCGCTCGTCGTGCTGGTGGGTAGCGTCGCGGAAGGGGTCGAGCCGGGCACCGGAGCGATCACCGCGGCGTCGATCGGCCTCGGCACGCTTGCGGCTACCGCTGGCCGCGACGATGTTCGGCCACCTCGTGGCGGCGGCGCTCGGCTTCGCGGCGTTCGTCGCGGCCTGGTCGGGGATCGGCGCGACGACACGGAGGGACCTGCGCTTCGCAGCCGCGGGCCTGTGCGCGGGTCTGGCCGTGCTCGCCGAGTACCAGACGGTCTTCATCGCCGGGGCCGTCCTCGTCTACGTCGCGGTCCGAACGCTCCGTGGAGCTGCCTTCTTCGTCGCGGCGGCCGTCCCGAGCGCGCTCGCGCTCGCCGCCTACAACGCCGCAGCGTTCGACTCCCCGTTCCACCTGTCCTATCGCTACGTCGCCTCGAACTTCGCGAGCGACCAGGCCAAGGGCTTCTTCGGCATCGGCGTGCCCGGACCTCGGACGGCTCGGGCAGGTCCTCTTCGACTTGGACGGGCTTCTCCCGCGCTCGCCGATCCTCGTCCTGTCCGCCGTCGGCCTTGTCCTCCTCTGGCGGAAGGGCGTGCGCGCGGAGGCCGCGCTCTGCGGTGTCGTCACGCTCGCCTTCCTCGCCTTGAACACGGGCTACTACGACATTCTCGGTGGCGGGTCGCCCGGGGCCTGCGCTTCTTCGTCCCGGCTCTTCCGTTCCTCGGCAGTCGGCCTAGCGTGCTCGTTCGGAAGATGGCCGCGGCTCACGCTCGCGGTCGCGGTGCTCTCCGTCGTCGCTGATGACGCACCGGAGCGGGACCTGGTTCTGCCCGGACGAGGGGCGGTACCTGACGATCTGGTCGCTGCTGGGCGCGCCGACGGCCGCCGGTGCGGCCTTTGCCGCGGTGCTCGCGTTGTGCGCGGTGGTCCTGGGTGCGATGGAACCTGTTCGAGCAACGTCCCTTCCGGCACACGCCGCCGGCAAGCGGAGCGTAGGCCGATGTCCGCGCTCCTCCTCGCCGCGGGAGCCGCGGGAGTCGTCGCCGCAGCGGTTCTGCTCGCGTCCTGTCTCAGGCTGTCCGGTCTCGTCGCGTTCCTGCTCTCGGCCTATGTGCTCGCGACGGCGGAGATCGTCGTCGTCTCGTTCGCGCTCTCGTTCGGCTCCTGGCTCACGCGCGCAGCGCTCCTCGCAGCGATCGCCGCCGTGCTCGTGATCTCCGTCGCCGTGTGGTCATATGCGGGCCGTCCACGCCCGCCCGTTCCTGGCCGACCTGCGTGTGGCCGTCCGCACGCTCTTCGCCGACCGGATCCTCGTCGTGGTCTTTGCCCTGGTCGTGCTCGTGTACGCCTACGTCTTGATCGTGGCGCTGACGGTGCCGCAGTCGGTGGTCGACACGCTCGTCTATCACCTTCCGCGGGCTGCCTTCTGGAAGCAGCAGCACGCCGTCGCCTACGTCGCGAACTCGCCGGACGAGCCGATCAACGCTCATCCGCCCAACGCGGAGATCGAGACCACGGCCTCGATGATCCTGAGCGGAGGGGATCGCTACGTCGCGCTCGCGCAGCTCCTCGCCGTCTCGGTCACGTCGGTGGGGATCTTCGGGATCGCGCGGCGGCTCGGGTTCGATCGCCGGGCAGCCGCGTTCGGAGCGGCGCTGTATCCGACGTTCACGGTCGTCGTCCTGCAGGCCTCGACGGCACTCAACGACCTCGTCGTCGCCGCACTCCTCGTGTGCGCCGCATACTTCGTCGCCGGCCCGGCCACGCGGATCGAGCTCGGGCTGTTCGCCCTCGCACTCGCCGCCGCACTTGGAACGAAGGTGTCGACGCTCTTTGCCGTTCCTGTACTCGCCGTGTTCGCGACGGCAAGCCAGCCGCGCCGCCGATGGTTGAGCGTCGCGATCGCAGGCGCGGGCGGGCTCGCTGCGGGCTCCTACTGGTACGTGGTCAACCGAGTCGAGACGGGCAAGCTCGACGGAGGGCTTGCGGCCGCATTTCCTCAGGGTGGCGACGGGACGATCGTCGGGACCCTCGACGTGCTGCGGAGGCTCGGCGGCGGACCTCCTCGAGGTGTCCGCCGGAGAGGGGCAGGGGCGGTTCCTCGTCCGTTCTGGATCGGGCCGGCGGTGTTCGCCTTCGTGCTCGTGTGCGCCGGTGATCGCCTGGGCGAGGGGGCGCCGTCGAGCAGCCGGTGGAGTCCTCGCGCTGCTCGGGGCCTTCGCCCTCCTTGCGGCCCCGATGATCGTTGTCTGGTCGGAGCTCGGGGCGCGTGGGATCCGCCGAGGTCGCGGCAGCGGTCGGGATCGGTACCGGTCCAACGGTCCGCGGCTTCCGCACGATTTCCTGGAGTCGCCGATGCACTCGGCGTACGGCCTCGCGTTCGTCCTGCTGCTTCTTCGGGGCCGGGGCCCTGGTTGTGGTCGGGGTCGTTCGCGGCACCGTGTCACGTGCAGCGCTGGCTGCGGTCGCCGGCGTGCCGCTCTTCCTCGTCCTCTTCGCCGTTCCGTTCCAGTACGACCCGCAACGCATGCGTTTCTTCGCGTTCGTGGTGGCGCTCGCCGCGTCGACCTTCGGGATCGCCCTGCGCGTTCGGGCGCTGGCCTGGGCCGCCGTCGGCCTTGTCGACCGTCACGCTCCTCGTCCTCGTCGGCTACTTCGTGCCACGGCCGGCGGGAGTCGCGCTGCTTGCCGGGAATCGGGACCCGGATCACGCGGACCGGTGGCTCGTGCAGGGCGAGAGCGGCCACTGGAGCGCGGATCCGGAGGCATTTCGTTTCCTGCAGGAGCAGGTGCCGCTCGGGGCTCGACCCTCGCGCTGGCCGTCGTGCGCGACACGTACGTGTACCCGGCATGGAACGCGGGCCTCGGCCAGCACGTGGTCTTCGTGCCCGGCGGGCGGCGCGATCCCTCCCGGCGCGGACTGGCTCGTCGTGGGCCCGCGAGAGGACTTCCACCCACCGTCGCTTCTACCGCCCACCGGCTCGGAACTGGCGAAGGGCTGGCGGATCTACCGGCTCGACTCGGCGAGCGCGGCGCTGGCGACGTCGCTAGCGCTCCGAGCGCATGTGCCGAAACATCAAGACGCTCCACAACTTCGAGCCACCGGCGACCGAGGACGAGGTGAACGCCGCCGCGCTCCAGTACGTGCGCAAGGTCAGCGGCTCGGCGAAGCCGTCGAAGGCGAACGAGGCGGCCTTCGCGCAGGCCGTCGCCGAGGTCGCTGCCGCGACCAACCGACTTCTCGCGCAGCTCGTGACCACGGCGCCGCCGCGCGATCGCGAGGTCGAGGCAGCCCGCGCCCGGGCTCGCGCCGAGCAGCGCTTCGGTCGCGCCGCGTAGCGGCCGTTACCGCGCGGTCGCCTTCTCGCGCAGGTAGGCGAGGTACGGCTGCGGCGAGAGCGGTCCGCCGACCGCTCGCTCGGATCGTCTCCGCCGGCGTGAGCTTTCGGCCGAGCGAGTAGATCGTTGCCCGCAGCCACTCGTGCAGCTCGGCGAAGTCGCCGCGCTCGATCTGCTCGTCCACGTCGGGGATCGCCTCCCGCGCCTTCTCCCAGATCTGCACCGAGAGCACCGTGCCGAGGAGATAGGTGGGGAAGTAGCCGAAGCCGCCGCCGGACCAGTGCGCGTCCTGGAGGACGCCGACCGCGTCGTTCGGAACGGCGATGCCCATGAGCTCCTCGAACCGCGCGTTCCAGGCGTCGGGGAGATCCTTGACCGCGAGCCGGCCGGTCAGCAGCTCCTGCTCGAGCTCGAAGCGGAGGATCACGTGCAGCCCGTAGCTCGTCTCGTCGGCATCGACGCGGATGAACGAGCGGCGGACGCGGTTCGTCGCGCGATGGAACTCCTCGAGGGAGACACCGCCGAGCGGGCCGGGGAACGCCGCCTGCACGCGCGGGTAGAACCAGCGCCAGAACGGAAGCGAACGACCGACCACGTTCTCCCACAGCCGGCTCTGCGACTCGTGCAGAGTCGCGGAGACTCCCGCCGCGAGCGGTGTGCGCTCGAGCGTCCTCGACACGCCCCACTCGTAGAGGCCGTGACCGCACTCGTGCATCGCAGTGAAGAGCGAGAGGAGGTCGTCGTCGGCGTAGCGGCTGGTGAGGCGGATGTCTCCGAGCCCGAACGTGATCTCGAACGGATGCACCGTCGTGTCGAGCCGGAACTGGTCCCAGGTCGCGCCGAAGGCCTCGCAGAGATCGCGCGAGAGGGCGTCCTGGGTCGCGATCGGGAACGGGCCGCTCATGAACGCGTCGTCCTCGTCGGTCGCGTGCTCGGCGACGAGCGCGCGAGCTCGGGCCTGAGCACCGAGAAGATCTCGCGGATCTCGGAGGTCTTCATGCCGGGCTCGTAGTCCTCGAGGAGCACGTCGTAGGCGTCGTCGTACGGCGCGTAGCACTCGATATACCGCCGCCGGAGTTCGACGACGCGCTCGAGCCATGGTGCGAAGGCGGCGAAGTCCGACTCGTCACGCGCCTTCACCCATGCGTCGTACGACTCCGCCGAGACCTTCGCGAACTCGACGGCGAGCTCTGTCGGCACGCGCCGAGCGCGCTCCCAGTCGCGGCGGGCGACGCGGATGAGGCACGCGTCGTCCGAGTCTTCGGGGAACTCGGCCGCGAGCGGCTCGAGCTCGTCGAAGAGCTCGCCGAAGCGCTCGTCCACGATGCGGGCGTGGAGGATCTCCTCGATCGTCGCGAGCTGTGCCGCGCGGGTCGGCGCTCCCCCCGGGTGGCATGAACACCTGCATGTCCCAGAGGAGCAGCCCCTCCGTTCGCCTCAGGTCGGTGAGGCCGCCGAGGCGCTCCTTCAGCTCTGCGAGGGCCGTCTCCATCGGGCGCGGACTCTACCCGCGCGCTCCGTGGGCAACCGGCGGGAGTTGCGGGCACGGCCGGGGGCCGGGGTACACTCGCGCCGTGGCGGACGAGTCGGCGGAGCTGTTCGACGACATCTACCTCGGCCTTCGCGCGGGCGGCGCCGCGCGCAAGCAGCGCCGTGGCGAGCCGCTCTCGGCGGAGGAAGAGGAGGCGATCGGCCGCTGGCAGCGCCTCTCGCTGTGGCGGAGGTTCGTCGCCATCGGTGCCTTTGCGCTCGGGACGTTCGGTCTCGGCTTCACGGTCGGCGGCCTCATTTTCGGCCGCTGGCGCGCCGCGCGTCGCTGACGTCGTAGCGCCGTCGCATGCGGCCGGTCGCGCTCGAGCCTCGACGGCCACGGCGGGCTGCTCGGTCAACTCGAATTGAGCGAATCTTGAGCGTCGATGTCGAGACTTCGCGTCGACGGATTGAGCGTAGACATTTGTCCTGGAATCTGAGACATTCCGCGCGGGGGGGCGAAGAGAAGACATGAACCCGAGAACATTGCTCGCCGCCGTCTCGACGGCGGCCATCGCGACACTGATCGTGAGCGGCGGCGCGTTCACCGCGACTCCTCCCAATGTCGATGTCGGGCGGACTCAGCTCCCCAAGGACACGAAGGACGCCAAGCTCGACTCGCGGCTGGTCGCGGTGGCGAACGCTGACGAGCGGTCGGGGCCGGGAGCGGCGATCGCGGCTGCGAGAAAGTCGGGTCTAAAGGTCAGGGGCGGCCGGGTACGCGCGGTCGTCGTTGCGAACGACTCTGCCGCCGCCGACGCCTCGGTCAAGGGGCACGGAGGCGACATCGAGGCGAAGTACGGAGACCTAAAGCAGGTCCTGCTCCCGCCGGGCCAGTTGAAGAAGATCTCGCGCGAGGACTCCGTCCAGTACGTACGACCTCCGCTGGAGCCTGTTCCCGAAACGGTTGCCGGAGAAGGCGTGGGCGCGACGAACGCGAACATCTGGCACGCGGCCGGCAGGACGGGCGCCGGCGCCGAGGTAGCCGTCATCGATCTCGGGTTCGGCGGCTATGTGCAAAGCCAGGCGAACGGGGATCTCCCAGCATCACTGACGACGGTCGACTTCTGCAGCGGGAACTTCTCGAGCGGGGAGGTTCACGGAACCGCGGTCGCCGAGATCGTCCACGAAATGGCGCCCGACGCTGCACTGACGCTGATCTGCATCGATTCCGAGGTGACGCTGGCCCAGGCCGAGGACTACGCAGAGGCGCACAACATCAGGATCGTCAACCATTCGGTCGGGTGGTTCAACGCCGTCCGCGGCGACGGCAAGGGCGGTTCAGGGACGATCGACCAGGTTGTCGCGGATGCTCGTGCGAACGGGATTCTCTGGATCAACGCTGCGGGGAATGACGCGACGCGCCACTGGAGTGGCGTGTACAACGATTCCGACGGCGACGACTTCGAGAACTTCTCGTCGAGCTACAACGTGAACTTCTTCCACGTCCCCACGGGCGGGGACGCCTGCATCTACCTCAAGTGGGACTCGTGGCCGACTTCGACGCAGGATTTCGACCTCTACATCCAGCACTACAACCCGAGCGGGCCGGATGAGCTGCTCGCGTACTCGGAGAACCAGCAGAGCGGAAGTCAGAGTCCAACGGAGGCGGCGTGCTTCACGAGCTCTTTCCCGACCGACGACTTCTTCTACTTCTACATCTACCGATTCGGCGCGTCCGCGAAGCCACGGTTCGATGCCGAGCTCCTTGGTGGCTTCGGACTCCAGTTCCAGACCGCGGCGGGAAGCATTAACGAACTCGCCGCCTCGCCGAACACCCTCGCCGCCGGGGCGATCTGCTGGCAGAACGGTGCACTCGAACCGTTCAGCTCGCGTGGCCCGACGATCGACAATCGCGTCAAGCCGGACATTGCCGGGCCGGATGGCGTCTCGAGCGCGACGTACGGGCAGTTCGTCGACTGCAACGGCGCCACGGGCTTCTTCGGGACGTCTGCCGCCGCACCGCATACCGCCGGCGTGGCGGCGCTGATCCTCGGCCAGAACCCGTCGTACACCGTCACGCAGCTGCAGAACGCGGTGACCGGCGCGGCCCAGGACCTGGGCGCGGCTGGCAAAGACAACCTGTACGGGGCCGGAAAGCTGCGCGTACCAGGGATCGTCGCTCCGACCGTTTCGTCGTTCTCGCCGACGGCGGCCGCCGTCGGCGCGACCGTGACGATCACCGGCACCCTGTTCACGGGCGCGACTGCAGTCAAATTCGGCAACGTGAGTGCGCCGTTCACCTTCGTCAGCTCAACGGAGTTGACCGCGACCGTGCCGGCCGGAGCCCACACTGGTCAGATCGCGGTTACGACGCCCGACGGAACCGGCACGAGCACAGCCGCCTTCAAGGTCCTGCCCAAGATCACGGGCTTCAGCCCGGGCTCGGCTCCGCGCGGAGACGTGATCGACATCACCGGCGCCACCTTCACGACGCCGCTCACGGTCAAATTCGGAACCGTCGTCGCCACGACCGTCACGGTCGACCCGGACGAGTCGACGATCCACGCCACGGTCCCGGACACGGCCACCACGAACAAGGTCTCGGTCACGACGGCCGCCGGCACGGCGACGAGTGCCGCGAGCTTGACGGTCATCCTCGGCCCTGCGATCAGCGGCTTCAGCCCGACCGCCGCTGCAGTGGGAACGGTCGTCACCGTCTCCGGGACGAACTTCTCGGGTATCAGCTCGGCCACGATCGGGGGAACGCCGGTCACGACGATCACCCCGGTCTCGGCAACACAGGTCAAGCTGACCGTCCCCGCGGGGGCGCACAGCGGCACGATCGCAGTCACGAACGTCGTCTCGACGGGAACGAGCGCGGGCACCTTCAAGGTCCTGCCCAAGATCACGGGCTTCAGCCCGGCTCGGCTCCGCGCGGAGACGTGATCGACATCACCGGCGCCACCTTCACGACGCCGCTCACGGTCAAATTCGGAACCGTCGTCGCCACGACCGTCACGGTCGACCCGGACGAGTCGACGATCCACGCCACGGTCCCGGACACGGCCACCACGAACAAGGTCTCGGTCACGACGGCCGCCGGCACGGCGACGAGTGCCGCGAGCTTGACGGTCATCCTCGGCCCTGCGATCAGCGGCTTCAGCCCGACCGCCGCTGCAGTGGGCACGGTCGTCACCGTCTCCGGGACGAACTTCTCGGGTATCAGCTCGGCCACGATCGGGGGAACGCCGGTCACGACGATCACCCCGGTCTCGGCAACACAGGTCAAGCTGACCGTCCCCGCGGGGGCGCACAGCGGCACGATCGCAGTCACGAACGTCGTCTCGACGGGAACGAGCGCGGGCACCTTCAAGGTCCTGCCCAAGATCACGGGCTTCAGCCCGGGCTCGGCTCCGCGCGGAGACGTGATCGACATCACCGGCGCCACCTTCACGACGCCGCTCACGGTCAAATTCGGAACCGTCGTCGCCACGACCGTCACGGTCGACCCGGACGAGTCGACGATCCACGCCACGGTCCCGGACACGGCCACCACGAACAAGGTCTCGGTCACGACGGCCACCGGCACGGCGACGAGTGCCGCGAGCTTGACGGTCATCCTCGGCCCTGCGATCAGCGGCTTCAGCCCGACCGCCGCTGCAGTGGGAACGGTCGTCACCGTCTCCGGGACGAACTTCTCGGGTATCAGCTCGGCCACGATCGGGGGAACGCCGGTCACGACGATCACCCCGGTCTCGGCAACACAGGTCAAGCTGACCGTCCCCGCGGGGGCGCACAGCGGCACGATCGCAGTCACGAACGTCGTCTCGACGGGAACGAGCGCGGGCACCTTCAAGGTCCTGCCCAAGATCACGGGCTTCAGCCCGGGCTCGGCTCCGCGCGGAGACGTGATCGACATCACCGGCGCCACCTTCACGACGCCGCTCACGGTCAAATTCGGAACCGTCGTCGCCACGACCGTCACGGTCGACCCGGACGAGTCGACGATCCACGCCACGGTCCCGGACACGGCCACCACGAACAAGGTCTCGGTCACGACGGCCACCGGCACGGCGACGAGTGCCGCGAGCTTGACGGTCATCCTCGGCCCTGCGATCAGCGGCTTCAGCCCGACCGCCGCTGCAGTGGGAACGGTCGTCACCGTCTCCGGGACGAACTTCTCGGGTATCAGCTCGGCCACGATCGGGGGAACGCCGGTCACGACGATCACCCCGGTCTCGGCAACACAGGTCAAGCTGACCGTCCCCGCGGGGGCGCACAGCGGCACGATCGCAGTCACGAACGTCGTCTCGACGGGAACGAGCGCGGGCACCTTCAAGGTCCTGCCCAAGATCACGGGCTTCAGCCCGGGCTCGGCTCCGCGCGGAGACGTGATCGACATCACCGGCGCCACCTTCACGACGCCGCTCACGGTCAAATTCGGAACCGTCGTCGCCACGACCGTCACGGTCGACCCGGACGAGTCGACGATCCACGCCACGGTCCCGGACACGGCCACCACGAACAAGGTCTCGGTCACGACGGCCGCCGGCACGGCGACGAGTGCCGCGAGCTTGACGGTCATCCTCGGCCCTGCGATCAGCGGCTTCAGCCCGACCGCCGCTGCAGTGGGAACGGTCGTCACCGTCTCCGGGACGAACTTCTCGGGTATCAGCTCGGCCACGATCGGGGGAACGCCGGTCACGACGATCACCCCGGTCTCGGCAACACAGGTCAAGCTGACCGTCCCCGCATGGGCGCCAGCGGCACGATCGCAGTCACGAACGTCGTCTCGACGGGAACGAGCGCGGGCACCTTCAAGGTCCTGCCCAAGATCACGGGCTTCAGCCCGGGCTCGGCTCCGCGCGGAGACGTGATCGACATCACCGGCGCCACCTTCACGACGCCGCTCACGGTCAAATTCGGAACCGTCGTCGCCACGACCGTCACGGTCGACCCGGACGAGTCGACGATCCACGCCACGGTCCCGGACACGGCCACCACGAACAAGGTCTCGGTCACGACGGCCGACCGGCACGGCGACGAGTGCCGCGAGCTTGACGGTCATCCTCGGCCCGGTCGTCTCGAGCTTCACACCGACAACCGGCGTCGCCGCAACGGTCGTGACGATCAACGGCTCGGGGAACTTCTCCGGCACGACCGGCGTGACGTTCAACGGCGTCGCTGCGACGAACGTGATGCCTGTGAGCGCGACTCAGGTGAAGGCGACAGTGCCGCCGGGCGCGACGACGGGGAAGATCGCGGTGACAACCGGAATCGGGACCGGGACGAGTGGTTCGAACTTCACGATCCCGCTCGCAATCACCGGCTTCAGTCCTGGTAGTGGACACGTCGGGGACACGATCATCGTGACCGGAGTCGGCTTCCTCAACATGCCGCCCCACGGCTGGGCGAAGTTCGGAAACGCGGAAGTCTGGAACGTGCCGGTCATCGATTCGGACACGCAGGTAGAGCTTGTGGTCCCACCGGGGGCGAGCGACAGGGCCCGATCTCGATCTCGACGGGAACGCTTGTAACCCGGAGCGCGGCCGACTTCGACGTGACCATCTCGCCGTTCGCGATCGCCACGCCGGCGATCGGTGCCCTGGGGGAGTTCGGTCGTCACCACGGGCGAGTCCCTCTCGAACGACGAAAGCCGTCGACGTCAAGGTGGCAACGCTGCCGACCTTCGGGTTCTCGACCGGCGAGATCACGATGTTCACGCCAGCCTGGTTCTACGCGCTTTGGCAGCAGGTGCCGGACGTTCGCCGATATCCGGCGATAGGGCCGTTCCAGCATTCGCTAGGCGGAATCGGGCGCTCGCGCAGCGCCGGGGTACGCGGGTTC
>CAVZVL010000014.1:0-47187 GCA_963778725.1 uncultured Gaiellaceae bacterium
GACCTTCGGGCTCCCGGTGACGATCACGAACTGCTCGAACAACTACGGCCCCTTCCAGCTCCCGAGCAGGTCATCCCCCTCTTCACGACAACGCGCTCGACGACGAGCCGCTGCCGATGTACGCGTCGACGAGAACAAGCCGAATGGTCGCACGTGCTCGACCACTGCGAGGCGATCGACCTCGTCTGGAGGACGGACGCGCCGGGGAGACGTACAACGTCGGCTCGGCGGTCGAGGCGACGATCGAGGAGATCGCGGACAGCGTGCTCGAGCTCACTGGCAAGCCGGCGTCACTCAAGACGATCGTCCCGGACGAACCGGGAACGACGCCGCTACCTCCTCGATGCGTCCAAGATCACGACCGAGCTCGGCTGGACCTCGTCGCACGGCTTCGTCGACGGGTCGCCGAGACCGTTGCTTGGTACGCGGCCACGCGACTGGTGGACCGCTCAAAGCGCGCGCACCCGTCCAGGAAACCGCCTGGAAATAGGCGAATTCGCTCAAGGCCGAGCGGCTCCCGCCGAGAACACAAAGAGCTAATCGATCGAAGTTACCCTGGAGCGTGCGCGCGATCTTCCGGCAATCCTCGTCCTTCCTCTCAGCGGCGTCGAGCTCGGCGTCGGCGCAGCAATCGCCCGCGTCCTACGGCGAAGCCGTCTTCGTCGTCTGGGGACGAGGGTACGGCCACGGCGTCGGGATGAGCCAGTACGGTGCATACGGCCAGGCGCTCGGCGGTCGGACGTACGACCAGATTCTCTCCTACTACTACACCGGGACGCAGATCGGGAAAGCCGGACGCAAGGAGCTGCGTGTGCTGCTCGGAGAGGGTCGCCGCGCCGTGACGATCTCCTCTTCGGTGCCCTTCACGGCGGTCGACGCGACAGGGGAGACGTTCACCCTGCCGAAAGGGGTGCTCACGATTCGCCCCGACCTCATGCTCGCGTCTCCTGCGGGACCGGTCATCGCCGTGCAGCCACTCGTCCTGCGTCCGGGCAAGAAGGCACCGCTCGGGCTCGACGGACGCCTCTACCGCGGCAAGCTCGAGCTCGTTCCTCAGGGCGGCTTCCTCCGCGTCGTCAACGTGTTGTCGCTCGAGAGCTACGTCCAGGGAGTCGTCGCGGGCGAGATGCCGTTCACGTGGCCGGCGGAGGCATTGAAGGCGCAGGCAGTCGCCGCCCGCTCGTACGCGCTCGCCAGCGTTCTCAAGGGAAAGCCCTACGACCTGTACTCGGACGTGCGGAGCCAGGTGTACCTCGGCGTCGGAGGCGAGAAACCATCGACGACGAAAGCCGTCGCCGATACTGCCGGACAGGTCGTCCTCTACGGTGGGAAGGTCGCGACGACGTACTACTACTCGAGCTCCGGCGGAAGGACGGCGAGTGCCGCCGACGTGTTCGGCTTCAGCGTTCCGTACCTCGTATCCCGGCCCGATCCCTGGGACAGGGCCTCGCCGTACTACAGATGGGGCCCGGTGCTGCTCGGAGCCCGAACCCTGCAGGCGAAGCTTGACGCAGAGGCGCGCGTCGTCGATGCCACCGGGGTCGCGACGCCGTCTGGCCGGCTCCGCACGCTCACGCTCCAGACGGCGACCGGCTCGGAGCAGGTGCCGGCATCGGTCATGCGTACGGCGCTCGGCCTGCGCTCGACGTGGGTGACGATCGGCGTGTTGCGTCTCGACAGGCCGCCGAGCGGATTCGTCGTCTTCGGGTCGAGCACGACGCTCGGCGGAATCGGGCGCGGGCTTGGAACGCCGCGGCTCGCGTCGTCCGCCGACGGGACATCGTGGGCCGGCGTCACCCCGGTGACGCCCGACGCCACCGGTGCCGTCTCGGTCGGAGTCAAGCCTGTTCGGACGACGCGGTACCGGCTGGAGGCTGAAGGCGGCGCCTCGCCGGCGCTGCTCGTCCTGGTTGCTCCGCGCGTCACGCTTGCGCGGCCGACGGCGCTCGAGCCCGACGTCTTCACCGGAACCGTGAGACCGAAGCGTCCGGGAACGGTCGTGACGCTCGAGCGGAAGCGAGGATCGACGTGGACGCTCGTCGACCAGGCCGTGGTCGACCTGTCCGGCGCGTTCAAGATCGAACTCGACGCCGTGCCCGCCGGCACGTACCGCGCACGGACCGCCGCGACCTCGGACCTCGCTGCCGGCACCTCCTCCTCCGTCCAGGTGGCGGGATGAAGCGCCTCGCGCTCGTCGCTGCGGTTCTCGCTGCGTGGCTCGTCTTGCCGGCGAGCGCGAGCGCAGCCCGGGTGGCCGTCGGGCTCGCTCACGGGGCGGATGCGCACGCGGTCGCGACCGCGGTCGAGCGACGGACCGGAAACAGACCCCAGACCCTCGAGCCGATCCCCGCGCTCGTCGTCGACGTCCCCACGGGAGTCTCGCTACGCGGCATCTCGGGCGTTCGCTACGTCGAGCCGCTCGTCACGCGGCACCTCGCGTTCACGCCCACCGACCCGCTCGTTCCGAAGCAGTGGTACCTCACGTACAGCGGCTTCTACACGCCGTGGATCACCCTTCCGAAGTTCGAGCAGATCCCGGTGGCCGTCATCGACTCGGGCGTGGACGCGGCTCATCCGGATCTGGCCGGACGGATTCTCGACGCCAAGAGCTTCGTGGGTGGCCCTGCGTGCACGCCGCACAGCTGCACCGACGCGCTCGGTCACGGGACCTTCGTCGCCGGGCTGATCGGCGCCGGGTACAACAACGGAATCGGCATTGCGGGACTTGCCCCGTCCGCTCAGCTACTCGTCGCGAAAGTCGTGACGAAGTCGCGGGCGATTCCCGTCGAGGCCGAGGCGAAGGCGATCCGCTGGGCCGTCGACAACGGCGCGAGGGTGATCAACATGAGCCTCGGAGGGATCCGCGATCCGCTGGACCCCGACCGCGACACCTACTCGCGGCTCGAAGCGGACGCCGTCGCGTACGCGATCTCGAACGGCGTCGTGGTGGTGGCGGCAGTCGGAAACTCCGATCAGGCGCCCTCGAGCCCGTGGAAGTACGCGAGTTATCCGGCGGCACTGCCGCACGTCCTGGGCGTCAGTGCGACGACGGCCGACGGAGCGATTCCCGCCTTCTCGAACCGCGATCCGATCTACAACGACATCGCCGCACCGGGGCTCGACATCCTCTCGATCCTCCCGCGCCCCCTGACCGCTCGCTTCCCGAGCTGCAGCGAGCAGGGCTACTCGAGCTGCGGACCCGAGGAGTACCGGGAGGCGCAGGGGACGTCGTTCGCGACGCCGCAGGTGACCGCGGCTGCCGCAGTCCTGCTGAGCTTGCATCCGACGCTTCGACCCGAGCAGGTCACGACGATCCTCGAGTCGACTGCGACCGACCTCGACGCTGACGACGGCTGCGACGCCTGTGCCGTGGGACGCGACGCGTACTCGGGCTGGGGCCGTCTGTATGTGCCGGCGGCCATCGCCGCTCTCTCGACGCCGCCCGCACGGGACTTCTACGAGACCAACGACGACCTCGGCTCGCGGTCGTACCCGGTCACAGGCGCGGACCTCCGGCTGCGTGCACGTGTCGACTTCTGGGACGACCAGGACGACGTGTACGCAATCCACCTGAACCGCAACCAGCCCGTGTACGTCGGGCTCACCGGTGCGGATCGGAGTGTCGACCTGAGCCTCGCGGTCTGGCGTCCGCCCGCGATCTCTGTCGAGCGCGTGGCGGACTTTCGGTACCGCGTACGTACCTCGGCGCGACCGGGCGCGCGCCAGTACCTCTCGTATCGCCCGCGGCTCGCCGGGACCTACTACGTTCAGGTGCGGATCTCGAGCCCGGGAGCGACGCGCTACCGACTCGCGATCATCAAGGGCTGAGCAACTCCTCCTCGGGCACGTCGCGAAGCACGCGCGCGGGGTTTCCGACGACGATCACGCGAGGCGGCACGTCCTTCGTCACGACCGCGCCCGCCCCGACGAACGCCTCCTCGCCGATCTCGACCGCCGGACAGAGGATGGCGCCGCCGCCGACGCGTGCGCCGCGGCGGATCGTCGGCCCCTTCCGCAGCGCGTGGCGCTTCTCGGTGCGGCCCATGAAGTTGTCGTTGGTCGTCACCACGCAGGGAGCGATGAACACGTGCTCCTCGAGCGTCGAGTACGCGGTGATGTACGCCTCCGCCTGGATCCGGGCCATGGCACCGATCGTCGTGTCGTTCTCGACGAGCGTGCCGCGGCCGAGCACGACGTCGTCGCCGACGGTCACCCGCTCGCGGACGCAGGACTGGTCTCCGACCACGACGCGCTCTCCGATACGCGTGCCGGCGAACACGATCGCGCCGGTAGAGATCAGTGTGCCGTCGCCGATCTCGGTCGGCGGCAGCGGCTCCCGTTTCGCGGTCGAGCGCGGCGAGAGCGCAGGCTGCTTCCCGACGACGGCGTTCTCGAGCACCCTGACGCCGTCGCCCAGGACCGTCCCGGGTAGACCACGGCGCTCGGGTGAACGTCAGCCGCCATTGAGTGAGCTCGTCAGCATGTCCAACGCACGGACGACCCGCGCGCCGTCGCGTGCCACCTCCCCGCGGTCTCCGTCGCCCTCCACGAGCGCAAGGAAGTGCCGGCACTCGAGCTTCAGCGGCTCGTCGGTCGCGATCTTCGGGATGTGGATGTCGCCGGTGCGCGTCTGCCACTCGCCGTAGGTGTTCACGGGCTTCCACGGCGCCTTCTCGTACACGGTGACCTTGCGGTCGAGCTCCATGTCGTCGAACACGGCCATCTTCTCCGTGCCCACGACGGTCATCTTCCGCATCTTGTGCGGGTCGAGCCACGAGAGGTGCATGTGGGCGATCCGGCCCGACGGGAAACGGAGGTAGCAGAAGACGACGTCCTCGACGCCCGGCTGGAGGAAGTCGCGGCCGAGGGCGATTGCCTCGACGGGGTCCTCGTCCAGGAGGTAGAGGATCACCGACAGGTCGTGGACGCCCAGGGACCAGAGTGCATTCTCGTACGGGCGGATCCGACCGAGGTTCTGGCGATTTCCGTAGACGCAGAGGACGTCGCCGAGCTCACCCGTGTCGACGAGCTCCTTCAGCTTCAGTACCCCAGGGTGGTAGAGGAGCAGGTGGCCGGGCATGAGCACGAGGTCGCGTTCCTCCGCGATCGCCACGAGCTCGGCGATCTCCGCGGAGGTCATTGCGGGCGGCTTCTCCACGAACACGTGCTTTCCGGCCTCGAGCACGCGCTTGGCGAGCTCGTGATGGGTCGGCACCGGCGTCGCAAGCACGACAGCGTCGAGCTCCGGGTCTTCCAGCATCTCGTCGAGGGAGTCGGCCCAGCGCGCCTGCGGGTAGCGCGCGGTGAACTCGGCGGCCTTTCCGTCGGCCGGGTCGCTGAGCCACGTCAGCTCTGCGAGGTCGGCGAAGTTGCGCGCAAGGTTCTTCCCCCACTCACCGAGCCCGGCCTGCCCGATGCGGACCGTCAAAGCTTCCAGACCTTGTCCGACCGGCTTCCGCTCGCGCCGGTTGCGTTGCGGAGGTCGACGACGAGCTGCGACTCCTCGATCAGCGCCTCGTAGTCGATCTCCTTGTGATCCGTGACCACGACCACGCAGTCGTACGCGCCGGGCTCGAGCGGCGAGGAGCTCATCGTGAGACCGTTCTCCGCGAACGAGGGCACGTGCGGGTCGTGGTAGGAGACCTCCGCGCCGGCGTTCTCGAGGAGCGCGATGAGCTTGACCGCGGGCGACTCGCGCGTGTCGGCGATGCCAGGCTTGTACGAGACGCCGAGGACGAGGATCTTCGAGCCGCTGAGCGACCGCTGCCGCGCATGGTTGAGTGCCTGGGAGACGACCGAGCGGCAGAAGTACGGCATCGACTCGTTGACCTTCCCCGCGAGCTCGATGAACTCGGTGTAGAAGCCGAACTCGCGTGCCTTCCAGGTGAGGTAGAACGGATCGATCGGGATGCAGTGACCCCCCAGGCCCGGACCCGGCTGGAACGACATGAACCCGAACGGCTTCGTCGCTGCGGCCTCGATGACTTCCCACACGTCGATGCCCATCCGGTCGCACAGCTGCGCGAGCTCGTTGACGAGCGCGATGTTGACCGAGCGAAAGATGTTCTCGAGGAGCTTCGTGAGCTCAGCCGCTTCGGGCGACGAGACGGGGTGCACGCTGTCGATCGCGCTGGCGTAGAGGGCTGCAGCCGCATCGGTTGATGCTTCGTCGACGCCCCCGACGACCTTCGTCACGTTCCTCGTCGTCCAGTCCTCGCGGCCGGGGTCGACGCGCTCGGGGGAGAACGCGAGGTAGAAGTCCTGCCCGGCTTTCAGGCCGCTTCCCCGCTCGAGAATCGGCTGCACCTGCTCGCGCGTCGTCCCGGGGTAGGTCGTCGATTCGAGCACCACGAGGTGTCCCGGCCGCAGCCGGGTGGCGATCTGCTCAGTGGCGGAGACGAGGATTCGGAGGTCGGGCTCGCGTTGCCGGGAAAGCGGGGTCGGGAGGGCGACGAGGATCGCGCCGACGTCCCGGAGCTCGTCGTAGTCGGTCGTCGCGGCGATCAGCCCGTCGTCCACGAGTGCCTTCAGCACGTCGGCCGGCACGTCCTCGATGTAGCTCTCGCCCGCGTTGAGGGTCGCGACACGCGCGGGATCGACGTCGACGAGCAGCACCCGCTTTCCGGCGTCGGCGAATGTGCGTGCGAGCGGGACGCCGACGTAGCCGGCTCCGACGATGGCGACGTCGCGCGTCATCGGCTCGGGATCGTAGCGACGAGCACCTGCGCGATCCGCTCGGAGGCGTGGCCGTCGCCGTACAGCACGGGTCTGCCCGCAGGCATCGTCGCACCGGCGACGGCCGTGGCGATCGCGTCCGGGTCCGCGTCCACGAGCACGTTCGCCCCGACCGCGACCGTGTCGACCCACTCCGTCGACGGACGGACGGTCACGCAGGGGACGCCGTACCAGTAGGCCTCCTTCTGGAGACCGCCGGAGTCGGTGACGATGACGCGTGCCTGCGAGGCGAGGGAGGCGAGCTCGAGGTAGCTGAGCGGCTCGATCAGCCGCACGTGCGAACCGAGCGCTAGGCCCTCTTCCTCCATACGCGCCCGCGTGCGCGGGTGCACCGGGAAGACGACCATGCCCTCGATCCGATTGATGCCTTCGACGATGCGTCCAAGTCGCGGCTGCTCGACGTTCGCTTGGCGGTGGATCGTGACGACGACGTACGAGCCGGGAGGGTGCGGGACGGGAAAGGCGGCCCGTGCGACCGGCGCGAACAGACGGCTCGCGTCGGCCATCACGTCGCCGACCACGTAGATGCGACCCAGCACGCCTTCGGCCTCGAGTGTCCGGCGCGATCGGTGGTCCGGGCAGAACAGGAGCCAGGCGAGCCGATCAGCCTCGATCCGGTTGTGCTCCTCCGGCATCTCCAGGTCGCCGCTCCGGAGCCCCGCCTCGACGTGCCCGAGCGGGATCGAGGCGTTGGTCGCCGCTCGCGCGCCCGCGAGGGTCGAGTTGGTATCCCCATAGACGAGGACGAGGTCCGGCGACTCCGCCGCAACGCGCTGTGCGATCGCGGGGCGCATGACTTCGGGATCGGACGTGTGCAGATCGAGCCGGTACCGCGGCTCGGCCAGACCGAGCTGGTCGAAGAAGACCTGCGACAGGGTGTGGTACCAGTGCTGCCCGGTATGCAGCACGACCTCCTCGACGCCTGCGTCGCGGAGCGCGGCAGAGAGCGGTGCGGACTTGATGAATTGCGGCCTGTTCCCGACGACCGTGAAGACCTTCACGGGCCGAAGCCTACGAGTGGGTCTGGAGGGCGCCCGCTAACCCGCGCGACGGAGGTGACCGGTCTCGTCCTCGATCGCGAACGCCGCGTCGATCAAGGCGTCGACGGCTCGGCGGCCGCGCTCGAGGTCGTCCGGAGAGAGCAGCTGCTCGATCGTGCCGCGCAGCTGGTTGCGCGGCATCACCGAGAGCAGCGTCGCCGCACGCTCGACGAGCTCCTCGTCAGCCGAATCGTCATGGTCGAGTGACGGTACGTGCGACGACTCGTATGCGCCGAGCCGCTCGGCGACGCCAGTCGCCTGGAACTCCCTGCCGCCCTCGGGTCGCTTCCCCATCGTCGATCCCCCAGCTCGATCTCCCTATCCAGTGTGGCACACGCGCTGCCGTGTCCAGCACCTGGTTGCCTCTCGCCGTCCGTGACAGGTGTCGCCGTGAGACTTCGAGGGAGGGCGGAACCACGTCCCACGCGACGACAGGCGTCGATCGGTTTGCCGGATGGACGTCGAGCAACGGACGAAGGGCGGGCCGCCAGCACGACGAGCCAGGTTGCCGAGAGCGTTGGGTATGCCAGCGCACGGACTTGAGACGTGACGATCGTTGTTTCACGCGGAGAGAGGACGAGAGACGCGGCGAGTTCCGACGCAGCGAGCGCCGATCCCGTTCGCGACGGCAGTCGAGGCCGGCGTCTCGCCGACCATCGAGAACTGCGCCGATCCTCACTTGGCCAGCCGTCTCCCCGTGGACATCGAGGTCTGGACCCTCGACGTCAGAGCGCCGATACTGCTCGCGCGTCGTGGCCGGTCGTCCACGCATAGGAGACTGTCCTCGACGTTGGCGTGCGAGTGCTGGCATCAGGCGAGCAGAGCTCTTCGCCCTTGACCCCGCCAGTGAGGCGGCACGTCCACGCCGCGGCTCCGACGAACATCCAAGGACGGGGGCCGAAGGAGAGAGGTCTCGTCGGCTGGCCCAACGGAGGGCTCGGCTGGGTCGTAGGCCCCGCGTGCCCCGAACACGGTCCGTGCTCGCCGCGCTCGGGGGCGTTGCTGCTTTCGTTGTGGCTGCAGCACTGATCGAGACGTTCACTGATCGCGATTGGCGATTGTCAGCGCTCGAATGGCCTGCAGATGTCGCGACCGCTGCTCTGCTCGTTCTGCTCGTGCCACTCATTCTGTTCGGCGCTCAGCTGCTGTGGAATCATCGTTTGTCGCACCGGACCCGAGCTCGAGCGAGCCGGTAGCCCCTCGTTCGGCTGGTGCCCCTCTTGTGCCCGAACCTCACCGGCTGGTCGGTCGTGCGTAGCCCGTCGTGTCGTACTCGTGAGCCGATTCGAAGAGCTTGTTGCCCCGTTGTTGCCCCACTCGCGCAACACGCGTTGGGCGCGAAGTGCAATACACGTGTTTGCAGGCGTTTCTGTGATGGGCCGTGAAGGATTCGAACCTTCGACCTTGGGATTAAGAGTCCCCTGCTCTACCAACTGAGCTAACGGCCCGCGGCGGACAAGTGTAGCCCCGGTCCTACGGCTTCAGACCCGTGCAGCTCCGGAGCCGCTTCCAGGACGAGATCTCTGCGCGACGCTCGGCTCCGGCGACTGGCCGTGGGGTGCCGTCGACGATGTGCGCCGGCTCCCAGCGGTACCCGACGACGCGGCGACCGTCCACCGTCACGAGCAGGACCCCGGTCTCCGTGGAGAGCTCGCTGGTCCCGTACCAAACGAAGTTCCCGAGCCCGTAGTCCACGAGTGCTTGCCCCAAGCGGCCGGCTCCCTGAACCCGGTGCGCGTGGCCTCCGACGACGACGTCGGCCCCGGCGGCGACGAGCTGCCTCGCGAGCGTGCGCTGGTCCTCCGACGGGCACTCGGCGAGCTCGACGCCCCAGTGCAGGAAGACGACGACGGTGTCCGAGGTGTGCCGAGCCGCTCGCACCTCCTGTACGAGGCGGGGAACGTCCTTGGCGGAGGCGAGCCCCGGCTTGTCGCGGCCCGGCGGTCCAGGCCGAGATGAGCTCGTCGTCCAGTACCTGAGTGGCGCCGATGACGGCGATTCGCTGGCCGTTGATCGTCCTGCGGAACGGACGGTATGCCTGCTTCGCGTTCAGGCCGATCCCGATGACCGGCAAGCCGATAGCGCTTCGCGCGCTGCGAGCGAGTCGCGGAGCCCGGACTCGCCGTAGTCCATCCCGTGGTTGTTCGCCATCGACGCGACGTCGACGCCGCCGTCACGGAGGGCCGCGAAGGCTGCTCGGCGGTGCGCGGAAGACGAACTCCTTCGAGGCCGGCGTGCCACCGTTCGTCACGGCGGTCTCGAGGTTCACGACCGCGAGGTCGGCGCGACGGAGCACGGGGGCGATCGAGGCCATGACGAGCGCCGGATTCGACTGCGAGCTCTGCGCCGAGCGTTGCCCTCGAAGTGGACGTCGCCGGCGAACGCGAGAACGACTGGTTCCTTCCGCGCGCCTTCGAGGACGACGTCGTCGCAGCCGCGCCGAGACCCGTTGTCGACCGCGGCGACGAGCAGCGACGGCGCCTGCCGCAGCAAGGGCGAGAAGGGCTGCGAGCTTTGCAATTCGGGGCACGAGAAGAGGGCGAGGCAGGCGGCAGGTTCGGCGCTCACGATAGCCAGCTCTTGGAGTAGGCTCGACCCCGGTGCGCAAGGGGATCGCGCAGCTCGTCGCGATCGGCGTCGTCATCGGCATTGCGCGTCGACGCTCGTGGCGGTCCTCTTCCAGTGGCTTCCGACGTCCGCGAGCGAGGAGTTCGACCGGATCCAGGACATCTACTGGTTCGCGACGGTCATGTCGATCGTCATCTTCTCGCTCGTCGGGGCCGTCGTCGTCTACTCGGTGTGGAAGTGGCGGGTGCCCGCCGACGACGACGCGGACGGTCCGCCGATCCACGGCAACACCGGCCTCGAGATCGTCTGGACGGCGGTGCCTGCGATCCTCGTGATCGTCGCTCGGCATCGTGAGCGCCGTTCGTCCTCTCGGAGAACGGCAGGCGAGCGCTCGAACCCGCTCGCAGGTGAAGGTCATCGGGCAGCAGTTCGCCTGGAAGTTCGAGTACCCGCGACTACGGGTGACTTCACAGACCGGGCGAGCTCGTCCTGCCCGTTGGGCGGCGAGGCGAAGTTCACGATGGAGTGCGGTCGACGTCATCCACTCGTTCTGGGTGCCGAAGTTCGGCCAGAAGATGGACGCCGTCCCCGGCATCGAGACGACGATCCTCGTCACTCCGACGCGCACGGGTGAGTTCGCGGTCGTGTGCACCGAGCTGTGCGGGCTCGGGCACGCGACGATGCGCGCGAAGGCACGGGTCGTGACGCAGGCCGAGTTCGACAAGTGGATCGAGGAGCAGCGGGCGTGACGGCGACGCATCCCGAGCCGGACGCAGCAGTACCCGACGCACTTCGAGCCGCCGCGCGGCTCGACCTGGCGCATGTTCTTCGGGCCCGGGCCTCGTACGCGGCGCCTGGATGGCCGCCCTCGGCTTCGGCCTCGGCACGGCGCTCGTCTGTCGTGCTGCGGCGCGTGGTGGGGCTGGGATCCGGTGTGGAACACGCAGGTCGTCCTCGTCGTCGGCGGCATGGTCGTCGCCCCGATCTTCTTCCTCGCGGGCATCGGGGCGTTCGACTACTGGCTCTACTACATCTCCGGACGCCCGACGCTGGCGGAGGACCACTCGGGCCACGGCGCGCGCACGCTGGAAGGACTACTTCCGGGTCAACACCGACCACAAGGTGATCGGGATCCAGTACCTGGTCACGACGTTCGTGTTCTTCATGATCGGCGGCCTGATGGCGATGTTCTTCCGCGCCGAGCTCGCGCAGCCGGGCCTCCAGTTCGTCGACTCGCAGACGTTCAACGGCCTCGTCTCCGTGCACGCGACGCTGATGATCTTCCTCTTCATCATCCCCGCGTTCGCCGGGCTCGCGAACTTCGCCGTGCCGCTCATGCTCGGCGCGCCGGACATGGCGTTCCCGCGCCTGAACGCGCTGTCGTTCTGGCTGCTGCCGATCGCCGGGATCATGTTCGTCGCGAGCTTCCTCGCTCCGGGCGGCGCCTTCGCCGCCGGGCTGGACGGGCTACGCGCCGCTGTCGGAGGGGCAGCCGCTCGGCCAGACGTTCTTCAACATGGGCGTCCAGTGGGCGGGGGCGTCGAGCATCATGACCGCCCTCAACTTCCTCGTGACGATCATCACGATGCGCGCGCCGGGGATGACCTTCTGGCGCATGCCGCTCCTCGTGTGGGCGAACTTCACGACGTCACTGCTCGTCGTCCTCGCGACGCCGTTCATCGCCGGCTCGCAGTTCTTCGTGATGTTCGACCGGATCATGCACACGAGCTTCTTCATCGCCCGAGGGCGGCGGCTACGTGCTCGGCTACCAGCACATCTTCTGGTTCTACAGCCACCCGGCCGTCTACATCATGATGCTGCCCGGCTTCGGGATCGTCTCCGAGGTGATCTCGTCGATGTCGCGGAAGCCGATCTTCGGCTACCGACTGATGGCGCTCTCGCTCACTCGGGATCCTCGTGCTCGGGTTCTCGGTCTGGGCGCACCACATGTTCGTCGCGGGCATGGCCGACTGGCTGCGCGTCCCGATGATGATCACGACGCTGCTCATCGCGATCCCGACGGGGATCAAGGTGTTCTCCTGGATCGCGACCCTGTGGCGTGGGCGCATCCATCTGACGACGCCCATGCTGTTCGCGCTCGGCTTCGTGACGATGTTCGTGATCGGCGGTCTCTCGGGCATCTACCTCGGGTCCGTGCCGATCGACATCGCCGCGTCGGACACCTACTTCATCGTCGCGCACATCCACTACGTGCTCTTCGGCGGCTCGGTGTTCACGATCTACGCGGGCGTCTACTACTGGTTCCCGAAGATGACCGGCCGCATGTACGACGAGCGGCTCGGCAAGTGGCACTTCTGGCTGACGTTCGTCAGCTTCAACGCGACGTTCTTCCCGATGCACTACATCGGCCTGCGCGGGATGCCGCGGCGCGTCTCCGACTACGACGCGGCGTTCGGAGACCTCAACCTCTTCATCTCCATCGCGTCCTTCGTGCTCGGCGCCTCGTTCGTGGTGTTCGTCTACAACATGATCACGAGCTGGGTCGCGCGGCCCCGTCGCCGAGGCGAACCCGTGGCACGCGCGCACGCTCGAGTGGCAGGTCTCGTCGCCGCCGCCGATCTTCAACTTCGACGAGATCCCGCAGGTCGTCGGCGGGCCGTACGAGTACGGCGTGCCCGGCGCGCGGCACGCGATCCTCAGCCCGGCGAAGGAGGCGCAGGAGGCGCAGGAGGTGCACGCATGAGTCGGGCGATCTCCGTCCTCGTCGTCGCGAACGAGACGCTCGTCGGCGACGAGCTCGTCGACACGCTTCGCCGGCGCGCCGAGCACGGGCCGGTCCGGGTCGCCGTCGTCGCCCCCGTGACCCAGCCGCGCGAGGGCTACGTCGTCTATCGCGACTCGCGCCGGGCGGCGGCGGCGCGCCGGCTCGACCGCGTTCTGGCGTGCCTCCGACTCGCGGGCATCCCGGCGCACGGCGGCGTGTTCGACGACGAGCCGCTCGCGGCCGTGAAGGATGTGCTCGCCTCGGAGGAGATCGACGAGATCGTCGTCTGCACGCATCCCGGAGACGAAGTCCGGGTGGCTTCGCAGGAACCTCGCTCGACGAGATCCGCAGGGCCGCAGGCGACCGCCCGGTCGAGCACGTCGTCTCCGACGTCAGCGGGCGCGCCGGCGCCAACGTCCTCGTCGTCGCGAACGAGACCGTGCTCGGCGAGCCGCTGCTCGACCGGATCCGCGCCGCGCGCGGAGGAGGGGCCGGCGAGCTTCCTCATCGTCTGCCCCCAGAGCGACCCGTCTCGCGGCGAGCATCCGGAGGCGGAGCGCCGGCTTCGCGCCGCGCTCTCCATGCTTCGCTCCGAGGGGCTCGACGTCCACGGGCAGATCGCGCACCCCGACCCGTTCGTCGCGGCGATGGAGGCGGTCGAGGACGAGCGCACGGACGAGATCATCGTGTCGACGTTCCCGGGCGAGCGGTCGGGCTGGCTCCGGCGTGATCTCGTCGGCAGCCTGCGCGCGCAGACCGGCCTGCCGGTCCAGCACGTCGTCGTCGAGGACCTCGTCGGAGGCGGGCGCATGAGCGCGCACGCCGAGCCGCTCCACGCGGCCACGACGAGCACCACGGCCCGCCCGCCGCGAATCAGAGCTCGCGCGTCGACGCGCGGACGCTCGGGATGCTGCTGTTCATCGGCTCGGAGATCATGCTGTTCGGCTCGTTCTTCGCGGCCTACTTCTTCATCCGCGTCGTCAATCCCGAGCGCGTCCCGCCGCAGTGGCCGCCTCACGCCCGTACGAGTTCCCGGTGTTCGTCGCCGGGGTCAACACGTGCATCCTCGTGACCTCGAGCTTCACGATGCACTGGGCGCTCCAGTCGATCAAGCGCGGGCAGCGAGCGGCGTTCCTCGGCGGGGATGGTCCTGACGTTCCTCATGGGGCTCGCGTTCCTGTGCACGCAGGTCATCGAGTACCTCAACGTCGGCTTCAACACCGGCGACGGGGCGTTCGCGTCGGTCTTCTTCGGCCTGACCGGTCTCCACGGCGCGCACGTCGCCGTCGGGCTGAGCCTCCTGCTCATGGTGACCATCCGCGGCTTCCGCGGGCCACTACTCGCCGGAGCACCACCACGGCGTCGAGCTTCCCGGGATCTACTGGCACTTCGTCGACGTCATGTGGATCGTCGTGTACACGACGGTCTACCTTCTCTGACGAGCGGGCATCGAATGGAGAGCCCGTTTCGGAGCGAGGAAGCGGCCTTCCGCTTCCTGCTGATCACGATCGGCGCGTTCGCGCTCATCGTGGTCGCGTCGTGGATCTCGACGCATTGCTCGGGTTCGTCGTCGTTCCTCGGGCTCTCGGCCGCGGCCGTCGCCGTGTACCTCCGCCAGCGCGGTCCTGCGCCGCGAGCGGGAGCACGTCGAGCACGCTCGGCAGGCCGGACGAGCGGCGCGTGCTCGTCGTCGCGAACGAGACGGTCGGAGGCGAGGAGCTCCTGAGCGCGATCAGCACGCTCGCGCTGACCCAGCAGACGCGAGTTCCTCGTCGTGTGTCCGGCTCTCAACTCGCGTCTCAAGACGTGCACGTCGGACGAGGACCCGGCGCGCGAGGCGGCGCAGCAGCGCCTCGACGCGACGCTGGCGCGGCTCGCATCGGTGGGCATCGAGGCCCGCGGCGAGGTCGGCGACGGCGACCCGCTCGTCGCCGTCGACGACGCGGTCAGGACGTTCGGCCCGAACGAGATCGTGCATCTCGACCCACCCGCCGGGAAGATCGAACTGGCTCGAGCGCGGCGTCGTCGAGTCGGTACGCGCGCGCTACGACGTGCCCGTCACGCACGTCGTCGTCGATCTCGACGCCGACGGCTGACGCGTAGCCGGCGCTACTTGCCGGCGGCGGACGAGACGTAGTCCGCGACGGCCTGGATCTGCTGCGGCGTCGAGCGAGTCCTTGAACGACGGCATCGCGCCACTGCCGTTCGTCACGCGATCGATGACCAGCTCCTTCGGTCGGCTTGGCGTCGTCGAGATTCGGCCCGACGTTGCCCGAGGTCCCGGCGTCGGCCAGGGTGTGGCACGAGCCGCAGTTCGCCGTGAAGATCGACTTCCCGTCGGTCGGCTTCTCGGCCGTGACGCCCGGTCCCGGCAACCGAGCCGACGTAGGTCGCGATGTCGTCGACCGCCTGATCCTGGTCGTCGACGCAGAAGCCCGATGCCCTCGACGTCGTCGCACGACGGGAGCGTCGTGTCGACCTGGGCATTCCGGGCGCGCCGGTCGACGGGTCTCGTGATCGGGTACTGGATCTGCGTCGCGACGACCTGGGTGAACGTGTCGGAGGTCATCCCGGCCTCGCGTGCCTGCGCGAAGGCGTCGTCGAGGTTCGGCCCGACGGTTCCGTTCGTGCCCGCGTCGGCGAGCGTGTGGCAGCCGCCGCACGCCTGGACGAAGAGCTTCTTGCCCGGATCCCTGGCTGCCGTCGCTCGATGTATCCGCCCGTGCCGCAGCCGGCCAGAGCGACGATCGAGCGCACCCGCGCACGCGACGCGACGTAGACGACGGGCCTCACGGCACGCGACTCTAGCGAGTCGCGCGGAGTCGCCGAGCAGGCGGTACGTCCGGGTCGCGTCTACCGCTGAGCTGGACTTCTGCAGCTGCTTCAGCTGCTGGCGGACGCTCGGTGCGGTCGGGTCGTCCGGCGCGAGCTTCAGGAACGCCTTGAAGGCCGCGATCATCGTGGTCGATGTCGTTCGCAGACTGCGCGGCCTGGGCGAGCTCGAGCTGGACGCTCGGGTCGTTCGGGTGGAGCTGCGCGATCTTGCGGTACTGCTCGACCGCCTGCGCCGCGGCTGCCTTGCGCTCTCGGATGCGGCCGCGAGATCTCTGTCTCGTAGCCCGTGCTCACGGCGTTCGTGATCGGATCGGGCGTGAGCGGGCTTCCGCCGAGCTGGAAGATCGTGTCGCGGATGCCGCCGGGCGCGAGGTAGGCCGGCGCGGTACTGGAAGATCTGCGCGCGCTCCTGCGCGGCGGACGCCTTCTGGAGGTACAGCGCCGGCGAGCTCGCGGAGCGCGTCCGTGTCCTTCGGGCGAAGCTGCGTGTAGCTCTCAGCGCCTCGATCGCGTCGTCCGTCTTGCCGGCGGCCTGGTGCGCGGTCGAGAGGTCCCTGAACGCCTGTGCGTCCTTCGGGTTGTCGAGGATCTTCTGCTCGGCCTTCGAGATGGACGGCTGTCCGCCACCGCCTGCGGCGTCGCGGATGACGTCGCCGAAGCCGATGCCGCCGGCGCCGACGCCGAAGCCGACGAAGCCGAGCGCCGAAGACGAGAGCGAGGAACAGGAACATCCACTTCGCATGCCTGCGAAGCCGCGGGAAGAACATGGTGTCCTCGATTACGACGTCGGATCTGCGAGTTGCAGCAGCCGGCCTCGTGCGCTGCGCGCGGCGGCGATCAGCTCGAGCCATGTCTTCCCTCCCTTCTCATACCGCGGTTGGCCGGACACGAGAGTAGCGACGACGCTGCTGAGGCGAGCCTCCGAGAACCGCTGCCGTAACAGGATCTTCCCATGGGATGAAGGCCGTGTCGGCGAGCGAGAGAACGGTCAGATCGGCCTGCTTTCCGGGCACGAGCGACCCGAGTCGAGTCTTCGAGCCCGAGCGCTCGCGCACCGCCGAGCGTCGCGAGCTCGAGCGCGTCTGCGGCGGTAAGCGCGTCGGGTCGTCGCTCGCGCGCCCGTGCGCCGACGATCGCGGCGCGCATCTCGTCGAACATGTCGAACGACGGAGTCGAGGCGGGGCTGTCGGTCGCGATGCACACGCGGATGCCCGGCTTCTCGCAGCGCCGTCGAGCGGCGCGACCCCGCAGCCGAGGATCGCGTTCGAGCGCGGGCAGTGCGCAACTGCGACGTCGTGCTCGGCGAGAAGCGCGATCTCCTCCTCGTCGGCCTTGACGCAGTGCGCCGCGAGCACGTTCGAGTCGAGGAGCCCTGCCTCGGCGAGCGCGCGGATGCCGGTCGTGCCCGAGCGGCGGCACGAGCATCTCGGCGAACGACTGCCACGCGCCGCTGCCCGTGCGCAGGAACTCGCGTCTCCGACTCGCTCTCCGCGAGATGGGTCGCGATCGGGAGCCCGAGCTCGGCGCACGCGCGGTAGAGCTCGATCGTGCAGGTGTAGGGAGCATGCGGCGAGATGCCCGAGGCGGACGTCGTCGGAGAGCGCGTCGGCGATCCGCTCGCGCATCGGCTCGAAGCGCTCCGCGAATCGGCTCGTCGGTCTCGCCGAAGACCTCGAGGTAGACGATCGCCGCGCAGGCCGAGCTCGGCGCACGCCGTCGCTGCGGCTCCGCTGAAGCTGCAGTCGCCGACCGTCGTGATCCCCGAGCGGAGGCAGTCGAGCGCGCCGAGGCGGGCGATCGCCGTCCATGTCCTCGAGGTCGATCCGCTGCTTGCGCTGCGACGTGGAGCCCGATCCAGTCCGCGAAGCCGAGGCCGTCGCCGAAGCCCGCGTAGACGTCGTACTCGAGGTGGGTGTGCGCGTTGACGAAGCCGGGGAGGATGACCGACTCCGGGTAGTGCGTCGCCGTCGCCCGAGCTCCGCGCGCGGGCCGACCGCGGCGATCGACGCCGTCGTCGCCGATCGCGACGGCGCCGTCGCGCGATCGGCGCCCCCTCGACGGGGACCACCCAGTCGGCGCGAGAGCGATTCTCACAGTACCGGCTTCGGCGAACTCGTCGTCCCAGCTCGCGATTCCAGCGCCGTTCCATGAGGACCGCGAGCCAGATCGACATCTCGTAGAGGATGAGGAGCGGGATCGATCTCGAACGCGAGCGAGACCGGATCGACGGTGGGCAGGAGGATCGCGAACACGAGCAGCAGCGACGTACGCGATGCGCCGGTTGCTTCGCAGCCGGTCGGAGCGTCAGGACGCGCAGTCGCACGAGCGCGAGGACGAAGATCGGCATGAGGAAGCGCGAGCCCGCCGGCGAGCAGCGTGAGCGCGGCGAAGCTGTAGTAGTAGCTCGCGCGAATCTGGATGTCGTAGATGTTGTCGTCGTACGACGTGAGGAAGTCGAGCGCCCGCGGGAGCACGACGTAGTACATGAACAAGACGCCGAGCACGAAGAGGGCCGTCGCTAGGGCGACGAAGCACAGGACGACTCGCTGGAAGTGCGGCTCGACGGCGGGCGCGAGGAACGCCCAGACCTGCCAGAGGATGACCGGGAGCGCGATCGCGAGCGCCGCGATCAGGCTGACCTTGACCGACGTCGGTGAACGGCTCCATGACGCCGAGGGTCACGAGCTTCTTGTCGTTCGGGAGCGGGCCAGTGAGCCACTCCATGATCCGCTCGTGGAAAGCGAACGTCAGCACGAAGGCGGGGACGATCGCGAAGAGCGCGATGATCAGCCGGGATCGGAGCTCGTCGAGGTGCTCGACGAGCGTGGCCTCTTCACCATGGTCGAGGCGGCGTGGGAGCCACCGGCCGAGCACGCGCAGTCTCCGCTAGGAGACCGTCTCCCGCTCGCTCTCCGGAGCAGACGGCTGCTCGGATGACTTGAGAGCGTCCACGACCGCCTGCTTGTCCTCGTCGCTCAGAGACTGCAGGTCCTGTGCGATCTTGCTCGCGCTCGGCGAGCTGGTCGTCGACGGGAGCTGAGCGGGCGGCGCCGACTCAGGCTCCGTGACGCTTGCCTCCATGCCCGAGACACCATCCTTGAACTCCCGCATGCCCTTGCCCAGCGACCGTCCCATCTCGGGAAGCCGCTTTGCTCCGAACACGAGCAGGAGCACGAGCAGAAGGATGATCAGCTCCGGGAATCCGACGCCGAAAGGCACGGACGCACCTTAGCATCGGGGTGGAGCGGCAAACAGGTCCGGCTACCATGGGGCAGGCGGGCGGCTAGCCTGCATTCGGATCCATTCCAAGGCTCAGGGAGGTTCTCTTTTCGTATGGCGCAGCTCGAGATCAGGAATCTGCACGTCGCTCTGGAGGACGGCACCGAGATCGTCAAGGGTGTCGACCTCGAGGTCGATCTCGGGCAGAAGCACGCCATCATGGGGCCGAACGGTTCCGGGAAGTCGACGCTCGCCTACGCCCTCATGGGCCACCCAGCGTACGAGGTGACCGAGGGCAAGATCCTCTTCGACGGAGAGGACCTGACCGAGCTCGGTGCGGACGAGCGAGCACAGCGCGGCCTCTTCCTTGCGTTCCAGTACCCGCATGCAATCCCGGGCGTCACTGTGACGAGCTTCCTGCGGAGCGCGATCAACGCGAACCGCAAGGCCGCGAGCGGTGGCGAAGAGGATCCGGTGCCGATCCCCGAGTTCCGCACGAACCTCCTCGCCGCCATGGAGGATCTCAAGGTTCCCCGCGAGCTCGCGTCCCGGTACTTGAACGACGGGTTCTCCGGCGGTGAGAAGAAGCGCGTCGAGATCCTGCAGATGGCGATGCTGAAGCCGAAGATCGCCGTGCTCGACGAGACCGACTCGGGCCTCGACATCGATGCGCTCAAGATCGTGGCGAACGGCGTGAACAAGCTCGTCGGGCCGGAGACCGGCGCGCTCGTGATCACGCACTACCAGCGCATCCTCGACTACGTCACTCCGGACTTCGTGCACGTCTTCGTGGACGGTCGCATCGTCGCCGAGGGCGGCCCGGAGCTCGCACACAAGCTCGAAGCCGAAGGCTACGAGGCATTCGGTTCGAACGGCAACGGAAGAGGGCCCCATGAGCAGCACACACGAGACCGACGTCGTCCGCGGAATCCGCTCGGACTACCAGTACGGGTTCTCGAACCCGGACGAAGCCAAGGACTACTTCTTCAAGTCGGGGAGAGGGATCTCACACGAGGTCGTCGAGGCGATCTCGGAGCACAAGAACGAGCCCGACTGGATGCGGCAGTTCCGTCACAAGTCGCTCGACTACTTCTTCGCGCGCCCGATGCCGAACTGGGGCGCCGACCTCTCGGGCATCGACTTCGAGAACATCTACTACTACATCCGCCCCACGGAGAAGCAGGCCGACTCGTGGGAGGACCTGCCGGCCGACATCAAGGACACCTGGGACAAGCTCGGGATCCCCGAGGCGGAGAAGAAGTACCTCGCCGGGGTCGGAGCCCAGTACGAGTCCGAGGTCGTGTACCACAAGCTCCAGGCCGACCTCGAGTCGAAGGGCGTGCTCTTCCTCGACATGGACTCGGGCCTGCGCGAGCACGAGGACATCGTCAAGCAGTACATGGGCACGATCATCCCGCAGAACGACAACAAGTTCGCTGCGCTCAACTCCGCGGTCTGGTCGGGCGGGTCGTTCATCTACGTCCCGCCGGGAGTCCGGATCGAGATGCCGCTCCAGGCCTACTTCCGCATCAACGCGGAGAACATGGGCCAGTTCGAGCGTACGCTGATCATCGTCGACGAGGACGCCTACGTGCACTACGTCGAGGGCTGCACCGCCCCGATCTACTCGTCCGACTCGCTGCACTCGGCGGTCGTCGAGATCGTCGTCAAGCGCGGCGGGCGCTGCCGCTACACGACGATCCAGAACTGGTCGAACAACGTCTACAACCTCGTCACGAAGCGGGCCGTCGCGTACGAGAGCGCCACGATGGAATGGGTCGACGGCAACCTCGGCTCGAAGGTGACGATGAAGTACCCGGCGATCTGGCTCATGGGCGAGCGCGCGCACGGCGAGGTGCTCTCGATCGCGTTCGGTGGGAAGGGACAGCACCAGGACGCGGGCGGCAAGGTCGTCCACGTCGCGCCGCGCACGTCGTCGGTCATCACGTCGAAGTCGATCTCGAAGGACGGGGGCCGAGCCGGGTACCGCGGCCTCCTGCAGGTCGCGAAGGGCGCGGTCGGCTCGAAGTCGAAGGTCGTCTGCGACGCGCTGATCCTCGACGACGAGTCGCGCTCGGACACGTATCCGTACATCCAGGTGGACGAGTCGGACGTCGATCTCGGGCACGAGGCGACCGTCTCCAAGATCGGCGAGGAGCAGCTCTTCTACCTCATGAGCCGCGGGCTCTCCGAGGCCGAGGCCTCGGCGATGATCGTCTCCGGCTTCGTCGAGCCGATTACCAAGGAGCTGCCGCTCGAGTACGCGGTCGAGATGAACCGCCTCATCCAGCTGCAGATGGAAGGCTCTGTTGGCTGACTCGAGTCCGCAAGCGGACTCGAGTGTGTTGGCTGAGGGTGTCGGCGTCGAGCGCGTCGACTACATCCGCGTCCCGGTCACCGACATCGAGGCAGCCAACCACTTCTACGGCGAGCTGCTCGGTCTGAAGCGGAACCCCAACTCACCCGACGACGACTGGGTCGAGTACGAGGCGGGCAACCTCACGCTGGCGGTGATGACGCCGCACACACACGACTACGAGTTCGCCGCGCTACCTCCCTCGACGATTGCGCTGAGGGTGCGAGACGTTGCCGCCGCGAAGGAGACGCTCGAGGCCGCCGGTCTCGAGGTCGGAGAGATGTGGGACTCGGGCCTCTGCAAGGGCGCGGGAGTCAACGATCCGTCAGGGAACCGGGTTCTCCTCCACCGCCGCTACGCGCCGTACCCGGACGGCTCCACGCCCTGATGCAGGTCGAGCGCGTCGACTTCGTCGCGATGCCCGTGACCGATCTCGCGCGGGCGGACGACTTCTACGGCGAGACGCTCGGCCTGGCACGGAATCCGAACAGCTCGGGCGAGCGCTGGGTGGAGTACGAGACCGGAAACGTCACGCTGGCGCTCTCCATGTACGGCGGTACCCTCGCCTTGCGCGTGCCGGACGTCGCAGAGGCGCGCCGCGAGCTCGAGGGCTCGGGGGTCGAGTTCGCGATGGACACGTTCGACTCGGGCGTCTGCCACGGCGCGCCGTTCACCGACGCTGATGGGAACCGCCTCCTGCTCCATCGCCGGTATGCGCCCCTCGATGCCTGGGATCCGCCCGCGACCGAGGTCCAGCGCGCCGACTTCGCCATGATCGTGGCCCGTGACAAGGAGCGGGCGCTGGAGTTCTACGGAGACACCCTCGGGCTGCCGCGTCAGCCCAACGCGCACGAGGATTGGCCGGAGTTCGAGACGGGCAACCTGACCCTGTCCGTCGTCGGATACGAGCAGATCGGGCGCGAGACCTTCGAGCCGAACACGGGCGCCGTCGCTCTCCGCGTGTCCGAGGTCGCCGCGACGCGGCAGAGGCTCGAGGGCGCCGGCGTCGAGTTTCGCGGGGAGACGATGGACTCCGGGGTCTGTCACCTCGCCGTCTTTACCGACCCGGACGGCAACCGCATCTTCGCCCACCGGCGCTATGCGCGGTTCTCGGATGGGACGATGCCGTGATGGACGTCGAGCGCGTGGATTTCGTGTCGTTCCTCACCCAGGACATCGCGCGCGCGAAGCACTTCTACTCCGGGGTGCTCGGGCTCGAGCTCGAGACCGAGGGCGAGAGCGACATGGAGTTCCGGGCGGGTCAGGTCACGCTCGACATCTTCGACCCCTCGAGCATCGGTCAGCCGTTCGCGCCGTCGCCGGCCGGGCTGGCGCTTCGTGTCGCCGACGTCGACGCCGCGCGCACAGAGCTCGAGGCCAAGGGCGTCGTCTTCGACGGAGAGACGATCGAGACGGGCGTGTGCCGACAGGCCTGGTTCAAGGACCCCGACGGCAATGCACTCATGCTGCACAGGCGGTTCGACGTATGACGCGGCCCGAGCTTCTCGAGCGCTACGCGGCCCTGCCGCTCCCGACCACGAAGGACGAGCATTGGCGCTTCACCGATCTCGCAGGGTTCGACCCGGACGCGTGGGGCGCGAACGGCGCGAGCGGGATCGCGGCGCCGCCCACCATGCTCGAGCTCGACGCTTCCGGGATCGCACACGTCGGCGAAGCCGGTATCGAAATCGTCTCTGCGCCGGAGGGGATCCGCTTCGAGCTGCTCCCCGAGGACCACGACCTTCTCTACTCGCTCGTCGGCTGGGACGAGAAGTTCGCGGCACACAACGCCGCGATGTGGACGAACGGACTGCTGGTGCACGTCCCGCGCGGTGTCGTCCTCGACGCGCCGCTGTACGTGCGCGTCGCGAACTCCGTCGAGGGTGGGTCGCTGTTCTGGCGCCTGCTCGTGGTCGCCGAGCCCGAGAGCCGGTTCACCTTGATCGAGGAGTACGCGTCTGCAACACCAGGACTCTCGGCGTACTCCAACGCTGCGGTGGAGATCGTCGTCCAGCAGGCCGCGAAGGTCGAGTACGTCTCGGTGCAGAACCTGTCGCGCGCGACGTGGCACTTCGCGTCGCATCACGCGCGCGTCGAGCGAGACGCCGAGCTCGATTGGGTCGCAGGCGGCTTCGGCTCCGGGAAGGGAAAGATCCGCATCCAGAACGACCTCGCCGGGCCTGGCGCGACCTCGCGCGTGACCGGCGCGTACTTCGCCGACGGCGCCCAGCACCTCGACTACGACACGTTCCAGGAGCACATCGCCCCGTCGACCACCTCGGACTTCGCGTTCAAGGGCGCGCTGCGCGACACGGCGAGGGCGGTGTGGCGCGGGATGATCCGGGTCGAGGAGGGCGCCCAGAAGACGAACGCGTACCAGGAGAACCGCAACCTGCTCCTCTCGAAGACCGCTCACGCGGACTCGATCCCAGGCCTCGAGATCATGGCCAACGACGTGCGCTGCACGCACGGCGCGACGCTGGGCCAGGTCGACCGCGAGCAGCTCTTCTACCTCATGACGCGCGGCCTCACACGTGCCGAGGCTGAGCGGCTCATTGTCCGCGGGTTCTTCCAGGACGTGCTCGACCGCGTCGAGATCGAGCCCGTGCGCGATGCCCTCGCGGCGGCGCTCGAGGCTCGCATCCCGCAGGCGTAGCTCCGATCGGGCATCATCGGCCGATGACGCAGGCTGCCGTGCCGCGCCTTCGAGGCGTGTTCCATCTCTACGCATTCGTCGCCGCCGTCGTCGCCGGGACCGTTCTCGTCGCTCTTGCCGACGGATCCCTGGAGCGGTTCGCAGTGTGGGTATACGCCGTGGCTCTTGCTGCGATGTTCGGTGCAAGCGCGCTCTACCACCGTTACCCGTGGCGGAGCCCGACGGCTCGGCTGCGCGCTCGGCGGCTCGACCACGCGATGATCTTCGTCTTCATCGCGGGCTCATACACGGCGTTCGCGCTCGTTGCCTTCACCGGAACAGCGCGTGTGGTGGGCCTGCTCACCGTCTGGGCCGGAGCCGCTCTCGGCATTCTTCTGAACCTCGTCTGGATCGACGCGCCTCGGTGGCTCTCGGCCATCGCGTACCTCGGCGTCGGCTGGGTCGGGCTCATCCTTATTCCGCAGCTCTTCCCCGCACTCGGCGTCGCGGCCGCTGTGCTGGTGATCGTTGGCGGAGCGCTGTACAGCGTCGGTGCGCTCACCTACGCGAGCGCCTGGCCGAACCCGTTCCCGACGACATTCGGGTTCCACGAGGTCTTCCACCTGCTCGTCATCGCGGCTGCCGCGACGCAGTTCGTCGCGCTCTCGCTCGTCGTTCTCTGAGCGGCCCGCGCTACGCTCGTCCCATGGAGACGAAGCTGAAGCTCACCGACGAGGAGTGGCGCGAGCGCCTGACTCCCGAGCAGTACGAGATCCTCCGCAGCAAGGGCACCGAGCGGGCCTTCACGGGCATGTACTGGGACGAGCACTCTCCCGGTGTGTACCGCTGCGCCGCCTGCGGCGCCGAGCTGTTCCGGTCGGAGACGAAGTTCGAGTCGGGCAGTGGTTGGCCCAGCTTCTTCGAGCCGACGTCGCTCGACAGCGTCGTGACCGAGACGGACTCGAGCTACGGGATGGCCCGCACCGAGGTCATGTGCGCGACCTGCGGCGGGCACCTCGGGCACGTGTTCGACGACGGGCCTGCCCCGACAGGTCTTCGCTACTGCATCAACTCCGCCGCACTCGACCTCGAGAAGACGTCCTGAGACGCCACTGTTGAGCTAGCGCTCATGTGACACGTACCCTTGCCGGATGGACGAGCTCGGACTGTTCCCGCTCGGTCTCGTCCTTCTGCCGACCGAGCGGCTCCCGCTGCACATCTTCGAGGAGCGCTACAAGGAGCTGATCGGCGAGTGCATCGAGCACGAGAGCGAGTTCGGGCTCGTGTACGCCGACGACGACGGAATCCGCGACGTGGGGACACGAGCACGCGTCACCGAGGTTCTCACGCGCTTCGAAGACGGCCGCATGAACGTCCTCATCGAGGGGGGTGAGCGGTTCAGGCTCGGCGAGGTCACCGACGGCGAGCTCATACGCAACCGGGACCGTGAGCGCGGTGGACGACGACGACGATGCGGCGGACGGAGCTGCAGTCGAGGAGGCGCTGCGCACATTCGGTGTCCTTCGGGAGGTCACGGGCAGCGACGTCGACGTTCCCGACCCCGAGACGCCGCGTCTCTCCTTTGCGCTCGCGGCGAAGGTGGAGCTCCCACCCGGCCAGAAGCTCGAACTCCTACGTGAGCTGTCCGAGCGGCGGCGAATGGAGATGGTGCAGGAGATCCTCGAGGCGGCAGTCCTCACGGCGCAGCGTGTGCGACGCGCGGCTCGGCGGGCGGCGACGAACGGCCGCGTCGACCTCGGGTAACCCGCGCGCGACTTCGTGTGACCATCACGATGCGGGCGCGTAGCGCCCGCCTTTAGGGAAGTGTGCGCGCCGCGGGACTCGCGCCTGCGAGTTCCGCGGCTTGCGCAGAGGCAGGGGTACGATGGCGCGGTGGCTGTGACGACGACAGAGGCGACGCTCGACGCCCACCGTCTGCGGGCGGATTTCGCGGTCTTCGACGAGCTCGTGAACGGCAAGCCGGTCGCGTTCCTCGACTCGGCGGCGTCGTCGCAGAAGCCACGGCAGGTCCTCGATGCGATGCGCGACTTCTACGAGCACTCGTACGCGAACGTGCACCGCGGCGTCTACCGACTCGCCGAGCGGGCGACCACGGGCTACGAGACGGGACGGTCGAAGGTTGCAAGCTTCGTCAACGCGCCTTCCGAGCGCGAGGTGGTCTTCACGCGGAGCGCGACGGAAGCGCTCAACCTCGTCGCCTACGCATGGGGCCTCGACAACCTCGGTCCCGGCGACGTCGTGGTCGTCACGGACCTCGAGCACCACTCCAGCTTCGTCCCGTGGCAGTACGTCGCCGGCCGGACCGGCGCGGCCTTCAAGGCGATTCCGATCGACGAGCAGGGAGAGCTCCAGCTCGACGCGCTGGAGGAGATCGAGCGCGAGGGCACGGTCAAGGTCGTCGCGTCGAATCTCGTGTCGAACACGCTCGGCACCGTGAACCCCGTGCGCGACCTCGCGGCGTGGGCTCACGAGCGTGACGCGATCATGGTCGTCGACGCCGCACAGGCCGCGCCGCACCGTCCCATCGACGTGCAGGCTCTCGGGTGCGACTTTCTCGCGATCTCCTCGCACAAGATGTGCGGGCCGAGCGGCATCGGTGCGCTGTGGGGCCGACGCGAGATCCTCGAGGCGATGCCGCCGTTCAACCTCGGCGGCGAGATGATCAGGTCCGTCTCGATGGAGCGGACGACCTGGAACGAGCTGCCGTACAAATTCGAGGCCGGTACGCCCGCGATCGGAGAGGCGGTGGGCTTCGGTGCAGCCGTCGACTACGTGCTCGACGCCGGGCTCGCCGCGATCGAGGCCCATGAGCACGAGCTCGTCGAGTACGCGCTCGGCCGCCTCGGCGAGCTGCCCTGGATCACGACCTACGGCCCCTCGCTGGAGCATCGTGCCGGGATCGTCTCCCTGAACGTCGACGGCGTGCACCCGCACGACGTCGCGCAGGTCCTGGACTGGGAAGGCGTGGCGGTGCGCGCGGGACATCACTGCACACAGCCGCTCATGTCGAAGCTCGGAGTCGCCGCGACCGTGCGGGCCAGCTTCTACCTGTACTCGATTCCGGAGGAGGTCGACCGGCTCGTCGACGGCCTCCACAAGGCAAAGACGTCGCTCGGCTAGCCCGTGTCCGAATTCGACCAGCTGTATCGGGAGCTCATTCTCGATCACTACAAGAACCCGCGGAACCACGGCCTGCTCGAGCCCGCCGACGCGCAGGCGGAAGGTCAGAATCCGCTGTGCGGCGACGAGATCTCGGTGTCGGTGCGCCTGGGGGAGAACGACGTCATCGAGGAGGTCGGCTTCGACGGGCGTGGCTGCGCGATCAGCCAGGCTGCGACGTCGATGCTGAGCGACCTCGTGAAAGGGCGCTCCGCTGAGCAGGTGGCGGCAATGCCGAAGGAGGAGCTCCTCGACGAACTCGGGATCCCGCTCACGCCCGTCCGGTTGAAGTGCGCGATCCTCGGCCTCGGCGTCCTCAAGCTCGCGCTGCACAAGGCCCGCGGAACTCCGCTCCCCGAGGAGTGGGGAACCTCCGCCAACGAGCTCGTCCTGGAATAGGCGTGGCGGAGGTCGAGGTCGGCGCGCTCGCGCCGGGCGAGATGCGCCTCGTGCATGCAGGCGCGCTGACGATCGGCGTCTACAACTGCGGCGGACGTCTTCTCGCGATCGAGGACCGCTGCTCGCACGACGACGGTCCACTGTGCGAGGGCGAGTGGGACGAAGAGGCGTGCGTCGTCGTGTGCCCGCGACACGGCTCGCGCTTCGATCTCGAGTCCGGGATACCCATGTCGCTACCGGCATTTCAGGCCGTGCCGACCTTCCCGGTTTCCGAGCGCGAGGACGGCGTCGTCGTCGTGGAGGTGGCGGACTGATGCTCGATGAGCAGGCGTTCGAGGTCTTGGCCCGCCTGGAGGCCGAGGATGCTGCCGAGCGCGCGGCCGGGCTTCCCGCATCGCAGCGTTCGCGCCAGGTGCAAGCGCCGACGGGCCGCTTTCTCTTCTCGCTCGCGGCCTCCCAGGCCGGCGTCGAGGTTCTGGAGATCGGCGGCTCGCGCGGTTACTCGAGCATCTGGCTTGCCGCAGGCGCGCGGATGCTCGGCGGTCGTGTGACGTCGCTCGAGAACGATCCGGCCAAGTGCGCCGCCTGGCGCTCGAACATCGATGCCGCGGGGCTCGAGGAGTGGGCGGAGCTCGTCGAGGGGGACGCGCTCGCGATCCTCGAGGCAACGGAGGACGTGTTCGATCTCGTCTTCCTGGACGCGGAGAAGGACGACTACGAGGCGCTCTTCGGTCTCGCGCGTCCGCTGCTCGAGCCGGGCGGCCTGGTCGTGGCCGACAACGTGCTGTCGCACGTCGAGACGCTCGGCGCGTACTCTGCCGCGCGGCAGGCGGACCCGACGCTCTCGAGCGTCACGGTTCCGCTCGATCGCGGCCTCGAGCTGTCGGTCGTCCTCGGAGTCGCTACCTGACTTCTGCCATGAGCCCGTGCAGCAGTCGAGAGGATCTCGACCCTCCCTCCATCCGCACAGAGCGCGTATGCTGCCGCTACCGCGGAAAGGAGGTGGTCCGGCTTGAGTGATGACAGTACGGGCAGTGGAGGTACCAGCGGGTAGAGGCGTGTCCCCGGGACCACCGGGAATCGCCTAGCCAGCGTAGGGGGCTCGCAACACGCGCCGCCGACGTCTTACGAGACGCGGCCGGAAGCGCCTCTACTAATCCAGCGCTGGTATCCGTCTCGAGGGGCCGCCGAGTGCGGCCCCTCGGCGTTCTATGCGGCCTGTTGGAGAGGCTGCGCCTCGTTCACCAGAGTCGCGATGTGGAGGCGAAGTCGATCGGCCAGGAGGCGATCGACGAGCCGTCCGTGGGCGTCGAACTTCTCGTGTGCCGTCGAGACCGGCAGCTCGCCGCCGACGACCCGCGCTCCGGCGATCCCGAGGACGCGCTTCAGGTCCTGCTGCGCCCAGATCGCTCCGTACTGACCCGTCGTTGCGCCTGCAACCGCCACGGTCTTGTTTCGGAGCCAGCTGCCGCGATGCCGGGCGGAGGCCCAGTCGATCGCGTTCTTGAGGACGCCGGTGATCGACCCGTTGTACTCGGGCGTGATCACGAGCAACGCGTCGGCCTCCTCGATCCGCCGGCGCAGATCGGCGACGGACTCGGGCGTCTCGACGTCCTCGTGGTCGAGGTCCTGGTCGTAGTGCGGGATGAGCCCGAGCCCGTCGTAGACCTCGACCTCGACCCCGTCCGGCGCGAGGTCGCGCGCCGCGTACGCGAGGGCGGTGTTGAACGACTCGCGCCGGAGGCTGCCGGAGAGGGCCAGGATCTTCATCTCAGGCCACCTGCACCGCTGCGAACGTCGCGCGAACTGTGACCTCGTTCGGAAGGAGGAACCCGCCCGCCGGAAGCGGCGCGTTCCAGACGAGCCCGAAGTCGGTTCGGTCGAGCTTGCCTTCCAGCTCGACCCCGACTCGCTCGTTCCCAGCCATGTCGGGGCCTGAGCCAAGAAGGGTGCCCTTGAGCTCGACCGGCTTCGTCGTGCCCTTGATCGTGAGGTTCCCTTGAATGCGAACCTCGCCTTCGTCGAACGAGACCTCGGTCGAGGCGAAGCGAACCTCCGGATAGCGTGCGGTGTCGAAGAAGTCGGGCGACTGCAGGTGGCCGTCCCGCGTCTCGTCGAAGGTCGTGATCGACGTCGCGTCGACGGTCCCCTCGATGGCCGGCTCGTCGCCGCCCTCGATCGTCCCGGTGAATCCCGGCACGCGACCCTTGATCGGGATGAGGCCGACCTTCTTGACCTCGAACTCGAGCGACGACCACACGGGGTCGATCGACCAGGTTCCGCTGGGGATCTGTGTGGCCGCTGCCTCTGCGATGATGGACATTGCGAACTCCTTTGCGTCCATTACTATTGAGTACGCAATCAATATAAGGGAGAAAGAGTGACTGAGTCAAGTATTGAGTGAGCAAGCGTCTGCCCGTACGTTCGTGGCTCTTCTACGCGCACACGCCGCTGCTACGAGGGAGCTCAGCGCCCAGCTATCGGCTGATCACGACTTGACGCTGAGCGATTACGAGGTGCTGCTCCGCCTCTCGCGCGCGCCCGGATCGGCGCATGCGCCGGGTGGACCTCGCAGAGCAGGTTCTGCTCACGGCCTCGGGAGTCACCCGTCTGCTCGACGGGCTCGAGCGGAGTGGATTCGTCGAGCGTGCGTCCTGCTCGACCGACCGGCGGGTCGTGTACGCCGTGCTGACGGACGAGGGCCTCGAGAAGGTGCGGTCCGCAGCCCAAACGCATCTCGCGCAGATCGAGACTTTCTTTCACGCGCGTCTCGATGAGAGCGATCTCGACGAGCTTACGGCCCTGCTGGGTCGGCTCGAGGACGGGGGCGAGGAGCTCGCCTGCGAGCCCGAGGAGTAGCGCGCCTCAGCCGTCGGTGAAGTTCTGCCAGTAGCGGCTCGGAGTCGGCCCGCGCTGGCCCTGGTACTTCGAGCCGATGCCGGCAGATCCGTACGGCTTCTCAGCAGGCTCTGAGAGCTGGACGAACGAGAGCTGGCCGATCTTCATCTCCGGATAGATCGTGATCGGAAGGTTCGCGACGTTCGAGAGCTCGAGCGTGACGTGCCCGTCCCAGCCCGGATCGATGAATCCCGGCGGTGGAGTGGATCAGCAGGCCGAGTCGGCCGAGCGAGCTCTTCCCCTCGAGGCGCGCGACGAGGTCGTCGGGCAACGTGACGCGCTCCAGGGTCGAGCCGAGGACGAACTCGCCGGGATGGAGAATGAAGGCCTCGTCGTCGGCCACCTCCACGAGCTCGGTGAGGTCTTCCTGCCTCGCCTTGACGTCGATGAACGGATAGCGGGAGTTGCGAAAGACCCGGAAATAGCGGTCGACGCGGACGTCCAGGCTCGAGGGCTGCATGAGCTCCGGCGCGTACGGATCGATGCCGATTCGTCCCTCGTCGACGAGCCGGCGGATTGTCCGATCGGAGAGGACCACGCGGCGATTCTACGAGGGCTGCGGTATGGTCCTCGGCGCGGTGTCGATGCTGTTCCCACCCATCGACCCGAACGAGCGCTTTCGCGAGCGTCGGGATGCGGCGAGGCGGCGGAAGCGTCTGCAGGCGCAGTGCGGTCCTGTGCTGCGTTCTTCCTCGCGATCGGCCTTCTCGGCGTCGGAGCTCGCTTCGTCGGCTCGACCGAGAGCCAGACAGCCGGTCACCGATCTTGCGACCCTCGCGGCCGCGCCCGGCTCCGGGCCGCGAACGCTGCCGATCGAGCTCCGCGGGGTCCACGTGACGATGGCGGTGCGTCTCGCTGCCCGGAAAGCTCGACGACTACCTCGATCTCGAGCACGATGGGCTGACGGCGCTCGAGCTCGACGTGAAGGACGAGAACGGCGAGGTTGCGTTCGCGCCGTCGTCCGTGCCGCTCGCAACGTCCTCGGGGGCCGCGCGCGACTACTACGCGCCGCGGGACGTCGCGCGACGCGTGCACGAGCGCGGGATCTACCTCATCGGGCGAATCGTCGTCTTCGAGGATCCGGTTCTGTCCCGCGCGCGACCGGATCTCGCCGTCCGTCGATCTGACGGCTCCGTCTGGCGCGACTCTGCAGGGCTCGGCTGGACGAATCCCTACGACAAGCGCGTGTGGAAGTACAACGTCGACCTTGCCGTTGCCGCAGCACGTGCCGGATTCGACGAGATCATGTTCGACTACGTCCGCTTCCCGTCGGACGGCGACGTCGGCCAGGGCGTCTTCCGGAAGCCCTCCGCGCTGGCGAAGCGCCAGGCGGTCCCGGCCTTCCTGCGCTACGCCCACGGCCGGCTTCAGACAGTACGGCGTACGCGTGTCGGCCGCGGTGTTCGGGCTCTCCGGCGCCCGTGATCTCGGCATCGGCCAGCTTCCGAAGCGCATGGCGCCGTACCTCGACACGATTTACGCCATGACGTATCCGTCGCTGTTCGGCTTGGGCGAGCTCGGCCTGCAGGATCCCGAGCAGGACGCCTGGCGCAACAGTCGCTCGGGCGCTTCGCAAGTTCGAGATCGCACTGCGGGGGCAGGACACGCTCCTCGTGCCGTGGGTGCAGGACTTCAGCTTCAGCGTGCCGTACGGGATCGACGAGGTGCGCGCGCAGATCGATGCAGCACGCGTCTCAGGGACGAAGGGCTTCCTCCTCTGGAATCCCGAGTGCGTCTACACCGACGGCGCGCTCGCGCCGGCCTAGACGTCACGGCGCAAGGCGCTCGGCTCTCCAGCCGTCGGGCTCGCGCACATACCGCACCCGGTCGTGCAGGCGGTCCTCGCGGTGAGTCCAGAACTCGATGCTGGTCGGGATGATCCTGTAGCCGCCCCAGAACGGGGGCAGCGGCACGTCCTCGCCGGCGAAGCGCCCCTCCATCTCGCTGACGCGTTCGTCGAGCTCTTCCCGACTGCTCAGCGGTAGCGATTGACGTGACGCCCACGCTGCGAGCTGGCTTCCTCGCGGCCGCGTCTGCCAGTAGGCGCGCGACTCCGCGTCGCTCGTTTCGTCGACGGAGCCTTCGATTCGCACCTGCCGGCCGAGCTCCCACCAGTGGACGACCGCGGCTGCACGGGGGTTGCGGCGCAGCTCGTCGCCCTTCCGCGACGTCCGGTTCGTGAAGAACGTGATGCCGCGCTCGTCGACCCCGCGCAGGAGGACGACGCGTGCCGACGGGCGCCCGTCCGGAGTCGCGGTCGCCAGCGTCATCGTGTCCTGGTCGCGGGACCGCCGCGCGACCTTCGTCGAGCCACGTCTGCAGAGCTGTACCGGGTCGTCCATCGCGCGACAGATCCTTCACCGGCGTGTCGGACGGATAGGCTGCCGCGCGTGGCGGCGACGCGTGTGATCGAGATCCGGACGGAGATTCCCGGTCCGCGCAGCCGCGAGATCCTCGAGCGCGAGCGGCACGCAGTCGCGCGTCCGCTGATCGTCCACGAGCCGATCGTCGCCGACCGCGCTCGCGGCGCCACGATCACCGACGTCGACGGCAACACGTTCGTCGACTTCGTCGGCGGCGTCGGCGTCGTCGAACGTCGGGCACAACCATCCGCGCGTGGTCGCCGCGATCGTCGAGCAGGCCGAGCGCTTCCTGCACACGGACTTCACCGTCGTGCCGTACGAGGGTTACGTCGAGCTCGCGGAGCGGCTCGGCGCGCTCGCTCCGATCAGCGGCGAGACGCGCTGCGCGTTCTTCAACGCGGGCGCTGAGGCGGTCGAGAACGCGGTCAAGCTCGCGCGGCTGTACACGAAGCGCCAGGCCGTGATCGTGTTCGAGGGCGCGTTCCACGGACGGACGTGGCTCGCGCTGACGATGACGTCCAAGACGCATCCCTACAAGAAGGGCCTCGGGCCGTTCGCGCCCGAGGTGTACCGCGCGCCGTACCCGAACGCGTATCGCGGGCCGGATGCGGCCGACGGCGCTCGCGGCGCTCGAGCGGCTCTTCGTGACCCACGTCTCGCCGGATCACGTCGCCGCGATCGTCTTCGAGCCCCAGCAGGGCGAAGGCGGCTTCATCCCTGCGCCGCGCCGAGTTCGTCGACGGGCCTCCGCGGGATCTGCGACAGGCACGGCATCGTCCTCGTGGCCGACGAGGTGCAGACGGGCTTCGGCCGGACCGGCGCGGATGTTCGCGATGGAGCACTTCGACGTCGAGCCGGACCTGATGATCGTCGCGAAGTCGATCGCCGGCGGTCTGCCGCTCTCGGGCGTGATCGGCCGGGCGGAGATCATGGACGACCCGCACGCCGGGCGCGATCGGCGGGACCTTCATCGGGAATCCGGTCGCGCTCGCCGCGGCGCTGCGCCGTCCTCGACGTCTTCGCGGAGGAGCAGCTCGTCGCGCGCGCCGAGATCCTCGGCGAGGCGATCCGCGCGCGGATGCTCGCGTGGCAGTCGCGCTGGCCGCAGATCGGAGACGTCCGCGGTCTCGGCGCGATGCTCGCGATCGAGCTCGTGCGCGATCCCGACGACGAAGGAGCCGGCGCCCGAGCTCGCGGAGGCCGTCGATCGACGAGGCGCTGCAGCGCGGCCTGCTGCTCCTCAAGGCGGGTGTGAACGGAAACTGCATCCGCGTGCTCTGCCCGCTGACGACGTCGCGAGGCCGAGCTCGACGACGGCCTGCGCGCCTGGGAAGAGGCGCTCGCGGCCGTGCTCGGCTAGCGCGCGGCGTCCGCCTTCGGCGACACTCCCCTTGTGAGCGCGGGGGAGGAGCGAAAGCTCGTCACGGTTCTCTTCGCCGACCTGGTCGGCTCGACGGCGCTACGCCGGCGATCGCGATCCCGAGCGCGTCCGTGCGCAGCTGGATCGCTTCTACGACGCGATGCGCGGACGAGATCGAGCGAACGGGCGGGACGGTGGAGAAGTTCGCCGGGGATGCGGTGATGGCGGTCTTCGGTGCGCCTGCCGCGCTCGAGGATCACGCCGAGCGAGCGCTGCACGCTGCGCTCGCGATGCAGCAGCGGCTCGCGAGCTGTTCGAGGACGAGCTCGAGCTGCGGATCGGGGTCAATACCGGGCGAGGTGGTCGTCGGCGCGCTCGCGAGGGCAGGTCGTTCGTCACAGGGGACGCCGTGAACGTCGCCGATCGGCTCGAGAAGGCCGCCGAGCCGGGCGAGGTGCTCGTCGGCGAGCGGACCGTCGCGGCCGCGGCGCGGCGCGTTCGAGTTCGGCGACCGCACGGACGGTCGAGGCGAAGGGGAAGCCGGCGAGGCGTCGTACTGGCGTGCCCGTCGCGGCGCGCTCCGACGATGCGACCTCGCGGCGTGGGCGGCCTCCGCCGCGTCTTCGTCGGTCGCGACAGCGAGCTCGAGCTGCTCGGGCGACCTATCGGCGAGCGGTCGCGCCAGGCGAAGAGCCGCACCTCGTCACGATCGTCGGCGAGCCCGGCGTCGGGAAGTCGCGGCTCGTGCAGCGAGCTGTGGGGCGTTCTCGCGGGTGAGGAGCCGGCGCCGTCGCGTCGGACGGGCCGCTGCCTCGCGTACGGCGACGGCATCACCTACTGGCCGCTCGGCGAGATCGTGCGCGAGCACTTCGGCATCCGCGAGGGCGATCCGCCAGGAGGACGAGTCGCCGAGCGCTCGAGGGTCGCGAGATCCTCGGGCTCGCTCTCGGGCTCGACGTCGCGCCGGACCTCCACCCGCTCGACGCCCGCGAGCGCCTGCACGCGGCAGCGGTCGAGTTCGTGGAGGAGCTCGCCGTCGACAGCCCGCTGTCGCTGCTCGTCGAGGACATCCACTGGGCCGAGCCCGACCTGCTCGACCTCCTCGAGCGGCTCGTGTCGCGACGTGCGGCGCCGGTCCTTGTGCTCGCGACCGCTCGGCCGGAGCTCTTCGACCAGCGCCCGGGGTGGGGCGTCGGGAAGCGGAACGCGACCGTGCTCTGGCTCGACGCCGCTGTCCGCGCGGAGACGTCGCGCGCATGCTCGAGAGATGCTCCCGGCGGAGCTTCCGGACGACCTGCGCGAGCCTGGTCGTCGAGCGCGCCGAGGGCAACCCGTTCTTCGTCGAGGAGCTCGTCGGCGAGCTCGTCGACAGCGGCGTGCTCGTCCAGCGGACGACGGGGCTGGGCGCTCGGAGAGCGTGCCGCCGGCTTCGCGATGCCCGACACCGTCCACGCCGTGCTCGCGGCGCGGATCGACCGGCTCCCGGCGACGAGAAGGCGGCGCTCCAGGCGGCGGCGGTCGTCGGGCGCGTCTTCTGGGCGAGCCCTGTCGTCCATCTGCTCGGACGGCGGCGAGCCCGACTTCGGCCTCCTCGAGGAGCGGGACTCTCGTCGCCGCGCGCCGGGGTCGACGCTGACCGACGACCGCGAGTACGCGATCAAGCACGCGCTCACGCGCGAGGTCGCGTACGGCTCGATCCCGAAGGCGCGCCGCGGCACGTCTCCATGCCAGCGTTCGCCGAGTGGCTCGAGGGCGAGTGCGGAGCGGGCGGACGAGCGCGCGTCGCTGCTCGCGTACCACTACTCGGAGGCAGCGAGTCCCGAGGACGCGGACCTCGTGTGGGCAGGGCGAGCCCGAAGGAGCTCGTGCGTGTTCGCGAGCGGGCGGTGCACTGGCTCGGCGCGCGGCCGAGCTCGCGCGCGGACGCCACGAGCTGGACGAGGCGGTCGAGCTCTTCACGCGGGCCGTCGAGCTGTGCGACGATCCGCACGAGCGGGCGCTGCTCTGGCGCGAGATCGGCGAGGCTCACGCGCTTCGCTTCGACGGCGAGCGCATGCGGTCGGCGATGCTCACGCGCGCTCGAAGGCCCGCTGGACGACGAGGAGCGGGCGGACGTCTTCGCGTTGCTCGCTTTCCAGTCGTCGATCCGCTCGGCGATGTGGCGCGATCCGACTGAACCGGAGCTCATCGACGAGTGGGCGGACCGGCGCTCGAGCTCGCCGCGCCGGACAGCGAGGCTCGCGCGCGGGCGCTGATCGCGCTGGTGAACATCGAGCCGTCTGGCCGCGCCGACGAGATGCTGAACGAGGCCAGCGCGCTCGCGGAGGCGCTCAGGCGACCTCGAGCTGCGCTCGTTTGCGCTCGGTGCGCGCAGCCAGGCCGCGTTCGAGAGCGCCGATACTCGACGAGGCGGCGACCTTCCGAGCAGCGGCTCGAGCTCCTCGCCGCAGATCGACGACCCCGACCATCTGCTGCGAGGCGTACGAGGCGACACGTCCGGTCGTTGCCGCTGGTCGGCCGCTTCGACGAGGCGAGGCGCTTGAGCGGGCTGCACGGGAAGCTCGCGCGCGGCTTTCGCCTCACCACCGAGTCCACACGGTCTCGCTCGCGCTCGAGATCGCGGACGTCGCTCGGCGACTGGGAGACGCTCGCGGCCGGAGCTCGGGCGACGTCGTGGACGCCGTCGAGGGCGAACCTCGCGACGCCCTGTGTCCGGAACCCTCGTGATCTCCTTCTCTGCGCGGTCGCGCATGCTCGTCACTGGGCGACGAGGCGCGCGCGGCTCGAGGCACGAGCGCTGGAACTCGCGCATCGCGGCTGGTCCGGCCGACGGGCTCGCGTCGACCCGACGTCCGACTCGGCGCTCGTGCGCGGCGATCGGGACGAGATCGAAGCAGCTGGCTGGACATGGACGTGTTCCGCATGCACGTCGTACGGCGCCCGGGGTGATGACCTCGCGGCTCGATGCGCTGGCGGCGCTTGCGCGATCGGACTCAGGTCGAGGACACGCGCCGGCCTACGTCGAGGATGGTCTCGATCCTCGAGCCCTTTGCGTTCGCGCGCTCGGCATCGTGCGCGGTGACGACGAGCTGCTGGAACGTGCGGACGAGGCGCTTCGCCGACGCTCGGCCTCGAGTGGCACCGCATCGCAGACCGAGCGGCTGCTCGCCGGCTTCTAGTAGAGGAGGTTGCGAGCGCCGCTCGTGGCGCTCGAGCGCGAGCTCGATCAGGCGGTCGAGCAGCTCTGCGTACGGGATCCCGGCGGCCTCGAAGAGCTTCGCGTAGACGCTCGTCGAGGTGAATCCCGGGATCGTGTTGATCTCGTTCACGATCACCTCGCCGTCCGGGCGGACGAAGAAGTCGATGCGTGCCATGCCCTCGCACTCCGTCGCGACGAACGACTCGACGGCGAGCTCGCGAACGCGCTCGTCGGCCTCCGGCGAGATACGCGCCGGGATCACGAGATCCATCCCGCCCTCGTCGTACTTCGCCGAGTAGTCGTACCAGTCGGCGTGGGCGACGATCTCGCCGACGACCGACGCGATCGGGTCGCGGTTGCCGAGGACGCCGCACTCGACCTCGATGCCCGGCAACGCCCTCCTCGATCAGCACCTTGTCGTCGTGTCGGCGCGCGAGCTCGACGGCGGCCGCGAGCTCGCCCTCGTCGTCGCACCTTGGAGATGCCCACGGACGATCCGAGGCGCGCCGGCTTGACGAACACCGGGTACTCGAAGGGGTGCTCGGGCGCGTCGCCGTCGCGCAGTGTGACGTTGCGCGCGACGGGGATCCCACGGTCGCGGAGGACGGCCTTGAAGAGGTCCTTGTCCATGCACAGCGCTGACGCGGCGACGCCGGCGCCGACGTAGGGGACACCGGCGAGCTCGAGCAGCCCCTGCACCGTCCCGTCCTCGCCGAAGGGCCCGTGCAGGATGGGGAGCACGACGTCGACCTGGCCGAGCGCGGCCGCCGGCGCGCGAGCCGGCCACGACCGGCAGCGTCTCGGCGCTGGCCTCGGGGAGCTCGGTGCGGCGGGCGGATGCCAGCTGCCAGCGACCGCCACGGTCGATCTCGACGACGGTGGTCTCGTAGCGTTCGGGATCGAGCGCCTCGAGCGACGGAGCGGGCCGAAGCAACGGAGATCGTCGTGCTCGCTCGAGCGGCCGCCGGCGAGTACCGCCACGCGCACGCGTGAGCTCACGGGGTCGTCGTCGTCGTGGTCGTCGCCTCGACGAAGCGACCCGACGAACAGCGTGACGACCGTGTTCGGCTTCTCCTGGGTGCCGCCGACCGGATCCTGCGAGATGACGATGCCGTCGACGGCTCGGATCGGCGGTGTCCTCGAAGACGATCTCGCGTGCGGAAACCGGCGTTGTCGAGGGTCGTCTGCGCGATCGCATAGTCCTGCGTCGGTCACGTCCGGGACGGCCGAGGTGGACGGCCCCTTCGACACCGTCAGACGTGACGGTCGATCCCTTCGAGCCGGCCGAGCCGCCACTCGGCGTCTGGTCGGTGACGATCCCGGCCGCCTGGTCGGAGTCCTTGTCGATGCGTGAGACGTTGAAGCCGGCGCTCTGGAGCTCGGACGCAGCCTGGTCGTACGGCAGGCCGACGACGTTCGGAACGGTGACGGGCTTCGGGCCCTTCGACACGTTGATACGGACCTGCGTTCCCTCGACGACGGTCGATGCCGGCCTGGGGATTCTGGGCCGTCACCGTGCCCTGGTCGCGGTCGGAGTTCACCTCGACCACCTGTGCGTCGAGCCCTGCCCGGGTGAGCTCCGCGACGGCGTCGTTCGCGTCTGCCCGACGACGCTCGGGATCGTAACCTCGGGCTTGCCCGAGGAGACGTCGATGCGGACGACCGTCTCCTTGTCGACTTTCGTCCCCTCGGTCGGGCTCTGTGCGAAGACGACGCCCTCCTCGACGTCCGAGTTCGACACGCGGCGGACCTGCGGGACGAGGCCCTTCTCCGTGATGAGGTTCACCGCGTGCGCCTGCTGGATGCCGACGACGTAGGGGACGGCGACCGTCTCGGCAGCCCTCGATCTGGTGCTGAATCGAGTCGTAGAGGAAGAACCCGAGCAGAAGGAGCGCCAGCGCCACGCCCGCACCGACGAGCCACGGCCAGAGCGGGCGGCCGCGCTTCGGGGGCTCGTACTGCGGCGGCGGCGGTCGCCGGCTGATCATGGTCGCCGCGGTCGCGTCGATCGCGCCTCCACCCGCGAGCACGATCGTCGCTGCCTCCGCCGTCTCGGCGGCGACTCGCCCGCCGCGCGCGACCGTCTCCAGGTCGGCGTCCATCGCGGCCGCGGACTGGTAGCGATCTGCGGGCTCCTTCGCCAGCGCTCGCAGCACCACCAGGTCGAGGTCGTCCGGCACGTCGGGCCGGATCTCCGACGGGGCCGGCGGGGTCTCCGCCAGATGCTTCATCGCGATCTCGACCGGGCTGTCGCCCGTGAACGGGACCTCGCCGGTGAGCAGCTCGAAGAGGACGATTCCCGTCGAGTAGAGGTCGGAGGTCTGGTCGACCGGCGCGCCCCGGGCCTGCTCCGGCGAGAGGTACTGCGCGGTGCCGATGATCGCGCCCTCCTCCGTCATCTGGCTGGCGCCGGCACGCGCGATCCCGAAGTCCGTGACCTTGACGACGCCCTCCTGATCGACGATGACGTTGTGCGGCTTGATGTCGCGGTGGATGACGCCGTTGCGGTGGGCGTAGCGCAGCGCGGCGAGGATCTGGCGCGTGTAGGCGATCGCGACCGGAACCGGGCAGAGGCCGCGTGAGCGGATGAGCTCCTTGAGCGTCCGCCCCTCGACGTACTCCATGACGATGAAGTAGGAGCCGTCGGACTCGCCGCGGTCGAAGATCGAGACGATGTTCGGATGCGAGAGGCCGGCCGCGTGCGTCGCCTCGCGCCGGAACCGCTCGACGAACTGGTCGTCGTTCGCGTAGCGCGCGTGCAGCATCTTGATCGCGACCCGGCGCCCGAGCTCCTGGTCCTCCGCGAGGTAGACGTCGGCCATGCCGCCGCCGCCGAGCTTGCGCGCGATGCGGTAGCGCCCTGCGAAGAGGGTGCCGGAGAGGGTGTCCTGGGTCGTCATGCCGTCAACAAAGAGTGCCTACGTTAGGGATTCTCCGTCCGCTGCAGGATTGCCTGCATGACAGCGCGGGCAATCGGCGCGGCCGTGGTGCCGCCAATGCCGCTCTGGTTCTGGAGGACGACCGCGATCGCGAGCTCCGGCGGCGACTCTCGTCGTCTTGCCGGCGAAGGCGATGAACCACGTCGTGTTCGAGCCCGCGATGCCCGTCTCCGCCCGTCCCCGTCTTGCCGCCGACCGAGTAACCGGAGATCTGCGCGGCGGTTCCGGTGCCCTCGCGGACGACGAGACGCATCATCGCCGCGACCTCGTGCGCCGTCCGCTTGCTGACCGCCCGGCGGATGAGCGTCGGCTGCTGATCCTCGACGACGCGCCCCCCAGGAGCGACGATCTTGTCGACGACCTGAGGCTCCATGAGCCTTCCGCCGAAGCCGATCGCTCCCGCGACCATCGCCATCTGGAGCGGCGTCACGAGCATCCGCTCCTGGCCGAACGCCATGCCGACCCGCGTCGACGTTGGAGTCGACCTTCGGGTAGTAGAGCTTCCCGTTGCGATAGAGGCCGCTCGGCTGGCGCTCGTCCGCGGGCGTCTCGAGCGGCGGGCGCTCGTAGAACCCGAAGCGCTTGGCCGTGTCGAGGATCGCCTTCGCGCCGAGTTTCAGCCCGATGTTGCAGAAGACCGAGTTGACCGAGTGCATGAGACCGTGGGTGAGGTTGATCGTGCCGAACACCTCGGGGCCGCGTCGTGTCGAAGTTGTAGACCTGCTTCCCGTAGACCGTGCAGTAGCCGGGGTCGTAGAAGTCGGAGCCGGGTCCGAACTTCTTCGACTCGAGCGCCGCGGAGGCGGTGATCACCTTGAACGTCGAGCCGGGGACGTACAGCCCCGCGCTCGCGCGGTTGACGAGCGGGGCTGCAGGCGTGCAGTTGGCCGTGATGCCCGCGATGCGGCCGAAGTGATCCTCGACGACATTCGGGTCGAAGCCCGGCGACGACGCCATGACCAGGACCTTCCCGGTTCGCGGGTCGAGCGCGACGACCGCGCCGCAGTTCTGTCCGAGCTGCTCGTTTGCCACCGCCTGGGCGTCGAGATCGAGCGTGGTGACGACGTTGTTCCCCCGCACCGGCCGGCCGTGCAGCTCGTCGAGCGTCCTGTCGACGAGGGTCGAGAGGTTCGGGTTCGAGGCCGTCAGGTAGTCGTTGAGCGAGCGCTCGAGGCCGGTTCGCGAACGGCCCACCGTCGAATAGCCGACGACGTGTGCCGCAAGCGGTCCGTACGGGTAGCGGCGGAAGTAGAGCGTCTTCCCTTCGACTTCGCGCTCCCGGTTCCGCGCCAGGCGCTTCCGGGGCTCGAACGAGAAGATCAGCCCGCGGTCGATCGAGAACTCGTGCACGCGTCGGATCGCGTTGTCCTGACGAGCGGCGAGGCCGGCGGAGCCCACGTCTGCCAGTAGGTCGTCATGACGACGAGCGCGGCGACGAGCGCGAGCGCGACGTACGTCAGCCGGACGATCTGGCCGTTCATCGCGGTGCTGTTCGCCCGGTCGGAGACCAGGAGCAGCAGGGCGAGGAGCACGAAGTTCGCGACGATGCTCGTGCCGCCGTAGGAGACGAACGGGAGCGTGATCCCCGTCAGCGGCACGACGCGCAGGACGCCGCCGACGATGATGAAGGTCTGCAGCGCGAAGCCGAAGGTGAGGCCCGCGGCGAGGAGCTTCGAGAAGCCGTCCTGGGCCTGGAGCGCAACGCGCATCCCGCGGACGACGAAGAGCATGAAGACGAGGAGCAGCGCCGCAGCACCGACGAGGCCGAGCTCCTGAGCGATGGCGGAGTAGATGAAGTCGGTGTCGAGATAGGGGATGAGCTGCGTGCCATCCACCGAGGTGAACGTGCCCTGACCAAGCCCCGTGCCGCCGAAGCCGCCGTTCGCGATCGAGTAGAGGCTCTTCACGAGCTGGTACGAGGCGCAGTCCTGCCGGTACTCGAGCTTGCCGTTCAACGCGCAGTAGACGCGCTCGTCGGTCCACGGGTGCAGCCAGATCGTGACCCGGTCCTGGACGTGCGCGATCTCGTTGTAGAGGACCGTGGCGCCGGCGACGAAGAGCCCGAGCCCGGCCGCCACGAACAGCGCGCGGCTCGTCGCCACGTAGAGCATCGCGAGGAAGATCCCGAAGTTGAGGAGTGCGCTGCCGAGGTCGTTCGTCTGGACGATCACGAGCATCGCGGCTCCCCAGATCGCCAGGAGCGGCCCGAAGTCCTTCAGCCGGCCCTGCGCGATGACCTCGCGCTTCTCCCGCAGGTAGCCCGCGAGGAAGAGGATCAGGCAGATCTTCGCGAGCTCGCCCGGTTGGAACTGGAGCGGCCCGACGCTCACCCACAGCCGTACGCCGTTCACGCGTTCGCCGATGCCCGGCACGGAGGGCAGGAGGAGGAGCGCAACTGCGGCGACGCCGAAGAGGTAACGGTAGGACTCGAGGACGCGGTAGTCGTGGCGGAGCGCGATCAGCGTCCCGCAGAGGGCGGCGACGCCGACGGCGACCCAGACGGCCTGGCGGCCCCCGTCCTGTGCGTCGAGGCGGTAGATGGTCACGATCCCGAAAGCCGTGAGGACCGCGGTCAGAGGGAGCAGCGCTCCGTCGGCGTGTGGAGCGGTTTTCCGCACCACGACATGCGCGACGAGGTAGAGCGCGAGGAACAGGGCACCCCACGTGATCGCGCTGGCAGAGACCTCCGCATCGTGCGCGATGGTGACGCTCGCGAGCGCGATGCCCGCGAGCAGCGCCGCGACGATCAGTCCGGCGAGTTCGCGACGCCGCAAGCGCTCACCGTTTGATGCCCCAGTACAGGACGAGCACGCCGACGACGAGGACGAGCGCGATGAAGCCGATCGCGGCGAGTCGTCCGCCGGGCCCGGCGCCGTGCGTCCGAACGCTCGTGCGGTGTGGTTGCGACCGCCGACGGCTCCTCGAGCGGGACCGCGTCCGGCTCGGCGCTGTCCGTCGGCTCGTGCTCCGGCACGTCCACGGGGTCGCCCTCCACGAGCTCGAAGAGGACGACGGTGATGTTGTCCTCGCCGCCTTGGGCGTTCGCAGCGGTGACGAGCGCTCTCCGGCCGCGACCGGGTCGCGTTCGGCGCTCAGGATCGTCGCGGCGATGTCGTCCGCTCCGAGCATGTCCGTCAGGCCGTCGGAGCAGAGCAGGTAGAGGTCCCCTGGCTCGGCCGTGACCGCGAATACGTCGGCCTCGATCGCGCTCTCCGTCCCGACCGCACGCGTGATCGCGGAGCGCTGCGGATGGCGTTCTGCCTCCTCGGGGGTGAGGACGCCGCTGCGCACGAGTTCGGCGACGAGCGAGTGGTCGGTGGTCACCTGCTCGAGCTGGTCGCCGCGAAGCCTGTAGGCGCGCGAGTCGCCGACTTGCCCGAAGACGACGCGGTCCTCCGTCGCGTCCACGAACGCGACCGTGACCGTCGTGCCCATTCCGGACGTGCCCGGGTCCGACAGCGAGCGCTGCCAGACGCGGCGGTTCGCCTCTTCGATGACCGCCTCGAGGGTCGCCTCGTCGGTGACGGTCTGTCGACCCTCCTTCAGCGCCGTCGCCGCGATGCCCGCCGCGACCTCGCCTGCGCGCGCGCCGCCCATGCCGTCCGCGATCGCGAAGAGCGGAGGCTCGAAGACGAACGCGTCCTCGTTGCGCATCCTTCGGCGCCCGGTGTCGGTCACGGCGGTGGAGCGCCCGATTCTCATGGCTGCACCTGCAGCTCGGTCGCTCCGATCTTGATGACGTCGCCGGCCTTCGCGATCCGCCCCTTCTTGAGCTTGGATCCGTTCACGAAGGTCCCGTTGGTCGAGCCCAGGTCGTCGACCCACGCGCCTTCCGGGCGAGGCTCGATGCGCGCATGCCGGCTCGACACGAATTCGTCGCGGTCGAGGCGGATACCGCTCTGCGCGTCGCGGCCGACGACGGTTGGCGCCGAGACCTCGATGGTGGCGCCCTCGGCCAGCTCGGGGCTCGTGACGACGAGGAGCCGCGTCGGCTTGAACCCGTGCTCTGCGCGGAGAGCGGCGGCCTCGGCTGCGCCCAGCACGATGCTCTCCTGGGGCGCCTGATCCATCCCCTTCGTCGCCGAGCGAACGACGAGGACGATGAAGCCGTAGAGGAGCACGAGGAACGCGATCTTGAGGATCAGGAGCGTTTCGTCGGTTTCCAGCGCGACGATCGCGATCGTGTTCACGACGGAAGCGAGCGGCCGAACACGATCTCCGTCGAGCCGATCGTGATGCGGTCGCCGTCGCGGACCTTCGCGCGGTCGGTTCGCTTGCCGTTGACCTCGACACCGTTCGTCGAGCCGAGGTCGACGATCAAGTAGGCGGTGCCGTCCTGTCGAAGCTCCGCGTGTCGGCGGGACACGTTGACGTCGGACACACGGATGTCCGCCTCGCGCGAGCGGCCGATGACGATGCTCGGCTTCGTGATCTCGTGTTTGCGCCCCGCGACTGTGAGCGTCACCACCTCGCGCACGGGCTCGGGTGGAGGCGTGTCGGGCATCTCGACGGCTGGCGGCGCCGGCGCGCGGTAGATCATCGTCTGGGCCGGCTCTGCGACCGGAATGTCAGCAGGAGGCGGCGGAGCGGCGTCGTCGTCGGGCGCGACGAGGCGTGTCGCGATGCCGAACTCTCCGACTGCGAGGTCGTCGTCCGTCGTCACCTTCACCTGCGGCGCGTCGAGCAGTGCGTACTGCTCGCGACGGGCGTGCTCCGCGAGGTACTCCTGGAGCTCTCCGATCAGCGCCTCTTCGTAGCCGTCGAACTGCGCGCGGTCGGCCGGGGAGAGGTAGACCGTGTACTCGTTCGGCACGTACACGCGCGACACCGACACGTTCCGGTGATCGTCCATCTCCTTCACGAGCTTGCGCGCCAGCTCGATGGGCTGCACGTGCGTTCGGAAGGCGCGACCGAAGACCCCCTCGAACAGGCCCTCGATCTTCGACTCGATGCTGCGCAGAACGGCCATGAGCAGAGGTTTTCCGCGTCGAGGGTAGAGATCGCTCCGGTGCGGCCCGCTACGAAGAGCGGCGGAGCACGACGGACGAGATACCCGCTACGGCCCACACCGACGCGCCGACGATCGTGCTCGCGACAGTCGCGCCCGCCAGGACGGACGTGCCGACGAGGACGAAGCCGATCGCTCCGACGCCGAACGTCGATCGACGCGCCAGCGGCAGGAGTGCGGAGGCGGCCGCGACGAGGGCGGCTGCCGCGAACGTGACGGGGTGGCCGGCGAGCCACGCCCAGACCTCGGTCGCCGCGCCCGGCACGGGCGTCAACGGATCGATGTCGAGGCTGCCGGCGGGGCGGTCCGTGACCGGGAGGCTCTCACCTGCAAGCCCGCGAGGAGGGCGGCCGAGAGGACGGCGAGCGCACCTGTGCTGCGCGCCGCGCAGTCCCCTGTGCCCGCTGCAGGACGAGCGGAACCAGCGGCAGCAGCCCGACTGTGGCGAGCAGCGGTCCGGCGACGAACAGGAGCCCGTGGCGGGCGTCACGCCAGCTGAGGACGATCCAGGCGAGCGCGAAGGCGCCGTAGAGGATCGCTGCGCTCGCCGCGACGTTCCCGATCGGGAACACCGGCGCCGCGAGGGCAACGGCGAGCCCCAGACGCGGGTCGACCCAGGCCGCCGCCGCCGCTCGACGACGAGCGCCACCACGAGCACCGGTGGCCAGAACGGCACCAGGGTCGCGGCGAGGAGGGTGGTGACGACTGCGAGCGCAGCCGGGACGAGTCGACGCGCGTGCCGCTGCGCAGGTGCGCCCACCTTCTCGTCTCGCTGCTTCGCGCGCTCCTTGCCCTTCGGGCGCGCGTGGGCGGTGCGGAGTGCGTTCCGTAGCTCGGCGGCCAGGTCGGGCGCTGTAGGTCGTGTCGCGGGATCGAGCGCGAGCGCGGTGTCCACGGCTGCGACGAGCCGTCGTGGAAGCCCACGCCGCTCGGAGGCAAGCGGCGGGCCCCCGCCTCGATCGCACGGGCGACCTCCTGGATCGGCATCCCCCAGAACGGATGGCGGTCGGTGAGGGTTTCCCAGAGGAGCACGCCGACCGACCACACGTCGCTCTGCGGGCTGGCGTCGGCACCGGAGAGGCGCTCCGGTGCGATGTAGGCGAGTGTGCCCGGCACGTCGCCGACCGCGGTCAGCGTGTCGGCGCCGTCGAACTGGGCGAGGCCGAAGTCGAGGAGCCGGATCGAGAGCTCGTCGCGGTCCTCGAGCGAGAATGTTGGCGGGTTTCACGTCGCGGTGGACGATTCCCGCGCGGTGCGCGTGTGCGAGCGCGTCGAGCACCTGCGCTGCGACCTCCACGGCGTCACGGTCGGTGAGCGCGCCGGCCCGGATCGTCTCTCGCAGCGTCCTTCCGGGGACGTACTCGTAGGCGATCGAGACGTGGCTCGCGTCATGGCCGACGTCGTACGCGCGCACGCAGCGGTCGTGCCCGCAATCGTCGTGCCGCGAGCGCCTCGCGCTCCGCGCGAGCGGCCGCCTTCCCCTCTCGCGCGATGATCTTCAGCGCGACGTCCAGGCCCGTTCCGGTCGTCGAGCGCGAGCCAACCGAGCCCGAGCCGCCGCTTCCGAGCGGGCGCATGGGTCGGTAGCGACCGAGAACGAGGTCCTGGGTGGATGGGACTGCCGCAACCGACGACACCGAGTCACAGTCTTTGCCACGGCCCGGAAGACTCCTTGGTCCGCCAAGGCCGGAAATCCGAGATTTCCGGCCTTAGAGTCAAAGACGTTCG
>CAVZVL010000015.1:0-129207 GCA_963778725.1 uncultured Gaiellaceae bacterium
ATCCCCGTCGCCTCGTCGCCCGACAGCTCCTCGGCGACGACCTCCACGACGACGTGGTACGCGTCCGTGTCCGAGCGGAAGTCGAGTGTTGCCTCGGCCGCGCAGTCGGCCTCGGGCCAGCGGATGACGTACCGGCACTTCGCTCGCGCCCAGGCTGCGCCGGGATCGGTCTCCGAGACTCCCACCGAACCCTCGTAGCGCTCGTCGATGCGCGCACCTGCCTCGCCGTCGTAGCTCGATCCGTGCGAGACGACCGCCCGACGCTCGCGTCCGAGGACGTCCTGCTCGATCGACCAGACGAGTGGCGGCTGCTCGCCCGTCGGGTCCGGTCCGTGCGTCTCCTTGCCGGGCGAGGGCGTGAACGCGGGCGGGTCGGCGATCGCCGGCGGCCCCTCGACGACCGGCAGCGAGAGCTCGATGGCGCTGCGGTCGATCGTCAGCGTGCCCGTCTCAGGCGGCGGCCACACGTTCGGCCAGTCTGCGCCGGCCAGCGAGAGGCGGACGCGGTGGCCTGCCTCGAAGACCCAGGAGGTCGCGTCGAGCTCGACCGTCACGTCTGTGGGCTTCCCCGGCTCGAGCGGCTCCGGGCTCGTGGACGAGTCGCGGTGCGTGAGGTTGAGGATGCCGCGCGACACGAGCGCCGACGTCCCGTCGGGAAAGACGTCGCAGAGCTTCGCCGAGAGGAACGCGACTGGCACGGACGACGTGATCGTCGCCGCGAGCACCGGGTGCCCGAGGATCTCGAGCTCGTCCTCGAGCGCCCAGTCGTAGACGAGGCGAGCGCGCGTCGTCCTCTCGCTGGTCGGACGGTTGGCCCCAGGGCAGGCCGTCCGGCGCACGAGATCCACGCGCTCGCGCCGACGTCGCCGCGGATCGCGATCTCGTCGCGTCCGGCTGGCGGCTCGGGCGTGAGCGCCCGCGCCACGCCCGCGCGCGAGCGGCCATCCGGGCTCGGAGCGCCAGCTCCCGCGAAGCTCCGTCAGGTCCGGCTCGGGCCGCGTCGAGCGTCGGACGAACACGCTGATCGGCGGCTCGTCCTCGACCCCGTTCTCCTCGTCGCAGAGCCAGCGCCGGAACCAGCGGACGAGCTCAGGCACGAGGTCGATGTGCGGCCCGGGGAGGGACGTCGCCGTGGACATGTGGCTCCACGGCCCGACCAGCAGCCGCTTCGGGCACTCGAGCGCCTCGAACGTCCGGAAGGTGTTGTTGCGGTACCCGTCGGCCCAGCCCGCGACGATCATCGTCGGGCACGCGATGCGCGCGTAGTCGGGGCGGAGCGAGCCGTGGCGCCAGTACGGGCGAGTCGACCTGTTCCTCGAGCCAGCGCAGGATCCACGGCTCGGCGCTCTCGATCCTGCTTCAGCCACTCGTCGCGCCAGCTGTCTCCGAACACCGCCGGGACCGGCGGGAGCACGTTCATCGCGGCCATGTAGAGGACGTAGTCCACGAGATCGATGCAGCGGAGCACGCCGCCCGTGTAGTGGACGTCGTCCGTGTAGCGATCGTCGGTCGCGTAGATCGCGCAGATCGCCCCCAACGCAGGCGGCCGCTCCATCGCGAGCTGGATCGAGTTGAAGCCCGAGTACGACGTCCCGTACATGCCGACGCGTCCGTTGCTCCACTCCTGCGCGGCGAGCCACGCGATCACCTCCGCGAGGTCCGCCTGCTCCTGAGGCGCGTACTCGTCGGCCGCCACGCCTCGGACGAGCCCGTGCCGCGGAGGTCGACGCGGGCGACCGCGAGGCCACCTTCCTTGCAGAGGCGCTCGTACTCGCCCACGTAGGACGACGTGAGGTCGTCCATGCGATACGGGAGAGCCTCGAGCACGGTGGCCGCAGGGAGGTGTTCCGGCAGCCACAGCCGGACCGCGAGGCGCGTGCCATCGGCAAGCGGGATCCAGGCGCGCACGTGGTCCACGGGCGCCGATCCTAGGCGGCATCGTAGCGATCGCCGCGCGTGGACCTCCGGCTCACCGACGAACAGCACTCGCTGCGCGAGGAGGCGGCCGCCTTCGCTGCGTCGCTCCGACCCACGCTCGAGGCAGATCCCGAGTGGAGGCGGCAGGGGATGCTCTCGGACGGCGACTCCCGCGAGATCACGCAGGCGCTCGGAGCTGCAGGCTGGATCGGGATGACCTGGCCGGAGGAGCTCGGTGGGCGCGGACTCACCCACGTCGACGCCGCGCTCGTCGAGGACGTCTTCGGCTACCACTGGCTCCCGCTCTCGCTCTACCTGCTCTCGTACAAGACGATCGGATGCGCGCTCGAGCGCTTCGCCTCCGCTCGACCTCAAGAAGCGGCTCCTCGGCCCGATCGCGCGAGGCGAGCTCACCTTCTGTCAGGGGTTCTCCGAGCCAGGCGCGGGCAGCGATCTCGCCTCACTGAGCACGCGCGCCGTGCGTGCGGGCGACGCGTTCGTCGTCGACGGACACAAGATCTGGACGTCGAGCGCATGGCTCGCGGACTGGATCTACCTCGCGGTCCGAACGAACCCCGACGAGCCGAGACATCGAGGCATCTCGGTGCTCGTCGCTCCGATCGACACGCCCGGGATCGAGGTTCGGCGCTTCCCGGTTCTCGGTGGCGGCTACCTGTGCGAGGTGTTCCTGGACGGTGTCGAGATTCCCGCGGAGAACCTCGTCGGCGAGCTCGATCGCGGCTGGGACGTCCTCATGCACACGCTCGACTTCGAGCGGATCACCGCCGAGAAGCTCGGCGGCCTCGCGTGGGTGCTCGACGTGCTCGAGCAGCGGCTCGAGGAGACGGAGCGGCTCGAACGTGCGTGGCCGCGCGTCGCTCAGCTGCGAGGCGAGCTCGCCGCCGCGCGGCTCCTCTCACTCCGAGCCGCCGACCTCCTCGATCGGAGGAGAACCCGCGAGCGCGGCCTCGGCAATGGCCAAGCTCGCCGGAGCGCGCTTGGCACAGCGACTCGCTCGGGAGGGAATCGAGCTGCTCGGGCTCGAGGGGCTCGCAGACGGTCACCTCTCGTCTCCGCTCGAGGGGCGCCTCGGCGCGCTCTACCGTGCTTCGGTCGGCTCGACGATCTCGGGAGGGTCGGCGGAGATCCTGCAGGTGGTCATCGCGCGACGCGGATTGGGACTGCGGTGAGCCTTCCGCTCGAGGGAGTGCGCGTCGTCGAGTACGCGCAGTACGTCGCCGGCCCGCTGTGCGGCGTGCTTCTCGCCGACCTCGGCGCGGACGTCGTCAAGGTGGAGCCGCCGGCGGGCGACGGCTACCGCTACGTGATGCCGGTCGCGCCAGGGATGGGCCGCTACTTCGTCCCGCTGAACCGCGGGAAGCGGTCCGTAATCGCGACCTGAAGACGGACGAGGGTCTTGCGACGAGCGAGCGCCTTCTCGCCGCCGCAGACGTCGTGCTGCACAACTTCCCGCGCGAGTCGAGCGCGAGCGCTTCGGGCTCGGATGGGACGCGGTACACGCCGCTCATCCGAAGGTCGTCGTCGGCCGGGTCACGTCGTTCGGCGCGACCGGGCCGCTTGCGGACGCGCCGGCATACGACCTCGTCGCACAGGCGCGAGCGGGGCTTCTGACAGCGCACGCGTCTCGCGGCGATGCGGTTCCTGTACGGGCCGGTGGGATTCCGATGGCGGATCTCACCGCCGGCTTCCTGCTCGCGACCGGAGTTCTCGCGGCGCTCGTTCGCGCACGCGAGCACGGGGGAAGGCGAGCTCGTCGACGTCTCGCTCCTGGCGGCGGCGCTGGCGGTGCAGCTGCAGGATCTCGTCTGGCTGTCCGGCGAGGGCGGCCAGGACGAGCCGCTCGGCGGCCGGGCGAGCTCAGCTCGAAGCGCGTGCTGACGAGATCGCCGGCGGCGTCGCGATGAACCCGTACTACCGCTGCTTCGAGGCTTCGGACGGCTTCCTCGCCGTCGCTTGCCTCAACATCGCGCAGAGGCACGCGTTCCTCGAGCTGTTCGGGCTCGACGACGCGACGGTCGAGGCGCCCGATCTCGTCCCGGGCGATCCCGCCGTGCTCGCCGCGAAGGAAGAGCTCACGGATCGCATCGCGCAGGCGTTCTCCGCGCGCTCGGTCGCCGAGTGGATCGGGCGGCTCGAGGCGGTGGGCGTGCCCTGCGGCCCGGTGCAGCGCCGGGAGGCGGTCGGCGGCGACGCGCAGGTCGTGGCTGAGCGGCTCGTCGGCAGAGATCGAGCAGGCCAGGGCTCGGCGCCGTCAGGCTGCTCGCGCCGTTCGTCCGCATGGGTGGCGGCACCCCGAGCCTGCGGCCGCGCCGTCGCTCGGCGAGCACACCGAGGCCGTCCTCGAGGAGCTCGGATGACGTTCGACGTCCCAGCCGAGCTTTCGCTCTTCGCGCGAGTCGGTGCGTGCGGCGCTCGGCGGCTGGCAGTCGCCGCGCGAGCCCGGACCTCGGCTCCTGGCAGGACGACCGCGACGACGAGCTCGCAGGCCGGCTCGCCGACGCCGGCTGGAGCGAGCTCTGGGCCGGGCCGGAGCTCGCTCGGCGCGGCCGTCGCCGGCGGCATCGAGCTCGGTCGCGCGGCCGCGCCGGTCAGCCTCGTCGACGAGGCGACGCTCGGGGCGCCGCTCTGGGTCGAGGGACGCGCTCGGCACGGACGCAGCCGCCGCGATCGCTCGCTCTGCCGGAGCACGGCGGCGGCCTCGCGCTCGGGCCGCCGGCAGGGGAGGCCCGTCCGGAGCCGACGCTCGACGGGAGCGGCACGGTCGTCGGTCGACGTCGAGGCGTCGGGGAGGCCTCGAGCAGGTCGCCGCGACCGCCTGCTGGCGTGCGTGGAACGCTGCGACGCTCGCGTACCTCGCGGGACTCGCGGCGCGCGCCCTCGAGCTCGCGGTCGAGCACGCCCGGACCCGTGAGCAGTTCGGGGCGCCGCTCGCGTCGCTTCCGGCCGTGCAGTCGCGTCTCGCCGACGCCGCCCTCGCGACGGACGCGATCACGCTGCTCGCGTGGGCCGCGAACCGCGAACGACGGTGGCGTCCAGGACGGGAGCTGCGCTGGGCGGGAACTGCGTGCTGCGAGGTGACCGCGAGCGCGCAGCAGGTGTACGGCGCGCTCGGGTTCGCGCTCGAGTCGGGCATTCACGTGTACTACCGGCGCGCCCGCTCCGTGCAGGCCTGGGCCGTCGCCGCGTGCGACGCGCTGCGTTGAGCGCTCAGCCCGGGGCGAGCGACGCCCACTCCTCGGAGCGGAGCTCGGCGATGCGCGTCGTCGAGCCAGGCGAGGCGCGCCTCGACCGCGCGGATCCCGCCCTCGAGCGCGATCCGCAAGCGTGCGCGCCTTCTTGTTGTGGCCGGTCGGCTCCTGCTCGGATCCGGCGGAACTCGTCGAGCACGCCCTGCCAGTACTCGCGCTCGTCCTCGAGCTGTGCTCGGCGCCTCGGCCGGGTCGAGCAGCCAGAGGAAGAACGTCCGCAAGCGCCGCGTCGCTGCGTACGCGGCGATCGGGCGTCGTCTCGAGCAGCCACGCCGCGGATGTCCTGCAGCCCGGCCTCGGTGACGGCGTAGGTCTTCGAGTTGCGCGCGCCGGACCGGTCTGCTCGATGAGGCCCTCGTCCACGAGGCGCGCGAGCTCCGGGTAGATCTGGCTGTGGCTCGCCGGCCACGCGTACGCGAGCGACTGCTCGAAGTGCTTGAGCAGCGCGTAGCCGGTCCGAGGTTGGTCGGCGAGGGAGCCGAGAAGGGCGTAGCGCAGCGACATCTAATATGTCAATCTTGACATGTAAGAAGCGATAGGAGATGATCCCAGCCCATGCGGACGACGGGCCTGCTCCTCGTGCTCACTCGCCATGGTCGCGCTCGTCTCGTCGGCGCAGGCTCGTCCTTCCGCTCCGTCGTCGGCCGCCGAGCGACGTTCGGGATCTCGGCGACTCCATCGAGCAGATCCATCCCGCGCCGTTCCGGAGCATCTCGAGGGAGCGATTCGAGGCCGAGGTGGACGAGCTCGCAGCGCGCGCGCCGAGCATCTCCCGCGACGAGCTGCTCGTCGGAGTCCTGCGGATCATCGCGTCGCTCGGTCCGCGCAACGGCCACACGGGACTCTTCCCCGGCGATCCCTGGCAACGTGCGACCACTGCACCTCTATCCGATTCGGCTGTACCGGTTCGCCGACGGCGTCTTCGTCGTGGACGCGGAGGACAAGTGGCTCGTCGGTCGCGCGTCTCGTGGCGATCGACGGGACGCCCGTCGAGCGCGTGTTCGAGCTCGTCGACCCCTGGTGCCCCACGACAACGCCTCGAACATGCGCGGCATGGCTCCGCACTACGTCCTGACCGCGGAGGTGCTGCACGGGCTCGGCATCACGGCCGACGCGGGGCCGGCCGGTTCACGCTCGAGCGTGCCTGCGAGGGGCTCCGTGGACGTCACGTTGACGCCGATCCCGGCGCCGCAGTACGCGGGCGAGTTCGCCGACCCGCTGCACGGCCACTACCCGTCGGTTCTCCCGAGCGCAGCGCGTCCGCTCTACCTCGCCAACAGCGGGAAGGAGCTGTGGGTGCGAACCCTCGCCGGAGGACGCGCCGTCTACGTCGGCTACAACGCCGTGGTCGCGCCCGCGCCCGCCGTCGCTGCGAAGGATCGAGCGGCTCGCGCGCGCGACCGCGAACTCGTCGCGTCATCGTCGACGTCCGCCTGAACGGCGGGCGGCGACAACACGACGTACGGCCCGCTCGTCGACCTCTCTCGCTCGAAGCAGGTGAACCGGCGCGGGCAAGCTCTACCTGCTCGTCGGGCGCGCGACGTTCTCGGCAGCCGCGAACTTCGCCGCCGAGATCGACCGCGATACGCGGGCGATCATCGTCGGGCGAGCCGACCGGGGGCGGGGTCGAGACGTACGGCGACACCGTGCCGGTGCTGCTGCCGACTCTCGGGTTGGTACGTCTACGTCGCGGCGCGTTACCACGAGCGGAAGCGGGGCCCGAGCGACCACCGGCTCGCGGTCGCTCCCGACGTGCGCGTCGACCTGACGTCTGCGCAGTACTTCGCCGGGCAGGACCCGGTGCTCGAGCGCGCCGAAGGGCCTCTAGGCCGGAGCGGTCACGGGCTTGCGCCTGAACGCGACCGCCGCGCAGGCCGGGAGCTCACTCACTCGTTCGAGGGATTGCGTCCCCCATTCGGGTCAATAGCGTCAGCAGAAGGGAAGTACTGCCGACGCTCACCTGGGGAGGGGGGCCGACGTGACAACGGAATCGAACGAATCCGTACGAGTGGAGATCCTCGCGCGCGAGGATTGTCCGAATCGAGGAATGGCGCTCGTCGTCGTCGAGCGGGTCGTCGACGAGACGGGCATCCCGGCCGAGATCGAGGTCGTCGAGGTCTCCTCGGACGAGGACGCGGAGGAGCACCGCGCGCTGGGATCACCGACCGTCCTCGTGGACGGCCGCGACGTCGATCCCGACCCTCTGTACTCCGAGTACAGCGCCGACGACCGGATCTACAGGACGCATCGCGGCCCGTCGGGCTGGCCCGAGCCCGAGTGGATCCGCGACGCGCTCCTACGCGCGGTCGCCCAGACGACCGCCAACGGTCGTCACTGAGTCGTGCGTCGACTCAACGCGCTGCAGAGCTGGACTGTTCTGCGCCGGCCGCGGCTCGTCCGCAGTGTCCTCGACGACGAGCCCGTACAGCACGCCGTCGACCCACTCATCGTTTCGCCAGTACGCCTTGCGGCGCACGCCCTCGCGCGATGAACCCGGCGCGCTCCGCGTGCGCCATCGCCCGCTCGTTGAAGCCGTAGATCTCCATCTGCAAGCGGTGAAAGCCGAGATCGTCGAGGAGGTGGCGCTGGAACAGGCGCGCCGCGGTGTCGGCGACCTTCGCCCCGCGGAACGCCGGATGGACGGCGAGACCCCCGAGGTCGGCGATGCGGCTTCGCTCGTTCGCTCGCGCGAACCGCATCGTCCCCGCGCGTTCCCCGTCGACCTCGATCACGAAGAGCCCGAACGCAGTCGGGTCCTCGTCGGATCGCGCGATCTCTGCCGCGAGCTCGTCACGACCCTTCGCGCGCGAAGCGGCGAGGAACGGCTCGACGTCCTCGTGCGTCACGAGCTCGACGAGGAAGTCGACGTCGTTCCGGGCGGGCGCGGCGGATCGACACGCTCACGCCGGCGTCTCCTGCTGCGCTCCGTAGCCGAAGAGGCGCTGGCCGGAAGCGAGCGCGGCGCCGACGACGATGAGCGCGAAGCCGGCGATCATCGGCCCGGTCACGGCCTCGTCGAGCAGGACCGCTCCGTACGCGACGGCGAAGAGCGGGCATGAGGTAGGTCACGATCGACAGCTTGCGGCTGCCGTGCAGGCGGAGGATGCGGAACAGGAGCAGCTGGCCCGCGAACGTCGGGATGAGGATCAGCCCGGCGAGGCCCGCGACCGCCGCCGCTCCGGGCGCTTGCGTGGGCGGATCGGCGATCGCCAGCGGCAGCAGGACGACGGCGGCGGCGAGCATGTTCCCGGCGGCGAGCACGGGCCCCGGGATGTCGTGCACCTGCAGCTGCCCGTAGACGCCGCCGCTCGCGTACGACAGCGAAGAGAGCACGACGGCGAGCGTGCCGGCGATCGCCCAGACAGCCCGCCTCGCCGTCGAACCCGGCGAGGACGGCGACTCCCACGAATCCGAGCGCGACACCTGCGACGCGCAGAGGGCCGACGTGCTCGTGCGGGAGGAACCTCGCTGCGAGCAGGAACGTGAAGATCGGCACGGTCGACTGGGCGATCCCGGCGACGCTCGAGTCGATGTGCGTCTCTCCCCAGGCGACGAGCCCCATCGGGAGCGCGGCGTTGATGACGCCGAGCACGAGGCAGGGCTTCCACGCGGCGCGCAGCTCGCCGACGGCCGCGGGCCGCACCCATGCGCCACGCGAGGTAGCCGAAGAGCAGCAGACCGGCGACGAGCACGCGGATCTCCGTCATCGCGGCCGGCGGGATGTCGTCGACGGCGAGCTTGATGAAGAGGTACGACGCGCCCCACATCGCGGCGAGGAGCAGGATCAGCGGCCAGTACGAGCGCACGGGCCGAGGCTACCCGCGGCATGCGGTCTGGCCCGCCGGATAGGCTGGTCCTCTGCAGCAGCGTGACGGATCCGGCGCTCCATCGCGCACTCGGTCTCACCGACGGGGAGTTCGAGCGAATCCGCGTCGCTGCTCGAGCGCGATCCGAACGACTTCGAGCTCGCGGTCTTCTCGCTCCTCTGGTCGGAGCACTGCGGCTACAAGCACTCGGCGCTCCTGCTGAAGCGGCTGCCCGTCGACAGGCGCGCGTGTCCTGCAGGGGCCCGGGCGAGAACGCGGGCGTGCTCGACCTCGGCGACGGGCTCGCCGTCGCGTTCAAGGTCGAGAGCCACAACCACCCGTCGGCGGTCGAGCCGTTCCAGGGGGCGGCGACCGGCGTGGGCGGGATCCTGCGCGACATCGTCGCGATGGGCGCGCGGCCGGTCGCGCTCCTCGACGGCCTCCGGTTCGCGGAGCCCGACTGGCACTTCTCGCGCGCCGTGGGCGGCATCGGCCACTACGGAAACTGCGTCGGCGTCCCGACCGTCGGAGGCGAGGCGGTCTTCGACGAGGCGTACCGCGACAACTGCCTCGTCAACGCGATGTGCGTCGGGCTGCTGCCCGGTCGAGCGGCTCATGCGCGCGAAGGCCACGGTCGCCGGCCACCTCGTCGTCCTGTACGGGGCGACCACCGGCCGCGACGGAATCGGCGGCGCGTCCGTGCTCGCGAGCCAGGAGCTCGACGAGCGGCTCGTCGGAGAAGCGGCCGTCGGTCCAGATCGGCGATCCGTTCACCGGGAAGAAGCTCATCGAGGCGTCGGTCGAGCTCGTCTCGTCCGGGCTCGTCGAGTCCTTGCAGGACTGCGGCGCCGCAGGCATCGCCTCGTCGCTCTCGGAGATGGCGGCCGACTTCGGCATCGACGTCCACTTCGACCGCGTTCCGCTGCGCGAGGAGGGGATGGAGCCCTGGGAGGTGATGATCTCCGAGAGCCAGGAGCGGATGATCGCGATCGTCCGTCCGCAGATGCTCGAGGCCGTCGAGGCGGTGCTCGACCGCTGGGAGCTCGACGCACGCGGAGATCGGCGAGGTCACGGATACCGGTCTTCTGCGGGTGCTCTGGGACGACGAGGTCGTCGGCGAGATTCCCGCTCGGCTGCTCACCGACGAGTGCCCGCGCTACGAGGTCGGGCAGACGCGGCGCCCGGCGCCCGCACAGCGCGAGATCGTCGACGCGCCGCCGGCGGCCGACGCGCTCGTCGAGCTCGTCGGCTCGCCCGCTATCCGCAGCCGCGAGTTCGTGTTCCGCCGCTACGACCAGCTCGTCGGCTCGCGCACGGTTCGCCGGCCTGGCCTCGATGCGGCGGTGCTCCGGCTGCGGCCGTCGCATGCGGGGGCTCGCGCTCTCGCTCGACGGCCAGGGCCGCATCACCCGATCTGGATCCGTTCACCGGCGGCGCGCTCGCCGCGCTCGAGGCGGCACGGAACGTCGCCTGCGTCGGAGGAGAGCCGATCGGGTTCACCGACTGCCTGAACTTCGGAAACCCGGAGAAGCCGGAGATCGGCTGGGAGCTCGCGCAGGCGATCGACGGCATCGCCGCCGCCTGCGAGGCGCTCGACATCCCGGTCGTCTCCGGGAACGTCTCGCTCTACAACGAGACGAACGGTCGCGCGATCCACCCGACGCCGGTCGTCGGCGCCGTCGGGCTCGTCGAGGACGTACGGCGCGTGCCGAAGGGCTGGCGCGCGGGCGACGTGCTCTCGCCGCGTTCGCGTCGCCCGTCACGCTCGCCGGGTCGGAGTTCCAGGCGCGGTACGGCGAGGTTGGGTGGGACGCCGCCGCCGCTCGACCTCGAAGCCGAGGCGCGGCTCGTCTCGCTCCTCTGGCACCGGCGCACCCTCGGCGACGCTCGTCCACGACGCGTCCGAGGGCGGGCTCGCGGTGTGTCTCGCCGAGGCGGCGCTCGTGTCGGGCTGCGGCGCGGCGCTCGATCTGCGCGACGACCTCGTCGAGCTGTTCGGTGAGGTCGGCGGTCGCGCGGTCATCGCGTGCGCTCCGGAGTCCGCTGAAGAGATCGAGAGTGTTGCGGGCGAGTTGAGCGTCCCGCTGCGGCGGATCGGCGAGGCGGGCGGGGGTACCCTCCTCGGCGTGGAGCTCCCGCGCCTGCGAAGCCGCCTGGGAGCCGAGCGACTGACATGTGTGGTGTCTTCGGAATCCGTTCGGAGGAGCGGGACGTCGCCCGTCTCGCGTACTTCGGCCTGTTCGCGCTCCAGCACCGCGGGCCAGGAATCGGCCGGCATCGCCGTCTCGGACGGCGGGCGGCTGACCGTCGTTCGCGAGATGGGCCTCGTCGCCCACGTCTTCGACGAGCAGCAGCTCCAGGCACTACCCGGGGAGGTCGCGATCGGGCACACGCGCTACTCGACCACGGGCGCGAACAAGTGGTCGAACGCGCAGCCGCACATCCATCACGGGAGCGCGCGGACGATCGCGCTCGGCCACAACGGGAACCTCGTCAACGTCGAGGAGCTGCGTGCCGAGCTGATCGCCGACGGCGATCCGACTCGCGTCGGGATCGGACACGGAGCTGATCGCCGCGCTGATCGCGTCGCGATGCGGCCCCGCTCGTCGAGGCGATCGCGAACACGATGCGCCGGCTCGAGGGCGCGTACTCGGTGACGGCGCTCGTCGACGGGACGCTCGTCGCCTTCCGCGACCCGCTTCGGCTTCCGGCCGCTCGCGCTCGGGCAGATCGGGGACGACTGGGTCGTCGCGTCGGAGACCTGTGCGCTCGACCTCATCGGCGCGGAGGTCGTTCGCGACGTCCGGCCCGGCGAGGTCGTCTGGGTCGACGCAGACGGCCTGCACGCGGCGCAGGCGGTTCCTGCCGGCCGCAGCGCTCTCTGCATCTTCGAGCACGTCTACTTCGCGCGCCCGGACTCGAGCCTCGGCGGCGTCGAGGTGCACGGTGCGCGCGTGCGCATGGGCGAGCGGCTCGCGCAGGAGGCTCCGGTCGAGGCCGACCTCGTCATCGGCGTCGCGGACGGCGGGACGCCCGCCGCGATCGGCTTCTCGAAGGCGTCGGGCATCCCGTTCAACGAGGGCCTCATCAAGAACCGCTACGTCGCGCGCACGTTCATCCAGCCCGAGCAGGGCATGCGCGAGCAGGGGATCCGGATGAAGTTCAACCCGCTCGACGAGGTCGAGGGCAAGCGAATCGTCGTGGTCGACGACTCGATCGTGCGCGGGAACACGACGCGGCAGCTCGTGCAGATGCTCTTCGACGCCGGCGCCGCCGAGGTGCACGTCCGCGTCTCCTCGCCGCCCGTCGTCTCGCCGTGCTTCTACGGGATCGACATGGCCGACGAGGACCAGCTCGCCGCCGCGCATCGCTCGGTCGAGGAGATGCGCGCGCACATCGGCGCGACGTCGCTCCACTACCTCTCGATCGAAGGCATGCAGGAGGCGACGCAGCTGCCGGAGGACTCGGTCTGCCGCGCCTGCTTCACGCGTGAGTATCCGACTCGCGTTCCGCCGAAGGTCGAGAAGCTCCGCTTCGAGCCGGCATCCGTCTCGGCCTGACAGAGCGACCGATCACGTCAGCTCCTCCCAGCGCCGGTAGCGAACAGCGCGCCGGGCCGTCCGCTCGTCGACCCCGCTCTCGATGAGCTCCTGGCGCACGTCTCCCTCCTGCGCCATGCGGAGGAAGAGCCACGCGAGGGCGACGATCGTGACGATCGACCCCTCCAGCATCATGAGTGACCCAGCGAGGCTCTGGTCCGCGCTCGGCGAGAGACCGAGGTAGTCGTCGCCCGTGTCGTACACGTCGTAGAACGCGGCGCCGCCCCAGATGAAGACGTTGCCGACGATCGTCGCGACGAGCCGCACCCCCACGACGTAGGCGAGCTTCGCTCCCGTCCCGAACCACTCGGGCGCCGGGAGCGTCTCGAGGACGGGCAGCCAGAGCACGATGCCTGCGCTGAAGAAGGCTATGTGCTCGACCGCGTGGACGCCGCTGTGCCGCACTGCGGCCTCGTAGAAGAACGGGAGGTGCCAGACGACGAGGTTCAACGTCCAGACGGGGAGGGCGACGAAGGGGTTCGCGAAGACCCGCAACCGCATGGCGCCCGGGAGCGCCAGGATCGGGCGCAGCAGCGGGCCGGTCAGGCCTGCGAGGAGACAGAGCGGCGCGAGATCTCCGATGAGCAGGTGCTGCACCATGTGGAAGGAGAAGAGCTCCTCCTCGCCGACCGTCGCGATCGGCGAGGCGACGGCGACCACGAGAAGTGCGATGCCGAGCGTGAAGAGCGCGATGCGCCAGCCCGGAACGGGCTGGCGGCGGCGCGCGAGCGTGCGCGCCCGGACGGCATAGGCGATCGCTATGAGCGCGATCGGTGCGAGCTGGAGGGGCTCGAGCGTCCAGCTCGTCAGCAGGGACGGCTCGCTCACTGCGGTGACGATACGCTCGGCGCATGGAGGCGGGCGAGCGGACCTACGAGGCTGCCGGCGTCTCGATCGCGAAAGCAGACGCGGTCGTGGAGCGGCTGCGTGCTGCCGTCGAGTCGACGGGCGCGGGCGGTTTCGGGGCGTTCGCGGGTCTCCATCCGCTCGACGACGACCGCTTCCTCGCGGCGTCGACGGACTCCGTCGGCACGAAGCTCGTCCTCGCGCGCCAGCGCGGCTCGCTGCGCGCCTGCGGCGCCGATCTCGCCGCGCACTGCATCAACGACGTGATCACGACAGGTGCCGAGCCGCTCTTCCTCCTGGACTACGTGGCGGCGAACCGGATCGAGCTCGAGACCGTGGCCGAGCTCGTCGAGGGTGCCGCCGCGGTATGCCGCGAAGCCGGCTGTGCGCTCGTCGGCGGGGAGACCGCGGAGCTCCCCGGGATCTACCGCGAGGACGAGCTCGACTTCGCCGGGACGTGCGTGGGGATCGTCGCGCGCGAGGCGTTGATTGACGGTTCGATCGTCGCCGAGGGCGACGCGATCGTCGGGCTTCCGTCGGCCGGCGTGCACGCGAACGGGTTCACGCTCGTGCGCACCGTGCTCGAGGTCGAGGACTACACGGGGGAGGACCTCCTCGCGCCGACACGCCTCTATCTCGACGACGTCCGACGTTTGCGCGAGCACGCTCACGCGTTTGCGCACGTCACGGGAGGAGGCATCGCGGGGAACCTGGCGCGCGTCCTCCCGCCGGGGCTCCGCGCCGAGATCGACTGGGATGCGTGGAGGCGGCCTCCGGTCTTCGATTGGCTCTCCCGACACGTTCCCGAAGCAGAGCTTCGACGTGTCTTCAACCTCGGGATCGGGTACGTCGCCGTCGTGCGCGAACCGGGTGACGACCTCGTGATCGGAAGGATCGTCGCGGCGTGATCGGCGTTCTCGTGTCCGGCGAGGGAACGAACCTGCAGGCGCTGCTCGACGCACAGCTACCGGTGGTTGCCGTCGCGTCGAACGTCTCCGGCGCGCTTGGCCTCGCACGCGCCGAGGCGGCAGGTCTTCCAACCGCAGTGTTTCCGCTCGGGCGCTATCCGGACCGGGATGCGCGCGACGCGGCCATGGCCGACTGGCTGGTCAATCAAGGGGTCCGGCTCGTGGTCTGCGCCGGCTACATGCACCTCCTGCGCCCGTCGTTCCTCGACCGCTTTCCGCAGCGCGTCGTGAACGTCCACCCGGCGCCCCTCCCCGACTTCCCCGGAGCGCATCCGCTCGAGGACGTGCTCGAGGCAGGCGCGACCGCTGCGGCTGCGACCGTGCACTACGTGGACGAGGGCGTCGACACCGGGACGGTGATCGCAAGCGAGCCCGTGCCCGTGCTCGCCGGCGACACCCTGGAGTCGCTCCGGGAGCGCGTCCACGAGGCCGAGCACCGATTGCTGCCCAGGGTGGTGGGCGAGCTGTGCGCGCGCTGATCTCCGTCTACGACAAGGCCGGAGTCGCCGACCTCGCGCGGGGTCTCGTGGAGCTCGGGTTCGAGCTCGTGTCGAGCGGCGGCACGGCGCGTGCGCTCGAGGAGGCAGGTCTCACGGTCACGAGGGTCGAGGACGTCACCGGCTTTCCGGAGATGCTCGGCGGTCGGGTGAAGACGCTGCACCCGCACATCCATGCGGGCATCCTCGCCCGGCGGGAGCTCGAGGAGGATCTCGCGGCGGTCGACGAGCACGGGATCGAGCTGTTCGACCTCGTGTGCGTGAATCTCTACCCGTTCGAGCTCGCGGTCGACCGGCCGGAGCTGGACGAGACCGGCCTCATCGAGATGATCGACATCGGAGGTCCCGCGCTCCTGCGTGCCGCGGCGAAGAGCTTCGCCTCGGTCGTCGCTGTCTGTCGTCCGCAGGACTACGAGACCGTCCTCTCCCAACTCTGGGGCGGGCGCGGGACGACGACACTCGAGCTGCGACGACGACTCGCGTCCGTCGCGTTCGCTCGAACAGCCGCGTACGACTCGGCGATCGCCCGCTGGTTCCAGCGCGGCCAGGACTTTCCGGAGACGTTCGTCCCGGCCTTCGATCGCGCGCTCGAGCTCTCGTACGGCGAGAACCCGCACCAGGCTGCTGCCTACTACGCGGAACGGGGGGTGCGGACACACCTGCTCTCGTTCGTGGAGCAGCGTGGCGGCAAGCCTCTGTCGTTCAACAACCTGAACGACCTGTCTGCGGCGCGGCTGCTGGCGGCCGAGCTCGACGGACCGGCATGCGTGATCGTGAAGCACGCGAACCCGTGCGGCGTCGGAATCGGGGGCTCGATCGACGAGGCGTACGGGAAGGCGCTCGCGGCCGATCCCCTTTCGGCATATGGCGGCGTGGTCGTCCTCAACCGGGCGGTCGGGAGCGGGCTCGCGAACGCTCTCACCGCGCAGTTCGTCGAGGTGCTCTTCGCCCCGGTCTACGAGGCGCCTGCGCTGGAGATCTTGAAGGCGAAGCAGTCGCTTCGGATCCTCGAGCACCAGGAGCAGCGCGCGCTCGACGAGGGCGACCGTGACTATCGACGCGTGATCGGTGGCGTGCTCGTCCAGGACCGCGACAGAGGCACCGTCGCGAGGAGCGAGATGAGCGTCGCGTACGGAGAGCCCTCGGGCGAGCAGTGGCGTGACCTCCTCTTCGCCTGGACTGTCGTGAAGCACGTGACGTCGAACGCGATCGTCCTCGCCCGCAACGGCCAGACGCTCGGCATCGGCGCAGGCCAGATGAGCCGCGTCGACGCCGTTCGCATCGCGATCGAGAAGGCGCGCGAGCTCGGCCACTCGCTGGACGGCGCCGTGCTCGCTTCCGATGCGTTCTTCCCGTTCGCGGATGGGCCGCAGCTTGCGCTCGAGGCCGGGGTGACTGCGCTGATCCAGCCGGGGGGCTCGAAGCGTGACACCGAGGTCGTCGAGGCGGTCTCGGCAGCGGGCGGCGCGTCGATGGTCTTCACCGGCCGCCGCCACTTCCGGCACTGACCCAGAGGGCTAGATCTTCTGGATCGTGTCGCCCGGACGGACGGTTCCGGGGGTGATCACGCGCGTGTTCATGCCACGCAGGCGCAGGTCTCGGTGAGGCTTGCCGTTGATGAACCGCGTCGCATCCGACCCGAAGCGCGCGGTGAACTTCGCGCACCCCGTGTGAGGCAGCTCGCTCACCTCGAGCGTCGCCGCGCCGACCTGCAGGCGTGTGCCCGGCGGTAGGTTCTCGTGGCGCAGGTCGAAGTCGACGTAGAGCTGGTCGCCTGCGAGGGCCCAGCGGTCTCGATCGCCACCGGCCACGAGGTCGACGACCCGTGCGTTCATGACCGTGATCTCTGTGCCGGGGTGCGTGTCCTGGCGGAGCGTGTGCCTGTCGCCCACGAGACCGGGAAAGTCCACTGTGCCTTCGTCGAGTACCTCGCGCTCGCCTTCCGCCGGCCGTCGCACGACGAGCTCCACCGTCCCAAGGTCCGAGGGTGAGTCGAGGATGTGCGCGAGGCCTGCCTCGAGCTTGTCGTTCGCGACGTAGACGGTCATGTCGCCAGGCTACCCACGCCGCACGCTGGCGTCTGTCTGAAGAAGCGATCCGCCGCGCATGCGGCGGCTTTAAGGGTGTGCGCGACTGGGATGCTGCTCTTGCAGGTTCCCAGTCTGCGAAGGAAGTAGCCTTCCCGCGCGATGGCGCGTCCTGCGTTTCCAACGGTGCTCGAGCTCGTCGGCCAGACCCCGATCGTCCGGCTCGAGCGTCTCTCGCGCGACGTGCCGGGCGAGCTCCTCGCGAAACTCGAGTACCTGAACCCCGGTGGGTCGGTGAAGGACCGCATCGGCCTCGCGATGGTCGAGTCGGCCGAGCGCGACGGCCGGCTGAGGCCGGGTGGCACGATCGTCGAGCCGACCTCGGGGAACACCGGCGTCGGCCTCGCGATGGCGGCCGCGTTGCGCGGCTACCGCTGCATCTTCGTGATGCCGGACAAGATGAGCCAGGAGAAGATCTCGATGCTCCGCGCATACGGGGCGGAGGTCGTCATCACCCCGACCGCGGTCGACCCGCACTCGCCGGAGAGCTACTACGCCGTGTCCGACCGGCTCGCGGAGGAGATCCCGGGCGGCTTCAAGCCCGACCAGTACTCGAATCCCGCGAATCCGGAGGCGCACTATGCGACCACCGGGCCCGAGCTATGGGAGCAGACCGACGGCGGCGAGGTCGACGCGATCGTCATCTCGGTCGGAACCGGCGGGACCATCACCGGCGTCGGGCGCTACTTCAAGGAGCACGGCTCGCGCGCGCGCATCGTCGCCGTCGACCCCGAGGGCTCGGTGTTCACCGCGGACGCCGACCACCCCGAGGGGCCGTACCTCGTGGAAGGCATCGGCAAGGAGTGCTGGCCCGACACGCTCGACGCGTCGGTCGTCGACGACTGGGTTCGCGTCTCCGACCGCGACTCGTTCCTCACCGCCCGGCGCCTCGCCCGGGAGGAGGGGCTGCTGGTCGGGGGCTCGACGGGCTCGACCGCGTGGGCGGGACTCCAGGTCGCGAAGCAGCTCGGCCCCGACTCTCGCGTGCTGATGATGTTCCCGGACTCGGGCCGGTCGTACCTGTCGAAGTTCTACGACGACAACTGGATGATCCAGTACGGCTTCCTCGAGCGGACGACGCCGACGCCGGCGGTCGAGGAGGTTCTGCGCTTCCGCCGAGCGGGGCACGAGGTTCCCGACCTCGTGACGATCGGCTCCCACGAGAAGGTCGGCGCTGCGATCGACGCGATGCAGAAGTACGGGATCTCGCAGCTGCCGGTCGTGCGCGACGAGCCGGTCGACTCGCTCGCGGACGTCGTCGGCTCGCTCCAGGAGCGCGAGCTCCTCGACCGCGTCTTCAAGAACTCAGACGCCCTCAACGAGGACGTGGCCGTCGCGATGCAGCCGCCGCTGCGGGCCGTCGACGCAGACGCGTCCGTCGACCAGGTCTACGAGGGTCTGTCCGGTGGAAGCGGCGCGGTCGTGGTCGTCAGCGCCGGGCGGCCCGCCGGGATCATCACGCGCTCTGATCTGCTGGAGTTCCTCGCGTCGCGCCGCTCGCAGGTCGAGCGTCTCTAGCCGTCCGCGGGAACTCCGCCCGGATAGCGACGTAGACGGCCCCGATGATCAGGGCGGCGCCGGCGAGCGTCCACGGGCTCGGCCGCTCACCGAGGAACGCCATGCCGAGGGCGATCGCGACGAGCGGATTCACGTACTGGTGCGTCACGACAAGAGAGATCGGCGCAACTCGCAGCAGCCAGGCGTAGGCCGAGAACCCGACGAGCGAGCCGATGACGACGAGGTACACCCATGCGAGCACCGAGTCGCGCGCGAACGTGGTCGAGCCGACGTCGCTCCACTCGCCGAAGACCAGCGAGGCGAGCGCGAGGAACGCGCCGCCGGCCGCCATCTCGTAGACGGATCCCACGAACGGGTCGCGCGGAAGCGAAAGTCGCGTCGAGAGGAACGAGCCCAGCGTCCACGAGATCGACCCGCTGATCATCACGGCGAGTCCGAGCGCGGTCGAGCCTGCGCCGAGGCCCGGCGCCACGACGAGAAGGAGTCCGAAGAGGCCGGCGAGCGTGCTCACCCGTGTCGCCCGGGCCGGGCTCTCACCCGAGAGCAGCCGCAACACGATGATCTGGAGCGGCACGGTTCCGGCGATCATCGCGGCGACGCTCGAGTCGATCCGCGTCTCGGCGACGTGCACGAGGCCGACGCCGAGTCCGAGCAGGAGGGTGCCGACGATCAGGGTCGCGCCCAGCTCGGCGCGCGAGATCCGCAGTGAGGTCCCCCGCCAGGCGAGGATCGCCGCGAGGATGGCCGCCGCGACGAGGAAGCGTGACCCGGCCGCGACGAGCGGCGGGATCGTCTCGACGGCGATCTTGATGCCGAAGTAGGTCGAGCCCCACACGACGTATACGACCGCCAGGCCGATCCAGACATGCTTCGCGGGCGCGGTCATACGAGGAGGAACGCCGGTGGGGCCACGGTCGTCACAACGACCAGCGTCGCGTAGCCACTCCGAGAGAACGATTCGAGCTGCTGCTCGAGTCGGCCGCCTCGTCTAATGCGGCGCGACGGGGCCTGAGCGCTCTAGGACTGTGACGACGAAACTCAGCACGGAGCGAGCGTCTCTGACGTTCGCGGCCGGAATCCCGTGCTAACGGGATTCCGGCCTGCGGAAACGTCAGTCCCAGCGACGCGAGAGGCGGAACGCGGCGTTGATGAGTCCGACGTGCGTGTACGTCTGCGGGAAGTTGCCGCTCTGCTCCAGTGTGTCCGGGAGGATGTCCTCGGAGTAGAGACCGAGCCCGTTGTCGAGGGTCAGGAGCCGGTCGAAGAGCTCACGGGCATCGTCCGTGCGGCCGATCAGGGCGAGCGCCTCCACGAGCCAGAAGGTGCAGACGGTGAACGCGGCCTCCATGTGTCCGAAGTCGTCGGGAACGGTGTACCGGCGTAGGAGTCCCCCGTCGACGGAAAGCCCGGCCCGGGTCGCGTCGACGTGACGGTCGGCGCGAGGGTCGCCGTCCTCGAAGAATCCGAGATGGATCGCGAGGAGCATCGCGGCGTCCAGTTGCGGCTCGCCGGCGACCTGGGTAAGCGCGCCGATCTCCTCGTTCCAGCACTGCGTCTCGAGGATCTCCCGCGCGCGCCCTTCGACCGCGCGGGCGTGGGCGATGAGGTCCGGCGCCTCGAGTGCCTCCGCCACCTCGACCGCCCGGCGCGCGCCGGCCCAGTGCATGAGCACCGAGAAGCTGTGCAGGCGCGTCTTGCCGCGAAACTCCCACAGCCCGGCGTCGGGTTCCTCGAGACGCGCGTCCATCTGGTCGACGAGGACCTGAATCATCTCGACGGCGGTGTGACGCGGGACCTCGCCGACGAAGCGGGCATCGAGGAAGAGCCGGCTGACGCCGAGCACCATCTCGCCGTAGACGTCGTTCTGGACGTGCTCGAACGCCTGGTTGCCGACGCGCACGGGGCCGTCGCCCTGGTACCCGGAGAGGTGCTCGAGTATGCGCTCCTCGGCGTCGGAGTCACCGTTGATCCGGTACGCCGGCTGCAGCACGCCGCCGCGCTCCTCGCAGAGGTTGCGCAGGTATTCGAGGAACAGCTCCATCTCCTCGGAGTGGCCGAGCCGCTCGAGCGCGTTCAGCGTGAAGTACGCGTCGCGAAGCCAGCAGAAGCGGTAGTCCCAGGTGCGGCCCGAGCCCGGGTGCTCCGGAAGACTGGTGGTGGTCGCGGCGAGCAGGGCGCCGGTGTCCTCGTACTGGTGGAGCTTGAGCGCGAGCGCGGAGCGGACGACCTCGTTCTGATAGTCGCGCGGCACTCGCGTTCCCTTCACCCAGCGGCGCCAGTAATCGAGCGTCCGCTCGAGGAACCGCTCGGCCGTCTCCTCGAGACCGGCCTCGAGCGGCTCGCCCCAGGTGAGGACGAGGTGGCGGTCACGCTCCAGCAGGAACGGCCGCTCGTCCTCGACGTACGTCAGCGGGACGTTCGTCGTGAAGCGCACCGGTGTCGGGAAGCCCGTGAACTCGATGTGGTTGGACGCGCGCCAGCGTCCGATGTCGTCGAGGCCGTACTCGTACGTGGGCCGGCAACGGATCCGCGCGCGTGGCTCGCCCGTCAGCGGTCTGAGGATCCGGATCAGCATCGACGGCTTGAAGAAGCGGTCGTAGAGCTGGAAGCGGGGCGCGAAGTCGATGAGCTCGAACGACCCGCGCTCGCCTTGGAAGATCGTGCGGAGGACGTTCGTGTTCTCCGCGTACACCTGCTCGACGGAGTGGGCGTCGACGCCCTCGACCGTGAACTCGCCGCCCTTCTCCCGATCGAGGAGCGGTCCGAAGACGAAGCTCGAGTCGGGACGCGGCCAGCACAGCCACTCGACCGAGCCCTCCTTGATGAGCGCGTTGTACGAGCAGTTCCCGATGATCGCGAGGCCTTGGGCCATGCCGGGTACCTAAGCAGCCGCGGCGGAGGCCTCGCGGTGCGAAGCGTCGCATGCGCGAGAATCCCCGGAGGGTGGCGCTCGGCGGCCGCCTGGTCGCGAAGGACGGCAGTCGGGAGGACGATTGGCAAGCCACAGCGGACACCACGGTCTCGTCATCGCGAGCAACCGTCTGCCGGTCAGGCTCGACGATCTCGGGCAAGGACATCGAGGTCTCGCCGAGCGCCGGAGGTCTCGCCGTCGCGCTGCAGGCGGTGAGGGGCGATGCGAGGTGGGTCGGCTGGCCCGGGACGGTCGTGCCGGACGACCTCGAGCGCCGCGTGACGCAGCGGCTGGCGCGAGATCACCTGACTCCGATCTTCCTCACCGAGAGAGAGGAGCAGGACTTCTACGGGAAGGTCTGCAACGACACGCTCTGGCCCCTCTTCCACTACTTCTCGGATCGGTTGCGGATCACGCCGGAGGCATGGCAGCGCTACGTCGAGGTGAACGAGCGCTTCGCGGACCGGATCCTCGAGATCGTCGACGACGGCAGCCGAGTCTGGATCCACGACTTCCACCTGATGCTCGTCCCGGCGCTCCTCCGACAGCGCAATCCGACCCTCTCGATCGGCTTCTTCCTGCACACGCCCTTCCCCTCGAGCGAGGTGTACCGCTTGCTTCCGGCGCGCGAGCAGCTGCTGCGAGGCGTGCTAGGGGCGGACTACGTCAGCTTCCAGATCGGCGACTACGCGCGGCACTTCCGCTCGTCGGTGCTCCGCATGCTCGGGGTCGACTCGAACCCCGACTGGCTCGAGCTCGACGGACGGCGGGTCGGCATCGGCGTCGATCCGATCGGGATCGACACCGAGGGCTTCCGCGAGACGCTCGCCCATCCCGAGACCGCCCGCCTGCTCGCGGATCTCGAGCGCCAGTACGAGGGCCGCAGGCTCGTCCTCGGCGTCGAGCGGCTCGACTACACGAAGGGAATCCCGCAGAAGCTGCAGGCCTTCGAGCGCTTCCTCGAGCAGGATCCCTCGCGGGCGAGGACGACGACAATGATCCAGGTGCTCGTGCCGTCGCGGCTCGAGAGCCCCGAGTACCGGGCTCAGCGCGACGAGATCGAGCTCCTCATCTCACGGATCAACGGTCGCTTCGGGCAGCCCGGCTCGACGCCCGTCGAGTATCTCCACCGCAACATCTCGAAGCCGGGGCTCATCGCGCTGTACCGCCGGGCGGACGTGATGATGGTCACCGCGCTCAGGGACGGGATGAACCTCGTCGCACACGAGTTCGTGCTGTGTCAGTCGGAGCCCGGGTTGCCCGGGCGCTGGCGCGGGGCCCTACTCCTCTCCGAGCTTGCCGGGGCAGCGCAGGTGCTTCCGGGCGCCCTCCTCGTGAACCCGTGGAACGTGGACGCCGTCGTCGAGCATCTCGCCACCGCGCTGGCGCTCCCGGCACGCGAGCGACAGCGACGGCTCGAGACGATGGCGAAGCGCGTCGAGGCGCTCGACACGCGGCGCTGGGCGGAAGGGTTCCTCTCCCGGCTCGGGCGCTATTCGCGACGCGAGCGCCGGGGGAAGCGCCCGCCCACGGTCGATATGGCGCTCCAGGAGCGGCTCACGCGTCGGTTTGCGCGGGCACGCACGAGGACGATCCTGCTCGACTACGACGGCACGCTCCGCGAGTTCGAGCTCCACCCGGACCTCGCGCAACCGACGCCCGACATCCGTGCTCTCCTGCGGACGCTGGCCGCGGTTCCCGAGACGACGGTCCACATCGTGAGCGGTCGTCGGCGACGGAACCTGGAGCAGTGGCTCGGCCGGCTCCCGGTCTACCTGTGCGCGGAGCACGGGTACCTCGCGCGTGCGCCGGGCGGGGAGTGGCATCCGCTCCTCGACCTCGACCTGTCGTGGCTCCGGCCGATCGAGCGGCTGCTGCGGCGGGTGGCGGCCGACGTTCCGGGCGCCCATGTCGAGCGCAAGTCGTGCAGCGTCGCCTGGCACTACCGTCAGGCCGAGCCCGAGTACGGATCGTGGCGCGCTCGCGAGCTCCTGAACGACCTCCACCAGCATCTGGCCGGAGCGCCCGCAGAGGTGCTCGCGGGCCATCAGGTGGTCGAGGTGCGCGCGCTCGGAGTGGACAAGGGCGTCTACGTCCGAAGCCTCTTCCCGGACGGGAAGGACGCGACCCACTTCGTCCTCGGCCTCGGCGACGACCGCACCGACAACGACCTTCTCGAGGCGCTGCCGCCCGGCTCCGTGGCGGGGCACGTCGGCAGCCTGCTCCCGAGCAGCCGCGCAGACGGGCGGCGGGAGGACATCCACATCGTCGGGCCCGGCGAGGTCCGCTCGTTCCTCCGCGAGCTCGCGGCGAGCGTTCAGCCTGCGAGCTAGAGACCTCCCGTTTTGCGCCGCTCCTCGCGGATCGTCCTCACCAGCGCGAAGCTCCACCAGCGCCAGGCCGTGAACGCGAAGAAGGCGAGCGCGGTGAGCACGGCGACAAGCGTGCCGAAGATCCGCTCGGCGACGAGATAGAGGACGCCGGTAAACGCGATCGAGCACGCGACCGTGCCGGCGATCGCCTCGCGGTTTCCCTTCCGCAGGATGTTGTCCTTGTCTCCCTCCCGAAAGCGGAGGCGGTGGTGCGCGGCCGGCGCGAGGAACAACACCACAGCGACTGCGGTGCTGACGAGCGTGACGAAGTAGACGTAGCGCTCCGCACGGTCGAGGTCGCGGAACGGAATCGTGAAGCTCACGGCGAGCAGGAAGCCGAGGAGGACCGTTGCGCCGGGAATGAGCGAGCGGAGCTCCTGCAGCAGCTCGTTGTGCTCGCGCTCGAGGCGTGTCTTCAGCCCCTCCGCGCCCTCGGCCTCGAGGAGCTCCTGCTCGATGCGGTCGAGATCGTCCGGCACGGCTAGATGTGCGCGGTCGCGGCGATCGGCCGCCGGAACGCCGCCGCGTGCCCGCGCGCGTTTGCCTCCCGGAGCCCCTCCTCGTCGAGCGCGCCGATGCGGAGGAGCAACTCGAGCTCGTCGCGGAGGTGCGTCCGCATCATCTCCGGTCCGTCAGTGGCGATCGTGAATGGGACCTCGTGCTCGACGAACGTGCGAATCGTGTCGCGCACCGCGTCCTCGTCCGGCATGGCCTTCGTGAGCAGGTTGGACGTGGGGCAGATCTCGAGCGTGATGCCGAGGTCGCGGATCATGGCCATGAGGGCCGGGTCCCGCGCCGCGAGGATGCCGTGTCCGATCCGGTCGGGACGTAGGTGCTCGACGACGTCGCCGATCTCGCCGCGACCCGTCTCGCCTCCCTCCTCCCCGACGTGAATGGTGACGCCGAGCCCTGCATCGCGCGCGGTCTCGACGATCGGCTCGATCTGCGCGTACTCGTAGCGGCCGCCTCCCGGCCGCGGCCCCGCGATGTCGATCCCGACGATGCCACGCGCGGCCCAGCTGATCGCCTTCTCGGTGATGATCTCGTTGAGCCGCAGGTCGAACGTGCGGTCCATCATCAGGATCAGCCCCGCACGCACCTGCGGGTACTCGATGCTCGCGCGGTCGACGCCCCGGATCGCCGCGAGGATGATGTGGTCGAGGTCGCGCTCGCCGCCGCGGTTCCGCTTCATCGGGTTGAAACGGAGCTCGAGCGTGGTGATCCCCTGGGAGCGGTACGCGCCGCCGATCGCGCCGTGCACGGAGCGCTCGACGGCCAGCGGCGAGGACTGGATCAGCTCCGTCCAGTGGTAGATCTGGTCGAGCTCGTCGAGCCCCTGCACGCCGTGCGGGTCGGACACGGTCACGAGCGCGTCGAACTGCCAGAAGTCCTTCACGGGCAGCGCGATCCCCTGCTCGTGCGCGATCGACCAGAGAATGTCCGAGGCAACCGAGCCTCCGAGATGGGTGTGCAGCTCGGCGAGGCCTTCGCCCTCGAGGATCATCAGGTGAGTCTAGATTCCGCGCGAGGCGGTTACCCTCGCCGAGTGAACACCAATCGCCTCGCAGCCAGCGCGACGAACCACTGCCTCACGGGCTGCGGCATCGGCGAGGTGCTCGGCATGGTCCTGGCGACCTGGTGGGGCTGGGGCAACGCCGCCTCGATCGTCCTCGCGATCGGGCTGGCGTTCCTGTTTGGCTATTCGCTGACGCTTATCCCACTTCTGCGAGCCGGAACGGCACTCGGCGCCGCGATCGGAATCGCGCTCGTCGCCGACACCTTCTCCATCGTGACGATGGAGATCGTCGACAACGCCGTTCTGCTCGTCTGGCCGGGTGCGCTCGACGCCGGCCTCGCCGACCTCCTGTTCTGGGGGTCACTCGCGATCTCGCTCGCGGTCGCGTGGGGGCCGACCTTCCTGGTGAACCGCGCGCTCATCCGCAGAGGCAAGGGCCACGCGCGTGCGCACGCGGCGCACAGCCATTGATCAGGCGGTCTTGGCCCAGGGCCGCGGATCCGGCAGCGGTGTCAGGACCGGCTCGACCTGGGAGCGGAGGTGCTCGAAGGCCGGCGGGAGGATGAGCGACTCGCCGAGGTGCTCCAGGTCTTCGTCCATGGAGAAGCCCGGACCGAGGGTGGCGATCTCGAAGAGGATGCCGTTCGGCTCGCGGAAGTAGATCGAGCGGAACCAGAAGCGGTCGATGATCGGGGACGGCTGCAGTCCCGCCGCGACGACGCGCTCGTGCCACGCGGCGTGCTCGTCCATCGGCGACGACCACGCGACGTGGTGCACGGTTCCGGCGCCGCCGAGGCCGCGCTCGGCGGGTGGCTCGTCGTAGGCGTAGATGCCGCCACGCGTCGGCCCGCGCGCCTCCCAGGCGTCCTCGCCCGCCGAGACGAATCCGAGCGTCTCCTCGAGCACGTGGCGGCTCCTGTCGGAGGCGCCGTAAGCGCGGACGGCATCGAAGCCCTGGAGCGCATGCTCGGCCGGTACCTCCGGGTGCTCCGCGATGAGCGGTGGGTCGTCCACGGAGACGACGACGAGCCGATGGCGCAGACCCTCGGGATCGTCGAACACCACGCCTCCTTCGTCTCGCTCCACCGGAACGGGCTCGGCTGCAAGCCGGTCCTCCCAGAAGTCGAGAGCCGCTTCCGAGGCGACCCGCCACTGCACGGTGTGCACCATCCCTGCTCCCGCCCGGCCTCCGCGCACTCCGGGGTACTCGAAGAAGGTGATGTCGCTCCCCGGTGTTCCGTCCTCGTCGGCGTAGAAGAGGTGGTATACGGTCGGGTCGTCCTGGTTCACCGTCTTCTTCACCAGTCGGAGCCCCAGGACACGGGTGTAGAAGTCGACGTTCCGCGGGGCGTCGCCCGTGATGCACGTCACGTGATGGATCCCGTCGAACCGCATTGGGGGCCAGCCTAGCCGTGGCGCCGATCGTTAGGCTGCCGCGCGTGAAGATCGGGATCGTCGTCCCGTTCTCGTGGTCGTTCTGGGGCGCCGTCGTGGAGCACGCGGAGCTGCAAGCGGCAGCGCTCGAGGAGCTCGGCCACGACGTGCGCCTGGTCATGGGGAACGACCCACCGGGGCAGTTCACCCGGGTCCTGCACCCTCGGGTCGGACGGCACGGGAATCCGCCCCCGAACGTCATTCCGGTCGGGCGCTCGGTCATCGTGCCCGCAAATGGCTCGCTGCCGAACATCGTGCTCTCTCCGCGCTCGTATCGCCGGACCGTTCGGGCGCTCGAGCGCGAGCGCTTCGACGTGCTGCACCTGCACGAGCCGATGACGCCGACCATCTGCCTCACCGCGCTCATCCGCGCCCGCTGCCCGCTCGTCGCGACGTTCCACGCCTCCGGGGATCTCGGCTGGATGAAGTGGGGAAACCCGCTGTGGGGGTTTCTCATCGACAGGATCGATCACCGGATCGCGGTCTCCGAGCGAGCACGCGAGTCGCAGGCCCGCTGGCTTCCGGGGGAGTACGAGGTCGTTCCCAACGGCGTCCTCGTGCCCGAGTCGGCGGCCGCGGGCGCGCGGGAGCACCGGATCGTGTTCGCGGGACGGCACGAGCCCCGGAAGGGGCTACAGGTGCTTCTCCGCGCGTGGCCGGAGATCCATCGGCGCACCGGCCTGCGGCTCACGGTGGCGGGTGCCGACCCGCTCGCGGTCCGGCTGCTGCAGACGAGGCTCCGGCTCCACGACGACGGGATCGACGTGGTGGGGTTCTTGAGCCAGGAGGAGCTGACGCGGACGCTCCTCGGCGCGAAGGCGCTCGTCGCGCCGTCCATCGGCCAGGAGAGCTTCGGGATGGTGCTCACCCGAGCCTTCGCCTGCGCGCTTCCCGCCGTCGCCTCGGACATCCCCGGGTATCGCGAAGTGCTCTCTCCCGAGGCCGCGGTGGCTGTGCGCCCGGACGATCCGGACGCGCTCGCCGACGCGGTGGTCGACCTGGTCGAGGACGAACCGCGGCGGGAGCGGATGGGCGAGGCGGCGCGCACGCTCGCCGTCGAGCGGTACGCGTGGCCGGCGATCGCGCGGCGCCTCGAGGAGATCTACACGTCCCTCGTCGCGACAGGGGTGCGGGCGGCAGCGTGAGCGTGGTGCGATGGTCCAGAAGCCCGTGGCTCCGTGGCGGAGTCGGGCTGGCGCTGGTCGTCGGCACTGTCGTCGCGATCTGGTGGCGTGGGCCCGACTGGGGTGCCGTATGGGATGCGTTCGATGTCGTGACCTGGCGCTGGGTGATCCTCGCCATGTTCATCAACTTCCTGTCCATCGTCGCGCGGTCGGTCGCATGGAAGTTGACGCTCGACCAGGCGCTGCCGGAGCCGCACCCGCGTAACTCGCACGTCTTCTCGGCGTTCTGCGTCGGCTTGCTCGGAAACGCCGTGCTCCCGGCGCGGGCGGGCGAGCTCGCGCGGGTGGCGGTGCTGCGCCGCCGTCTGACCGACCACGGCGAAGGGACGACCGCGACGCTCGTCGGCACCGTGTTCGCGCATCGACTGTTCGACCTTCCCGCGATCGCGTTGCTCGTCCTCTACGTCTTGCTGACGGCGAAGATTCCGGATTGGGCGATCACGAGCCTCGTGATCTTCGGGCTCGTGGGCGCTGCGCTCCTCGCCGTGGCGATGCTCTCCGCCCGCCGGCTCGACCACCGCATGCCCTCACTCGAGGATGCGGGAACGGTCCGCCGCGTCGTCGCGATGGCGCGGCAAGGGCTCGGCGTCCTCCGCGCGCCGCTCCCCGCAGCTGCAGCGATCCTCTGTCAGCTCCTCGGGTGGGTCCTTCAGCTCTTCGCCGTCTGGACGGTCATGAAGGCGTTCGATCTCGGCGCACCGCTGCCGGCGGCGGGAGTTGTACTGCTGCTCATGAACGTCGCGACCGTTTTCCCGCTCTGGCCCGGGAACGTCGGCCTCATGCAGGCGGCAGTGGCCCTGCCGCTCCGCAACTACGGCGTGCCGTATGCAACGGGGTTTGCGTACGGGCTGGTGCTGCAGGCGGTCGAGATGTCGGTTGGCGTGGGGCTCGGCCTAGTCGCGCTGGCGCGCGAGGGCATCTCGTTCGCGATGCTCCGCCGGATGGAGGACGACGAGCGCTCGGCGGAGGATGCGCTCGAGGGGGTGCGCGAGCTCGCGGAGGACATCGACGAGCAGAGCGACGCCGAGGCAGCCCATGAGGGTGCTGCTGTGTCCCGCTAGCCTCAAGGGAGTCCTCTCGGCACGGGAGGCGGCGGCGGCGCTGGCACGCGGAGCTCGCGCCTCGGGCTCCGACCCGATCGAGTTGCCGGTCGCCGACGGCGGCGAGGGGACGGTCGACGCTCTGCACGTCGCACTGGGCGGCGAGTGGCGCGAGGCGGTCGTGTCGGATCCGCTCGGGCGTCCGGTCTCGGCGCGGTGGCTGCTGCTCCCGGACGGTCGCGCAGTGGTCGAGGCGGCCTCGGCCATAGGTCTGCCGCTCCTCGCCGAGAGCGAGCGCGATCCGCTCAGCGCCTCCAGCCGCGGGCTCGGCGAGCTCGTGCTTGCGGCGCTCCGAGACGGCGCGAGTGGACTCGTGGTGGGTCTGGGCGGCAGCGCGACCGTGGACGGGGGTGCGGGAATGCGCGAGGTCGTGCGTGAGCTACCCGTTCCCACGACCGTCCTCTGCGACGTACGCACCGAGCTCGCCGACGCTGCGCGTCTCTTCGGCCCCCAGAAGGGAGCGTCCGCGCAGGACGTCCTCATTCTCGAGCGCCGGCTCGCCGCGATGACCGAGCTCGCGCCCTACGCCGCGCTGCCGGGCTCGGGCGCCGCGGGCGGGCTCGGCGCTGCCTTCGCCGCGCTCGGAGCGGAGCTCGTCCCCGGCGCAACCGCCGTCCTCGAGCTCGTGGGTTTCGACGAACGAATCGCCGGCTGCGACCTCGCGATCACCGGGGAGGGGCAGGTGGACCGGACGACGATGGAGGGGAAGGCACCGGGTGTCGTCGCCACGCGCTGCGCGGCGGCCGATGTCCGCTGTGTCGTCTTCGGCGGGCGTGTGACGGACGAGCTTCCCGGAGTGGAGACGATCCCACTGTCGGGCGACCCGTCACGGGCGCGCGACGACCTCGAGGCGCTCGCGCGCCGGCTGACCTCCTAGGTGGCCGAGCGAGACTCGGCGACGGCGAGGCGGTCCGCCATGGCCTCGAGCAGCTTCCAGGCGACCTGCGGCCGCGCCTCGACGAACGGCCGGAAGACGAAGACGGGGAGGCCGTACGCCGTGACGTCGGTCGCGGCGGTGACGGTCGCAGTTCGCGGACGGCGGTCGATCAGCGCGATCTCGCCGAAGGACGAGCCCGGTCCCATCGTGGAGACGGACTCCCCGTGCACCTCGACCGACAGCTCCCCGCTCTCGACCACGAAGAACATGAGACCGCCCTCGCCCTCGAGTGCGATCTTCTGACCGGCGCTGAAGCTGCGCTCGTTGAACTCGTCCGCGAGGCTCTCGAGATCTCTCTCGTCGAGATCGGAGAAGAGCCGGACGTTACGTAGGAGCGCTGGGCTCGGCTTCGCCATGGGGCGATTCATACACGAAGCGGATGCCTCATGTCACGTACGTGGATCCTCTGGTGTGAGCTCTTCGACCCGCAGCTCGGCGCCCTGGAGCCGCTCGACGCAGGCCGCATAGAGCTCCTCGCCGCGTCGGAACAGGCCGATCGCCTCGTCGACGGGAACGTCGCCGCGCTCGAGCCGCGTCACGATCTCCTCCAGCTCCCGCTGCAGCTCCTCGAACGACCTGTCGGCGCTCACGGACGAATCTCCTCGACTCGCGCATCGACCGAGCCCGACGCGAGCTGGATGTCGAGCGCGTCGCCTGTCCTCAACGCGGCCGCCTCGCGCACCGTCTCCGCGCCGGAGCGGACGATGGCGTAGCCGCGTCCGAGTGTCGCGAGCGGTGACAGCGCCTGCAAGCGCGCGCCGGCGTGGTCGAGCGAGGCTCGGCGGCGTTCGAGCAGGAGACGCGGCGCACTTCGTAGCCGCTCGCGCTGCCGGTCGAGCCTGGTCCGCGTCCGCTCGAGCCGCCCCTGGACGGCGAGCTCGAGTCGCCGCCGTGTCGCCGTCAAGGCGGCCTCCGTCTCGAGAAGGCTCGGCACGACGAGGGTCGCGGCGGCCGTCGGCGTAGCGGCGCGTACGTCCGCGGCGAGGTCGCAGAGCGGCGTGTCCTGCTCGTGCCCGACGGCCGAGACGACCGGGACGGGCGAGGCGGCAACCGCTCGAACGACCGCCTCGTCGCTGAACGGGAGGAGATCCTCGAAGCTGCCGCCGCCGCGCGAGAGCACGACGACGTCGACCTCGGGATGACGCGTCAGGTTTGCGAGCGCGGCGACGATCGCGGCGGCGGCGCCCTTGCCCTGGACTCTCGTCTCGACCAGCACCACCTTCGTCGCGGGGAAGCGGGCGCCGATCGTCGAGACGAGGTCCCCGCGCGCGGCCGCGTCGGCGCCCGTGAGGATGCCGACCGCTCGGGGCACGCGTGGAAGGCGCCGCTTCCGGTCTGCGGCGAAGAGCCCTTCCCGAGCCAGCGCGCGCTTCAGCTGCTCGAGGCCGAGGAGGTGTCCGCCCAGGCCGATCCGCTCGATCGTGGTCGCGCGAAATGCAAGCTCGGCCTTCTGCTCGAACAGCTCGGCCCGCCCCGCGACGTGCACCGACTCCCCCTCGTCGAGACCGAGCTCGAGGCGGTCGTAGATCCGCCGCGCGATCGTGACCGCGAGCGTTGCACCGGTCTTCGGGTCCTTGAGAGTCAGGAAGACGTTCGCCCAGGCACGGTTGTGCCGGAGCTCGGTGACCTCGCCCTCGACCCAGATCGTCGGCAGCCGCCCGAGGTGCATCCCGATCCCACGGTTGAAGGCCGACACGGTGAAGACCTTCCGATCGCCATAGAGGATGTGCTCGACCTTCGCCACGTCGCCAGGTTAACGGCGACCTGACGCTCCTACACCCGCCGCTGCCAGCGCGAGAAGACGTCTTCGATCGCCGGTCGGATTCCGTGCGGCGCCAGGACGTAGAGCCGGTCGCCGGGCTCGATGACGGTGCTGCCGCGCGGCGGTATCGAGACGTCGTCCCGGACGACGACGGCGATGATCGCGGTGCGGGGCAGGCCGACCTCGCGCACGGCCGCGCCCGCGATTGCGTGATCCTCGGCGACCACGAAGTCGAGGAGGTCGAGCGTGCTGGATTCGCCGAGCTCGATGGGCGGCTCGTCCCTCGGCGAGACCGAGGCGAGCAGATTCAGCCTTCCGGCGACCCACTCGAGCGTGGTGCCCTGCAGGATCGCGGACACGAGGACGACGAAGAAGACCGCGTTGAAGATCGTGTCCGCGCTGGAAACCTCCGACGAGAGGACGAAGGTCGCGAGCACGATCGGCACCGCTCCGCGGAGCCCGGCCCACCCGAGCAGGAGCCTCTCACGGCTTGTGAAGTCGCTGAAGGCGGTCGAGACCCAGACCGCCACCGGCCGGATCAGCAGCACGAGCAGTGCGGCGAGCGCGAGGCCGGGGAGGGCGACGTCCACGAGGTCGTGAGGGAAGACGAGGAGGCCGAGCACGACGAAGAGGACGACCTGTGCGAGGAAGGCGAGCCCCTCGTGGAAGCCGACGAGCTGGCGCCGATAGCGCGACGGCGTGCTGCCGACGGCGAGTCCGACGAGGTAGACCGAGAGGAAACCGCTGCCACCGACGACGTCCGCCGCTCCGAACGAGAGACCCGCCGCCGAGAGCGACGCCACGGGCGCGAACGGCCCGACCGACCGCGGCAGGCGCGCGAAGATCCAGGTCGCCGCGGCGGCGAGGATCACCCCCACGGCGAGGCCGAGCGCGAGCTGCCGGACGACGAGAAGCACGAGATCGCCGAAGCCGTGGCTGTCGGGGCTCTCGATCCAGGCGATCAGCCCGAGCGTGAGCGCGATCGCCATCGGGTCGTTGCCACCGGACTCGGCCTCGAGCGTCCGTGCCACGCGGCGCCTGAGCCTCGTGTAGCGAAGCGTCGCGAAGACGGCGGCTGCGTCGGTAGATGCGACGACTGCCCCGAGCAGGATCGCCTCGAGCCACGTGAGGTCGAACAGGAGCTGCGCTGCGAGGCCGGTGAGCAGAGCCGTGACGACGACGCCGATCGTGCTCAGCAGCCCGGCCGGGACGACGACACTTCGCAGTCGCCTCCACGACGTCTGCAGCCCACCTTCGAAGAGGATGAGGACGAGACCCACGACCCCGACGTCGCGGGCGAGCTCCGCGTCGTCGAAATCGATGCCGCCGGGGCCGTCGGAGCCGAGGAGCATCCCCAGAGCGAGGAACGCCACGAGGACGGGGACGCCGGTACGTGCCGTGGCGAGGGCGACCAGGACGCTCGCGGCGAGCACGGCGCCGACCACGAGCAGCACGAGTCCCTCGTCCATTCACCAATCCTGGCGGCTCGCGCCGGCAGCTGGCCCGCAGCTAGAGCAGGATCTCGGTCGCGGTCACGGGATCGCAGCCCCGCGTGACGAGCTGTACGGCGTTGTGGAGATCGACCTCGCTCACCGCGATGCGCTCCGCGAGGTGCACGGGGTAGCCGGCCTCGAGGAGGACGTGCAATCGCCAGCTTTCGACCTTCGCGGGCTCGTTCTCGTGCCAGAGAGGAGTCTCGGTCGTCTCGGCCATGCGCGGGGATTCGCCGTCTCCACGGCGTTCCCTTCACTCGTTCAGCCCGCGGAGCGGTCCGCTTCCTGCTGCCGCACCAACTCGATGATCCGGTCGTCGAGACGCTGCGAGGCAGCGGTCACGGCCTGCTGGAGCTCCGCCGCAATCAGCCCGTCGGCGCGTCGAAGGAACGACTCGGCGATCCGATCGAGCTCCTCCCGGAGTCGGTCCGCCGCTTCCTCGCGAATCGCGCGCATGCGATTCTCGAACTCGAGGGCGCTCGCTTCGCTCCGAACGTCGATCTCACGGGCGATTGCGCGTTCGAGCTGGTCCACCTGCCTTCGCTCGATCTCGGCGAATGCGAGCTCGATGCGGCTGCGCGCCTCGCTCTCGGCGCGGTCGACCTGCTCCCCGACGGCGTGCTCGTGCTGGCGAAGACGGTCGTTGATCTCGTCGATGGTGCGGCGCCGGTCGTCCGCCTGCGTCTGGAGCTCCTCGAGCGCGCGGGCGAGCGAGTCGCGGGCGCTCGACTCGAGCTCCTCGCGCAGGCGGCCGGTCGCGGCGCGCTGCTCGTCGATGATCGCGTTGAGCTCGTCCGACTCCGACGCGATCCGCGCCTCGACCTCCGCGATGCGCTGGCGCATCCGCTGCTCGAGCGTCGATACGGCTCCCTGGAGTGCGTTCTGGGCGCGCTCGAGGTCGGACTCCCACGCGCGCAACCGCTCTTCGACCCGCTGCTCGACGGACGCGACGAGCTCGGCCATGCGGTCGGAGAGCTCCCGCTCGCGTACGGCGAGCTCTCCGCGGCGCTGATCGGAGAGGCGCCTCTCCTCCGCGACATACGCCGAGAGCGAGTCCGCCTGCGCCCGCGCGATCGCAACTCGCAGCTGCTCCAACTGCGCCGCACTCTCCTCGTCTGCGCCCGCGCGAACCGCGCGCCGCGCCTCCGTCACGAGCTGCTCGGTCCGTGTCGCTCTCGCTCGCGAGCGACGCAGCGAGAGCGCGAGCGCGACGCAAGTGGCGACGACGACGACGATCGCCGCCACGAGGATCCAGGCGAGCGTGGACACGGCGCCACTCTAGAGCCGCATCGCCACCAGGCTCGCCGCGAGCACGACCGAAGCGGCGGCGAGGAGGCGCAGCCCGCGCTCCTCCACGAGGATGAGCCCCTCGGCGTCGAGGCGTTTCCGAGAGCCGTCCCGGAGCTCGAGCTCGGCGTCCACGGCGGCGACTCGCCGGCGCACGAACCGCACGTGGTTCGAGAGTGTGCGCTGAGCGAGCGAGAGGAGGACGGCGAACGCCGCGCCCAGGAAGGCGGCGGCGCCCAGTTCGCCGGCGACGGCCGCGTATCCGCAGATCACCGGGAACCCGCCCCACGCAAGGCCGAACCAGAGATCGGAGTGAAAGCGCCCTCCCGCGAGCTCGAGGTTGTAGGCGATCACGAGAAACACGCCGACCGGGACGAGGAGGGCCAGCCACGCCTCGAACTCGATCGCGCCGACGATCCCGATCGCGCACGCCGCGCCGATGGAAAGGGACGCCAGGCCGACGAGGATCGGGCTCGGGATCGACGTGCGCAACGGCCGTCCGCGCAGCTCGTCGAGCGCGTGCGCGCCGACGCCGACCGCGAGGCCAAACGCCGCGACGGCCGCGCCGAGCCGACCCCAGGCCACGAGTGGCGCCAGACAGCCGCCGATGACGACGTAGGAGAGATGCCAGGAGGTGTACGGGAGGTGAAGGAGCGTGACGTAGTCGCGCCAGCTCCCGGTCTCGAGCGCGTACCACGAGGGCCGTGCGGAGGGCGCGCTCACGCCCGTGTTCCCCACATGACGACGCCTCCGCCGAGGCTCATCCGGCGGACCGAGACGTCCGAGACGCCCGCCGCGCGCCACAGCTCGAGCTGGCGCTCGAGCGGGTAGCGCTCCCAGTACTCCCGGATGGACCCGCCGAGGAAGTCGCCGACCTCGCTCCAGCCGTGGCGCAGGAGGCGGCCAGCGAGCGGCAGGCCGGCCCGGACGTAGAGCTCCCACGGCGGACGGGCGAGCCCGGTCGGCACGCCGAACTCGAGCGACGCGACGACTCCGCCCGGCCGCACGACTCGCGTGAGCTCGGCGAGTGTCGTGGCGGGATCCTCGACGTAACGCAGGAGGTAGGTCACGGTCAGGTGGTCGAACGAAGCCTCCGTGAACGGCAGGCTCTCGGCCGAGCTCTCCACGAGCTCGATCCGAGGACCGAATCGTTCGCGTGCCCGGGCGAGCATCTCGGGACTCTGATCCACTCCGGTCACCGCAAAGCCTCGGCGCAGGAGCTCGGCCGCGACGAGCCCCGTGCCGGTGGCGACGTCGAGCACGTGCCCTCCGTCGCGGGGGAGCCTCGAGACGAGGGAGCGGCGCCAGCGCGGGTCCTGGCCGAAGGACAGCGCAGCGCCCACGCGGTCGTAGGACGGGCCCAGGGGCGCGAACAGCTCCTTGGCGTCGACCGTCGCCATGCTGCCTATTGTGGCGACGTGAGCCTGAGCGACGAGTTGGAGCGCGCCGCCGAGCACGCGCTCGCTGCCGCCGGGGCGGGCGCGACGGTCTCCGGCGTCCTCGCAACCGAGGCTCAGCCGGGCTCTCGCGTGTTCCTGTGCTCCGTCGACGGAGCAGACGGCACACGCGGCTGGCTCGCACTACGGAGCGACGGCGCGGTCGTGACGACGCGCTCGGACCTTCGTGCGGCGGTGTCCATCGCAGCCCTCTGCGAGGTCGCCGCCGAATCCGCCGGCGGCGGCGACCTCGACGGTCTCATCGCGAGCCTCGGGGAGCTGCGAGAGCGGGAGGCTCCCGAGGGGATCGAGGACGCCGAGGCTGCCGCACACGCGCTTCGGGCGGTCATCGGGGAGCCACCGCAGCTCTCGACTCTCGCGCGGCTCGACGAGATCGGCGCTGCGACCCGGCGCCTCGAGCAGGAGCTCGACCCGGGCGGCACCTCGCCGCTCGCCGCAGCGCTGAAGTCCGCCCAGGGCGCAGTCCAGGAGCTGCAGCGCGAGGTGGAGGCCGGCTACCTGGCCGCTCTCACGTAAGCAGGGTTTTTCGAAGACGGAGATTCGCTCGCGCGAATCTCCGTCTGCAGATCCCTCGAGGCGGCCGCTTCGCGGCCGCAGCGCGCCGTTCGTCATCTACGCTGCTGTGGCATGGAAGGCAGCGGCGGTTTCTTCCCCTTCGGCGGCGGGGATCCCGAGGATCTCCTCGGCGCACTCCGCGAGTTCGCCGAGAAGCAGGCCGAGACCGTGCAGGAGACGCAGCGCGAGCAGTTCGCGACCCTGACGCTCTCGACGGCCGTCGAGCTCACGGCCGCGGCGCTCGGTCAGATGCAGGTCGAAGGTCCTTCCGATGCGCAGGCGCTCGCGCTCCGCGACGCGATGCGCGTGCTCTTCCCCGAGGCGGTCGCGCTCGTCTCGGCAGCCCGTCAGGGCTTCATGCGTCAGTAGCGATGTTCGTGAGGAGGCTCCAGCCTCCGTCGATCACGATCGTCTGCCCACGGATCATGTCGGCCTCGGGCGAGCAGAGGAACGTCACGACGCCGGCGACGTCCTCGGGCGTCACGAGTCGTCCGACCGGGTTTCGGATGCCCATCTCGAGCATCGCGTCCTTGTTCGGGAAGTGCTCGAGCGCGCCCGTCTCGACGACGCCCGCGGAGACAGCGTTGACCCGGATCCCCCGCGGCGCGAGCTCGACCGCGAGGTAGCGGACGAGCGTCTCGAGCGCCGCTTTCGACACGCCGACGAGCGTGTAGTTGTCGAGGACGCGGACCGCGCCGAGGCTCGAGATCCCGAGGACCGACGCGCCCTCGGGCATCGCTGGTGCCGCAGCACGCGTGAGGGAGAGGAGCGCACGCGCGTTGGCGGAGAGCGTCCAGTCCCAGTGCTTGTCGTCCGTCTCGAGCGCCGGGCGAATGACACCGGTGGCCGCGGCGTGGACGAGGACGTGGAGAGAGCCGAGCGCCGCGACCTCGTCGGCGACGCGGCTCGAGGCCACGTTCCCCCGCAGGAGCACGGGCTCGGCGCCGAGTGACCGGAGCTCCTCGGCCGTCTCCTCGGCGGCTGCGTCACCGCGCATGTACCCGATGGCGACGCGCGTGGCACCGAGCGCGGCGAAGCGGAGCGCGATCGCCTTCCCGATCCCCTTCGACCCGCCCGTGACGAGGACGGACGCCCCGTCGAAGCTCATTCCGCTTTCGGAAGAGGGTCGTACGCGGGTGCTGACGAGGGGATGGTCTCCCAGCCGATTCGGCTCAGCGGCTCCCGCTCGACGTCGGCCGCGAGCGACGAGGCATGGCCGAGACGGTCGAGGAGCTCCATCTTCTCCTCGCCGTAGCGCCGCACCGGATGGTCGTCGGGCAGGTCCTCCACGAGCTCGCGGACGCGCGCCCGGAGCTGGTACGCGAAGTGCGGCGTCGCCGGCCCGACGAGGGCGTCGATGTCGTCGCGGGTCGGCTCGACCATGCGGACAGACTAACCGGGGATCCGCTAGGAAGGCTCCGCATGAACGCCCTCGTTGCCATCAGCCGGGAGCTCTCGGCGCGCGTCGACGGGCTTGCCTTCCCGTCCGTTCCCTTCGTCTACAACCCCCTCGACTATGCGCGCGTCCCGCACGAGGCGTACCTCGAGCGCTGGGGTGCGGCGGTACCGCGGGAGGTCGTGATGGTCGGTATGAATCCGGGGCCGTTCGGGATGGCGCAGACGGGTGTGCCGTTCGGCGACGTGACGATGGTTCGCGACTTCCTCGGGATCGACGGCCCCGTCGGGCAAACCTGTCCACGAGCATCCGCGCCGGCCGATTGCGGGCTTCGAGTGTCACCGCTCCGAGGTGAGCGGCACGCGCTTCTGGGGCTGGGCGCGCGACCGCTTCGGCTCCGCCGAGCGTTTCTTCGAGCGGGTCTTCGTGGCGAACTGGTGCCCGCTCGTGTTCATGGAGGAGTCGGGTCGCAACCTGCCCCCGGACAAGCTCCCTGCCGGAGAGCGCGGACCGCTCTTCGAGATCTGCAACAACGCCATGGCGAGGCTCGTTGACGTGCTGGAGCCGTCGCTCGTCGTGGGCATCGGCCGCTTCGCCGAGCAGCGCATCCGCGAAGTCGTCAGGAACGACGTCCGGGTCGGATCCATCCTCCACCCGAGCCCGGCGAGCCCGGCCGGTAACCGCGACTGGGCGGGCACAGTTGATGCACAGCTACGGGCGCTCGGCGTCGAGCCCGCCTAACGTGCGCCGCCCGTCGACCGTCGAGCTGATGCTGCTCGCGACCGTCGTGTTATGGGCGCTGAACGTGAGCGTCACGAAGTACATCCTCGAGCACGGGGTGGCGCCACTCGCGTACGCGACGATCCGGTACGGCCTCGCGGCGCTCATCTTCATCGGCCTCGCGCTCATCGGAGAGCGGACTCTTCGCATCGCCCGCAGGGACCTCGTGCGCGTGGCCCTCGCTGTGCTCACGCTCGCACTGAACCAGCTCTGCTTCGTCTTCGCACTCGATCTTACGACCGCGTCGACGATCGGCCTTCTTCTCGGAGCGATCCCGATCTTCGCGGCGCTCTTCGGTCTCGCACTGGGAACGGAGCGGGCGAGCGGGCGCTTCTGGGTGGCCGCGCTCGTCTCCTTCGCAGGCGTCGGCCTCGTGGCGGCCGGGGCGCATCGGTCGTTCTCGGGCGACACTGGCGGCATCGCCCTCGGCCTCGCGACCGCGGCGACCTGGGCCGCGTACTCCGTCGTCCTCGCGCCCCTCATGCGCTCCTACTCGGTGACTCGCATCAGCGCCGTCGTCATCCCGGCCGCCTGGGTCGTCATCGCCTTGACTGGCCTTGCGGAGACGCGGGACCAGAGCTGGAGTCTCGGCTGGGAGATCTGGGTCATGCTGGCGTTCGCGACAGTGGGGCCGCTCGTCCTCACCAACATCCTCTGGTTCAAGTCGATCCACCGGATCGGCGCGAACCGCGCGACGCTTGCGGCGAACCTGGAGCCGTTCCTCGCAGCGATGCTCGCGGTCATCCTGCTCTCCGAGCCGTTCGGGATCCTGCAGATCGCCGGCGGGATCCTCATCGGAGCGGGTCTGCTGATCATGCGCCTCCGGACGCCGGCGGCACAGCCGACCTAGAATCGGACCCATGAGCGACCACGACTTCATGCCGATCGACGGGTGGGACCACCTCGAGGTCTGGGTGGGGAACGCGAAGCAGTCCGCGTACTTCTACGAGAACGCGTACGGGTTCTCGCGGACCGCGTACGCCGGGCCCGAGACGGGCGTCCGTGACCGCGCCTCGTACGTCCTCGAGCAGGGTGACATCCGCTTCGTGGTGACGAGCGGGCTGCGCGCCGACTCCGACATCTGCAGGTGGGCGGCGACGAAGGGGGACAGCGTTCGCGACGTCGCGCTCACCGTGCCCGACGCGACGAACGCGTACCGCCAGGCGGTGCAGCGGGGCGCGCGCGGGGTCGTCGAGCCGCACTGGGAGGAGGACGACCAGGGCCGCGTGGAGCTGGCCGCGATCGCGACCTACGGCGACAACGTCCACACGTTCGTCAACCGCTCCGAGTACTCGGGCCCCTACCTGCCCGGATACCAGTCCGTCTCGCCGAACGGCGGTCCTGCACGTGGTGTCGGGCTCATCGCGATCGACCACGTCGTCGGCAACGTCGAGCTCGGCCGGATGGACGAGTGGGTCGACTTCTACGCCCGCGTCCTCGGCTTTACGCAGCTCACCCACTTCTCGGACGAGGACATTTCGACGGAGTACTCGGCGCTGATGTCGAAGGTGATGACGGACGGCGCCGGGAAGATCAAGTTCCCGATCAACGAGCCGGCCGAGGGGAAGCGGAAGAGCCAGATCGAGGAGTACCTCGAGTTCCACGGCGGCCCCGGCGTGCAACACATCGCGATGCAGTCCGACGACATCGTTCGGACGGTCGCGGCGTTGCGCGAGCACGGCGTGCTCTTCATCGCGACGCCCGACACGTACTACGACATCGTCCAGGAGCGTGTGGGCGAGATCGAGGAGAGCTGGGACGACCTGCGCTCGATGGGGATCCTCGTCGACCGCGACGAGGAGGGCTACCTCCTCCAGCTGTTCACGAAGATCGTCCAGGACCGCCCGACCCTCTTCTTCGAGGTCATCGAGCGCCACGGCTCGCGCGGCTTCGGGCTCGGGAACTTCAAGTCGCTCTTCGAGGCGATCGAGCGCGAGCAGGCGCTCCGCGGGAACCTCTGACGACGCTTTCGCAATGAGCCCGCAGCGGCGCACCGCGCTCGTCTCGGTCGGGGCCGCGTGTCTCCTCGTCGCGATCAAGCTCGCCGCCGGCCTCGGCAGCTCGAGCCTCGGGCTCCTCGCCGAGGCGGCTCACTCGGGGACGGATCTCGCCGCCGCCCTCCTGACCTTCTTCGCGGTCTCGGTTGCGGTGCGTCCCGCCGACCGCGGCCATCCCTACGGGCACGCGAAGGCGCAGAACCTCGCTGCGCTGGCGGAAGCCGCCTTCCTCGTCGCGGTCAGCATCGGGATCGCGGTCGTCGCGATCCTGCGGCTTGCCGACGTCGTCGAGTTCAACGTCGATCCGAGCTGGTGGACGTTCGCCGCAATCGGGCTCGTGCTCGTCATCGACGGCTCCCGGACCACGGTGTCCCTCCGCGGCGCGCGCCGGTACCGCAGCGACGCGTTGCTCGCGAACGCGCTCCACTTCGGGAGCGACTTCGCGGGAACGCTCGCCGTCCTGGCGGGGCTCGCGATGGCGGCGCTCGGGTTTTCCGCAGGGGACTCGATCGCGGCCCTCTTCGTCTCGGTGCTCGTGGTCTCGGCGGCGATCCGTCTCGCCCGACAGAACGTCGACGTGCTCATGGACCGCTCACCTGAGGCCGACACGCGACGCGCTCGCACCGCGATCGCACGCCTCGATCCGCCGGTCGAGCTGCGGCGGCTCCGGTTGCGACGCGCAGGCGGAAAGCATTTCGCGGACGTCGTCATCGGCGTCGCGCCGGGCGCGGCGATCGGGCAGGGGCACGCGGCCGCCGACCGGGTCGAGCATGCCTTGCACGAGGCGCTACCGGAGAGCGACGTCGTGGTGCACGTGGAGCCGAGAGGTGGCGAAGGCGGCGTCCGCGAGCGAGCCCTCGCCGCAGCTCTCACCGTTTCGGACGTCCGGGAGATCCACAACCTGGGCGTCCTCGACGTCGACGGGAGCATCGAGGTCTCGCTGCACCTGAAGCTCCCCGGCGACCTGTCGCTGGACCGGGCACACGGGATCGCAGAGCAGGTCGAGGAGGCGATTCGCGTTCAGGTCCCGGAGGTCCGGACGGTGCGGACCCATCTCGAGCCCCTCGCCGAGCCCGCGGCGGGTGAGGAGGTCGACATCGACCCTGCCGTCATCGAGCGGGCCGTGCGGGACGAGGCCGGCGTCGAGCCGCGCGAGCTGCGCTGCGTCCGCACCGACGACGGGATCGTCGTCTTCCTCACGCTCGCGCTCGGCGGCGCGGAGTCGCTGGCCGATGCCCACGGCCGCGCGAGCGCGATCGAGGAGCGCGTGCGGGAGGCCGTGCCGGCCGTCACCGACGTGGTGGTACACACCGAGCCGTGAACACTCGTCTTCGACTCGCGTTCGCGGGGGCCGGCCGATGAGCAAGCTCTGCATGTTCCACCCGCTCGGCCATGCGATGGAACGCGGCTGGGTCGGCCGGGTCGAGGACGGGCGTGTCGTCCATCTCGCAGCGCAGACGCTGCAGTCGTTCTTCACCGGCGGCGGGTCGGCGAGGGAGCACGCGGAGTACCCGCTCGCCGACGTGTCGCTGCTCGCGCCGATCCTCCATCCGCCGTGCGATTCGCATCTTCGACGACGCCGAGTCGTTCGCGTTCGCCAACCCGGCCGCCGTGCAGGGCCCGAACGCCGAGATCTCGGCCGGCGCCGAGCTTGCTCTTGCGCCGCGAATCGCCGCCGTCATCGGGGCGGACGGCGCGCTCGCGGCGTTCACGATCCTCGCAGAGTGGCGGGATCCGACGCGTCGCCCGCCGAAGGATCGCGACTTCGCCCTCGGCGTCGGGCCGGTCGCCGTGACCGCTGACGCCTTCGATCCCGGCGCATGCGTTCAGGTCGTTCGCGTCGACGGTCGCGAGAGCCTGCGTCAGGTCGTCTCCGGCTTCGGATGGGACGAGGCGGTTTCCGTCGCCTGCGACCGAACGCGGCTCTATCCGGGAGACCTGATCGCTGGACCCGCCTGCGGCCTCGTCGAGGGAATCGTGCCTGGCAGCGCGGTCGAGATCGACGTCGAGGGGATCGGCGTGCTCGAGCAAACGACGCGCTAACGCCGGCGCCGCGTCGCGCCCGCCTGATATGAGACGGCGGTGTCGGCTCGCCTCGTCGTGGACTGGGACGGAACCGTGACCGAGGTCGACGGCCTCCACCTCGTCCTGCTCGAGTTCGGCGATGTCGGCATCTACGAGGAGGCCGAGCGCCGGCTCGGCCTCGACCTCACGTTGCAAGAGGTCATCGCGCTCGAGTTCGAGACCGTCCGGACTCCGCTCGACGAGGTCGTCGCGTGGGTTCGCGCGAACGTCCGCGTACGCCCGGGGTTCGCCGAGCTCGCGCGACGTCGCCGACCGCTCGTCGTCTCGAGCGGCTTTCGCGAGCTCATCGACCCCGTGCTCGAGCGCGAGGGCATTGAGCTCGACGTCGTCGCCAACCGGCTCGACCCGCGGCCGGACGGGTGGCGAGCGCTGTTTCGACCCGGGGAGGTCTGTTCGGTGTGCGGGGAGCGGTGCAAGCGCTCCGACGTCGGCGAGCTCGAGGACGTCGTCTACGTCGGGGACGGCTTCTCCGACCGCTGTATCGCGCTCGCAGCCGGACGCGTGCTCGCGTGTGACGGTCTCGCCGACTACCTGGCACGCGAGGGCGTGCCGTTCGAGCCGTTCGCCGACTTCTACGACGTGGACCGCGCGCTCGATCGCGGCGCGGTCGTCCCGGCGACCCGGAGCCGGCGTGGAAACACGTAGCTCGGCTGGCGGCTGATGCTCTAGCGTCCGCGGCTTGCTGCTGCGGATTCCCGATCCCTATGACTTCGCCCTCTCGACGGCGCGCTTCCGCGACTTCGGCTCGGACGGCGCGACGGTCCTGCACGAGGGCGGCCTGCACCGCGTGGTCGCGGGACGGGAGATACGTGTCGAGGCTACGAGCGGAGGCGTCCGCATCGAGCCGTGGAGCGAGGAGGCTGCGGCCGAAGTCGGCAGCCTGCTGGGCGTCCCGTTCGATCTCGCGGCTTTCCGCGCCTGGGCAGCGGGGGACGCCTTGTTAGGTTCGATCGTCGACGCTCTCGGAGGCTTTCGCCCGACGCTGAACCCCCAGCCGTTCGAGGCGCTCGTTGTCGCGATCACCACGCAGCAGATCTCGCTGCGCGCGGCCGCAGCGATCCGCGGAAACCTCGTGCGTGCCTACGGCGTGAAGCACGATCTCGCCTGGGAGTTCCCGACGCGAGAGACGATCCGGACGCTGCGACCACGGCACTTCACGCCGCTCGGCTTCTCGCGGGCGAAGGCCGAGTACGTGCTCGAGCTCGCGCACTCCGACCTCGAGTTCGACGAGCTCGCTCTGCTCGACGACGAGCAGGTGATCGCGGCGGTGACGTCGGTTCGTGGCCTCGGGCGGTGGACCGCGGACTGGTTTCTCGCCCGGCACCTCGCACGGCCGCACGCGTGGCCGGCGGGCGACCTCGGCGTGCGAAAGGCAGTGTCGAGGTTTTACGCTGCGGGGGGTTCGCTGTCGATCGAGGAGGTTCGTCGCATGAGCGAGCGGTTCGCGCCGTTCGAGAACCTGTCCGCTCAGTTCCTGCTTGCAGGCGCGAGGATGGCTGGTTAGGTGAGGAGATGAACGTTCGGCGCGCGGCAGCCGAGGACTTCGACGCGATAGCAGCTCTCTGGCGGGAGTTCGACCACGAGATCCCGTCGCCGACGCACGAAGGCCCGGCAGACGAGGAGGTCGAGCTCGGCGAAATCCGCGAGATCATCGCGTCCGAGCTCGCGTTCCTGGCCGAGGACGACGGCGCCCCGATCGGGTTCGCGCTCGCGCGGAAGCGCGCGCCTGGATACGGGACGCTCACCGACCTGTTCGTCTCCCGCGACGCTAGGCGGAGCGGAATTGCCACCGAGCTGATGCGGCAGGTGCTGGCGGCCTTTCGCGAGCACGGGATCGAGCACTTCGACCTCGATGTGCAGGCGTCGAACCACGTCGCGCGCTCCCTCTACGCGCGCTGGGGGCTCAAGGACGTGGTCGTGATCATGACGGGCTCGGTCGCCGCACTGGAAGAGCGCCTCGGCTCCCAGGAGGCAGGGTCCGTCGGCTCCATCCATATCCAGTCCGACGACCTGAGCGCGGTCGTGCAGGCCGTAAGGCAGTTCGTCCCGAGGCTGCCGGGCGGCTCGCGAGGCTCGCTCGTGCAGCCACCGCGCGGAGGCTGGATCGCCGTCTACGACGACGTCTGCGACCGGAACCCCGAGATGCTTCGTCGTCTGGCGCGCGAGCTTTGCGACAGGATGGGGGCCGTGACCTTGCTGCTCGGCGTCGAGCGCGAGGAGCTCGTGCGGATGATCCTCTTCGAGAGAGGGCGGATCGTGGACGAGTACCTGTCCGTGCCGGAGTTCTACGGCCCGCTCCCGCCTGGGGACGTCGTCGGCCTCGCAGCGAACCCGACGGTCGTCGCGCGCCTCACCGGTGCAGATCCCGAGGCGGTGCGTCGGGTTGCGCGCACTGCGTCATCCCCGGCGGACCTTCCGCCTGCTCGCGAGCTGGTGGCGGAGCTTGCGACCGTCATGCATGTCGATGGCGCAGGCACCGGGTGGGCCGACACGGCGGAGCTCGACGGCGCCGTTAGGATCGAGCGCTCGTGAAGGTTCTCCTCCTCCACGGCTGGCCGGTTTCCGAGCGCGTCTGGGTGCGCCAGGTCTCCGCCCTCAGAGATGCGGGATTCGATCCGCAGGCGCCGCTTCTGTACGGGCGCGGGTCATCGATCGACGACTGGGCCGCGCAGCTGCTCCGCGACATCGACGGCACGCTCGTTCCCGTCGGCGCGTCGATGGGCGGTTACTGCGCCCTCGCGCTCGCCCGTCGCGCGCCGGAGCGGATCCTAGGGATGGCGCTCGTCGCCTCCCGTGCCGAGGCCGACTCGTTCGAGCGCCGCCGGCAGCGTCAGGAGCAGATCTACGAGCTGCGACGCGGTCACAGGCCTGATCTCGCCGATGACGACGCCGACCTCGAGGGCCTCGCGATCGCGCAGGAGGCAATTCGGGATCGGCTCGACCTCACCGGCGTCTTGGCGTCATTCGGCGGACCGGTCCTTGTGTGCGCCGGCGACAAGGACGGGCTAGTGTCGGTTCCCGAGGCCGAGCAGACCGCGGCGACCGCGCTCAACGGCCGTCTGGAGGTGTTCCAGGGCGCCGGTCACTTCATCGCTCTCGATCAGCCTGAGCGCTTCAACGAAGTGCTGCTCGACTTCCTGAGCCAATGGAAGACGTGACGCTCGCCGAGCTGCGCTCCCGGCTCGACGAGGGCGGCCTCACGTTGCTCGACGTGCGCACCACGCAGGAGTTCGAAGGTTCCGCCGGCGCGCACTGCGACCCGCGGCAGGGGCACATTCCCGGAGCGGTGAACCTGCCGCTCGAGCAGATCCTCGAGTGCCGCAGCGCTGACGAGGTTCGCGCGGTCGTCGGGCTCGAGCTCGGTGTCGAGATCGTCGCGTACTGCCACGTCGGGAGCCGCTCCGGCTACGCCGTCCAGGTGCTGGAGGGCGCCGGCTACCGCGCCCGCAACTACGTGGGCTCCTGGCACGAGTGGTCGCGCGAGGTGCCGGACTAGCCCAACGCGGCGGCCTCGCGCAGAAAGGCGTCTGCGAGCCAGCGGCCCTGAGCGTTCGAGCGACCGATCACGCGCTCCGACTCGGCCCGGAGCTCCGACGCCGGCATGGGCAGCTCCTCCGGATCCTCCTCCGCCCAGTCGTTCAGCATCGCGAGGGTCACCTCGGCGTGGAACTGGATCCCCCACGCGGGGCGATCCTCGAGCTTGAAGGCCTGCGTGCAGATCGGGCTGCGTGCGAGCTCGGTCGCGCCCGCGGGGAGGTCGAACGTGTAGCGGTGCCACTGGAACACCCTCGCGGTCCGCGGAAGCCTGCCCAGCACCGGATCCGCAGCGCCCGCGGCCGTCAGCTCGACCTCGAGCCAGCCGATCTCCGGCGCGCGTGCGGGACGGACGGCAGCGCCGGCTGCGCGAGCGAGCATCTGCGCGCCGAGACACACGCCGAACACGGGGACGGGCTCCGCGAGGACGTCCGCCAGGAACTCGGCCTCGCTCCCGAGCCAGTGGAAGCGATCGTCCTGGTCGGGGTGCATCGACCCGCCGAAGACCATCACCGCCCCGTAGCTCACCGCGCTGTCGGGTGCGCCTCCGTCGGGCACTTCCCAGCGCTCCAGCGAGTGCCCCGCCGGTTCGACCGCGTCCTCGAAGACGCCGCCGGGAACACTTGGACCGTGGGTGACGGAGAGCACCCGCACGGCGCGAGCCTACTCAGAAGAGCGTCGGCGCCCGCGGGGGCGGGTCGATGCCGCCAGCGGCCGGGATGCCGGCCTCCTCGAGCAGGCCGCGAAGGATGACGGCGCTTCTCGGCGCGAAGTCGTCGCGGTTGTTGTTGAACATGGCGTACACCTCGTCCGCCTCGCCGGTGAGTCGTCCGAGCTTCTCGACCCACTCCTCGAGCTCGTCCTCGTCGTACATCCAGTTGAACCGGTCGGACGACTTCTCCGACTTGATGTTCCACGTCTTCTCGTTCCGACCATGGAAGCGAACGTACGCAACCGGACCCGTCGCGACCGCGTGCCGCGCGATGACGTTGGATGCCCGCGTCATGGGCGTGTCCACCGAGACGTAGGCGAGGCCGTTCCGCTCGAGGAACGCGAGTGTGTCCGCGCGCTCATCCGGCTCCATCCACGATCGGTGCCGGAACTCGACGAGCGGTACGAGCGGCTCGATCCGCGAGCGAACTCGCTCGAGTTCCGCAAGCGCCTCGGCGGACTTCTGGACCCGCGGGTGGTACTGGAGGAGGATCCCGCGAAGCTTCCCCGACAGCTCGAGCGGCTCGATCGAGGTCCGGAACTCGGCGAACGACTCGTCACTTGGCTCGCCCTCGTGCCACGTCATCGTCTTGTGTGCCTTCACGTGGAAGACGAACTCCGGCGGCGTCCGCTGCGCCCAGCGGCCCGTGACCGCCGGGTCGGGGAGGTGGTAGAACGGCGAGTCGACCTCGACGGTGTCGAATCGCTCCGCGTAGTAGGCGAGGCGGGCCTTCGACGTCGAGACCCCTCTCGGATACCAGTGCTTGACGAGCCCTTCGTCGGCGAAGCTGCACGTGCCGAGGCGGACGGTCGCAGGCATCGGCGGCAACATAGAGGGCGCTGTCCACTGCTGGGTGGGTTATAAGCGTCGCGGTGGAGGCAGAGAGCGCGGAGCTCGTGGTCATCGGGCCGGGCGGAGCACGGATTGCGCGCGTCTCTCTCGCCGGCCGCGTGACCGTCGGCCGGCTGCCGGAGCTGAACGACGTCGCGCTGCAGCCCGATCCCGAACTGTTCGTCTCGCGGACTGCTCACTGTGTCCTGGAAAGCATGGGCGCGCACTGGGAAGTCGTCGACGGCGGGAGCGTCAACGGAACGTTCCTTCGACGTGAAGACACGCTCGAGCGCGTGGACGGAAGAGCCGTCTTGCGCGACGGAGACGTGGTGTGCGTGCTGGCGTCAGTCGGCGAGAACGGCGCGCGGCAGTACTTCGAGCTTGGCTTCCGTCATGTCGCTCGCGGCCAGGCGACCCGAGCCGCGCCCGTCTCCACGGTCCGCGGGAGCGCGCAGCCCGCCTGCCTGGCGTACGACCCGCAAGCCGCACGGCTCGTTCTCCGGCAGGGAACCACGCGCCGTGAGATCCATCTGCGCCCGCAGGGCCATCGCCTCGTTCGCCAGATGGCAGAACGAAATGCCGCCGCGGGCGGCACGCCCGTGCTGTGCTCCCATGACGAGTTGATGAAGGCCGTCTGGCAGGACGAGCCGATGCACACGCGGCTCGAGCTCGCCCGGCTGGTGTGGGAGTTGCGTCGAGAGCTCCGACGCTTCGATGCCGAGGAGCTGGTCGAGAGCGAGCGCGGGCGCGGCTACCGGCTCAGGACGTGCTCGGACCGCTGACCACGGAGCTGCGCTGACGATGCCGTCCGCGAGACCGGATGTCGGCGACACGCTCGGCGGCTACACGCTGGAGTCCTTGCTCGGACGCGGCGGAATGGGATCCGTCTACCTCGCCACCCACGAGCGCCTCGGCCGCAGGGTCGCGCTCAAGGTCATCGCCCCCGAGCTTGCGGACGACGACGACTTCCGTGCGCGCTTCCTGCGGGAGGCGAGGCTCGCCGCCTCACTCGACCATCCGCACGTCATCCCCGTATACGACGCGGGCGAGGTGGACGGCGTGCTGTTCATCGCGATGCGGTACGTGCGGGGCTCGACCCTGCAACGTGTCCTCCAGGAGGCGGGGCCTCTCGCCGTCGCGGAGACGGTCCGCATCGCCGATCAGGTCGGGAGCGCGCTCGATGCCGCCCATGCGGCCGGGCTCGTGCACAGGGACGTGAAGCCTGCGAACGTCCTCCTCGCCGAGCCGGACGGTCATGTCTACCTGTGCGACTTCGGGCTCGCGAAGCCCATGAGCTCGACCTCGACGACGCGGACCGGCTTCTTCCTCGGGACGGCCGACTACTCCGCGCCCGAGCAGATCGAAGGACGCTCGGTCGACGCGCGCGCCGACGTCTACTCGCTCGGCGGCGTGGTCTTCCACTGCCTCACCGGCCGGCCTCCCTTCACACGGGACACCGAGTTCGCCGTGCTCCAGGCGCATCTGGGCGACCCTCCTCCGCTCGTGTCGGAGCTGCGCCCGGAGCTTTCTCTCGAGGTCGACCGGGTCGTCGCCACCGCGCTCGCGAAGCGCCCCGAGGCGCGGTATGCGAGCGCCGGGGCGTTGGCACGGGCTCTCCGCGACGCGGTGACGGGGCGCGGGGATCGAGGCCACGAAGGCGGCGCCGGCCGCAGTTCCCGTCGAGCCCGAGCCTACGCGTCCCCTTGCGACCGAGGCTCTGCCCGCCTCGCGGCGTCGGATTCGCCGCGGGCGCGCCCTCGCGGTCGCAGCGGGCGTTCTCGCCGCCGTAGTCCTCGTGGCGGCGATCGCCGCCGTCCTCGTCACGAGAGGATCGGGCTCGGAGGCGCAGGCAGCGGAGATCCGGGCGTTCCTCGACCGCATGGAGAACGTGCTCGACCAGTCCGCGGCCGGTCGTCGCGAGATCCGCGACGCGCTCACGGCCGGTCGCGGCTGCTCGATCCTGCCGAGTGAGGCGGCACGCCGGATCGCGAGCGTCGCCGACAACCGGCAGAGCATCCTGGAGCAGCTGGGCGCCCTTCCGACGCCGACGCCCGAGACCGCGACCCTCGTGACGCTCTTCCAGCGCGCGCTGCAGGAGTCGATCGAGGCCGATCGTCACTACCGCGACGGGTTTCTCGCGCTCGGGGATTCGGCGACCTGTCCGTTGCCGGGGAATCGCGACTTCGACCTCGCCGCTCGGGTGGACCGGCAGGCGACTGCCGCGAAGGCCCGCTTCGCGAAGGCGTTCAACCGGCTGGCGAGGCAAAACGGCCAACCAACCTGGTCGCCGGACGACTTCTGACGGGCGCCTCGCGCGGCAACTTCCATCGAACGCCAATGTTCGCGTCATGGATCCGTGAGGCTCCGAAGGCGACACTCACTTCGAGAACGCAAAGAACTCGAAGGAGGGACCATGAAGAAGCTGCTACCCGTCCTCGGCGCGATCGCGGTCGTCGGGGTCTTTATGTCGACGGCGTCCGCGGCTCCGGTCACGACGGCCCGCGCCTCGGCCCCCGGCCTGCTTCGCCTCCCCCGCGCCACGCCGGCCGGCCAGACGACGGTGTTCGGTCACATCGCGTCGCTCGCCCGTGATGGCGGCAAGTGGAAGCTGCGGTTCGATCCGGCCCTGCTGCTCTTCGGTGCGACCGCAGAGCAGGAGGCGTTCGAGGAGACGGGGTCGCGCGACGTCCCGAACGACTCCGTCACCTTCGACGAGACGCATCGTCTGCTCACGTACCTCGTGGCACCCACCGCGACGGTGACGATCATCACGCAAGGCGTCAGCCCGACGACCATCTCGGTCGCCGAGCTGAGCAAGATCGTCGCCGGCAAGAACCCGGCGCACCGCAAGCTCTTCGGCGACCCAAAGGGCTTCGGCTTCTGGATCCGGGTCGGCGACAAGTATCCGAACCCGGTGCTCACGATCGACGAGCAGTACCACCCGTAGCGCATTGAGTGACGTAAGGGGCCGGCGTACCGGCCCCTTACGTACGAGCAGAAGCTACTTCTTCTTGACGACCTTGCTCTTGGCCGTGAATCCGTTCACGGTCGCGTTCACGCAGGGCGTTGCGCCGAGCGCCGGCTGGAGTTGTGTGCAGAGTGGCGGGGCGAGTGCGCCCGTCGCAACCGCGTCCGCTCGGAAGAACGTCCCGGCGGCGAACTTCACGCTGAAGCGGCCGTTCACGGAGACCTTCGCGCGCTTCCGCGTCGTGAGCTTCGACTTCACGGATCCACCGACAACCGTCACGGTTGCTCCGCCGCGCGGCTGGCCCGCCTGCGTGACCGCCCCGCTCACGATCGCGCCCGTGCCGGACCGCTTCGCGCGTGATGGTGACGGCGCCGGGTGCGATCGCGGCCGGGCGCGACCACGCGTGCCGGCCGGGTTGGGCGTGCCCGCTCCGGGCGTGTACGGCGTCCAGAACGAGATCCATGCGCCGAGCGGCACCGCGGCTGAAGACGCCGTTGATGGTGAGCTCGGCGCTGTACACCTTCGCGCCGAACGTCGATCGGCCTGGTGTTCCGCCGGCGACGTCGGGCGGCGGGAGGCAGATCTGCGATGTATGCCGGGCCGAGCGCCGCCTGCGCGCCCGCAGTCGGCACCAGGTACAGTGGGAACGGGCAGCGTCTGTCCCGGCGGCGCTCAGCACCATCACCCAGGTCGCGAGCGGCGTCGCCGCCCCGATGCACGGCCCGACTGCGAGGCTGCGGGCACCTGGCCCGGAGCCGCGACGACGAGCTGGCCCGTCGATGCGGGAGGTCCGCTCCGGCGAGGTCGAGCGCCTTGCACGATCGCGTTGACCGGCCCGAGCACCGTGCCCGGCGCCTGGTTCGTCGTGAGCTGCGTCCCCGCCGGCGCGATAGATCGCGCACGCTCGCCGTCGGATCGTCGTTCGGGCTCGAGCGAGGCCTTGACGTCGATGCTCGGTCGCCGTCTGGCGTGACCTCGAGCTTCGGCGACGAGTACGCCGCCAGCGCGGCCGGTACGGCTATCAGCGCCGCGACGGCCGCGAGGCCGACGGCGACGGTTCCGATTCGTCCTTTCATCTGCCCTCCTCGTTCGACGTGCCGAGTCTGTCACAGCGGCCGTGCCGGTCATCCCCTCGCCGCGAGGAGGCCGCTCGCCTTGACCCACTGCTTGTTGTCGTAGCGGTACAGGTACACCTGCTCGCATCGGCCGGTAGTCCGTCCGCGACGTCTTCAGGCGGATGCCCGGCAGCATGAACGGGTTCGCCGGCGGTGTCGAGGCTCTGCGCCGCCTTCAGCAGACCCGCGCGGGTGAGGTTCTTCCCCGCCTTGCGCAGCGTCTCGACCATCGTCCACGCGACGGTCATGCCGTACCAGTTGTAGACGTCGGTCGGCTTCCCGGTGGGGTCGTACTTGCGCATGATCGAGCGGTAGAGCGCGACGGCCGGATCCTTCGCCCAGATCGGGTCGTTCGGGTTCTTCACGAACGCGATCGAGAGCGCGCCCTTCGTCAGCTCGGGCGCGTTGAAGCGCGCGATGCCCATGATCGTCGGCTCGATCGAGACCGAGGCGATGTAGACCTGCGGCTTCCAGCCGAGCTTGTGGGCGGCGACGATCGCGTTGATGAAGAACTTCGGCGTCGCGAAGAGCATGAGCGTGTCCGCGCCCGACGCCTTCAGGAGCCCGACCTGGCGAGGAGACGTCCGCGCCGGTGAACTCGTACGACTGGCTGGCGACGACTTCGGTCCCTTGCCCGCGATCGCGCGCGTCGAGTCCCGTCAGCATGTCGCGGCCGAGCTCGGTGTTCTCGTAGAGGACCGCGATCTTCGCCTTCGGGCGCGACTTCACGATGCGTCTTCCCGTAGACGTCGCCCTCGCCGCGGTAGCTCTGCAGGAACCCCATCGTCCACGGGTACTTCGACCAGCTACGGCCGATCGACTGCGAGCCGTCGGCGGCGAAGAGCTGCGGCACCTTCTGCGCGTTCAGGTAGTCGCGGATCGCGAGGTTGTTCTGCGTCCCGACCGAGTTGAAGATCGCGAAGACCTTGTCCTGCTCGACGAGCCTCCGCGTGAGCTGGACGGTCTGCGCCGGGTTGTACGCGTCGTCGTAGTAGCGGTACTCGATCTTGCGGCCGTTCACGCCGCCCTTCGCGTTGACGTAGTCGAAGTACGCCTTCGCGCCCGGCGCCGACCGTGCCGAAGGCCGCGGCCTCGCCGGTGAGCGGAGCCGTGCCGCCCAGGAGCACGCTCGTTGCAGTGACGCCGGGGTCAGCGGATGGGCCCGCGCTGGCGGTCGCGACCACAGCCAAGGCGACGAGCCCGACCACGAAAGCGCGCATCGTCACTTCGTGACCGGTGTACGGAGACCCGGCAGCTTGAGGATCGCCGTCCCGACGCGCGCCCGCGCGGACGGCGGCATCGGGAGGTCGAGGTAGAGGAGGTTCGAGGACGACTGCGCGGTCGACGACGACGCGAGCGTCAGCGATCAGGCGCGAGCCCTTCGGGACGAAGGTCGCCTGGTTGATGAGCTCGATGGTGGCCTTCTGCGCGCCCGGCTTCGTGGGGACGCCGCCGGCGCTGACGAGGATCTCCTTGCCCGCCGGCGTCTGCGCCGTGAGGACCGCGACGAGACGCGACCAGCCGCCGCTCGCGGCGACGGAGGTCTGGACTGTCGGCGCGCCGAAGATCTCGATCGACTTGCGGAGCGTGGCGGACGCTGCGGACGGCCTTGCCGCTGTGCGCGAACGTCGTGACGCCCGGGAACGACACGAACGTCGGCGAGACGGGTGGCAGCGTGCCGCGCCACGGGACCGTCCCACCCGAGAAGGTCTCGGGCGCAAGCGCGACCTGCGACCGCGGGCGGGAGCACGGCGTTGCGGCGAGGAAGCAGTCGAACCACGCATGGACCTGCGTCATGAGGAAGCCGGTGTCCGCCGCCGGGAACGTCGACGGGGCATGGCCGTGGAGGCCGACGTAGAGCACCTTCGGCCCCTGGAGGCGGTTGAAGGCGCGCACGCCCTGGTCGATCCCGAAGAGGAAGTCGCGGCGGCCCTGCGCCATGAAGACAGGCGTGGTGATCGACCCGAGCTTGGACAGGCTCGAGCGCGCGGCCGCCCACGGCCTCACCGCGGCGAGGTTGCCGGCGAACGCGGCGACCGTCAGTGGAGCGAGCGACGGGTCTCGGCGTGCGTCGGGGATCGAGCTCGAGAGCCCGGCGACGAGGCCGGACTTGACGAGGCCCTGCGGGAAGAGCGCCGAGCCGAGGTCGGTCCACGTCTCGACCGTCGCGACCGCGGCCCACGGAACGCCGGCGACGAGCGAGTTGAAGACGGCACCGCCGCCGTACGAGATGCCCCAGGCGCCGATCTTCGTGTCGGAGACGTCCGGACGTGCGGCGAGCCAGTCGTGGACCGCGCGCGTGTCGGCGACCTCGCGGGGCCCGTCGATCCCGACGAGCCCGCCCGAGTCGCCGTGGCCGCGTGCGTCGAACGTGAGAATCGCGTAGCTCCCGCCGGTGAAGCCGTAGCCCTCGACGAGCGCGTTCATCTGCTGACGGTTGCCCGCGAGCCCGTGCAGGAACACGATCGCCGGCCAGCCGCCTGCCGGCGGCGTGCCGTTCGGGAGGTAGAGCGTCGCCGCGATCGAGACGCCGTCGTCCATCGGGATCGAGACGTCCTGCTTCGCCGCGGGAGACCCGGCGGCGTCGCCGACGAGGAGGGCGAGCGCGCCTGCCAGCGCCGCTAGCCAGACCTTCACCACGGGGCGGAAGGGTAGCCCCTTCGACCGCCGAGGGGTGCTGGCGACCCCGGCTCGGCCTAGACTCCCCGCGCATGGACTCGCGTCCGATCGGCGTGTTCGACTCCGGCATGGGCGGCCTGACCGTCCTCCACGAGTGCCTCGTCACGCTCCCGCACGAGGACTTCGTGTACCTCGGGGACGGCGCGAGGCTCCCGTACGGGCCTCGTCCGCTCGACGAGATCCGTCGCTTCGCGGCCGAGATCGCGGGCTACCTCGAGCGACAGGGGGTCAAGCTCATCGTCGCCGCGTGCAACTCGGCGACTGCGGCGGCGCTGCCCGACCTCCAGCGGCAGCTCGCCGTTCCCGTCATCGGCGTGCTCGCCCCGGAAGCGCACGCAGCCGTCCTCGCGACGCGCAACCGGAGGATCGGGCTGCTTGCGACCGAGGCGACCGTCGCGAGCGGGCGCTATCCCGACCTCGTGCGCGCCGCTCGATGCCGGAGCCGAGGTCGTCTCGGTCGCCTGCCCGCGGCTCGTCCCGTTGATCGAGGGCGACGACGCCTTCGGCGAGGAGATCGCGGACGCGGTTCGCGAGTACGCCGCTCCGCTCAAGGAGGCGCGGCGTGGACACGGTCATCCTCGGCTGCACGCACTACCCGCTGATCCGGCCGATCCTCCAGCGCGTCTTCGGGCGCGGCGTGACGCTCGTCTTCTCGGCGGAGGAGACGGCGCGCGAGGTCGCGGAGACGCTCGAGCGCAAGGGGATCGAGAACGACGAGGCGCGTGAGGGCTCGTACCGATTCCTCACGACCGGCGATCCCGAGCTCTTCCGCGAGATGGGCCGCCGCTTCCTCCAGCTCCCGATCGACGCCGCCGAGCACGTCGAGGTCGCGGCGCTCGAGGCCGTCGCGTGAGAGCCGACGGACGAAAGCCGGACGAGCTCCGCGAGCTCGACATCACGGCGGACTACCTCGAGCAGCCGCACGGCTCCGTCCTCTACGCGCAGGGCAAGACGATCGTGCTCTGCACCGCGACCGTCGAGGAGGGCGTGCCGCGCTGGCTCTCAGAGGTCGGGGCGCGGCTGGATGACGGCCGAGTACGCGATGCTCCCCGCGTCGACCGGAGAGCGCACGCAGCGCGCGGTCTCGCGCGGGCGGCCGGACGGGCAGGACGGTCGAGATCCAGCGGCTCATCGGTCGCGCGCTTCGCTCGGTCTGCGACTTCGAGGCGCTCGGCGAGCGCACGCTCTGGCTCGACTGCGACGTCCTGCAGGCCGACGGCGGCACGCGCTGCGCGTCGATCACCGGCGCGTGGATCGCGGCGCGGCCGCGCGCTCGACCGCTTCGGGCTCTCGAAGGCGCTTGACCGGCTCGATCGCCGCCGTCTCCGTCGGGATCGTCGAGCGGCGAGGCCGTGCTCGACCTCGACTACGAGGAGGACTCGGGTGCCGAGACCGACATGAACGTCGTGATGACCGGCGACGGCCGCCTCGTCGAGGTGCAGGCGACTGCCGAGCGCGACCCGTTCTCGCGCGAGCTGCTCGACGAGCTGCTCGACCTCGCGGCGGGCGGGATCGACGACGCTCACGCGCCGCGCAGGCGACGCGCGCCGAGTCCGCGCTGCGCGACCATGCTGTGAGGCTCCTCCTCGCCTCGCGCAACGAGAACAAGCTGCGCGAGCTGCGCGCGGCGCTCCCCGGCTGGGAGATCGAGCTCCTCGCGCACGCCGGACGAGCCGGTCGAGGACGGCGCGACGTTCCTCGACAACGCGCGCATCAAGGCGCGGCACGGGCGACGCGCACGCGCCGGCGGACGCCTGGGTCGCCGGCGAGGACTCGGGGATCGAGGTCGCGGCGCTCGGAGGGCGGCCGGGGGTCGAGTCGGCGCGCTGGGCGACGGACGGCGTCGCCCGGCTGCTGCTCCGAGCTCGGAGAGTCGTCACGGAGCGACGCGCCCGCTACGTGTGCGAGCTCGTCGTGCTCGACGCCGGACGGGCGAGGAGCTGCGTGCGACCGGGACGCTCGAGGGCGACGATCGCGCGATGCGCCGCGAGGCGACGAGGGGTTCGGGTACGACCCGATCTTCGTCCCGCTCGGCGAGTCGCCGACGGTCGCCGAGCTCGGAAACGCGTGGAAGGCGGAGCACTCGCATCGCGCCAGGGCGGCCCGCGCGCTCGCGCAACGCCTCGCCGAACGCTGATAGCGTCGGGCGACATGGAGGCGGCCCAGGCGCTTCGCGAGCTCATGGAGCTCTCGTCGCAGATCACGAGCGCGGTCGTGCTCGAGCGGACGGGTCGGTGCTCGCGGTCGTCGCTCCGAGGACCCGGCGGCGGTCGACCGCGCTCGACGGCGTCGACGCTCGAGCTCGTCGCGGCCGCCTCCGAGCTCGGACGCGAGGGGCGCGAGGTGACGCGCGTCGAGGTCGAGCTCGAGGAGGGCGCGTTCTTCGTCGTCCGCGAGGGCGGCAGGACCGTCGCGAGCGGTGACGGGGCCGAATCCGACCTCGGGTCTCGTCGTCTACGACCTGCGGACCTGCGCTCAGGCCATCGACGCGCCGGAGCCGAAGAAGCGGCGTCGCGCAGCCGGAAGAAGGAGAGCACCGAATGAGGAAGCTGATCCGGCTCGCCGATCCTCGTCGGCGCTCGCGGTCTGGGCGTGGCGAACGTTCTTCGGCCCGTCCGGCCCGGACGAGCGAGCGGGCATCTCGTACGCAGACGGCTCGGCGGTCGTGCTCGAGCCGGGCTCGCCCGGCTTCGAGCGGCTCGCCGCGATCACACGCTCCGCGCTCAGGACGTGACGCACGACGAGCTCGGCGCGCTGCTCGTCGAGCGCGCGCTGCTCGAGGGCGACTTCGTCCTCCGCTCCGGTCGGCGCTCGACCTGGTACCTCGACAAGTACCGCTTCGAGACCGAGCCTGAGATCCTGCGGGCGCTCGGCGACGGCGCTCGCGAGCGCCGCTCGCGAGTGCGAGCCGGACGCAGTACGGCTGGCCGGGCCGGCGCTCGGAGCGGTCGCGTTGGCAGCTTCGGCAGCAATGGCGTCCGGAGCTGCCCTTCATCATCGTGCGCGGTGAAACCAAGGAATACGGCACGGCGCAACGGATCGAGGGCCCATTCGAGCCCGGCGAGCTCGTGTGCCTCCTCGAGGACGTCGTCACCTCAGGCGGCGCGCTCGCGGAGGCGGTGTCGGCCGTGCGGGACGAGGGGCTCGTCGTCCGGAACGCCGTCTGCGTCGTCGACCGGGAGGAGGGCGGCTCGGACGCTCTCGCCCGCCTCGGCGTGCGCCTCCGGCCGCTCTTCCGGGCGAGTGAGCTTCTGGAGATGCGAAAAGTCCCAGGAAAACGGCATGGTTGAGCCAAATCCGATGGGGTGTTAGGCTCCTTCGGTTCCGTGGACTCGAATCCGACGTCAGGAGGAGAACAGTGACCAAGCAGGAGTTCGTGGACGCCGTAGCCGATGCGGCCGGAATGTCCAAGCGTGATGCCGGCGCGGCGGTCGACGCGGTGCTGGACACGATCACGGACGCGCTGAAGAACCGTGAAGCCATCACGTTCACCGGCTTCGGCAAGTTCTCGACCTCGGCGCGCGCGGCGCGCATGGGCGTCAATCCGCGGACGGGTGAGAAGGTGCACATCGCCGCGACGACAGTTCCGAAGTTCACGGCTGGGAGCGCGCTCAAGTCTGCGGTCAAGGGCTAGCGACTCCGACTACGGAGGATTGCGAAGGGCCGCCGGAAGGCGGCCTTTCGTTCTCCGCAGATCCGAAATCCGCTAGCGCGGATTCGGATCGCGAGAGTCAGAGACGCTCGCCGCGGCGTTCAACTCGCCGCCACAGTCCTGGATTGCTTTGGCAGCGAGGGCCGGGTCGGGTTGGGCTCTTGTATACGAACATATGTTCGTATACGGTGGATCGCGATGCAGCTCTCTTTCGACGCCGCCGACCGCCTCGTCGAGCTGGTCCACGCGCGACGCGGCGCGGTGGCGCCGGAAGAGGCGGCACGCGCTCTCTTCGCGCTCGAGCGCGCGCCCGCGACGCTCGCGCACTCGCTCCTCGCCGACGTCGTCGACGGCGACGCGCGCCTCGAGTGGCGTGGCGCTCGCGTAGGTCTCGCGGACGGCGGCGAGCGCGAGACGCTGATCGAGGACGCCGAGCTCGTCGTCTTCGACCTCGAGACGACCGGGCTCTCGGCGTCGCGCGACCGGATGTGCGAGATCGGCGCGGTGCGTGTCAGGGCGCTCGCGGTCGAGGAGACGTTCGAGACGCTCGTGCAGCCCGGGCGTCGCGCTTCCGCCGACGATCGCGCGCCTCACCGGCCTGCGCGACTCGGAGCTCCGCCGCGCCCCGCGTCCCGAGCTCGCCGTCCGCCGCTTCCTCGCGTTCGCCGGCGACGCGCCGCTCGTCGCGCACAACGCTCGCTTCGACGTCGGCTTCCTCGACCGCGCGGTCGAGCGTCTCACCGGGCAGGCGTGTCGCTGCGCCCGTCGTCGACACGGTCTGGCTCGCGCGTCGCCTCCTGCATCGCCGCAGCGAGCGCTTCTCGCTCGCGCAGCTCGCGCATTTCTTCGGGACGTCGTGCGAGCCGTGCCACCGCGCGCTGCCGGACGCCGTCGCGACGGCGGAGATCCTCGTCGCGCTGCTCGGCCTCGCGCAGGAGCGAGGAGCGCGGACGCTCGCCGAGGTCATCGAGCTCGCCGCGCCGCGCGCGCGGAGGCTCCACGCGAGGCGCTCGCTCGTCGCCGGCGCGCCGCCGACGCCCGGCGTCTACCTCTTCCGCGACCGCAACGACACCGTGCTCTACGTCGGCAAGGCGCGCGACCTTCGCGCTCGCCTGCGCTCGTACTTCGCAGGAGACCGGCAGCGCCCGGCGGTCGAGGCCGCGCTCGGCGCGCTCGCCCGCGTCGAGTGGCGCGAGCTCGGCTCCGAGCTCGAGGCGTCGCTCGAGGAGCTCCGCCTGATCCGCGAGCTGCGGCCGCCGGCGAACGCCCGTGCGACGCGGCCGTCCTCGCTACCTCGAGCGCAGAGCGCGGATCGCTGGGCGGTCGGATCGCGAGCCGACGCCGCTTCGGACCGCTCTCGAGCAAGCGCCGAGCGCAGCTCGCGGCGCGGGCGCTCGGCGACTTCGAGGGCGACGACCTCGCCGCGGTGCCTGCCGGCGCTCGCGCGCGAGGCTGCCGCGCCTCGCGCGCGACCTCCGCTTCGAGGACGCCGCGCGCCTGCGCGACCGCATCGCCGCGCTCGAGGAGGTCGCGGCGCGGATCGCGGAGCTCGATCGGCTCCGCGCCGAGGAGCTCTGCGTCCTCGCCCCTGCTCGCGAGCCGGCGTTCTGGCGCGCGTTCCTCGTCGCCCGGGGGCGCGTCGCGCCGCGCGCACGATGCCGCGGGGCGCGGCGGGCCGGCTCGAGATCGAGGCCGGGCTCGCCGCCGCGGCGCACGCCGAGCCGTCGCTCGCGCCCGAGGACGCTGCGGAGCTCCTCGTCGTTGCAGGCGTCCTGCGCCGCCCGCCGCCCGAGCTGCGCGTCGTCGCGCCTGCGTCGCCGCCGAGATCCTCGCTGCCTGACGCGCGACGTAGCCTTTAGGGCGTGGAGGCACGGCTACCAACTTCGCCGACCGCCTGGCCGAGGCGGTCACGCGCAAGCGCAGCCAGCTCGTCGTCGGGCTCGATCCGCGCCTCGACCTCCTGCCGATGGAGCTCCGCGGCGAGGCCGTGCTCGGGCGGGCGGCCGCGGCGTCCTCGGTCGCGCGCTTCTGCAAGGGGATCGTCGACGCGGTCGGGCCGTACGTCGTCGCGGTCAAGCCGCAGTCCGCCTTCTTCGAGGCGCTCGGCTCGGACGGGTTCCGCGCGCTCGAGGAGGTCTGCGACTACGCCCGCGCGGCCGGGCTCCTCGTCCTCGTCGACGCGAAGCGCGGCGACATCGGCTCGACCTCGCGCGCGTACGCGGCAGGCGTTTCTCGAGCCGCGCGACGACGGCGTCCCGCTCGCCGACGCGATGACGGCCAGCCCGTACCTCGGGCTGCGACTCGGTCGAGCCGTTCCTCGCCGCCTGTCGCCGGCACGGCGCGGGCGTGTTCTTCCTCGTCCGCACGTCGAACGCGGGCGCCGCCGACGTCCAGGACCTCGCGATGTCCGACGGCCGGCCGCTGTGGCATCACGTCGCGGAGCTCGTGCACGAGTGGGGCGAGCCGCTCGTCGGCGAGAGGGCATGTCGAGCGTCGGCGCGGTCGTCGGTGCGACGCATCCCGCGCGCGGTCTCGGAGGCGCGGCGGCTGCTTCCGCAGCTCGCCCATGCTGCTCCCGGGCGTCGGCGCGCAGGGTGCGACTCCGGCCGACGTCGCGCGCGCGTTCACCGCCGGGCCGGCGAGCGCGCTCGTCACCGCCTCGCGCTCGGTGATCTTCGCGTACCGCGATAGCGAGGCGGACTGGCGGACGCGGCGGGCGCCGAGGCCCAGAACCTCGCGGCTCAGGTGTGGGCTGCGGCCGGGTGGTGAGTCGCGTGCTGGAAGTCGCTGCGATCGTGGTCGCGAATGCGACCACGCTCAGGGGTCTTGCGGTCCTGCGAAACGGAGCAGGGCCAGCGGGCTGGTAGCGCGGCAGTACATTGTCGCGCCGCTGATGCGCAGAGCACTGCTCGCCGTCGTCGCTCTCGTCGCCGCGCTCGCGATCCTCGCCCTGGCCTCGAGTGCCGGCGCCCAGACGTCCGAGCCGGCGATCCCGGCCGCTTCGTGGTACCTCGTCGGTGACGACGGTGCCGTCCTCGCGCGGCACGACGCCGACCGCTCGCGGGCGATCGCGAGCATCACGAAGCTCATGACGGCGATCGTCGTGCTCGAGCACGCGAAGCTCGACGACGTCGTGCCGCGTCAGCCCCGAGGCCGCGAGGATCGGCGAGTCGACGGTCTACCTCCGCGCAGGCGAGGAGCTCACCGTCGCGCGAGCTCCTGCGCGCGACGCTCATCCCGAGCGCGAACGACGCCGCCGAGGCGCTCGCCCTTCACGTCGGGAGGGGATCTGCCGATCGGTTCGTGGAGCTGATGAACGCGAAGGCCGAGGAGCTCGGACTCGACCGACACGAACTTCGAGAATCCGCACGGGCTCGACGAGCGCGGGCACGTGTCGAGTGCGCGCGACGTCGACGTCCTCGTGCGCTACGCGCTCGGGATCCCGTTCATCCGCGATGCGCTCTCGCGCTCGAGCGTGACGCTTCCGGGCGGGCGGACCTTCGAGAGCACGGACGACCTGCTCGCGAGCTGGCCGCCGCTCGTCGCCGGCAAGACCGGCCACACGCGTGACGCCGGCTGGTCGGAGACGGCGGCGGCGCAGCGGGGACGCACGACCGTCTACGGCGCAGTGCTGGGGAGCTGACTCGCGGACCGCGCGCAACGATGCGTTGCGGGAGCTCCTCGTGTATGGCCTCGACCAGTACCGCCCGGTCCAGCTCATCGACCGCGCGCGTGTGTACGCGACCGCCCAGACCGGGTACGGACAGCCTGATGTCGAGCTCGTCGCGCCACGGTCGATATCTCGCTCGATCCGAATCGGACGTCCGCTCGTCGAGCGGGTCGTCGCGCCCACCGCGCTCACGCTGCCCGTGGCGAAGGGTGCGCGGCTCGGCCGGGTCGAGGTGTACGACGGAACCCGGCTCGTTGCCGCGTCGAGCCTCGTCGCTGCAGAGAACGTCCCGGACGCCGGCTTTTGGGCGAAGGCGAAGTGGTACGTGACGCAGACCGCGCGGAACCTCTGGGGGATCGTGACGTGATCGTCACCGTGACGACGAACGCGGCGCTCGATCGCACGCTGACCGTGCCGGTCTTCCAGATCGGATTCCGGCACCGCTCGAGTGACGTGCTCACGCTGGCCGGCGGCAAGGGGATCAACGTCGCGCGTGCGCTCAAGATCCTCGACGTGCCCGTCGTCGCGACGGGCCTCGCCGGAGGGCGGACCGGCACGCGCATCATCGAGGAGCTCACGTCCGAGTCGATCCTCAACGACTTCGTTCGAATTGCGGCCGAGTCACGCACGTCGACCGCGGTCGTCGACCCGACGGCGGGCACCCACACCGAGATCAACGAGTGGGGGCCCGAGGTGACGGCGCACGAGCTCGAGGTGCTCATGGAGAAGCTGCATTACCTCTCGCGCGGCGCAGACTTCGTGGTGCTGTCGGGCTCGTTACCGCGCAAGGTGGCGACGACCTTCTATGCGGACGCCGTGCGTGACCTCGCGCGGCGCGACGTCCGGGTGGTGCTCGACTCCGAGGGCGAGCCATTGCAACTCGGCGTGGAAGCCGGGCCGTTCCTCGTGTCGCCGAACCAACGCGAGGCCGAGCAGCTCGTTGGCCAGGAGCTCGAGGACGACGACGACTTCCTCATGGCGCTCGACGCGATCGCGGAAATGGGTGCCCGGAACGTGCTCATCACGCTCGAGAACGGGTGCTTCGCGCTGATGCGCTTCGGGCGTAAGACCCGGCGGTTGCGTGCGTTCGCACCGCACGTCGACCCGGTGTCCGGGGTGGGCTCGGGCGACGTCCTGCTCGCGCAGTTCCTCGCGGCGGTGGGAGACGAGCGCTCTCCCGACGACGCGATTCGCGCTGCGGTCGCGGCGGGCGCCGCGTCGGTGCGCGCCGTGGGCGCGGGTCGCTTCGATGCAGCTCTCGCTGCGACGTTCTCGGGCGACATCGAGCTCGCCGAGCTGCATCCGGTTCGTTCCTAGCACTCCTACACTCCGCGCATGCGCGCGCAGCGCAAGGTCGTCACCGTCCTCTTCTGCGACCTCGTGGGCTCGACCGCCCTCGGCGAGTCCACCGATCCGGAGGTCGTGCGGGCGCGTCTGGCGCGCACGTTCGAGGAACTGCGCGCGATCGTCGAGCGCCACGGCGGGCAGGTCGAGAAGTTCGTTGGCGATGCGGTGATGGCGGTGTTCGGGATCCCGGTCTCGCACGAAGACGACGCGCTCCGTGCGGTTCGCGCGGCATGGGAGATGCGTGAGGCGATCCACGAGCACGGGCTCGAGGCGCGCCTCGGCATCAACACGGGAGAGGTCGTCGTCGGCGGAGGCGAGACGCTCGTGACCGGCGACGCCGTCAACGTCGCCGCACGCCTCGAGCAGGCGGCGCCGTCCGGCGAGCTCTTCATCGGCTCGGAGACACGGCAGCTCGTGCGCGATGCGGTCGTCCTCGATGCCATGGAGCCGCTCGAGCTCAAGGGAAAGTCGGCGCCCGTCGACGCGTTCCGGGTTCTCGACGTGATCAGCGACGCGGCGCCACTCGCCCGCCATCTCGAGACGCCTCTGGTGGGGCGAGAGCGGGAGAGACGGCGGCTCTGGCGTGACTACGAGGACGCCGTTGCGGACGGAACCTGCAGGCTGTTCACGCTGCTCGGGCCTGCCGGCATCGGCAAGTCACGTCTCGTCGCGGACTTCCTCGAGCGCGTGGGGGACGGCGCGGACGTCCTGCGCGGTCGTTGCCTGTCGTACGGCGAGGGCATCACCTACTGGCCGCTCGTCGAGATGCTGATCGCCGTCGACGTCGAGCCGGAGTCCGTGATCGGCACGTCCCCGGCAGAGACGCAGCTCGCGTTCCGACGGCTGCTCGAGGCGCGGGCGGCCGAGCGACCGCAGGTCGTCGTCATCGACGACCTGCAGTGGGCAGAACCGGTCTTCGTCGATCTCGTCGCGCACGTCGCCGATCTCTCGCGCGACGTGCCGATCTTCCTGCTCTGCGTCGCCCGGACGGAGCTGCTCGACGTCCGGCCCGACTGGGGCGGGGGCAAGGTCAACGCGTCTTCGCTCCTGCTCGAGCCCCTCGAGGCGGCCGAGTGCGCCGAGCTGATCGACCGGCTCGGCGCCGCGCCGCTCGACGCGGGCCTGCGGGACAAGATCACCGTCGCATCCGCGGGCAACCCGCTCTTCGTCGAGGAGATGCTCGCGATGGTGCGGGACCACGGAGGGGACGGCGAGATCGCCGTGCCGCCGACGATCCACGCGCTCCTGCAGGCTCGCATCGACTCGCTCGACGGGGACGTTCGCCTCGTGATGGAGCGCGGCGCGGTGGAAGGCGAGGTGTTCCACCGCGGCTCCGTTGCCGTCCTTGCGCCCGATCCGGTGCGCCCTGCGGTCGAGTCGCACCTGCAGACGCTGGTGCGCAAGGAGCTCATTCGCGCGGCGCCACCGACGTTCCCCCGGGACGAGGGCTTCCGCTTCCGTCACCTGCTGATCCGGGACGCCGCGTACGAGTCGCTCCCGAAGTCGACGCGGGCGGAGCTGCACGAGCGGTTCGCCGACTGGCTGTCGACGCACGATCTCGTCGAGCGCGACGAGATCGTCGGCTACCACCTCGAGCAGGCTCAGCGCTATCGAGCCGAGCTGGACGGCTCCGACCCTGCACTCGACGGCCTCAAGCGGCGCGCCTCGGCGCACCTCGCGACGGCCGGAGAGGGAGCGCTCGAGCGCGGGGACTTCAACGCGGGCCGCTCGCTGTTCGCACGGGCGACGGCCCTGCTGCCGGAAGGCGACGAGGCTCGCCTCGCGCTCGCGCCTGTGTTCGCCGACGCCCTGTTCGAGTCGGGCGACGACGACGCGTGGAGAGTGCTCTCCGAGGCGACGCGCGCCGCCGATCCCCGAACACGAGCTCGAGCGACCGTGACCATGGCCACGTGGGCGGTGTTCGGAGAGCACGAGTCGCCGTTCGACGAGCGCGAGGCCTGGAGGAACGAGGCTCGCTCCGTCTTCGAGTCGACGGGGGACGACTACGGCATGGCCCTCTACTGGTCGAGCGTGGCGTGGGAGGCGTGGTTCGTCATCCGTGCGATCGAAGCCGCAAGGCTTGTGAGCGGGCGCTCGAGCACTTTCGCCGTGCCGGCGCGGAGGGCTCGCGAGCGGCCGCGACCATGCGAGGCCGGCTGCGTGGCAGCTACTACCAGGGGCCGACGCCGGTCGCCGAGGCGATCGAGCGGACCATCGCGGTCGGCGGACGTGAGTACGGGCTGCTCGAGGAGGCCTCGCAGGTGTCGACGCTCAGCCGGTTGTACGCGATGAAGGGCGACATCCCGCGGGCTCGGGAGCTGCTCGCACGCGGGGCGCGACAGGCGTACCTCGATGCCGGGCTCGTTCAGAGCTCCGGCGGGTTGACGCTCGGCGACGCGGAGGTCGAGTTCCGGGCGGGGGACTTCGCCGCAGAAGAGCGCGTGCTGCGCGAGGGGCTCGAGGTCCTCGACACGATCGGCGACAACTCCTACTACCCGACGGTCGCTGCCGTACTGGCCGAGTGTCTGTATCGGCAAGGTGCCGACGATGCCGAGATCGAGGAGCTGTTGCGCCGTGTGCGCGAGACGAGCGGAGCGGATGACCTCTCGAACTTCGTCTGGCTCGACCTGGTCCAGGGCCTGCTGCACGCCCGACGCGGGGAGCACGCGGAGGCGGACCGATACTCGCAGAGCGCCGTCGAGCTCGCCGACACTGCGGACTTCCACTTTCCGCGTGCCAACAGTCGCGCCTTCCGGGCGGAGGTCCTGGCGCGTGCGGGCCGGCACGCAGAGGCAGCACAGATGGCGTCGGAGACCTTCGAGATCTTCGACGCGAAGGGCGACGTGGCCGGTGCGGCGCAGTTCAGGTCGTACCTCGCCGCCGCCGGCGTCGAGATCCCGTGATCGCCGTCGAGAGCCGCTGGTAACGTCATCCCATGGAGACCGAGTTCCGCCAGGCCGAGATCGAGCGCCTCATCGCGTTCGAGCGGAAGTTCGGCAAGGAGGGGCTCACGTTCGACGACGTCCTCCTCGTTCCGGCGGAGTCGCGCGTGCTCCCGAACGACGTCTCGACGGTGACGCGGCTGACGCCGCGCGATCTCGCTGAACATCCCGCTGGTCTCGGCGGCGATGGACACCGTGACCGAGGCGCGGCTCGCGATCGCGCTCGCCCGTGCCGGCGGCATGGGGATCGTCCATCGCAATCTCTCGATCGAGCGATCAGGTCGCAGAGGTGGACAAGGTGAAGCGCTCGGAGTCGGGGATGATCGTCGAGCCGGTCACGCTCGCCCCGCGAACACGGTCGCCGAGGCGCTCGAGCTGATGGAGCGCTACCGCATCTCGGGCGTGCCGATCACGGACGACGACGGGGTCCTCGTCGGCATCCTCACGAACCGCGACCTCCGCTTCGAGACGGACACGGCGCAGCCCGTCTCGGCGCTGATGACCAGCCGCAACCTCGTGACCGCCCCGTTCGGGACGACGCTCGAGGAGGCCGAGGCGATCCTCCACCGCAACAAGATCGAGAAGCTCCCCGTCGTCGACGCCGACGGCCGGCTCAAGGGGCTCATCACCGTCAAGGACATCTCGAAGCGGATCAAGTACCCGGACGCGACGAAGGACGAGCAGGGGCGGCTGCGCGTCGGCGCCGCCGTCGGCGTCGGGCCGGACGCGATGGAGCGCGCGGCGGCGCTCGTCGATGCCGAGGTCGACGTGCTCGTCGTCGACACGGCGCACGGCCACTCGCACGGCGTCCTCGACGTCGTGCGGCGGATCCGAGGCCGCGCACGACGTCCAGCTGATCGCGGGGAACGTCTCGAGCGCCGAAGGCGCGCTCGCGCTCGCCGACGCAGGCGCGGACGCCGTGAAGGTCGGTCAAGGCCCGGGGTCGATCTGCACGACTCGCATCGTCGCGGGCGTCGGCGTTCCGCAGATCACCGCCGTGTACGACGCGGCGCAGGCGCTCGACGGCCAGGGCGTTCCCGGTGATCGCCGACGGCGGCGTGCGCAACTCGGGCGACATCGCGAAGGCGATCGCCGCGGGCGCCGACGTCGTCATGCTCGGGTCGATGCTCGCCGGCACCGACGAGGCGCCGGGCGAGGTCATCGTCGCCCAGGGCGAGCGCTTCAAGGAGTACCGGGGCATGGGCTCGCTCGGCGCCATGAAGGCGCGCTCGTTCTCGAAGGACCGCTACTTCCAGGGTGACGTCGAGGACGTCGACAAGCTCGTCCCCGAGGGAATCGAGGGCCGGGTGCCGTACAAGGGCCCGCTCGCGCCGATCGTCCACCAGGTCGTCGGCGGGCTTCGCCAGTCGATGGGCTACTGCGGCGCCGCGACGATCGAGGAGATGAAGACGACCACGCGATTCACGCGCATCACGCCGGCCGGGTCTGCAGGAGAGCCATCCGCACGGCGTGACGATCACGAAGGACGCTCCCAACTACCGCCGCTGATGGGCGAAGGTCGTCCCGCTCCCGACGCCCGAAGCCGCACCGGAGGAGCGCCCGGTCCTGGTCGTCGACCTCGGCGGGCCAGTACAGCCAGCTGATCGCGCGGCGCGTCCGCGAGGCGCGCGTCTACTCGGAGCTCGTCGGACATCGGCTTGTCGGCAGCCGAGATCGCCGCTCGCAACCCGGCCGCGCTGATCCTCTCCGGCGGCCCGGCGTCGGTCTACGCGGACGGCGCGCCCGACCTCGACACCGGGATCTTCGAGCTCGGGATCCCGACGCTCGGCATCTGCTACGGCATGCAGCTCATGGCGCGCGACCTCGGCGGCGCAGTCGAGCGCACGGGCGCGTCCGAGTTCGGCAAGGCCGAGCTCGAGGCCGGCGAGTCGGAGCTCTTCCACGACCTTCCGCCCGAGCAGACCGTCTGGATGAGCCACCGCGACTCGGTCACCGCGCCGCCGGCGGGCGCCGAGGTGACCGCGAGCTCGCCCGTCGACGCCGATCGCCGCCTTCGAGGATCGCGAGCGGCGGCTCTACGGCGTCCAGTTCCACCCCGAGGTCGTGCACACGCCGCACGGGCAGGAGATCCTCAAGAACTTCCTCTACGAGGTCGCGGGCACGCCGCCCACGTGGACGCCGGCCGCCGTCATCGAGGAGCAGGTCGCGCGCATCCGCGCCGCGGTCGGCTCGGAGCGCGTGCTGTGCGCGCTCTCGGGCGGCGTCGACTCGGCGGTCGCCGCGCTCCTCGTGCACAAGGCGGTCGGCGACCAGCTCACGTGCGTGTTCGTCGACCACGGCCTCCTGCGCGAGAACGAGGCGGAGCAGGTCGTCGAGACCTTCGGCGGCCACTTCCACGTCCCGCTCGTCCACGTCCAGGCGCAGAAGCGGTTCCTCACGCGGCTCGCCGGCGTCTCCGACCCGGAGGAGAAGCGCAAGATCGTCGGCGAGGAGTTCATCCGCGTCTTCGAGGAGGAGGCACGGAAGCTCGGCTCGCGCGACCGGAATCCGCGAATGCGGATTTCGGTCGCGCAACATGGGGGACGTCCGCTTCCTCGTCCAGGGGACGCTCTACTCGGACGTCATCGAGTCGGGCGGCTCGGACGACGGTGTCGCCGCGCTGATCAAGTCGCACCACAACGTCGGCGGCCTTCCGGCCGACATGCGCATGGAGCTCGTCGAGCCGCTCCGCCTCCTCTTCAAGGACGAGGTGCGCCGGGTCGGCGAGGAGCTCGGGCTGCCGGAGCGGATGGTCTGGCGCCAGCCGTTCCCGGGCCCGGGCTCGCCATCCGGATCATCGGCGACGTCACCGAGGAGCGGCTCGCCGTCCTTCGGCGCGCGGACGCGATCCTGCTCGAGGAGATCCGCCGCGCCGATCTCTACCGCGAGCTCTGGCAGAGCTTCGCCGTGCTGCCCGCGATCCGCTCGGTCGGCGTCCAGGGCGACGAGCGCACGTACGCGTACCCGATCGTCATCCGCGCCGTGACCTCGGAGGACGCGATGACCGCGGACTGGGCGCGGATTCCCTACGACGTCCTCGAGGCGATCTCGAGCCGGGTCATCAACGAGATCCCCGGCGTGAACCGCGTCGTCTACGACGTCTCCTCGAAACCGCCTGCGACGATCGAGTGGGAGTGAGGGCGGTCGCCCTCGCGTGAGGGACGGCGACCGCAAGCGTCGGCCGATGCTGCGCATATGCGGCTCGCGGTGGTCATCGCTGTCCTGACGGCCGCCGTGGCGCTCGTGTCCGCCGCCAGCGCCAGCGAGCTGCTTCAGGACTCGAACGCGAAGCTCCTCTCCCTGCAGGTGAACGGCAAGGGCGAGGCGCTCATCACGTATCGCCGGGGAGACGGCAGCGTGCGTCACGTCCTCGCCTGGGGCGCGGTCAACGCCCGCGCACCGTCGGAGGAGGTCCCGCAGGTGCGCTTCCGCTGGGACTACGCGGGCGGCTGGGGCAAGTACCGCAAGGGCAAGTACTGGCAGACGTTCAAGAATCGCTGTAGCCCGTACGACGGTCCCACCCTCGCGATGCTCGTCGCTGCGTGCAAGGCGCCGGACGGCAGCTACTGGACGATCCAGGCCTGGCAGCGGCGGCTCCCGCTCCTCGGCTTCGATCCCTGGCTCCCCGCGCAGTCGAACTGGGAGCTCCACCTCGCGCACTTCTCGGGCGACCTGCCGAAGCTCGAGGTCTATGCGAACTGGACGTACGGGGGCCGCTGGCAGGGCCTCTTCGGTCGCTACTCGTATCTCGGCCAGCCGATCTTCGGATTCGGCGCGAACGCGAAGGGCGTCCCGAAGGACAGGTACGGCCGCAACCTCTACATCGACACCTTCGATTCCGCGTACGGGCCCGGGTGGAAGCGCGAGTCGGGGATCCTCACGCACAGGGGAACGGGAACCTTCTGCCACAGCTTCGTCCCGCAGCGCCCCTTCGCCGGCTATCCGAGCCAGGATACGAGGCCGGCCGCGGCGGGCGAGAGGTACCGCGTCACCGTCGGCGGGCCGGGCGTCATGCCCGTCATGCAGGTCGAGGTAGCGGGTCTGACAAGGGAGGATCTCGCTCGCGACTCCGAGACCGACGCCGTGTTCGACAAGGTCATGGCCGGCGACCGGATCTGCGCAGCGGAGAGGTAGGCTCGCGGCCGTCGACGAAGGTTTCGAGGAGGGCGATGACCGATCTCTGGGAGGACGAAGGATTCGGTAGCGCGGGCGGAACACCCGACGCCGACGGTGAGGACGACTGGGACGAGGGCGACGAGAGCCTCGAGTCCGCGCTCGAGGACGGGTTCGACGATCCGCCGAGGGCGAGGACGAGGACGGGGACGAAGGCGAGGAATATGGAGTTCCCGAGCTGCTACAAGCGCCGGGGTGCGGAACCCCCGGAGCCGCCCGGGAAGCGCTCGAGCGCTCCCGACCGGCGCGCGCCGAGCGCCCTACAGCCGGGCAGCGGCTCCCCCACAACGGCCGCCCCCATCCTCGAGGCGGGCGGAGCGCCCCACCGCCCCAACCCCCCCCACGCTCATGCTCGTCCTGCTCGCCGCGGACGCGAGGCGGCGGTGGTCTCGGGATCGTGCGGTCGCAGCCGAGATCGCCGGTGCCTTCCTGGCCTCCGGTCGACCCGTCAGCGGATCGAGAACCCGGACAAGCCGGCCGGGTCTCCTCCACGACGTCGACCCGATCGACCCGTGCGCCGCGCGGGCCCTCGTGACACAGGCTCACGAGGGCGTCGACCGCCGCTTCAGCACCCTCGAACACCGCTTCGACCGTTCCGTCGGGGTTGTTCCGGACCCAGCCTGCGACGCCTCTCGATACGGCCTGTCGTCGGACGGTGTCGCGGAAGAAGACACCCTGCACCAGCCCGTGCACGACGACGCGGCGGCGGGTCATCCGAGGCGAACGATGCCTTCGGGGTCGACCTCGACGTCGACGCGGTCGCCGGCCTCGGGGTGCTCCAGCGAGGCGACGATCGCCTCGAGCTGTCGGCCGTCGTCGAGCCGGACGACGAGCTGGACCGTCGGGCCGGTTCTCGAGGCGCTCTCGACGACGCGTTCCCGTCCGCCGCCGGCCGCGACGGTCACCGCCTCCGGTCTGATCGCCTCGTCGGCGTCGACGTTCGCGATGCCGAGGAAGCGCGCGGTGTCCGCGTCCACGGGATGCGCCCAGAGCTCGTCCGGCGTCGCGACCTGGACGATTCCCCGGCCCGCATCACCGCCACCCGGTCGCCGAGCGCGAACGCCTCGGTCCGGTCGTGGGTCACGTAGATCGCCGTGAGGTCGAGCTCGTCGAACAGCGTTTGCGAGGTCGTCGAGCAGCCGGTCGCGGAGCCGGCGGTCGAGCGAGCCGAGCGGCTCGTCGAGCAGCAGCACACGCGGTTCGGGTGCGAGTGCGCGGGCGAGAGCGACGCGCTGCTGCTCGCCGCCCGAGAGCGACCCCACGGAGCGCCTCTCGAAGCCCGTCAGGCCGACGAGCTCGAGGAGCTCCGACGTCGCGCATCGCGACCTGCTCGGGCGAGTCTCCGCGCATGCGCAGTCCGAACGCGACGTTGCCGACGACGTCGCGATGGGGGAAGAGCGCGTGGTCCTGGAACACGAGGCCGATGCCGCGGCGATGCGGCGGGATGCCCGCGAGATCCGACGCCGTCGAGGAGGACGCGACCCGAGTCCGGCGTCTGCAGCCCGGCGACGACGCGGAGGAGCGTGGTCTTGCCGCAGCCGCTCGGGCCGAGGATCGTGACGACCTCGCCGTCCCCGACGTCGAGCGACGCGCCGTCGAGCGCGGGCTTCCCGTCGAAGCGGACGGTGAGCTCCTCGGCACGGAGCATCGCTAGAACCACCCGCGCGACGCGGTCGCAGGCGCTCGACCAGGAGCACCGAGACGACGGTGACGAGCATCAGCACGACAGCCAGCGCGTACGCCTGCGCGACGTTCGTCTCACCGGGCCGCCCGAGGAAGCGGAAGATCGCGACCGGGAGCGTCGGGCGGTCGGGCCGTGCGAGGAAGACCGTCGCGCCGAACTCGCCGAGCGAGATGGCGAACGCGAACCCCGCTGCGACGGCGAGCGCGCGCGACACGATCGGCAGGTCGATCTCCCGACGGACGCGGCCCGGCGAGGCGCCGAGCAGGGCAGCTGCCTCGCGCTGGCGAGGATCGATCGAGCGGAGCGTCGGCGCGACGATCCGGACGACGAAGGGGATCGCCACGAGCGACTGCGCGACGGGGACGATCCACGGCGCCGCACGGAAGTCGAGCGGGGGGGTGTCGAACGCGATGAGAAAGCCGAGTCCGAGCATCACGGCCGAGACGCCGAGCGGGAGCAGGACGAGCCCGTCGAGGACGCGGGAGCCCCGAGCATCGGCCACGGCATATGCGGACAAGCCCCCGACGACGACTGCGATGAGCGTGGCCGCCATCGCGTAGACGAGCGAGTTCACGATCGCCTCCCACGGTGCGGCGAGGAGCACGCTCGTCTGGTCGCCAGCGCTCGATAGCCGTCGAGGCCGTGACCGCCGCCTACGACGAGCGACCGCTCGACGAGCGACGGCGAGCGGGATGCCGAGGAAGAGCGCAAGCACGCCGAGCCCGGCGCCGATGACGAGCCGCGTCCGCCGCGGTTCGCACCCGGCGAAGCGTGTCGATCTCGGGGCGCAGCGGAGCGATGAACGACGAGACGGCTCTCGAGGCGCGTCGCAGACCCACACGGCGGCGAGCACGCACGCGAGCTGCACGAGTGAAAGCACCGCAGCCGCGCGGAGGTCGAAGAGGCGGACGGCCTGGTTGTAGATCTCCGCCTCGATCGTCGCATAGCGCGGGCCGCCGAGGATGAGGACCACGCCGAAGGAGGTGAAGGAGAAGAGGAAGACGATCGCGGCGGCGGCAGCCGAGAGCGGGAGCGAGCAGCGGGAGCGTGACTTCGCGGAAGCGCGTCGACCGGCCGGGCGCCGAGCGTCGCCGCCGCCTCGGCCAGACGCGGGATCGAGGCTCGCCCAGATACGTCCCGACGATCCGGACGACGACGGCGACGTTGAAGAACGCGTGCGCTGACGAGGATCGGCGCCCAGCCGCGCTCGAAGCGATCCGGGAGGAACGGCGAGGAAGGCGAGCGCGACGACCACGGTCGGCAGCACGAACGGCACGACGGTCGAGGGCGCTCACGACGCTCCGGCCGCGAAAGCGGTAGCGGCCGAGCACGTAGGCGGCCGGCATCGCGACGGCGAGGGTGAGGAGCGTCGAGGCGGTGGCCTGCCAGACCGTGAACCACACGACCTCGCGCGTCAGCGGGTCGGTGAGCACGTCGAGCGGCGAGTCGCCGGCTCCGCGTCAGGCCTCGCTCGACGATGGCGGCGAGCGGGTAGAGGAAGAACAGCCCGAAGAACGCGAGCGGGACGCCGTACGTGAGGGCGCGCCACGCGCGAGCGCTCATCGAACCACGATGTCCGTCCACTGGTCCACCCACCGCTCACGGTTCGCCTCGATCTCCGCCGGCGGCAACTCGAGCGGGTGTGTGGGCACGACCGCGTACTTCTCGAACTCGGGCGGGAGCGTGGCGTCACGCCGCGCCGGGAAGACGAACATCTGGAGCGGGATGTCCTCCTGGAAGCGCTTCGAGAGCATGAAGTCGACGAGCTTGCGCGCGCCGTCCTCGTTCTTCGCGCCCCGCAGGACTCCGGCGAACTCGATCTGACGGAAGCAGCTGTCATCGACGACGCCCGTCGGCGCGGTCGTGGGTCGTGGGTCTCTGAAGATCACCTCGGCGGGCGGGCTCGATGCATACGAGACCACGATCGGCCGGTTCCCGTGGCTTCCCGCCGCGCCGGAGAACCGGGCCTCGTACGCCTCCTCCCAGCCGTCGACGACGAGGACGTCGTTCGCCCGGAGCTTGCGCCAGTAGCCCTGCCAGAGGTCGCCGAACTGCGCGACCGACGCGAGCATGAACGCCAGCCCCGGCGTGGAGGTTGCGGGATTCTCGACGACCGTCAAGCCGCGGTAGCGCGGAAGCGTCAGCTCCTGCAGGTTCCGCGGAGGGGTCAGGTGGTGGTCGCGGAACCAGGCCTTGTCGTAGTTGAGGCAGACATCTCCGCGATCGATCGGCGTCACGCGGTGCTCCGGGTCGAGGTCGAGGCTCGGGTCGACCGTCCCGAGCTCCGGGGGCTCGTACTGGGTGAACACGTCGCCGTCGAGCGCGCGCTGGAGCAGGTTGTTGTCGACTCCGAAGAGGACGTCGCCTTCGGGGTTCCCGGCGGTGAGCAGCGCGCGCGTCACCACCTCGCCGGCGTCGCCGGCCTTGAGGATCCGGAGCTTCAACCCGCTCTCGGCCTCGAATGCCTTCTTGACCGCAGGTGAGATCGCGAACGAGTCGTGCGTGACGAGGACGACGTCGGTCGGCTTGTCGCTGCCTCCGCAGCCCGCGACCGCAAGCGCGACCGCAGCGACGAGGACGCTCAGTGCGCGTGTCATTCGGAGGCTCCCGGGCGAATTGCGAGCAACACGCCCCGGTCGAGCGCGACGCGTGCAGTGCTCTCCACGAACACGTTCGAGACGCCGCGCGTCGAGCTCGCGTCGAGGGTCTCCCCCTGCAGCGGGTAGGCGAGCCCGTCGGTGCGGACGCCCTCGGCGGCTCCGTGCGCGGGGAGGAGCGTGAGGAGCTCCCCGGGCACGCCCTCGAGCTCGCGCGCGCCGCGCACGACCTGGACTCGTGCCTCTCCGACGAGGGCGTCGATCTGCGCGCTCGCGTACTTCTCGGAGCAGAGCAGGAGCAGCGACGAGAGCTCGTGGTCGAGGCGGCCCCCGCGACCCGCGAGCACGAGGATTCGCGCCGGTCGGAGGTCGATTGCGGTGTCCAGCGCGAGCTCGAGATCGGTCTCGTCCTTCTCGGCTGCATGGCGTTCGATGCGGACACCGGCACGCTCGGCGCGCGCGACCGCCTCCGGCGAGGCGGAATCGAAGTCCCCGACTGCGACCGCGACCTCGAGGCCCAGCGCTTGCGCATGCTCGAGCCCTCGATCCGCGGCGACGACGGTCGCGCCCTCGGGCACCGCCGACACGGCGCCGCGTGAGGGTGCCTCTCCGCCCGATACGACCACTACGACCTCGTTCGACACGCCTTCCTCCGCTGGCATTACCCAGATCAGGTTCTGCGGGTCGGCGGCGCGCTTGTCCGCCCTCTCAGCCCGGCTGCCCGAGCTCCCCGTTTACGCTTCGGACATCGTAACGACTGGCCGGGGCGGCCGCGATCAGGCTCGACGAGTCGCGGTGATTGAATGCGTCGGCTGTGGCGAGTGCGAAGCAGATCCGGCGCAACACGATCCTGCTCAGCCTCTGTCTCGTCACTCTGTCCGGTGTCATCCAGCTCGCGGTCGCGGTCGCCACGATCACGCTCGTTCTCGTCACGGGAATCGAGTCGATCCTCGGCCTCGGCCCGGCGATCTTCCTGACAGCCGGGGCTCTCGCGGCGCTCCCTGCGGGCCGGCTCATGGACCGACTCGGGCGCGTCCCCGTCATCGCCGGCGGCTTCGTCATCGGGTCGGCCGGTTGTGCGCTGACGGCACTCGGCTGCCTTGCCGACAGCGCGCCGCTCGTCATCTTCGGCTTCGTCGGGGTGGGCGCGATGAACGGCGGCGTGCTCCTCGCGCGCACGGCTGCCGCGGACATGTACCCGCCGGACCGGAAGGCGCGCGCGATCTCGTACGTGCTGTTCGGTGCCCTCTTCGGCGCGGCGATGGGCCCGCTCGTGTTCCGCCCGCTCTTTGCGGGCAAGGACTTCGAGCTCGACACGCTCGTCATCCCGTGGTTCGTCGCCTCGGCGATGGCACTCGTCGGGCTGATCCTCGCCCTCAACATCCGCCCGGATCCCCGGACGATCGCGCTCGAGCTCCGAGCCGCGGCCGTGGACGCCGGTGCCCCCGCAGCAGCGCCCGCAGCGCCGCTGACGGAGATTCTGCGCCGCCCGGGTGTGCCGTCCGCAGTTCTCGCCGCACTCGCCAGCTTCGCGGTCATGGCGGGCGTGATGAACCTGACCGGCTACATCGTGGTCGGCCACCACCACGAGCAAGCGGACGTTTTCACCGTGATCAGCCTGCACATCGTCGGGATGTATGCGCTCGTGCTCGTCATCGGAGCGCTCGTCGATCGAGTCGGCCGACGGCCGACGCTGCTCTGGGGGCTCGTGATCATGGCCGCCTCGACGGTGCTGCTCGGATTCGTCCAGTCGATCGCCTGGACCTCGCTCTCGCTGTTCCTGCTCGGGCTCGGCTGGAACCTCTCGTACATCTCCGCGACCGCCGAGCTCGTGACCCATGCGACGCCTGTGGAGCGCGGGAAGCTCGTCGGCTTCACCGACCTCTCGGCCGGGCTGCTCGCGGCAGCGCTGGCGCTGCTCGGCGGCGCTGCCTACACGGAGTGGGGCGTCGTCGCCATCGCGGTCGGCGCGACGCTGGCGGTAATCGTGCCGGCAGCCGCGATCCTCTTGGCTCGCCGCCCGCCTGCGGTCGCCCCCGAGCTCGCCGGATGAGCGAGGGGGCGCCTCGCGGCGCCCCCTTCGTCCTTCTACGGTTCGCTACTTCAGCTTGAAGTACGCCACGAGCGACGAGCCGTCCTGGGTCGTCATCGTGACGCGCTGACACGTGCCCGCAGCGCTCGGCGTCTTCCAGTTGTAGATGAACTGACCGCCCGTCGTGTCGTAGCGGAGAACCGTTCCGCCGGTCGCGAGCGTCTCGATGTCGTCCTGAGGCGCTGTGGCGTCGCAATTCACCTTCGCATACGTCAGCGACGCGACGTTGGCAACGTCTTTGAGCTCGGTCGACCCCGCGAAGATGCGGAACTTCAACGGCACCGTCGAGCCGCTCTTCACGGTGTTCAGGTAGCCGTTCATGTCCACCGGCTGGAAGAAGCCGGTCAGCGTCCATGCAAGCACCGTGTAGTTGCGGCTCTCGCTACGGCTGTTCCCGGCCACGTCGAACGCGGTCGCGGTCATCGTGTGGGGGCCGACCCCGGCCCCGTAGCCGCCGACGGCGCAGACCATTCGGGCCGGAGTAGAGCGGGTCGATCGATGTGCACGCCGGGGCTGCAGGAACGGACCCGAAGTAGTACGAGCCGCCGTTCGCAGGGCCGCTGTTCCACGCGAGCGTCGGGTCGACCTCGTCGAGCTTCACAGTCAGTGGCGCCGCACTGGTGGTCAGACCCGCGTCGTTGCTGCATGACCCGGTGAAGACTTCACCATTCGTGCTGGTCGTCTGGAACTGGTCGGCGCTGCACGTTGTGGGATTGCTCACGCCGTCCGTGCCGTCGGTGTCGACGGTCACGTCGGAGCGGTACCAGCCGCCCCCACCGAGCGTGCCGGCCGTGACGGAAAGCGCCGCACTCGGGCCGGTCTTGTCGAGCTTGACGGTCAGCGGATCCGCGTGCGTCGTCAGACCTGCGTCGTTGGTGCACGACCCGTTGAACGCCTGCCCGGCTGTTTCCGTCGTCTGGTGCTGGTCGGCGGTGCAGGTCGTCGGGTCGCTGACAGAGTCGGTGCCGTCCGTATCGACCGTGACGTCGCTCGTGTACCAGCCGTTCGAACCGGGCGTGCCGGCGGTGACGGAAAGCGCCGCACTCGGGCCGGTCTTGTCGAGCTTGACGGTCAGCGGATCCGCGTGCGTCGTCAGACCTGCGTCGTTGGTGCACGACCCGTTGAACGCCTGCCCGGCTGTTTCCGTCGTCTGGTGCTGGTCGGCGGTGCAGGTCGTCGGGTCGCTGACAGAGTCGGTGCCGTCCGTATCGACCGTGACGTCGCTCGTGTACCAGCCGTTCGAACCGGGCGTGCCGGCGGTGACGGAAAGCGCCGCACTCGGGCCGGTCTTGTCGAGCTTGACGGTCAGCGGATCCGCGTGCGTCGTCAGACCTGCGTCGTTGGTACACGACCCGTTGAACACCTGCCCGGCTGTTTCCGTCGTCTGGTGCTGGTCGGCGGTGCAGGTCGTCGGGTCGCTGACAGAGTCGGTGCCGTCCGTATCGACCGTGACGTCGCTCGTGTACCAGCCGTTCGTGCCGAGCGCGCCGGCGGTGACCGCGAGCGCGGCAGAGGGGGCGGTGGCGTCGTACTTGAACTGGGGCGAGTCGTCGGATGTCGAGTTGCCCGCCTTGTCGGTGCACGTGCCCGAGACGATAAGACCCGTGCCCTCGGGCCCGCCGTACGTCCCCGTCTGGCACGGATCGTCGACGAGGCCGCTGAGGCCGTCGGCACCGTTCGTCCTCCAGGCAGGCGCGGTCGTGTACCAGCCGTTGGTGCCGTTCGGCGGGGTGTTGAGCGTGGTCACCGCGGAGGGGGCGGACATGTCGATCATGAACGAATGACTCGCGGCTCCTGCCGGTGCCTCGTTCCCGGCGAGATCCACGAACGCCGGGCTGTCGACCGAGACTGCGGCTCCCTCGCCGCTGCTCGTGCTCGTGCCGGTCTTCGTCGTCGACGGCCCGATGAAGCCCGAAAGCGTGTCGGTCGCGGTGAACGTCGCCACGACATCGGTCTTGTTCCAGCCGGCGGCGTTCGCGGCCGGGTCTTGGCTCGTGTAGGCGACGCTGGGAGCGGTCTTGTCGAGCTTGACGGTCAGCGGATCCGCGTGCGTCGTCAGACCTGCGTCGTTGGTACACGACCCGTTGAACACCTGCCCGGCTGTTTCCGTCGTCTGGTGCTGGTCGGCGGTGCAGGTCGTCGGGTCGCTGACAGAGTCGGTGCCGTCCGTATCGACCGTGACGTCGCTCGTGTACCAGCCGTTCGTGCCGAGCGCGCCGGCGGTGACCGCGAGCGCGGCAGAGGGGGCGGTGGCGTCGTACTTGAACTGGGGCGAGTCGTCGGATGTCGAGTTGCCTGCCTTGTCGGTGCACGTGCCCGAGACGATAAGACCCGTGCCCTCGGGCCCGCCGTACGTCCCCGTCTGGCACGGATCGTCGACGAGGCCGCTGAGGCCGTCGGCACCGTTCGTCCTCCAGGCAGGCGCGGTCGTGTACCAGCCGTTGGTGCCGTTCGGCGGGGTTTTGAGCGTGGTCACCGCGGACGGCGCGGTCGCATCACGCTTGATCGTGACGCTGACAGGGCCGCCCGACCCGCCCGTGCTCGTCGCGGAGCACGAGTAGGTCGTCTCAGCCTGATCCGTGGTGATGCTCTGATTCACGCACCCGGTCTTGACCAGTGATCCTGGGGACTCCGGCTCAGTCACCGTCCACACGAGAGAGACGTTGCTCCGGTACCAGCCATTGTTGCCGTCGGGCGAGCCCGGCGTCAGCACGTAGCTGATCTCGGGCGGCGTCGTGTCGGAGGGCGCGACGACGTGCACCGTGATCGAGGTCGCCGTCGTGTCGTCGAGCTTCCCCCCGTAACGCTCGGGTCGGAGGTCGCCGTCGTACCCGCTGTCTCGCTGAGGTTGATCGTGTACGTGCCGACTGGCGTGGCGGAATTGGCCGAGATCGAGGCAGCCGCCGTGTACTTGGTCGGCGCGCCCTGTCCACGTGACATCGCAGTTCTGTGGGCCGCAGCCCGTACCTGCCGAGAAGAAGTTGAATGGAGCGCTGAGAGCGCTGCTCGACAGCACGCCGGTCGAGCTGAGCGAGTAGACCGTCCTCACCCTGGCGGTCGACGGGGCGGCGCTCGTAATCGCCGCCGAGATGTTTCCGGTCGCAGACAGGCTGATGGTGAAAGTGGCCGTTGTGCCCTGCTCGACGGTTACGTCGTTCACCGTGGCGTCCAACTCGGCGGTCACGAGCTCTGCCCCCGATGCCATCACCACGCCGAGAGTGAGCGCTGCCAGGACCGCCCCTACTACGAGCGACCATCGGCCGCGCGCCCGGATCTGATCCGGTGTTGCCATGAGTTCCCCCGATCTCTCCCTTTGTAATGCCGCAGGCGGCATCCCCACGCCGCCGACGCATCGTTCGCCGCTTCTGGCACGAAGTCAACGAGGCCCGGGTCTGGACTTGCCTACCCGAACAGCCAGGGATTCATTGCTACAATCCGCCGCCGGCGGACGGCGAGTCCGCCCTCTTTCTGTGATGAAGACGTACACGGCCAAGCCCGGAGAGATCCAGCGCGAGTGGTACCTCGTGGATGCCGAGGGTCAGACCCTCGGTCGTCTGGCGACCCGTATCGCGGACACCCTCCGCGGCAAGGGCAAGCCGGTCTACACGCCGCACGTCGACACCGGTGACTTCGTCGTTGTCGTCAACGCGGAGAAGATCGCGGTGACGGGCTCCAAGCTCGACACGAAGATCTACTACCGCCATACAGGCTACCCCGGTGGAATCAAGCAGCGGACGCTTCGCGAGCAGCTCGAGCGACGCCCGACCGAGGTCATCCGCAAGGCGGTGAAGGGGATGCTGCCGAAGAACAAGCTCGCGTCCGCACAGATCACGAAGCTGAAGGTGTACGCCGGCCCCGACCATCCGCACGCCGCTCAGGCGCCGAAGCCGCTGGAGCTCCCGTGAGCGAGATCGCGCAGTACCTCGGCACGGGCAAGCGGAAGACGTCGATTGCGCGGGTGATCCTGCGGCCGGGTGACGGGCAGACGTGGATCAACGGTCGCTCGCTCGAGGACTACTTCCCCCGCGCCGTGCACCAGAAGATGGTGCTCGCGCCGCTCGAGGTTGCCGAAGCCGCGTCGACGTACGACCTGCGCGTGCGCGTGCACGGCGGCGGCAAGTCGGGTCAGGCGGGCGCGATCCGGCACGGCATCGCCCGTGCGCTCGTCGAGGCCGATCCGGAGATGCGTGTTCCGCTGAAGCGGCAGGGATTCCTCACGCGCGACGCTCGTATCGTCGAGCGCAAGAAGGCCGGCCTGCACAAGGCGCGCAAGGCTCCGCAGTTCTCGAAGAGGTAAGTTCGGCCGCCATGCGGCGCTACTTCGGGACCGACGGGGTCCGGGGCGTCGTCGGCGCAGACCTGACACCGGAGCTCGTCGAGAAGGTCGGCAAGGCCGCGACGCTGTGGGCCGGCGGCGGTCGTGTGTTCGTCGGGCGCGACACTCGCGCCTCAGGGCCTGAGCTCGAGGCCGCGGTCGCTCGGGGGATTGCGGCCGCAGGGGGGACCGCGGCTCTCGGCGGTGTGCTGCCGACGCCGGCGATCGCCCTGCTTGCCGAAAGCCTCGGCGTCGTCGTCTCCGCCTCCCACAACCCCCCGGAGTACAACGGCGTCAAGCTCTTCTTCGACGGCGGGAAGCTCGTCGACGAGCAGGAGAAGGAGATCGAGGAGCTGTTCGACGCGGTCGGCCCGGGGAACGGCGCGACCGAGGAGGTCGACGATGCGCCGGAGCGGTACCTGGAGCACGTGCTCCAGCACTTCGGCTCCGACCTCACCGGACTGCGCGTCGGTGTCGACTGCGCCAACGGTGCGTACACGGAGATCGCTCCGCGCGCGTTCGAGCAGCTCGGAGCCGAGGTGCACGCGGTCGGCGTCGAGCCGGACGGCTCGAACATCAACGTCGGCTGTGGCGCGACCGACCTGAGGCGCTTGCGCCGACTCGTCACGGACCGTTCACTCGACCTGGGTGTCGCGTTCGACGGCGACGGCGATCGCGTGCTCGCCGTGGACGAGCGCGGCGAGCCCGTCGACGGCGATCAGATCATCGCCGTGCTCGCGCTCCACCTCGGGGCGGAGCTGGTCGCGGTCACCGTCATGACGAACCTCGGGTTCCACCGGCTCATGGCCGAGCGAGGGGTGCGAGTCGTCACGACGCCGGTGGGTGATCGCTACGTGCTCGAGGCACTTCACCGCGAGGGGGGCTGCTCGGCGGGGAGCAGTCGGGACACGTGATCTGGCTCCGCGACCACGTGACAGGCGACGGCCTCGCGGCGGCGCTGCTCCTCTGCGGAGCGATCCGAGGAGGCACGCTCAGCGAGGCTACGGCGGTGATGCCGCGGTTCCCGCAGGTCCTGCGCAATATCCGCGTCCCGGCCGGGAGCTCCCGCAGGCGGTGGCCGACGAGGTCGACCGCGTCAACGCCGAGCTGGGTGAGAGCGGTCGGGTCCTCGTGAGGCGTTCGGGCACGGAGCCGATGTTTCGCGTCCTCGTCGAGGCGGAAAATGCGGGTGATGCCGAGAAGCTCTGTGCTAGCATCGCCGCGCTCGTGCAAGCAGAGCTCGGCTGAGCCCGACGAAGGGCGCCGCCGGGCTCTTTCGCGTTTACTGAGACCACGCTGATGTGCGGAATCATCGGATACGTCGGATCGCGTGAGTGCAAGCCGTTGCTCATCCAAGGGCTCGAGCGCCTCGAGTACCGCGGCTACGACTCCGCAGGAATCGCGCTCCTCGAGGAGGGTGGGCTCGAGTACGTGCGGGCGGTCGGGCCACTCGACAACCTGAAGGAGCGCGCCGAGAGCAATCGATCGGCGACGACGACCGGCCTCGGGCACACGCGCTGGGCCACGCACGGCGGCGTGACGGAGGCGAACGCACACCCGCTCGCCGGCTGCGACGCGTCGAAGCTCTCGATCGTGCTCAATGGCATCGTCGAGAACTACCGCGAGCTCACCGAGAGCCTCGTCGCGGAAGGGCACACCTTCAGCTCCGAGACCGACGCCGAGACCGTCACCCACCTCGTCGAGCGCTACTACGAGGGCGACCTCGTCGAGGCCGTCCGGCTCGCCTTCAACCAGCTCGAGGGTCACTTCGCGTTCGTCGTGATCCACCACGACCACCCTGGGCTCCTCGTCGGAGCGCGCCATCAGGTCCCACTCGTCGTCGGGGTCGGCGTCGACGAAATGTTCCTCGCGTCGAACGCAGCTGCCTTCCTACGCGAGACCCGACTCGTCCAGTTCCCGAACGACGGCGAGATCGTCGCGATCCGCGCGGAAGGCGCGATCTTCCAGGACTCGGACGGCAATCCTCTCGATCACGACATCTCCGAGCTCGACTGGGACGACGAAGGTGCGGAGAAGGGGGGCTTCGAGACGTTCATGCTCAAGGAGATCTACGAGCAGCCCGAGGCCGTGGCGGAGACGATCGGCGACCGCGTGCGCCACGGCAGCCTCGTCCTCGAGGGACTCGGCATGAACGACGACGAGGTCAGGGATCTCCGCCGGATCGTCCTCCTCGCGTGCGGGACCGCCGTATCACGCCTGCGTCGTCGGCCGCTACGTGATCGAGGAGTGGGCGCGGGTGCCGGTCGAGTTCGACATCGCGAGCGAGTGGCTCCACCGCAACCCGGTCATCAACGAGCACGACCTCGTCATCGGAATCACGCAGTCCGGTGAGACGCGGGACACGATCGAGGCGCTGAAGCTCGCGCGCGAGCTGGGTGCACGCACGGTCGCGATCACGAACATGATGGGCTCGCAGGTCACGCGCGAGGTCGACTCCGTGCTGTACACCCGGGCCGGGCTCGAGATGGGTGTCGCCGCGTCGAAGACGTTCACGGCGCAGGTCGCGCTTCTCTACCTCGTCGCGCTCAAGCTCGCCCAGGTTCGCGAGACGCTCCCACCAGGCGAGATCGAGTTCATTCTCGACTTCGTCTACAAGCTCCCGACAAAGATCCAGGCCTTCCTCGACGGCAGCCATCCGATCGACGAGATCGCGCAGCGCTACCACGACGCCCACTTCTTCCTGTACCTGGGCCGCCACATCGGCCTGCCGGTCGCGCTCGAAGGAGCGCTGAAGTTGAAGGAGATCTCGTACATCCCGACCGAGGCGTACTCGGCCGGGGAGATGAAGCACGGGCCGATCGCGCTCCTCGACGAGCAGACGCCGGTCGTCGTCGTCGCGACGAACATCCACGTCTACGACAAGATCGTCTCGAACATCCAGGAGGTCCGGGCCCGCGGAGCGCACGTCATCGCCATCGCGACCGACGGCAACGAGGACATCCAGCACCACGCCGACGACGTCATCTACGTGCCGAAGACACCGGCTTTCCTGCAGGTCGTGCTCGCGATTCTCCCGCTGCAGCTCCTCGCCTATCGGATCGCCCGCCTTCGCGGTCTGAACGTCGACCAGCCGCGAAACCTGGCCAAGACTGTCACCGTCGAATAGCCTCGTCGGCGACTGCCGAGGGAAGGAGTGACAATGGCGAAGGTGCTCGTCCTGGCCGGCGACGCGGCCGAGGATCTCGAGACGATGTTCGTGAAGTACCGCCTGCTGGAGGCCGGCCACGAGCCGTATGTCGCCGCGCCGACGACGAGACCGATCAAGCTCGTCGTCCACGACTTCGAGCCGGACTTCGACACGTACGTCGAAAAGCCGGGGCGAACCTGTCCCGTGGACATCGCGTTCGCCGACGTCGATCCGGGCGGGTTCGCGGCGCTGGTGATTCCCGGCGGGAGGGCGCCGGAGTTCATCCGCGTCGACCCGGACGTCCGACGGATCGTGGAGCACTTCTTCGCGGAGGAGAAGCCGGTCGGCACGCTCTGTCACGGTCCGCAGGTCCCCGCTGCGTTCGGGCTCCTGCGCGGTCGGCGCTCGTCGGGGTTCGGGCCGCTCGCGCCGGACATCGAGCTCGCCGGTGCCGAGTACGTCGACGGCGCAGCCGTGGTCGACGGGAACATGGTCTCGTGCCGCGGGTGGGGCGATCTCGCTGAGTGGTCGCGGGCGTTCCTCGACGTGCTCGACCGCTCCGCAGTTCCTGCTTAGCCGCGACACTTACGGAACCGTCATACGGCGTCGGTACGGTCGCTGCTCCAGGCAGACGACCAGAAGGAGGTACGCATGATCTCCATACGGCGCCCTTCGCCTGCGCTCGTGATCTCCTGCGTTGCGCTCGTGTTCGCGCTCGCGGGAACCGGTTACGCCACTGTTCTGCAGGTGCCGCGCAACAGCGTGGGGACTCCTCAGCTGAAGAACTCCGCCGTGAACTCGGCGAAGGTGAAGAACCGTTCGCTGCTTCGCGTCGACTTCGCGAGCGGCCAGCTGCCCGCAGGCCCGCGCGGCCCGGCAGGCCCCGCCGGCCCGGCTGGTCCCGCAGGTCCTGCCGGCCCCGCAGGTCTGAGCGGGCTCGAGCGGGTCGACACGACCTCCGACAACAACAGCACCTCGCCGAAGACCCAGGCTACGACCTGTCCGACCGGCAAGCGCCTCGTCGGCGGCGGGGTGAAGCTGAACCCGCAGCTCACGGCGCTCGTCGTCCAGCAGGCGTTCCCGGACAACGACAACGTCTTCCGGGCGACCGTGCGCGAGGTGACGGCCACGGCTGCGAACTGGTCGATCACCGTGTTCGCGGTCTGCGCGAACGCGAGCTGAATCGAAGCGACTCGCGGGGAGAGCCCGAGCTCTCCCCGCGAGTACGCTGATCGCGTGACCAGCGAGCCTGCCGCGCCTCCGTACTCCACTCGCGACGTCGATGCGCTCCGGCTCCCCTCGGGGAGCCGCGACCGCGAGGTCGTCGCTGTCGAGGAGCCGCTCGAAATCCGCATCGGCGGCGAGCCGGTCGCCGTCACGATGCGCACTCCTGGGCATGACGAGGAGCTCGCGCTCGGGTTCTGTCTCACCGAAGGGATCGCCCCGCGGTCGGCGCGGCTGCCCGACGATCTCGCCGCGAACACGGTGGAGGTGGAGGCCGACGGATTCGATCCGGAGCGTCTGCGGCGGCACTTCTACACGTCGTCGTCCTGCGGCGTCTGCGGGAAGGGCGCGATCGAGGCGGTGCAGGTCGACGCGCCGCGTGTCGAGAGCGCGCTGACCGTCGCCGCCGACGTCGTCTCGTTGCTCCCGGAACGGCTGCGCGCGGCACAGCAGGTGTTCGCTGCGACCGGCGGTCTCCATGCCACCGGGCTCTTCTCGCCGGAGGGCCAGCTGCTCTGCGTGCGCGAGGACGTCGGCCGGCACAACGCGATGGACAAGGTCGTCGGCTGGGCGTTCGGTGAGGGCTTGCTCCCGCTCGCGCGGCACGTCCTGTGCGTGAGCGGGCGGCTCTCGTTCGAGCTCGTCCAGAAGGCTGCGGTTGCGGGTTGTCCCGTCCTCGTCGCCGTCGGAGCGCCGTCGTCGCTCGCGGTCGAGCTCGCGACCGACCGCGGGGTCACGCTCTGTGGCTGGGTGCGCGAGGGCCGCCTCACCGTCTACACCGAGCCGTGGCGGATCGCGTAGACGCGACCGGCATCCTGCTCGTCGGCGGGGCGTCGGAGCGTTTCGGATCGCCGAAGGCGCTTGCGCTGTTTCGCGGTGAGTCGCTGGCAGAGCGGGGTTGGAGGACGCTTCGGGACGTCTGCGCCGAGGTCCTCGCTGTCGGTAAGGCGCACGACGAGAGCGAGCTTCCGTTCGAGCTCGTCGACGACGGCGCGGACGAGCGCGCGCCTGTGTACGGCGTCGTCGCCGGCCTGCACGCTGCTGCCTACGACACGTGCATCGTCGTGCCCGTCGATTGCCCGCTCGTCACTCCTGAGCTGCTTCGCGATCTCTTCCATGCTCGCGCCGTGCCGCACACCGGCCCGCTGCCGGGCGTCTACACGGCGGCGATGTTGCCCGAAATGGAGGGGCGCATCGCGAACGGCGAGCTCTCGCTCCGCGGAGTGAACCCGGTGTCGATCGAGGTCGACGAGACCGCACTCGTCAACGTGAACAGCCCGACCGATCTCGTCGTCGCCACGAGCTTCGCGCTCGACGAGGACCTCGGCGACCGCCCGATCGCCCCCCCGGACGAGGCCGCGCTGCTCGACCTCACGACCGACTTCTGGGCGACGGCGCTGTGGGCGGCGCGGCGCGTCCGCAAAGGGGACGTCTTCGTCGGCGTCGACGCGGTGAACGGAGCGATGAAGCGATCCGTGGTGACGCTCCTCGGCTGGCACGCACTCTCCGTGGACCCTGACGCGCCGGTGCGAGAGGCGGGCCGCGGCGTCGAGCGGTGGGCGGACGCGGGCGCACTCTCGGCGCTCGAGCTCGCCTACGCCCACTACGACCTCCGCGACGCGGCACGCGCTCTGTGGCAGACGATCGACCTCTTCCAGGGCCTCGAGGAGGAGACCGCGCGCCGGCTCGGACTGGCCACCGAGCTCGACCACCCGGACTTGCGTCAGCGGGTTGCGGAGGTCGTACGCGATCCACGGCCCGGGGCTACGCTCTGGCCGTGAAGCGCGCCCTCCTGCTCGTTGTTGTGGGGGTGGTGTTCCTCGTCGCTGGCTGCGGCGATGACTCGCCGAGCGAGACGACCACGACGACATCTGCGACCAGCTCGACTGTGAAGGTCTACTTCCTTCGCGACGGCAAGGTCTGGCCCGTCAGTCGTGAAGTCGAGCCAAATCCCGACTTTGAGAATGCGGCGTACCAGGCGCTTCTGCGTGGGCCGACACAACAGGAGCGGGATATCGGCCTCACGACCGAGGTGCCTGCAGACCCCAGCGACGATCTGTCTCGCGCCGCCCTCGCACAGGTCGTTTTCACGGCGACGCAGTTCGCCCCACACTCGGCCGACTACAAGGGCGTCAACTACACGCGCGCCGACTTCGAGGACAAGACGCCGGGGATCCTCGTCGAGTCGCCGCTGCCGTTCGCGGACGTCTCGAGCCCGATCCGGGCGACCGGGACCGCCAACACCTTCGAGGCGACGTTCAACTACGAGCTCACCGACACGGACGGCAAGATCGTGGACGAGAACTTCGTGACCGCGACCTCGGGAACGGGCACGCGCGGCACGTTCGACTTCACGACGAAGAAGTTCGCCATCCCGTTCGATGGCGTCGGCTCGCTCGTCGTCTTCGAGCGCTCCGCCGAGGACGGGTCGCGGACGAAGCTCGTCGAGATCCCCCTTCGGATGTCGCAGTAGCCGATCGGCCTGCCTAAGCTCTCCCTGTGCCAGACGCCCCCTGGCGCTGCTCCCAGTGCGGCACGGTCAACGAGCCCGTCGCGAACGCGTGCCGAACGTGCGGCCGCTGGCCGAGCTTGTTCGAGCTCGAGGGGAGCACGATGGAGGTCGAGGAGCCGCCAGCTGCCAGGGACGACGCGTTCGAGGCGCGGACGATGGAGGTGGAGGAGGTCGAGCCCGAGGTCTTCGACGCGGACATCGAGGACGTCGAGCTCCCGCCGGAATTCGAAGAGCCCGAAGAGGACGGCGAAAGGCCGCGCAAGCCGGGCTGGCAGCGGTTCGCGCGACTGATTGTCCCGATCGCGGTCGCGCTCTACATCCTCGTCAGCGCGCTCGTCCGCAACAACTAGCGGTCAGCGCTCGAAGAGCACCTCGCCGGACTCGATCACGCGCGTCTCGCCGTGACCGTTGTCGGTCGCGACCTCGAGCCGCCCGTCGCGGAGGATCTGCAGCGCGGTGGCCGGCTCACCGTCGACCGTGATCCGGCGGCCGCGGAGGAAGTCGCGCGCACCGAGCTCCCCGTAGAGGTCGTCGAGGCCCCCGTGCCTCCACCCGTCGTAGATCCGCTCGAGGCGGAAGAGGAGCGATCCCAGCAGCTGCGCGCGCTCGTGCGTCTGGCCGGTGATCGTGCGGAGCGAGCCCGCCGGAGTCGTCGTGTCTCCGGGGAGCTCGTCGCGGGTCTGGTTGACGTTGATGCCCATCCCGACCACGACCGCCCCGTCGGCCAGCTCGGAGAGGATGCCCGCGACCTTCCGTCGGTTCAGCATCACGTCGTTCGGCCACTTGATCTGCGCGCTGAGGCCGGTTGCAGCCTCGATCGCCTCCGCGGCTGCGAGCGCGGCCACGAGCGAGAGTTCCGGGAGGTGCCTCTCCGACGGCGGATGCAACATCACCGAGGCGAGGACGGACGTGCCCGGGGGCGCTACCCAGCGGCGGCCGTGGCGTCCCTTGCCCTGCGTCTGGTGGTCGGCCGCTGCGACGGCGCCTTCGGCCAGCCCGGAGCCGAGGAGCAGGAGCTGCGTCGACTCGCACTCGGGCTCGTAGCGATACGGCTTTCCGAAGCGTCCGCGTATGTGCGGCGCGACGTGCTCGGGCTCGAGCGTCGCGCTCACGTCACGCTGCCCGCTCCACGCGCACCGCGCTCACCTTGTACTCGGGCGTGCCGATGAGCGAGTCGCCGACGTCGTGCGTGAGCCAGTTCACCTTCTGCTCGGCGAAGTGGAGAGCCATCCACACGAGGCCGGGGAACACGCGGTCGGTGATGCGTGTCCGAGCCTGCAAGTCACCGCGCCGTGAGACGAGCCTTGCCCAGTCTCCTTCCGCCAGCCCGAGCGCGGACGCGTCCTCGGCGGAGATCTCGAAGAACGGATCCACCTGCTTGTCCGTGATCCCGGACTCGCGCATCGTCATCGTGGCCGAGTTGTAGTGGTAGAGCGTCCGGCCGGTCGAGAGGACGAGCGGGTACTCCGAGTCGGGCTGCTCGATCGGCTCCTGGTACTCGACGGGGAAGAACTTGCCGCGCCCACCCGCCCGTGCGGGCGCAGGTGCGTGCAGGAACTTCGTGTCCGGGCCGCCAATCTCGGTGACCGGCCACTGGACGCCGTTCTCCTCGAGCCGGTCGTACCGGACTCCGTACCAGTTCGGCGCCAGGTCGGCGAGCTCGTTCCACACCGACTCCGCATCCGGATACTCGGGCCAGTTCGCGCCGAGCGCCTTCGCCATGAGGAGCACGATCTCGCGATCGCCCTTCGCTTCTCCGGGTAGCGGTGCGCCCGCGCGGACGCGACTGATGCGCCGCTCGGTGTTCGTGAACGTGCCGTCCTTCTCGGCGAAGCTCGATGCGGGGAGGACGACGTCCGCGTACCTCGCGGTCATGTCGTTCAAGAAGATGTCCTGCGAGACCATGAAGTCGATCTTGCCCAGCCCCTCCTCGACGTGGTGCGCGTTCGGCTCGGTCTGCGCCGGGTTCTCGCCGATGAGGTAGAGCGCGCGGATCCGGCCGTCGTGGAGCCCGCTCATCATCTGGTCGAGGCGATAGCCGGGCGTCTCCGGCACCTCGGCGCCCCACGCTTCGGAGAACTTCCGCCGGATCTCGGGGTCGTCGAGGGCCTGGTAGCCCGGGAGGTACACGGGGTTCGCGCCCGAGTCGTTGAGGCCCTGGACGTTGTTCTGGCCGCGCAGAGCGTTGAGCCCGGTGGACTCGTAGCCGAGATGGCCGGTCATGAGCACGAGGTTCGAGAGCGACCAGATGTTGTCGACGCCGCAGGCGTGCTCGGTGATCCCGAGTGTGTAGAAGACGGCGGCGTGGCGCTCGCTCGCGTACTCGCGGGCGGTCGCCCGGATGTCCTCGGCCGGGACGCCGGTGATGCGCTCCGCATCCTCGGGCGAGTAGCGCATGACGATCTCGCGCACGGCGTCGAAGTCGTCGGTGTAGTCGCGGATGTAGTCCTCGTCCTGCAGACCCTCGGACAGGATCGTGTGCATCATCGCGTTCAGGAGCCACACGTCCGTTCCGGGGCGCAGCTGGAGGTGGCGCTTCGCGATCTTCGTCAGCCAGATCTTCCGCGGATCGGCGACGACGAGCGTGCCGCCGTCTCGGACAGCTTTCTTGATGCGGAGCGCGAGCACCGGATGCGCCTCGGTCGTGTTCGACCCGATGACGAACACGAAGCGGGCGTTCTCGATCTCGGGAATCGAATTGCTGCTTGCTCCTCTGCCCAACGACCTGACCAGGCCGTAAAGAGTGGGAGCGTGTCAGGTCGACTCGCACGAGTGGACGGAGTTCGTTCCGACCCCCGTGCGCGCGAGTTTCTGGATGAGGTAGTTCTCCTCGTTCGTCAGCCGAGCCGAGGAGAGGAAGCCGATCGACTGCGGCCCGTGCTCCGCGATGACGCCCTTCAGGCCGGTCGCCGCCGTCTCGAGCGCGTGCTCCCACGTCGTCGGGTGCAACTCGCCGTCCTCGCCGCGGACGAGCGGTTGCGTGAGCCGGTCGGGATGGTGCACGAAGTTGAAGGCGAAGCGGCCCTTGACGCAGAGGTTGCCCTCGTTCGGGAGATACTCGTCCTTCGACGTGACCTTGACGATGTGCTTCGTGTCCGGATCGAGATTGAGGTCGATCTGACAGCCGACCCCGCAGAACGTGCACGTCGTGCGCACCTGCTCCAGCTGGCTCTCGGGGCGTGACGTGCCCTCCTCGAACTTCTCGTAGATCGCGCCGGTCGGGCAGACGGAGAGACAGCCGCCGCAGAGCTCGCACTCGGTGTCGAGCCACGAAAGGTCCCACGTCGGGACGACTCGCGCGTGCCCGCCGCGTCCTTCGAGCGAGAGCGCGGAGCACTGCATGACCTCCTGCGTGTAGCGCACGCAGCGCGCGCAGAGGATGCAGGCGTCGGGGTCGTATCCCATGAGCTTGTTGCGGTCGTCGTAGTCCTCGCGCTTTGCGTCGGGGAGGACGAGCGGCGCGTCGACTCCGAGCTCGTTGGCGAGGTCGACGAGCTCGTTGGGGCGTCCACCGGGAGAGGCGTTCAGGTGCTCCGAGAGGAGCATCTCCGTCAGCGTTCCCTGGAGGCCCGTGATCGGGCCGTTCGTCGAGACGACGATCCCCTCCGAGACGCGGGTGGCGCACGCCGGCACCGGCCGCGGCGCGCCCTCCACGTCGACGACGCACATCCGGCAGCCTCCGTACGGGTCGAGCTTGTCGTCGTGACAGAGCGTCGGGATGAACGTCCCATGCCGGGCGGCCGCGTGGATGAGGAGCTCGCCCTCGGGCGCGCTGACGGTCTTCCCGTCGAGCGTGAACGCGACCATGGCGGTCACTGTACTGCCGCCTCCATGACGGCGTGACCGCTCGCGGCCAGCGCGGTGGAGACATGCCGAAGACCCGCCTGCGCGAACAGCTGCTCGTACTCCTCCTCCGTTCGCTCGCGACCTCCGGGCATCACGAGCATGTTCAGGTCCGAGATCTTGGCGACCGCGTTCTCGTTCGGCGGCCCGAGATCGCGCTCGATGACGAGGACAACGGCCTCGGGAGCCATCGCCTGGCGGCATGCGCGGAGAATTGCCACGCAGTCCTCGTCCTCCCAGTCGTGGATGATCCACTTGAGGACGTACGCGTCGCCTCCAGCAGGCACCGACGAGAAGAAGCTCCCGCCGACGACCTCGCAGCGATCCGCCACGCCGGCTGCGCGCAGTACCGGCTCGGCTCCGCTCACGACGTGCTCCTGGTCGAGCAGGATGCCGCGCGTCGCCGGGTGGGCCTCGAGGATCGAGGAGAGTAGCGTCCCGGTTCCCCCACCGACGTCGACGACGGTTCCGAAGCGCCCGAAGTCGTAGGCGGCCAGGATCGCCCCGTGCGCCGCCAGCGTCGTCGACCTCATCGCTGCGTCGAAGATGGCGCTTTCCTCCGGGTGCGCGGCTCGCCACTCCCACACGCTCTGCCCGTGATGCGACCTGAACGCGTTCTCACCCGAGCGGATCGAGCTCGTGAGGTTGCCCCAGGTGTGCCAGAAGTAGTCGCGTCCGGTGAGCCTCACCCAGCCGCGCAGCGAGGCGGACACGTCGCCGCGGAGCGGCTGTCCGAGCTCCGTCAAGGCGAAGCGGCGCCCGTCTGCCTCGTGGAGGATCCCGAGGCTCGCGAGTGCCCTCAGAAGGCGGTACAGCGCCGACGCGTCGGCTCCGCTCGCCTCGGCGAGGTCGTCGGACGACCGCTCGTCGTCGGCGAGCAGATCGGGGATTCCGAGCTCGACCGCCGCATAGAGCGTCTGCGAGACCCGGAAGCCGTCGACGAGTCGGGCCAGCTCCGCGCTCATGCGGACGTGTCTGCGGCGAGCGGCGCGAAGAGGTCGGGCCAGTACTTCATTGCGCTCCGAACCGGGAACGGCGAGGCCTGTCCGAGCCCGCAGATCGAGGTCTTCTCCATCGCGAGAAGCCATTCGTCGACCTTCTCGCGCGTCATCGCGGCGCGCCCGTACGCGAGCTCCTCGGCGAGGTGGTGCAACGCGCGATTGCCGATCCGGCACGGGGTGCACTTCTGGCACGACTCCTCGGCGAAGAAGCGCATCGTCTCGGCCAGGAGGCGGAGAGGCGAGTACGAGCCGGGGAAGACCTGGACGGCGGCCGAGCCCGGGCCGGCTCCCCAGTCCGCGAGACCGTCGCGCGTCAGCGGCGCGTCGAGCGCGGCCGGTGGGAGGATCCCGCTCGCCGCGCCTCCCGGAACGACGGCGCCTACCTCGTCGGTGAAGCCCTCGGCGTGCTCCTCGACGAGCTCGCGCGTCGTGATGCCGTTCCGCGCTTCGTAGCAGCCCGGCCTGGCGACGGCTCCCGTGACCGACCAGAGCCGCGTCCCCTTCGCGCCAGCGGTGCCGAGCCCCGCCCACCACTCGCCGCCGTTCCGGACGATCGCCGGGATGTGCGCGAGCGTCTCGACGTTCTGGATGAGCGTCGGTCGCCCAAGGTAGCCGACCTGGCTGGGGAACGGAGGCTTGAGCCGCGGCATGGCGCGCCGGCCCTCCATCGACTCGAGCATGGCCGTCTCCTCGCCGGCGATGTAGGCGCCCGCGCCGACGGCGATCTCCAGCGAGAGGCCGTCGAGGAGGCCGGCCGCGCGGAACTCGTCGATCGCCTGCTGCAGCCGGGCACGCGCGGTCGCGTACTCCTCGCGGAGGTAGACGTGGCCCTCCGCCGCGTCCAGCGTGCGCATCGCGAGCACCGTCGCCTCGACCATGAGATGGGGACGCAGCTCCATGACGTAGCGGTCCTTGATCGTGCCGGGCTCGCCCTCGTCGGCGTTCACGACGACGTAGCGCGGCCCGGGCTCGCGCGCAACGGATTCCCATTTAAGGCCGGTGGGGAAGCCGGCGCCGCCATATCCCGTCAGCCCCGACGTCTTGAGCTCCTCGACGATCCTCTCGAGAGACGGGAGCGCGCGGAGCAGCTCGAGGCCGCCTCGGCGCTCGTAGTCCGCGAGTGTCGCGTCACCGCTGCCGAGCGCCACGGCCGGGCCTTCGTTCGTCGCGTGCGTGACCTCCGGCACGATCTCGTCACCGCGCGTCATCGCGGGCGCGAGGTCGCAGTGGCCGAGGCAGGCGACCTCGAGCGCGCCCGGCGTCGCCGCAAGCAGCTCGCGCGCACCGAAGCAGTCGCAGACGGGGCCGGTGCAGACGCGAACGGCATCGGTGGGCACCTGCAGGAAGGAGTAGAAGGAGACGACCTCGTGCACCTCCCCGCGGCGGATGTTCATGTGGTCTGCGACCGCGTCGGAGAGCTCCATCGTGATCGGCCCGACCTCGCGTCGGACGCGACCGAGGTTGTCGAGCAGCCGGGTTCGCTCGCGCGGAAGCTCGGGCAGGAATGATGCGAGCCGGAGCGCGTCCACCGCAGTCGAGTCTATTCGGCGCTCGGAGGCCGCCGGAGCGACTTCGTTCGCGCGCGCCGTCGCTTGTCCTCGAGCCGTCGCTGGCGCGCCTGCGAGGTCGGTCTCGTGGGGACCCGCCGCCGCGGGACGGCGAGCGCGTCACGCAGCTTCTCGATCAGGCGCTCGACCGCCAGCTCGCGGTTCCGGGCCTGACTGCGTTCGTCCTGGGCCACCGCCCGGACGACGGGGCCGGCGCGCGCGATTACCCGGCGGCGCTGGACGTCGGTCAGCGCGAACGAGGACTCGACGTCGAGCGACGCCTCGACCCTCGTCGAGGACTTCTGGGCGTGCTGGCCGCCCGGACCGCTCGACCTCGAGACGCGGATCTCGATCTCCGAGACCGGGAGGAGGACCGAGCGTGTGACCCGTATCGACTCGCGCTCCATGCATCGAAGCCTGCCAGCCGGCGCGGAAACTGGACACCGGGTAGTCGGTCACCCGGCAGGGGGTGACTAGCGCAGGGTGGAGTACCCCAGCCGGGGGTGGGCGGTTCTGCCTGCCGGGGACGACTCACGCGGGGCAAACGCGAATCCCCGGGCAGGGGAAGGAGGAACGGCAAGAGATGAAGCGCTTCAGCAAGCGGACGTGGATCATCGGCGGCGTCGCCGTCGCCGTCGGCGCATCGGCGATCGGGGCCTTCGCCTACTGGACGGTGTCCGGAAGCGGCTCCGGCTCGGCGTCGACCGGTACCGGCAGCGTCGCCGTGACCGTGAACCAGACGTCCAGCTCGTCGGGCCTCTATCCCGGCGGCTCGGTCGGCCTGAGCGGGAACTTCACGAACCCCGCGAGCTTCAACCAGTACGTGACGTCGGTCTCGGCGTCGATCCAGAGCTTCAGCTACCAGGCCGACAACACGAAGCCGGCGTGTACGAACGCCGACTTCTCGATCTCCGGCTCGCCGGCCGCGGTCGGCCAGGACGTCGCTCCGGGCACGGGCGGATCCTGGACGGGGATCACCCTGAGCATGACCAACGCCGCCACGAACCAGGACAACTGCAAGGGCGTGACGGTGCCGGTCGTCTACACGAGCAACTGAGCTAGCCAAGACCGGACGGAGGGGCGGCTGGCGGCCCGTCCCTCCATCCGTGTTCCCAGAGGAGTGGCCGTGTCGACGGATGCGAGCTCGACGAAGGTGAGAAGCAGATTCTGGGTGCTCGCTGCCACGAGCATCCCTCTCGGCGTTCTCGCGGGCGTCGCGCTGCGCGCCGGCGGAGCCGCGTCGTTCTCCGCGGATCCCGTTCCGTTCCGCATCTCGGGAGACGTGTCGGGGCTCGTGCCCGGCGTGCCGGCTGACGTCCCACTCATGCTCGAGAACCCGAATGGGCAGCTGATCCGGGTCACGAGCATTCGCGCGGAGATCGTGCCGAACAGTGACGCGCCCGGATGCGCCAGCACGAGCCACGTCTCGTTGGAGCAGCCGACAGGTGTCACCTCTGATGCGCCGGTGCCCCTGCCGGCGCACGGCGCCGTGGTCCTTCGCGCGTATCCGAGCGCGCCGCGGATCACGCTGCTCGCGACGGCTGCGGACGACGATGCGTGCAAGGGCACGTCCTTCGTGCTCGCGTACACCGGGAGCGCGCACTCGTGAAGCGGCTGTTCTCGCTTCGATGGCTTGCGCTTGCTGCCTCGTGTGCCTGCGCGCTCGGGCTCGCCGTCGCGGGCGTCGCGCACTGGACGAGCTCGGGCTCAGGCGCGAGCAACGGCACCGTCGCCACGCTCTCCTCGCCCTCCACGACCGCCACGAGCCCCACGTACGGCTCGGTGCACGTCGCCTGGTCGGCCGTGACGTTGAGCCCGTCCGCTCCCTCGATCGACCCGGAGGTGACGTTCACGGTCGAGCGCAAACCTGCTGCAGGCTCGAGCTGGGTGTACGTCTGTGGGACGGGGACGACTCCGAAGCCCTACAACGTCCTCTCTTGCGACGATACGCCGCCCGCGACCGACACGTACGACTACCGGGTAGACGGCCGCCTCCGGTCGTGGACGTCGCCCGGGACTGCGTCGGTGTCGGTGATCGTCGACACGGTGGCTCCGACCTCGACGATCACGTTCCCGAGCGGGACCGTGTACACACCAACGAGCTGGAACGCGTCCTGCTCGACCTCGATCTGCGGCACGGCCACCGACGGCGGCGGGAGCGGGCTCCAGAAGGTCGAGGTCAGCCTTCGCCGCGGCTCGGGCAATTACTGGAACGGCAGCTCGTTCTCGAGCGCGACACCGGTATGGAACGCGGCGAGCGGGACGTCGGCCTGGACGTACGCCTTCGCCGCGTCGAGTTTCCCGGCCGACGACACGTACACCGTCGCGGCACGGGCGACCGACCTCGCGTCCAACGTCCAGTCGCCCGCGAGCTCCCGAACCTTCGCGCTCGACACGACGCCGCCCGCCGTCACGGCGACGACGATTGCAGCGACGACCGGGACAGGCCCGGCTGGGTACGTCAAGCAGGGCGGCGGCTACGTCGTGTACGCCGACGCGAGCGACGCGAGCGGGTTGGTCTCGGTTGCGGCCGATGTCTCGACCGTAACGACGGGTCAGACGGCCGTCGCGCTCGCCGCATGCTCGAGCTCGTGCACCGTCGCCGGCCACACCTACCTCTACAAGAGCGCTGCGCTGACGGCGAGGAATCTGCTGAGCGAGGGTCCGAAGAGCTACTCCGTTACGGCAACGGACGTCGCCGGCTGGTCGAACGCGCCGCTGAGCGGGACGGTCGTTGTCGACAACACCGCCCCGTCGGTCGCGACGGTGATCGCTGCCTCGACGGGGATGAGCCCTCAGGGGTTCGTCAAGCAAGGAGGGACCTATCGGGTGTACGCGAACGTCGCCGACCTGCCGAGCGGGGCGGGTACCTCCTCCGGCGTTGACGCTTCGTCGATCACTGCGGACGTCTCGAGCGTCACCTCCGGACAGTCGGCAGCCGCGCTGTCCGCATGCGGCAGCTGCGGCCCGGGATCGGCATACGCCTACCAGTCGTCGCAGCTGACCGCGAGCAACCCGCTGTCAGAGGGCGCCAAGCCGTACTCCGTCTCGGCGAAGGACAACCTCGGGTCGAGCGCGTCCGCCGGGGCAAACGTGCAGGTCGACAACACGGCTCCGTCGGTCGCGGTCGTGATCGCGAACACGGCGACGGGCGAGCCGGGGTGGCTCGCGCAGGGGAGCGGCTACCGCGTCTATGCGAACGTCACGGAGCTTCCCGCAGGGGCGGGTGCGTCGAGCGGCCTGAACGCGTCCTCGATCACCGCCGACGTCTCGGCCGTCACGTCCGGGCAGACGGCGGCTGCGCTCACGACGAGCGGCTGCCCGTGCACAGTCGGCGGGACGAGCTACGCGTATCGGAGCTCTGCGCTCACGTCGAGCAGTCCGCTCTCGGCGGGCTCCAAGAGCTTCACCGTCGTCGCGAGCGACAACCTCGGCTCGACGACGACTCAGAGCGGGACGGTGACGATCGACAACACCGCACCGACGCTGTCGACGGTCCAGATGTTCGACGTCGACGCCGACGGAAAAGTCGACCAGGTGAAGGCGACCTTCGGCGAGACGCTCGAGGCGTACAGCGCCGGAACGGCGCCGTGGACGCTCGCGAATGCCCCGGGCGGTGCCTCGAACACGCTTGCGAGCGTCAGCGTCGGGACGACCGTCGCCACGCTGACGCTGAACGAGGGCACCGTCAACACGGCGTCGGGCTCGTTCACGATCGCACTCTCGGCGAACGCGAGTGGCATCCGCGACCTCGCCGGCAACCAGTCCGCGCTCGGGGCGACGAGCATGGCCGACAAGGCTGCCCCGGTCCCGACCAACGTCGTGCTCGCGAACGTTACGACGCTGGGTCAGGCGCGGTCGCAGGACACGGTCACGGTGACGTACTCGGAGACGATGGACGCGACGAGCTTCTGCTCCACCTGGAGCAACGTCGGCACGCAGACGATCTCGGGCGGCAACGTCGTCGACGTGCTGATCACCGACAACGGCTCTGCCGACCTCCTGACCGTTGCCGACGTGGGGTCGAACTGCGGCGGCGCGACAAACTTCAAATTCGGCTCCGTGAACCTCGCCGCGAACTACGTGAATGCCAACACGACGTTCTCGGGCACGAGCTCGAACCAGGGCAAGCTCACGTGGAACCCGTCGACGAACACGCTCACGATCACGCTCGGCGCAGGCACGGGCTCGCAGACGGGCGTCGCGGCGTCGACCCCGATCTACACGCCCAGCACCGCACTCAAGGACCTCGCGAGCCCGGGGAACGCGATGGCCGCGAACCCGTTCTCCGCACCGGCGACATCGCGATTCTGACGTAGCTCGGAGGCCACGTAGACTCGCCGCGTGGCCTGCATCCTGCTGGACATCGACGGCGTGCTCCACGTCTCCGGCGAGCCGACGCCGGGGGCATCGGAAGCGGTCGCCGAGCTCCGTCGCGCCGGCCACGCGCTCCGTTTCGTCACGAACAACTCGACCCGCCCGCGTTCGCGCCTCGCCGAGGAGCTCCGCGAGATGGGCTTCGAGCTCGACGCGGAGGAGTTGCAGACGACGCCGGGTGCCGCGGCGCGCGAGCTCGCCGGCAAGCGCGTACTGGCACTCGTGATGCCGGCGATCGTCGCGGACCTCGAGGAGCTCGAGCTCGTCGGTGACCATGCGGACGTCGTCCTCATCGGCGGCTGCGACGAGACCCTCGAGCCGAACCAGGTGTTCAGCTACATGAATCTCGCGCGGGCCTTCGACGAGATCCAGATGGGCGCCGCGCTGTACTGCCTGCACAAGAACAAGTGGTGGCAAACGAGCCGCGGGCCGATGCTCGACTCCGGCGCATTCGTCGCCGGTCTCGAGTACGCGACCGGTGTCGAGGCCACCGTGCTCGGCAAGCCCAGCCCCACGTACTTCGCGGCCGCGCTCGAGGCGCTCGACGCCGAGCCTGAGCTCACCTGGCTCGTCACCGACGATGTCGACGCGGACGTAGTCGGCGCAAGGCTGTTCGGGATGAAGACGGCGCTCGTGCGCACGGGAAAGTTCCGCCCGGAGACACTCGAGGCCGCAGAGGCGTCGCCCGACATCGTCGTCTCGTCACTCGCGCACTTCCCGGCACTGCTCGAGGAGGAGCTGCGCGGCGACTGGGCGCCGTGAAGAACGCTCGCCCTCAGCTCGCGTTCGCGGGGGAAACCATGTTTCCCCCGCGTGCCCCCTTCTTCTTGGGATCGTGGGGAACCTCCCGGTTCCCCACACCCCTCCACCTTCATAGTCCAGGGGGGCCCGGACTATGAAGGTGGGAGTCGACATCATCGAGATCGAGCGGGTACAGCGTGCGCTCGCGCGGCCGGGCTTTCGCGAGCGCTGCTTCACCGAGGCCGAGCGCGCGTACTGCGACTCGCGCGCGCATCCCGCCCAGAGCTATGCAGCCCGCTTCGCGGGCAAGGAGGCGGTCGGGAAGGCGCTCGGTTGCGGTGTGCGCTTCACGTGGAAGGAGATCGAGATCGTCGGGCGCCCGAAACCGGCCGTGAGCCTGTCGGGGCGAACGGCCGCATATGCGGAGAAGGTGCATGCGGGGCCGATCGATCTCTCGATGACGCACTCGCGCGAGATCGCGGCGGCGATCGCCGTCGTCTCGCCGCGCGCAGATGGCTGAACGCTTCGAGCCTCTGTACACCGCGGCAGAGATGCGTGCCGCCGAGGAGGCGTACCCGCGCTACCCGGACTCGATCCCGGAGTTGATGGAGCGCGCCGGCGCGGCGGTCGCGAACGAGGCGATGCGCGCGTTCCCCGCTGCCCGCTCGTTCGTCTGCGTGTGCGGAGGCGGGTCGAACGGCGGCGACGGCCGTGTTGCGGCGCGTGTCTTGCGCGAGGCAGGTCACGTCGCCGAGGAGCGGCAGGACGACCTCGACGGCTACGACGTCGTCGTCGACGCCCTCTTCGGGACCGGATTTCACGGTGCGCCGAGGCCGGAGGCGGCCGAGGTTATCGCGCGCATCAACGCGGCGCGCGGGCGCGTCGTCGCGGTCGACGTCCCCTCCGGCGTGAACGCCTCCACAGGCGAGGTCGCGGGCGAGGCGGTCGAGGCGGATCTGACCGTGACGTTCCACGCGCCGAAGGTGGGACTCGCGGTGGCGCCGGGGAGGTTCCACGCCGGTGAGGTGGTGGTCGCCGACATCGGACTCGCGGGCGCTGACACCGCCAGCCGACACGCGCTTCGCGGCTGCTGCTCGAGGTCGTGCCCCGCCGCTCTGCGCGGGACACCAAGTACAGCGCCGGCTCGGTACTCGTCGTCGGCGGCCAGCCGGGCACGACGAGCGCGGCGTGCCTCACGGCCATGGCCGCTCTTCGCGCCGACGCCGGCTACGTCACGCTCGCGGTGCCGGTCGACGCGCCTGGCGGCTGCGGAGGCGCTCGCGCTCGAGCCGGTCAAGCTCGCCTGGTCGGACGACGACGCCCCGCGTGTGCTCGGTAGATGCGGCGCAGCGCGCGTCCGCGCTCGCGATCGGCCCCGGTCTCGGCCGCTCGGAGGCGCGACGGTCGCTCGTCCGCGACTTGCTCGAGCGGATCGACCTGCCGGCGGTCGTCGATGCGGACGGTCTCTTCGGACTCGAGCCGGTCGCGCGCGCGGCTCCGACGATCCTCACCCCGCACGCGGGCGAGCTCGCGCGCCTGCTCGAACGCGACTCGGGGTGGGTCGGCGCGCATCGGCTCGAGGCTGCACGCTCGGCTGCCGCGAAGTTCGCAGCGGTCGTCCTTCTCAAGGGCTCCGACACGCTCGTCGCGGCGCCGGACGGCTCCGTCGTCGTCTGCGACACGGGGCCTCCCTCGCTCGCGACGGCCGGAACCGGCGACGTGCTCACCGGGGTCGTCGCCGCGTTCCTCGCCAAGGGGCTCGACGCGGCGACGGCGGCGTCGGCCGCGGCGATCGCGCACGGGCAGGCCGCTCGGTTGCGTCCGCACCAGGCCGGCCTCGTTGCCTCCGACCTCCTCGACACGCTTCCGGCTGCACTCGAGGCCTGAGACGCCGCGCGCTCCGGCTATTGCGGAGAATGGCGGCGTGGAGCGGTCGAGCTTCACAATCGATCTCGGGGCAATTCGCCGCAACGCGGCGATGCTGCTGCGTGCGGCAGGGGGCGCCGAGCTATGGGCGGTCGTCAAGGCGGAGGGCGTACGGGCACGGTGCGGTGGACGTCTCGAAGGCGGCACTCGACGCAGGCGCGTCGGCGCTCTGCGTCGCGACCCTGTCCGAGGCGCTGCAGCTCCGTGCCGCGCTGCGCAACGCGCGCATCGTCGTGCATGGGGCCGGTCTCCGAGAGCGAGATCGGAGAGGCGCGCGCCGCCCGGCTCGAGCTGGTCGCGGCCGACGGGAGGATCCCCGAGGGCGTTCCGGTGCACCTCAAGGTCGACACGGGCATGGGGCGCTGGGGGCGTCTCGGAGCTACCCGCTCCGACGCGAGACGTCGTCGGCGTGATGAGCCATCTCGCGTCGGCGGAGGCGGACCCGGCGTTCACGAGTCTCCAGGTCGACCGCTTCCGGGAGGCGACGGCCGGACTCGAATCCCTCACGCGCCATCTCGCGAACAGCGCGGCGACGCTCCGCTACGCCGAGGCGCGCTTCGACGCCGTCCGCTGCGGCATCGCCCTCTACGGCATCTCGCCGTTCGGCTCCGATCCGGCCGCGGACGGGCTCGAGCCGGCACTTCGCTGGGAGTCGTACCTCGCGCTCGTCAAGCGGCTCGAGCCGGGCGAGAGCACCGGCTACGGCAGGAGGTTCGTCGCCGACCGGCCGACGTGGATCGGCATCGTCCCCGTCGGCTACGCCGACGGCTTCCGGCGCGACCTGACCGGCACGGAGGTGATGGTGGAGGGGCAGCGTCGCCGTGTCGTCGGGACGATCTCGATGGACGCGCTCGCGGTCGTGCTCGACCGCGAGCTTCCGCTCGACACGCCGGTGACGCTCGTGGGCGACGGAGTCGTCGTCGAGGAGCACGCGCGCGTCGCGGGGACGATCGCGTACGAGATCGCTACCGGCCTCAACTCCGGCTCGGGGCGTGCGAGGCGGGTTGCCGTCGATGGATGAGCGACTCCGCGAGCTCTTCTCGGGCGAGGACGCGTGGATCGTCGGCGGCGCCGTCCGCGACGAGCTCCTCGGTCGCCCCGTCCTCGATCTCGACGTCGCGTGCCGTGACCCGCGTCCGGCCGCGCATCGTTTCGCGGACCGGTTCGGCGGTGCGGTCTTCCCGCTCTCGGAGCGCCACGGGGCCTGGCGTGTCGTCGAAAACGGGAGTGCCGAGACCGTCGACTTCACCCCGATCGGCGAAGGCATCGACGCGGATCTCGCGACGCGCGACTTCACCTTCAACGCGATCGCAGAGAACGTCGGGACCGGGGACACGTACGACCCGTACGGCGGACAGGACGATCTTCGTGCGGGCATCGTTCGCGCCGTCTCGGACGGGATCTTCGTCGACGACCCGCTGCGGCTCCTGCGAGCGGTGCGCTTCGAGGACGAGCTGGGATACCGCATGGACGAGCACACGGAGGCGCTCCTGCGCGCGTCGTCGGCGCTCGTCTCGCAGCCTGCGGGGGAGCGCGTGCTCGCCGAGCTCCGGCGCCTGTCGGCCGACGGCTATCGCCGCCTCGACGAGGTCGGCCTCCTCGAGCCGCTGGGCGGGTCGCTCGACGCGCGCCTCGTCGCGCTCGACGATCCCGATTTCAGGCTCGTCACCGCTTTCGGCGACAACCTTCGGCGGCTGCCGATCTCGAACGAGCTGAAGCGGTACGCGGCAGCCCTCTCGCGCGCGCGCAAGCCGGAGGATCCCTCGCCGCGCTCGATCCACCGCTTCCGGCGCGCGACCGAGCCGTGGGCGACCGACGCGCTCGCGTACGTCGGAGCGACGGACCTTGTCGGCGAGGTCGAGGCAGCGAGGCGCTCGGATCCCGCGGAGCCGCTCGTTCGCGGCAACGAGCTCGGTCTCGAGCCTGGCCCCGCGGTCGGACGTATTCTCGACGCCATCGACGAGGAGCGCGCAGCGGGCACGATCTCCACGCGCGAGCAGGCGCTCGAGCTGGCGCGCACGCTCGCGGCGGAGGAAGGGTCGTGAGCGTCGCGCTGCGGCTGGCGCTGCAAGCGGAGCGCGCGGAGCAGCTTGCCGAGCGCGTGCGCCATCTCCTCTCGCCGTTCGAGGGCGACGAGGTCGCGCTCGACGCCGGCTGTGGGACGGGCTCGCTGACGTTCGCCCTCGCGTCGTTCGTTGCAGAGGTCGTCGGCGTCGATACGAACACGGAGTACCTCGAGGCCGGACGTGCGGCCGCGCCGTCCAACGTCCGCCTCGTCGAGGGCGACGTCACCGCGCTGCCGTTCGGCTATGCGGAGTTCGATCTCGCATGCAGCCACCGCGTGCTTCACCACGTGCGCCGGCCCGAGCTCGCCGTGTCCGAGCTCGCCCGCGTCACGCGTCCCGGCGGCAGCATCTTCATCGCGGATCAGCTCGGATCGATCGACCCGCTCAAGAGCCTCGAGCTGGACCGCTTCGAGCGACAGCGCGATCCCTCGCACCAGCGCTTGCTTCCCGATGCGGACATCCGCGGCTACCTCGACGCCAACGACCTCGTTCTGCTCACCTCGGAGGTAACCCGCGAGCAGGTCGACGTCGAGCGGAGACTGGAGCTCGCCGGCTTCGACGAGGAGGAGCGTGCCCGGATCCGCGGCTCGGCGCCCGCCGCTCCGTACGAGATCGAGGTCGGGTGGTACGTCGCCCGGAAGCCGGCCGTCTAGTCGCTACTCGTCCCGGTGCTGACCGGCACGGCGCGTGACGAGCACCGAGAAGAGACGCGGGACGAGCGCCTGGCCGATCGTGGCGAGCCGGTACGGGAACCACGGCACCGTGATCTCCTGCTTGCCCTTCTCGACCGCCTTCACGACCGCGCGCGCGATGTCGTCCGGCTGGAGGACGTAACGGCAGCAGGAGCCGGCTCTGCAGCTTCGTGCGCTGCGGGAAGCCCTCCGTCTCGACGAACCCGGGCATCACCGTGTGCACCTCGATCCCGCGCGGGCGGAGCAGAGCGGTCACGCGAGCGCGAGAACGCGAGCTGCGCGTGCTTCGACGCGGCGTACGCCCCGGCGGGCGCGAATGCGACCGTGCCTGCGACGGAGACGAGGTTCACGACGTGTGCGCCGCCGTGGAGCCCGGCGCGAACGCGCGCAGGCACCAGACCCCGCCGAGGTAGTTGACGCGGATGGCGCGCTCGATCGACCTCCGGGTCGACGTCGAGGAAGCTGCCGCGTGCGGGCACGCCCGCGTTGTTCACGAGGAGGCCGATCGTCGGGATGTCGCTCGAGCACGCGCGCCGCGACGTCGTCGACCTGCGCTCGGTCGGACACGTCGCAGACCTCCCACTCGCCGCCGATCTCCCCCGCGATGCGCTCGAGCTCGGCGCCGCGACGCGCGAGGAGGACGCAGTGCCAGCCCTTGCGGGCGAGCTCGCGCGCGATCGCCTCGCCGATGCCGGTCGAGGCGCCGGTGACGACTGCGACGCGCTCCCCCGCCATGGGGTGCGAGCCTAACCTAGGATCGTTCCGTGGCCGGCAGGTTCGAAGGAAAGCACGCGCTCGTCCTCGGCGTCGCCAACCAGCGCTCGATCGCGTGGGCGATCGCGAAGCGGCTCGCCGACGAGGGTGCGAGCGTCGCGTTCACGTACCAGGGAGAGCGCATCGAGAAGAACGTCCGCGACCTGGCCGCGAGCGTCTCGAGCCCGCTCGTGACCGAGTGCGACGTGCGCTCGGACGACGACCTCGCACGCGTCTTCGGCGAGGTTGGCGAGGCCTTCGGAGGTGGCCTCGACGTTCTCGTTCACTCGGTCGCCTTTGCTGCGGCCGAGGACCTCGAAGGCCGGTTCGTCGACACGCCGCGCGACCGCTTCTGGATGGCGGTCGACATCAGCGCGTACTCCCTCGTCGCGTGCTCGCGCCGGCCGAGCCGCTCATGGAGGCACGCGGCGGCGGGTCGATCGTGACGATGACGTACCTCGGTGGCGAGCGTGCCGTGCCGCACTACAACGTGATGGGCGTGGCCAAGGCGACGCTCGACGCGAGCGTCCGCTACCTCGCCTGGGATCTCGGCTTCAAGAACATCCGCGTGAACGCGATCTCCGCCGGCCCGGTGCGAACGCTCGCGGCTCGCTCGATCGCCGGGTTCACGACCATGCAGACGATGTTCGAGGAGCGGGCACCGCTTCACCGCCAGATCGAGTCGGACGACTGCGGCGCGGCCGCCGCGTACCTGCTCTCGGACGAGGCGGCGAACATCTCCGGGACGACGCTGTACGTCGACGCCGGCTACCACGCGATGGGCATGTAGCCGCCCTCGTATTTGGCTTTGCCGCGGCTGCGCGGCACCATCTGACGAGGAAGATGCCGTCCACGATCGTCGGCAGGGAGGAAGACCTCGCCTCGATCCATGAGTTCCTCGGCCAGGCAGAGGGCGGGGCTACCGCGCTCGTGCTGGAGGGGGAGGCGGGGATCGGCAAGTCGACGCTCTGGCTCGCGGGTGTCGAGACGGGCGCGGGAGCTCGGCTTGCAGCGTCCTCTCGTCGCGGCCGGCGGAGGCCGAGCGAGGCCTAGCGTACGTCGGCGCTGGGCGATCTCTTCGATGACGTCCTCGCGGAGGTCGCTGCCCTCTGCTCTCGCTTGCCGCGGCGACGCGCGCTCGAGATCGCGCTCCTCCGTGAGGAGGCCGCAGACGATCCCGTCGATCATCGTGCGCTCGGCGTGGCGGTGCGCGACGTGTTGCACCTCCTTGGCGAGCGGAAGCCGACCCTGCGTCGCAATCGACGACTCTGCAGTGGTTCGACGCGTGCGTCGTCGAGCGCGCTCGCGTTCGCGCTGCGAAGAGTCACCAGCGAGCCACGTCCTCTTGCTGTTGGCCCGGCGGCTTGGCGACAGGGCGGCAGCCGTCGGAGCTCGAGCGACGGCTCGGAGGCGGAGCGAGTCGCAGCGGGTGCCGGTCGGACCGCTCAGCGTCGGCGCGCTCCACGGGCTCTTGCACGACCGCCTCGGGAGGTCCTTCGCCCGCCAGACGCTGCTACGCATCCACGAGCAATCTGGCGGCAACCCATTCTATGCACTCGAGATTACCCGGGCCCTCGGCGGCGAGGTCGACCCGACGCGGGCCGCTCCCGGTCCCGGAGACGTTGGACGAGCTCGTGCGCGGGCGGATTTCCGGGCCTCCCGGCGGCGACGCGCGAGCGCGCTCGCGCTCGCGGCGGCGGCCGGGACGCCGTCGGAGTCGCTCCTGGAGCGCGTCGGCGTCGCGCCCGAGACGCTCGCCCCTGCCGTCGACGCCGGGAGTGATCGCGCGGGAGAACGGGACGATCAGCTTCACCCATCCTCTCCTGGCCTCGGTGCTCGTCTACGACCGCGAGTGTCCACGCACGGCGGCTGGCCCAGGTGGTCGAGGAGCCGCTCGCTCCGCGCCCGGCACCTCGCACTGTCCCAGCGACGCTCCCGGCGCCGATCTCGCACGCGGCGCTCGAGGACGCGGCGACGGCTGGCGACGGAGCGCGGGGCGGCGGCCGCTCGCCGCGGAGCTCGCCGAGCACGCGCTACGCCTGACGCCGCCGGACGAGCGTCGACGTCCGGCACCGGCGCGCGCTGGCCGCGGCCCGTGCGCATCAGGCCGCCGGCGAATGGACGCGCGCGCAGGCGATCGCCGACGATCTCCTGCTCGAAGACGCGAGCCCGGGCGCGCAGCGCGCGGAGGTCCTCGTTTTCCTCGCCGGGTTCGAGGTCGCACGACCTCGAGGTCGCCGCTGCTCGAGGAAGCCCTGCGAGAGGCGAGATCGCCGGAGTTGCAGGCTGCGGATCCGGATCCGGCTCGCGTGACGTCCGGCGCTTCACGAGCGGGTTCGCGGCCGCCTTCGACGCACGCGCGCGCGGCTCTTGGGCTGCGGAGGAGCTCGACGACGACGCGCTTCGCGTCTACGCGCTCGACATGCTCGCCTTTCTCGGCCGCGCCGTCGGCGTCCCGAGGCACCGGCGTACGCAGCGCGGGCGCGGGAGATCGCGACCCGAGCGGCGATCCCGAGCTCGCTGAAGCGAGGCACGGCGGCACAGCTCAGCGTGCTGGTCGACAGCGGCGAGTACGAGGCGGCGAGAGCATCGCTGTGGAGCACGACTACGACGACTGGCGCGAACGGGACGAGCGGATCGCGGCCACGCTGCTCTGGAGCCTCGCGTGGCTCGAGCTCTGGAGCGGCACACTACGAGCGGGCGGCCGAGTGCGCCGCGCGCTCGCACGAGATCAGCGTCCAGTACGGGATCGAAGCGCACTTCGCCCCGCTCCCGCGGCGCGTGGGCCGCCGCCTACCGCGGGCAGCTCGACCTCGCCCGCGAGCTCGCGAGCGGGGGCTCGAGCTGTGCGAGGAGCAGATCGGCGCTGCGCCGCCCGTTCTTCCCGGGTGTCGCTCGGCCTCGTGGCCTTCTGGGGGCGGTGACGCCGCGGCCGGCCGTCGAGCAGTTCGCCGAGGCCGACCGGCTCGCTACGCGGTCGACTGGCGGAATCCGGCACATGCGGCGGTGGACGGCCGACTACGTCGAGGCGCTGCTCGAGCTCGGCCGAGATCGACGACGCGGTGCGCGTCGCTCGAGATCTGGGAGGCCGACGCGATTGCACTCGGCGCGACCGCGCGTGCTCGCCCAGGTGACGCGCTGCCGTGGGCTCGTCGCTGCCGCCGACGGGCCGCGTCGAAGAGGCCGCGCTCTGCTCGAGCAGGCGGTCGCGCAGCACGAGGAGGTCGGCGACCCCTTCGGGCGCGGCACGCGCTCTGCTGGCGCTCGGCATCGTACGCAGGCGCGCAGCGCCAGAAGCGCGCCGCCCGCGACGCGATCGGGCGGCGCTCGCGAGCTTCGAGCGAGCTCGGCGCCGCGACCTGGATCGAGAAGGCACGGGCGGAGCTCGGCCGCATCGGTGGGCGGACTCGAGAGCGAGGGTCTGACACCCGCCGAGCGCCGCGTCGCCGCGCTCGTCGCCGAGGGACGCACGAACCGCGAGGTCGCCGCCGCGCTGTTCCTGGGCGAGCGGACGGTCGAGACGCACCTGTCGCACGTGTACGCCAAGCTCGGCGTGCGCTCGCGGGCCGAGCTCGCGCGGTCGTTTCGCGTCCGGACGAGCAAAGTTCAGGGGGACTCACGATTTCAAGCTGAGCACCGGCCGCCTAGCGTCGGTCGGGTGCCGAGCTACCTCGTCGAGACGTTCCTCGCCCGCGGCGCCGCCGGCGAGCGGGAGGCGCGCGAGCGGCGGGCGCGCTCGGCCGCCGAGGCGATGACGCGGGAGGGGACGCGCGTCGGCTTCGAAGGATCGATCCACGTCCCCGAGGACGAGATCTGCTTCTTCACGTTCGTGGCTCCGTCGGGCCGCGAGGCCGCGCTGGTCGCTCAGCGGGCCGGGCTCGAGCCGCTGCGTGTCGTCGAGGCGATCCCGTCGGGAAAGGAGGAGCAGTGAAATCGAGACTCGCCCTTCTCGTCCGTACTCCTCGGCGCGGTCGCGTTCGTCGGCGCCGGGCCGGGTGTCGGGAGCAGCACCGCCGACCACGCAGTGCGCGCCTGCCGCCAATTACCCGGCCGCGACGACGCCGGTCGCCTTCTGGAGCACCGAGGCCCGGTGTGCGATCGTCCCGGCCGGCCCCGGCGGGATCTTCGGCTCGGAGAACTTCGGCAACAAGTTCCCGGGCGAGGCGGCCGTGTACATGGGCATCGTCCACGTCGCCATCTACGACGCCGCGGTGGCGATCGAGGGCGGCTACCGGCCGTATGCGCCCACGCCGACCGCGCCGCGCGGACACGTCGGCTGCGGCCGCGATCGCGACCGCCGCGTACGAGACGCTCACCGGCCTGCAGCCGCAGCTCGGCGTCGAGCCAGACGATCCTCGACGGCGACTACGCCGCCTACATGGCCGCGATCCCGGACGGCGACGGCGAAGGCGAACGGGATCGCGATCGGCGAGCAGGTCGCCGCAGGCCGTGCTCGCGCTGCGTGTCGAACGACGGCCGCGGGTGCAGCACCCGACGCTCGCGGACCTCGGCCCGCCGGCGCCCGGGCCCGGCGTCTGGCAACCGCGCGCCCGGGCCGGTGCTCGGCCTTCGCCTACCCGGGATGCGGCCGCTCGCCCTGCAGAGCGCCTCGCAGTTCCGGCCCGACGGCCCCAACGCCCTGACGAGCCAGGAGTACGCCGACGACCTCAACCAGGTCAAGGACCTGGGCCGCATCGACAGCGCGGCCAGGACGCCCGAGCCAGACGATCCAGGCGCTGTTCTGGACCGACCACGACATCAGGCAGTGGAACGACGGCATGCTCCGCCTCGCCGCCGCCCGCGGGCTCGACCTCGTGCAGACGGCCCGGATGCTGGCGATGGCGCACGTCGCCGGCGGCGACGCGATGATCGCCTGCTTCGACGCCAAGTACCACTACTGGTTCTGGCGCCCGTACCAGGCGATCCCGCTGGCGGACACGCGACGGCAACCCGGCGACCGTGGCCGACCCGAGCTGGCAGCCGCTCGGCACGACGCCGAACTTCCCCGAGTACCCGTCGGCGCACGCCTGCCACAGCACCGCAGTCGTCGCGGCGCTCGATGCCTTCTTCGGCACCGACAAGGTCCCGCTTCACGCTCGACAGCCGGGCGCACCGGCACCGACGACGCGCACGTACGACCGCCTCCACGACGTGGTCAAGGACGTCGACTGGGCGCGCGTCCTGGTCGGCTTCCACTTCCGCAACTCCGACCTGGAGGGCTCGAGCCTCGGGCGCAAGGTCGGCCGCTACGTCGCCGACCACTACTTCCAGCCGCTCGGCTAGGCAGAGCTCGCTCGCACAGGAGGCGGCCCTCGACTGGCCGCCTCCTGGCGTGGAGCACCGTTGCGGTGTTGACGTCGTGTTGGCACGGGCCACTCCAAGTGACGAAATCCCTGCTCACATACACCCCTCACCACGCGATGGGCATGTAGAAACGGGCGCGGGTCAAGGGTCGTCGCTCCCCCGGTCCCTCAGCCCGGAAACGGGGGCGCTTCGCCCCACCCCCAGCGCGGAACGGGCGCGTGCTCGCTGACCTCCGCGCCGGGTTGCGAGTTGTGGAGGGCAATTCGCGTCCCCCACTCGACGTAGGCGACGAACGCTGCGCGGAACTCCGGGTCGTCTGGCAGATCTGCATCGTCGGCCGCGAGGCTCAGGAGCGACGCGAAGCGAAACCGCTGCTCCTGTGTGATCGCAAGCCCTCGATGGTGGGCGAGCATGGCCTCGTACCCGCCGAGTTCCTCCGTGTAGCGCGCCGGGCCGCCGAACACCTCGCTCCACCAGGCAGTGACGTGCGCCCGATGCTCCTCGCTCACGCCGCCCGGGAAGAACGGCGAGAGCAGATCGTCACCCTCGACCCGGTCGTAGAAGGCGTCCATCAGGCGGCGGAACGCCGTCTCGCCGCCCGCCCACTCGTACAGCGTCTTCATCGGCTGCTCACCTCCTCGGGAGGTTGACGTGTTCGGCCCCATCATGAGAGCTGCGGTCATTCGTGAGGTCGGCTCCCCTCCCGAGGTCGGCGACGCCGAGGAGCCGTCGGGCGAGACGATCGAGGTGCTCGCTGCGCCGATCAACCCGATCGACCTTGCAGTCTCGCGCGGGATCCTCGCCACGGGTCATCCGCCGCTTCCCTACGTTCCGGGCTGCGAGGCGGTGGGCCGAGGCGGGGACGGCCGCCTGGTCTGGCTCTTCGGCGGCTCGCTGGGCCGAACGTCCAACGGCGCGATGGCCGAACGGGCGGCGATCGGGGACTCGCACGTCTACGACGTACCGGACGGCGCCGATCCTGCGCTCGCCGCCGGCCTCGGCATCGCAGGTCTCGCCGGCTGGCTACCGCTTGCCTGGCGAGCGCCGCTCGAGGGCGGAGAGAACGTCCTCGTGCTCGGAGCGACGGGGTCCGTCGGGCTGGTCGCGGTCCAGGTCGCGAAGCTCCTCGGCGCTGCGCGGGTCGTCGCCGCCGGGCGCAGCGCCGCCGGGCTCGAGCGCGCGGCGCAGGCTCGGGGCCGACGCGACGATCCGTCTCGACGAAGCGGACGATCTCGTCGCGGCCTTCAAGGATGCGTTCGGCGGCGAGGGCCCGAACTACGTCTTCGACCCGCTCTGGGGCGAGCCCGCCGCCGCTGCGGTCCAGGCAGCAGTTCCGTGGGCGAGAATCGTCAACCTCGGCCAGTCCGCCGGACCGATGTCGGAGCTCGCGTCCGCGGCCGTGCGTTTCAAGAGCCTGACGATCTTCGGACATACGGGCTTTGCTCCCGCGCCGGACGTACTTGCGGAGCACTACCGACGCCTGGTCGAGCACGCGATGGCGGGCGACATCGTCCTCGAGGTCGAGCGCATCCCGCTCGACTCCGTCGCGGACGCGTGGCGCCGTCAGGCCGAGGGCGCCGGCGCGAAGCTCGTCGTCGTGCCCTAGAGCACCGCCGCCCGTTCTTAGGGATCTCTGTGGCGGCTCTCAGACGGCGTTCAGAAGCGGCTGCTCCTCTCTCTGCATGAACGAGCAGCAACCGTCGCGTATCGCAGAGGCGAAGAGGCGTGCCCTGGCCGCCAAGCAGAAGCTCGCCGTGGCCGCGGCCGCGGCGTTCGTCGCCGTCGCGGGGCTCGCCTGGGCAAGTCACCCCGGGTCGACGTCCGCCGCGGCGTCCGCCGGTTCGACCTCGGCCGACCAGAGCTCGACCGACGACGACTCCACGCTCGAGGAATCCGACGACTTCGGCGGGTTCGACTCGTTCGGCTCCATCGCGCCGTCTGGCGGCGCCACGCCGCAGGTGCAGACCCATGTCTCGTAGCGCGTTCCGCGCCATGGGCGTGGAGGTCGTCGTCGGCGCGGAGGGGGAGGCGTCGCGAGAGGCCGTGCGCCGCCTCTTCTACCGCTGGGATTGCATCTTCAGCCGCTTCCGGGAGGGCAGCGAGCTCAACCGCGTGAACGCGAGTCCCTCCGACGTCGTGGTCGTGTCGGAGACGTTCGCGCGGGCGGTGCGCGCTGCGCTCGCGGCCGCCCGCGCGACGAACGGCCTGGTCGATCCGACGGTCGGCGCCGCGCTCCTCTCGGCCGGATACGACCAGGACTTCGAGCTCCTCGGTGCAGATCCGCGTCCGACTGGGAGCCCGGTGCCCGGCACGTGGCGCTCGGTCTCCCTCACCGGGCGACTGCTCTCGCGCGGAGGCACCTTGCTCGACCTCAACGGCGTCGTGAAGGGTCTCGTCGTCGACGAGGCTCTGCGCCTCCTGCCCGAGCGCAGCTTCGTCTCCGCCGGTGGCGACCTCGCGACGAGCGGCGATGTCGTCGTGGCGCTTCCGGGCGGCGGCGCCGTACGACTCGAATCGGGAGGTCTCGCCACGAGCGGCAAGACGGGGCGGCGCTGGCTACGCGGCGGCGTCGAACAGCATCACCTGATCGATCCGCGAACGGGCCGTCCGTCCCGTTCGCGCTGGGACGAGGTCACCGTTGCGGCCTCCTCATGCCTCAGCGCCGACGTGGCGGCGAGAGCGGCCTTCCTGCTCTCGGAGGACGGCCCCGGCTGGCTGGACGAGCGCGGGCTCCCGGGCCGTTTCCTCGCGGACGGCACGGCGTTCGAGAATGACGCGTGGCGCCTGGCGCTCTCCTCGGAGCCGATCGCGGCATGAACGTCACCTGGTACGTCGCCCGTGCGAGCGGGATGGTCGCATTCGCGCTGCTCACGACGACGGTCCTCCTCGGCCTCGTCATGTCGGGGCGCGCCCGCCTTCGGCGCTGGCCGCGCTTCGCGGTGGAGGACGTCCACCGGTTCGCGAGCCTGCTGACGTGGTCCTTCGTCGGCGTTCACGCGGTCTCGCTGCTCGCCGACTCGTATCTCCCGTTCTCCATCGCCGACCTGCTGGTGCCGGGGATCGCGCCGTATCGGCCGCTCGCGACGTCACTCGGCATCGTCGCGATGGAGCTGCTCGCCGCCCTTGCCCTCGCCAACCTGCTTCGCACGCGGATCTCGTACCGCGTCTGGCGACGGACGCACTACCTCAACTTCGCCGTGTGGCTGCTCGCGCTCGCGCACGGAGTGACGTCAGGCTCCGACAGCGACACGGTCTGGGCGCTCGCGGTGTACGTGCTTGCTGCGAGCCTGGTCGCGGGACTCACCGCATGGCGCGTCCTCTCCACGCGTTCGGCGGGCGCCTGGGCCGTGCGCTTCGGCACCCCGCTCGCCGCGCTTGTGGCCGCCGACCTCGCGATCTTCCTCGACCTCGGCGCCGTGCACTGACGGCGACCTCGCGCGCGTCGGCGCTCGCCGGAGTTGGCAAGTCCGGTCGGGACCGGAACACTTGCTCCGTGGTCACGTTCGACGAGCGCATGGAGTCGTCACCCTGCCCGAGCTGCGGCGTCGTCGTGCCCGCAGAGGCGCGCTTCTGCAGCAACTGCGGCGCCCGGCTCCAGGACGCCCCACCGCCGCGAGAGGAGCGAAAGCTCGTGTCGGTGCTCTTCGTCGATCTCGTCGGCTTCACTGCGAGGTCGGAACGGGCCGATCCCGAGGACGTCCGCGACGAGCTGCAGCTCTACCACGCCCAGGCGAAGGAGCGGATCGAGCAGTACGGGGGCGTGCTCGAGAAGTTCATCGGGGACGCCGTGATGGCCGTCTTCGGAGCCCCGAGCGCGCACGGCGACGACGCCGAGCGAGCCGTCCGCGCGGGGTTGCGCGTTCTCGAAGGCATCGAGGAGCTGAACCGCTCGCACGGACTCGGCCTCGCTGCTCGCGCCGCCGTGAACACTGGCGAGGCCGTCGTCGCGCTCGATGCCGCGACCGGGGAAGCGCTCGCGACCGGTGACGTCGTCAACACCGCGTCGAGGCTGCAGACGGCCGCACCGGAAGGCCGGCTCATCGTGGGCGACGAGACGTATCGGGCGAGCCGGCAGGCGATCAGTTACGAATCCTTCGGGCCGGTCCTGGCGAAGGGCAAGCAGGATCCCGTCGGCGCGTGGATTGCGGTCGAGGCGATGGCGCCCGCCGAGCGTGTTGCCTCCGAGACGCCTCTCGTTGGTCGTGCGCGCGAGCTCGACCTCATGCGGTCCGCCTGGAGCCGCTGTGTGACGGAGCTGCGCCCGCACCTGGTCACGGTGCTGGGGCCGCCCGGGATCGGAAAGTCGCGCCTCTGCCGCGAGTTCTCCGCGCAGGTGCTGTCGGACGGCGGTCGCATCTTGCGGGGGCGCTGTCTCCCGTACGAGGAGCAGCTCGGCTACCAGGCCTTCTCCCGGCTTGCATTCTCGGCATGCGGGATCCTCGAGTCCGACGCCCCGTCGGTCGCGCGCGAGAAGCTCAGGGCCGCAATCGACTCGCTCATGCCCGGTCGCGAGGCGGCGGAGTCGTTCAGCCACCTCGCGCTTCTCCTCGGGCTCGCCCCGGACGACGAGGCGCCGCAGATGCAGCTGCTGTTCTTCGCGGCGAGACGGTTCATCGAGTGCTGCGGGCAGGAGCAGCCGACGGTGTTCGTGTTCGAGGACATCCACTGGGCGGAGCCCAGCGAGATCGCGCTCCTCGGGTACCTCGGGCAGCACGTGCGCGACTCGCAGGTGATGTTGGTGGCCGCCGCGCGTCCGGAGCTGCTCGACACCCACCCGACCTGGGGCGCGGGCCTGACCGCTCAGACCACGATCCCGCTCGACCCGTTGCAGCCCGCCGACGCAGAGGCGCTCGCGGGCCACCTCCTCGGTGCGCGGGCGGACGCGGGGCCGGGCCTTGCACGGGTCGTCGAGACGGCTGGCGGAAACCCGCTCTTCCTCGAAGAGCTCGCGGCCTCGGTCGTCGAGCGCGGAGCGAGCGGCGACCTGCCGGTGACGGTGCGTGAGGCGATCGCCGCCCGGATCGACGCTCTCCCCGAGGACGCGCGGGCCGCCCTATTGTCGGCCGCGGTCGTCGGCAAGACCTTCTGGCGCGGCGTGGTCGCCGCCCTCGCCGCTGTCGACGAGATCGACGGGGCCTTGGCGGTTCTCGAGGCCCGTGACTTCGTCCGCCGCGACGCTGCCAGCGACCTCTCCGGGGACGTGCAGTTCACGTTCAAGCACATGCTCATCCGGGAGGTCGCATACGCGACGGTACCGCGTGCGTCGCGCCGACGGCTGCATGCCGCGGTCGCGCGGTACGTGGAGGAGACGCTTGACAGGCGCCGCGGAGACGCTGTCGACGATCCTCGCCCATCACTGGCGCGAGGCGGGCGAGGCGGAGCGCGCGATTCCCTATCTCCTCGCCGCGGCCGACGTCGCGCGCCGAGGTTGGGCGCACGGAGCCGTCGTCGACCTCTACTCGACCGCGATCGAGCTCGCCGACGACGACGCGACGAGGCGCGAGCTTCGGCTGCAGCGGGGCGTCGCTCTCGTCGAGCTGGCCGACTACGCTCGCGCATCGGAGGAGCTCTCCGAGCTCGTCCATGAGCTCGAGGGCCAGGAGAAGCTCGGGGCGATGATCGCCCTCGGCCATGCGCTCGTCTGGACCGAGCGCCACGAGGAGGCGATCGCAAGGGCGTCGGACGCCCGACGACTCGTGGAGGAGCTGGACGACACGACCGCCTTGCCCGCGGTCCTCGCCATGGAGAGCCAGAGCCTCGCGATGCGGGGCGACGAGGGGGATCTCGCGCGTGCCCTCGAGCTTGGCGATCGCGCGCTCGAGCTGTGGGAACCACGCGCGCGGCCGCTCGATCTCATGCAGCACCTGCACCTCCATGCGGACACCACGTACTGGACCGGCCAGTACAGCCGGTCGGCGGAGCTCTCCCAACGGACCCGGGCGCTCGCGAACGAGGAGCACCGTGCCGAGTCGCTTCTTCGAGGAGGAGGATTCGAGGCGCTCGCCCTCGCGGGACTCGGTCGGCACGAGGAGGCAATTGCGATCTGGGACGACATGCTTCTGCTGGCGCGAGAGCTCGGGCAGAGCCCGCGCGTGCTCCTGAACTACTCGTCGCTCGCGTACCGCGAGCTGTACGACCTGGACGAGGCGCGCAGCAGGACCGAGCGGGCGCTCGAGCTGTCCGCCGCCATGACGTTCGGCATGCCGAAGCAGTTCGCCGCCTCGGACCTGCTCTTCACACACCTGCTGACGGGAGACGTCGGTGCTGCGCAGGCGGCGTGGCCCGAGTTCTGGGAGGGGGCCGAGCATGCGACCGGCTGGACGCGCTGGCTGATCGTCGGTCGACTCGCCGTCGCTCGTGCGGAGATCGCGCTTCGTGCGGAGAGCCCCGAGTCCGCGCTCGAGTGGGCCGACCGCGCGCTCTCGATCACCCGCGGCACGATGCGGAGGAAGTACGAGGCGCGGTCGCTGGAGCTGCTCGGACACGCGCTCGGCCGACTGCGGCCGGCGGCGACGAGGCCCTCGCCGCGCTTCGCTCTGCTGTCGACGTCGCCGACGAGTTGGTCGGACCGCCGGCACGGTGGAGCGCCCGGGCGGCATTGGGCGAAGTGGCGTACGCGCTCGGGGAGGATGACGTCGCCGCCGGTGCGTACGGGGAAGCGGCGGACCTCGTCGAGGCCTTCGTGCCTACGCTGGCGCCGGAGCGGGCGGCCTCGGTGCTCGCGGCACCGCCGGTCACCGAGATCCTGTCCGCGGCGGGTCGCACCTCTGTCGCCTGAAGCGCCCCGTTTCGTCGCCGTCGGCGACGTCATGGTCGACGTCACCTGCTCGGAGCCGTCGCGTTCGGGCGTTCGGGTCCACGCCGACATCGCGCTCCGTGCGGGAGGATCGGCAGTGGGAGCGGCTCTCTCGGCAGCGGAGGCAGGAGCCTCGGCCACCGTCGTCGGCCGCATCGGCGCCGACGAAGCCGGCGACCTCGTCCTGTCTCAGCTCGCCGCGGCCGGGGTCGCGGCCGAGCTCGCCCGCGATCGAGATCGACCGACCGGGGTGGCGGTCGCCTTTCCGGGCTCGACTGTCGTCGCGGCGCGCGGCGCCAACGTCGGCTTCGCGTCCGTGGACGTTCCGGACGTCATTGAGGGAGATGCGCTGCTCGTCTCCGGTTTTGCCCTCTTCCAGGCGGGGTCGTCGGAAGCGGCAGCGGTTGCGATCGAGCGCTTCACGGGGGCCTGGATCGGGATCGACGTCGCGTCACCGGCGCTCGCGGCGACGGCCCGCGATGCCGATGTGCCGACGACCGCCGCCAAGACCGTCCTCCTCGCGACCGCCGAGGAGGCCCGCTCGCTGACGGGCGCCGGCCCCCGCGGAGGCAGCTCGCGCGCTCGGATCGAGGTTCGCAGTTGCGTGCGTGAAGCTCGGTGAGAACGGTGCACTCGCGGTGGCGAGTGGGCTCGAGGAGCGACGACGTGCGCGGCGGGTCGAGCGTCGGTCACCCTTCGGAGCAGGCGATGCCTTCGCCGGCGCATTCCTCGTCGCGCTGAGCGCTGGCCACCCCCTCGGCTCGGCACTCGATGAGGCCTGCGCGGCCGGTGCGCGCTCAGTCGCTCGCTGGCGCTAACGGCCCGTTTCTCGCGCTCCTCTCCCGGGAAACCCTCCGAAATGAGACGTTTTTACTGGCTACTCGGCTTCGTCACGTGGAAGCTCGGGCGACGGATGATTCGTCGCCGTCTGCAGCTCAGGCACTGAGTCCGCTTGCTGCTGCGATCACGGCGTCGATGTCGGGAAGCTCGCTTCCGAGCATCCAGGCGGCCTCGATCGTCGCGCCGTCACGGATGAGGAACGCCGAACGTGCGGCGACGTCTGCCATCCCGAGTGGCTCGAAGGCGACGTCGAAACCGCGGGTGGCGTCCGCGTTCCAGTCCGAGAGGAGGGGAACGTCCACTCCCAGCGTCTGCGACCACGCGCCGTGCGACCACGGCGAGTCGCGGGAGATCGCGAAAGGACGGATGCCGGCGGCAGCGAGATCGTCACTCCTGTCCCGCAGGAGGTACACCTCGTTCGTTCAGGTCGGCGACCAGTCGTACACGTAAAAACACAGTAAGGAGAGGCCAGCGCCGAGGATCTCCTTCAGCGGACGCGCCTCCTCACGCGGAGCCGCCCAGACCGCGACGTCCGGGACCTGATCTCCGGGGCCAAGCATGTGCAGACGGTAACGGCTCGAGCGAGGACGAGTTACCAAAACCCGACGGTGGTGCCTGACGGTGCCGCCGCCAGGGAGAAGGCCCGAGAGAGTCGAGCCGACGAGTCAGGTTCCGATTCGGCACCGTGAAAACTGGATGCCCGAAGGGACTGCTGGAGACGGTGGGGCGGTGGCCGATCGAGTGCGAGTTCTAGTTCAAACGTGGAGAAGGAGAACTAGAGCCACATCACGATGACTGCCCTGGGAGTTTCGGAACCGGATGCGAACGGGGCGCTACTCCTCTAGATCTCGAACTCGGTGCCACATGGAGCGAGGGTGTCGTTCACCCTCCGGGGACATCCATCCCTTCCGGGGAGTTGAACACTGCTCGAATGGCACGACTCGCAATGCGATCGGCGCTCCCATTCGCGTGCATGACATGACCGGCGACGACCTAGGAATCGCACACGTCCCGACGCCGGTTGAGCCAGGAGACCCGATCCTCCTCGAGCGTGGGGAGTACCGCGTCCTCGACGTAATCACCGTCGATGCGCCTTCTCCACTTCATGCGCTCGTGAGGGCTCAGCCGGCACATGTACTACCACTCGTAAGGCCCTGAGTGGGCGACTTGGATCGTTGACTTTGCATCGCGGGCCGCGGATGCTGCGCGGAACAAGGGAGGGAACATGGGACGCATCCTCGGACTCGCACTTCTTCTGGCAGGCGTACTCGTATTGTCGATAGGCACGTCCTTTGCTGGAGCGGGCACGAAGTTCGCGTACATGGAACAAGTCACGGCGGCGGGGAGCCTCGCTGTTGACTTCGAGGAAGGCAGCCTCAAGAGGTTCGCCTCGGTGGACTACCAACTCGATGCCACCGAGACGTCGCGGTGGGATAGCTGCAGTGGTGGGAGCGCCATTGAAGTACACGCCGTGAGCGTCCCACTCGTGCTCGCGCCTGATGACAAGGGACGCACAAGCGGGAACTTCACGGTTCCGCTTCCCCCTTCCAATCAGCTTTGCGCACCACAGCACGTCGAGTACACGGGCATAACACTCACGAACCTCACAACGGGTCACGTGTACCGCCTCGACTCGATCAGCCGGGACTTTCCGTAACCGAGGAATGTCCCTTGAGACGCAGGCTAGTGTTCGCCGAATTGAAGACCTTCAACTTGAATAGCGACGAGTGGGACGCGACGAGGGATCGCGAAGGCTGGCGCTGCAGCGGCACGCTGGTGGGCGAACGGATCGGCGGTGAGCTACTGGGCGCGACCATGTCGCAGATCGAGCCTGGCAGCAGGCTCTGGCCCTACCACACGCATTACCTCAACGAGGAATGGGTGATCGTGCTCCGCGGCGAGCCGACACTGCGCACGCCCGAAGGTGAGCATGTTCTGGAGGAGGGTGACGTCGTCTGCTTTCCACGCGGCAAGATCGGTGCGCACCAGATCAGCAACCGAACTGACTCGCCTGTCCGCGTGCTCATGTTCTCCTCGATGATCCGGGGCGAGATCATCGAGTACCTCGACACCGGCAAGGTTCTCGCAAAGGACGTCGACGACGAAGACGTCATGTTCGCGAGGCCCGGACCCGCGGTCGAGTACTGGGAAGGCGAGGACTAGGCCGGCGCGACGCTCTCGTGTACCGCGAGCAGAACCTCGCTTTCGAGAGTGAGGTCGTTCGGGTGCGCGAGTGTGCGGAAATGTTCCTTGAGCCGGCGCGCGTTCGTCGCCTCTCGGCCCAGGCGGAGGTCTATGCCGAGACGACCCAGACATCCAAGGTCTGGGCCTTGCCTCGCAGCTCGAGCGTTCGCGCCTCGAGGGCCTCGGTATCGAGCTCCGCTGCAATCGCGGCGACGCCGCTGACGAGGATCTCGCCCTCACCAGCGCTCGAGGCGAGTCGTGCCGCTGTGTTGACGGAGTCGCCGAGCGCCGTGAAGTCCAGCGCGTCACCCTCGCCCACCGATCCGACATACGCCACTCCCGTGTGCACAGCTGCACCGATCGGAATCGACGGTTGCCCGCCTCCGTGGCCCGTCGCCGAGAGAAGGTCGCGTGCAGCAGCAATCGCCGCCGCAGCATGATCCTGCCCGACAAAGCCGGGGATGAAGAGCGCGATGACCTCGTCTCCGACGAACTTGTCCACGATCCCGTCGCGCTCGTCGACGGCAGCTGCCGCCGCGCCGTAGAACCGCGCCATTAGCTGCGAGAACTCCTCGGCACCGATGCGTTCCGCGAGAGACGTCGAGCCACGAACGTCGGCGAACAACAACGACAGCTCGACTTCTGCGCCGCCAGGCTTCTTCTCAAGCGCGTGGATGCAGCCACTGCAGATCCGTCGGTTGAGGCGAGACGGTCCGAAGCCTACGAAGCGGAGTACGTTCCCCGGCGCGCCGAACGGTGTATGGCAGAGCTTGCAGCGTGGTTCTGACGGAATCGCCCGGCTCACTCGGCGCACCCACGGCTTCCAACAGAAGTGCCCGCCGATCTCACCCTCGAGGACGCAGCGCCACTCCTCTTCCGGTGTTCGCTTCGACCTCGCCATCGGCGCACGGATCATACGAGGGCATCCTTGGCTGCCAGCCGCGCTCACGGGCGGTGTGAGCTCGTCATGGCGCGCGAGGACACTCGCCTGCCCCAGTGTGCGGGAACGTCGCTTGGTGTTGACCAACACGCCACGGTGCACGAGGGTGCCGGGGGCGGCGTTCGTCGATGACAGCCGCGATCCAACTTCAGTTCGTTCCGCTGGGGTCAGTCCCCTGGAAGGAGGCGCGCAACCCCGAAGCTGGTTGAGTACTTCCCGAGGACGCCACCGAGCACGAGCTTCCCGTCACGCTGGATCGCGAGCGCCTCGCCAGCCTCTGCAAGTCCGAAGTCGACTCTTCCCGATCCGGCTTTGCCGAAGCTGTGATCGAGGGAACCGTCGGGGAGTAGCCGTGTGAGCACGAAGTCGTTCAACGTGAACTTCTTCAGTCGGAGGGTCGTCCCCGCAATCAGGATCTTGCCCCCCTGAACCGCAAGGTCGTTCACCATCGGGCGTCCGGGTGCGCGCACGAGAACGCGGTCGGACACGCCGCGTGACGCGCGGGCGAGCGTCAGGGACCGGCCTTCAGAGCGGCTTCGAACGCCACTCTGACTGACGAGTGTTCGATGTCGTATCGGGTCGCCCGCGGACGGCTCAAGCATTCTCGAACTCCGTACGTCGGCTTCTGGCATCGCTCAGGAGCGCATGCGCTCGGCTGCGCGAGTGTTCGGGAATGTCGCTTGACGAGGAGGCGGCGGTCCCTTACCGAGTTCGCGGGATCGGCTGCCAGGCGATCGGCGCACCGAGTCCGAGCGCATTCGAGCTCGTGGCAGCCGCGGTGCTCCGGTAGCGCCCGTCCCTACCCATAACCTCGATGCCGTAGCCCCCCATGAACTGCCTGATCCGTGTGGAGATCGCGATCCGGCTGCCATCGGGCGACCAGACAGGCCTACCGCGGACCCCGAGGCTATGGCAGCCCGAGCGCCTTCCGGGCGCGGCATCCCGTCCGCTCGGGGTTACCAACTTGACGCCGCAAGCCGATTCGTAGGCGATCACGCCGCCGGCGGGAGACCACGCGGGCGAGGAGGCGTGCCTAGCGAGAAGGTGCCGATGAGAGCCGTCGGCGTCGATAATCGAGATCGTCGACTCTCCCTTCTGGCGGGTAGCAAACACGAGCCGCTCACCGTCGGGTGACCAGGAGGGCGACGAGTCGTATCCGTCCGTTCCTGTGTCGAGCCACTCGTCTGTGACGTGCGAACCGACGATCCGTCTGATGTCGATCGAACCCACCAGTCCAAACGGGCCTGGTAACGCCGGCACGACGAGCGCGATGCGCCCGTCCCGTGACCATGAAAGTGAGAATCCTTCTCCGCCGGCAGGCCGCGTCTTCCCGCTTGCGAGATCGAGGACGTGCATTCCCTGGTAGGGGGTCCCGATGGAGACCGTCGTCGCGCTGAAGAGAAGCTTGTCACCCGTCGGTGACCAGGCGACGCTCTCGATGATGGTGCAGAAGCGGGGACCCCGGTCCTCCTGGCAGCGAAAGAGACGGTGCGTCTTTCCGTGGCTGCTGACAGCGAGGATTCCGTCGCCGTCGATGACGGTCAGCGGTCCGTTGCGGACGCGAAGCGCGGGACGAGGAGCTTGCGCTCTAACTGATGCTCCCGATCCGCTGGCGGGCGAGGAGATGGCGGCGGGGCCCCCGCTGCCTCCGAAGATGAAGGCGGCGGAACCGATCCCTGCCGCGATGAGGAAGGCTCCCCCGGCGTATCTTCTTCTTCGCCGCCGCGCCCGCTGGCGCGCTTCCTCGATCAGCGCCTCGAGCGCTTCGACGTTGGCGTCATCGAACTCGACACGATCGTCGAGGCGAGGCGGTGCGGTAACGGTCACGCGTGCATCCCTTCTCCAGTGACGCTACTATGACTAGCACCATGCTCGATGTCAACATCGACAGACAAGACCCCACCGATTTCTTCGAACAGGTCGCGGGTGAGATCCGCCGCGCAATCGCGGAGGGCGAGGCGAAGCCGGGCGAGCGCCTTCCTCCCGCGAAGGACCTCGCGGCGGTCCTCGACGTCAACACAAACACGGTGCTCCGCGCGCTGCGTTTGCTGCGGGACGAAGGCTTGCTCGAGTTTCGACGCGGTCGCGGCATCTCCGTCGTCGGGACACCAGAGCGTGGTGCAGTCGTGCAGCGCGCGAAGGAGCTCGTCGCGTTCGCACGTCTGCAGGGTTATCGGCTGGACGAGCTCGTCGAGATCATCGAGGACGTCGGCTAGTGCGATCGCGAGTGGGTCTCCACGCTGCGACGCTCAAAACTCCGGCGGGGGTCGACGCAACGCCCGAGTCGCCAATGACCCGGAAGGGTCTCCTCTCGGCCGCGCGTTGGGTCGCCGCCGTCGCGGCGGTTGCTCTTGCGACGTCGCCTCCGGCAGGCACCTCCGGCACGCGCGGCCCAACGTCACCTTTCGACTACGACCGCTCGGCACCGCTGGAGGTCGCGTGGGGCAAAACCACCGTTTCGCACAACATCGCGCACCAGGACCTGAAGTTCAGCGCAGCGACGCGTGCACGGGTCGCCGCCTATTTCGTCCATCCTCTGGCCGGCGCGCGGTGGCCGCTCGTGCTCTGGACGCCGGGCCGTGGCGGAGACCGCAGCGAGGAACTCGGCGATGCGGACGCGCTCGCGCGCAACGGCGTTGCGTCGCTCCTCGTCGATCCCCCGGCCCCAGAGGTCGTCACCTGCGACCCGGCGAAGGATCTGGCGATCTTCACGCGCTACGTCGTCGGACGACGCCGCGCCGTCGACCTCGCACTGACCCTACCCAACGTGGATGGCAAGCGCATCGCCGCAGCCGGCTTTAGCTACGGGGCTTCCGTGACCGCGGTGCTGGCAGGGGTCGAGCACCGGATACGCGCGTATGCGCTCAAGTCGGGGCGCGGCCATCACACCGGGTTCATGCGACTCGCCTGTCCGCAACTCGGCGAGAAGAAGCTCGATGCATACGTCGAGAAGCTCTCAGCCATCGACCCGATCAAGTGGGTGCCGAAGGCGACGGGTCCTGCCTTCCTCATCCAGGACGGTACGCGCGACCCCTTCAACCCGAGAGCAGACGTGCTCGCTCTCTACCGGGCGGCACACGGACCGAAGGAACTGCGTTTCTACACGGCAGACCACCCCCTGAACGCGGCGGCGACCGCATACCGCGCCCGGTGGTTGCTACGCCAACTTCGGTGAACCCTCGGGGGAAGGCGCCATCGGGTGCGCCAGTGTGCGGGAATGTCGCTCGATGACGTGGCTCTCCACCACGACCGCGGGCGTCGATAGACGTAGGGTGTTGGCGATGGAGATCAACACTGCCGCCCCGGCTATGGCGCGCGGGGAGATCCGGGTGGCGGCGCCGCCCGCGATCGTATGGCGTGTCCTCACAGACATCGCCGACTGGCCGAGTTGGAACCCCGACGTCAAGTCCGCGACGCTCGAGGGCCCGCTGGCTCCAGGTACGCAGTTCCGCTGGAAAGCGGGGCCGGGGACGATCACGTCGACGCTTCAGGGTGTCGAACCCCCTCACCGCATTGAGTGGACGGGTACGACGTTCGGCATCAAGGCGATCCACGTCTATGAACTCGAACAGCAAGACGGTACGACGACGGCCAGATCGGCGGAGTCGTGGGACGGCTTGCTCGTCCGGCTGCTCCGTCGCTCAATGACGAAGTCGGTGCAGAAGGCGCTCGACTCAGGCCTTCGGCATTTGAAGATCGAAGCCGAGCGACAAGCGAAAACCGCCACCACATAGAGCCCGGCTGACGTTCAAGGGCTGCGTCGTTGGGCTGCCCGAGCGTTCCGCGATGACGCCCGAGCCGAAAGGGATACTTCGACCAACGGTGGAACTCAAGAGCGACCGGGCTACCGGCAGACGGCGGAGTTGACCGACTGGGGAGTCTTCTCGACGGTCGCGGGCGGAGCCACCGCCGCCCTCCTCGGTCTCTTGTTTGTCGCGGTTTCAATCAGGGTCGAATTCATCGCCCGTTCTGTCGAGCTGCGCAATCGTGCCACCCAGACCGGCGTCCTGTTCCTGACCGGGCTGCTCGCCAGTCTCCTGCTTGTTATTCCAGAGCAGGAGCGGTGGCTTGGTCTCGAGTTCTTGGTGCTCGCGGGAGTCACCGGAGCAACAGTTCTTGCGCTTGATCGCAGGGCAGACCGCGACACGTCGGGGTCGCGGGCCGGACACCTCCTGGATCTGGCGACTCCGAACTCAGCCTGCCTCCTCTTGGCTGCGGCTGGTCTACTACTGCTTCTGGGTCAGGGATGGGGTGTCTATCTGTTCGCGGCGGCGGTCATTGTCGTGCTGGTCGGCGGAACTGCGAACGCGTGGCTCCTCTTGGTCATTAGCGATTGACAGCGACGCGTGTCGAGATCGCTAGTCGAGCGATCGTTGTCGTCCCAAGGCCCAAGAACTTCGGGTGCGCGAGCGTGCTCTCCCTTGACCGCGGAAAGCGCATCCACTCGCGTTTGGATAATGGTGTCCATGGAGCCCGCTGAAAACAGCGACGAAACAGTGAGGAGAATCGGCCGTCCGTTCCAGCCGGGGCAGTCTGGCAACCCCGGAGGCAGACCCAAGGGTCTTGCAAAGGCTGTACGGGACGCCAGCGGCGGCGATCCCACCATGCTCGTGGAGGGACTGCTCGCAATCGCGAGGGCTGCGCCTCCTCGCCGCCGCTTCGGCGTCAGTCGTGCACATGACCCTGGTGACAGCTCGGCCGATGCCCTCGCACGCGTCCCACTTGCTCAGACCTCGACGACCGTCTTATCCTGACGGAGCGGGGTCGGGCGTCTACGCTGACGGTGGGCGAACCCCGAGGGGGGTTTCGAGAACCCGCGTGCGTTCCCCTTGGCGTCTGACCCCGCCCATAGTGCCGACCTACCGCCTCCACGACACGACCGGCGATGACCTCGGCGTGAGCGAGCACCCCGCACCGAGCGTCGAGCCCGGTGACGTGGTCGTGCTCGAAGACGGACGCGAGGCGCTGGTCACCGCTGGGTCGAGGCTCAGCCGGGGCCTGTGACGGCGCTGCTCGAAGGGGCTATCGCGCCGACGCCGCTAACGAGCGACGAGTCAATCGCTTGGCCGAAGACTCGCGAGCTTCGTGAGGATCGAGGAGCGGGAGCTACAGGCGGGTGCGCCGAACTAGCGCTTTACGGTGATCCTGAAAGACGCGCCCGCGGTGTTTGCGCTTGAGTCTGTGGCAGCGCACTTGACAACGGTACGGCCAATCGGGAATCGACTGCCTGACCGGGGCTTGCACGCGACCGGTAGCGCGCCGTCCCTGTCATCCTGAGCGGTGACCTGGAAGGTCACGCGAGCGCTTTTCGCGCCCTTCTTCGCCTTCACCGTCTTGTTGGCCGCCCCCGTGAGCACGGGCGCCGTAACGTCGAAGTCGAGACCCGGCACGCTCAGCGTGCCGGTCCAGGTCTCGACCCCGCGAAAAGTCCTTCCGTCGCTCGACAGCCCGACAGCGCGCGCGACGGTGCCGCTCCCGGACGCACCGGCGTAGATTCCCGTGCCGCCCGTGACCGTGAACGCCTGCGTTGCGTTTTCCACGGCATCCGACGCCACGATGCACTGCGGTGCCGCTGCGACCGCGAACTCAATCTCGCCCTTGTTTGCGACGACCCATCGCACCGGGTAGCCGAGAACCTTCTCGTTACCCTCGCTGCACAGCGGCGGGCCGGGGTGAACGAAGTACGAGTAGGCCTCCGTCACCGCCCCCAGGCCCGGCGCTGGACCCGTCGCCCGTGCGTGCTGGGCACTCAAGGGACTCCGGCGAGCCGGGCGGGCACGTGCCAGTGAGGTCCGATACCAAGTTGAGCACGGCGCGGAGATCAAGCTGGGATGTAGTGGTCTGCGACCGGGAAGGAGTTGCGGCCGGGCCGGCCGCGGCTGCGAGGGTCGTCAGCAGCCCGAAGAGCACGACCAGAGCCACTGCCGCTGGGATAAATCGTCTCATCGCACTTGCCCTCGAAGCGTTGGAGTCAGTGAGTGTGACGGCGACTCTCTCGCATCGCCTGAACTGAGTCAAGGCGGCGTGCCGTCGGGTTCTAGCGGCGAGTTTCGACGCCGCGATAGGGGTCGTACGGCGTGCGCGGGCATGCGCCCCACAGGCCGAGGTTCAGAGCTCTCGCCCGCTTCGCGAGCGCCTCCAGCCGAGCCGCATATCGTCCGCGTCGGCCGGCATAGAAGTACGGCGCAGCCGCTCCGACGGCCACGAGCCGGACGTTGACGTTCACGCCGTCAGGCGCCCGCACGACGTATCGGAGCAGACGGCCGTAGTCGTCTACACGGTCGGTCGCAGGTTCAGCGATGAGGCGCACCCGAGTGCCCTCGGGTAGCAGCCGCTTCGTCGTCGCTGACGCCTGCGGCCCGTAGCACTCGGTGCCGAAGTAGACCACCTCGGGCGTGTCGATCTGGACGAGACGCACGCGCTGGCCGTTGCGGAGGACAACCGTGTCGCCATCGGAGACGTGGTCAATGCGGTACGTCGCTTGCTCGCTCGCGGCCACCGATACGGGCGCGGCGAGCCAGAGGAGAAGAGTGATCGAGACGACCAGGAGATACCGTCGGGGGCTTGGCAGCACAGGAGCGTGAGCCCTTCCCCCAGGATCTCCCGCAGCGGCTGGGCCTCTTTTCGAGGGGCCGCCCACACCTGCACGTCCGGAACGGGGCTCCCAGCCTCGAGCACGAAGCGAGCTTACAGCGGAGCGGTTCGGGAAGGTTTCGTCGTTCGCTGCGGCGGGGCACTCCATGAGCGTCAGCGAAACGAAAGGCAGATCACGATGCTCGAGAGCTCGAAGGCCTTCAGCGGGTTCGCGGTCGACGATCTCGACGCGCACAGCAGTTCTACGGTGGGACGCTCGGACTGCGCACGTCGGAGGACAACGGCCTGCTCATCCTCCACCTCGCGGGCGGGCGCAACACGCTCGTCTACCCGAAGCCGGATTACACCCCGGCGACGTACACGATCCTCAACTTCCCGGTCGACGACATCGACTCGGCCGTCGACGAGCTCGGGGAGCGGGGCGTGAGGTTCGAGCGCTACGACGGCTTGCAGCAGGACGAGAAGGGCATCTCCCGCGACCCGAACGGCCCGCCGATCGCGTGGTTCAGGGATCCGGCGGGGAACATCCTGTCCGTGCTCGAGAACGGAGCGTCGTAGCGGGCTACGGGCCGCAGCACCAGCCCTCGACGCGCGGGAACTCGCGCGAGCGGAACTGCTCCGCGATGTTCCCGACGGCACGAATGCGCCTGCCGTCGGCGCGGACGAGCACCCACTGGTCGGCCGTCGGCCATGTCACGAGGAGCCAGCGGCCGTCGGGTGACCAGGTGAGGTCGCCCAGGTTGCCGACTGCTCGGAACACCGTCCGCCCCCCGAGGCTGACGATGCTTGCCTCGCCCTGCTGTCGGACGGACGCCAGTTGCTGCGTTCCCGGTCGGAACGTCGCGTCGTAGCCGCGCGCCGCGCCCACGGTGCGTCCCGTGCGCCCGTCGAGCACGTGGATGCCGGTGCGCGACGCGACGAGCAGCCGGGCTCCGTCCGACGACCCGCTCGAGTTTCCTCGGAGCGCCAAACGGTTGCGACATCCAGCGAGTGGCGCAGCGGTCGACGTCCACGACCGAGACGGCGCCGTTCGCAGAGGCAAGCGCGAGGACGAAGCCGGCACCGGGCCGCCACACGGACGGCACACGGCTCGCGTGCGCTGCGCATGCCGGACGGTCGTCCGTTCCGTCACCTGCGACGAAGAATCCGCGGCGCTCCTCGGCTCGAGTACGCGATCCGCGTGTCATCGTCGCTTCCGGGTCCAGCGTGGGCCGCTGACCCCGCTGCGGGCGAGTGTCCAGCGGACGTTCCAGTCCGGCTCCAGCGCTGCGAGCTCGTTCTCCCGGGCGGCCGCCACGAAGCGACCGAACGGCGACCAGCTCGCCTCGCGATACGGGCCGAGCAGCCGCTTCGACCCGTCGTGCTGCACCACCCAGACGCCCGCATCGGACGCGACGAGCAGGCGTCCGTCCGAGGGCAGCGAGAACAGCGCAGGCTGCGCTCGCTCGACACCGACGACCTCGCGGAGATCGTCGAGTACCGCGCGGCCGGGCGAACTGAGCACGGCGGCCAGCGCGGCCGTGACGACCGCGATCGCGACTGCCGGTCGCCGCCTGCGCGTTCGGCGCTCGGCGGGCGCGCGCTCCGCAAAGGCGGACTCGAGGACGCTCCAGGCGCGTTCGCGGGCTTCGTGCT
>CAVZVL010000016.1:0-367876 GCA_963778725.1 uncultured Gaiellaceae bacterium
CGGCGCGGTCGGCGTCCTCGTCCTCTCCAACTTCGACCCGCCCCCTGGGCTCGTCATGGACGGCGTTGCGGTCGGCGACCTGCTCGGTAGCTCGTCACGCGGCCGGCGGGCGCCGGCGGGGAGCGCTATCGTCGTCGTGGCGGTCGACGCCGCGCTCTCGACGCATCAGCTCGAGCGTGTCGCGCGACGCGCCGGGCTCGGGCTCGCGCGCTGCGGCTCGGTCGCACACTCGGGCAGCGGCGAGATCTTCGTCGCCTTCGCGCCACCCGGTCGCCGCCCGCGCGGGGAAGCGCCGATCGCGAACGTGCCGGATCCGGCCCTGAACGACGTCTTCGAGGCGGTTGTCGACGCGACCGAGGAGGCCGTGCTCAACGCGCTCTGGGCCGCGCCCGAGGTGACCGGCAAGTCGGGCCGCATCGCGCCTGCGCTCCCGCACGACGACGTCCTCGCGCTGCTCGCCGAGCACGGTCGGCTCGACTGAGACAGGTCAGGCGACGACCGTCTCGCGGGCGATGCGCTCGTCCGTGAACTCGTCGAGCTCGTCGCGGCTCGCGCTCGAGAACTCGGTGACGACCGCGCCCTCGGAGCCTGCCTGGAACCAGTGCAGCGTTCCCGGCGGAATCGTGTGCTGCTCACCCGGCCGGAGCTCGATCTCGTGCTGGACCGTGTACGCGCCGGGAGGCGGCTCGCACGCCGACCGCGGCGTCGGCTCCCCCTCGACGTAGAGGTAGACGAGACCGCTGCGACAGCGGAACGTCTCCTCCTTGCCGGGCGTGCCGTCGAAGGGCGGGTGCCGGTGCTCGGGGCATGTCTGGCGCGGCCGCAGCACGAGCTCCTTTGCGCAGTACCGATCCGTGTTGACGTAGACGAGGAGCTGGAGGCCGGTCTCCTCGAGCCGTGAGAGCCCGAAGTCGGCCACCTCGATCGCGTCGCGCTCCTCGACCGTGAGGGCGATGCCGACCTCCGCGAGTTGCTCGGCCGTGTACTGCCGCGCCTCCTGGAGCTCGCGCCGCGTGATCATCACCCGACTCTAGACCCGCGGCCACAACCGGGGATTGCCGACGGCGCACATCGGGTACGTCTCGGCTGATCGCCCGTCTCGAGACAGCTGGTCGCGCCGCCGTCCCCGCCCAGCCCTGGAGAGGGCGCGAGCGCGCGGGGGCGCTCCGCATGTCAGGAGTCCCGGCGCTGCTCGCGACGTGCTGCGTGCTCGTCGCCGCGGCGGCGTCGGCGTACTACGCCGTCCGCGTCAACACCTGGGCCGTCATGACCGACGAGCTCCAGGTCGCGCGGCTCGCGATCTCGATCGCACGGGGCGGCTCGCCGATCCCCGAGATCAGAGGCGAGCACTACGGGGCCAACAGCCAGCTCTATCCGCTGCTGCTCGCGCCGTTCTACGGCGTGTTCTCGGCCCCGCAGGCCGCCGCGGCCGCGCACCTGCTGAACGCGCTGCTGCTGGCGAGTGTCGCGGTGCCGGCCTTCCTCCTCGCTCGCTCGGTCACGGGCAGAGCCGGCGCAGGCTATGCGGCCGCCGTCCTGACGGCGGTGACCCCCTGGCTCGTCCTCTCGTCGACGCTGCTCACGGAGAACGCCGCGTACCCGGCCTTCGTCTGGTCGGTCTTCCTTTGCCAGCAGGCGCTCGCACGGCCGAGCCCACGCCGCGATGCACTCGCGCTCGCCGGCCTCGGGCTCGCGTTCTTCGCGCGGACGCAGCTCGTCGTCGTCGCGCTCGCGTTTCCGGTCGCTCTGTTGCTCCACGACATCGCGCTCGCGGCCCGGCGGGACCGCGGCGCGTCCAGCGTGCGACGGGCCACAGTCGACGCACTCCGCCGCCATCGCGTGCTTACGATCGCCTACACCGCCGCGCTCGTCCTGGCGGCGCTCCTCATTGCGGTCGGCGGCCCGGGCGGGGTGGTCGGGAACTATGCGCTCCCGTTTCAGGGGAACCTTGTGCCAGGCGGCTTCTGGAGCGCGGCGGCAGCCCACTTCGACCAGGTGGCGCTCGGCGTCGGCGTGCTGCCGGTCGCCCTGTCCGTGTCCTGGCTGATCACCACGGCGCTCCATCCCGATCGCCGAGAAGCGCATGCGTTCGCCGCGCTGTTCGCCGTGCTCGTCCCGCTCCTCGTCTTCGAGGTGACGTCGTTCGACCTCCGGTTCACGCCGGGCCGGTTCATCCAGGACCGCTACCTCGTCTACCTCGTCCCCCTCTTCGCGGTCGGCTGCGTCGCGTGGCTCGCGGACGGGCGGGCGCACGCGAGAACGAGGCTCTTGAGCGCTGCGGGCGGCGGCGCCGCCCTCGTCGCGCTCCTGCAGCTCGCCCCCGGGAAGGCTCAGGTGATCTTCTGGGCGGCTCCGGGAGCGGCGTTTCGGCCGGCGATCCTGGATGCCTCGTCGTGGCTCGGCGTGTCCGAGACGCTGCTCGTCCAGACAGTGACCGTGCTCGCCGTCGTCGTCGTCCTGGCCGCGTCGCGGGCTCCGCGCTTCGCCCTCGTGGCAACCACCGTGGCGCTGACGGCGTTCGGCGTTGCGCAGGCCGGCTACGTCCTCGAGCGATATGTCGAGCCGGCCATGGTCCGCTCGGATGAGGCGCCGCGGGACTGGATCGACCGCGCGGTCCCGAGCGGGAGCCCGGTCACGCTCGTCCCAGGCGGTACCGACGGGCCCGTCGCCTGGTGGGAGGCGGAGTTCTGGAACGAGGACGTCACGCGTGAGCTTCAGGTCGACCACGGGAAGACGTTTACGCCGTTTCCGGCCCTCGACGCCTCCGTCGACCGGGTGGCCGGGCGGCTCGCCGGCCCGCAGCCGAGCCGCTACCTCGTGGTCTCGGAGAGCGAGAACCGCTTCGGGCTCGCCGGGGCCGAGGTCATCGCGCGGAGATCGTCGCTCGAGCTCGTGCGCGTGCGACACCCCTATCGGCTCGCGTGGAGCACGCTTGGTCTCACCCGTGACGGCTGGATGCTGCCCAGACGGCCGGCGAGCCTTCGAGTCTATGGACACCCGGACGCGGGTCGCCGCTCGGTCGTCATCACCCTCGCCGCCTCAAGCCTCGCTTCGCGACCGGCCGATTTCGAGATCATCACAGAGGACGACACGGTCCGTGGAGCGGTCGATCCGGGTGGCGCGCGTCCGCCCGTCGAGATCACCGTCTGCGTCCCGGCCGGCGGACACGCGGACGTCTGGCTTCTCTCTCGTCGGGGAACGCGTCTCGAGGACGGACGAGTCGTCTCCGTCCACGTCGACCGCATCGGCGTGAGCCCGTCGAGGCCGTGCGCAGCGTCGTAGCGACCTCGGGCGATCCGTAGGATCTCGCCATGGCCACCTTCCTGCACACCATGGTTCGCATCACCGATCCCGAGCGGAGCCGCGGCTTCTACGAGGCGCTCGGCTTCCGCTTCTCGAGGGACATGGACATCGTCCGGAACGGCGAGCTCGAGGCGACGAACTACTTCTTCTCGCTCGGAGACGCCGACAACGTCCTCGAGCTGACGTACAACCACGACGGCCGCACGTACGACCTGGGCACGGGGTACGGGCACATCGCGATCGGCGTCGACGACCTCGACGCGACTCTCGCGACGCTCAGGGACGACCACGGCATCGAGCCGGAGCGCCCGCCATACCAGGTCTCCGAAGGCGGCTCGCGCATCTGCTTCGTCCGGGACCCGGACGATTACCGGATAGAGCTCATCGAGCGAGGCTAGTCGGGAGCGACCGGCTCGAGGCGCTGGAGCCTCGCGACGGCGAAGAAGAGCGACACGACCTGCCCGTCCGCTCCGCGCTCGAAGCGGGCGAGCTCGCCCGACTCGCGGAACCCAGGCTCGATCCTGAACACGTCGGGGTCGTCCGTCGGCGCAAGCGTCGGCTTCCAGGTCGGGGTGTCCGGGTCGATCGCCGTGAGCTTGCCGTCGAGCCACTCGAGCCGCATGACGGACCCGAAGTGCTTCGCCATGTAGAGACCGACCAGCGGTCGCCACTCGGCGGGAAGGGCCTTCGGGACCTCGATGGCCGGAGCGGCTTCGCGCACGGCTTCGCGCGCGATCGTCCCGAGCTCCAACGCGAGCTCGGTCGCGTTCCCGATGCCGTTGACGAGCGCGATCGCTCCGACCTTCTCCTTCGGCTCGAAGCACGCGTTCGTGATGAAGCCGTAGTAGCCGCCCGAGTGCATGACCCAGACGACGTCCTCGCGCCGCCGGGCGTACCAGCCGATACACCACGCGTTCGTCCACTCGTCGTCGGTGAGGTAGCGCGCCTTGTGCATCTCGCTCAGGGTGTCCTTCGCGATGATGCGTGGCTCGTCGGCGAGCTGGCACGACAGCCAGCGCGCGAGGTCTTCGACACACGACCACAGCCCGCCTTCGGCGCCGAAGACGTTCACCTCCTCGGGCGCGAGCTCGAGCTCGTCGGACAGGAAGCGCGGCTCGTAGCCTGTTGCCCGGCGTGCACGCAGGCGAGCAGGCAGCGGGTCGAGCGACGTCGCCGTCATCCCGAGCGGCCGAAGGAGCTTCGAGCGGATGTACTTCGGATAGCTCGTACCCGACACGCGCGAGACGATCTCTCCGAGCAGTTGGTAGGCGAGGTTCGAGTACTTCCACTGCGTGTGCACGGGAACACGGGTCGCGATCTCTCCCGCACGTGCCAGCGTGCGGCCTGGATCGTCCTCGTACAGGACGTCCGACCAGTCGGTGCCGGGGGGCTCGCTCTGCAGCCCTGACTCGTGGGAGAGCATGCGGCGAAGCGTGAGGCCCTCGATGGGGCCGAGCGGGCTCTGCGCGGCTTCGAGCTCGGGGAGGTACGCGATCGCGGGATCGTCGAGAGCGAGCTTGCCCTGGTCTCGGAGCTGCATGATCGCCGTCGCGGTGAACGTCTTCGTGATCGAGGCGATCCGGTAGAGGGTCTTCGGGTCGGACGGCCGCTGGGACGCGCGATTCGCAAAACCGACTCCTCCCGCCCACGCGAGCTCGCCGTCGTGGACGACGCCGATCGCGGCGCCCGGGAGGCGGTGCTCCTTGACGAAAGCGGCCGCGGTTGCCTCGTATTTCTCAGCAAGTGCCGCCACGGGGCTTGACATGCGCGAGAACCTACTCGACCTGCAGCACTAGTGTCCGCGCTGTGTCCGAGGAGCCCGTCGTACTCGCTGACAGGTGCGAACCGGCTCGTGCTGAACGTCGCCCGGCTCGCGTTCGCCACGGTCGCGATCGCGGCGATGACCTACCAGTTCGCCATGCTCAACGGGCCGGGGTACGCGCAGGGGAACTTCTTCAGCTTCTTCACGATCCAGTCGAACATCCTGGCCGTCGGCGCGCTCTTCCTGCTCGTCCTCGTCCCGCGCGAGCGCCGGACGCCGCTGTTCGACGCGGCGCGAAGCGCGGCTGTCCTGTACATCGCGATCACCGGGATCGTGTTCGCGCTCCTCCTCGCGGGTCTCCAGGAAGAGCTGCAGACGACGATCCCCTGGGTCGACTTCGTCGTGCACAAGCTGATGCCGGTCGTCCTCGTCGCGGACTGGCTGGTCGATCCTCCGCGTCACCGGCTCCCGTGGTGGACGGTCGCTCGCCTGGCTCGTATATCCATTTGCGTGGATCGTGTACACCCTGGTCCGCGGCGAGATCGTCGACTGGTACCCGTATCCGTTCGTGGACGTGTCGAACCTCGGGTACGGGGGCGTGCTCGCCCGCGCCGCGGGCCTCACCGTCGCGTTCGCGGTCGGCGCAGCTGCCCTCCTCTGGCTCGGGAACCGGCGCGCGCGGGAGTGAGCACCCGCACCCGGCTCGCGCGGCCGGGGTTACGCTGAGACGACCGTGGAGCACAGCCCCGAGCGCGAGCTGAAGCTCGCAGCCACACCCGACTTCCGGATGCCGAGCATCTACGGCCTCGTCGGGCCGATCGTCCGGCAGGCCCCACCGGAGCGGAACGAGACGACCTACTACGACACGGAGGACCTCCGGCTCGCGCGCTGGGGAGCGAGCCTGCGCCACCGGCCGGGCGAGGGCTGGACCGTGAAGCTCCCCGCGGAGCGCGATGCCCCCTTCCTCGTCCGGCCGGAGATCGTCTTCGAGGGGAACGGAGGGAGCCCACCCGCAGCCGCCGTCGAGCTCGTGCGCGGGTACGTGCGGAGCGAGGAGCTGCACGAGAGCGTCCGCATGACGACGCTCCGACGGCGCACGGAGCTCCACGCCTCGGACGGGCACCTCATCGGCGGCGTCGTGGACGACGCCGTCTCGGTGCACAACGGCGGCGCGTCGACGTCCGGCTTCCGGGAGCTCGAGGTGGAGATCGGCGACGAGATGACGCCGACCCTCCTCGACGCACTCGTCGAGCGCCTGCGCCAGGCGGGCGCCGGTGCGCCGGAGCAGACCGCGAAGTACATCCGCGCGCTCGCCCCGGCAGCTCCGCTGGCTCCGGAGATCGCGGTGGCAGAGCTCGGGCCCGACGCGTCGGCCGGAGACGTCGTCCAACGCGCTCTCGCACTGTCCGTCATCCGCCTCATCCGCCACGACGCGGTCGTGCGGCTCGACCTCGACCCGGAGGGCGTGCATCAGGCCCGCGTCGCGACGCGACGGCTGCGCTCGGACCTGCGGACGTTCGGGCCGCTCGTCGACCGCGAGTGGTCGTCGGCGTTGCGCGACGAGCTCGGGTGGATCGCGCAGCTCCTCGGCGAGGTGCGCGACGGTGACGTCCTGCTCGGGCGGCTCCGCGAGAAGGCGGACGCACTTCCGGACGGACTGCAAGGCGCGGCGAGCGCCGCGATCTCGGATCTCCAGACCTCACGCGACACCGCTCTCACGACGCTGCTAGACGCCCTTCGAAGCGATCGCTACGTCGCACTTCTCGACCGGCTCGTCGACGCCGCTCGCGCTCCTACCCTCCGTGGCGATGCGAGTGCGCCTGCGGCAGACGCGATCGCCGCGCTCGTGCGACGTCCGTGGCACAAGCTCGAGAAGCGTGCGGCCAAGCTGTCCCACGATCCGACGAACGCCCAGCTGCACGAGATCCGGATCCGTACCAAGCGTGTCCGCTACGCGGCGGAGGCTGCCGCACCGGTCGCCGGCAAGCCGGCTCGTGGGCTGGCCCATGCAGCGGCCCGCCTGCAGGACGTGCTCGGCGACCTGAACGACGCCGACGTCGCCGCGGGCTGGCTCGACGCATGGGCGGCACGAGCCGGTGCAGGCGAGGGCGCGCGTGCGGCCGAAGCACTCGCCCGCCTCGAGCGCGACGCCGCAGCCGGTCTTCGTGACCACTGGCGCGCCGCCTGGAAGGAGCTGGCCGAGCCGAAGCTCCGCACCTGGATGTGACCGAGGTCCGCGCGGCCGGAGGCGTCGTTCGCCGTCGCCGGGCCGAGGGCGGCGAGGAGATCGTCCTCGTCCACCGACCGGCATACGACGACTGGTCCTTTCCGAAAGGCAAGCTCGAGGACGGAGAGCTCGAGGAGGACGCTGCGTTGCGCGAGGTCGAGGAGGAGACGGGTTTACGCTGCCGACTCGAGCGGGAGCTTGCAACGACACGCTATCGCGATGCTCGTGGCCGCTCGAAGACCGTGCGCTACTGGCTCATGGAGCCGGTCTCCGGCCACATCGCGGCCGACAACGAGGTCGACGACGCTCGCTTCGTCCCGCTCGAGGAGGCTCGAGCCCTGCTCACGTACCCAAGAGACCGCGCGGTGCTCGACCTGCTTTCGGATGCGCAATGAGCGTCGTCCACGTTGTCCGGCACGCGAAGGCCAAGAGCCGGGTCGAGTGGACGGAGCCCGACGAGCTCCGCCCGCTCACGAAACGCGGCCGCCGTCAGGCCGCCGGGCTCGCCGAGCGCCTTCGAGACGAGCGGCCCGCGCGGCTCGTCTCGAGCCCGTACCTGCGCTGCGTCCAGACGCTCGACGAGCTCGCCCGAGCGCTCGACCTCCCGATCGAGACGACCGAGCTCCTCGCGGAGGGAGCGAAGGGAGCGACGGCGCTCGACCTCGTGCTGTCGTTGAGTCGTTCGGAGTCGGTCGTCTGCTGCACACACGGTGACGTGCTCTTCGACCTCATGCACGAAGTGACCGCAGCGGGTGTGACCCTCGACGGACCGCGCGACGCCCCGGTCGCAAGCACGTGGGCTCTCGACGTCGTCGACGGTCACGTCGTCGGTGCGCGCTTCGTCGAGCGTCCCACGACCTAGGTCGAACCGGCGACCATGCTCGCCGCGCGCTCGGCGATCATCACGGTCGGCCAGTTCGTGTGGCCGCGCGGCAGCTTCGGCATGACGGAGGCATCGGCGACGCGGAGCCCCTCCAGCCCGCGGAGGCGGAGCTGCGGATCGACCACCGAAGCCGCGTCCGAGCCCATGCGACACGTTCCGGCCGGGTGGTACAGGGTCTGCGACAGGGCGCGTATATGCGCGCGCAGCTCGTCGTCCGAGCGCTTGTCGTCGCCCGGAAGGATCTCGCCGTCGACGAACGAGGAGAGTGGCTCCTCCGCAAGCACGCGCCGAGCCAGCCGCAGGCCGCGCAGCAGCGTCGCCTCGTCCTCGCCCTCGGAATCGCTGAGGTAGTGGGGATCGATCGCCGGCAGCTCGAACGGATCCGCCGAGCGCAGCAGCACCGAACCCGAGCTTCGCGGCTCGAGGAGCACCACCGCGAGAGTGAATCCATGCTCCGTCGGCTGCGTGAGGCCTTCGTCCTCGAACAGCACGGGAGCAAGGAGCAGCTCGATGTCCGGTGCCGCAAGCCCGGGTCGAGAGCGCGTGAACGCCACGGCCTCACCGAGGTTGGAGGTCAGAGGCCCCCTGCCGCGGAGCGCCCAGCGCGCCAGATTGCGCGGTGAATCGGCGGAGGCGAGCGTCTCGACGCCCTTCGTCCGCACGAGCAGGCCGTTCGCGAGATGGTCGAGGAGGTTGGCACCGACGCCCGGCGACTCGAGCACCACCTCCACGCCAGCCGCATCGAGTGTCGCGCGCGGCCCGATGCCCGACAGCTGCAGCAGCTGCGGCGTCCCGATCGCGCCCGCGCACAGGATCACCTCGCTGACGCATTCCGCAACGTCCTCGCGCCCGCCGTCGAGGCGATAAGCGACGCCGGTCGCCCGCCCGCTCTCTGCCACGACACGGGTCGCCTGCGCCCCGGTCACGACGGTGAGGTTCGGTCGGCGCCGCGCCGGTGCGAGGTAGCCGTCGACGACGCTGAAGCGGCGTCCTCGGCGTTGCGACACCGGCACGAAGCCGACGCCCTCGTTGCTCTCGGCATTCAGGTCGTCGGTGAACGGGATGCCGACGGCCTGTGCCGAATGGACGAACGCGTCCGCGAGAACGTGCCGGTCGGCAAGCTCCGCCAGCGGGAAGGCGCCTCGAGCGCTGCGGGCGAAGTACGGCTCGACGTCCGCCCATCCCCAGCCGGTGCAGCCCGAGGCCGCCCACGCGTCGTAGTCGTCGCGGTGTCCGCGGAGGACCATCATGGCGTTCATCGAGGCGGAGCCCCCGAGCATGCGGCCGCGCGGGAAAGACGACCTCGCGGCCGTCGAGCGCCGGTTGCGGCACCGTCGAGTCGCCCCAGTCGACCTTCGTTCGGTAGAGGCGCGAGAACGCGGCGGGGATCTTCACCTCGAGCTTGCGCGAGCGCGGGCCGGCCTCGAGGAGCAGGACGGAGAGGCTCGGATCCTCGGTCAGCCGCGAGGCGAGGACGCAGCCCGCAGTTCCAGCGCCGACGATCGACGACGTCATGCACGCGGCGAGAATAAGTCGTGACGATCTCGGCACGAAGGCGTGTCCCACCCGTGACCCGACGCCGCGTACGCTCGCGGCATGGCGGGCACGACGGGCAAACGACCTCCCAAGCCGTCGAGCGCGGCGACTCCCTGGGGCGCGGCGACGCTCCTCGAGGAGGCGTCGATTCCCCAACGCGTCGGCGAGAGAGCGCTTCTCGGTCGTCGTCCAGCTTCTCGAGGCGCCGGGACGGTGAGCGACTCGTCCGCTTCGCATACACGACCGACGGGTCCGCCCGTCGAGGGCCCGTCACGATGCGGGCGCGCGACCTCGAGCGACTGCGGGCGGCGCTCGAGCGTGCGCCCGTCCTCAGGGAGGCGTTGGGCATGTAGCGCGCATGATCCCGGACCGCGAGGTTGAGACGCGGGAACGTCGACGAACGGGCCGCTCACGCGAGCGGAACCGCGACCCGGTGCGCCGCGGCCGCGTCGACGAGCGCCGCAAGCAGGAGCCCGCCGTCCGCGGATCCGAGCAGGGGATCGACCGCGTGCTCGGGATGCGGCATGAGCCCCATCACGTTTCCCGCCTCGTTGACGACGCCTGCGACGTTGCCGAGCGAGCCGTTCACGTCCTCCTCGTACCGGAGGACGATTTGCCCGCGTGCTGCGAGCTGGACGAACGTGCCCTCGTCCGCGTACCAGGCGCCCTCGCCGTGCTTGACCGGAATGACGAGCTCCTGCCCGACCTTGCAACGCTGCATGAAGAGGCTGTTCGCGCTCTCCACGCGCACCCGGGCGTCGCGGCAGACGAACTCGAGCTGCCGGTTCGGACGGAGCACGCCGGGTAGGAGGCGCGCCTCGCACAGGATCTGGAAGCCGTTGCAGATGCCGAGCACGGGGCCGCCGGCGGCGGCGAACTCGCGGACAGCCGCCATCACCGGAGCGAGTGCTCGCGATCGCGCCGGTTCGCAGGTAGTCGCCGTAGGAGAAGCCGCCGGGCAGCACGACCGCTCCCGTGGCAGCGGGGAGACGTCGCCTCCTCGTGCCAGACGAGCGCCGGCTCGGCACCGACGGATCCCAGCGCCCAGGCGGCGTCGCGGTCGTCGTTCGAGCCCGGGAACACCACGATCGCGACGAGCGGCCTGTCGCTCACGCCCCATCGACCTGGATCTCGAAGCTCTCGATCAGCGGGTTCGCGAGCAACTCCTCGCACATGCGCCGGATCTCGCCGCGAGCCGCATCGGCGTCGTCGCGCCTCGAGCTCGAGGTCGACCACTCGGCCGACGCGGGCGGTCGCGTACGTCGAAGCCGAGCTTGCGCAGCGAGTGCCCGACCGCGTCGCCCTGCGGGTCGAGGATGCCGCCCTTGGGACGAACGAGCACCGTCGCCTTCACAGCACGACCTCCGGGTCGGCGACGTAGTCGGTGAACAGCGATCCCCGTCAGCCGCTCGAACGCCTCGACGTAGCGGGCGCGCGTCCCGTCGACGACCGCGTCGGGCAGCTCCGGCCCAGGCGGTTCCTTGTCCCAACCCGTCTGCTCGCACCAGTCGCGCACGAACTGCTTGTCGAAGGACGGCTGTGGGCCGCCCGGAGCGTAGTCCGCTGCGTCCCAGAATCGCGACGAGTCGGGCGTCATCGCCTCGTCTCCGAGCACGACGCCTCCATCGGGCGCGACGCCGAACTCGAACTTCGTGTCTGCGAGGAGGATCCCCCGCTCCTCTGCGCGTGCCGCGCCGTAGCGGTACAGCGGCGAGCGCGGCGGCCCGCGCCTCCTCGTAGCGGCGCTCGCCGCAGAGCGCCGCCGCCTGCGCCTCGTCGATGTTCTCGTCGTGCCCCTCGACGGCCTTCGTCGCCGGCGTGACGATCGGCTCCGGGAAGCCGCGCCGACTCCTGCAGGCCGTCCGGAAGCGCGTGCCCGCAGATCGCGCCGGTCGTGCGGTAGTCCTTCCAGCCCGATCCCGCGAGATAGCCGCGCACGACGAACTCGACCGGAAGCATCTCGAGCCGCCGGCAGGTCATCGAGCGACCGTCTTCGCCGAGGCCGACGAGGTGGTTCGGCACGAGGTCGCAGCGTCCTGGCAGAACCAGAACGCCGAGAGCCCGCGTGAGCACGCGGCCCTTGTCGGGAATCGGCGTCGGCAGGACGACGTCGAACGTCGAGATACGGTCGCTCGCGACGAGCAGGAGCGTCTCGTCGTCGACGGCGATAGATCTCGCGCACCTTTCCCGCTCGCGACGTGCATGGCTCGGGTCGCTCACGCGTGGGCCTCCTCTGCGCGTCGTCTGGGCGCGACGCTCGAAGACCGACGTCGACGTGTCGCGTGTATGCGCTGAGATCGAAGACCTCGTCGAGGTCGACCCGAGTCGCGATCTCGGCAGTCTGCGCGCACGAGCTGCCGGAAGTCGAGACCCTCGTCCCAGGCACGCATCGCGTGCCGCTGCACCATCCGATACGCCGCAGTCGCGGTCGAGCCCGGAGTCGACGAGCGCAAGCAGCAGTCGCTGGCTGAAGAAGAGCCCACCGGTCGCCTCGAGGTTCGCCCGCATTCGCTCCGGGCGCACGACCAGCCCCTCGACGAGCCAGGCGAAGCGATCGAGCATGTAGTCGACGGCGAGAAAGGCGTCGGGAAGCGCGACCCGCTCGGCCGAGGAGTGCGAGATGTCGCGCTCGTGCCACAGGGCGACGTTCTCGAGGCCGACGAGCGCATAGCCCACGGACGAGGCGAGCCAGACCGCAGATGCGCTCGGCGACGATCGGGTTGCGCTTGTGCGGCATCGCGGAGGAGCCCTTCTGTCCGCGGCCGAACGGCTCCTCGACCTCGCGCACTTCGGTGCGCGCGAGGTGGCGGATCTCGAGCGCGAAGCGGTCGAGCGACGAGGCGAGGATCGCGAGCGCCGAGAGCAGCTCCGCGTGCCGATCGCGCTGCAGGATCTGGGTCGAGCTCGGCGCCGGGTCGAGACCCAGGCTCTCGCACGCAAGCCGCTCGACCTCGGGGGTGGTCGTCGCATACGTCCCGACCGCTCCGGAGAGCTTTCCCACGCGCATGCCGGTGAGCGCGTGCTCGATCCGGTCCCGGTCGCGCTCGAGCTGAAACGCCCATCCGACGAGCTTCAACCCGAAGGTCGTCGGCTCCGCGTGGACTCCATGAGTTCGGCCGATCATGACCGTCGCGCGGTGCTCGCGCGCTCGCGCGTCGACGGCTCCGATCGCGCGCTCGACGCCGTCGAGGACGAGCTCGCCGGCCGCCTGGACCGTGAGGGACAGCGCCGTGTCGACCACGTCGGAGGAGGTCAGCCCGTAGTGGAACCATCTCCCTTCCTCGCCGAGCCCGGCGGCGACGGTATCGACGAAGGCAGCCACGTCGTGGTTCGTCGTGCGCTCGCGCTCGGCCACCTGCTCAGGGGTCGGAACGCGGGCGCGCTCTCGGACCACACGGGCGGCCTCGGCAGGAATCGTGCCGATCTGTGCCCACGCGTCCAGAACCGCAAGCTCGACGGCCAGCCAGCTCTCGAACTTCGCCTGCTCCGACCAGACCCGTGTCATTGCAGGCCTGGAGTAACGGGCGATCACTGGGGCAAGTCTAGTGGTCGGCTACGCGGTTGTACGGAGAGTCCGGCCGCTGCATCGGCCGCGATGTCGGTCCTGAACCGCATTCCCTCGAACCCGATCCGCTCGACCGCCCGATACGCGACGTCCCGCGCGCCCCCCACGCTCGTACCGACCCCCGTCACGGCGAGAATCCGCCCTCCGTTCGTCACGAGCCGCTCGCCCTGCCGCGCCGTCCCCGCATGGAACACGAGCGCACCCACCGCCTCCGCATCCTCGACGCCCGTGATCTCGCTACCCCGATCGCCCTCGGTCGGATAACCGCCGGCCGCGACCACGACGGTCACGGCGGACGACGACGAGAACGCGATCGCCTCGTCAGCGAGATCGCCTCGCGCCGCCGCACCCAGAACGTCCAGCAGATCGGTCTCGACGAGCGGCAGGAGCGCCTGCGTCTCCGGATCGCCGAAACGACAGTTGAACTCGAGCACCCGGGGCCCGTCCTCCGTCAGCATCAGACCGGCGTAGAGCAACCCCACGAACGGAGCGCCACGCCGGGCGAGCTCTTCGAGGACCGGCGCGTGCACCTCCCCGACGAGCGACGTCGCGGCGTCGGCGCTCAGAACAGGCGACCAGGCGCCCATTCCGCCCGTGTTCGGCCCTTCGTCACCGTCGAACGCACGCTTGAAGTCCTGCGCCGAGGCGAACGGGACAGTCTCCCGCCCGTCGCACACTGCGAAGAGCGAGACCTCAGGCCCCTCGAGGAGCTCCTCCATGACGATCTCGCCGGCGGCACCACGCAGGGCACGGAGCGCGTCGTCCACCTCGGCCTGCGTCCGGCAGACGTAGACCCCCTTCCCCGCCGCGAGCCCGTCCGCCTTCACGACACAGGGCGGACGCGCGATCGGCAGGCGAGCCGCAGTCGGGACCCCCGCTGCGGACATGACCTCCTTCGCGAACGACTTCGAGCCCTCGATCCTCGCCGCGGCGGCGCTCGGCCCGAAAACGAGGACGCCGAAACGGCGCAGCGCATCGGCCAGCCCGAGGACGAGAGGCACCTCCGGGCCGACGACGACGAGGTCGATCGCGAGCGAGCGCGCCAGGCCGAGGATGCCTTCGGCGTCCTCGGCGCGGATGGGGTGACACTCGGCGAGCGCAGAGATCCCGGGATTCCCGGGCGCCGCGTGCAGCTCGGTCAGCGCAGGCGAGCGCGCGAGCTTCCACGCGAGCGCATGCTCGCGACCTCCGGACCCGACGACGAGGACGCGCACTGCGGGAGTCTACGAGGCAACAGCGCGGTCACTGCCAGTCTCAGACGAGCTCCTCACTCGCCTCGTACGCATGCCGGCGGTCGAGCCGCGGCTCCCCCTCACCCACCGGCAGGAACCAGCGCTCGGCAATTGCCGTCGGCACGATCGCAGACAGCACGACGACGGTCACGAGGAGCGAGAACTGCGTCGTATCGATGATCCCGGCGGTCAGCCCGTAGATCGACGCGATCGTTCCGAACGTGAGGCCCGTACTCATGAGCAGCGTTCCGAACGTCGCGTGCGTGCGATCGGCCCGGTGGATGACCGGGTAGACGAGCGCGAGCTTCGGCGCCATCTTCGCCGCGAGCAGGAGCCCGAGCACGCCGAGGTTCGAGAAGACGGCGGAGAGCGACACGTTCAGACCGCCCTTGATGAAGAAGAACGGCGTGAGCATCGCGAACGCGACGACACGTAGCCGCTTCTGCTCCTCGCGATGCTCGGCGTAGTGGTTGCTCATCACGAGGCCGAGGACGAACGCGGGGAGAACCGCGTGACCGTTCGCCGCCGACGCGAGCACCATGAGCACCAGCAGACAGAAGAACACCAGCTTGATCTCGGGCTCGATGACCCGATCACCGTAGCGGCCGAAGAACCACGGCGCGATGCGCGGTAGCGCCAGGATCAGCCCCACCGACACCATCAGGAAGAGCGGGAACCAGGGGCTCGGCTTGATGAAGATCAGCGACAGCGCGAGCGCGGTGAGGAGGTCGGTCACGAACGTCGCGCTCATGAGGAGCTTGCCGATGTCGCTCGTCGTGAGGCCCCGCTCGACGAGAACCGCATAGACGACCGCGAGCGACGTGGTGGACAACGCCGTTCCCGCGATGAGCGAGGCCTTGCCGGACCAGTCCAGCGCAAGGTACGCCACGAGCGAGGCGACCACGAAAGGACCCGCGAACGAGACGGTCCCGATGCCGAGCGACGCCCCCAGCCGCCGCCGCATGTACGACGGATCGACCTCCATCCCCGCGAGGAAGGTGAGGACGATCGAAGCGAAGGAGGCCAGCAGGTCGAGCCACTGCTGGCTCTGGATGTCGAACGCGTTGCCGAGGACGATACCGAGGGTCAGCTCGACGAGCGCGACCGTGATGCCGAGCTCGACCGAGACGATGCTCGCGAGAAGGATGGCTGCGGCGAGGACGGCCGCGAGCTGGACTGGCTCCACCGGTGACCTCCGGAGTCGGGGGAAATCGGGTAGAAGCCATCAGCCCGAAGGCGGTTGAGCGCGGGCCTCATCGCGCGCGGACGACTATAGCCCGCGCGGGTTGCCGTCCGTCACCCGAGCGTGAGCACGCTGCTCGCGAGCTGCGCCCGTTCCGACGAGCGTGACCGGAACGCCGAGGGCGTTCTCGACGAAGCGCACGTAGTCGTGCGCCGCGTCGGGCAACTCGTCGTCGATCGGCTCCTCCCAGCCGCGGAGAACCTCGAACACGGGACGGCAGTGATGGAAGTCGCTCTGGTGTGCCGGGAAGTCCTCCGTCTCGGAGCCGTCCGGCAGCTGGTAGCGCACGCAGAGCGGGACCTCCGCGAACGCGGAGAGGACGTCGAGCTTCGTCAGCGCGAGCGACGTGATCCCGTTCACGCGAACGGCGAAACGAAGCGCGACCAGGTCGAGCCAACCGCAGCGCCGCTCACGGCCGGTGACGGTTCCGAACTCCTGCCCGAGCGTCTGGACGCGCTCGTGGTCCGGGCCGACGATCTCGCTCGGGAACGGACCCTCGCCGACCCGCGTCACGTACGCCTTCGCGACACCGAGCACCTCCTCGATGCGGTTCGGCCCGATCCCGAAGCTGACCGCCGCACCCGCAGCGATCGGGCTGGAGGAGGTGACGAACGGATACGTGCCGTGGTCGAGGTCGAGCATCGTCCCCTGCGCACCCTCGAAGAGCACGTGCTCGCGGTCGCGCAGGGCGCGATCGACGAGCAGTGACGTGTCGGCGACGTACGGGCCCACCCGCTCGGCGAACCCGAGCTGCGCCCGCACGACCGCCTCGACGTCGAACGGCTCGAGGCCATAGACGCGCTCGAGCCAGACGTTCTTCTCCGTGACGGCGAGCTCGAGCTTCTGGCGCAGGATCTTCGGGTCGAGCAGGTCCTGCACACGGATGCCGATGCGCGTCGCCTTGTCGGCATACGCGGGCCCGATCCCGCGTCTCGTCGTCCCGATCTGTAGGCGACCGAGACGACGCTCGCGCGCGCCGTCGAGCGCGACGTGCCACGGCATGATCAGGTGCGCGTTGCCGGAGACGAAGAGCAGGCCGCGTGGTCTCGTGTCCTCGCGACTCGAGCTCATCGAGCTCCGCAACGAGCACCTCGGGGTCGACCACGCAGCCGGCGCCGATCGCGCAGCGCTTGCCGGCGATGAGACCCGTCGGGATCTGGCGGATCTTGTAGGTCTCATCCCGAACGACGACCGTGTGGCCTGCGTTCGGCCCGCCCTGGTAGCGGCAGACGAGATCCGAGTCCTGCGCGAGGAGGTCGACGATCTTGCCCTTCCCCTCGTCTCCCCACTGCGCGCCGACGATGACGGTTGCTGGCACGCGCGCCAGTCTTGCACGCGCCACGTTCGACGGCCTACGCGGTGCGGCGGCTGCCGACGAAGGTGGTGGTCCCGGTCACGAGGCCCGCTCCCGCGCGGGCTCTCGTCGGGACCGCGACGGTGCATGCCACCGGCAGCGCCGCTACGGCTGCGGCGTCGCGGTGTAGCGGCGACCTACCAGGTCGTGCCGGGACGAGGACGAAGTCGTCATCACGCGCAATGGCGGCGAGTGCCTCGCGGCGCGAGCGCGAGTCCCGCACCACGTCGCCCCGCTCGCCGAGGATCGCGGCGAACGCGGCGCCCTCCTCGTCGTCCGGAAGGAGAACCGTCGCCTTGCCGCGCGTCGCGGACGCGGCGACCGAGGCGACTGCGAGCGCGAGATCCCGCTCGGCGAGGTTCGTCAGATCGGCGCCGTCGAGCGCGAGCACGACACGGCGAAACTCGCCACGCGCCGACATGATCGCGAGGACCGGAACGTCGGCGAGCGCGACGAGGTCGACGTCCTGCCCGCCGAGGATCACGTCAGCGGCGACCGCGGCGCGTCGCCAGCCGGTGACCATGAGCGAGACACCGTGCTCGGCGATGATCGCCGCGAACGCGGACGCTTCCGAATCGTCGACGCGGACGACCGAGGAGACCTCGGCGCCGATGCCGGCGACCTGACGCTCCGCCGAGCCGGGCGCGCTCGCGGGCCGACTCCAGCTGGTCACCGGCCGCTCCCGCGACGGCGCCCACGAGCACGTTGCCGCCCTTGGCCATCGCCAGCCGAGCCGCGATCTCGACGACGGCGGCGTCGTCCACGACGTCGACGGGGACGAAGATCGTCTCGGCCAGCCGCTCGCCCTGGACCGCCGGAGGCTCGATCCGGCGGGCGGCGCTTCTGGTGACGATGCTCGACACGAGGACCGTCACGAGGACGACGACGAGGGTGGCGTTCAGGAGCGGAGTGTCGAAGAGACCGAGGTCGACACCGATGGTCACGGCAGCAAGCGTCGCCGCCGCCTGGGCGAGCGACAGGCCGAAGAGCAAACGGACCTGCGGGCGGGCGAGGCCGAGCAGGCGCCCCGAGATCAGCGCCGCAGCGAGCTTGCCGACGAAGACGATCGCGAGGGAGAGCGCTGCGATCCCGAGCACCCGCCGCTCCGTGAATGCCTTCGGGTCGATGAGCATGCCTGTCGAGAGCAGGAAGAAGGGGATGAGGAGTACGCCGCCGACGAACTCGATCTGCTCCATGAGCCGACTGCGCGCGGGCACGAGGCGATTCAGCGCGAGCCCGGCGAAGAACGCCCCCACGATCCCTTCGATCCCGGCCCGGTCGGCGACGAGCGCGGCCGCCGTCAGCGCGACCGTGATCCAGAGAAAGCGCGCGCCGCGGTGCTGCCCCACGCCCGCGAACACCCAGCGCGTTGCCCACGGCAGGACGAACGCGCAGAAGAGCGCGAGGACGACGACCCCGACTACGACCTCCAGCAGGATGCGTGCGGGGCGGGCGTCGCTGCCCACGGAGCCCGCGACGATCGCGAGCACCGACAGCGCGAGCGTGTCCGTCATGACCGTCCCGCCGCCCGCGATTCCGACCGAGCGGTCGCGGAGCAGGCCGAACTCCTGGACGATCGGGTACGCGACGAGCGTGTGCGACGCCCAGAGCGAGCCGAAGAGCAGCGCCGTCGCCGCGCCGTAGCCAAAGCCCGCCGCGACCGCGATGCCGAGCGCGAACGGAATGGTGAACGTGAACGCGCCGAACGTCAGCGCCCCCCGGCGGTTGGCCTCGAACTCGTCGAGGTCGAGCTCGAGCCCGGCGAGGAACATGAGGAAGAGGATTCCGAGGTCGCCGAGCGACTCGACGACACCCTGCCGCTGGACCCAGTCGAGAACACCGGGGCCAACCAGCAGGCCACCGAGGATGACTCCGACGATGCCCGGAAAGCCGATGCGCTCGAAGACGAGCGGCCCGACCAGTATCACCGCGAACGAGACGAAGAAGACCCACTCGGCGGAGTCGGGCGGGAACTCGATACCGAGCGGCACGGCGGGAGTGTTCAGCGACCGCCGGACGGCGGAGCGGGGCTCGTCTTACGCGGCGGCGAGATCCGCGAACTTCGCATACCGCCGCAGCCAGGAGAGCTTGACCATGCCGGTCGGCCCGTTGCGGTGCTTCGCGAGGATCACCTCGGCGATTCCCTGCTGGTCGGACTCCTCGCCGAGGTAGTACTCGTCGCGGTAGATGAAGAACACGAGGTCCGCGTCCTGCTCGATCGAGCCCGAGTCGCGGAGGTCGGAAAGGATCGGCCGCTTGTCGTGTCGCTGCTCCACCGCGCGCGAGAGCTGCGACATCGCGAGGATCGGCACCTCGAGCTCACGGGCGAGGACCTTCAGCGCGCGCGAGATCTGCGAGACCTCCTGCACTCGGCTCTCGACGTTGCGGTCGGAGGCCATGAGCTGGAGGTAGTCGACGACGATGAGGCCGAGGGCGGGCTCGCGCGACTTGAGCCGGCGCGCCTTCGAGCGCAGCTCCATGATCGACGTCGCGCCCGCGTCGTCCACGTAGATGGGCGCCTTCATCAGGCGGTCGCAGGCCGCGGTGAGGCGTGGCCAGTCGTCGGGTGCGAGCCGCCCCGTCCGCAGCCGCTGCGACTCCACCTTCGCCTCGCTGCACATCATCCGCTGCGTCACCTCGGACTTCGACATCTCGAGCGTGAACAGCGCGACCGGTGTCTGGTGGCGGACGCCGAGGTTCGCGGCGATGCAGAGGCCGAGGCCCGACTTCCCCATCGACGGACGCGCCGCGAGGATGATCAGGTTCCCCGCCTGGAACCCGGAGGTCATGAGGTCGAGCTCCCGGTAGCCCGACGGCACGCCCGTGATCTCCGCGCCCGCCTCGTACAGGTGCGTGATGCGCTCGAAGCTCTCCTTGAGGAGCGTCTCGATGTGCGAGAAGTCGCTGGTCGCGCGCTTCTGGCCGAGCTCGAACACGATCTGCTCGGCCCGATCGACGAGATCGGAGACTTCTCCCTCCCGCTCCTGGCCGAGCCTGACGATTTCCTGTCCTGCCCGAATGAGCCCCCGGAGCGTGGACATCTCCTTGACGATCCGCGCGTAGTGCTCGACGTTCGATGCCGCGGGCACGAGCGCCGCCAGCTCGGCGACGCGCGACTGCCCTCCGGCGGCATCGAGCTCCGCCCGCTCGTCGAGCTGGTCCACGAGCGTGATCGCGTCGACCGGCTCGCCCTTCGACCACAGCGAGAGCGCCGCGCGGTACATCTTCGCGTGGCTCTCGCGATAGAAGTCCGACGCGTCGAGGATCTCACTCACCGTTCCGACAGCGACCGGCGAGAGGAGCATCGCGCCGAGCACCGACTCCTCGGCCTCGAGGTTCTGGGGCGGGACGATCGAGCTCAGGCGCTCGCCGGCCTGATCCAGCTGCGTTCGCGAGGTGTCGGCGAGGCTCACAGCGCGGCAGTCAAGCCGTCTGCGCTCGCCATGTCGACATTCGCCTCCACGGACACACGTGTGCATCCCGGGGCGCTCGGGTGCAGGGCAAAGAACATATGTTCGGACATGTTTTGCACAGGCGTCGGACGACGTATCCACACACGCCGCGTACAACTCACAGGCACGAGCGAGTTGTCAACGAGGAAACAGGCGCTCCTTGCGCGAAGTTTCGAGCGCTGTCCACAGCGCCTGTGGAAACCGGATCGGCTAGGAGACGCTTGCGAGGACGAGCGGCCGCAGGAAGCGAGCGAGGCGCATCGCGCCGGTCGCGGACAGGTGCAGGCCGTCCCCACCGAACCACGGCTTGCCGCGGCTGTACGCGTTCCAGTCGGCGACGACCATGCTCGAGCGCCACCTCTTGTCCGCGCTGCGGATCCGTGCGTTCGTCTGCGTGTAGATCGACGCATAGGAGCCGACCTCCTTCAGCGTCACCCAGATCACTGTATGGACGCCCGCAGCCTTCAACGCGTGCATCACGCGATCGACGTCGTACACGGCGACCCAGTCGTTGTACCCGACGTTGATCACGACGACAGGCCCCAGCCGATGCCCCTCGGCCGTGACGACATCGAGCGCCGTCGACGGTGTGGAGCCCTGGAACGGACAGCTCGTGGCGACGAGTCGCCGACAGACGACGGCGTCCGAATGCAGATCGATGCCCTTGCCGAGATAGCGCCGAGCTGCCGCGACGTAGTCGAACGACGCAGTGACGGAGTCGCCGATGACGGTGACGCGCGTCTTCGTGGCCGGCTGCGCCGACGCCTGGGCCGCGATCGCGAGGAGCACGACGCAAGCAGCGGCCAGCAGGATCGCTGCACGCCGCACGACGCGGATGTCATGCAGCCGCGGGGCCGTCTTCGTCGTCGGGCGACTCGGGTACATCGGTGATGGAGACGGTCGAGGGAGTCTCGGGCTCGGGCTCGACGCTCTCTTCGACGTCCTCCTCGATCTCCTCCTCCGCGATCACCTCGGCGATCGCAGCCTCCGCCTGCTCGTGCTCGGCCGCGGCGGCTTGCGCCGCCTCCGCCTCCGCCGCCTCGAGCGCGGCCAGCTCCTCCTCCGGCGGCAAGTCTCCGCCCTCCGGCACGACGAGCGTCTTCACCTCCGCGACGACGTCCTGGAAGAGCTCGATCGGAACGGTGTAGCGCCCGATGCGCTTGAGCGGGTCGATCGCGATCTTGCGGCGGTCGACGCGGACCTTTCGCGTGCGCCAGATCTCGTCCGCGATGTCGGACGGAGTCACCGACCCGAAGAGCGACCCGGTCGGGCCTGCCTTCACCTCGAAGCGGAGAACCGTCTTGCCGAGGAGCTCGGCGATCTCCTGTGCCTGCTCGCCCGTACGCGCCTCGTGCTTCGCCCGCTCGGCGTCGACCCGCTGGATCTCGGCCACGCGGGCCGGGGTCGCGTTCTCTGCGAGCTTGCGCGGGAGGAGGAAGTTGCGGGCGTAGCCACGGGCGACATCGACGACGTCCCCCCGGAGCCCGAGCTTCTCCACGTCGGCAAGAAGGATGACCTGCATCGCGCTACCCGACGTAAGGGAGGAGGGCCATCTCGCGTGCCCGCTTCACAGCCGAGGCGACCTGGATCTGGTGCCGGCGGCAGGCACCGGTGATCCGGCGTGAGCGAATCTTCCCCTTCTCGGAGATGTACCGCCTCAGCTGCGCGATGTTCTTGTAGTCGATCTCCTGCACCTTGTCCCGGCAGAAGTGGCAGCTCTTGCGCTTGCCGGGCGCCGTGGTCGGGCCGGTACGGCGGCGAGGCTGTTGTTTCTTCTGAGCCATCTCGTAGTTCTCCTGATGCCTAGAACGGAATGTCGTCGTCGGTCGGGGAGGTCGGGAAGTCCTCGCCGCCAGCGGATGCGCCGGCCGGGACGTACGCGGCCTCGGCATCCTGGCGTCCGCCGAGGAACTGCACGCTCTCGGCGACGACCTCGACCGCCTGCCGCTTCGTGCCGTCCTGCGCCTCCCACTCGCGCCACTCCAGGCGGCCGTCGACCGCCACCGGGCGCCCCTTCGCGAGGTACTGGGCGCAGTTCTCGCCCTGCTGACCCCAGACGGTGATGTCGAAGTAGTTCGGCTTGTCGGTCCACTGGCCGCTTTCGTCCTTGCGGCGTGTGTTCACGGCGAGCCGCAGGGAGCAGACCGGCGTCCCGGAGGGCGTGTGCCGGAGCTCGGGATCCCTCGTCAGGTTGCCGACGAGAACGACGCGATTGATGTTGCCCGCCATACCTACTCCTCCTCTTTCTGGTCCTCGACGTCGGATGCGACCACTGCATCCTCGCGCGCAGCCGCTGCTACCGCTACGGGCCGAACGGGGCTCCCCTGAATCCGACGTGTCGCCATGTGGCGCATCACGTTGTCGTCGATCCGGAGGACGCGCGACACCTCGTCGAGCGTGCCCGCGTCGCACGTGAAGTGCAGGAGGTGGTAGATCCCCTCGCCCTTGTGGTCGATCTCGTAGGCGAGCTTGCGCCGCCCCCAGGCGTCGTGCAGGTCCCATGTGCCGCCGCCGGACTCCACGAGCTCGCGGGCGCGAGAGACGACCTCGTCCTGACGCGCGTCGTCGAGTTCGGGGTCGAGCAGCAGCAGAATCTCGTATTCGTTCACGTTCCCGTTCTCCTTCCTTCGGTCTGAATCGGCCTCACCGCGCTGGCGCCGCCGGGAACGGACGGTGCCTGGGCGAGGCAGGAAGCCGCCGGATGGTAGCAAGGCGTCTCTCTGACGACGGCGGTACCATCGCGCCGTGCGTCGCCTCCTCAAGATCGCGCTCGTCGCGCTTGGCATCCGCTGGCTCCTGAAGCGGCGCAAGCGGCGGCACGAGGAGCGCCAGGCGGCGGAGCTGCCCTCGACGCAGCCTGCGCCCGCCTCCGGCCCAGCCGACGAGCTCAGGCAAAAGCTCGCAGCGTCGCGCGCCGAGTCGGAGCCAGGACGAAGCCGAGCCGGCGGCCACGCCTTCGGTCGCGGACCGGCGCACGGAGGTGCACGAGCAAGGCCGGGCGACGCTCGACGAGATGAACTCCCCCGACGAGGACTAGCCGGCCGCCGTGGCAGACCCGTCAGAGACGACGCAGGTCTCGCGCGAGCCGGAAGCGCAGGGCACGGACGACGTGCTCGGTGCAGTCCGCGCACTCGCAACCGAGGTCGGCGCCCTCCAGTCCGAGGTGACCGCGCTTCGCCACGAGGCGCACGTCCTCCCCTCCGACGAGGGTGAGCGCCCGGGCTGGGACGACAGCCGGCCGGTCGTCCGTGAGAGCCCGCACTGGGTGAGGTCCGTGGACTCGCCGAGCTCGCGGCGAGTGGCCGTTCCGTGGCTCCTGCTGGAGATCCTCTTCATCGTCGCCGTGGCCGTGCTCGCAGCGGTCGCCGGCCTCGACGCGCCGGCGATCGCGGGCGTGATGGTCGGTGCGTGGCTTCTCGTCGCCCTCATCGAGTGGGCGACCTCCCGGAGCCAGGTGCGGGAACAGGCGTTGATCTACGGCGCGACGGTCGTGCAGGCCGGGTCGCCGGACGACCCCAGGTGGTTCGACGCGACCGGCTCCGACACCGCGCTCGACGTCGCGGCGGATGACCGCGCGACGACCCGCCTGCCTCCACCGCAGCCGGAGTAACCCCGCGGCGTCGATCCGCGGCTACCGAGACGCGTGCTCTTCCCGACCGCAACCTTCGCGATCTTCTTCATGGTCGTGCTGCCGCTCTCGTGGCTGCTCCAGCAACGCCCCGAGCGCTGGCGACCCTTCATCGTCGCCGCGAGCTTCGTCTTCTACGCGGGCTGGGACTGGCGGTTCTGCTTCCTGCTCGCGTTCTCGATCCTGTGGAACCACGTCCTCGCGACGGCGATCCACGGCCGCTCGTCACGACAGGCGCGAAGGCAGCTCCTCGTCATCGCGCTCATCGGCAACGTCGGTCTCCTCGGCTACTTCAAGTACTACGACTTCTTCGTCACCTCGACGAACAACCTGTTCGCGCTCGTCGGGGTCGACCTCCCGCTGGAGGCCCGGTCGATCGTGCTCCCGGTCGGGATCTCCTTCTTCACGTTCATGGCGATCGCCTACATCGTCGACGTGTACCGCGGCGACTTCGAGCCCGTCCGCTTCGGCCCGTTCGCGGCCTATCTCTCGTTCTTTCCGCACCTCGTCGCCGGGCCGATCGTGCGGCCCGGCGAGCTGATTCCGCAGATGTCCTCGCCGAGAGACCCGCGCTACGTCGACACGTCGCGCGCCTTCTTCCTCGTCGGCACGGGCCTCTTCATGAAGGTGGTGATCGCGAACTACCTTGCGTCGAACATCGTCGACGAGGTGTTCGGGGCTCCGAACCAGCACTCGTCGCTCGAGGTGCTCGTCGCGATCTACGCCTACGCCGTGCAGATCTACGCCGACTTCTTCGGCTACACGAACATCGCGATCGGGATCGCGCTCCTCCTCGGATTCACGTTCCCGCAGAACTTCGACGCGCCGTACACGGCGACGTCGATCACGGACTTCTGGCGGCGCTGGCACATGACGCTCTCGCGCTGGCTGCGCGACTACCTCTACATCCCGCTCGGCGGCAACCGGGGCGGCCGGCTCCTCACGTACCGCAACCTCATGCTCACGATGCTCATCGGCGGCCTGTGGCACGGCGCCGGCTGGACGTTCGTGGTCTGGGGAGGCATCCACGGCACGGCGCTCTGCGTCGAGCGCTGGTGGCGCGGGCGACCCGGGTTCGTCGAGCGCCCGTGGACGCGCGGCCGCCGGGCGTGGCACCGGTTCGTGACCTTCCAGGTCGTCTGCTTCGCCTGGATCTTCTTCCGCTCGGACTCGTTCGCAGACGCCTGGGACGTCATCCAGCGGCTGTTCAGCGCCTGGGGCGAGTCGTCGCCGCTCGTGACAGGAGGCGTGCTCGCCGCGATCGCCGTCGGCCTCGGCTCCCAGTACCTGCCCCGCCACCTGCCGCTCCAGCTCATGGCGCGGTTCTCACGACTCCCGATCCCGGCCCAGGCGGCCGTCCTCTCGCTCGCGCTCCTCTTCATCCACGCGATGGGGCCTGAGGGCGTGGCACCGTTCATCTACTTCCAGTTCTGATGGAGACGCACGAGACAGCGAGACGCCGCCCCGCGCCCCGTACCGCGGAGGGTGGAAGGCGGCTGCACTCGGCCGGCTCGGCGGTCGTCGTCTCGCTCGTCGGGCTTTTCATCGCGCTCTTCCTGAACGCCCCGGGCCTCCACAAGTCCGCGTCGATCCAGCCGGCCGGTTGGAAGCGCGACGTCGCCCTCGACATCACCGGCCCGCTCGAGAGCGTCAGCTCGGCGCTCTTCCTCGACCGACCGCGTCGCGCGCTCAAGGCGGCACTCGGTCGCTCCGACGACGACGACATCGACACGGCTGTCGCGGCGCCGCAACCGTCGCCGACGACAGTCCCGCCGACGCAAGCCCCGACTCCCGCGAAGCGCGTGAAGTTCACGCCCAAGCACAGGCTCGGCGTATGGATCGCCGGCGACTCCCTCGTCATCGTCCCCGGCGAGTCGCTCCTTCGCGAGGTTGCGGGGAACAAGGCCATCGGCGCGGTCGAGGGGATCGACGGGCGGATCGCGAGCGGGCTCGAGCGACCCGACGTCTTCAACTGGTTCACACGCGTGAGCACCGTGATGGAGCAGGACAAGCCACGCGCCGTCGTGCTCATGTTCGGAGGGAACGACGACCACAACTTCATGACCGGGGTTCCGGAGGACCGGGAGGTCGGAACGTTCGGCAGCCCGAGCTGGCGGGCCGAGTACCGGCGACGCGTCGCCACCGTCATGGACACCGTGACGCGAAACGGCGGGTACCTCGTCTGGGTCGGCCTGCCGATCACGCGTGACAGCGACCAGACACAACGCTTCGACGTCATCAACTCGATCGTCGAGGCCGAGGCTGCGAAGCGCGAGGGACGGGTCTCGTACCTCGACACCTACTTCTTCTTCGCCGGCGACAACGGCGGCTACGCGCAGTACCTCGAGGACTCGACCGGCAAGCTCGTGAAGATGCGCGCCGACGACGGCGTCCACTTCGAGCGACCGGCCGGCGACCTCATCGCACAGAAGGTGCTCGACCGGCTCGAAGAGCACTACGACTTCACGTCGTGGCGCTCCGGCCGCTGAGCATCGGCCGCGGCGCCCTGGCCCTGGCGGGCGAGCGTCCTTGACGTCGCGCGACCGGAAATCCGCGCATCAGCGGATTCGGGTCTTGCGCAGATCAGGGAAGGTGCACGGTCACCGGCGCGCGGAGCTTCAGTGACCTCCCGGCCGCGACGACCGTCGCCTGGAAGGTGAGCTTCACCCCGGCCGACTGCGCCGGCCATGTGATGACCCCGGTGCGCTTTCCCTTGAACGGGATCCACGTGCCGGCATTGGCGCCGGAGCACTGGACGATGGCCGTCTGCTTCCAGCATCCGACCACGAGCGTGCCGACGAGGATCTGCAGGCGCGCCTTCGCGGCAAGCGGCTTACCCGCACGATCCTTCACGACGATCGTGTAGCGCCACGGAGTGTCGACGAGGGGCTGCGTCGACGTCGTCGTCATCGACGCCCGCACGGGGTTCATGCGCAGCGGTCGCGGTCGCAGCGAGGGCGAGCGCGACGACCGCCACGAGCACGAGGAGCCGCATGCGCTTCATGTTACGGACGGCTCGTGCGCGCACTTGCTGCAGCCGGCTGCCGGCATGCGGGAGCAGGACGAGAGCGGCGAGTGCGGGAAGCGTCGGCGCCCAGAATGCGAAGAGGCGGTACACGCCCACGGCGACGAGCGCCGGTGCGAGCGGCACGCCCACTGCGGTCAGCGCGTACGTCATCGCCGCGTCGACGCCGCCGACGCCGCCGAGCGGCAGCGGAAGCAGCATCGCGGCCTGCCCGACGACGAACGCGAGGACGAGTTCCGGGAGGGGCAGCGTCTCGCCGACCGAGCGCAGCGCAGCCCACAGGCACACGGCGTTTCCGACCCAGTAGAGGGCGCTGGACGCGACCAGTCGCCTCGCCGCGCGGTCGGGCAGGACCTCGCGGACCCAGGCTGTGCCCGCGATCGCGTAGGCGAGGGCGCGCCGGGCGAACGCTCCACCGGTGTCCGTGAGCCGCTCCACGCGTCCGGGCTGCGTGACGTACGCGGCCGCGAGGAAGCAGAACGGCACCAGCAGGAGCCACGGGAGGGTCACTGCGAGGGACTCGTCTCCCCACACTCCGGTCGCGGCGAGCAGCGCCGACGTCCACGCTCCGAGCGCGAACGGGACGTAGAGGAGCGTGTTGAACCCGAGCACACGCACGAGCGCATCGTCGGCCGAGAACCGTGCGCGCCGGAAGCACCAGTACGTCGCAGCGATCGCGCCGATGCCGCCGGCAGCGAACACCCTCGTCGCCCCGATGCTCGCAAGCATGACCTCGGCGCTCAGCCGGAAGCCCGGATCCGGGCCGGCGCGCCACCGAAACGCGCCGCGAAAGACGTCGGCGTAGGCGCCGAGCGCGAGCACCTGCGACGCGAGGCAGACGGCAAACCAGCTGGAGTCGGCCCGCTCGATCGCGTCACGCACCTCCGCGAAGCCTGCGGCTCGCGCGATGAGAAGGCCGACGCCGACGACGAGGAGAACGGCAGCGGCGACACCGGCCGCGACCTGCCACGCACGCGGCGTCGGGCGCGCGGGCTGGTGTGCCGGCTCGCTCACGCGATGCTGCCTCGCGGCCACTCCCAGAACCGCGCCGCCGACCGCATCGAGGACGTAGTGGTTTCCGGTCCCGGCGACGACCGTCGCGACGAGCGGCGCGTAGGAGTGCGCGGCCGCCTTCACGAGCCGCGAGTCGCTGCGCCCTGCGATCTCCGCCCCGGTCACGATCGCGAACGCGACGTGCAGGCTCGGCATCGCCGCGATCGGGTTGTAGAAGCGCAGGAGGAAGGGATGCTCGAGATCCAGCCCACTGACCTCCGACATCGTGTCGACGAACCCCTCCGACACCCGCGGCGGGGCCGTCGGGAGCAGGAGAAAGACCGGCTGAGCACCGACGTGCGCGAGGAGGCATGCGCGTCGGAAGCGGTGGTAGCTCGCATCTCGGCGGCGGTAGAGGAGGACGAGCCAGCCGACCGTGAGGGTGACGTTGAAGAGGCCGTAGCCGACGTTCAGGCCGTGGACGAGGCGCGGGTAGCGCAGGAGAGCCCGCTGGACGGCAGGCTCGACGTGCACGCCGAGTCGCTCCTCGAGCGCGAAGATCCGCGCGGCGTTCGAGGCTGCTCGCTCGCGGCCCCTGCGGCGAAGGACGTAACGACCCACGAGCAGATAGAGCGCGTAGACCCCGAGACCGAGGGCGACCTCGCGCCGCAGCGAGAACCGCCTCACGCGGCCCGCCACGTCATCGGATACACCGCGGCCCAGTGCTCGGCATGGTCTCGCAGCGTGACGCTCCAGTGGTCCGCGAGCTCCTGGAGCACCGCGCGCTCGCCGGCCTCTCCCGACTCGCGGGCGGGCGGCCAGAGCGGCGCCTCGATCTCCACACGCCAGCGCCGCGGCGCGTCCGGGAGCACGCTGAACGGAACGATCGGCGTCCCGCACAGGCGCGCGAGCGAGACCGGCCCAGCGGGGAGCTCCGCCACCGCGTCGAGCAGCCGCACCGGGTACGTCCGCATCCCCTCCTTCGCGTAGTCCCCGAGCACGAGGATCGCCTCGCCGTCGCGCAGCAGCCGCGCAGCCTTCGACACCGGCTCGGAGTCGTACATGATCCCGAGCCCGGCCCGGACGCGGAGACCCTCGACCGCCCAGGCCAGCCAGTCGTCGGTGACGATCGCCGTCGTCCGCACCGGTACCACCTCGTTCGGAAGCGCGGTCGCCACCTCCCAGCCGCCGACGTGCGTCGAGACGAGCAGGGCCCCTCTTCCCGCGGCGAGCGCCGCCTCGATGTGCTCGCGGCCCTGGACGCGCGTCGTCGCGCGCAGCTCGTCCGGGTGGGCGAGCGCCCACAGGAAGTCCGCGGAGCGCGCGGCCTCGTTGCGCACCTCGCGCCGTACGAGCTCGCGCACGGCCGGATGCTCGGGCGGCAGCCCGAGAGCATGGCAGAGGTTCTCGGCCAGCCGCTTGCGCTTGGCCGGCCGCAACGCCCATTCCAGGGTCGCGCCGACCGCGGCCAGGCGGTGCACCACGTGCGCCGGGAGGTTTCCCCCCGTCGCGCTCGCGCCGCCGATCGCCGTTCGCAGCACGCGCGCGGCGAGCGGGCCCTGCCCGAAGGGCGCATCGGGCCGGGGCTTCCCGTCCGGCGCGAGCCGGAGCTCAGCGAGACGACGCCGCACCCTCACCGCCTGGGCTTCGACGACGCGAGGACGAGCGTCACATCCTCCTCGTAGTGGACGTCGCCGACGGGCGAGTCGTTCGTCGTGCGGCTGATCATCACGATCCTCGCCGGCGGCAGCTGGTCTCGCGCCTGGAACCAGAAGTCGTAGCGCGACGAGCCGCGGATCGATCCGGTGAACGCGGTCACCTTGCGCACGTGCCGCACCGGAAACAGCGTGTCCCCGACGCGGAGGATGGCGCCCGGCACGACTCTGGCAACCCCGGTCTCGGTGGCGTTGCCCGTCGTGCAGGACACGGGCCAGGATCTGACCGCGGCGTCGACCGGCCTGATCGGCGTGTTCTCGCAGGTGTATGTCGTCGTCTCGGTTCTGCCGAAGAAGGTGTGCCGCTCGTCCTGCGTCCGGAGCTCCCAGCCGTCACCGGTGACGCAGAACGTCCACTCGGTCGACCGCCCCTTCAGCACGCGCCACGTGAGACTCAGACCGCAGTGCGCGGCCGTCACGGTGATCGTCGAGCGGCGCGGATAGCGGTGCATGACGCCCGTCAACGCGTCCGTCTTCTCGTAGCCCCTGGTCGCGTAGACGTAGACGCCCGGCGGAATCGGCGACGCGGCCGCGGGTGTCGTCTCGGTGTCGGTGCGGAAGCTCGTGACCGCCTCACCGACGGTGACCGGCTCGGCCGTGTCGCGAAAGAGCGCGATCCAGGCGCCGACGCCGGCGATCACGAGGACGCCGACGATCCCGGCCGCGACGATCCCGGCCCGTCTCACGCGCGCGAGCGTATCGCGGCGGCCGCGCCGCGAGAAACCCGGCTAGCCTGCCGCTCGGAGCGGCATGGGCCCGGTGGCCCAGCGAGTCTTCAAAACTCGTGCGGTCGTGTAGCCCACGGCTCGGTCGGTTCGACTCCGGCGCCGCTCCGCTCGGCGGTCACTTGCAGATCTTCGTGCCCCGGTCCTCCGAGAACGGGCCGTTGCCGCCGACCACGACCTTCTCCTTCCACGGGAGACAGCCGCCGTTCTGAGCCGTGCCGGCGAGCAGCAGGATCCCGAGGAAGACTGCGGTGATGGCCAGCGCCACCAAGAAGTTCTTCATGGTCATGCGCTGAATGTAGAACGCTTCGCGGCCGAATCCTCCCCCACCCTCGGCATCACTAGGCTGCAACGGTGCTCACGTCGATCGCCATTACGCACGAGGAGCACGCCGCTCGTTGCGAGACCCTGCTCGCAGAGGCGCACGCGGCGGGCCTGGCGGGGGTCGTGCTCTTCGACCCCTACTACGTCCTCTACTACGCCGGATTCGCCTTCGTGCCGACCGAGCGCCCCGTCGCATTCGTCCTGGGCTCCGACGGCACGCGCACGCTCGTCGTGCCGCGGCTCGAGGTCGAGCACGCCGAGTCCAAGTCGACGCTCGATCGGGTCGAGCACTACCTCGAGTACCCGGGCGACCCGCGTGCGGAGGATGTCCTCGCGCGCACGCTCGCGGAATCCGGTCTGACGGGAACCATCGGCGCAGACCAGGACGGCTACCCGTGGATCCTCGGCTATCGCGGCCCGACGCTGTCCGAGCTCTCGGGCGCGACGGTCGTGCGCGTCGTCGAGCAGATCGAACGCCAGATGGCGGTCAAGTCGGCGGCGGAGATCGCGCTCATCCGGGAGAGCATCCGCTGGGCGAACCTCGCCCATCGACTCCTGCAGCGCTACACGCGGGTCGGCGCCACGGAGACCGAGGTCTCACAGCGGGCGAGCAACGAGGCGACGTTCGCGATGCTCGATGCGATCGGCGAGATCTACCGCGCGCAGAGCTTCGTCGAGAGCGGGGCATCGGCCGGGTATCGCGGCCAGATCGGCCGCAACGCGGCCATCCCGCACGCGCTCGCCGGGAACCTCGTATTCCAGTTGGGCGACGTGCTCGTCACGGGCGCGAGCGCGCCGGTCTGGGGCTACCTCTCCGAGCTCGAGCGGACGATGTTCATCGGCGAGCCGACCGCCGAGCAGGAGCGGATGTTCGCGCACATGGTCGAGCTCCAGGACATCGCCATCGACGCGATCCGGCCAGGGTCGCTTTGCTCGGACGTGGACACGACCGTTCGCGGCTACTTCGACGAGCACGCGCTCTGGCCGTACTGGCGCCACCACACCGGGCATGCGATCGGGCTGCGTTACCACGAAGGCCCGTTCCTCGACTCCGGCGACCGCACGGAGATCCGCCCAGGCATGGTGTTCACGGTCGAGCCCGGCCTCTACTCGCCTGACCTCGGCGGCTTCCGGCACTCCGACACGGTGCTCGTGACGGATGACGGGATCGAGGTTCTCACGTACTACCCGCGTGACCTCGCAAGCCTGGTCATCGCCGTCTGACAGAGCGGTACGCTTGGGCGAGATTCGACGGGAGCGGAGGAAGACATGAACGCAGCGGTGACGACGGACCTACGGACGATCGGGCACTGGATCGGCGGAGAGGCGATCCGCGGCGACTCGGGCCGCACGGGGCCCGTCTTCAACCCGGCGACGGGCGAGCAGACCGGCGAGGTCGACGTTCGCGTCGGTCGAAGACATCGACCGCGCAGTCGCAACTGCGACGGAGGCGCACACGACCTGGCGCCACTGGTCGCTCTCGAAGCGCGCCGAGCTCTTCTTCCGCATCTACCAGCTCCTCGACGAGCACCGCGAGGATCTCGCGCGGCTACTGACCGCCGAGCACGGCAAGGTGCTCTCCGACGCGCTCGGCGAGGTGCAGCGCGGGATCGAGGTGATCGAGTACGTCTGCGGGATCCCGGAGCTCCTGAAGGGCGAGTACTCGGAGCAGGTCTCGACCGGGATCGACGTGTACTCGATCCGACAGCCGCTCGGGGTCGTCGCCGGGATCACGCCGTTCAACTTCCCCGCAATGGTGCCCATGTGGATGTGGGCGCCCGCGATCGCGTGCGGGAACACGTTCATCCTCAAGCCATCCGAGAAGGACCCGTCCGCGTCGATCCTGACCGCGGAGATCCTCAAGGAGGCAGGGCTCCCCGACGGCGTCTTCAACGTCGTGCAGGGCGACAAGGTCGCCGTCGACGCGATCCTCGAGCACCCGGGCATCGCGGCCGTCTCCTTCGTCGGCTCGACGCCGATCGCGCGCTACGTCTACGAGACCGGAACGAAGGCAGGGAAGCGCGTGCAGGCGCTCGGCGGCGCGAAGAACCACATGATCGTCCTCCCCGACGCCGACATCGACATGGCAGCGGACGCCGCCGTGAGCGCCGGCTACGGCTCGGCGGGCGAGCGCTGCATGGCGATCTCGGTCGTCGTCGCGGTCGGCGACGCCGGCGACGAGCTCGTGAGCGCGATCAAGGATCGACTGCCCAAGGTCAAGGTCGGCGACGGCCTCGACCCGTCCTCCGAGATGGGCCCGCTCGTCACGCGCGAGCACCGCGACAAGGTCGCGTCCTACCTCGACTCGCGGACCCGCCCAGGGCGCGACGCTCGTCGCCGACGGCCGCGAGACGGCGCCGGACAACGGCGGCTTCTTCCTCGGCGTCTCGCTGCTCGACGACGTGACGCCCGAGATGGACGCGTATCGCGACGAGATCTTCGGGCCGGTGCTCTCCGTCGTCCGCGTGAAGACGTACGACGAGGCGCTCCGGCTGGTGAACGAGAACCCGTACGGCAACGGCGTCGCGATCTTCACGCGCGACGGCGGCGTCGCGCGGCAGTTCCAGTTCGACGTGAACGTCGGCATGGTCGGCATCAACGTCCCGATCCCGGTGCCGGTCGCGTACTACTCGTTCGGCGGCTGGAAGTCGAGCCTCTTCGGTGACCGGCACATCTACGGGCCCGAGGGCATCGACTTCTACACGCGGACGAAGGCGATCACGAGCCGCTGGCCCGACCCGGCGACGAGCAAGGTCGACCTCGGCTTCCCGCAGACGCGCTGACGTGCCGCACATCCGGCTGATCGACGAGGGACGAGGCCGACGGCCTCCTGAAGGAGGAGTACGACGCCGCGCATCGAGCGGGCGGGCAAGGTCTTCAACATCCTCAAGGCGATGAGCCGCAATCCGCGCGTCCTGCGCGCGTCGATCGAGCTCTACAGGGAGATCATGTTCGGCGAGTCGGGGCTCTCGCGGCGCGAGCGGGAGCTCCTCGCGACGGTCACCTCGTCGGCGCAGAGCTGTCACTACTGAACGGCGGCGCACGCCGACGACCTCCGTGCCGAGGGCGCAGACGACGAGACCGCGCGAGCACGCGCAGCACGACTACCGCAAGGCCGACCTCTCGCCGCGCGAGCGAGCGCTCTGCGACTTCGCGGTGAAGCTGACGCACGCCGCCGCCGAGAGTCGAGCAGGGCGACGTCGACGCGCTTCCGCGCACAGGGCCTCGCGACACGGACGATCTCGGACGCGATCCAGGTGATCGGCTACTTCAACTACGTCACTCGCGTCGCGGACGGAGTCGGGATCGAGGACGAGCCCGAGTGGGCGCGCTGATCAGCGCTGACGACACTCGCGCCGCCCGACGGAGCACACGGCGCTCGCCCGACGCGGCGCGTGACGCCGTCCGCATCGAGCCGCTCGAGGAGCAGCTGCGCGTCGCGGCGGCCCGTGCCGACGAGGTCGCGGAAGCGCGCGAGCGTGATGCCGCCCTCGGCGCGGCACTCGGTCACGAGCGACGTCCGTCGCGACCTCGAACGCGTCCGCGCCGATGGCGTAGCCGTCGCCGAGCCGCACGAGGCGCCCGCTCGCTCTCGAGGAAGCGCGCGAGCTCGTCGTCCTCGACCTTCGTCGCACGAACACCCGCACTCGCGAGCAGCTCCGCCTCGAGTGCTGCGGCCTCCGCCGCCCGGCCGTCGAGCGTCGCGGACCGCCCCGGGAGATAGAGCCTCGACCCGCGCCGCTCGAACGGCAGGAGCGGCACGACGTCCGGCGCCCAGGCTTCGGCGGGAGCGGGACGCCCGGGTCGATCGGGTCGGCGGCCGCGATGCGGGCGCCGAATGTCCGCCTCGAGCTCGGCCAGCCAGGCGGACGAGAAGACCCACGGGCCTGCGCGCTCGACTCCGTGCGGCTCGCCGTCGAGCACGTGGCGCAGCGACTCCGACGCGAACCGGCGCGTGCACCGTCGCCGCGACGTCGCCACGCGCGAGGAGCTCCATGCGGCTCGTCGTCGCGGTGCCGGGGGGGCGCGGGGTCGAGCACGCTGCCGCCGCCGACGCGTCGTCTCGCCGCGGAGGATCACGCGGTCGCCGCGGGCCGCGACGACCGGCGCGTCGAGCCGAAGCTGCGCGAAGCGCGAGCCGACGCGGACGACCCGCGCGGGGACGTGTGCCGTGCCGACGTGGACGCACGAGTCGCGCGTTGTCCTCGATCGGCTCGATCTCGTCGAGGCATCACGTCGAGGCGATACGAGGTCGGGTACGCACCCGGCGCGACGAGCGCCTCGCCTCGAGACACGTCTCCGCGCTCGACGCCGGGAAGGCTGACCGCGACCCGCTGTCCCGGCTCCGCGCGATCGACGTCCTCGTCGTGCACCTGGACGCTGCGGACGCGCACGTCGCGGCCCGAAGGCTCGAGCCGGAGCCGGTCTCCGGCTGCCGATCGAGCCCGACCAGAGCGTCCCCGTCACGACCGTGCCGAAGCCGGCGATCGAGAACGAGCGGTCGACGTACAGCCGCGTCGGCGCGTCGGCACGCGCGCGCTCGACCGAGGCGGCGATCCGCGCGAGCGCCGCGCGGAGCTCGTCGAGCCCTTCGCCCGTCTTCGCGCTCACACGCACGACCTCCGCGTCCGGCACGAGCTCGCGCGCCTCGTCCTCCGGCGAGATCGACGGCCTCGGCAGTCGACCGCGTCGACCTTCGTCAGCGCGACGACCCCGCTCTCGATTCCGAGCAGCCGGAGGATCGCGAGGTGCTCGCGCGTCTGCGGGCGCGCGCCCTCGCCCGCGTCGATCACGAGCAGGAAGAGGTCGATGCCCGTCGCGCCCGCAACCATCGTGCGCACGAAGCGCTCGTGGCCGGGAACGTCGACGACCGACAAGCGTCGCCCGTCAGCGAGCTCGAGCGGCGCGTACCCGAGGTCGATCGAGATCCCGCGGCGCTGCTCCTCGGGGAGGCGATCCGTGTCCTTGCCCGTCAGCGCCCGGACGAGCCAGGTCTTGCCGTGGTCGATGTGACCCGGCGGTTCCGACGGTCAGGGGCATCAGAGGCGCTTGACCATCACGAGGCACGGGTTGTGCTCCCAGAGGCCGTGGATCTCTTCGAGCGGGACGAACCCACGCGCTTCGTAGAAGCGCCGCGTTCGCTCGTAGCCCTCGTCGGGGTGCGACGGCCCGAGCGTCTTCACCTGCAGGTACTCGATCCCGCGCTCGCGGAGGTACGCCTCGGCGGCTGCGACCAGCGCGGTACCGAGGCCCTGTCCGTGGCGCTCCCGGCGCACACCCATGACGTAGAGCTCGGCGGCGTGCGACGTGTGCAGCTTCAGCGAGAGCAGCCCGTCGCCGTCGACCGCGAAGGTCGGGAGCTCGGCGACGTCGCGGATGTAAGCAGCGGTCGACCTCCTCGATCCCGAACCACTCGGGCAGGTCACGCGAGGACGACGCTCGCAGAGTGCGAGAGCGCTCGGCCGGGACCTCGACCTCGACGACGGTCATCGGGCGGCGAGCACCGCCGCGGCGACCTCGTCGACCTCGGCGTCCGTGAGCGTGCGGCAGTCGAGGAGCGTGCGGCCGTCGCGGACGACGGCGATCACCGGCGGCTCGCCGAGGCGCAGCGGCTCGGCGAGCCCTCCTCGACCGCGCACGCCGCGCTCGGGATGCTCCGCGAGCGGGAGCGCCCCTCCCCCGACGCGCGCGACCGTCTCCTCCACCTCGCCGCCGACGAGCCCGGCGAGACGCTCCGCGCGCTCGCGAACGCGCTCGATCGGCTCGTGGAGCATCCGCAGAACCGGAATCTCGTCGCGCGTCGGCGGGATCGAGCGCGAGCGCGAGCGTCCCCTCGAGCGCGGCGAGCGTCAGCTTGTCCGCGCGAAGCGCGCGCTGCAGCGGATGGCGGCGGAGCCGCTCGACGAGGTCGGCGCGGCCGACGACGACGCCGGCCTGCGGACCGCCGAGAAGCTTGTCGCCGGAGAAGCACACGAGGTCGGCGCCGGCGCGGAGGCTCTCGGCCGGGGTCGGCTCGTCGCCCACGGCGCGAGCGCGCCCGAGCCGAGGTCGTCGACGAGCGGGATCTCGTGCGCGTCGTGCGACGGCGGCGAGCTCGGCTCAGCCGCGGTCGCTCGGAGAACCCGACGACGCGGAAGTTCGACTGGTGCACACGGAGCAGGACGGCCGTGTCGGGGCCGATCGCGCGCTCGTAGTCGGACGCGCGCGTGCGGTTCGTCGTTCCGACCTCGACGAGGCGTGCGCCCGAGCGCGCGAGGACATCGGGGATCCGGAAGCCGTCGCCGATCTCGATCAGCTCCCCGCGCGAGACGACGACCTCGCGCCCCTCCGCGAGCGCGGCGAGCGCGAGGAGGACGGCGGCGGCGTTGTTGTTGACGACGAGCGCAGCCTCGGCGCCCGTCAGCCGCGCGAGCAGCGCTGCGAGATGATCCTGGCGCGAGCCGCGCTCTCCTCGCTCGAGGTCGTACTCGAGGTTCGAGTAGCCGCCCGCCAACCTCGACGACGCGCGCGAGCGCGGCGTCGCGCGAGCGGCGCGCGACCGAGGTTCGTGTGGACGAGAACGCCCGTCGCATTGAGGACGCGCCGGAGCGACGGCGCGCGCGCGCCGCGCGAGCTCCGCGACGGTCGCGTCGACGAGCGGGCCCGGATCGCCTCCTGCGCGTGATCTCGCTCCCTCGCGTGCTCGAGCGACGACACGAGCCGCCGCCACGGCGAGCTCGCGCGGCTCCGACGCGAGCCGCTCGTCGCGAGCGAGCTCGTCCACCGAGGGAGGTCTCGGAGCTTCACGCGGAGAGTGTAGGAACGAGCTCGCGCACGAGTGCGGTCAGCGACACCGGCCGCGCGCGCTCCGACCTCGAGCACGGCCTCGTGATCGATCTTCTCGGACGAGACGCCCGCCGCGATGTTCGTGACGACCGAGATGCCGAGGACGCGGATGCCCATGTGTCTGCGCCGCGATCACCTCCTGCACCGTGGACATCCCCGCGAGGTCGCCGCCGACGGCACGCATGAACCGGATCTCTGCCGGTGTCTCGAACTGCGGGCCGAGCCACGCCGCGTAGACGCCCTCCCGGAGCGTCGATGCCGAGACGAGCGGCCGCCTCCCGTGCGCTGGCGCGGAGCGCCGGGTCGTAGGCGTCGCTCATGTCCGGGAAGCGCGGCCCGAGCGACTCGTCGTTCGGGCCGACGAGCGCGGAGGCGCCCTGCAGGTTCACGTGATCGGAGATGAGGACGAGCTGCCCGGGGGCGAAGTCCGGGTTGATCCCGCCGGCGGCGTTCGTCACGACGAGCGAGCGGATGCCGAGCCGGCCGAGCACACGCACGCCGAACGCGACCCGGTCGGCAGGGACGCCCTCGTACAGGTGCGCACGGCCGACCATCGCCGCGACCGGCACGTCTCGCGAACGTGCCGAGCACGAGCACGCCGGCGTGCCCGACCGCGGTCGCCACGGGCCAGCCCGGAATCTCCGAGTACGGGATCTCGACGCGGTCTTCGAGCTCATCCACGAGGCCGCCGAGCCCGCTTCCGAGCACGAGCCCGACCTTCGGCTCGAGCGTCGGCGCGCTCGCGGACGGCCGACAAGGCCGCGTCCAGGCTCACGCGGAGCCCTCGGCGACGCGCTTGTCGTAGAGCGACACGACGAGCTCGACGGCGCCCTCGGGGTGGTCGGCGCGAAGCATGCCGGCGTAGTCGTCGGGCGAGATCAGCCCGTCGTCGAGCATCTCGTCGCGCACCCAGTCGAGCATCTCGTCCCAGTAGTCGGAGTCGAAGAGGACGATCGGGAAGTCGCCGATCTTCCCGTCTGCCGCAGCGTGAGCGCCTCCCACAGCTCGTCCTGCGTGCCGAATCCGCCCGGGAAGATCACGAAGCCCTCGGCGGCCTTCACGAACATCACCTTCCGCACGTGGAAGTGGTCGAACGTGAGCGCGAGATCGCACCAGCGGTTCGGTCCTCTGCTCGAAGGGCAGCGCGATGTTGAACCCGACGGAGAGGCCGCCGCCCTCCTTGCAGCCGCGGTTCGCAGCCTCCATGACGCCAGGCCCGCCGCCGGTGACGACCGCGAACCCGGCCTCGGCGAACGCGCGGCCGGTCGCGCGCGCCTGCTCGTACGTCGGCGTTCCCTCCGCGATGCGCGCCGATCCGAAGATCGACACGGCCGGCCGGTCGATCTTCTCGACGGCCTGGAACCCTGCGAGGAACTCGGACGCGATGAGCGAGACGTCGGCGGCGAGCGGCTCGGCGCTTCGCCGGAAGATCCGGCGCGGGAGCTCCGGCGGAGTTGGCCATCAGAAGGTGCGCTCGACGTGCGTCACGGACATCGCCACGCCGAGCGCGGCGACGAGGCCGAGGTACACGACGGCGACGCTCACTCGCTGCGCCACGGTCAGCCGGTAGTAGTCACCCGCGTCGCCGCGCGCACGCCAGCGGTTCCAGAGATCCAGGCCGCCGAGGATGACGATCACGAAGAGGAGCGGGTTCGGCTGGACGACGACGAGCCCGACCATCATCAGCAGCCCGACGAACCAGAGCGCCGGATGCAGAGCCCCGGCCGCCCGGCCGCCGTCGAGCGGCACGATCGGGATCAGGTTGAAGAGGTTGAGGAAGAAGCCGACGAACGCGAGCGCGACGAGGAGCTCGGAGCCGGTCGCCTCGCCCGCGACCCAGAACACGGCCGCGCCGACCGAGCCGAGGATCGGGCCGGCGAGTGCGACCTTCGCCTCCTTCCAGGCGTCGTCGGGGAGCTCGCGCATCCCGATCACCGCGCCGAGGAACGGGATGAAGAGCGGGGCGCTCGCCTGCACGCCCTGACGCCGCAGCTCGAGGACGTGGCCGAGCTCGTGGACGAGGATCAGGAGAACGAACCCGATCGCGAACGGAAGGCCCCAGATCCACGTGTAGGCCGCGATCGAGACGAGCATCGACGCACCGGTCGTGAACACCTTGAACTTGAGGAGGAAGCCTCCGAACTTCACGACGAGCAGGCCCAGCCCGACGAGCGGAGCCGTGATCTTCCGGACGAGCTCGCGGAGCCCGGACGTCGGCTTGATGGGCTCGTAGCCGCGGTCGCCGTCGTGCGTCGGGTCCGACCGTCGGGAACGTCGGGGCCTCCGGCGCCTCCGTCGGCTCGTACTGCGGATCGTGGTCGCGGTCTACGACCCCTGGCCGATCCATTCCTCGCCTCCCACGTACGTCTCTTTCTTCCAGAGCGGGACCGAGACCTTCAACTCCTCGATCGCCTCCGCGCACGCCGCGAGCGCGGCCGCGCGGTGCGCCGCCGAGACCGCGATGACGACGCTCGTCCCGCCGATGTCGACCCGGCCGACGCGATGGTGGATCGCGACCTTGCACAGGTCGTGGCGACGGGTGAGCTCGCCCGCGAGGTCGGACATGACCTGCTCGGCCATACCCTCGTACGCCTCGTACTCGAGGTGGAGCACGTCGCGTCCCCGCGAGTGCGACCGCGTCGTCCCGACGAACGTCGCGATCGCTCCGGCCGAGTCGTCTCGCACCTCTGAGACGACGTTCTCCACCGAGAGCGGATCGGCCGAAAGCAGGAAGTCGCCACCCGAGACGGGTGGGATGAAGGCGACCTCGTCGCCCGCGCGGAGCGCCTCGGAGCGCTCGACGTACGTCCGGTTTCGCGCGTAGAGCAGTCCTCGAGGCTCGGCTCCAAGCTCGAGCAACGGCCAGACGTCACCGACCGTCGCGCCGTCGGCGACCTCGATCTCGAGCGCCCCTCTTCCCGCGCGCTCGCGAAGCCCTGCGAACAACCTGACCTGGACGTTCATCGCGAGGAGCGTAGCCGCCGGTTGCCTCGAACGCCTCTGACATGTTAGGTCCCGCACATGTCCGGGACGCTGACCACCTCGAACCTCAACGAGCGGGTGTACGGGGAGCTGCGAACCCGTGTCCTGACGCGGCAGGAGCCCGCCGGCGCGAAGCTGAGCCTCCACGTCCTCGCGGCCGAGCTCGGCGTGTCGCGCAGCCCCGTCCATCACGCGCTGACACGACTCGTGTCCGAGGGTCTCCTCACCGTTCAGCCGCGCCGTGGCTACTACGTCGCACCGGTCACCGCTCGGGCGGTTGCGGAAGGCTACGACGTGCGCCTCGCCCTCGAGCTCCTCGCCGCCGAGCAGGCGATCCCCGGGCTCGACGACGCGGTCGTCGCGGGCTTTGGCGATGCGCTCGAGGCGACGGACGCGGCGATCTCGCACGAGCAGTGGGACACGGCGAACGCTGCATTCCACGAGTACCAGATCGACCTCGCCGGGAACGCGCTCCTGTCGCGCTTCTACCGCGAGCTGTCCGTGAACCTGATGATGCAGGTCATCCGCGGCGGGCACGTCGAAGGCCACAACAACCTCGTCACCGAGCACAGGAACATCGTCGAGGCCTTCGCCGCCGGCGACATTCGCGCCGCGCAACAGGCGATCCGAGAGCACATCGAGACCGGCCGCCGGATCGCGCTCGACGCGATCGAGCGGGCCGGCGGCGTCATCTGAGAACCCTCCCGACGCCCCGACGTACGATCCGCGCATGGCGAGCGCCGACGACCGCCGGCTGACCGACTCCGGCATCGAGATCAAGCCCGTCTACACGTCCGCCGACGCGCCGGCCCGTGAGCTCGAGCGCCCGGGCGAGTTCCCCTTCACGCGCGGCCCCTACGAGACCATGTATCGCGGCCGCCCGTGGACGATCCGCCAGTACGCGGGCTACGGCTCGGCCGAGGAGACCAACGCGCGGTTCCGCTACCTCCTCGACGCGCGGCCAGACGGGTCTCTCGGTCGCCTTCGACCTGCCGACGCAGCTCGGCTACGACTCGGACGACCCCCTCGCCGACGGTGAGGTCGGCCGGACGGGCGTCGCGATCGACTCGCTCGCCGACATGGAGGTGCTGCTCGACGGCATCCCGCTCGACCGAGGTCTCGACCTCGATGACGATCAACGCGCCCGCGGCGCTGCTCCTGCTCCTGTACGAGCTCGTCGCCGAGCGGCAGGGCGTGTCCGGGCGCGAAGCTGCGCGGAACGGTGCAGAACGACGTGCTCAAGGAGTACGTCGCGCGCGGGAACTACATCTTCCCGCCGCGTCCGTCGATGCGGCTCGCGACCGACCTCTTCGCCTACTGCGCGCGAGCGCCTGCCGTCGTTCAACACGATCTCGATCTCCGGGTACCACATCCGCGAGGCAGGTGCGAGCGCGGCGCAGGAGCTCGCGTTCACGCTCGCGAACGGCATCGCGTACTGCGAGGCCGCGATCGCCGCGGGCCTGTCTCCGGACGCGTTCGGCGAGCGGCTGTCGTTCTTCTTCAACGCCCACAACCACTTCTTCCAGGAGGTCGCGAAGTTCCGGGCCGCGCGCCGGCTGTGGGCCGGGATCATGCGCGACCGCTTCGGCGCGACCAACCCGCGCGCGCTCGCGCTTCGCTTCCACGCGCAGACGGGCGGCTCGACGCTGACGGCGCAGCAGCCCGAGAACAACATCGTCCGCGTCGCGATCCAGGCGCTGTCCGCGGTCTCGCGGCGGCGCTCAGTCGCTGCACACGAACTCCTTCGACGAGGCGCTCGCACTCCCGACCGAGCGCGCCGCGAGGATCGCGCTCCGCACGCAGCAGATCCTCGCGGCCGAGGCGGGGACGACGGACACGGCCGACCCGTTCGGCGGCTCGTACTTCGTCGAGGCGCTCACCGACGAGCTCGAGCAACGCGCGTCGGAGCTGATCGCGCGCATCGACGAGCTGGGCGGCGCGGTCGCGGCGATCGAGCAGGGATTCGTCCAGGCCGAGATCGAGGCGTCCGCGTTCCGCTTCCAGACCGAGGTCGAGTCGGGCGCGCGGGTCGTCGTCGGCGTCAACGCGTTCGCCGAGGACGAGGCGGAGGCCGTCGAGCTGCTGCACGTCGATCCCGAGATCGAGCGACGCCAGCGCGAGCGCACGGCGCGCGTGCGCGTCCGAGCGCGACGGCGCCGAAGCCGCCACGGCACTCGCCGAGGTCCGCCGCGCGGCAGAATCCGACGCGAACCTCCTTCCGCCCATGCGAGATGCGCTTCGCGTCGGCTGCACGGTCGGCGAGATCTGTGGCGCCCTCCGCGAGCTTTGGGGTACATATGACGCCCAGCATGCGTAGCGGCGTCCGGATAGCCGTCGTCGCTGCGGCGCTCGCGTCACTCGCGGTCCCGCTCGCGGCGCTCGCGATGGCGAGAGGGCGACGGCAGCCCCGGCCGCGGCGCCGAGCTTCACGCGAGACGTCGCTCCCGTCATCGCCGAGAAGTGCGCCGGCTGCCACCGGCCCGGCGGCATCGCGCCGTTCTCGCTCGTGACCGCGCACCAGATCTCCGCGAGCTCCGCAGTCATCGCCGCCGCGGTACAGGCGCGGCTCATGCCTCCGTGGCCGCCCGGGCAAGCGCTCCCCGGCGTACGTCGGACAGGAGACGAGGATCCTGAGCGCCCAGCCAGCGCGCGACGATCCTCGCCTGGGCGCGTGCCGGCGGCGAAGATCGACGGCCCGGCGCGCCAGCCCGCAGCTCAGCGAGGACCCGAGGTGCGGACGGGCGAGACGCTCCTCGACCTGCGGATGCCGGCGCCGTACACGCCGTCCGCGCCGAAGGGCGTGACGGACGACTACCACTGCTTCCTCCTCGACCCGAAGCAGTCGCAGCGACGGATTCGTGACCTCGGCGCGCATCGAGCCCGGGTCAGCCGAAGATCGTCCACCACGTGATCCTCTTCCGCGTCCCCGCCGAGCCAGGTCGCGGAGCGCGAAGAGGCTCGACGCCGGCGACGCCGGCCCGGGCTGGTCGTGCTTCGGCGGTACGGGGCTTCCTGCCGGCGACGGCGCCGGCATCGCCGACTCGCTGAACAACGCGAACTGGGTCGCGGCCTGGGCGCCGGGCTGGGGCGGGAACCGCCTCCCCGAAGGCACCGGCGTCCCGCTTCCGGCCGGGAGCCAGATCGTGATGCAGGTGCACTACAACCTCCTGAACGGACGCGCTCCGGACCGCTCGCGCGCGCTCCTGACGGTCGCTCCCGCGTCGTCGAGCCTCACCCCGCTCCAGACGGTGCTCCTGCCCGGTCCGGTCGAGCTCGCGTGCGCGAAGGGCGAGCACGGGCAGGCTCTGCGACCGGAACGAGGCGCTCTTCGACCTCGTCCCGGAAGTACGGCTCGAGCGCGGCATTCGTGCCGGCCGGGCTGCTCATCCTCTGCCGCGGGAGCGCGGCGAACCCAGTCGCGAGCCCGGTGTCGACCTGCGACCGCCGCATCGCCGAGCCGACGACGATCTACGTCGCCGCCGGCCACATGCACCTGCTCGGCGCGTCGATCAAGCTCGAGCTGAACCCGGGCACGCCGCGCGCGAAGGTTCTCCTCGACATCCCGCGCTGGGACTTCCACTGGCAGAACGCGTACACGCTCGCAAACCCGGTCGAAGGCGGAGCCCGGCGACGTCGTGCGCGTCACCTGCCGCCACGACGTCACGCAAGCGCACGCACGGCGGGCACGGCGTCCCGAAGACGCCGCGCTACGTCCTCTGGGGAGAGGGCACGACGGACGAGATGTGCCTCGGGATCCTGCAGGTCACGCGCGGGTAGAGCGGCTGCGGATCCTCCTCGTCTCCCAGATGTACCCGGGGCCCGACGACCCGGACCTCGGGGTCTTCGTCGCGAACCTCGAGCACGAGCTCGTCGCCCGGGGCCACGAGCTCGAACGCGCGGTGGTCGACTCGCGCGGCGGCGGGAAGCGCGCGCCACCTCGCGCCTCTTCCGGGATGCGAGTCGCGTCGCCCGGCGCTTCGGGCCCGACGTCGTCTACGCGCACTTCCTCGTCCCCGCCGGGCTCGTCGCCGCGCTCGCTGGCGACGACGCGCCGCTCGTCGTCACGGCGCACGGCCAGGACGTCGCGAACATCGGCGTCATCCCCGGCGTGCGCGCGGCGACGCGACACGTCGTCCGGCGGGCCGCGACGGTGATCGCAGTGTCGGACTGGCTGCGCGAGCAGCTCGTAGCAGCCGTTCCCGAGGCGCGGACAAGACGGAGGTCGTCGACTGCGGCGTCGACCTCGAGCGCTTCGCACCTCGCGATGCCGAGGCCGCGCGCCGCGAGCTCGGCTGGAGCGGCGCAGGGAACGGCGTTCCTCTGCCTCGGCACGCTCTCCGAGCGGAAGAACGTGCTCCGCCTCGCGCGCGCGTTCGAGCAGCGCGGCGAAGGGACGCTCACGTTCGTCGGCGACGGGCCGCTCCGGGAGGCGCTCGAGGGCGCGGCCGGGAATCCGGCTCGTCGGCCGCGTCGAGCACGACGCCGTGCCGACGTGGATCGACGGCGTCCGACGTCGTCTGCCAGCCGAGCGTGTCGGAGCCGTTCGGCCTCGCGACGCTCGAGGCGATGGCGTGCGCGCGATCGGTCGTCGCCACCGCGGTCGGCGGCCCGCCCGAGTTCGTGACGCCCGAGGCGGGAGTCCTCGTCGATCCCGCTGGACGAGGAGCGCTCGCGTCGGCGCTCTCCGCGGCCGCGGCGCTTCCCGACCGAACCTCGCCGGCCGCAAGGCGGCCGAGGCTCACGACGTCAGGCTGCAGGCGGGTCGGGTGGAGGCAGATCCTCCTGCGAGCCGCTCGCAGATCGGCGAGCCTGACCTCGACGAGCGGACGGATCGTCTCCTCGAGGCCGGCCTCCCGCGCGACGACGAGCGCCTCCTCGTAGGTCTCGCGCACCTTCTCCGGCGGCGACGCCCTGCTTCAGCCGGTTGTCGCCCGTGACGAGCAGCTTCTGGATGCGCTCGCGCGCCTCGTCGGCCACCGAGGGAGCGTAACGCCGCTCCGGCGGTGCTGACCCTGGCGCCCCCATGCCCTGGCTTCAGATCTCAGCCGTCATCCAGGTTCTCCTGGCCGCCGTCGTGCGTCACGCTCGTCCTCATGCACTCGGGACGCGAAGCCGGCATGGGCGGGCTCGGGTTCACGCCGCACTCGCAGGGCGGCACGCACGTCGTCGAGCGGAACCTCACGCGGCTGACGGTCGTCGTCGCCACGCTGTTCGGGATCAACACCATCGTGCTGTTCCACCTTCTCTAGAATCGGTCACTCACGCGCTGGTGGCGGAATTGGTAGACGCGCTAGGTTGAGGGCCTAGTGGCCACTTAGGCCGTGGAGGTTCAAGTCCTCTCCAGCGCATGCGACGGGAAGGCGGCTCCGGCCGCCTTTCGTGCATTCTCGGCCGCGTGCACATGTACTCGGATCTCGCGCCGTGGTTCCACCTGCTGACGCACCCGTCCGATTACGCGGACGAGGCCGCGTTCGTCCGCCGCGTCGTCGACGACGTCGCGATCGGCGAGACGCCGACGCTCCTCGAGCTCGGCTCGGGCGGCGGGAACAACGCGTCCCACCTGAAGGCGCGCTTCCAGTGCACGCTCACGGACGTCTCGCCGGAGATGCTCGCGCTGAGCCGAACGCTCAACCCCGAGTGCGAGCACCTCGAGGGCGACATGCGCACGCTTCGCCTCGGCCGAACGTTCGACGTCGTGCTTCGTCCACGACGCGATCTCGTACCTGACGACCGAGGACGACCTCGCGCGCCGCCATCGAGACAGCCGCGGCTGCACGTGCGTCCCGGCGGCGTCGTGATCCTCACGCCCGACGCGACGACGGAGATCTTCAATCCGCAGACCGATCACGGCGGGCACGACGGCGAGGACGGCCGCAGCCTTCGCTACCTCGAGTGGACTCACGCCGCGACGGGCTCGACGTACGACGTCGACTACCTGATCATCGCGCGGGGCCCCGGCGAGGACGCTCCGCGTCGTCCACGATCGCCACGTGCTCGGGCTCTTTCCCGCGCGCGACTTGGGAGCGGCTGGTGCAGGAGGCAGGGCTCGAGCTCGTCGACACGACGGTCGACGAACCCGTACGAGCTCGAGCATGCGGCCTTCGTCGGGCGCCGGCCGACGACTTGACGTCGTCCGGGGAGGGATCTACCCTCCAGTGACGAACATACGTTCGTCCCCGACCACTGGAGAGACCCGATGCTGACGACACGCCAACAGGAGATCTGGCAGTTCCTCGCCGAGTACGTGGACGAGCACGGCTATCCGCCGACCGTCCGTGAGATCGGCGACGCCGTCGGGCTCGCCTCGCCGTCGACCGTCCACGCCCATCTCGCGAACCTCGAGCGCGCGGGTCTGCTCCGACGAGATCCGACGAAGCCGCGCGCGATCGAGCTCGTCGGTCGGAAGCGCGAGCAGGCACCGGCGCCCGAGCGTCGGCGCCCCGACGCTCCCGCTCGTCGGCCAGATCGCTGCGGGCGGCCCGCTACTCGCGGAGGAGGCGATCGAGGACGAGATCGCAGTCCCGGAGCCGCTCGGCCGCGACGCCGACTTCCTCCTTCGCGTAAAGGGCGAGTCGATGATCGAGGCGGGCATCCTCGACGGCGACATCGTCGTCGTGCGCAAGCAGATCGGACGCGCGCACGGGCGAGATCGTCGTCGCGCTCGTCGGAGACGACGAGTCGGCGGACGAGGCGACCGTCAAGACGTTCCACCGCGAGCGCGACGGCCGCATCCGCCTCCAGCCCGAGAACGCGGCGCTCGAGCCTCTCTACCCCGAGCACGTCGAGATCCTCGGAAAGGTGACGGGAGTGTTCAGGAGCCTCTGATGGACGTCGCTCCGCTCAACCGCTCGCTCGACCAGGAGCTCGCCGCGCTCATCCGTGGCGTGAGCCTCGAGTGCCTCGTCTGCGGGGAGTTCGTCCTGCACGTGCGAGGGGCGATGGCCTGTCCCGAGTGCAGGTCGATCCTGGCCGAGTCCGAGGAACGCATCGCGCAGATCGCGTTACCATCAGCCGTGCAGGCCGGGTGACCGCGGGCTCTCGCTTCGGCGACGGCTCGAGGAAAGTCCGGACACCGCAGGGCAGGACGCTCGGCGCGAGGGCCGAGGCGGCGAAAGCCGACGGAAAGTGGAACAGAAAGGAGACCGCCGGTGCCGGGTAACCGTGCCGGTAAGGGTGAAACGGTGGGGTAAGAGCCCACCAGCGGCCGTGGCGACACGGCCGGCTCGCCAAACCCCGTCCGGTGCAAGGTGAAGCAGGCTCCTGTGACGCGGCCCGCCGAGGAGCCGGGTACACCGCCAAGAGAGATGGTCACCCTCGACAGAATCCGGCTTACAGGCCTGCTACCGAAAAAGCCCTGGTAACAGGGCTTTTTCCATATGTCGGGCGCCTGACCCGAGCGCTCGGGACTACCTGCGCCGCTCGTACGTCAGCACGAGCACGCCGTCGGGACCGACGGGATGCGCCTCGAGCAGCCGCCAGTCCGATTTCTCGCTCGTCTCGCCGAACAGGCGCCATCCCGTCCCGAGTACGACGGGGAAGACCATCAGGTGCAACTCGTCGACGACGTCGGCTTCGATGAGCGCCTGGACGAGCCTGAGGCTCCCGGGTACCTGAACGATCCCGTCGATGCTCTCCTTGAGCTTCTTCGCCTCGTCGACGGCATCGCCCGTGAGGACCGTCGTGTTGTGCCATTCGGGATCCTCGAGGGTCGACGAGACGACGTACTTGGGCATGCTGTTGAACTTGTCCGCGAACGGGCCGTCCCGATTCGGCCAGGCACCGGCGAAGCTCTCGTATGTGACCCGGCCGACGAGGAGCGCGTCGGTCTCCAGCGTCTCGTCGAGCTTGAACTGGTTCCCGTCCTCCCCGCGATCGAACTCGAACGTCCATCCCGGGTACTTGAAGTCTTCGCCGCCCGGAGCCTGCATCACCCCGTCGATCGACACGAACTCGGTGACCACCAACTTCCCCATCTCGTCCTCCTTCTCGATCGCTGTTGCTGAGTCGGACCGGTGTGCGGTGCGGAACTCATCGGTAGCAGAAGCCCTCAGTCACGCTTCCGAGCCGACTGGATCAGAGTGCGGGAGAACTGAGCGAGGGCGCTCATAGCGGACAAGCCCCGCCACCGCGGGGCTTGTCCGCGCTTGGTCGAGGCTCGCGCCTACGCGAGCGAGACGGCGACCTCCTCGGCGAGGTCGAGCGCGTCCTGCAGCCCGTCCTCCATGCCCGTCTCGATGATCGCGTCGCGGGAGACCTTGTTCGCCGCCTGGATGAGCAGCGTCACGGTCGTCCGTCCGTCGACCTCGGTGAAGGTCGCCGTGTTCACGGTCGAGCCCTCCTCTTCCGACACGCCCTCCGGCAGCCCTTCGTACGTCTCGGTGGTGACGAGCCGCTCGCCCGGGACGATCTCCCGATACTCGCCGTGGAAGCCGACCTCGAATCCGTCGGGCGTGACCATGACGTACCGCCACTTCCCTCCAACTCGAAGGTCGATCTCGCACACGGTCACCTCGCCGCGCTTCGCGTGCCACCAGCGGCGGACGAGGTCGGGCTCCGTCCAGGCCCGCCACACAAGGTGACGCGGGGCGGCGAACTCTCGGGTCACCAGGATCTGCTCGTCGGTCGGGAGCGTCAGGATTGCGCTCCTCGTGCTCGTCGTGGGCATCGTCTCTCCTCTCATTCGAGTCCGTCGAGGACTACATCCAGCTCTGCGAACCGATCGGACCAGAGCTGCTCGTACGACTTCACCCAGTCGTGGATCGGCTTCAGCGCCGCGCCGTTCAGCCGATACAGCCGACGTCGTCCCTCCTCACGGACCGCCACGGCTCCGACCTCACGGAGCACGCGGAGGTGCTTCGAGACCTGCGGCTGGGCGAGTCCGAGCTCGACGACGAGGTCGTTGACGGATCGTTCGCCGGCGGCGAGCACGTCCAGGATCTGTCGCCGGCGCGGCTCCGCCACGGCGTTGAACGCATCGGCCGTCGTCGCTGCCCGTGCCATGTGTGGAATATATACTCATATCGGTATATGTCAAGCCGTTACGATCGCGCCATGAAGCGAGCGGTGCACGACCGGGGTGGCTGGCCGACCGACGCCCCCATCGACCGGACCGAGCACGAGCTCGCTGACTGGGAGATCCTCATGGACGCGATCGAGAACGCCCTCGAGGATCGCGGCGTGATGAACACGGACCAGATGCGTCGAGGGATCGAGAGCATGCCCCCGGACGAGTACGAGCGCGCGTCGTACTACGAGCGCTGGCTGTTCTCGACCGAGGCGAACCTGATCGAGAAGGGCATCCTCGCGCGCGGAGAGATCGACGAACGGGCCGCGGGATGAGTCTCCCGCTCGGCACCACCGTGCGCGTCTCGACGAGGCGGCACGAGCGCCATCACCGCACGCCGGGCTACGTGAAGGGTCGGCGAGGCCGGATCGAGCGCGCGCACGGGCGCTTCCGCAATCCCGAGACGCGGGCGTACGGCGGCGACGGGCGTGCCCGAACAGGAGCTCTATCTCGTGAGCTTCGACCTCCCGGGCGGCGATCGTGTCCTCGCCGACGTCTTCGAGCACTGGCTGGAGGCAGCCGATTGAGTCACGAGCACCACGACCACGACCATCCCGCACGAGCCCGTGACGACCGCGGGTGGGCCCCCGGCCGCCGCACGCGTTCGCGCACTCGAAGAGCTCCTCGTCGAGAAGGGCGTGCTCGAGCGCGAGGAGATCCGCCGACGCATCGACTGGCTCGTCTCACGCACACCCGCGGACGGCGCGCGTCTCGTGGCGCGCGCCTGGGCCGATCCGGCCTTCAAGGGGCGCCTCCTCGCCGACGCCCGCGAGGCGGCACTCGAGGTGGGCCTCGACCCCGGCCCGTCGCCGGTCGTCGTCGCGCTCGAGAACACCGAGCAGGTGCACCACATGGTCGTCTGCACGCTCTGCTCCTGCTACCCCAAGTCGCTCCTCGGCCCGCCGCCGGACTGGTACAAGAGCCTGCCCTACCGGTCACGAGCGGTCTCCGACCCCCGTGGCGTCCTCGACGAATTCGGCGTCGAGCTCGGCGACGAGGTCGAGGTCAGGGTCGTGGACTCGACCGCGAACGTCCGCTACCTCGTCGTGCCGCGCCGTCCGGAAGGGACGGAGTCGCTCGGCGAGGACGCGCTCGCGTCGATCGTGACGCGCGACTCGATGATCGGCGTCGCCCTTCCGGTCGCTCCGGCTTGATCGACAACTCACGGAACGACCGGCTTCGGCTTCTCGTCGACGCGGGCATCTCGCTCAGCTCGGAGCTCTCGCTCGAGGCGCTACTCCAGCGGATCGTGAGACGTGGCGGCCCAGCTCACGGACGCCAAGCTACGCAGCGCTCGGAGTGGTCGACGCATCGGGCAGGCGACTGGAACGATTCCTGACGACTGGCATCGACGACGAAGCGCGAGAGGCGATTGGAGACGAGCCCGTCGGCCGCGGCGTGCTGGGCGTGCTCATTCACGACGCGCGGCCGCTGCGGCTCTCGAACGTCGCGCGACGACCAGGATCGGTCGGGTTTCCCCGAACCACCCACCCATGCGCACCTTCCTCGGCGTGCCGGTGCTGCTTCGCGGACGGGCGTACGGCAACCTCTACCTCACCGAGAAGGCCGGCGGAGGGGACTTCACGGAGCAGGACGAAGAGCTCATCCAGCTCCTCGCTGCGCAGGCGGCTGTCGCCGTCGAAAACGCGCGTCTACACGAATCGTCGACCCGCTGGCTGCGACAGCTCGAGTCCCTCAACGAGATCGGCAACGCGATTGCCGCCCAGATCGAGCTCGAGGTCGTGCTGGGAATCGTCGCCGCTCGACTCAGGGACCTGATCCGGGCACGCGTCACGCTCATCGTCCTGCTCGACGCTGTAGGAAGGCCGAGGATCGCAGCCGCCGAAGGCAATGACACTACGAACCTCCTCGACGCGAGGCTCGATCTCGACTCGTCGAAGGTAGGACGTATCGTCTCGAGGGCGGCGAGCGAGCGCGTCGACGTGCTTGCCGAAGATCCCGAGGTCGACCAGGCGTTCGTTCGCGCAAAAGGGTTCAGCACCGGCCTCTACGTCCCGCTCATCGTCGAGGGTCGAGCGATCGGCGTCATGGTCGCTCACGACCGCGAGGGCGATGATCCTCGCTTTCGTGACGAGGACCTGCGCCTCGCGGAATCCCTCGGACAACGCGCCGCGATCGCAGTCGATCTTCGCCAGCGCGTCAGCAGCGACACGGTTCGGCGTGTCGTCGAGGCGCACGAAGAAGAGCGCACCCGCCTCGCGCGCGAACTGCACGACGAGACGGGCCAGGCACTGACGTCGATTCTGCTCGGCCTGCGCTCACTGGAGCACGCTCGAGGCCGGAAGACGCGCGGCAGCGATCGAGGCCGTGCGCGAGCTGGTCGTGTCGACACTCCACGAAGTGCGCCGTCTCGCGGTCGAGCTGCCGCCCGGCTGCTCTCGACGACTTCGGTCTCGCGCCGGCGATCGAGCGGCTCGTGGACACACATCGCCAAGATGCGTCCATCGACATCGATCTCGAAGATTCAGCTCGGTGACGGTCGGCTTCCGGCCGACATCGAGACGACGATGTACCGGATCGTGCAGGAGGCCCTTACGAACGTCACGAAGCATGCGGCCGCGACGAGAATCAGCGTTACTCATCACCCGCACCGGGACAGCAGCGGTCCTCGTGGTCGAGGACGACGGCGAGGGATTCGAGCTCGCGGAGACGACCGCGGGCTCGGACATCACGGGCATGCGAGAGCGCGTCGCGCTCGTCGGGGGCCGGCTCAAGGTCGAGACGGCAACCGGCGCCGGCACGACGATCGCCGCGGAGATCCCACTCGCGTGACGATCCGCGTCCTCGTCGTAGACGATCACGCCGTCGTACGCGCCGGACTTCGGCGGGTGCTCGACGCTGAGATCCGACATCGAGACGGTCGGCGAGGCCGCGAACGTCGAGCGGGCCGTCTTCGAGGCGCTCGAGGCGCAGCCTGACGTCGTGTTGATGGACGTCGTCATGCCCGGCAAGACGGGAATCGAGGGCATGCCAGCGCTACTACAGGCGTTGCCCGACGTGAAGGTCCTCATGCTCTCGATGCAGGACGATCCGCAGTACGTCCGCGAGGCGTTCGAGGCCGGCGCGAGCGGTTATGTCCTGAAGGAGGCGGCCGACACGGACGTCGTCGACGCGGTTCGGGCAGTCGCCGTCGGGCGAGCGCTATGTGCACCCGGCGCTCGGGGCGCGCCTCATCGCTGCGGAATCGGAGGAGCGCAAGCGGGCCGAGTCGGACCCGCTGTCCGAGCGAGAGCGCGAGGTTCTGCGACTCCTCGCCCTCGGCCACACGAATCAGGAGATCGCGGCGCTGCTGTACATCTCGGTTCGCACGGCCGAGACGCACCGGGCGCACATCATGCAGAAGCTCGGACTTTCGAGCCGCGCGGAGCTCGTGCGCTATGCGCTCGACCACGGCCTGGTCGAACGCTGACGCTCAGCCGCCGACGACGAGCACGTCGCAGCCCGCACGCCTGACGACGCCGGCGCTGACGGACCCCGGCCCGGCGCCGTTCCGCTCGCGCGGACCGCGTCGCCCGACGACGATGACGTCGGCGTCGAGGTCGCGGGCCACCTCGACGATCTCGTCCGCCGGATCGCCGACCCGCCCCTCGTAACGCGCCGTGACGAGGCGCTCGATGAGGAGATCGCGCGCCGCGTCGAGTGGATCAGGCCCGTCGTTCGCTCCCTCCTTACGCACACGCACGACGGTCATCGTCGAGCCGTATCCCATCAGCTGTGATGCGGCATCGAGCGCCCTTGCGGGAACCTTCGGTCCCGTCGAAGCCGACGACGATGCGCTTGGGCTGAGCTGCCATGTCCGCATGGTCGGCGCGGGGGAGGCGCCGAGGCCTCAGAGTCGACGCCGGATCGTGTCGCGGGAAACTACGCAAGCTTCGCGGAAAGCGAAGAGGGCGGCTGTCGCCGCCCTCTTGCTCTCCGGGAGGTCGGAGCCTCTGCGATCCGGAGGCCTCCCGTACTCTCCGAATCAACCCGTGACGGGCGTGGCCGGTGCCGCGAGCGGGCGGGCGACCTCGCTGGCGGCCTCCTTGCGCCTGCCGAACACCGCGTAGGCGACGATCACGAGCCCGATGCCGGTCAGCAGGAGCGCGATGCCGACGACGATCCCGAAGACGGCAGAGGCGCTCCGCCATGTAGCTCATGTTGAGAGCCGTCGTGAGTGCGGTCTCGGTGACCCAGATGTTCCGGGCGCCGTTCGCGACCGGCTGGCCGTTCGCGTCCTTCGCTGCTGCGGCCTCGTCGTTCGTGCCCGCGTGGTCGGCCGGCTTCGCGGCCGACTGGAAGCGGCCCATCTGCGCATAGGCAGGACCACCCGTGGCCTCGAGCGCGTGCATGCGCATGATCTTCGCGAAGGCCCGGGCCTGATCGCCCGTCGTGACCTGCTGGCCGGCCCACTGATCCGCGTACTTCGCGACCGCGGGGTCGTCCGCCGTGCCAAACGTGATGCCTTCGCCCTTGATCGCGTCGCGGGTCGTGTTGTACCCGTTGACGCCCATGAAGATCGCGACGATACCGAAGAGGATCAGCACGCCGCCGGCGAGGAATCCGCCGATCTCCCAAAAGCTTTTGCCCTTCATTTGCTCCACCTCCCGAGCAGTTGATGTTGCGCATGGACAGTCGTTAGTGGCGAGAGGTCGCGCCATCGGGAGAAGGGCGACGGATCGCTTGTGGCTAAGCCACGCAGGCGGTGCGGGAAAGTACGCAATCGCGGCTACCAGGACTTGAGCCGGACCGACAGCTCCGGACGCTCGGATGCTGACCCGTGCGTCCACCGCGACACAGCGGTCGGGCAAGGCGAGCACGGGGTTGAGATCGAGCTCGGCCACGGCCGGATGCTCCTCGCCGAGACGCGCAAGCCGGTGCACGAGATCGGTCAGGGCTGCGGTGCTGGCCGCGGGAGCTCCCCGGAATCCGGCAACGAGACGACCGGCCTTGCCCGACGTGACGAGCTCGTCGGCGTCGACGTCCGTGAGCGGTGCGATCCGAAACGCCGCTTGGCCGATCAGCTCAGCGTAGCACGCCGCCCGGGCCGAACGCGACGAGCGGCCCGAACACGGGGTCTTGCACGACGCCCGCCAGCAACTCCGCGCCGCCGCTGACCATCGGCTGCACGATCACCGGGACGCCGATCCGCTCGACCGCTGCTCTGACCGCCTCGTCCCCTGCAAGGTCGAGCGCGATCCCACCGCTCTCCGTCTTGTGCGCTCCCGGTGCGGCCGTCTTCACGACGACGGGGTAGCCGAGCTCGTTCGCTGCACGAGCGCGTCCTCGACGGAAGCGGCCGTATGCTCGCCGACGACCGGCACGCCGTAGGCCGTGAGCAGCGCGCGCGTGTCTGCCGGCTCGAGCCAGGCATCTTCGTGGCGTGCGAGGGAACGCTCGACGATGTCGTGAGCAGCCGCGCGATCGATGCCTTCCAGCTCGGGTACCGCGCCGAGCGGTCTGACGGAGCCAGTCGGCGCGCTCCGCCACGCGGCCGAGCGCGCGCGCCGCCGACTCCGGATATGCGAAAGCCGCCACCGACGACGATCCGCGCAGAGTACGCGGGACGCCTTCCGACGACATCACCACCGCAAGCGTCGGCTTCTCTGCATCCGTTGCACTGGCGGTCTTCTCGACCGCGGCGGCAACCTCGTCCGCGGTCGCGCTCACCGCGGGGACGAAGAGCACGATCACGGCGTCGACATGCGAGTCGGCCAGCAGGTGCGGCAGTGCCTGTGCGTAGCTCTGCGCGGTCGCGCCGCCGAGCATGTCGACGGGGTTCGCGACGCTCGCCTCTGCAGGCAGGACCTGCTGAAGCGCGGCGCGCGTCTCGTCGCCGAGCGAGGGCACCTCGAGCCCGACGGACTCGCATGCGTCCGCACACAGGATCCCGAGCCCGCCCGCATTCGTGAGGATCCCGACTGCGCGGCCGGTAAGGCGCGGCTGGCTCGAGAACAACGTCGCCGTGTCGATGAGCTCCTCGAGCGAGCTCGCACGGATGACGCCCGCCTGGCGGAACAGCGCGTCGACGGCAGCCTCCGAGCCCGCGAGAGCTGCCGTGTGCGAGCTCGCTGCCCGCTGCCCGCTCTGCGACGTTCCGCTCTTGAGCGCGAGGATGGGTTTCCGGCGCGCCACGCGGCGGGCCAGGCGGCCGAACCGTCGCGGGTTCCCGAACGACTCGACGTACAGGAGGATCGCCTCCGTCGCGTCCTCGTCCTCCCACCACTCGAGCAGGTCGTTCGTCGAGACGTCGGCCTTGTTCCCGATCGAGACGAACGCCGAGAGACCGAGGCCACGCGTGACGGCCGCCTCGAGCAGCGCCAGCCCGAGCGCGCCGCTCTGTGACGAGAAGCCGATGTTTCCGGGAGCGGCCGCACGGCCTGCAAACGTCGCGTTGAGCCGGGAGCCTGGCACGGAGATGCCGAGACAGTTCGGGCCGATCATGCGGGCTCCGTGCGACCGGACGAGCGCGAGCAGCTCGCTCCTGGCGCTCCGCGCCATCGTGACCTGTCTCCGCGAAGCCGGCGGAGATCACCACGAGCGCACGCGTCCCTCAGCGAGCGCCTGCTCGGCGGCCTCGAGCACCGACGCCGCGGGCACGCAGATGACGGCGAGGTCGATCGCCTCCGGGACGTCCGCGATCGATCGGTAGGCGCGCACGCCCGCGACAGCCGTGCCGTCGCGGTTGATCGGGTACGCAGCACCGACGAAGTCCGCCTCGAGGACGTTGCGGAACAGCTCTCCGCCGATCGAGCCACGACGCCTGGAAGCGCCCGACGACCGCGACGGTCCGCGGGTCGAAGAAGGGGTGGAGCGACGCGGTGACCGCGACGTGGTCGCGCTCGTCGATGCGGGCCTCGTACCTCTCGGTCGACTTGGTCGGGAACGCGATCTCGACCTCCCCGCCCGCGAACTCGCGAGAGAGCTCGAATCCGAGCGACGTCGAAGACTCCGAGCATCCCCCGGTTTTCGGCGAGCACCTCGGCGACGATCCGCTCGATCCCCTGTCGCCCGCGCGCTCCGCGAGCTGCTCCACGAGGCGCGTGCCGATGCCGCGCCGCTGATACTCGTCCGCGACGGCGAACGCCGCTTCCGCGACCGCCGGGTCGCGAAGGCGGACGTAGTTCGCCGACCGCGACGATGCGCTCGCGGCCGGTCTCGGCGAACGTCCCGACGAGCGCGCCGCGCTCGCTCCAGTTGGGGTCGACGAGCTGCTCGGCGACCTCGGGCCCGAGCCGTGGGAATCCGTGGAACCGCAGGTACAGGCTTCGCTCCGAGAGGGCTCGGAAGAACTCGAGGATCTCGCCGTGTCGCTCTCGCGCGGAGGCCTCAGACGAAGCGTCTCACCGCCGCGGAGGATCACGTCGACGACGTCTTGGCTCACACGGCCATTCTCGCGGGTCGCGCCGATGGCGTCGTCGGGGAAAGTCCGCTAGGCGAGACGGAGCACGACCTCGATCGCCGTCCCGCGGCCGGGCTCGCGTGCGAAGCGTGAGCGCGCCGTCGATCGCCTCTGCGCGCGAGCGCATGTTCGCGACGCCCTGGCCCTCGACCACCGCGGTCTCGTCGAATCCGACGCCGTCGTCCGACACGGTCACGACCCGGCGACCGCCGCGCTGCGAGATCGAGACCTCGACATGGCTCGCGCCCGCGTGCCGCCGCGCATTGCCGAGGCCCTCCTGGACGATCCGGAATACCTCGATCTGCTCGTCCGGAGCAAGCCGTGACCTGCGGGTCGACCTCGAGCTCGACGTCGAGCTCGCCGTCAGCGGTCAGCACCTCGACGTAGCGGCGCAGCGCCGAGTCGAACCGTGCAGAGCCTCCCGCGGACGACAGCGCGAGCACCGCGAACCGCGCTTCCTGCTGCGCCGCCGTCGCCGCGCGCTTGAGGCGCGGCAGCACCTGCTCGAGGGGCGCGCCGCTCTCGAGCATGCTCACCTGCGTCGAGATCGCGAAGAGGTACTGAGCGAGGCCGTCGTGGATGTCGCGCGCGACCCGGGCACGCTCGTCGGCGACCGCGCGGCCGAACTCGGCCTCGCTGATCGCCCGCCAGACGCCCACGAGCAGAACGCCGTACGCGACGACGCGGAGGAAGTCGCCCTGCAGCGACGAGGTCGCTCGACACGACCGGGGTCAGCACGAGGTGGAGGTCCGCGAACATGGCGAGCGTCGCCGCGAGGCACATCCAGCTGTCGAGATCCCGCCCGTACCGCCGGTAGCGGAGCGCGAACCCGACGAGCGCAACGAGCCATAGCGTCGTGAGGAACGCGCCGCGAGTCGCACATACGAACCCGCGACGACCCGAGTCGAACGGCCCGCGCGTCGCGGACGCGCCGAGCGCCGATCGCCGCGAGGGCGAGAGTGCCGCCACGCCCACTCCGACGGAGACGAGAGAGCGGCGTCTGGCAGCGAGTCGGCCGTCTGCGTAAGGGGCAATCGCGATGAGGCCCGCGCCGAGCAGCCGGGCGCCGACGAGCTTCCAGGCCGCGGACGGTCCGAGCGATCCGCCCCCGAGGACCGGCACGAGACCGAAGGCGAACGTGCCGAGGGCGATGCTCCAGAACCCCGCTGCGAGCAGGAGGTCGAGCGTGCGCCCCTCGACGAGGAAGCGGACGCTCGCCAGGACGCAGACGAACGTCGCGACGACCGCGACGGCGGTGTCGAACGCGAGCCGCGCGTCGTGAAGCTCGTAGGCGGACTTCAGCGAGTCGCTCGCGGCGAAGAGTGCGGTTCCCGACGCGAGCAGGCAGACGAGCAGGATCTCGCCGAGCAGCCAGGAGCGGTAGGTCTGGGACCGCCGATGGTCCACGCGCTCTCTTGTCGGCACGTGCGCCTCCTGCCGATAAGAGGGGCATGACCGAGCGCGTCCTCATCGTGGACGACCATCCGCTGACCCGCGACGCGCTCGCAGCCCTGCTCACGCAGCAAGGGTTCGACGTCGTCGGCGAGGCCGAGGACGGAAGCGGAGGCGATCGCCGCGGCCGAGCGCTGCAGCCCGACATCGTCCTTCTCGACCTCACGATGCCCGGCATGGACGGACTCACCGCGCTTCCGCGCATCCGTGAGCGGGCGCCCTCGTCCGAGGTCGTCGTGCTCACTGCGTCCGACGCCGAGGAGAACCTCCTCGCCGCGATCCGCGCCGGAGCATCGGGCTACCTCCTCAAGACGGAGCCGCCGGAGCAGATCGCCGCGTTCCTGCGTGGCGTCGCACGCGGAGACGCCGCGCTTTCCGGGAGGCGTCGCCCGACGCCTGCTCGAGCGCGTGCGCGACGGCGGACGCCTGGGCGGTGTCCCCGAGGAGGTCACGCGCGTGCTGTCGGCTCGCGAGGTCGAGGTGCTGCTGCTCCTCGACGAGCACCTCGGCACGGACGAGATCGCCCAGCGACTCTTCATCTCCGAGCACACCGTCCGCTCGCACGTGAAGAGCCTCCTGAAGAAGCTCGGCGTCTCGTCGCGACGCGAAGCGCTCGAGCGCCTCGAGTCGGCGCGAGCGGCCTAGGCGACGCTCTCGAAGCCCTCGAGCGCGGCCGCGACGAGGTCGGGCAGCGTGTCGAGGTTGTAGCCACCCTCGAGCACCGCGGCGATGCGGGGCGCGAGGGCCGCGCAGCGGCCCGCGAGCTCGCGGAAGCCGCCTCGACCGTCACCTCCATCTCGGCGAGCGGATCGTCCCGATGCGCGTCGAAGCCCGCCGAGACGAGGACGAGGTCGGGCTCGAACGCGCGCACGGCGGGCTCGACGACCGACTCGAACGCCGCCCGGTACTCGGCGTCGCCCGAGCCCGCGGCGAGCGGGACGTTGACGATGCCGTCCGAGCTCGCACCGGGCCCGCCCGTGCCGGGCCAGAACGGCCACTGGTGCAGCGAGACGGTGAGGACCGTCGGGTCGTCCGCGAAGAGCGCTTCGGTCCCGTTCCCGTGGTGCACGTCGAAGTCGACGATCGCGACGCGCGCGAGGCCCAGCTCGGCCTGCGCGTAGCGAGCCGCGATCGCGACGTTGTTGAAGATGCAGAAGCCCATCGCTTCCGCGCGAAGCGCGTGGTGCCCGGGAGGGCGGACGAGCGCGAAGCCGCCTCGCCCGACCGCCTCGATCGCGCACCCGGCGGCGAGCCGCGCCGCCTCCCACGTCGACGCGCAGGCGAACGTGTCGGGATCGAGCCAGGTGTCGTCGACGATCGCGTCGATGGACGTCGACATACGCCGCCGTCGTGGACACGCTCGATCTGCCGCTCGCTCGCGGCGTCGCCGTGCACGTAGTCCGGGAAGCGCTCCTGGAGGCGCGCGAGCCGCAGCTGCGTCTCGGGATGGACGTGATGCCCGGTCGGGTGGAGGTGCGCGAACGCCGGGTGGCTGATCACGTCCACGTGAGCGCCTCCTCGAAGCGTCGCGCGACCTGGGGAACGCCGAGCCCCGTCGCGTGCCGCGCGGCGCGTGCCCAGTCGGGGACGACGTCGCGAAGCGGCGGAAGCGGCGCGTCGCGATCCATGGTCGCGATCCGACGATAGAGCCGCAGCGCGTCGGCTTCGGTCGCGAAGCGCCCTGCCTCGAGCATCGCGTCGAGCGATCCGTACTGCGCGAGCAGCTCCGCGCCGCGCTTCTCGCCGATGCCCCGCGCGCCCGGGGATGCGATCGGAGGGATCGCCGCGGAGCGCGATGAAGTCGGGCACCTGGGCAGGGTCGACGCCGTAGCGCGCACGCACCTCCGCCGGGCCGATCCGCGTCGGGCCCGCCCTTCGCCGGCTGGAGGACGGTCACGTCGCTCGGTGACGAGCTGGAACGCGTCGCGGTCCGAGGTCGCGACGAGCGCGAAGCCGCCCGCGGCCTCCTCCTGCGTCGCGGCCAGCGGCGAGGAAGTCGTCCGCCTCGTAGCCCGCGGCCTTCGCGCTGACGAATCCGGCGGACTCGACGAGAGCCGGGAGGAGATCGAGCTGCTCGAGGAGCTCGTCCTCGAAGACCCGCCCGCTCTGGTACGCCTCGAGCGCCTCGTGGCGGTACGTCGGGACGTCGAGCGTGTCCCAGCCGACGAGCACGGCGCGCGGGCTGCTCGGCGCGCCAGAGCCGGAGCAGCATGTCCGTGAAGCCGATCAGCGCGTTCGCCGGTCCGCCGTCCTCGCGCCGCATCGTCTTCGGGAGGGCGTGGTACGCACGGTGCGTGAACGAGTCGCCATCCACGACGAGGAGCGGCCTCGCGCCGGACGTCGCCACGAGCGGAGTATCGCGCGCATCCTGATGCGCGAGCGCTTTGCACGGGCCACAACGGTTCCGGATTTCGGTGACGTACAGGGCCGGCGCTAAGGTGTCGCGCCGATGGCCAAGAGCCTCGTCATCGTCGAGTCGCCCGCGAAGGCGCGGACGATCGCCGGCTACCTCGGAGGCGACTACGCCGTCGAGTCGAGCGTCGGCCACGTCCGCGATCTGCCGGACCGCGCTTCGGACGTTCCCGCGGCGCAGCGCAAGCGCTTCGGCGCGCTCGGCGTCGACGTCAACGCGGGGTTCGAGCCGTACTACATCGTCGATCCCGGCAAGAAGAAGGTCGTATCCGCGCTCAAGAAGCTGCTCTCGGAGTCGGACGAGCTGCTGCTCGCAACGGACGAGGACCGCGAGGGCGAAGCGATCGCGTGGCACCTCGTCGAGGTGCTTGAAGCCGAAGGTGCCGGTACGGCGGATGGTGTTCCACGAGATCACCAAGGACGCGATCACGCGTGCCCTCGAGGAGACGCGGAGCATCGACGACCGCCTCGTCGACGCGCAGGAGACGCGCCGAATCCTCGACCGCCTCTACGGCTACGAGGTGTCACCCGTGCTGTGGAAGAAGGTCACGCGCGGGCTCTCGGCCGGACGCGTGCAGTCGGTCGCGACTCGTCTCGTCGTCCAGCGCGAGCGCGAGCGCATGGCGTTCAGGTCGGCCGAGTACTGGGATCTGCTCGCGACGTTCGACCCGGGCGCGTTCGAGTGCCCGGCTCGTCTCGCTCGACGGAATGCGCGGTCGCGCAGGGAAAGGACTTCGAGCCGACGAGCGGGAGCTGCTGCGAGACGGCGGCGTCGTGCAACTCGACGAGGACGGTGCACGAGCGCTCGCCGGACGCCTCGCAAGGTGCGTCGTTCGCCGTTCGATCGGTCGACGAGCGGCCGTATCGACGCAAGCCTGCCGCGCCCTTTCGCACGGCGACGCTCCAGCAGGAGGCGAGCAGGAAGCTCCGCTTCTCCGCGCAGACGACGATGCGCGTCGCCCAGCGACTCTACGAGTCCGGATACATCACGTACATGAGAACGGACTCGACCACGCTGTCCGAGTCCGCAATCGCAGCCGCCCGTTCGCAGGTCGCCGAGCTCTTCGGCGAGGACTTCGTGCCGGAGAAGCCACGGCTTTACGGCCGCGCAGTCGCAAATGCCCAGGAGGCGCACGAGGCGATCCGGCCCGCCGGCGACACGCTTCCGGACACCCGAGGAGCTCAAGGGCGAGCTCGGCCGCGACGAGCTCGCGCTCTACGACCTCGTCTGGAAACGAACGCTCGCGTCGCAGATGGAGGATGCGCGCGGCCAAACGGTGTCGCTGCGAATCGGCGCGACGAGCTCGAGCGGCGAGGACGTCGAGTTCGCGCGCGTCGGGAACGGTCATCACGTTCCGCGGGTTCCTCGCGGCGTACGAGCCCGGCAAGGACGAGCCGACGGACGACGACGAGGAGCGCGTCCTTCCGCCCCTCCGGGTCGGGGCAGGAAGTGGCCCTGGCAGCGCTCGAGCCGGACGGGCACACGACCCTGCCGCCCGCCCGCTACACGGAGCCGACGCTCGTCCGCGCGCTCGAGGAGCGGGGCATCGGTCGGCCGTCGACATACGCGGCGATCCTCTCGACGATCGTCGACCGCGGCTACGTCTTCAAGAAGGGCACGGCGCTCGTGCCGACGTTCGTCGCGTTCGCCGTCGTGAACCTGCTCGAGCAGCACTTCGAGCAGCTCGTCGACTTCGACTTCACCGCCCGCATGGAGGACGACCTCGACCGCATCGCGGCGGGTGAGCAGGCGCGAAACGAGTGGCTCGAGCGCTTCTACTTCGGCGACGGGAGCGACCCCGGCCTCCACCACCTCGTCACCGAGCACCTCGACGAGATCGACGCGCGAGCCGTCAACTCGATCGAGATTCCGGGCTCGGATGCGGTCGTCCGCGTGGGCCGGTACGGGCCGTACCTCGAGCACGGAGAGCGACGGGCCAGCCTGCCCACGGATCTCGCTCCCGACGAGCTGTCGCCCGAGCGCGTCCAGGAGCTGCTCTCGCAGCCGGACAACCGGCCACTCGGAAACGAGCCCGGAAACAGGGCGGGAGATCGTGGTGCGTTCGGGTCGGTACGGCCCGTATGTGACCGAGGTGCTGCCAGAGGGTGCCGACGAGAAGCCTCGAACCGCATCGTTGCTGTCCTCGATGTCACCGGAGACGGTGACGCTCGACGAGGCGCTGCGCTTGCTGTCGCTTCCGCGAGTCGTCGGCGAGCTCGACGGCGAGGAGGTGACCGCGCAGAACGGCCGCTACGGCCCATACATCAAGAAGGGCGGCGAGTCACGTTCGCTCGAAAGCGAGGAGCAGCTGTTCACGGTCACGCTCGAGCAGGCGAAGGCACTCCTCGCGGAGCCTCCGAAGCGTCGGAATCGCCGCGGCGCGGCGCGCGGCCCGCTCAAGGAGCTCGGCGCCTGATCCGTCGAGCGGAAGGCCGATCGTGCTGCGGGACGGTCGCTTCGGGCCGTACGTCACGGACGGCGAGACGAACGCCAGCCTGCGGCGCGGCGACACCCCGGAGGGCGTTACGCTCGAACGAGCCGTCGAGCTGCTCGCGGAAAGACGCGCTAAGAGCGAGTAAAGCCTGTGCGGAAGGGGTTTTCGCCGTCCGTTCGAGCGGTCATGATCTAACCAGCCCGAGGCGCGCAGCGTCTCAGGTGAAGTGAGCCGCACGGCTCCGTTGATCATGCTCCGCGACGTCGCCCCGTGAACCGCTGACGCAGTCAGCGACGGAATACCAGACGAGGGCCCGAACGTTTACGAGCTTGTGACACGAACGACCGCGAAAGATCACCCTGGAATTCGCCAAAAATCCTTCATAGACTCCGTAAGTTTGTTGCACTCCCGGGACGAGGCGAGACTCGAAAGGACTGAAACAGGACGTTGACGCAGAACCAGCTCATAGACCTCTTCGAATCGGAGCACGTGAAGGCGCTCGATCGAGCGCGCCGAGGAGCACGGTGGCCAGCTCGAGGCACCCGAGCTCGAGGCGTTCGTGCTGGAGCACGACATCGGCGAGGAGGATGCCGAGCTCCTTCAGCGCGAGCTCGAGGCGCACAACATCGAGATCACGCAGCCCGACGCCGACCTCGAGAAGGAGGACGCTGCGGCGGAGAAGCGCTACGAGGCGGGCCCCGTCTCGGGTGCCGCCGACAGCCTGCAGCTCTTCCTCGCCGACGTCGGCCGGCACAAGCTGCTCACCGCCGCCGAGGAGGTCGCGCTCGCGAAGCGCATCGAGCGCGGCGATCCAGTCGCAAAGCGCGTGATGATCGAGTCGAACCTCCGCCTCGTCGTGTCGATCGCGAAGGGCTATCGCGGCCTCGGCGTTCCGTTCCTCGATCTGATCCAGGAGGGCACGCTCGGCCTGAACCGCGCGGTCGAGAAGTTCGACTGGCGGCGAGGCTTCAAGTTCTCGACGTACGCCACGTGGTGGATCCGCCAGTCGGTGCAGCGCGCCGTCGCGAATCACGCGCGGACGATCCGCGTGCCCGTCCACGTCGTCGAGCGGCAGCAGAAGCTCTCGCGCGCCGCACGTCGGCTCGAGGTGGAGCTCGGACGCGAGGCGACGAAGGAGGAGCTCGCCGAGGCGACGGGCCTCCCGCTCCAGCACGTCGACGAGGCGCTCGGCGCCGCCCATGCGTCGGTCTCGCTGAACCAGACCGTCGGCGCGGACGACGAGGGCGAGCTCGGCGACCTCTTCGCCGATCGTGAGGCTGCGGATCCGTTCGACGAGGCCGAGGAGTCGCTTCGTCGGCAGAGCATCCGCCGGGCTCTCGACGCGCTTCCCGAGCGCGAGCGGCGCATCCTCGAGCTCCGCTTCGGGTTCGAGGGCGAGCCGTGGACGCTCGAGGCGATCGGGCACGAGCTCGACCTCACGCGCGAGCGTGTGCGCCAGCTCGAGGGCCAGGCGCTGAAGCGCCTCGAGGCGCTGCGCGACCTCGCAGGCCTCGCGGCCTGACGATCGCTGCCTCGAGTCATGGAACGGCACCGAAGAGCCGCCTCGGGCGGCTCTTCCTTAGGTCATCGTGGCCGCGAGCGCCCTGCGCCTGCTCGAGTGCTTCTTCGTCGAAGAGGTTGCACTCGACCTGGACACCGTTCACGGGCAGGAGCCTCGGGCGCATACGGCTCGTTCAGCTCGACGTCGACGTGGCGCTCGTCGGAGCGTATTGCGTGAACCCCGCGCCAGAACGGCTCGTCGGGATCGTCTGAGCGAACACGCTCGAGGAGCGCGGCGACGTCGGCACCGCTGCGGCCGGCGCGCGGCATCGAGACGGAACGACGTCGACGAGTCGTCCAGTCGCGCCACGTTCGCGAGCACGCGCCTGCTCGGCTTCGTACTGCTCCACAGCCATCTGCGACCCAGCGAGCCTCGAGCAGGTCCCGGAGGTCGCGATTCTCCCAGCCGCAGACCTCGAACGCCGCCGGGCAGCGCGGATGGAAGGAGCAGCCCAACGCGGGGCCGCGCGGCATCCGGAACCTCGCCACGCGGGAGGTCTCGCGGAACGCTGCGACGCGGGTCCGGTTCCGGGATCGCCCGTAGGAGCGCCTTCGTGTACGGGTGCTTCGGATCTTCGTAGATCGCCTCCGAAGGCCCAAGTCTCGACAATACGCCCGAGGTACAGGATCGCGATGCGGTCGCAGAAGAACTTCGCGGTCGCCAGGTCGTGCGTGATGTAGAGGTACGTGAATCCGAACTCGTGCTTCAGGTTAGCATCAACTCGAGGATCTTGGCCCGGACACTCATGTCGAGCATCGATACGGGCTCGTCAGCCACGAGTAGCATCGGGTTCAGGATGATCGCGCGTGCGATCACCGCCCGCTGCTTCTGTCCGCCCGAGAGATCCGACGGGTACTTGTCGATGAACTGCTCGGCCGGCGCCAGCCCTACGGTCTCGAGGGCCTCGGCGACGCGGCTCCGACGTTCGGCACCCTTCGCGATCCCGTGGATCTCGAGCGGATGCCCGACGGACTGTTGGATCGTCATCGCCGGGTTGAGCGAGGCGTGCGGGTCCTGGAACACGATCTGCATTCTGCGACGGAGACGGCGGAGCTCGCGCTCGGACATCGTCGTGATCTCCTCGCCTTCGAAGCGGACGCTGCCCTCTGTCGCGGGAACGAGCCCGAGCAGGGTGCGGCCCAGGGTCGTCTTCCCGCTTCCGGACTCACCCACAAGCCCGAGCACCTCTCCGCGGCGAATGTCGAGCGTCACGTCGTCCACCGCGCGCACGCTTCCGGCCTCGCGGCCGAGGAGCCGCTGGCGAAAGCTCCCGCGCAGGCCGTAATAGGTCTTCAGGTTCCGGACCGAGACCAGGACGTCGGCCGTGGGCGCGTCCGGCATCGCGCTATCAGCGGTCGCCGTGCTCAGGCCTCTTCGGCCACCGCGAGCTCCTCGCGCTCGAGTGGCATCCGATCGACGCCGTCGTCCGGCGTGTGCAGCCAGCAGAAAACACGCCGGCCGCCCTCGAGATCCTCCTGCGGCGGGAACCTCGAGGCGCAGACGCGCATCGTGTCGGGGCAGCGCGGATGGAAGCGGCATCCGGTGGGCGGCGTGATGAGGTTCGGCGGAGCCCCCGGAATCGAGTGGAGCTCCGTCGTATCGAGGGAGATCGTCGAACGCAGGAGCTCGCGCGTGTACGGGATGCGCGGGGTCGCTGAAGACGTCACGCGCATCTCCTTCCTCGACGATCTGGCCCGCATACATCACGGCGACGCGATCACAGGCCTCCGCGACGATGCCGAGGTTGTGCGTGATCAGGAGAAGAGCTGTCCCGAAGTTGCGGCGCAAGTCGGCGAGGATGCTCAGGATCTGCGCCTCCACGATGACGTCCAGCGAGGTCGTGGGCTCGTCGGCGATGAGCAGCTTCGGACGAAGGACGAGCGCGAGAGCGATCATGATCCGCTGGCGCATGCCGCCCGAGAACTCGTGCGGATACTGCTTGAAGCGGGTCGGCGGGATGCCCATTTGCCCGAGCGTCTCGAGAGATCGTCGCCGGATCTCGTCGCCCTTGAGGCCCGGCTCGTGCTGCTTCAGCGTCTCGGCGAAGTGCTGCTCGATCCGCATGAGCGGATTCAGTCGAGTCATCGGCTCCTGGAAGATGAGGCCGAGGTCAGGCCCGCGGAAACGCCGCAGCTCCTTGTCGGACATCCCGACGAGATTGCGTCCCCCGTAGAGCACCTCTCCGTCCGAGACGGCTCCCTCGGGGAGCAGGCCCAGGATGCCTCGCCCGAGCGTCGACTTGCCGCAGCCGGACTCACCGACGAGCCCGAGCACCTCGCCGGAGCCGATCTCGAGCGTCACCCGGTCGACTGCCCGCACGGTTCCGCGCAGGGTGCCGTAGTACACGCGCAGATCGCGCACCGAGACGACAGGTGGTGCCGTCGGTCACAACTCCTCGACCTTCGTCGCCGCAAGATCGACGGCTGCGATCGGACGCTTCCGGAGAACGGGGTTCACGGTCTCGCTCAGACCCTCTCCGAGCAGGGTGAGGCCGACGACGAGCAGCACGATGGCCAGGCCCGGAAACAGGCCGGTCCACCAGATGCCAGAGGCGGCATCGGAGACCGCGCGGTTGACGTCGTATCCCCACTCGGCGCCCGCGGTCGGCTGGATCCCATAGCCGAGGAATCCGAGCGCGGCCAGCGTGAGGATGGCATCGGCGGCATTGAGCGTCGCGAGGGGCGGGACGTTCTGCACGACATTGAAGAAGACGTACTTCCGGATGATCGTGAGCGGTCTCGCGCCAAGCGCCCGCGCTGCCTCCACGAACGGCTCCTCGCGAATGCTGATCGTGTGGTTCCGGACCACGCGGAAGTAGAGGGGTATGTAGACGACCGTGATCGCGATCGCGGCGGTGAGGATTCCCTGACCGACCTTGTCGGAGAGGAGGAAGGCGATCACGATCGCGAGCAGCAGGAACGGGAAGACGAGGAGCGCGTCCATGATCAGCACGAGGATCCGGTCGAGCTTCCCGCCGAAGTAGCCGGAGAACAGACCGAGCGGGACGCCCACGCTGATCGAGATGAGGAGCGACACGAGGACGACCTTGAGCTCCGTCTGGGTGCCCCACATGACCCGCGAAAGGACGTCCGTCGACTGGACGTTCGTTCCCATCAGGTGCTCGCGAGACGGCGCCGCGAGCTGCGGAAAGCGCTTCCCGTTGGCCTCGAACGTGTCGAAGTCGTAGGGCGCGATGACGGGCGCGAGAAGGGCGATGAGGACGAACGCGAGGGTGATCCCGGCCCCGAGCCAGAGCATGGTGCGCGTCATCCCCCGAGCCTCGGACACCGGGCCGAAGGCGCGGCGGACACCACTCAGGCGGCGGTGCCGGACGGTCGTGTCCGTGGGAGCCGTGACGGCCATCAGTACCGGATCCGCGGATCGATGTACGCGTTGACGAAGTCGATGACCACGCTCGCGACGACGACGACGAGGGCGAAGACGACGATGAGCCCCTGGACCGCGGCGTAGTCGCGGTTCTGGAGATACGTCACGAGCGTGTGTCCCAGCCCCGGCCAGTTGAAGGTCGTTTCAGTGAGCACGGCGCCGGACAGAAGGAGCGCGACGGTGAGGCCGACGATCGTGATGACGGGGACGAGCGCATTCCTGAACGCGTGCTGGTACACGACCCCGCGCTCGTCGATCCCTCGCGCCCGTGCGGCCTCGATGTAGTCGTCCTTCATCGTGCGGATCACGTTGACCCGGATCAGCCGGATGAAGACTCCTGCGGTGACGAGGCCGAGCGTGACCGCCGGCAACACGAGGTGCTTGACCGAGTCGACGAACGCATTCCAGTCGCCGTTGATGAGGGAGTCGACGGTGTAGAGACCGGTGTGGGTCTCCATCGTCGCCTGCACGATCGGGCTCGCACGGTCCGAGGTCGGGAGCCACCCCAGATACGAGCCGAAGAAGAGCTGAGCCATGAGCCCGATGAAGAAGACGGGCATCGCGTAGATCACGATCCCGAATAGCCGCCCGGTTCCGTCGATCCACGTGTCCCGGTACCGCCCCGCCAGGAGCCCGAACGTGACGCCGACGATGAGCGCGACGATCATCGCGTAGAACGTCAGCTCGAGCGTGGCGGCGCCGTTGTCCCGGACGATGTCCGTGACGGGTCTCCGATCGGTGATCGTGGTGCCGAGATCCCCGCGCGCGATCTGGCCGAGGTACTGGAAGTACTGCTTCCAGAGCGGCTCGTCGTAGCCGAGCTCGGCCTTGATCTCGTCGATCTGACTTTGCGGCGCGTGCCCGCCGAGCGATGCCGATATGGGGTCTCCTGGCGCGACGCGCATCAGCAGGAAGACCATCGTCAGCAGGATGAAGATCATCGGTACGACGAGTGCCAGCCGCACGAGCGCGTACTTCCTGAGCGAGGTTCCCTTGCTGGCCATTGCTACCGAATCGTGGCGGGCCCCTCAGCCATTGCTGAAGGGTAACCGCCGAGAATGAGCTGCGAAGGGGCGTCGGATGACGCCCCTTCGCACATGGCGTCGCTCGTACCTACGACTTCGACAGCTGCCAGAAGCGCATGATGACCGTTGGGTCCAGCGTGGCGGGAATGCCGCGCACGTTGTTCCGACCGACGGCGAGCATCGACTGCTGCCAGTACGGAATGATCGGCACGTCCTTCGCCGCCAGCACCTGGATCGCCTTGATGACCCTGATGCGCTGCGCCAGCGTCTTGGAGCCCAGTTCCGCCTTGATCAGCTTCTCCATCGCCGGGCTGTTGTAGCCGTCGGCGGTGAAGGTGTCGTTCCGATAGAACGGAACGAGGTAGTTCTCGGCGTCCGGATAGTCCGGGAACCAGCCGAGCTGGAACACGTTGTACTGGTTGCCGAGCACGCTCGAGTACTGCGCCCACTCGCTCGACTTCAGCGTCACCGAGAAGACGCCGTTGCGCTCGAGGCTGCGCTTGATCTCTGCGTACTCGTCGGCCGACGCGTCACCGTAGTGGGTGGGCGTCCACCAGATCTCGATCGGGAACGGCGTGTCGAGGCCCGCCTGCTGGAGGACCTGCTTCGCCTTCGCCGGGTTGGGACTCCGACCGTAGGCCGCCGCAAACGCGTCGATGTGACCCGGGTAGCCCGCGGGCACCATCGAGTAGAGCGGCTTCACCTGCCCGTGATACACACGCGTCGCGATCGTCTGCCGCGGCATCAGATACGCGACAGCTCGCCGCACGGCGACGTTGTTCGCCGGAGGGCGGGTCACGTTCATCGTCAGGTAGCGGATGCGACCGCCGGCGCCGATGTAGACGCGGAGGCCCCTCTGCTTCTGCAGCGAGGTGATCTCGTTCGGCGTGAAGGACTGGTACGACATGTCGATCTCGCCCCGCTGGATGGCGAGCTTCATCGTCGACGACTTGGTGTAGTAGCGAATGATCAGGTTGTCAGTCTTCGCAGGCGTGCCCCAGTAGCTGTCGTTGCGGGTGAAGACCGCCTGCTGACCCGGCGAGTACTTACTGAGGACGTACGGGCCGGTCCCGATCTGCTCTTCGGTGTTCCCTCGAAGGTGGTTCGGCTCGTACGTATCCGAGGAAACGATGAATCCGACCTGCGACGCGAGGATCGAAGGCCACGTCGACCTGCGGCGACTTGAGGTTGAACGTCACCGCGTACTTGCCGTTCGTCTTGACGCTCTTCAGGTTGCCGAGCAGCGACGACGGCGTGTTGGCGGCCGCCTCTTTCACGACCGTCTTGTTCGTCACGCGATCGAAGCTGAACTTCACATCGGTCGAGTCGAACGCGGAACCGTCGCTGAAGGTCGACACCCTTGCGAAGGGTGCAGCGCCACGTCTTCAGGGTCCCGACGGAGAAGCACTTCGTGGCCAATGAGGGCTCGAGCTTCGAGCCGTGCCGGAAGTCCATCAGATGCTCGAAGACGTTGCTGTCGAGCGTGAATGTCCCGTAGTCGTAGTTGCCTGCGGGATCGACGTTCGTGATCGAGTCGGTCGTGCCGTCGACGAGCGTCGTCGCCGATGGGCCGGAGAGGGCCGACTGCCCCGCTGCCGCGCCGAGAACCATGACAACGAGTACGACCACGGAGCTGAGCGCGCCTATCCGCCAGCTCATCCGTCTTTCTTTCATGTATTCCCCTTTCTCCAACCCGTGATCGGGGTCGGAACGATCCGAACCCCCGAAACATACGACGCTTGCCGGAGCCGAAAGTCGGGGCGGATCCTCGCCCACTCACAACCGGCGGCTGAGATCATGCACTCACCCGGTAGCGGAGCCTACGTGATCTGATCGCGTGAGGCTGACGGCGTCTCCCGTACGGGAGACGCGTGAGTTCCCCCTTTTGAGCCAAACGGGGTCGCGGATCTAAAGGGGTACGGCACGTCGGCCGATACCGGACACGTGGATGCTGCTGAGCGCCGAGAGATCCTGAACCGGTACCGCGATCACAGCCGGCGGTTCGAAGCCGCCGCGGCGCGGCGCAGCTCGACTCGCCGCGGCGCCGTGATCCCGTTCACTCCTCCGGCGGCGAGGGAGCTCGGACAGGATCCGACCGCGCGGGAGATCGAGGTTCTGCAGCTCGTCGCGGATGGGCTCGTGAACCGCGAGATCGGCGAGCGGCTCTTCCTCTCGGAGGAGACCGTCAAGTCGCACGTCCGCCATCTGCTGGCGAAGCTTCAAGCACGAAGCAGAGCCCACGCCGTAGCGGTTGGCTTCCGGCGCGGGCTCATTGGTTAACACCTCCCGTCAGCATCCCAATCTCCATCCGAGCCTTGCCCTCTCTCGGTCACCCGAAAGAGGGATGCCCACCCTCGGCGGAGAACCGAGGATGCGACGGGTTACCAGACCTTCGGGGCCCTATCCATACTGATGACTCCTCGATTGGGAACTGACGGCAGGAACATCGTATACCCCATTCGAGGGATAGTTCAAGCCGCGCGCGCCACGACCACGCAGCCGCATCGCCGGACGATCGCGTACGTTTGCACGCTTTCACTGACAGCGGGAGTTGTGGCCGCATCCCTGGCGCTACTCGGTTACCACTTCGAGTCGCCGTGGGTCGTCGTCGCTCTCGCGATCATTGCAGCGGTCGCCGAGCGAATCAGCGTCGGGTTTGCCGTCGCCGAACGAGGGCTGACCCGGACCGAGGAGCAGTCGATCTCCATCCTGCCGACGCTAATCGCGGCAGTCTTGTTCGGCCCGCTCGCAGGTGGCCTCGTCGGAGCGGCGTCGATGCTCGGAGACCCGGAACTTCTCTCGCGGGGCGACCCCGATCGTGCACCGAGGCTCAAATGGGCGACCTATACGAGCACGCGCTTCCTCAGCGGAGTCTGCATGGGCTTTGCAGCCCAGGCGGTCATCCATGCAGTCCCATCTGAGTTTGGCGGAATCGTCGCGGCGTCGCTGATCGCAGCAGTTGCCGGCGAGGCGATCGACCTGTTCTTTGCAGCACTGACTGCAAAGGTGCGCGGGAGACCAATCGGCGACGTCATGCGCAGTTTCGTACCTGTTGTCCTCACCACGGTCCCGATCTATGCGCCGCTTGTTGCCCTCCTCGCCTTCCTGTACGTCCGAGTGTCTCCGTGGACCCTCGCGCTCTTCCTCGTGCCCGCAATGGCCGCGCAACGGCTCTACGGCCTCTACCAGGAACAGCGTCAGCTCGCAGTCGCTCTGTCCGAGGCAAACGACACGCTCGAACGGGCGAACCTACAGTTCGCAGCCGCACTCATCGCCACGCTCGACGCGCGCGATCAGTACACGGCTGGCCACTCCGCCGCAGTCGCGATCTACTCACGCGACATCGCACACCGCATGGATCTACCGCAGGACGTGTGCGACCAGGCGTACCTCTGCGGCCTCGTCCACGACATCGGCAAGATCGGCCTTCCGCCGGGCCTCCTCGAGAAGCCGGGCGCGCTCACCCTCGAGGAGAGGCGGCAGATGCAGGAGCATTCAGCGATCGGCGAGCGCATCCTCGCCCACGTCGACGAGTACTCGGAGATCGCGCGAATCGTCAGACACCATCACGAGCGGATCGACGGCCAGGGATACCCGGACGGACTCACGGACACTGAGATCCCGCTCGTCTCCCGGATCATCGCGGTCGCCGACGCCTACAACGCGATGACGTCGAACCGGCCCTATCGCGATGCCATGCCGAGCAGGGTTGCACGCCTCCGACTGGCGCAGGCGGTGGAGAGCCAGTTCGACACCGCCGCTGTCGCCGCTTTCGAGGCGATCCTGGCTGGAGCGGACGAGGACTACCGACTCGCAAAGCGTGAAGACTTCACGCAGTTCGCTCAGGCATCCGACGAGCCTCCGACCTCCGACGTTTCATCCATAGCCGACGTCGCCTGAGCTGATCGCTCGAGAGCTGCCTGGACAGTCAGCGCGCTGCGCGAGCGAATACCGAGCTTGTCGTAGATGTGGTGAGCATGGACCTTGACGGTCGACTGTTCGATGTACAGAAGCTTTGCGATCTCCCGATTGGTGAGGCCGTTCCGTAGGAGCTCGAAGACCTCACGTTCTCTCGGGGAAAGCAGTAACCGTCGGTCGTCATTCGCCGCGAGCGGGTAGCCGGCAGCAGCCGCCAGGTCACTGTCACCCACGCGTTCGACGAGCTCACGAAACTGGCGGTTACCCTCAGCGCGTAGGAGAATCGAGAGGAGCTCGGGACACGCGCGGTAGCTCGTCACAAGGATGTCCAGGCCACCGGTTTCGAACGCGACTCTCCGCAATTCGACCGCTCGCGCCAGGACGTCTTCAGCAACCCCTCGGAGAGCACAAATCGCCTCGACAGCTGGAATCAGAACTGTGGTCTCGACGTCGGCAGTGGTCCCGCGTACATCAGCGACCATATCTAGCGCGTCATCGACCCTTCCCGCGCACGCGAGAGCCAAGGCTCTCGAGCACACCGATTCGCCCACAGACGCACGCGAGGCGCCAGGAAGGCGATCGTGCGCGACTCCGATTGCTGATTCGAGGCGCCCCTGCTGGACGAGCAGGCGAATAAGGATCGACCGGCCGAGAAGTTCGGCGTGGACGTTCGCATGTGCCCGGGCGACAGCGAGGGCGTCGCAGGCCGCCTGCTCTGAGCGAGCCCACCGACGTCTGCCTGCAAGGGCAGCGGCGAGAGCGCATTGCGCCCATGGAAGCGCGAAATCAACGCGGAACCGCTCGGCCTTCTCCCCGAACTGTCTTGCGACTCGCTCTGCCTCCGCGTACCTCGCAGCGATCGCGAGCGCGCCTGAGTACCCGCTCAGGAATGACGTCTCGATAAGCGGGTCCCCCACCGCGTCGATCAGCCGGTGTGCGATATCGGCATGCTCGAGCTTCAGAGCACCCGTGCGGATCTCCAACAGGACGCGATATGTAGCCATCCGCACGACCTCGCGCGCATCCGCGACTGAGACACCCGCCGAAAGCTCGACGAGTGCCGGTTCGGCCTCGGGGAGCTCGAGGTCGATGAGGCACACCAGCTGACCCCATTTCGCATCCCGTCGCTCGGAATCGACCTCGGCCGCCTGCTCTGCTCTGCGATAGAGGTCCAGCGCGGCCTCTTCGCTCGAGGCAAGGTGCGCGGCACGACCGGCCACCGAGAGCGCACGAAACGCGAGTGCCGGTTCCGCAGAGGCGCGCTCGGCGTGTGCCGCAGCCTCGAGGTGTCGGCCGGTGCGCATCAAGACCTCTGCTCTCGCCAGAGACGTGATCGGTGTTTCGGCGCGCGCCGCACTCGCGAAATCGCACCAGCGCTCAAGCGTCGACAGCCGCGCCGTATCGAGAAGCTCGTCGAGGGACGCCGAGATCAGTCCGCTCAGTTCGTCATGCAGGCCGACGCGCGAGATGAGCTCGAAGGCCGCGTCCCAGTCGCGGCGCTGTCGATAGCACGAGAGACATGTCTCCACCGATCCGGGTTCAGGCGCGAGCCCGAGCTGGCCGCGTCGCTCGTCAAGGAAGACACGCGCCAACGGGTGGAGCTCGAGGCTCGAGCCGCGTTCGGCGATCAGTCCCACATCGAGCGCGGCCGCGCACACGGACTCGGCTTCCGTCGACCCGAGTAGCGCGACTGCGAGCTCACGATCGAGAACCGGTGCGACGGAAAGGGTCGTCAGACCTTGCTGCACGTCGGCGTGAAGAGCGCCGAAGACCTCGTCGGCGAAGAACCGGTACAACGACTCTGGAACCTGGTCGACGTCGGGTCCGACTTCAGCGAGTGACACGCTCGCGAGCCCGATGACTGCGGGCCAGCCCTCCGCAAGTGCAACGAGGCCGGTGGTGGACGGACTCGATCGCTCGAGTAGCACTTCGGCTGCTTCGTCGTTGCTCATCGCCAAGGCAGCCTGCGTCAACTCGAGTACGTCGCCGTAGAGCACGCTCTTCGACGCGATCCAGCGAGGCCGCACGCGGCTCGCGATCAACACCTGGACGGGCGACAGGGCAACGAGGGCATCCACGAAGTCCTCGGCCTTCGGCTCCGGCGCAACTTCGTGGTAGTCGTCGAGGACGAGCCAGGCGTCCGTGGGCCAGTCGGCGAGGTCCTCGCTGAGGATCTCGGCAAGTGTCTGGACGTTCTCGGCCGGCGCAGGCAACGCTCTCAGATGCTCTCGGAGACGGTGATCGCAGCCCTCAACGATCGACGTGGCGGTGCGAGCAAGACCGAGCGCAAGCGCGGCAACGTCGGTGGACGACGAACGCGCCGTGAACCATGTCGCTCGTCTGCCCTCGCGAGCCACCCACTGCTCGGCGAGGGTCGTCTTGCCGTATCCGGCCGGAGCGACGAGCATGCGGACGCGCGCCTTCGACTCGTCGAGGAGCGCGAACAGCCGGGGCCGCTCGACGATCCTGCGCTTGCGGATCCGTGCTTCGGGGACTGTCGCCGTCGTCGCCTGCCCTCCTGACCGACGTCACCTGGATCGCCCGCGACCCTAACAACACCCTTCTGTCGGAGGGGCGCCCGCGGTCGCCGCAGCTACCGCGAGCGCCCTCGGGTCAGCGGGGGAGCCGTGCCGCGATCATGTAGCGGCGCCCCGCAGACAGCGGATCCTCGCCGGTGAGCAGCCTGTAGGCGATCGGAATCTGACGGCGACGCCGCACCCCGAGCTTCTGCCGAAGCACGTCGCAATGGGCCTTCGCCGTCCTGGGGGAGATTCCGAGTCGCAGGCCGACCTCGTCGTTCGAGCAACCCGCTGCGATCAGTTCGATCACCTCGCGTTGACGCGGCGTGATCCGCATCGCCTTCGTCTCCGTGACCAGTTCCATCATGGCCGAGGAAGCTACTCCCTCGATCGAGGGACGACCATTGGTCGGGGGGTGTAAGGGCCGGTGTAAACCAGTCCGCGCTCAGAGAAGCGCTAGCTGAAACGCCAGCATGATCCCGAAGGCGACGGCTCCCGTAACCGCGACCGCTCGAGCCGGCGCCTGCCGGAGCGCCTCCGGCACGAGCTCGCGGGCGACCATCCAGATCATCGCTCCCGCCGCGAATCCGAGCGCCGCCGGCAGTAGCCCCGCGAAGGCGTCGACGAACAGGAAGGCGGGAACCGCCAGGAGCGGCTGGGGAAGGCTCGAGAAGATGCTCCAGCCGGCGGCTGTTCGCACTGACGTGCCTCGAGGGACGAGAACGAGGCTGATCGCGAGACCCTCCGGGATGTTGTGCACCGCAATGGCGATCGCGATCACGAGCCCGAGCGTTTCGACCTCCCGCCGAACGCCGCTCCGACTCCAACCCCCTCTGCAACGGAGTGCACGGTCATCACCGCGACGATGAGCAGCGCCTTGACCGCATCGTCGCCGCGGAGCGCGCCGAAATCGTGCTCGTGCCCGGGCGCGTGCAGCACGCGAGAGACGACGAGCACGAAGACTGCCCCCGCGAGGACGCCGGCCACGGCCCGCGCGCCGCTGCGATCGGCGCCCTCGACGAAGAGGCTCACGCTCGCGGCAGCCATGACACCGCTCGCTGCCGCGTTCGCGAGTCCGAGCGCGCGCGGGCCGGTGTCGTGCCTGAAGAGAGCGGCAGCGCCCCGAGGCCGGTTGCGAGCGCCGTGATCAGCGCCGCGATGAAGACCGTCAGGGCATCGACCGACACGGACCAACCTAGTCGACGCTGACGACGAGTCGCCGCGGAAAACCCGTAGCCCTGCTCAGCGGCGGCACCGATGCTCCAAGAGGCTCGCCGTCGGACGATTCGCACGACGAAGGGAGGCCAGGGTGCGAGTACGAGAGCTCATGACAGAGGCCGTCCAGTCTGTGACGCCCGGTGCGTCGCTACGGGAGGCTGCGACGGTGCTCGTGGAGCACCGTGTCTCCGGGTTACCCGTGGTCGACGATCTGGGCGAGGTCGTCGGGGTCCTCTCGGAGACGGACATCGTGATGAAGGCGAGCGGCGGAACGGAGCAGACCGGCTACCTGGCGTGGTTCTTCGGCTCCGACCTCACCGGCGAGAAAGTGGCGGCCGAGACGGTCAGTCAGGCGATGTCCTCGCCTGCAGTCACGATCACGCCTGAGCGAACCGTCCACGAGGCGGCGCGCATCATGATCGAGGAGCGCGTCAACCGCCTTCCCGTCGTGCGAGACGGGAAGCTCGTCGGGATCCTCACGCGGTCGGACATCGTTCGCGCGTTCACACGCACGGACGCCGAGCTCGCGGGCGAGATCCAGGAGGACATCCTGCGTCGTACGTTCTGGGCCGAGCCCGGCAGCATCTCCGTTGCCGTCTCGGACGGGCGGGTCACGCTCACCGGCGAGGTCGAGACGGAAGCGGACAGGGAGATGCTGCCCCTGTTCGTGTCGCGCGTGCCTGGGGTCGTAGCGGTCAGCACCGACCTTCGCGCACGCACGCATGTCGCGTAGCCACCGCGCGGCGCCATCTGCCCGGAAGCGGTCCTCGCGGGCACACTTCCGGGCGGATGGCCGCGATGAACCCTCGCTCGACCGACCGCCTCTCGAGGCGAACGGTCGTCATCGCCTTCGGAATCGCGATCGGCGCGGCGGTCGTTCTCGTCGCGGGTGCGCTCCTTCTGCGGAACGACGAATCGACGTCGGCGGCGAGCGCCGCCCCGGTCGTCGATCTCAAGGGGATCCCACAATCGGGCAGCGTTCTCGGCTCGCCCTCCGCGAAGGTCACACTGATCGAGTACGCCGATCCCGCAGTGCCCGGCTTGCCGTCTCTACACGGAGACGATCTTTCCGACCGTCGTCAACGAGTACGTGCGCCCTGGGAAAGTGGCGACCGAGTTCCGCGGGTTCCCGTTCATCGGCGACGACTCGGTGAAGGGGTATCGGTACCTCCTCGCTGCGGGCGAGCAGGACAAGCTGTGGAACCTCGCGGAGGCGCTCTACCGGAACCAGGGCGACGAGAACAGCGGGTGGCTGACCGAGAGCCTCGTTCGCCGGCTCGCCGCCGAGATACCCGGCCTCGACGCCGATCGCCTGGTCACGGACGCCGAGCAGCCCGACATCGTCGACGAGGCATCCAGCGCAGCGTCCAAGGCGAGCGCGGCCGGGATCCAGGGCACACCCACCTTCCTCGTGAAGATCGGGGACGGCACGCCCTACCTCATCCAGGTCGCGTCCGTCGACCAGATGCGCGCCGCACTCGACGACGCGCTCTCCGGTTGAGCGACCGTACGCTGCACATCGTCGCCGGAGCGGTCGCGCTCGTCGGCGCAGCGCTCGCCGGATACCTGACCTGGGTGCACTACGACGAGTCCGCGCTGGTGTGCGTGGCCGGAGGAGGCTGCGAGACAGTGCAGCAGTCCGCGTACGCGGAGATCGCCGGGGTTCCGGTCGCACTCCTTGGCCTGATCGCCTATTCGTCCGTGGTCGGGCTCGTCGTCTGGGATACGCCGATAGCGCGCCTCGGCGCGGCGATGATCGCCTTCGTCGGGCTCGCCTTCAGCCTCTATCTGCTGGTGCTGCAGCTGTTCGTCATCGACGCGGTATGCACGTGGTGCGTCGTGAACGACGTCGTCGTCGCGCCGCTCCTCGCGGTGCTGACGGCGCTTCGGCTCAGGACATAGGGACCTGGCGGAGGACCTTCGGCGCGACGCGGTCGAGGATCTCGGAGAGGCTGTCTCCGGTGCACGTCAGCCCGTGGTTCCGCAGGCCAATCACCGCGTGCGCAGGGTCGGGCTCGCGTGCGACGAGGTCGGCGACTGCGACGGCGAGCTGCTGCGTCCCGCAGGGATAGTTGACGTCGGTCGCCGCGATGCCCTCCATCCAGGCGTGCACATGGAGGATCGCGCCGACGTCGGGATGCGCCTGGTAGATCATCCAGTGCTCGATCGCGTCGACCGAGACGCGCCGCGGCTCGATCCCGGGCGGCACACTCAGAACGATGACGCCGCGCTCGTCGTCGAAGTCCTTGACCATCAGGATGTCGCGGCCGACCGACTCGAGCTTCGACTTGTCGACGCCGCTGGCGCTCATCCAGAAACGCGTCTCGTCCTTGCGGGCGGAGAGGTTTCCGTACGAGAGCCCGCCGACCGAGTAGAGCCGCATCACGTGCCGGAGATCGCGACCCGAGAGGTAGTCCTCGACGGGGAACGGCGAAGGCAACAGGTCGAGCTCGTCGAGCCGCTTCCCTGCCTCGCCGAGGTCCGCGCTGACCTCGTCACCGTCCCACAGCTCGGGCTCGAGGTCGGGGATCCACTCGTTGTCGATGACGAGACGAGAGGTCGCCAGCGGCTCCAGGCGCTCGTAGATCGCTGCGGGATCCTCGGACACGTGGTACGTCCCCTGCTCCATCGTCGTGAACCACACGCCCTCGCCGGGCACGCGCAGCAGGACGACGTTCGACAGCGTCCGGACGAGCATCGGATAGCTCGCTTTCAACGCGTCTTCGGGCGCCTCGTCGAGCTCGTAGAACGCAGCCGAATAGGTACCACGCGACGCACGCCGGAATGCCTTGGGATCCGCCGGGTCGAACATGTTGAGGACGAAGTCGGCATCGGCGATGTCGTCGACGTGGGCGAACTCGTCCGCCTCGAACTGCTGGCCGATTGACCGCACCCATTCCTCGTGCTCGGGCGACGTCGCCGTGCCCCAGATTGCGTACTTGCGCACGGCGCGAGTCTAGCTCCGCTAACGGAACAGGTCGCGCTCGCGGGGCATGAGCAGGTCGCGCCCAAGCCCGGTTCCGCGCACGTCGAGACCGCGGACGAGCGCGGCCGGTATCCCGTCGAGCTTCCCCATCACGAGCTGCGCCGCGCCCGCGATCTCGTCGGCCACCGCGATCTGCGTGGCGTGAAGCTCGTAACCAACCGAGTCGCGCCGGCCGTCGAGGTCCAGCAGCGCAGTGATGCCTGCGACTCCGAGGGCGACGTCCGTCGTGCCGAGACGCCACGCACGGCCGAACGAGTCCGAGACGACCACTCCGACCTCGACTCCAGTGAGGTCGAGGATGCGTGCGCGGATGCGCGTTGCCGACGCATCCGGGTCCACGGGAAGCAAGACGAGCGTGTCCGGGCCCTTCGCGTTCGACGCGTCGACCCCGGCGGACGCGCACACGAAGCCGTGGCGGGTCTCCGCGATCACGAGCGGCGGCCGCGCCCGAACGACCTCGCGGGTCTCACCGAGGATCACCTCGAGCCGGCGCGGATCACCGTCTGCAGCAAACTCGATGGCACGCTCGGACGGCTCGACCCCGCCGAGGTGGACGACGCGACCCTCGACCTTCGAGACCGCCTTTTGGGCGACGACGAGGACGTCGTCGCCCTGGATGCCCGCCTCGCGCGCAGCATCCACGAGGAACGCGCCGAGGTCGTCCCCCTCCTCGAGCTCCGGGATCCCGTGAAGCGGGATCACGCGTAGCTCGCCGGTCACGGAAGGCCCGTGACCCGGATTCCCGCGTGACCCTTGTAGCGACGGTTCATGTTCACGATCACCGCGGTCATCCCCTCGAGCGCACGCGCACTCGCCAGCGGGCCGACATCGAGAGCGCGCCCGCTGATGAGGCGTCCCGCGACGTCGAGCGCGAGCGCCTTCGCATCCGGATCGTCGCCGCAGATGAATGCGTCCTCGTCGGGCGCCTTGTCGGCCGCGAGGCTCGATGCGGCCAGCGAGTGCAGGCCCGCCACGACCGGCGCGTCGAGCTCGGCCTCGATGCGCTCGGCGAGCGAGAGCGCCTCGGTGGTCGGGAGCACGCCGCGCTTCGAGAAGCGAAGCTCCGAGGCGACGGAGAGCACGGGCGTTCGTGCGATCGCATCTCGCAGCCCGCGCGCCGTGTCCAGCGCAGCCTCTGCGTTGACGGCGAGGATGATGAAGTCCGCGTCCGCGACTGCGTCGCCGTTGGCCTCACCGACGCAGTCGAGCTCGAGCGCCGTCGCGGCTGCCCGCTCGGCATCGCGCGATCCGACGATGACATCGAGGCCCGACTGTTGGAGCCGCCCCGCGAGGGCCTTGCCGAACGGCCCGGTTCCCCCGACGACTGCTACGCGCATGCGGCCTCGAGCACGGCCTCGGCGAGGCTTCGCTCGGACTCCGGATCGGTCATCAGCGTCCGCGCCACGACGAGCTCGACCTCGGCATCCGCAGGAGCATCCGCTTCGTCGATGACCAGCGCGTCGATGAGGCCGTTGTGACACCGCGCAACGTGCCCGGGAGTGGCTCCGCCTGACATGCGGGTGAGCATACGGTCGAGCGGGCCCGTGACTGCATCGCCGCCGATCAGGGGGCTGACCGCGACGCAGCGCACAGAGCGCGCGCGGATCGCGGCGCGGATCTCGGCGACGGCCACGATCGGCCCGATCGAGAGATATGGGTTGCTCGGCGCGAAGACGATCGCCTCCGCGGACGCGATTGCCGCGACAGCACCCGGCGCGCCGCGCGCGTTCTCGGCCCCGCGGTACTCGACCCCGTCCACGGCGTCCTCGTGGCGACGCCCGACGAACCACTCCTGGAACGAAAACGTGCCGGCCGGCGTGACGACGTGCGTGCGAACGCGGTCGTCGGTCGCGGGAGCGAGTGACGACGCGAGGTCGACGCTCCGTGCGAGCAGCGCAGTCACCTCGGAGAGCGGCGCACCGTCACGCAGCGCTTCCGTGCGGACGAGGTGAAGGCCGATATCGCGGTCGCCGAGGCGGAACCAGTCAGGGCCTCCCCATGCCGCCGCCGACTCGAGCGCGTTCCACGTCTCGTCGGCGCGCCCCCAACCGCGATCGACGTCGATCAGGCCCGCGAGGGTGTACAGCAGGCTGTCGAGGTCGGGGCTCACGTGGAGCCCGAGGAACTCGAGGTCGTCGCCGACGTTGCCGATGACCGTCAGCTCCCCGGGAGCGAGAATCGACTGGAGGCCGCGCGCGAAGCGCGCGCCGCCGCCGCCGCCCGAGAGCAGAACGACTTTCACGCGTGGACGGCGAGCAGCGCGCGGGTCCGAGGCCCGAGCACGCCGGCGAGCCGCTCGAGGTCCGCCTCGGAGTCGACATCTGCCTCGAGCTTCGGGATCGAAACCGTCACGAACGGAGCATGCGCGCGGAAACGATCTGCGCTCCGCGGTCCGTACAGCGGCGCGAAGATGCCCGGATCGGGCAGCGACAGTGCGTTCGTCGTGCCGTCCCGCGCCTCCACGAGCGCGAGTGCCGAGTCGGCGAGCCGCGAGAGAGAGGCCGGCGTGGCCGCGGGAAGGTCGGCGTTGACGACGAGCGCGTGGCCCTCGACATGCAACAAGCCGGCTTCGACCGCCGCGCCGAGCCCGCGGCCGGGATCGGCAACGACCTCAGCGCCGCGAGGAACGACCGTCGCATCGTCGGTGACGACGAGGACGCGTCCGACCTGGAGGGCCGCCTCGACAACATCTCCGAGCATCGCGACGGCCAGCGCCGCCCGCAACGGCGAGGAGACGCGGCGCTTCGCGTCGCCGCGGTAGGGAATCACGATCGCCGGCACGCGGCGAAGCGTAGTCAGGCGGCGTTGGAGGACGTGTCGGCGCCTGGGCCGGAGGTCGCCCACTCGCGAACGTCGAACCAGTGCGTACCGCGCAGTGCCTCGGCGACGTCGAGGTCCGTGTGCTTCGGATTGAAGACGTGGTGCTCGAGGTCGCAGCAGATCTCGACCTCACCGAGCGAGACGTGCGAGATGCGCGCAAGCGATTCGGCGGGCAGCTGCGCCTCGGAGACCGTGTAGTGCTTGAACTGGAGGTCCGGATCGAGCTCCATCAGCTCCGGCCAGTCGGGACACGTGCGCGCGCTCATCGCGTGTGACTCTTCTCCTCCAGCATCCACGTCCCTTCAAAGCGTACGACTCCGCGCGCGTCATCCCCTGGATAGACGACGAACACGAGCGCGTCGTCGAGCCAGTGGTAGACGTGCTCGCCCGACTCGTCGGTCAGGCCGAGGCGAAGGTGGAAACGGCCGTCGGCGAGCGGCAGCGCACCGATGTGGAAGCGCACGTCCTGCTGACGATTGCCATTCGTCCATCCGAGACCGCGCAGGTCGACGGCGTGCCCGGCGACGAGAGTGCCGGCGTCGTCCCGCAACTCGAGCTGGAGCCGCGGCGGAGGGATGCCGTCCGCGTCGACACGGACGCGCAGGTCGAACGGCTCGCCGGAGAGGAACTGGAGCCGATCTGCTCCCTCCTGGCCGACGAGCCCCGCCGAGGAGATCGACGCCTCGCCGGAGCCCCACTCGCGCAGGCCGACGCCACGCTCTGCGGGGTTCGCGTCGTCCGCGAGGGCCCGCCGGTAGCGCGCCACGGCCTCGCGCGTCGGGCCGTCGAACGCGACGTGACCCCCCTCGAGGAACACCGAGCGCTCACAGAGACGCTCGACCGCTGAGGCATCGTGGGAGACGAACACGATCGTCCCGCCCTTCTCCTTGAAGGCGAAGATCCGGCCGAAGCACTTCCGCTGGAACGCCTCGTCGCCGACGGCGAAGACCTCGTCGAGGAGCAGGATGTCCGCGTCGAGGAACGCCGCGATCGCGAAGCCGAGGCGCATGGTCATCCCCGACGAGTACGTCCGCACCGGGCGATCGATCGCGTTCTCGAGCTCGGCGAAGGCGACGATCTCGTCGAAGCGCCGGCGGATCTCGGCGCGCGGAAGGCCCTGGATGGCGCCGTTCAGGAAGACGTTCTCGCGGCCGGTGAAGTCCATGTGGAAGCCGGCGCCGAGCTCGAGCAGCGATCCGATGCTGCCCTCCGTGCTGATGCGTCCCGCGGTGGGTTGATGATTCCGGCGATCAGACGAAGGAGCGTGGTCTTCCCGGAGCCGTTCCGGCCGATGAGCCCGACCGCCTCGCCACGGCCGACCTCGACGGAGACGTCGCGCAGCGCCCAGACGTCCGTCGCCTCGGTCTTGCCTCGCTGGACGAAGAGATCCTTGAGCGTCCGCGCCTCCCGCGCGTGGACGCGGAAGCGGCGCGCGACGCCTTCGACCGCGATCTCGCCGACTTCCACGGAACCTAGAGTAGAGGTCGATGCCACGGAGCGATGCGGGCGCGACGCGCCCGCCTTCAGGGATCTTGGCGCGACCGCAAGCCGCCACTCGGCGGAGTGCGGTCTAGCGCACGGAGGAGTACGCGCGGCGATGGAACGAGTCGGGGAGCATCCCGTGCCTGCGGGGCCGCTCGCGGTTCGCTGGCTCGCGCTACGAGCTCGCCGAGCAGCGCGCCGGGGTGACGACGGTCGCGCGGGTGCGTGCTCGAGAACGCGGGCTCCGCGCCCTGGCGCTCGCGCGGCAGAGAGGGCGTCCAGCTCGCGTACCACTGGCTCGATCCGCTCGGCAACCCGATCGTCTGGGACGGAACACGCTCGGCGTTCCCGCACGTCGTGCGGCCGGGCGAGAAGGTCGAGCTCGAGTCGTCCCTGGCTCGCGCCGCGAGCCGCCGGGCCGCTACCGGCTCGCGTTCGACCTCGTCGAGGAGTTCCGCTTCTGGTTCCAGGAGGTCGGCTCATCTCCGCTCGAGGTGCCCGTCGAGGTGCGTCCGCGGATCGACGAGCGCCGCCTCGCAGTCCGCGTACACGGCGAGCTCGAGCCGGAGCTCGAGGCCGCGATTGCCGCACAGGAGGAGCCGGTCGTCACAGAGGGCGCCGTGGCGGTCGCCCACCTCGTCCCGGGCGCAATCCCCGCACCGGACTGGTCACGCCTGCTCCTCGATGCGCACGCCGAGGGGTACGGCGCCGTCGGGCGGCGCGATCGACGCCGGGTCGCGCGGCGATCGCCGCGAGCTTCGCTGCCTGGGCGCCCGGAGGCGGCCGCAACCCGCGATTCGGCGAGCCGCTCCTCCTCCCCTCGCTCCTCGACGGCGTCGAGCCTGGAACGCACCACGGGCTGCCCTCTGCACTTCCGGGACGACGGCCTCTTCGAAGGCCGCGCCGTCGTCAGACTTCGGTCGCGATCCGGTCGTCCGAGCGGCTGAAGATCCAGCCACCGACGACGAGCGCGACGGCCGCGGCGACCACCGTGTAGATCGTGTCCGCGGCGCCGGGCAGCTCGCCGTAGAAGACGGCAGCCCGCATCGCCTCGATCGGCGGCGTGAGGAAGTTGACCCAGTGGAGGAAGAAGTCGGCGGCCGGGTAGTCGTCGACGCCGGGGAGGTCGTCGAGGCTGTAGAGGATCGGCGTGAGGAAGAACCACGGCAGGAGCAGCGCCTGCAGCAGGTGCTCGACGTCGCGGTACAGCGCGTTCAGCGACGCGACCGCCAGCGCGAACCCGGCGACGATGCACGCGAAGAGCGCTCCGAGCGGGATCGCGAGCCAGACCGTGTCGCGCGCCTCGGGAAGGCTGCCAGAGGCTCAGCACGATGACGACGCCGAGCATGACCGCGAAGCGAGACGAGGTTCGTTCCGACGATCGAGAGCGGCACGAGCTGGCGCGGGAAGCGCACCTTGCGGATGAGGTTCGCGTTCTCGAGGAGGCTTCGCGACGCGGCCTGCGAGGCGGTGGCGAAGAACACCCACGCCGGGAGGCCGCAGAGGAGGAAGAGCCAGTAGTCGTCGCTTCCGACCTCGGCGACGCGCCAGAGCACCGAGAAGACGAGCAGGTAGACGAGCATGAGGACGAGCGGGTGCAGGAGCGACCATCCGAGCCCGAGGACCGAGCCCGCGGTACTTCGCCCGGATGTCGCGCCGGAACAGGCTCCCGAAGAGCTCGCGGTAGCGAATTACGTCGGCGTAAACGGACACGCGATGAGTCTAGGGCGACAGGAGGCTCGACTACCCTTTCCCGGTTGTGAATGCGATCGTCGCGATCGCCGCGCTCTCCGTCTGCTTCGCGGTCCTCTGGCTCCTCCTCCGCTCGTCGGTCGGCGCACGCCTCGTCGCCGTTCCCATCGGAGCGAGCGCTGGCACGAGCAGCCGACGCCGACGTTCGGCGGCGTCGGGATCTTCGCGGGCTTCGTCGCCGGGGTCGCGCTCGCGCTCGCCGCCGGGCGCATCGAGTGGAGCGGCGAGCTCGGCGGGATCCTCGCCGGGGTCACGATCGTCTTCGTCGCCGGGCTCGTCGACGACCTCCGGCATCTGAGCCCGATCGCGAAGCTCGCGCGCGCAGATCGTCGCGGCGGTCGTCGTACTCGCGAGCGGGCTCGAACGTCGAGATCGTCGGCAACGACGTGCTCGCGTGGGCGATCGGCCTCCTCTGGCTCGTCGGGATCACGAACGCGTTCAACCTGCTCGACAACATGGACGGGCTCGCGGCGACGCTCGCGATCGTCTCGTGCGCGTACTTCGCGATCGACGCGCTGACCGAGCACGAGAACGAGACCGTGCTCGTGCTCGCGCTCGCGCTCGGGCTCGCGTGCGCGGGCTTCCTGCCGTTCAACCTGCGGCCCCGGCGCGGCGCCGCCGTGTTCATGGGCGACTCCGGGAGCCAGGTCATCGGGTTCGGGCTCGCGTCGCTCGCGCTCGCCGCGAGCTGGACGGTCGCCGGAACGACCGTCGCGACGATCCTGCTCCCGCTGCTCGTGCTCGCGATCCCGATCCTCGACACGACGCTCGTCACCATCGCGCGGCTCGTCGAGAGGCGGCCGGTGACGCAGGGCGGACGCGACCACACGTCCCATCGGCTCGTGTACTACGGACTCTCCGAGACGAAGGCCGTGCTGCTGCTCGCGATCGTCGCGTCGGCGATCGGCGCGACCGCACTCGCGTACAACGTGCTCGACAACGGGCGCCTGACGGCGGTCGGCGTGCTCGTGACGTTCGTCCTGCTCGTCCAGTTCGGGAGCTTCCTGAGCGACCTCGAGGAGCGCTCGCGGCGCGGCGTCGAGGGCCCCGAGCCTTCGCTGTGGCGCGCGCTCGTCTTCGAGCCGCGACGACTCGTCGAGGTGTTCGCCGACTTCGTGCTCATCTGTGCCTCGTTCCTCGCCGCGTACGTCCTCGCGGTCGGAGGCAGCGGCACCGAGTACGAGCGCTCCGTCTACCTCTCGGCGCTGCCGATCCTGCTCGCGCTCGCGGTACGTCTTCTTCGTCGCGCTCGGCGTCTACCGGCGGGTCTGGCGCTTCGCGACGGCGCGCGACGTGCGTCCCGATCGCCGTCGGCTGCTATCGGATCTGCGATCGCGGCGCTAGCTCATCCTCGATCGCACTACGTCCGATCGGCTCGTTCCCTGCCGTTCGAGATCTTCACCGTGGACGCGATCCTGTGCACCGTCCTCGTCGGCGGCTCACGGCTCACACTCCGGCTACTCCCGGAGGCGGTGGGGCTCTGGAGTGAGCGCCGGCGGGTCCTCATCGTCGGCGCCGGTCGCAGCGGCCGCGGGCTCGCACGCGAGCTTCGCGAGGACCGAGACGCGCGCGTCGTCGGCTTCCTCGACGACAACCCCCGCGTTCGCAGGCGCCGCATCCTCGGGATTCGCGTCGTGGGGAGCCTCGACGAAGCCGGCCGGGCGATCGCGAACACGCGCGCGGACGAGGTGCTCGTGAGCATTCCGGGAGCTCCGAAGGAGCGTCTCGAGCTTGTGTTGCACGCCGCAGAGGAAGCCGTAGTTCCATGCCGCCTCGTGCGGCGCCACGTCGAGCTGTCCCCCACGGCCGCCGAACAGGTCGAGGCAGCGCGGACGTGAGCACCGGCCAACAGGTGGGCGGGCAGCCCCGCCCGGACTTCCTTGCGCGCTTCCTGTCGGCCGTGCCGCTGCTCGTCCTCTACTTCGGTCTCGCGGCGCTGTACGCATGGCAGGCCTCACGCAGGCCGGTGCCGACGATCTTCACCGACGAGCTCGAGCTCACCCAGCTCGCCCGCGCGATCGCGCACACGGGCGAGCCCGCACGGCGAGGCGTTCCCTACGAGAGCCTCGCGTCCCTCGTCGCCTACGTGCTGGCGCCCGTGTGGTGGCTCGGATCGGCGTCGGAGTCGTTCGCGACCGCGAAGCAGATCCTCGTGCTCGCGATGACCGCGACGATCTTCCCTGCGTATGGGCTGGCGCGCATGGTCGTTCCGAAGTCGTACGCGCTCGGCGCCGCCGGCGCGGCGGTTGCGGTCCCGGCGCTCGCGTACTCCCCGATCCTCGTGGAGGAGCCGCTCGCCTATCCGATCGGAACCACGGCGCTCTGGCTGATCGCGCGATCGCTCGAGCGGCCTAGCCGCGGCCGCCTCGCCGCCGCAGCCGCCCTCTGCGTTATCGCCGCACTGACGCGCACGCAGCTCTCGATCCTCGTGATGGTGCTCGGACTCGGGCTGCTCTGGCTCGCGTGGGAGTCGAATGCCGGACGGCGCTGGCGGACGCAGTGGAGCCGCTGGGACTGGATCGGCGCGGTCACCCTCGCGATCGGCATCGCGCTCGCGTTCGCGGCCGCTGATAGGACACCTCTCGACGGCGTGGCGCAACACGATGCTCGCTCTGGAAGGGCCGTATCGTCGACCACGCAACGTGGGCGATCGGCGCCCTCGCCATCGGGGTCGGCGTTCTCCCCGTGATCGCCGGCGTCTCCGCGCTCGCGCGCCCGAAGGGAGAGGAGCGGGACGACGCGACGAGGGCGTTCGTGGTCACGAGCGTCGCCGCACTCGCCGTGTTCGTCCTGTATGCGGGGGTGAAGGGCGCGTACATCTCGACCGTCTTCGGGACGTTCGTCGTCGAGCGCAACCTCATCTACCTGTGCCCGATCCTCTTCGCAGCGACGGCGCTCGCATTCGCGCGCGGGATCGGCCGCGCCTGGGCGATCGCGGGCGCAGCGATCTTCACGATCTACGTCGTCGCCGCGACCCCGCTGCACCTCAGCACGTACCCGTACTACGAGGCGCACGGCCTCTCCATCGCCGCATTCGCGAACCGCAAGCTGGGCTGGTCGGAGGGGACGATCGAGGGTGTGCTGATCGCCGTCTGCGTGGTCGCGCTCGTCGTCGTCGTCGCGCTGAAGCTGCTCCGACCCGACTCGGTGGGCTTCACGGCGGTCGCCGCGAGCGCGGCCGTCGTCGTCGTCGCGTGGGGGCTGACCGGGCAGGTCTACGCGGCCGAGGGCGAGCGGCACTTCTCGCAGTTCCTCGACAGCGGGCTGCCCAAGCCGCACGACTGGGTGGAACGTGCGACGAGGGGCGGGTCGGTCGTCGTCATCGGCCAGCAGATCACCGATGCGACGAACATCTGGCTGACGGAGTTCTTCAACCCGGCTGTGAAGAAGATGTGGTCGCTGGACGGAACCGCCCAAGAGGTCGGAGGGCCGATACTGACGCCCGACCTCGAGGAGGTCGACGGCACGTTGACGCCGTCCCCCGGGACCGAGTACGCCCTTTCGGTGAACGACGTGAAGCTGCAGGCGCCGATCGTCGCGCGCCGCGCGGACGGGGTTCTCTACCGGATCGACGGGAAGCCGCTGCAGCTGCAGGAAGCGCTCGTGGGACGGCAGACGGACGGGTGGATGGTCGGCACGAGCGACGACCCGGACGTCGCGCGGGCGTCGTACACCCGGTATGACGTCTCGAAGGACGAGCCTGGTTTCGCGGCGGTTCGGCTGACTCGCGGATCGGGTGGTGCCCAAAGCCCGGCCTCCGCCAGACCGGCCGCGTGACGGTGAGGATCGGCCCGGTCGGGATCGGTCCGGACAAGCAGCCGCGAATCGACCACGTCACGGAGACGAGGCACTTCAACGTCCGCGACTGCCGGGGGAACGGCATCACGCTCACTCCTCCGGACGTCCCCTGGCGGATGGAGATCGAGGTCTCGCCGACGTTCGTCCCGAAGGACGTCGACCCGACGAAGCAGCGAGAGCCGCCACCTCGGCGCCGTCATCCAGCAAGCGGGCTTCCAGCCGCTGTTCGGCGGTTCGTGACTAGCGCGACGCTGCGACGAGATACGTGAAACGCACGCGCAGCGCGAGGCGCGCGAGCGGGCCGCTGCGCTCGAGTGCCTTCGCAGCGGCGAGTAGCGGGCTGGGGAGCGAGACCGTCTGCGGCACGAGGAAGGGCTGGAGCGCGATCGCGGGAAAGCCTGCCGCGCGCAGATCCGCGAGCACGTCATCGACCTCGTACTGGCGCGGGTTGAGGTCGAAGACGAGCTTCTTCTCCGTGAAACCGGCGACGTGCCTGAAGAACGCGGCCCGGTCGCGCGCGTAGTAGATCGCGCGGAAGACGGTCGTCGCCGCGACCGGCTCGGCGGGCACGTAGTCGTTGAGGTCGCCGACCTCGACCGTCGGCTCGCTCGCCGAGGCGCCGCCGGGCCGCCTCGACCATCTCCGAGCGTCGAGTCGACCCGCGATAGGCGAGCCCGCGGGCGAGGAGCGCCTCGCCGAGACCGCCGTCGCCGCACGCGAGATCGAGCACGTCGTCGCCCGTGTGCGAGCGGACGCCCGAGCGACTCGATCAGCTCGGCGCGGTGCGCGAGGTAGGCGCCGACGTCCGCGTACGCCCGCTCGGTCCAGCCGTCCGCCTGCCGCGCGTACTGGTCCTCCTTCGAGCTCACAGCGCGAGCAGCCGCTCCGGATGCTTGCGGACGAACCGGGCCATCCCGCGCGCGTGCCAGAGCGTGTGCCGCGAGAGGAAACGCTCGTCGATGACCGCCGCGTACGCGTGCGTCACGACCGCCGTCGGGCACGTACCAGCGCTCCCAGCCCGCCTGCGCTGCGCGGTAGCAGAGGTCGATGTCCTCGCAGTAGTGGCGGAAGCCGGCGTCCCAGCCGTCGATCTCGTCGAGCATCGTGCGTCGCATGAGGAGGAAGGCGCCGAGCATCCAGTCCGCCTGCACGGGCTCCTCCGGACGCTCGTCGAGCTCGTAGTGCTCGCGCTGCGTCTCGTACGGAGGGCGCAGCCGGCGAAGCGGGGTGCGGCGCACGATCGTGCCGCGCACGGTCGGAAAGCGCCGGCGGGAAGGCTGCCAGCTGCCGTCCGGCCAGCGCATCTGCGGTCCCGCGATGCCGCACCGCGGATGTCCGTCTGCGAATGCGACGAGCGCCGCGACGGCTTCCGGCTCGGCAATCGCGTCGGGGTTCACGTTCAGCACGTACTCGCCGGTCGTTGCCGCGATGCCGAGGTTGACATTCGCGGCGAGCGGGAGCGGGCGCGGGTTCTCGAGGACGCGCACGCTGTCCGGTACGCCGGCCGCCGAACCGGGCACGTTCGCGATCACGACCGCCTCGTCCACCTGCGCGCAGAAGTGCCGGCAGCGAGTGCGCAAGCTCGGCGGCGTGCCCGTGCGAGACGACGACCGCGGAGACCTTCACGTCCCGAGTATCTCCCGGTACACGGCGAGCGTCCGCTCGGCGGTCGCGCGCCAGCTGAACGCGCGCGCTCGCTCGAGCCCTGCCGCGACGAGCCGGTCGCGCTCCGCGAGCGCCGTGCGGATTCCGTCGGCGAGGCCTGCCTCGTCGACGAAGACGGCGGCGTCTCCCGCAACCTCGAGCAGCGCCGGCTCCGTGACGGCCACGACCGGCGTGCCCGACGCCATCGCCTCGACGACCGGGAGCCCGAAGCCCTCGTAGCGGCTCGACTGGACGAGACAGGCCGCACCGCGGTACAGCTCGACGAGGCGCTCGGTCTCGACGTAGCCCTCGAGCCGCGCTCCCGCGGCCGCGGAGCTCGGCGGCGAGCGCGCGCGTCCTTCTCCGGGCCGACGACGACGAGCGGGAGCCCGACCGCGTTCGCGGCATCGAGCGCGGCAAGCTGGTTCTTGCGCGGCTGGATCGCGCCGACCGAGAGGACGTAGTCGTGCGCCCCCGACCCCGGCGTGAACACCGGGTCGACGCCGTTCGGCGTGACGACGATGCGCTCCGGGTCGACGCCGTAGAGCTCGACGAGGTCGCGCTTCGTGCGCTCCGAGACCGTGAGGACGCGCGCCGCACGCCGAACCGCGCGCGGGACGACGAGACGGAACGTCATCCGGTCCTTCCGGCCCATGACGCCGGGATCACGCGCGAACGACACGTCGTGGACGGTGACGACACACGGGCACGGGGCCGCAGCGGGAAGCGCGTGCTGCGTATGGCAGAGGCGCGCGCGCAAGCCGTCGCGAGCGCACGCGGCAGCGACCACGCCATGCGAGCTCCTGAGAGCGCGCCGGGAGCTCGAGCGGCTCGACGCCCGCCGGGACGAGCTCGGGATGCCGCGTGACCGCGACGAGCCGGAGTACCGGCCGCGGAGGCGAGCGGCCCGAGCTCGCGGAGGAGGTTGAGCGCGTAGGTCTCGTCGCCCGTCCGCTGCCGGCCGAGCACGTCGGCGTCGAAGACGACCGTTCACGCGAGCTCCCTCCAGAGCTCGACGACCGCGTCCGCGGCGCGCTCCCACGTGAACGCCGCGCGCGCGCGAGGCCAGCCGGAACGAGCTCGTCGCGACGCGAGATCGCCTCGTGGATGCCCGCCGCGATCGCGGAGACCGTCAGTGGATCGACGAGAACGGCGGCGCCCCCGGCGACCTCCTCCATCGCCGTCGCCGCGCGACGTCACGACAGGCGTCCCGCACGCCATCGCCTCGAGCACGGGCAGCCCGAATCCCTCGTAGAGCGAGGGGTAGAGGACGCAGCGCGCACCGCGGTAGAGCGCCGCGAGCTCGGCGTCGGGGACCTCGCCGACCCAGCCGTCGACGTCCACGCCTCCCCAGCCGCGCGCGCCGACCACGCGCAGCTCGACACCGGCCTCACGAGCGGCGTCGACGGCACGAGCGAGGTTCTTCCGCGGCTCGAGCGTGCGCGACCGCGAGGACGTAGTCGCCGTCCGCACGCGGCCCGTCGGGCGTGAAGACCGCGTCGACGCCGTTCGGGACGACACGGATCCGCTCGGCAGGCACCTCCGCGAGCTCGATGACCTCCGACCTCGTGAACTCGGAGACGGCGACGATCGCGTCGGCCGCGCGCAGGACACGCGTCAGACCCGCCTTCCCGTAGAGCCGATGCCAGCGCGGAAACGCCTCCGGCGCACGGAGGATCGCGAGGTCGTGCACGGTGACGACCGTGGGGACGCGGGAGCCGACCGGGCCGCGGAACGTCGTGCAGTGCAGGACGTCGAGCTCGCGAGCCCGCCGCCCGAGCCGCACCGGGTACCAGAGGGCGTCGCGCACGACGCTCGACGACGCCGCCCGGGCCACCGAACGAGAGCAGCTCGAGGTCGACGCCCGGGCGGTCGCGCAGCGCCGCCAGCAGGCCGCGCACGACGCCGCGCCGTCCCCGCCCGCGTCTGGACGAGCGGGGACGTGTCGACGCCGACTCTCACGGAGCCTTCGCGCCGGCCCGGAGCGCGTCGCGCGCGGTCTCGTACGCCATGAGCTCCACGGCAGCGTCGAGATCGCACCAGCGGTACACGTCGTGCTCGGCGTCGAGCGTCGGCTCCCACCCGCCGTCTGCGTCCGCGACGAACGCATGCACGGTGACGCGCTCGATGCCCGGCGCGTACCGTGCTCGAATCGCAGGGAGGGTCGTCGAGGAGCGAGTACGAGAGCGAGACGGGGAGCGGTCGCACCTCTGCCCGCAAGCCGGTTTCCTCGAGGAGCTCGCGCTGCGCGGCCTCCTGCGGCGTCTCGTCCGGCTCGACACCGCCGGAGACGAGGCTCCAGTACCCGAGCCGCTCAGGCGCGCGCCGCATCGACGAGGAGCTCGCCCTCGCGCCGGACGACCACGACGATCTCCTGGTCTCCCCTCATCGTCGCCGCCTCCTCGTATCCGCGCAGGAACGTCTCGCCGACGGACCGCCACGAGAACGACTTCACGTGCTCGAGCCCGAGCGCGACCAGCCGCTCGCGGTCGAGCGCAGCCTGCTCGATGCGCCGCCGCGAACGCCGCCGGGCTCTCCGGATCGGCGCGCAGGCGCCGCGTCGCCGCTCGCCTCGTCGAGCGACTCGTGCGCGGAGACGACGACGGGAGCGCCGCAGGCCATCGCCTCGATGACCGGGATCCCGAAGCCCTCGAACCGCGAGGGGTAGGCGACGACCGCGGCACCGCGATAGAGGCGCGCGAGCTCGTCGTCCGAGACATAGCCGAGCCGGATGATGCCCGGCCCGTCGAGCAGCGGCTGCTCCCCCCATCCCTCCGCGCCGACGACCGCGAGGTGGAGCTCGTTCCCGAGAAGCCGGTGCGCCTCGACGAGCACCTGCGAGGTTCTTCCGCGGCTCGAGCGTGGCGACGGTGAGGACGTACGGCGCGCCGAGGTCGGCGGCCTGGCCGTCGGGGCTGAAGACCGGCTTCGGCGCCGGGTGCGCGACGCGGATTCGCTCGGCCGGCACGCCGAGCGTCGCCGTCACGTCTCGGCCCGTGTACGCGGAGTTGACGAAGACGACGTCGCAGGTCTCGGCCGCGTTCCGGTACTTGGCGAGTGCATCGAGCGCGTCCGCGCGCGTCGTCCACTCGGGATGGTGGAGCGGCACGAGGTCGTGGATCGTCGTCGCGCGGACGCCCGCTGCGCTGGGGCGGGTACATCCAGTCGCGAGAAGTGCAGCGCGTCGAAGCGGCCCGAGCAGCCGCTCGGCCGGCGGACGTCCGAGCCTGCTCCAGGCCGTGCGCACGGCGTGCGACCAGGGCAGGCGGCCAGGTGCGGAGCTCGACGTCGATCCCCGCGAGCGCGGCGCGGATCCGCTCGGGGCCGCGGATGCTCGTGGGCGCGAACGCGACGATCTCGTGCTCGCCGCCCGCGGCCTCGACGAGCCCGCCGAGCGAGCCCTGCATGTAGTTCCCGATCCCGAGCAGCTGATGGCTCAGCGGGCTCACGTCGAAGGCGATCCTCACGACGTCGGGCTGGTACGACGAAGCGGTTGAAGTGGGCGCCGAGCTCGCGGTCGTCGGGTTCGCGCCGCCGATGACCTCGGCCGGAACGGCCGTCGGGCGAGACGGTGTAGACGACCCGGCAATCCGTCGTGCCGGGCATCGGCGAGACCGGAACGCTCAGGAAGGCGCGTCCGTCCGGCTGCAGTCGCACGCGGCCGACGACGGCGCCGTTGGAGCGCGCGACGACCGTCTGCGGGGTCGACGAAGAGGCTCGGATCGCTCGAGAGCTCGACCGTGAGCCGCCCGGGCTTGCACCGGCGCCGCAGGTACGTCACGCGCTCGCCGGACCAGGTGTCGTTGGGATAGAGGCCGTCGATCCGGACCGCGGAGACGAGCGGGGTCGTTACGCGCCAGAGCGTCACGCCCCAGCCCTTGTCCTGCACGACCGCGCTCGCCGTCCGGCTCGAACGACGAGTCCGCGAGCGAGGAACTCGTCGCGGACCGGCGATCCGTCGGGGAGCGTGACGCGCCCGGTCTCCGGGTCGATCCGCACGCGCGTCTCGGGCAGTCCTCCGGGGGTCGGGTTCGGTCGACGTAGTAGACGGGGCCGACGCGCCGGTTGAAGAACTCGTTCTCGTTCACGGTGAGCCGGTCGGTGCGCCCCGTCCAGAGGAACGCCGCCTCGCGTCGCCAGGGGCGAGCGCCTGATCGACCCAGTCGCGGTCGGCCGTGCGGATTCCCTGGAACAGCGCGCCACGCGAGAACCGCTCGAAGCCGTGCGTGCCCCACCAGATCGGGCGGATCGCGAGGATCCAGAGCCCGAGGACGAGGAGCGGGAGGGCGAGCGCGTAGCGCCGCGGCACGAAGAGGAACGCGGCGGCGAGGGCGAGCGCGAGTGACGAGCGCCGCGACCGTGATCCAGCCCTCGCCGATCCGGTCCTGCAGCGACCACAGCGGCAGGAGCATCAGGGTGTCGGTGATCGCCGACGTCGTCAGGAAGCGGTCGAACGGGATCGCGACGACGAGGAGCGCCGAGACGGTCGCCGCGACGGCCGCGAGCACCCGCGGACGCGGCGCGCCGCGCTCGACCCAGGCGAGCGAGCGCGATGCAGAGGAGCGGAGCGACGTAGAACATGTTCCGCTCCTCGATTCGATCGGAGAACCTCGAGGCGAACACCGCGACCACCGGAACGCAGGCAGACGGTGACCGACACGGTCGCCGCGAGGAACGCCTGGAGCCGCGCGTCGAGAGAGCGAGCCCGCCCGACGAGGACGATCGTCGCGGCGAGCGGGATGACGAGCACGTAGAGGGAGAGCTCCGCGAGGTGCCACCAGAGGTAGCGGAGCGCCTTCCCCGACGTCGTAGCCGCCTTCACCGACAGGCTCGTACGCGCCGAGCAGGCCGCCGCCGCGCAGCCTGGACGACGAGCGCCGCGACCGCGGCGCCGAGCACGATCCCGTACAGCCAGCGGAAGCGCGAGACCGTCTCGCGCAACACCTCGCCGCTCGAACACCGCGAGCAGGAGCGGCGCGAGGAGGATCGCCGGACCGAGCGCGACCGCCTGGACGCGCGTCGCGTACGCGAGACCGGAGAGCGCGAGAAGGAGAACGACCCAGAACGGCGTCGGCCGCTCGAGGGCGACGACGAGCACGAGGACACGACCAGGAAGAGCGGGTAGAAGGCGTTCTCCGTCATCACCGTGCCCGTGTACGCGAGCGACGGCACCGCGACCGCGAGCAGCGCAGCGAGCAGCGCGTACGAGCGCCGGACGACGCGCCGCGCGAGGAAGAACGCAGGTATCGCAGCGAGCGACATGAGCACCGCGTTCATCGTCTTCACGGCCGCGTAGGCGCGTCGGGAGGCTGTCGAAGAGCGACGTACGCGGGGCTGATGAGAAGCGGGTAGACGACGCTGTAGCCCGGATTCGGCTGGTCGCGGAGCAGCGGCTCGCCCGCATCGGCGATCCCGCGGGCGAGCTCCGACCAGATCGAGCTCGTCGACCATGATGAACGGCGCGACGAGCTGCCTCGCGAGGAGCGCGCGAAGCGCGGCAGAGCCGACGACGATCGCCGTCAGCCACGCCCAGGTCGGAACCCGCGCGAGCGCTCTACCCAAGCTCGACCTCGGCGAGGCGGCGGGCGATCTCCCTCGCCTCGGCCGTCTCCGCCGAGATGCCGACGTCCGCCGCGGCCTCGCTCACCTCGCGGAGCACGGCGTCGTCGACCGCACGTCCTCCCGCCGCAGTCTCGAGCGCTGCGACGTAGAGCTCGGCCACGCGCTCGACGTCGTGCTGGCGCTGCGCGAGATCGGCGGCGTTCGACGCCCATCGCCGCGCGGACGTCCGGACGCGAGGCGAGGAGCTCGAGCGCGGCAGTCAGCGTCTCGACCTCGTCGTCGTCCGGCGGCACCTTGAGCGCAACTGCGTCGGGCAGCTCCGAGAACCAGCCGACGTCGCTGACGACGAGCGGCTTGCCGAGCGAGAGCGCCGCGGATCACGCTGCCCGACGTCTCTCCCATCGTCGGGTGCCGGAGGTTCACGAGCACGTCGCTGCCGCGCCATGAGCGCCCAGAGCCTCGCCTCGTCCACCCAGCCCTCGCGCACGAGCCCGTCGTCGACGAGCCCGAGCCGCTGGAGGCGCCGGTCGAGGTCGAATCCGGGCGAGGTCGGACCGACGAGGAGGAGCGTGACGTCGGGATGCTCCTGGCGCACCGCGGCCGTCGCACGGCAGCAGCTCCGGGATCCGCTTGCTCGCGTTGACGACGCCGAAGCAGCCGATCGACGACGCCCGGCGCGACGCGCTCGGGCGTCGATCGCCGGAGGCCGGCCATGCAGGGTGCGGCACGACGCTGATCGGGCCGGTCGAACCCGGCCGCACGAGCGATGGTCGTGGACGTAGCGGGAGTGGACGACGAGCCCCGTCGCGTGCTCCAGGACGAACGTCGGGCAGCGGGAAGTCCGCGGGCCGCGACTCCCAGAGCGGCGGAATGCGCTTGTCGAGCACGCCGTGTGCGAGGAGCCGGCCGACGACGCCGTGCTCGCGCTCCATCAGGTCGAGATAGCCGTGCCCGTCGCGCCGGCCGACGGTCATGCCCGCGACGAGGTGGTGGAGGACGAAGTCGTGGAGGACGACGACGCCTGGTTGCCTGCGCAGCGCGTCGACGATCCACGCGTGCGCGTCCGGGTTGTTGCCGACGTGGTAGAGCGCGACGTCGGTGCCGCGCGGCGCACGCTTGCGGCCGCGGCGGACGACGTCGACGTCGAGCCGCTCGCGCGAGCGCGGGCAGCAGGAGCGCGCTGTAGTCGGCGATGCCCGACTGCTCCGGGGGCATCGGGCGAGAAGTAGGCGACCTTCACGAGAGCAGCCTCCCGATCGCGCGATCCCAGGTGACCTCGCTCGCGATCGCCTTCCCGGCGCGCCCGTACGACGCCGCCTCGTCGCGGTGCTCGCGCAGCCAGCCGAGCGCACGCGCGATCTCCGCGGCGTCCGGCGTGACGACGAGGCCGGTGCTTCCGTCGGAGACGACCTCGAGCGGCCCGCCCGCATCCGTCGTCGTCAGCACCGGCTTCTCGGAGAGGAACGCCTCGAGCGGCACCATGCCGTAGTCCTCGTCGAGCGGCGCGTAGTAGACGGCGAGGCAGCGCGCGTACAGGTCGGCCAGCTCGTCCTCCGTGACTCGTCCGGTGAAGCGCGCGCGCCCGTCGAGACCGCGATCCTGCGCGAGCCGCTCGAGCCGCTCGCGGTCGGGGCCGTCGCCGGCGATGACGACCTCGAGCGAGCCGTCCCGCGCCGCCGCCTCGAGCAGGAGATCGATCCGCTTCGCGCGGTCGAGCCGGTTGACGGAGAGGACGAAGTCGCCGTAGTCGTCGCAGCGGTACTCGAGCGCCTGCGGCGGATGCGGCAGCACCTCGGCCTTCAGCCCGGTCGAGGATTCGACGCGGCCGGCGACGTTGCCGGAGATCGCGAAGAGCCGCGTCGCCTCTCCGAGCGCGACGCGGTCGAGGCCTGCACCTTCCGTCGGATCGCCCGCTCCTCGGGCGAGTCGTCGAACTGGCCGAGCGCGGTGCCGTCGAGCTCGTATGCCTGGCGGAACTGGTGAACGAGCCACACGCGCTTGTCGGAGTGGCGGACGAGGTAGGACGGGAACTTCGTCGCGACGACGACATCGATCCGCTGGCCGTCGGCCTCCTCGAGGTCGAGCATCCGCCACAGGAACGCCTGCGTGAGCACCGCGCGTCCCGGGGTACCACTTGAACGGGACGCGACACGAGATCCGCGTCGTGCCCGCGCGCACGGAGCTCGTCGACGAGCCGGTCCGTGAAGATCTCGGCGCCGCCGCGTGCGAACGGCACCTGCGGGCGCAGACGGCGACTCTCACGGCTGCTCGGAGCGCACCGCGTCGAGCTCGGCCTGCAGCCGGTCGACCTGCTCCTGCAGGTCGTCGATCAGGCGGAGCGTGGCGGCGTTGAACGAGCGCTGGTCGTAGGCGAGCGGCTCCACGTACCAGCGCATCAGCTTTCGCAGAACGGCCTTCACCGGGGTGCCGATGCCGCCCCGCACACCGGGGCGCAGCCGGAGAGAGCGGTCGGCGGAGACGGGCCAGAGACGCTCGGCCTCCGCGCGGGCGACACGGCGTTCCTCCTCGTCTCCGGTTCCGGCTCCGGGATCGGCGCCCGAGCGGCGCACCTCCTCGCGGAGCGCGCGGAAGAGCTCCTCGACGTCGACGGACGATGTTTCCGAAACCCCTGCAGAATCGCCATTTTTGGCGTCGTCAGAGGGCATCGCGGCATTCTAGCCGGGGCACAGGAAGGGGGCATGGCCCGGCAGGATTGGCCAGTAGGCTGAGAGCGTGCGCGTCGGTATCTCCCTGCTGACGCTTGTCCCCCGGCGAGATGGGCGGCTCGGAGACGTACGCGCGCGAGCTCGTCCGGGCGCTGGCCCGAGTCGGGACGCTCGAGTACTCGGTCCTCGTTCCCGCTCGGGCGAAGGACGCGGCCGAGGGGCTGCCTGCCGTCGAGGTCAAGGATCCGCCCGTCGGCCAGCGCGGGCCGCTTCGGATCCTGACGACGGCGCTGCAGGCCCGACGGACGAAGGGCGTCGGCGACCAGGTAGCGACGTTCGACGCCGTCCACTACCCGTTGACGGTTCCCTCCCCACGTGTCAAGGCGCCGACGATCGTGACGCTGCACGACGTGCAGCACCGCGACCTTCCGGAGTTCTTCGGGCCGGCTCGCCGCTCGTTCCGGCGCCTCGCTTACGACCGCGCGGCGCGCTCTGCGGCGGCAGTCGTCGTGACGAGCGAGTTCGTGCGCGAGCGCGCGCGCGAGGTCCTCGACCTCGACCCCGCACGCATCCACGTCGTGCCGCTCGCGATCGACCAACGGTGTTCCGTCCGCAGCTCGAGGAGCGCGAGCCGTTCGTCCTCTATCCCGCGCGCGGCTGGCCGCACAAGAACCACGCACGACTCTTCAAGGCGTTCGCGTCGCTGCGCGAGACGCGGCCGCAGCTGCGCCTCGTTCTCACGGGCGGCGGCCTCGAGCGCCTGGAGCCGCTGCCCGAGGGCGTCGAGAGCCTCGGCGAGGTTCCGGCGTCGCAGCTGGCGTCCCTCTACCGCCGGGCGGCATGCCTCGTCTACCCGAGCCTGTACGAGGGCTTCGGGATCCCCCCGCTCGAGGCGATGGCGTGCGGGTGCCCGGTCGCCGCGTCGAACGCGGGAGCGATTCCGGAGGTGTGCGGCGACGCGGCCGTGCTCTTCGACCCGACGGACGTCGACGCGATGGCCGCTGCGATGCTCGAAGCCGACACTCGCCGGGACGAGCTGAGCACGCTCGGCCTCGCCAGAGCTGCGCTCTTCACGTGGGACGAGACGGCCCGCCGGCACGAGGACGTCTATCGCGCAGCCGTCAGCGGAGCGCCCGGAGATAGCCCCACGACGCGCGTGAGCCCGGCCGGGCGCCACAGCGCGACAAGCACGCCGTAGAGCGACGAGCGCCGGCGAGCGGCGGCGGCGATCGAGCCGAGCAGCAGACCGGGCGGGAGGAACGCGACGAGCGTGACTGCGGCGAGCGCGAGTGCTGCACCGCACGAGCCCGCGAAGCCCGGCTCTCGAGCGCTCCGAGCTCGCGGAGCAATGCCGACGAGCACGAGGAGCGTCGACAGCGCAGCGCGACCGCGAGGCCGTCGAGCTCGAAGAGACTCGAGCCGATCCAGGCAAGCAGGAGCTGCACGGCGAGGGCGGCGCCGCCGATCAGCGGGAGCGCCCGCAGCCGCTCCGCACGAAGGCGAGCGGGAACGAGACGTTGACGCCCACCGAGGCGACCATCCACGGGCTCAGCACGACGACGAGGCGGCTCGACCTCCTGCCCGATGTCGCCTCCGTACGCGTCGCCGAGGACGCTGCTCGACGATCTGCCGCTCCGGCGACCGCGAACGCGCCGACCGCGGCGCCGATGAGCGTGAGCGCGACCCATGCGGCCGACGTCACGTGCCGGGCGACCGCGCCCTCGCCGAGCCCGATGCGCGTCAGCGGCACCGAGGAGACGAGCCCGATCGAGAACGCAGTGATCGAGACGAGGCTCGCCGCACCCGAGGTACGCGTAGCCGAAGCTCGTCACCGCTCCCGACCCCACGTCGGCCGGCGAACGGCAGGCAGATCACGTACAGGAGCTGGAGCGCGATCGGGAGGGACGCCGCCGTCGCGAAGATCGCCGAGCCGGGAGCGCAGCGGCGGCCCGGTCGGGCGCGACAGCCCGGCGGGCATCCGCTGCGCGAACGGCGCGCACCGCGAGCCCGAGCACCGGGACGGCAAGCGCGACCGCGCCGTTCAGCGCGACCCCGCGCCAGAGCGCGGCGATCCCGTCCGCGTCGACGCGCGTCACGATCAGCGCGAGCGCGGCGGCGCTGCCGAGGCGTAGCCGAACGGCCGCCGTCGCGTAGTCGTCGAGCGCCGCCAGGCCGCTCGCCGCGAGGCCTGCGAAGAGGTATGCGATCCCGGCCGGCACGAGCCAGCGCAGAGCGTCGGCGCAGACGTCCTGCGCGGTCGCCGACCCGAGCCCGTGAGGAGATCGGCCAGAGGCTGCCGCGGCGAGCTCACCCGCGAGCGAGGAGCGGCAGCGGCGACGACGAGCGAGCGCGGTCGCGAAGCCCGCGACCGCTCCCGCGAGCCGGCGCTCCGCCCGTGCGCGGGCGAGCGAGCGGCAGCACGGCGACCCGAATCGCCTGGGACGGCGAGCACGATCACGATGAAGACGCCGTACGCGGCGAAGAAGCCGTCCGTCTCCTCCGTGCGGCCGAACTCGTGCGCGATGATCACGCCGACGACCGCCGCGAACGCCGTGACGACGAGCGTCGAGAGCGCGGTGAGGGCCGCGCTCGTCAGAGAGCCCAGCCCGGACGAGTCTGTACGCTTGCTCACCGACGCGGAAGCGTACGGACCATGCCGAACGACACCCTCTGGACAGGCGCCGCGCTCGACGACCTCCGCAGCGACTTCGGGGACGTCTACGAGGGCCGCACCGTGCTCGTCACGGGCGCCGACGGCTTCATGGGCTCGCACCTCACCGACGCCCTCGTCGAGCTCGGCGCGAACGGTCCACGCATTCGTGCGCGCGACCTCGAGCGGTGCGCTCAACAACATCGGGCACCTCCGCAACCGCCTGAAGGTGCACTTCGCGGACCTCACCGACCGCACCTCGGTCGACTACCTCGTGCGCGAGCTGAAGGACACGGCCGCGGATCGGCCCGTACGTCTTCCACCTCGGCGCGCAGGCGCACGTCGGCGAGTCGTGGCACCGGCCGTACGAGACGGTCGCGGCGAACGTGCTCGGCACGCTCAACCTGCTGCAGTCGGTCGTCGACGCCGGGCTCGAGCTCGAGAAGTTCGACACGGCCGGCACGTCCGAGGAGTACGGGAACGTCCGCGAGGCGGTCTCGGACCATCACGACTTCGACGACGACGGCGGGCTCATCCTCCACGAGCGCTCGCCGATCAACCCGAAGTCCATCTACGCGACGGCGAAGGTCGCCGCCGACTTCCTGACGATGAACTACTACGACGCGTTCGGCGTCCCGGGCGTCGTCACGCGCATGTTCAACAACTACGGGCCGCGCCAGAACCCGCGCTACGTCACGGGGACGATCATCACGCAGGCGCTGACGCGCGACGACGATCGAGCTCGGCGCGCTCGAGCCGCTGCGCGACTTCTGCTTCTGCACGGACGGCGTGCGGGGCCATCTCACCGTCGCGCGCACAGGGAACGCCCGGCGACGTCTACGTCTACGGGCAGGGCGAGAACATCTCGATGCGCGACTGGGTCGACCTCATCCTCCGCATCGGCGAGGCCGAGGGCTTCTGGCCGGCCGGCCGCGAGGTCGTCTCGACCTCCGCGCGACACCGGCCCGGGCTCGAGCGAGGTCCTGGCGCTGCGCGTCGGGCACGAGAAGCTCACGTCCGAGACCGGGCTGGCAGCCGCGCGTGTCGTGGGAGCAGGGCGTCCTCGAGACGATCCGCTGGTACGCGGCGAACCGCGACCGCTGGATCGGCCGCGTCGACTGGCTCTCGACCGGCGCCCCGCTCGAGACGCGTTCTTAGCGCGGCCCGACGACGCGCGCGATCCAGTAGTCGCCCGACTCCGCGATCCGCTTGCACACGTAGTCGCACTCCTGCGTGCGACCGAACGCGATCGCACCGGTCGGCGGAATGCCGCCGTCCGGGAAGCCGGACGACGCGGGCCTGGTCGATGCCCTCCGTCAGCGCATACCAGCGCGCGAGCGCCTGCGGCTCGCGGTCGTCGTAGTCGATGTACGCCGTGCCGCCGTTCGCCCACGCCTGGGCGAGCAGCGCCCGGAATGCCCGCCTCGAAGCGGCCTGTCCGAAGCGGCCCGTCGGTGCGGTACGCGTTGACGAACACGGCGAACTGGATCGCCGCGAGCGCGACGAGGCAGCCGACGCGGCGCATCTGCGCACCGTCGCGATCGCGCGAGCGCGTTCCTCAGCGCCTCGAGCGCAGGGATCGCGACCACGACGAGCATCACGGCGAACGGGGCGAGGCGGAGCGCGTGGAAGCGGTCGGCCGTCGCGGCTGCCGGAATCGGCGACACGAGGAGCGCCGCAACCGCATAGCGCCAGAACGGGTCGTCGCGAAGCCGCATGACGATCAGGACGAGCCCGGCGACCGAGAGCAGCACCGAGGCGGCGAGGAGCGCGCTCGTCCCGGGCGTGTGGGCGTACGGCTTACGTCGCCCGAGACGATGTAGTGCCAGAGCTGGAGATCCTGGAGATAGTTCACGATGCCGCGCCAGGCGATCTCCCACGGCGGCATGTCGTCCGTGACGAACGTCGTCGCGCTCGTAGCGGCGCGACAGCGCACCGGGATGGAGGCGCGAGTAGACGAGCAGCGGGACCTGCGTGACGACGAACGCGATCCAGCACGTCACGACCCACCGCCAGCGCTGTCGCGTCAGCACGACCGCGAGCGCGAGCGCGAGCAGCGGGGCGAGCAGCCGCCCGCCGGCGTACACGTAGGTGATCGCGCCGAGGGCGGCGCGACGGGGATCGCCGTCGACGTTCTCCAGCGGTCGAGCCGGCTCGCCCGCTCGACGGCGAGAAGCGCGAGCACGAGGAAGAGCGGCTCCATCGCGACCTCGAAGGCGACCCGTCCGAGCTCGAAGAGCCACGGCGTCGTGCCGGCGAGTACGACCGTCGCGACGGCGACGGACGGACGCGCCTGTGCGCCGATACGCGAGCCACCCGAGGAGGAGCACGGCAGCGAGCACGCAGACCGCTGCGAACCCGCGCGCGACCTCGCGGTCCGCCCCGGTGACGACGGAAGACGCCCGCGAGCCCGTAGACGAAGAGCGGGCTCTTGTAGTCGCAGGAACGACGAGAAGTAGAGGGGGAAGCGCGCGCCGTACTCGTCGCGCCCGTCCGTCGCGATCGTGTGGGCGTTGTACGCGATCGCCGCCTCGTCGCGGAAGAAGCCGGGCGGGTTGTTCGGAGAGATCCAGAGCTGGAAGGCGCAGACGGCGAGCACGACGCCGAGTGCCGACGAAGACCGGCCAGCGCGTCAGCTCTTCGAAGCGCGCACGAGGCGATAGTCCTCCCACCTCGCAACCTCCTTGCAGGGGAAGTCGCAGTCCTGGAACCGGAGGAACACGAGCGATCCCGGAGGCGGAATGCCCCCGTCCGGAAGGATCACGATCCGGTCCGGCGGCACACCCGCGACTGCGGCGCGCCAGCGCGCCTGCGCCTGCGCTCCCCGGTCGTCGAAGTCGACGTAGATCGGCGCGCCGGAGGCAAGCGGCGCCTCGAGGAGCGGCTTCACCCCCGCGTCGAAGAGGACGACGCGGGCTGGCCCGCGCGTCCGGTAGCTGTCGAGGAACTGCGCGAACTGCACCGCGACGACGACCGCGAGGACGCCGGCGGCCACACGGGCCGCCCAGGACGTCCTGCACGGCGGCGACGAGCGCGGCGAGCGCGGGCACCGCGAGCACGAGGACGAACACCGGGAGCGTCGCGAGCCGGATCGCGTTGTAGCGATCGACCGTGAGCGCCGCCGGAATCGGGCACGAGCAGCGTCGCGAGCAGGACGTACCGCCACAAGAGGTTCGTGCCGCTCGCGCACGAGCACGAGCACGGCTCCGACGAGCGCGAGCACGACGACCGCACCGAAGAGCGCGCCGTAGCCGCCGTTGTGGATGTACGGCGCAGGATCGCCCGCCGTCGCCCAGTGCCACGGGTCGATGTCCTTGAACCAGTTTCCGACCGCCTGCAGACGACGACGTCGGTCGCCGAGCGGCCGTCGCGGGCGATCGTCGTCGCCTCGTAGCGCGCCGTGAGGTTCCCGGGATGGCGCAGCGCGTAGACGCCGAGCGGGACGAGCGCGACCGCGAACGTCGCCCACGCGGCGAGCACGAACCGCCAGCGACCGCGACCGGCGAACACGACGAGCGCGGCGGCGAACAGGGGGCCGAGCAGGCGGCTGCCCGTGTACGAGTACGTGACGAGCCCGAGGAGCACGCCCGCCGCGACGCCCGGCCCGACGTCGTACCGCTCGAGCCGGTGACCCGCTCGAGCACGAGCAGGAGCAGGACGACGAAGAGCGGCTGCGTCGTGGCCTCGATCGCCATCCTCCCGAGCTCGAACAGCCACGGGGTGAAGCCCGGCGAGCACGACGACGAGCGCCGCGACGAGCCAGCTTCCGCGTCAGCCGTCGCGCGAGCACGCCGAGCAGCAGCACGGCCGCGAGCACGAGCACGGCCGACAGCCCGCGCGCGACGGTCTGGCTCGGCCCGGTCACCCTGAACACTCCCGCGAGGAGGTACGGGTAGACCGGGCTCTTGTAGTCGTCGAACGAGCGGAAGAAGAGCGGGAGCCGCGCGCCGTCCTCGTCGCGAAGGCTCCGTCGAGAGCGTGTAGGCGTTGAGCGAGAGCGCGGCCTCGTCGCGGTGGTAGCCCGGAGGATTCGACGGCGTGATCCAGAGCTGGAACGCGACGACGGCGAGGATCGCGCCGAGCCCGAGCAGGACAGCGGGTCGCTCGACGATCGACCTCACGCGGAGCATCGTAGAGCCGGCCGCGGAAGCCGAGCACCGCGATACCCTGCGCCGGTGCGCGTGCTCGTCACCGGCGGCGGGGGCTTCCTCGGCTCGCACCTCGTGGAGCGGCTCGAGGCCGACGGCCACGACGTCGTCGTCGCACGCAGCGCCGACTACGACCTCACGTCGATGGACGACACGGCGCGGATGTTCGACGATGCGGACGCCGAGCTCGTCTTCCACCTCGCTGCCGAGGTCGGCGGCATCGGCGCGAACCGCGCGAACCCCGGCCGCTACTGGTTCGCGAACCTCGCGATGGGCGCGAACGTCCTCGAGCAGGCGCGGCTCCACTCGACGCCGAAGCTCGTCATCGTCGGCACCGTCTGCGCGTACCCGAAGTTCGCCGCGGTGCCGTTCAGCGAGGACGACCTCTGGGACGGCTATCCGGAGGAGACGAACGCGCCGTACGGCGTCGCGAAGAAGGCCGTCCTCGTCGGTGCGCAGGCGTACCGCGAGCAGTACGGGCTCGACGCGATCTTCCTGCTGCCCACGAACCTGTACGGCCCGCGCGACAACTTCGACCTCGAGACCTCGCACGTGATCCCGGCGCTGATCCGGAAGATGGTCGAGTCGGACGACGAGGTCGTGCTCTGGGGCGACGGATCGCCGACGCGGGAGTTCCTCTACGTCGACGACTGCGTCGACGGGCTCGTCCTCGCCGCCGAGCGGTACGACGGGCCGGATCCCGTGAATCTCGGCGCCGCCCGCGAGATCTCGATCCGCGACCTCGCCGAGCTCATCGCGGACGTCGCCGGGTACGAGGGCCGCATCGTCGTGGGACACCGAGAAGCCGAACGGGCAGCCGAGACGGAGCGTCGACGCGACCCGAGCCCGCGAGCTGTTCGGGTTCGAGGCGACAGACGTCGCTGCGCGAGGGGATCGAGCGCACCGTCGCGTGGTACCGCTCGGCGGTCGCGGGTGTCGGTAGGACGTAGAGCCGCCGCGGCCGCCCGCGTCGGCGGCAGCACGATCGACTCGCCTGCTCGCTCGTCCGCGCGCGGTCCTCGGGACGCTGATCGTCGGGCAGATCGCTCGCCGTCGTCGTTCTCGCCCTCTCGGTCGCGCACAACGGCTGGGTCTGGTTCCAGGGCGGCGACCAGATCTGGATCGACCACGACGGGCTGGCTGCTCGGCGAGCGCGAGCCTGCCGCCGACGGAGATCGGCTACCTCTGGCCGGCCGTCGCAGGCGCCGATCACGTGGGTGACCGGCCCGACGTACGTCGCAGGCGCTCCCGCTGCTCGTGATCGCCCAGGTGCTCGTCCTCGGGCCGATCGCCGTGCTCTGCGTCTACGGGATCGCCAGCGCGCATCGGCGGACGGCTGCTCGGCTACTGGGCCTCGTTCCTCTGGGTGATCGCGCCGTTCGCCGTCGATCCCGCTCTTCGTCGACCGCTACCACGAGCGCTGGATCGAGCAGTTCCTGCCGCAGGCGCTCGGGCTCACGGCGATGGCCGACTTCCCGTCGATGGTGCTCGTCCTCGCCGCCGCACTGTTCGTCACGCGCTCGCTCGCGCCCGGACGCGTTCCGGACGCCGTGCTCGCCGGCATCCTCATCGGCGCCGCCGCCGGCGCTGAAGCCGCCGAACCTGCTCGTCGCGGCCGGCGCGCTGCTCGCGTACGTCGTCGCTCGCCGCTGGCGCGAGGGGCTCGCGTGCGGCATCGCGATCGCGCCGGCGCTGCTCGTCCTGCTCCTCTGGAAGGTGCGCGGGCTCGGCGAGATCCCGGCGTTCGCGCTCGAGCAGGCCCGGCTCGCGGCGGGGTCGGGCCCGCTCGCGGTCGAGCTCGACCTCAACCGCTACTTCGACCTGAACTTCGATCACTGGCGCGAGCAGATGGACCAGCTCCGCGAGTTCTTCTGGAGCGAGCGGCTCGTCGAGTGGGCGCCGTTCGCCGGGCTCATCGCCGTCGCTGCGCGTCCGCCGCGGCGCGATCGCAGCGCTCCTCGGCGGCTGGCTCGCGGCGTTCCTCGTCGTCAAGGGGTTCTCCGAGCGCGCGAGCATCGAGTCCGGCTCGTTCTGGCGGCTGCTCATGCCGGCGTGGCCGGCGTACCTCCTGCTCTTCGCGTCGATCCCGCTCCTCGTCCCGACGCTCGCCGCGCCGTCTCGGCGCGCGGGTCGAGCCCGTCGACGAGCGCGCGCGTCTCGACGCGCTGGATCGCGGTCGCAGCCGTCGTGACCGTGCTCGTGCCCGGCCTCGCGATCGCGGCCTCGTCGCCGCTGTCGATGGAGCTGGCAGGAGCGAGACGGTCGTGCAGGACTTCCCGAGCGGGAACATCCTCACGCCGGTCGACACCGGCGTCCGGCTGGACGTCGAGCGCGACGGCACGGCGAGGAGGCTGACGTGGACGGGCGGCGGGCCCTGGCGCGCCAAGGTCTTCTACCGCGTGTATCCGGCACGACGGGCCAGGCGATGACACGGTCTGCTTCCAGTCGGGCGGCGTCGCCTGGTACTGCGTCCTCTACGGCGAGCCGATCGCGACCACACGTAGATCTGTCGTTCGTCGACCCGAACGCTCCGCCGACCGCGACCTACCGCATCGGCGTCGGCACGAACTGGATCGACGACCCCGAGTTCGGGGACGTCTTCGCGTTCAGCCCTCCGGTTGAGGTGCGCGGCTGAGGCGCTCCTCGAGGAGCGCGATCCGCTGCGCGAGATCGACGTTCTCGTCGGTGAGCCGCGAGATCACCGTCGAGTAGTGCAGGAGGACGAGGAAGATGAAGAGCGTCGCGACCGCGAAGAGCACGGCGGGCGGGTAGCTCGTGACGCCGAGCCAGCCGGCGATGGTGTTCAGCCCCCCACGCCAGAGCGAGAGGACGAGGAGAACGATCCCGGTGGCGAGCCAGAGCAGCGCGTAGCGCTCCTTCAGGCGACGCCCTCGGACGAGCTCGACGACGACGAGGATGAGGATGATCGAGGCGATCGCGCCCGCGATCGACGCGCGGATCGGCGTCATCGCCGCGCGGCCTCGAGCCGCGGATAGCGCCGCAGGCTGGCGACGAGCAGGGCGAGCATGACCTTGACGATGTAGTAGAGCGACCGGACGAACGTGATCGACGAGGTTCCGGCCTGCCGCTCGCGCATGTCGACCTGGACCTGGACGAGGCGAAGGCCGCTCTCGCAGCGCGACGAGCGTCGCCTCGACCTCCGGATAGTCGTGCGGGTACTCGGTCGCGAAGAGCTCGATCGCCGCCCGGTCGAGCGCGGAGAAGCCCGACGTCGTGTCCGTGACCTTCTGGCCGCCGAGCAGCGAGACGAGGCGCGCGAACACGCGGATTCCCATGCGCCGCGCGAACGGCGGCCGGTACGTTCCGGCCGGATCGACGAAGCGCGAGCCGATCACGAGATCGGCCTCTCCGGCCCGATCGGGGCGAGGAGCTTGCCGAGCTCGGCCGCGTCGTGCTGGCCGTCGCCGTCGAGGCGTACGGCGACCTCGTATCCCTCGTCGCGCGCGTACCTGAACCCGGTCTGGACCGCGCCGCCGATGCCGACGTTGAACGGCAGCGCGAGGACGGTCGCGCCGTGCGCGCGGGCGACGTCGGCCGTGTCGTCCGTCGACGCGTCGTCGACGACGACAACGTCGATCGTGCGGGTCGAACGCGAGGATCTCGTCGACGACGCCGCCGATCGCGCCTGCCTCGTTCCACGCGGGAACGACCGCGACGAGGCGCGTCGGTCACGCCGCGACCCCGGCCTCGAGCCCGACGAGCTCGAGCAGCCGCCGCGCCCGGTGCGCGTACGTGTGCTCGTCGAGGACGCGCTCGCGTGCCCGCTGCCCATCTCCTCCGCCTGACCCGGGTCGGAGACGAGCTCGCGATACGCGCGACACGCCTCCTCGGCCGAGCTCGACGATCAGGAGCTCGCGGCCCGGCTCGAACCAGCGCTCGATCCCCTCGTGCGGATTCGAGACGATCGCCGCGCCCGACGACGCGAGCTCGAACGGCCGCGCGGTCGAGGAGCCCGGAACCGTCGCGTGCGGTCGTCGGGTCATGTTGAGGTTCACGCGCGCCGCCGAGATCGCGCGGGCGAAGAGGTTGAACGGGATGTCCCCGAACGTCCGCGCCGAGCCCGTGTCGCCCTGGAAGTCGAGGCCGCCGAGCGCGAAGTCGAGCTCCGGCGCGAGGCGCGACGGCTCGCCGACCATCGTCTTCATCCAGTCGCGCCTGAACTTGTCGCCGTACCCGTAGAAGAAGACGTCGACCTCCTTCTCGACCGGCTGCGGGGCGAAGAACTCGGGATCGGCGCCCCAGTACAGCGCCTCGGCACGGCGCGCGCCGAGCTCGAGCAGCCGCCCGATCCCGCCCTCGGAGTTCGAGAGCACGAGGTCGTACTCCCACGGGTCGGCGCCGTGGTACGGGTTGAAGCCCGTGTCCATCCCGCCGAACTCGGGGAGGCTCATCGGGACGTCGCCGTCGTAGAAGACGATCGGGATGCCGTAGCGCTCGCGCAGCGCCTCCGGGATGCCGCGCAGATGCGCCATCGGGATCGTGAAGACGATCACCGCGTCGGGCTTCTCCCTCTCGACGAGCCGCTCGAGGTGCCGCTTCCAGCGCGGAGTCACCCAGCGCGAGATCGTCTCGCGCGTGAGCTTGTCGAGCGCCGACTCGTCGGGGCTCGACTCCGCCCGCCGCAGATAGCGATCGCCCTTCACCCGCGCGAGCACGTCGCGGACCGCCTGGTACGACTCGCCCTCGCGATAGCGTCGGGTTCGGCGCCGTCCGCCACCACGGCGACTCGACCGGCCGCCCGCGGTACGGCGTGACGACGAGATCGACGCCCGCCTCGTACATCCCCTTCCACAGCTGCCACCAGGCCGGCGTGCAGCCGTAGCGGAAGTCGAGGTCGATCGCGGACGCGGCGGCGAGGATCTTCGGCGTTCGCATCAGTACGCCCCTCGCCGCGTGAGCACCGCCGGGATCGTCTTCGCGATGATCGAGACGTCGAGCCAGATCGACCAGTTCTCGAGGTACGTGAAGTCGAGCCGCACGAGGTCGTCGAAGGAGAGGCCCGAGCGGCCCGAGATCTGCCAGAGCCCGGTCATCCCCGGAAGCACGCGGTAGCGCGCGCGGTGCCAGTCCTCGAGCAGCTCGGTAGTCGCGGAGCGGCAGCGGGTCGCGGCCCGACGAGGCTCATCTCGCCCTTCACGACGTTGACGACCTGCGGGATCTCGTCGAGCGAGAAGCGCCGGAGGAAGCGGCCGACGCGGGTCACGCGCGGGTCGTCGCGGATCTTGAAGAGCGCGCCCTCGGCCTCGTTTGCCGCTTCGAGCTCCGGCTGCAGCGCCGCGGCGTCTGCGACCATCGTGCGGAACTTCAGCATCCCGAACTCGCGCTCGCCGACGCCGATCCGGCGGTCGACGAAGAGGACGGGCCCGCGCGAGTCGACCTTGATCGCCAGCCGCGATCAGCAGCCAGAGCGGCAGGCCGATGACGACGACGAGCACGCTCACGACGAGGTCGAAGCCGCGCTTCACGGCCCAGTCCCAGCCCGTGAGCACCGGCGGCCGCAGCTCGAACAGCGGCGCTCCCTGGCCGGGCACGTACTCGCCGCGCTGGACGAGCAGCTCGGTCGTGTCGGGGGCGAGCCGCACCTTGATCCCCTGGCGGTGCGCCTGCTCGACGACCTCGAGCACGGTGCGCTCGTCGAAGTCCGCCTCGGTGAGGATGACCTCGTCGGGGCGCGACCTGGTCGAGCACGAGCGGGAGCTCTGCCCGCGAGCCGAGCAGCCGGAAGCCGGGCACGCTCGTCCGGGCGCGACCACGCCGACGAACTCGTAGCTGAGCCCGCTCCGCGCGCTCGACGAGCGAGCTCCGGAGGCGCGCGAGGCTCTCGCCCGCGCCGACGAGCACGACGCGCCGGCGGATGCCGGCCGCGCGCATGATCTCGAGCGAGGCGGACTCGTACGCCGCGCGGAGCAGCCCGATCGTGATCGCGCTGACGACGACCGACGTCGGGATGAGCCCCGACGTCGTGAAGTCGTAGCCGGTCCCGAGCCCGAACGCGAGCACGATGAGCGCGACGACGATGAGGCAGGCGAGGATCCGGCCCGCGCCCGGTCGCAGCTCGCGCTGGCGGTAGAGGCCCGACTGAGCGAACACGAGGATGGTGATCGGCGCGACGAACTTCAGCCACTCGGCCGGCCCCTCCCTCCACAGCAGCCCCCAGAGGACGTCGCCGTCGCCCGGCGACGACCTGCCGGAGCACGAGCGCGAGGTAGATCCCGAGCGCGAGCCCGACGACGTCGAGGACCACGAGCGCGCCACCGACGACGACGCGTCTCAGGGCGGAGACGATCGGCCCGCGCGAGAGCAGGTAGACGCGAGAGGCTCGGACGTCGCGATCCGCGGTGGGCGGCTTCGGTGCCTGCCCGCGACGTCTCGGCCGGCGGGACGAGCTTGCCGGACATGTCGTGGAAGCTTAGAGCCGGGCCACGTCGTCCCACGGGATACGGGGCGTGTCGGCGGGCACTTGCGCGGCCAGCGCGTCCAGGTCGGTTGGCCGCGCGCGGCGTGCGAGGACCCGCAGCACGACCCCGAGCAGCACGCGTCGGCGTCCGGTCGAGCAGGTCGGTGTCGTGGAAGTAGACGTGGACGAGCGTAGGAAGCTCGCGAGACGTGAGCGAGCGCGCGAGATCGCCCGAGCGAGTGGGTCGTCGGAATCGCGCGAAGCGTCCTGTCCGACGGCAGCTCGACGGTTGCCGGCTCCGAGAGCGACGCCCAGCTGCTCGCCGCTGTCGAGGTAGGGCGGGCGCGATGCGCGTGGCGTGCAGTCGACGTAGCCGAGCTCCGCGCATGCCTCGGCGACCTCGACGTCCGTGTACCAGCCGCCACCACAGAAGAGCGTCGGCGCGAGCCCGAGCTGCGCGCAGCCTCGCTCCCTCCTCGCGGACGCGCTCGCCCGTCCCGGGCGCCGGTCGGCCGCGCATGGTCCGGCGCGGTCCAGTGCGTGTGATGCCCGAGCGGACCGCGTGCCACGGCCTCGCGCGCGCGCGCGACCCACGTGGACTCGTCCTCGCCGAACGCCGGGTCCGGCGGGCGCATGAGCGCCGCGACGGCGAAACCGCCGGGCCGCGACGCCTGCAGCGCGGAGAAGCGCGCCCATACCGCATCGTCGAGAGGTCGCTCAACGTGGCAGGACACGACCGCGTACCGTTCCCGCGACGTGGCGCCCATCGAGGTCGAGGCTAGATGAAGCGATCGACGGCAGCCGTTCTCGTGGTCGTCGCCGCGGCGGTTCCCCGCTTGATCGTGCTCATGCACGAGCGGGACACGATCCTCAGGAGTTCGTCGACAAGAGCGACCGGTTCGCGACGACGCTCGTCGACCACGGCACGTTCGGCTTCCTGCCCGGCGTTCCGTCCGCGTACACACAGCCGCTGTACGGGTGGTTTCTCGCGGGGATCTACCTCCCGTTCGGGAGATCGTGGCTCGCGGTCGGGATCGCGCAGGTCGTCGTGGCGGTCGCGACAGCGCTCGTCGTCCTCGAGATCGGCGCGCGCCTGCGCTCGGTCGGCGTCGGCCTCGTCGCGGCGCTGATCACGACCCTCCACCCCTACGTCATCTGGCACGACATCCACCTGAACCGCGAGCTGCTGGACGGGTTCCTGCTCGCGCGTGCTCACGCTCACGCGCGCTCGCGGCCTACGAGCGCCGCTCGCTGCCGCTAGCCGCTACTACCGGAGCCGTGGCTGGACTCGCGATCCTCGGGAACGCTCGCCTCTTGCTCCTCCCCGTCGCCCTCGCGGTCTACGTCGCGTGGCGCACGCCGGTCGGCCACGCGCTCACCGCCGCGGCGCTCGTCGTCGGCGTGGCCGCGCTCGTCGTGACGCCGTGGGTCGTGCGGAACAAGGTGCAGGTCGGCTGCTACGCGATCACGACGGACGCGAGGGCACTGTGGAAGGCGAACAACGAGAACACCCGGGCCGTGCTCGACGGCGGCGGCTGGATCGACGACGTGCCCGAGCTTGCGGGGGCCCCGCCATGGCCGGAGCTGGCCGCAGACCTCACGCTCGCCGGGAAGCCGACCTCCGTCGACGAGTGCGCGCAGATGCGGCTGTACCGCCACGCGGTCGTCGAGTTCTGGCGCGAGCATCCAGGCGAGAAGGCGCTCCTCGCCGTCCAGGCGACGCGCATGCTCTGGGGCCCCGTGCCCCGCGAGTCCGACCAGAGCGGAAGCGGGGCGGCGAGGCTCGCACGGAAGACCGTCGAGCCTGCTTTCGTCATCGCCCTGTACGCCCTCGCGCTCGTCGGCGTCTTCCTCGCGCCGCCCCACTTCGTCGGGCTGGCGGCGCTCATGCTCGCCTACAACACGCTCGCGGCGATGGTCTTCGCCGGGCACGGCCCGGTACCGCGCGCCGTGGGACTTCCTCCTCGCGCTACTCGCCGCCTTTGCGCTCGCGTGGGCGTGGGAGCGCGTGCAACAGCGGCGGCGACGCTACTACGTCGGCGCGGGCTCCAGCGCTCGCGCGTAGAGCTCCTCGGTCCGCTCCACGCACCGCTCCGGCGTGAACTCCCTGAGCGCTCGCTCGCGGCCCGCCGCGCCCATCGCTTCCGCGCGAGGAAGGTCCCCTGCGAGCGCCACGATGGCGTCGGCGAGCGCGGCCGCGTCCGCCGGGGGGACGACGAGCCCGGTCTCGCCGTCGGCCACGATCTCCGGCAGTCCCCCGACGGCGCTCGCGATCACGGGGCGCGCGCGCTCCATTGCCTCGAGGGCGACCATGCCGAAGCCCTCCCCGAGCGACGGGACGACCGCGATCGCCGCATCCTCGAACGCGCGGGAGACGGGCGAGACGAACCCGAGGAACCGCACCGCCTCCTCGACACCGAGCTCGCGCACGTAGGCCTGCAACGCAGGTGCCAGCGGCCCGCGGCCGGCGACGTCGAGGGTCGAGGCTCGGAACCACGGCCCGTGCCTGCGCAAGCGCCCGGAGCAGCACGAGATGTCCCTTGATGGGGATGAGTCGGCCGACACAGACGAGGCGCGGCTCGGCGCCCGCATACGGCGCGGCCGCACCCTCGGAGTCGATGCCGTAGTGGACGATCTTGAAGTCCCGCACGTCGAAGCCTTCGGTCTCCGCGAGGTACTGCGCGAGCCCCTGGGAAATCGCAATGTGGATGTGCGCGAGCGAGCCGACGGATCTGTCCGCGAAGCCGAACCACCGTCCCTCGCGAAACTCGTTGAAGCCGTGCTTCGTGGAGAGCCGAAGGGGGACGCGTGCGACGGTCCCCGCGAGCTGGCCGTAGACGTCGGCGTGCACGAGGTGCGTGTGGAGGATGCGGGGACGCGTGCGCCCGAGACACGCGGCGACCTCCCCGAACGCGATCGGGTCGACGTCTGCTCGCAGCCGGATGTCGTCGAGCGGCACGCCCCTCGCGCGCAAGGCCTCGGCGAACTCCCACGCGCCTGGCTCGTCCTCGTGAAGCATCAGGAAGCGCACGTCCCAGCCGCGCTCACGCAGGTCGGGGAGCAGCTGGAGCAGGTGCGCCTCCGAGCCGGAGATCCCGGCGACCTTCTGCATGTGGAGGACGAGCCCGTCAGTCACGAGATCCCCGCCGCATCGAGGATTCCACGCGCCCACGACTGCACCGAATGACGCCCCGCGACGCGTTCATGAAGTCTCCTGCCGAGGGCTGCGCGCTCGTCCGTCGTCATCCCCGCGAGCGAGCGAATTCGCTCTGCCAGCGCGCCCGGATCCCAGCGGGTGAAGCGCTGCTCGGAGTCGAGGAGCTCATCGAAGATCGGGTTCGATGCGAGCACGGGCAGGCACGCCGCCCCGGCCTCGTACACGACCTTGTCGGGTGCGCCCGCGCGCATGTTGTTGACGAGAGCATCGTGCGTGGCGAAGAGTGCCGGGATCTCGTTCCGCGGGACCGGATCACCGATCGTCACGCGCCCGCCGACGCCCAGATCGACCACGAGCTGCTCGAGCTCGGCTCGGTGCGCACGTTCCTCGTCGGAGAGCACCGGGCCGTACACGTCCAGCTCGACGTCGTCGCCGGCGAGAGGCACTGCGGCCACCGCGACGTCGAGCCCCTTGGCCGTCGAGTAGCGCCCGAGAGCGAGCAGACGCAGGCCGTCACCGACGCGCGGTGGCGAGCACGGGAACTCATCGAGGTCGATCCCGTGCCCGATCGCGCGCAGCTTGCGCGACGGGAACGGGAACGAGCGCTCGTCGACGCTCGTGACCGCGGTCGATGCCCCGCTCGGCAGCTTCCAGCAAGCGGCTACGACGCCAGTGCGTGAACCAAAGGACGAGCGGGATGCGGAGGGGCCGGATAAGCGGTGCAGCGAGGACCGCGTAGATCGGGCACATGTGCGCAACCACCGCGCCGCCGCGCAGACCCTTTGTCTCGCGTGCGAGCGCGGCCTCGAAGCGGGCGCCGCGCAGCGCCTTGTGGGGCGCACGGAACGTCCGGACGCGGCAGTTCGCGGGCAATACCCCGGGAACCGCACCGTCCGCGAGCACGACGAGCTCGTCCACGAGCTCGGCGAGCGCGCGGATCTTCGGCACCGTCGCCGCCAACGCGGGATGCCGTGGGTCGACCTGCTGGGTGATGAAGACGACCTTTCGCACTGCCGCTCAGAAGAAGTCGAAGTCGCCGAGCGTGAAGTGCCATGCGTCGGCGGACTCGTCGATCTGGACACCGTCGTGGAGCGCCTTGCCGATGAAGCGGAGCTTCTTGTTCGTGGGCGCGAAGCCTCCCCGCAGCAGCGCGCGCCGCTGTGAGGGTTCGTTCGGCGGAAGGAGCACGAGCGCGTCCGCGCCGCCCTCGACCTCGTCGACGGCCCTCGAGACCAGCGCGCGTACCGCCTTGGTGTCCTCCGGCGCTGCGACGAGATCGGCGAGGAAGCCGGCCGAGACGCCGTGCTTGTACGTATGGCCGACAACGGTCACGCCCGCGAGATCGTCTCCGCGATACGCACCAAAGCAGCGGTAGTCCCGCGGGGACTCGACATAACGCCACTGGAAATAGGCAGCGTCGCGCGTGAAGTGACTGCCGTACCCGGCTGCGGCCCGGCGGCCGAGCTCGTCCATGTCCACGCCGAAGTGGTCGATCGGGCGCACCTCGAGCCCGTGCAGGTGGAGGGGCGCGTCGGTCGAATCGCGCATGCCCTGGCGCTCGCCCTCGCGCCCGAGCGCGTAGCGGACGACGCCGGAGAAGCGCAGCGGGCGCGCCCACAGCCGGAGTCGTGGAAGGTCGGTCCAGCCGAGCCTGCGGACGAAGATCGGGTGGGAACTCGCGTTCGGGAAGGTCACCGTGAGCGGGGAGCCGGAGGCGGCGGCGGCCGCTTCGTTCGCCTCCTCCAGCGCCGAGAAGACGCCCCGACCGCGATACCTCGCGTCGGTCGCAACGTTGACGGGGATTGCGAGCCGGGTCTCGACCCCCTCGAGAAGCGTGGTGAAGAAGCTCATCGCGGCCACGCCGACGACCTCGTCTCCGTCGACTGCGAGCGACACGATTCCCTCTCCGCCGGGGTTGCGGTCGAACCACCAGGTGAACTCGTCGTCCGAAAGCTGCGTCGTCCCGACCCGGGCGAGGAGCGCGACGAGCGACGCCCGCCACTCCGGCGTGTAGCGGACGACCTCGAAGCTGCTCATCTCGTCGCGGTCCCGAGCACCTTGTTGAACGCGCGCCGTGCGTACGTGCCGGGAACGGTGTCCTTCATCGAGATGAGATCGCAGGCGCCCGAGAGCACGAGCTCGAACGTGCGCGGAGGATACGGCTCGACGTTGTAGCGGCGGAGCCGGTAGCGATCGGTCGACGGGCCGTTCGCGCCGGACACGGACGTGAAGCCGAGCGTGTATCCCGCCTGCTGCACCAGGCTGACGTGCTCGGGGCGATAGTCGGCGAGCGAGCCCTTCACGAAGGCGTAGGCCTCGACCGGCCTTCCGAGCCGCTCCTCGAGCCGGAGCTTCGAAAGCGCGATCTCGCGGGCAGCCTGCGCCACCTCGAGCTCGGACACGGGCCGGTGCCCGATGCCGTGCGACTCCACGCGAACGCCGCCTGCCTCCAGCGCCGCCAGCTCGTCCCAGCCCACCGTCTCGTTCCGGACCCCGAGCGTCCGCAACGCCTCTTCGTGTGGCAGAGGCCGATCGTCGTCGAGGAATCCGATGGGCACGAAGACGACCGCGGGATAGCCATGGCGTTGCAGGATCGGCAGCGCGTTCTCGAGGTTGTCCCGGTACCCGTCGTCGAAGGTGATGAGGACTGCTCCCGGGGGGAGCGGCGCCCCCTCGACGTAGTGGTCGCGGACACGGTCGAGCGATACCGGGACGTAGCCGAGCTCGCCGAGGAGCTCCAACTGCTCAGCAAAGACGGCGGTGGGAACGGTGGTCGGGTTCGGCCGGAGGTCGTTGACCTTGTGGTACATGAGGACACGGAGCGTCCGCTCGCCTTCGCCGTCGACCCCGCCGACGCCGGTGACCGTCTCGCCGATCGCGCGATAGACGCCGTTCTTCAGGAGCTGCTTCGCCCGGTCCGCGCGCATCGCGTGAGTGTAGGTGGGCTATCCGGCAACGGAGTCCACGAGCTCGCGGATCCGCCGGGCATACTCCTCGGGCGTCGCGAGCCACGGCTGGACGGCCTCGTGCGCCGCCGCTCCGAGCCGCTCCGCGTAGGCGCGATCGGAGAGCACGTGGACGAGTGCGTCAGCCAGCGCCTGTGCGTCGCCGGGAGGAACGAGCGCTCCGCTCGTGCCGTCCTCGACGAGGTCCGGGATCCCGCCGACCCGGCTCCCCACCACGCCCCGCCCGCGGCAGAACGTCTCCACGACGACGCGGCCGAGGCCTTCGGAGCGCGACGGGAGGACGAGCACGGTCGCGTCGTCGAGCGCGCGCGCCACCTCGGGCGTCGTCAGGGCCACCGTCCAGCGCGTCTGAGCCGGCAGGTCGGCGACGAGGCGCTCCGGAACTCCGCTCAGCGTCCCGCGACCGACGACGTGGAGGACGGCGTGGGGGACGTGCGGAGCCGCGAGCCTCCATGCCTCCGCCAGCACGTCCACAGCCTTGTACCGCTCGAGCACGCCGACGAAGAGCGCCGCGGGCCGCTCCGGAAGCGGGAAAGGCTCGCGTTCGAGGAAGGGCTCCAGGTCGATGAACGCGGCGAACTCCGCCGTTGGCTCGACTCCCGCCTGGCGCACGAGGCTCGAGGTGTAGCCCGAGATCGTGCGGACGCCGTCGCTCCTCCTGAGGCCGTAGCGGGCGAGCGCGTCCGCGAGCGGTGCGAGCGCCTTGCGACGCGGCGATCCGTAGAGCCGGGCGGGCGCGTCAGGGTCACCGTGAATGTCGGCGATGACCTTCGTCTTCACGCGCGCGAGCCTCCGGCCCAGAACGCACAGCGCGGCTTCCTGCGCTCCCTGGGCGAGCACGGCATCAGGGCGATACGCACGAAGCTCGCGCGCCACGCGAAACGGCAGCAGCGCGTAGAAGGCGAGGCCGTCGAGGGCGCGTGGGCGAATCGGGCGCACGAGCCGGAACCGCGCATCAGTGCCGCCCGACCCGGCGGCGGCCGCGAGCACCCGTACGTCGACCTCCGCCGACAGCGCGTCGAACTTCTGGGCGAGCGACGGTGAGAGCGGCAGCGAGTACCGCGACCTGCCCACCATGAGGAGTCGCTTCCTCACTCCGAGGCAGCCTTCTCGAGCTCCGCCTCGATCGTGGCGAAGACAGCCTCCTCCGAATAGCCCGCGACGGACCGGGCGGCGGCGCCAGCGAGGCGCTCGCGGAGATCGTCGTCCGAGAAAAAGCGTGCGATGGCAGCTGCAAGCGCCTGCGCGTCCCGCGCCGAGACGAGGAGACCGTTCTCGCCGTCGACGACGACTTCGGGCACGCCTCCGACGGCGGTCGCGATCACGGGGCAGCCGACCGCGAGCGCCTCGACGACCGTGTGCGGGAAGTTCTCCCATGCGGACGGAAGGACGGACGCGTCGGCGGCTCTGAACAGCCGGAGCACGGTGTCGCGGGGAACGCTTCCAAGGAACCGCACGCGGCCGTCGAGCCCGAGCTCGCCCGCGCGCTGCTGCAGCGCCGCACGCTCGGGGCCGTCGCCGGCAATCGCGAGCGTCACCGCGGGCACGTGAACGAGCGCGTCGAGCAGCGTGCCGACGTCCTTCTGCGGCCCGAGCCTGCCTGCGAACGCGAGGACGTTCCCCTCCAGCGCGAGCTCCTCGCGCAACGCCGCTCGGTCGGGCAGGTGCGAAGGCTCGGGCGCCGGATTCGGCAAGACCGACGAGCGGCTCGCATCCAGCCCCCAGCCCAGCGCGACGTCACGCAGATACGCACTGGGGCAGAACACATGGCGCGCGCTTCTTACCGCCGCGTTGCGCGTCGCCCGGAGGAAGCGCGCGCGCAGATCACCGCGGACGCGCTGGAACTCGTCGAGCGTGCCCGCGTAGCGGCCGCCGCGCGTCGCGCGCTCGAAGACCTCGTCCGAGACGAGCTTCACGACGAGCGGCCGCCGCGCGAGGCGCGCCCCGATCGCCGCCCTCCTGACCATGCTCGTCGCGTAGACGACGTCCGCGTGACGCGCGGCCGTGCGGACGAGGAAAGCAGTGCGAGCGTGGCGGAGCGGCGAGCGCCGCGGCGCCCACGCGACCGAATACGAACGACGGGCCGGGGGCGCGTCTGCCGTCGTGACCACCTCGACCGTGTGACCACGCTCGGCCAGGAAGTCGGCGAGAGCCGGCGCGTGACTTGCGGGACCGCCCGGATCGGGCGGCCAGATTCCGGACACGACGACGATCCTCACGACTGCAACGCCTCGCCGCCCACGCGCTCCGCGGCGTGCACCTCGTCGCGCAACCGCAGGATCACGACGAGCCACGCGGCCGCGAACACGAGAGTCGATAGGAGCACACCGACTGCAGCGCCCGTGGCGCCCCATTTTGCTCCGAGCGCCGCCACGAGCGGAATCGCGACGAGCGTCTCGAGCCCGTGCGTCCAAATTCGCAGGTGCGGGCGACCAATCGTGACCGGAAGCGACTTCGTCCACCCGAGGACGAACTGGATCGCGGCCGCGAGGAGCACGATCCGCGCGGCCGTCGCCGAGTCCTCGTACTGGCTACCGAACACGATCCGAATGAGCCACGGCATCGCGACGAAGAAGACAGGCACCGCGACGAGCATCAGCAGGCCGGCCCATTTCGAGTATGCGCGCAGCCCGGCAAGGATTCGCCCGCGCTGTCCTTTCTCCCAGTCGCGCGTCTGCTCGGTCATGAGGATCAGGCGCGCGGGGGAGCTCGCCCCCGCAAGACCCGTCTGCGGAGTCTGCGCAACCCGGAAGAGGCCGACCTGAACCGTGTTCGAGACGACGCCGAGGATGAGCGGGACGAGCGTGCCCCGCAGGGAGATCACGCCCGTCGCGACGCTCGACTGGGCGACGAAGCTACGAATCTCGGGTACGTCCTCGGCGAGCTCCTTCGCCGACGCGGCCGGGAACCTCCGGAGAGCAACGGCACCGATCACCGAGATGACGAGCGTCGAGATCGCTTGCGCCACGACGATCGCGAGGAGGGCCTCGACGACGCCGTAGTGCACGCCGATCGCGATCGCGATCAGACGGAGTGCTGCGGAGCCCGCCTGGTAGACGCTGCGCAGGTCGTAGCGGCTGTGGAGCAGCAGCGCGGTCGCGCCGACGTTCTCCGACGCCTGAACGAGCGGCAGGAGCGCCGCCGCGAGGATCGCCTGATCGACGTCTCCGGCGTCGAACACCTCGTCGGCGAACGGCGCGAGCGCGATCAAGAGCAGCGTCGCGAAGAAGCCGCCCGCCAGCTTCAGGAGCAACGCCTGCCGGAAGAGCCGTCGGAGCCGTCCCCAATCCTCACCCGCGACGTAGCGGAACCCGAACTTCGTCAGCGATTCCTCGACCGTCAGGTCGAGCAGCGTCTGGAAGAAACCAACCGTTACGAGGGCGGTCGCGTACACGCCGTAGTCGGCGAGACCGAGGACTCGCGCTGCGACGATCGTCCCCGCGACAGCACACGCGACCGAGACGTAGATCCACGCAGCCGTCGCCGACCGGCGACGGAGGAGCCGAGAGGACATCGGGGCGTCAGTGTAAGGAGGCCGCCGCTCGGACCTACTCGCGGGGCCCGCCCCTATAGTGGCGCGCGTGACGACGGAGGCGTTCGACAGCTCGCGCGCCTCGTCGGGCATCAGGAGCCTCGTCGACCGTGATGCGCTCGGTGCGCTCGTCCTCGCGGCGGCGATTCCCTTCCTCTTCCTCCACGAGCGCTACCAGCCCGACCTGAGCCTCAACGCGGGCTCGACGACAGTCGACATCCGGCTGTCGGACGTCGCGATGCTGATCGTTCTGGTAGCGACCGTCGTGGCCCTCGTCGACACCGGCCTCGATCGGCTGCGAGCCGCGCGTTGGCTGTGGCTGACAGGCGGCGCGCTCCTCGTGTGGCTCGCGTTCCAGACGTTCCGGCCCGCCTCGCTCGACGACGCGCTCTTCGACGACCACCTCGTGAGCTTCGCCAAGCTCGTCGAGTACGCCGTCCTCGTGGTCGCCGTCCCTGCGCTCGTCCGCAGAGCTGCAGATCTCAGGATCCTGGTCGGCGCGCTCGTTCTCTGGGCAGCGGTCGCCGTCGCGGTCGCGCTCCTCCAGTTCTTCGGCGTCGACATCTTCGGCGCGTGGAAGGCGGGCTGGCGACAGCCGTCTTTCCTGGGCCACCACGACCTCGCGGCGCTCTCCGCGATCGCGCTTGCGCTCGCAGCGGCGGGGATCGTCGCACGGCGACGCGAGCTGCCTGCGCAGTCCCTGTTCCTCGTCGCGCTCGTGTCCGGGATGCTCGGGCTGGTCGTCGCCGGGTCCGTGGCGGCCGCGGGGGGTCTTGCGCTCGGAGCGCTCGTCCTGTGGCTCGCAGCCCGGCGCCAGTTCCGGCCGAGCGCCCGCAGGACGGTCGCGCTCGTGGCCGTCGTCGCCGTCGTGGCCGGAGGCGTCGTCGCAGTCCGTGGCGACGCGCTCGCGGACTTCGTGCGTTTCCTCGGCATCCGGGGCAACGACCGCCCGCTGGGCGTGGAGACGTACTCGCAGCGCACGGTCCTCGCCTACATCGGGTTGAGGATCTTCCAGGACCACCCGATCGTCGGAGTTGGCTGGCAACGCTCGTCCCGCTCAGACGTCTTCGAGCCATACCTCGACGACGCGCACCGGCGCTTCCCGGACGTCGTCGAGCTCGCATTTCCCGCCGACGGGCGCGAATGGGGCGTCCAGAACCTCTACATCCAGATGCTCGCGGACGCGGGCGTGATCGGGTTCGGGTTGCTGCTCGCAGTAGGCGTGATTGGCCTACTACTCGCTTGGCGTGCTGCGACGCGCGCTCCAACCCCGTGGGCCGCCGGCGCCGGCCTCCTCACCGTGTGCGCGCTCCTCACCCTCGCCGGGGAGTGGGCCTCGCTCGGAATCGTCGCGGGAATCCCGCTCCAGGCGGCGAGCTGCCTCCTCCTGGGGCTGGCGGCCGCAGGCGCGGCGGCGGCGAACGACGCCGAGCGCCGGCCCGAAGCGAGTGTCCGTTAGGGTCACGAACGAGGTGGCTCCACGGTGAAGGCACTGGTCACGGGCGGCGGGGGCTTCATCGGCTCGAACCTCGTTCGTGCGCTGCTCGCGCGAGGTGACGAGGTGAGCGTGCTCGACAACTTCTCGACCGGCAGCCGGGCGAACCTTGCGGGGCTGGAGCACGACGTCCAGCTGGTCGAGGGCGACCTCCGCTCCTACGAGCGCGTCCACGCGGCCATCCGCGGCGTCGAGGTGGTGTTCCACCAGGGAGCCCTCCCCTCCGTGCCACGCTCGGTCCAGGACCCGTTGACGACCACCGCGGTGAACGTCGAGGGGACGCTGAACGTCCTGCTCGCCGCCCGCGACGAAGGCGTGCGGCGCATCGTCAACGCGTCGTCGTCCTCCGTGTACGGCAACACGGGAACGCTCCCGCGCGTCGAGACTCAGGCGCCCGATCCCATCTCCCCGTACGCAGTCGCGAAGCTGGCGGCGGAGCGGTTCTGCACGAGCTTCACCCGCGTCTACGGGATGGAGATCGTGTCGTTGCGGTACTTCAACGTCTTCGGCCCGCGCCAGGACCCGACGTCGCAGTACGCGGCCGTCGTGCCTCGCTTCATCCGAGCGGTCGCGGACGGCGAGCCGGTGACCATCTATGGCGACGGCGAGCAATCGCGCGACTTCACCTTCGTCGACAACGTGGTGAGCGCGAACCTGCTCGCAGCGGACGCGCCCAAGGTCGGCGGCGAGATCCTGAACGTTGCGACCGGGGGATCCGTGACCGTCAACGCACTCGCAGATGCGATCGGAGCGCTCCTCGACAAGCCGGTCGAGAAGGCCTACGAGCCGGCCCGCAAGGCCGACGTCCATGCGTCGTGGGCCGATGTCGACGCGGCGGAGCGCCTGCTCGGATACCGGCCCCAGGTCGAGTTCGCCGACGGCCTCCGGCGTGCCGCCGACTACCTCCTGGCGGGAAAGGACTAGATGATGGGACACGCCTTCGGCTCCATCGACGAGCTCGGACAGGGCTACGGATTCCGCAAGGTGCGCCGGGCGCTCGGCGTGACTGCATTCGGCGTGAACGCGGTCGTGATGCCGCCCGGTTACGAGGGCTTCCACCACTTCCACGACACCCAGGACGAGCTCTACTTCGTCCACTCGGGTCAAGCGCACGTCGAGGTCGAGGGTGAGGAGCGGATCCTCGGGCCAGGAGGGCTCCTGCATGTCGAGTCCACGACACCGCGCAGGGTCTCGAACGCGAGCGAGACGGACGACCTCGTGCTGCTCGTCGTCGGCGGCAAGGGCGGCTACGTCGAGCGGGACGGACACATGGTCGACGAGGCGGACATCTCGCGGCGCGCCGCTTTCGGCCGCAGCGAGACGCAGTGACCACCGCGTCATGTCAGGACCACCGACGGAGCGAGTAGAGCTCAACGGCGACGTCGCCGTCAAGACGCCGGGTCGCGTCGAACAGCACGCGGCGCTCGGCGCGCTCACCGTCGGCGCGGCTGCCGTCGTCGCTGTTGAGTGGGTTCGAGGTGGAGCGACGAGCGGCGCGTCGCCCGGATGGCTCACGGTCGAGGTTCTCGTCATGAGCATCGCGCTCGTCGTCGCATGGCACGAGCAGGAGCAACTGCGGCTCATGCCCCTACTGGCAGTCGCCGCCGCCTACGGACTCGCAATCGTGCTCGTCCATGAAGCGGTCGGCATACCTGGCGATACGGACGGCGCCGTCTACTCAGCGCAGGGCAATGAATTGCTGGGTGGCGACTATCCCCGCTCCGAGTACCCCGTGGGCGCCGTCCTGCTCTTCGGCCTGGACGCTCTCATCGGCGGCGAGACCGTGCGCACCACCCATGGTCTCCTGATGATCCCGTTCCTGCTCGCCGCATCCTCCGCTATCTGGCTCCTGAAAACGGAATGGAGTGCGTGGCTCGCAGCAGTGTTCGCGCTCTGGCCCGCCGATCTCTACTTCGTACATATGCGCTTCGACATCGTCGTCGTCGCTTTGCTGGTGCTCGGACTCTTGTTCGCCCTCCGGGAGCAGTGGATGACCGCCGGCGCCCTGCTCGGGGCCGGCGCAGCGGTCAAGTGGTCACCTGCACTGGCATGCACCCTTCTCGCGCTCTGGCTCGTCGCGTCACGGCGACCACGGGATGCTCTTCGCCACGCGTTTGCCTTCGTCGCCGCCTTCGTCGCGATCTCGCTGCCGTTCGCCGTCTGGCAAGCGGGCGACGTGCTCGCCGCCTACTCGAAACAGTCGACGAGGAGCATCACCGCCGAATCGCTCCCTTACCTCCCGCTCCGCCTCGTGGGTCTCGCCGAGCCAGGGGTCAGTGGCGAGATCCAGGACCCGGCCGCTGTCCCTGCCTGGGCGGACGGCGCAGCAGTCGTTCTCCAGCTTCTCTTCGTGCTCGCGGTCATCCTGCTCGTCGTCTGGTCGCGTCCGACGCTCGCGGGAGCAGTCGCCGCGGCCGCGCTCGCGCCTGCCGTGTTCCTTCTCACGAACCGGGTGTTCAGCCCTCAGTTCGCGCTCGTCGTGCTGGCCGCCTGGATGGTTGCGAGCTCGCTCCTCGCGCGGTCGCGCGCAGAGCAGCTCCTCCTGGCTGCGGTGGCAATGCTGGCAACGTTTTCCAATGCGATGGTCATGCCCGGATTCGTCGGTTCATGGGTGGGGTGGTCAGGCCTCTACTTCGGCCTCTCCCTCGGACTCACCGCGTGGCTGCTCCTCGCCGTCGTACGGCGTGCATCGGATCGAGCGTCGGATGTCCCGGGCTCGCCCGGGAGCGAGGCCATACCGCCTACGCGGTTGACGGTTTCCGCGCCGTGAAGACGAGGTCGCGTGCGAAGCAGCCTTGCGCTCAGGCGCGCATAACGGCCCCCGACGAAGGCGAGCTCGACGTCGTCGAAGTCGCGCAGCAGCTCGCGCACCGCATTGGGACAGAACATGCGCAGGTGCGTGGGGTCGTCCTCCGGGGGGCGACCGCGCAGAAAGCGGAGGCGGCTTTGCACGCGGAACGCGTTCGGAACCGAACCGGCCAGCACTCCGCCGGGGCGGAGCACGCGCCGAATCTCCCCGACCAGAGTGTCCGGAAACTGGAGGTGCTCGAAGAGCTCACCCGCGACGACGGCGTCGAAGCTCGCGTCCTCGAAGGGCAGCGGCTCCTCGACGTTCGCCTGCACGGGCTCGATCCCGAGCAATGCGGCCTTCTCGAGGGCAGACGGGTCGACGTCGAGCCCGACCACCGTGTTGCCGTCGACGAAGTGCCGCGTCAGCGCACCCGAGCGGCAGCCGAGGTCGAGGACGCGCTTCCCGCGCCCGATCGCGGCCACGAGCAGCGGGATGCGCTCGGGGACGAAGACGAAGTCGCCCTCGTCGCGCCGCTCGCGGTGGTGCTGTTCGTAGCGCTCGGAGAGCTCGCTCACGCCGAGCCGACGGCCGCCTCGTGGCCGAGCGACTCGATCGTCTTGCGGAGCCCGTCCTCGAGAGCGATCTCGGGCTGCCAGCCGAGGATCTGCTTCGCACGCGTGATGTCCGGCTGGCGCACCTGCGGATCGTCGACGGGGAGCGCCTCGAAAACGATCTCGCTCGAGGAGCCCGTGAGCCGGAGGATGACCTCCGCGAGCTCGAGCAGGGTCTTCTCGTCCGGGTTACCGAGGTTCACGGGCAGGTGCTCGTCCGACTCGGCGAGCAGGACGATGCCGCGGACGAGGTCGTCCACGTAGCAGAAGCTCCGCGTCTGCGAGCCGTCGCCGAAGACCGTGACGGGCTTTCCGTCGATCGCCTGGCGCAGGAAGGTCGGGATCGCGCGGCCGTCGTACGCGCGCATCCGCGGCCCGTAGGTGTTGAAGATCCGCACGATGCTCGTGTCCAGGCCCTGCTGGCGGTGATACGCCATGGTGAGCGCCTCCGCATACCGCTTCGCCTCGTCGTAGACGCCGCGCGGGCCGATCGGGTTGACGTTGCCCCAGTACGTCTCGGGCTGCGGATGCACCTCCGGATCGCCGTACACCTCGCTCGTCGAGGCCAGCAGGAACCGCGAGCGCTTCCACTTCGCGAGCCCGAGCGCATGGTGCGTCCCGTAGGAGCCGGTCTTCAACGAGTGAAGCGGCATGCGCAGGTAATCGACGGGGCTCGCGAGCGCCGCGAGGTGGTAGACGAAGTGGACGTCCTCGTCGCACACGATCGGCTTGATCACGTCGTCGTTGACGAACGTGAACGCGTCGTCTCGCAGGTGGTCGATGTTCTCCAGCGACGAGACGACGAGGTTGTCGATGCAGATCACGCGGTGGCCGCGCTCGAGGAGCGCCTCGCAGAGATGTGAGCCGAGGAAGCCGGCGCCGCCGGTGACGAGTGAGGTCGGCATGGTCTCGATGCTAGCCGGGCAGGTCCATGCCCGCCCTCCCTCTTACGACACGTGGCACGGGGGTCCTGCGGCCAGCAACGAAGACTCCGGACTTGCCGGACCCGAACGCGGCAACGTTACGATCCACCTTCGTGCAGATCGCGAACGAAGCCCCGCCGCGCGGGGCCGTCGCGCGGTTGAGCTCCTATGCCACCGGTCGCCCCCGCGCGACCGCGACTCTCCTGACTCTCCTGGCCGCAGGGCTCGCCTCAGTGCGCTTGCAGTACCGCGCGGTGCACTTCGACGAGTCGATCACCATGGAGTACGCGCGTGGGTCCTGGACGAGCCTGTGGCACACGGTCACAGGGGAGGACCCGAACATGAGCCTGTACTACGTGCTCGTCAAGGTCTGGACGAGCGTCTTCGGAGACAGCGTGGTCGCGTTCCGCAGCCTCTCGGTCGTCGCGGCGAGCCTGTGTGTGCCCGTCGTGTACGCAATCGGCGTCCGCCTCTTCAGCGTGTCTACGGGGCTCCTCGCCGGACTACTCGTCGCGACGAACGTGTTCTTCCTTCGGTACGCGCAGGAGGCGCGCAGTTACGCCCTGGTCATGCTCCTCACCGCGCTCTCCACGTACTTCTTTCTCGTGCTCCTCGCGGCCGAGCGGCCAAGCGGGTGGGTTCGAGTCGGCTACGTCGCCTCCTCGGTGGTCGCTTTCTACACGCACTTCTTCGCGGCCCTGGTCGTCTTCGTCCATGTGCTGACGCTGGTGGCCAAGAGAGGGCGGGCGGCAGTCAGCGGCTCGTGGCTCGCGTCCTACGGAGCCATGGCGGTCCTGGCCGCGCCGATGGTGTACTGGGCGGTCACGGTCGAAGGGGATCCGATCGGGTGGCTCGCCGAGCCCGACCTCGGCGCCATCCCCGCGACGTTCGCCCAGCTGGCAGGCGACGGATTCCTCCAACTCGGAGTTGTCATCGCTCTCTGCATTGCTGCGTCGCGGGCTGCCATGAGGTCCCCGCGGCTCGCCTTCGGCCTTACCTTCACGGCTTCATGGGCCGCCATCCCCGTTCTCGTCGCCTTTGGGGTGTCCCAGCTGAAGCCGATCTTCTTGGCGAAGTACTTGATCGTGTGTCTCCCCGCGGTCGCGCTCCTCGCCGCGGCTGCGATCGCGAGCCTGCGCCCTGCCGGTGCGGCTGTGGCCGCCACCTGCGTGCTCCTCATCCTTTCGGGCAACGAGCTACGCGGCTGGTACGGCTTCCGCGGCGAGGAGGACTGGCGCAGCCTGACGAGCTTCGTGGCCGCGCGCATCCGCCCGACGGACGGCCTGGTCTTCAACGCCGCATACGCCAGGAGCTCCGTCGTCTGTCCTGCGAAGCTCAGTACGGGCGCGTGCGTCGAACGCTCGCCGGCGGACGCGAGCCGATCGGTCGCGATGGCGCGCCCGCGCGTATGGCTCGTACTGGCACACAGCCAGGCGACGACGGAGTCGCTCCGTTCTGCGCTCGCCCTGCATCACCAACTCCGGTCGAGGGAATCGTTCGCCGGAGACATCGCGGTCGAGCTCTACGTGTCGCGTCAGCCCTGATCGAGTCGGCTCGACAGAGATAGCGGCAGGAGCCGGAGCGTACCTGCACGGCCTTCGCCGGCCTGGCCGGCGGCGTCTCCCACAGAGCGCCGATCAGTTCCTCGGTGGAGACGACCTCGTTCGCGTGGACGAGTAGGACCGCGAGCAGAGCCCGTTGCTTGGCGCCTCCGAGGGCGAGCGCGACCCCGTCCTGACCCTGCTCGACCGTGGAGCAGCTGAAGACCGCGCACCGACGCCGGCTGAAGCCGTCCGAGCCGAACACGGTCGGCAGCAGGGTCTATTCGTACACGGTCGGCAAGCTCATCTTCGCCGCGACCGGCCGAGATCCGAAACCCGGACCGAGCAAGCACGTGACGGCGATCGCGCTCTATTCGGGGCCGTTGAGCGTTGCGGGATTCCTCGCCCTCCAGTCCGACACGAGCGCGATCCGTTGCTGACTTCCCGTGGCCCAGCGCCAGCCAGCGCGAGGGGCCCGATCGCTTGACGATCCAGGGCGGCCACGTGCCGCCCTGCATCGCCACCCTCAGCGCAAGTCCTTGTTCGCCTCCATGTCGAACCACATGGCGAAGAGCGTCATCTGCAGGCCGCCGATCAGGAGCACGGCGACGAGGACGATCGTCGCCGGCGTGATCGCGTTGCCGCCGAGCCGCAGCAGGAGCTCGACGAGCCCGAGCACGAACCCCACGGCGAGCATGAGCGTCCCGAACGCGTAGAAGAACACGAGCGGGTGGAAGTCGCGGATCACGTACTTCTGGCCCATCCGCCACCAGAAGCCCTTGAGCAGCAGCCACGAGATGCGCGGCACGACCGAGCGCAGCCGGATGCCCGAGCTCTCCCCGACGTCGTAGATCGGCCTCGACGGCACGTCACGCACGCGTGCGTTCTGCACGTTCAGGTGGACGAGCATGTCGTTCGGGAACCCGTAGCGCGGGTACAGCTCGTCGAGCTCGAGGCGGCGCAGCGCGGTCAGCGAGAGCGCCGTGTAGCCGGCCTGCGAGTCGGCGACGTGCCAGTAGCCGGACGCGATCTTCGTGAGCAGCGAGAGGACTGCGTTCCCGAGGTAGCGGGTCCGCGGGATCACCTTCCACGCCTCGCCCGAGACGAGCCGGTTGGCCTTGGCGTACTCCACCTCGCCGCGCGCGACCGGCTCGACGAGCTCACGGAGCTCCGCCGGATCCATCTGGTTGTCGCCTGCCATCACGCACGTGACGTCGATCTCGTCCTCGAGGGCGTGCCGATAGCCGGTCACGATCGCCGCGCCGACCCCTGCGTTGTGCTCGTGGCGTACGACCTGGACGCGTGCTTCGCCCACGCCCTCGGCGGCCGCGGCTGTCCCGTCGCGCGATGCATCGTCGACGACGAGGATCGAGTCCACGAACTCCGGGATGCCGCGAATGGTCTCGCCGACGAGCCGCTCCTCGTCGAAGGCGGGCACGACGACCGCCACCCGCTTGCCGTCGAACATCAGCTCGCGGCTGAAGCGGCCCCGCCTCGCCTCGCGGAGATCGGATCGACGACGAGAGCGGCGATGGTCCCGACGATGAGTCCGATCAGCGCGCCGACGATGAGCGACGAGCGCCTCGAGCGCGCGGTCGTCTTGCTGGCCGCAGCCGGCTCCACGATCTTGCTCTTCTCGACGTTCTGGGCGAGGTTGAGGAGCTGCTGGGCCTCTGAGAGGTCGTCCTGGAGAGCGGTGCGGCGCGCGTCCGCGGTCGTGATCACGGAGTTGAGGTTGAGATTCAGCAGGAGCTTCTCGGTGAGCGGGGTCGAGGGATCCGAGTTCAGCTGCGCCTGCTGTCGCTGCGCGGTCTCGATCCTCGACTCGACCGCAGCGAGCTGGGCCGTGGAGACGTCAACCGTGCGCTGGAGCTGCACGACCTTCTCCGTCACGTAGGCGGAGACCCGACCCGTCACGCGCCGCGAGAGAGCGTCTGCGGCGAGCTCGACCTTCCGCTTCCCCGACCCCTTCACCGTAATCTCCATGAGCGGGTTGATTCCGCGCAGCTGCCCGGCGGCGGTGAGCTCCTTGGTGGAGATCGCCGAGCGCAGCCTGGAGACCGGAATGCCACTGATCGCCGAGGCCCGCTTGAGCGCAGCCTGGGAGTGGATGATCTCGTTGACCGTGCGCGGGTTCGTCGCGAGGCTCTGGATCTGGCCGCCGCCGAGCGGCGCGAACGGCTGGCCGAGGTAGACGATCGTCTGCGCGCGCCAGACGGTGCCTCCCGCGAGCGCGAGCGCGATCCCCACGAACGCACCGACCAGGAGCCCACCGACCGGAAGCCACCAGCGCGCCTTCAGGCGCGTCCAGCCGGAGGAGAGGTCGACCTCCTGCTCTTCGTGGAGAGCAGGAGACGTGGAGGGGCTCGTCATGCGGCCGCGACCCTAGCAGCGGCCCAGCGCCACTGAGCCGCGAGCCCGTCCTCGAACGACGTGGTCGGCTCCCAGCCGAGCTCCGTCCGAATCCGGGTCGTGTCGGCCGCCGTCCGGGCGGCGTCGCCCTCCCGCCGTGGGCGCCGAACGAGCTCGAGTCGCCGGCCCGCGATCCGGCCGAGCGTCTCGACGGCGTCGAGCATCGACACCTCGGTGCCTCCGCCCACGTTGTAGACGGCTCCCTGCGGCGCCCGCTCCATGGTCGCGATGGTCGCCTCGACCGCGTCCTCGACATAGGTGAAGCTGCGCGACTGCGAGCCGTCGCCGTAGAGCTCGAACGGGCGTCCCTCGGCGAGGCGCGTGACCATCCTCGTGAACGCCATATCGGGTCGTTGTCGCGGTCCGTAGATCGTGAAGTAGCGGACTGTCGCGACCTCGAGGCCGAACTCGGACCCGTACGCGCGAGCGAGCTGCTCGCACGCGAGCTTCGTGATGCCGTAGGGCGAGATCGGTCGCGGCACAACGTCCTCGGGCGTCGGATACGTCTCCGCGTCGCCGTAGACGGACGACGACGACGCGACCACAACGCGTGCCCCGGCCGCGACTGCCTCCTCGAACAGGCGCTGGCTCGCGAGCACGTTCTGGCGCACGTAGACGGGGAAGATTCCACCGAAGCTCGCCACCCCGGGCTGGCCCGCGAGGTGGAAGACGCCGTCGAAGCTGGCCAGCGGGAGCGCGTCCTCCGCGAGGTCGACACGTGTCACGGGAAGGTCGCGCGCGTTCTCCTCCTTCAGCGCCGGGTCGTAGTAGTCGGTGAAGGCGTCCCACCCGACTGCGTCGTGGCCGCGCTCGAGGAGCGTCTGCAGCAGCTGGGAGCCGATGAAGCCGGCTGCGCCGGTGACGAGGTATCGCATAGCCAAGGAAATCTAGAGGGGCTGCGGCGGGATCGGCTGCAGACCGCCGTTACCGTCGGGCTCGAGACAGACCTCGGAGAAGTAGCGCGTCATTGCGATTCCCTCGGCGAAGTCACCGAGCCGCGGCTCCGGCCTCTCCCCCCGCGCGAGGGCGAGCGCGAGCTCCGGATAGCGACCTCCGGCCGCGAGCGGCACCGGGAAGCCGCCGCCGAAGCGGGTATTGACGTCCGTGATCGGAAGCGAGCCGTCCGGCTCGCGGAAGCACTGCACGTTCGCGGGCCCCTTGACGCCCACGACCTCGGCGACGCGGGCGCCGTGCTCGATGAGCTCCGTGTCCTTCAGCGAGACGCCTTTGATCGACTCACCTCCCTTCGACAGGAGCATCGTGCGCGGGATCGCGTTGAGGCAGCGTCCGTCCATGTCGCAGAAGACGTCGATCGAGAACTCCTCGCCCTGGCACACCTCCTGCACGAAGGACGCCACCTGCGCATAGCCGAGGAAGAACGCGAGCTGCTCGGGGTCGGAGGCGAGGTGGATGTTGCGCGAGCCGAAGCCCTCCCGCGCCTTCACGAGCACCGGGAAGCGCACGTCGTCCGGCACCTCCTCGGGAGCCCAGCTCCGCGGGGACGGGATCCCGTTCGCGACGAAGAAGTGGTGCGCCTCGAGCTTGTCCGACATGCGGGCGGACGCCTCCGCGTCGGGCAGCAGCACGAGCGCGGGCGCAAGCTGCTCGCGCTCTCGGGCGAGGACGGGGAAGTCGAGGTCGTTCAGAGGTACGACGAGGCGCACGTCGTGTTCTTCGCGCAGCCGCGCAAGGGTGGGCACGTACTCGGGCGACGCGATCCGCGGGACGATCACCCTTTGGTCGCAGTGGTACAGCGCCGGCGCGAGCGGATCCGCGTCGACGCCGAGCGTGACCGCGCCCGCAGCGCGGAACGCGCGGGCGATGTCGACGCGTTGCCCGACGGATGTCAGCAGCACGACCATCGACGCGAGAGCGTACTCGGAGGACTCGGCGGCAATCCCCGCCAACTAAGGTCACGCCGTGCCTGAGCCCATCCGCATCCTCCGTGTGATTGCGCGGCTGAACATGGGCGGCCCGGCGATCCACGTGTCCAACCTCGCGGCCGGGCTCGAGACGCGCGGCTACCACACGACGCTCGTCGCGGGCAGCCTCGCGCGCGGCGAAGACTCCATGGCCTACGTCGCCGAGCGACTCGGCGTCACCGTCGTGAACGTGCCGGATATCCAGCGGGAGGTCGCGCCGCTGCACGATGCGAGATCGATCCGCCGGCTGGCCGCGATCATGCGAAAGGAGCGACCGCACATCCTGCATACGCACACCGCCAAGGCCGGAGCGCTGGCGCGTGCGGCGGCGCTCGTCGCAGGCAATGCCCGGCCCCCGATCGTCGTCCACACCTTCCACGGACACGTGCTGAAGGGCTACTTCGGCCCGGGCCGCACCGCCTTCTTCCGCCAGGTCGAGCGCAACCTCGCGCGCACCTCCGACGTACTCGTGGCGGTGAGCCCCGAGGTGCGGGACGAGCTCGTCGCGTACGGCATCGCTCCGCTCGACAAGTTCACCGTCATCCGCCTCGGCATCCCCCTGGACGAGCGCCTCGGCGACGGAACCGCCGATCTCGACTACCGCGAGCTCTACGGGATCCCGCAGGACGCGTTCGTCGTCGGCTGGGTGGGACGCATGACCGGCGTGAAGGACACGGGCGCCGTCCTTCAGATCGTCCGAGCTGCGCGTGAACGGGGCGTGGACGCGGTGTTGTGCATGGTCGGAGACGGGCCTGATCGCGAGCGGCTCGAGCAGCTCGCACACGACCTCGGCATCGCGCGCTCGACCTACTTCGTCGGCTACCAGGAGGACGTCGCCGGCTACTACCGGCTGTTCGATGCGTTCCTGCTGCCGTCCGTGAACGAGGGCACTCCGGTGAGCGCCATCGAAGCGCTCGCGTCCGGGACGCCGGTCGTCGCAACGCGGGTCGGAGGCGTTCCCGACGTCGTCGGCGACGGCATGAACGGATTTCTCTTCGAGCCGGGCGCGACGGACGAGGCAGCCGAGCGGCTCGCGACGCTTGCCATCGATCCCGCGCTGCGGGCACGGCTCGGCGAGGCGGGACGGGCGTATGTGCGAGAGCGCTACGCCGTCGAGCGTCTCGTCGACGACATCGACCGCCTGTACCGGTCGCTGCTGGTCGCGAAAGGCATCCGCCGCGACCCCTAGCTCGGCTCCTTCCGTCTCCAGCCGCCGGTCGTGCCGCGGTAGGTGCCGCGGAAGAGCGCGAGCGGCGTCTTCAGGAGGATCTCGAGGTCGACGCGGGGCGAGCGGTTCTGGACGTACCAGACGTCGAGTTCGATGCGGTCCGCCCACGGGAGCTCGGCCCGCCCGTGTACCTGCGCCCAGCCCGTGAGCCCCGGGCGGATGTCGAGCCGGTGGCGCTGGTGGTCGTCGTACTGCTCCACCTGGTACCGCAGTGTCGGACGCGGGCCGATGACGCTCATGTCGCCCCGCAGGACGTTCCAGAGCTGAGGGAGCTCGTCGATCGAGGTCCTGCGCAGGATCCGACCGATCCGCGTGATCCGGCGGTCGCCCTGGTCGACCGCGTAGCCGGAGCCGATGTGCTCGGCCCCGACGACCATCGTGCGGAGCTTGAGGACGTCGAAGTCGACACCGTCCTTGCCCACCCGCGTCTGGCGGTACACGACCGGGCCTCCGTCCTCGAGCTTCGTCGCGAGCGCAGCGAGTCCGAGCAGCGGGCTCGTCAGGACGAGGCCGGCTCCGGCGATCGCGACGTCGGCCGCACGGTTCACCGCGTGCCCTTCGCCTTGTCCCAGGTCTGCGGCGTCCCGGAGCGCAGGTAGCGCACGAGCGCCGCTGCAGTCGCCTTCGTCACGACGAAGTAGTAGTAGGCGACGCGTGCGCCCGGGATCGGGAGCCGAGCCTTGCCCGCCCCGGCGAGCCCGAGGCCGGCGAGCTGGAGCACGAGAAAGAGCCGGTAGAACGGCGCCCGCCCGATGAGCAGCACGTTCGAGACGAGGAGCGCGACGTGAAGGATCCCCGTCGAGTAGCGGAGGACCCGATGGGAGACGAGCTGCGCGAGGTAGAGCGGCCGCGTCGGCCGGAACGCTCGACCCGTGAGGATGTGACCAAGCGCGCGGGAGATCGTGCGAACCTTGCGCCCATATTCGTCCTCCGGCTCCGCAGCCGGCTTCTCGACCGCGATCGCGTCGGGCTCGTACACCGCGCGGCGCCCCATCTGCTCCATCAGGTACGGGAAGCCGAAATCGTGTCCGAACTTCGGGTCGTCCTCGACGTATGCCTCCCGCTTCACCGCGTAGATCGCGCCGTTCCCCGCCGTGATCGAGCTCGCGACCGACTCCTGCTCGCGCACCCACATCTCGTAGCGCCAGTACGCGCCCTCCATGTTCGCGCCGTCGGGCGTCTCCAGCCGGAGCTGCCCGCACACGTACCCGACCTCGTCGTCGGCGAGATTGCGGACGAGCGCCCGCAGAGCGTCGGAGTTCCACTCGCTGTTCGCGTCCGTGAACGCGACGACGTCGCTCGACGTGCCTCTGACGGCTCGATGCTGCGCAGCGACCTTGCCCTCCCGCGGGCACTGCAGGAGGTGCACGCGGGGGTCCTCTGCCGCGATCTCGCCGACGATCGCGTCGGTGAGGTCGGTGGAGCCGTCCGATGCGACCACGACCTCGAGCTTCTCGGGCGGATAGTCGAGCGCGATTGCGTTCTCGACCCGGCGCCTGATGACGGCCTCCTCGTCGTGCGCCGAGACGACGAGGGAGACCGAGGGCGTCTGCTCGGCCTTGTGCACGGGTCGCGGTCGTACACGAGCGAGCACGCCCATTGCGAGCGGATATCCGGCGTGCGTCCACGCGAGCGCGCCCAGCGAGCCCCAGAACGTGGCGCGCGCGATCACGCGGCGAGCATCTCTCGCACGAGGGCCCGGTACCGCTCCATGGCGACGAGACGGTCCGCCTCCTCCTCGACGTACGCGCGCCCGCGCCGGCCCATCTCCTCGAGATCGAATGCTCCGCCGGACGCCTCGCGGATCGTGCGTGCGAGCAGCTCCGGGCGCCCCGGGGGGATCACGACACCGCAGCCGATCTCGCGTACGAGCCGTGCGGTTTCACTCGTGTCCTCGGCGGCGACGATCACGGGACGACCGGCCGAGAGGATGCCGTAGAGGCGGCTCGGGACGACGTACCCGGCGAGGCCCTTCGCGAGGCCGACGACGTGCACGTCCGCGCTCGAGAGGGAGAGCGGCAGGCGCGCCCGCTTCTGGTACGGAAGGAACCGGACCGTCCCCTGCACCTCGAGCCGATTGGCCAATGCGAGCATCTCCCCGTGGCGGGCGCCGAAGCCCGCGACGACGATCCTGATGTCATCGCGGTCGCGCAGGAAGGTCGCTGCGCGGACGAGGCTGTCGAGGTCCTGCGCGTGCCCGACGTTCCCGGAGTGCATGACCACGAAGCGCCCGACGAGGTCGTGCTTCTCCGCCCACTCGTTGTCGCGCGGCTGGGGCGTGATCGCACGCGTGTCAACCCAGTTCGGGATCACCCGCAGGCGCTCGGGCGGCGCTCCTTTCGCCTCCAGGCGCTCGCGCATCGTCTCCCCGATCGCCACGATCCGGTCGGCACGGCGCAGGTACGCGCCGACGAGGCCGCGGAGGACGCCGATCACGGCCGGATTGTGGAGCCGGTCGAGCTCGGTCGCGATCTCGGGGAAGACGTCCTGGCTGATCACGAGCACCGGCGCGCCCACGCGCCTGCCGACGAGAACTCCGAGGTCGCCGATGATCGGCGGGTCGGTCATGCACAGGACGAGGTCGGGCGCCGGCCCGGAGAGCGCGTGCCGGAGCGCGGAGCCGAGGTACGAGAAGTAGTTCATCGCCCGCCGGCCGAGCTCCGAGCGCTCGTACGACGTCGACGAAACGCGTGTGATGCGGACGCCGTTGTGCTCGAGCTGGCGCGGGTCGTCCTCGTGCCCGCGCAGAACGCCGGTGACGACCTCGACGTCGTACTCCTCGGCGAGGGCCTCGCACAGCTCGGTCAGCAGGTGCGCCGTCGCCTCGACGCCGGGCCAGTAGTACTGGTTGAGGACGAGAATCCGTTGCCGCGGCACGCAAAGAGGCTAGCCGCGATCGGACACGGCTTCGCGCACGGCCTCGAGAAAGCCATCGACGCTCGGGCCGTATCCCCAGTCGCGCGCGAGCTCGCGTGATCGTGCGCCCTGCGTCCGGCGGAGCTCGGGATCCGCGGCCAGCCGGCGGAGTGCCTGCGCAGCGCCGGCGACGTCCCCGGCCGCCACGAGAGCTCCGTTGGCGCCGTCTCGGAGTAGGTCATGGGCGGCGCCGACCTGGTCGGAGAGGACAAGCGGAAGGCCGCAGGCCGCGGCCTCGTTCACGACGACCGCCCAGGGCTCGCGCTCGGAGAGGAGCGCGAAGACGTCGGCCGCGACGTAGAGCTCGACGATTCGCTCCCAGTCGACGTCACCTGCGAGCACGATGCGGATCGACAGCTCATCGGCGAGATCGGAGAGCGCGCTGCGCTCCGGACCCTCCCCCGCCACCACGAGCACGAGTCTCGGGTCGTCGGCGGCAGCGACAGCGCGGAGGAGCACGTCGAGCCCCTTCTCGCGCGCGAGCCGCGCGACCGAGAGGACGATTACGTCCTCCTGACCGACGCCGAGCGCACGGCGAAGCTGCGGGCGACTTCCGGCGAGCCGGTCGGCGCGATCCCCGAAGGCCTCGACGTCGATCGTGTTCGCGAAGATGCGTACCCGCTCTGGGTGCGCCCCGCGCGCGATCATCGAGTCACGCGCGAGCGTTCCGGTCACGAGCAGTCCTGCCGCCCGCTCGACGATCGGAGGCACGACCGTTCCCTTGACCGTCCTCCGCCAGCCGGCGCGCGGCCCTTCGTCGTGGCTCTCCACGACGAGCACGTACGGCACACCCTTGAGCCGACACCACGCGACCGCCGCCTGTGCGGCGAACGTGCTCCAGCCCGAGACCACCACGACGTCGGGACGCACGTTCGCGAGTGCGCCCACGACGCCCGGCGTGAGCGGATAGTCGTGATGCAGGACCCGTCGAGCGCCCGGAACGCGGAGGCCGCGCAGGAAGACGGCCTCGTGGAGCGGTTCGACGTGCCACGTCCTACCCGCGACAGTGTCAGCCGCGTAGACGACGGTCAGGTCGATTCCGGCGTTCGCGGCAACGCGGTCCAGAAGCGGCGCCCGGTAGGGCGTGGGCTCCGGGAATACCGCCGCGACGCGCAGAGCTCGCCGGCCGTCGCCCGTCGCGATCCGTGCCAGCCAGCGCTCGGCCTCTTCCCGGACCGGTCCGGAACGCCGTCGCTCGCGCCGCCTTCCGGCGACGTGGCCCGGCAGCGCCGGGTCGAGCCGCATCGCGTCGCGGACGATGCGCGCGCGAACGCCGCCGGTCGCGCTACGAGCGAAGCGCAGGAGATCCCGAGCGGCGCGAGGTCGCGCGTCTCGTCCCCAGCGGATCTCAAACGCAGAGACGAGCTCGCGGTATGCATCCGCGGCGGCCCCTGCCTCCTCCGCGGACACCGGTTCCGCGGCACCGACGCGCCAGGCGAGGTCTACCGCAGTGCCGTCGAGAGCCGGAGCGACGGATCGGATCAGACGGGAGGCGACACGTAGCTGACACTCGCGCTGGAGCTCTCCGCGGCGCTGCGATGCCTGCTCCGGATGCACGCGATAGAGGACGAGCGGGTCGGGCAGGTTGTCGCCCTCCCCAACCTCGAGGAGACGAGCCCACAGGTCGTAGTCCTCGCTCTCCTCGAAGCCCGTGTCGTAGCGCAGCCCGTTCCGCTCGAGCGTGTCGCGTTCGACGAGCACGCTCGGATGGAAGAAGGGCGAGCTGAAGAGGGACGACCAGCGGAGCTCGGCGACACCGCTCGGCATGGCGTGGACGGCGCCGACACGCCAGGCCTCGTCCAGCTCGAGCACGGCCGACCCCACGGCGGCCACGCTCGGGGCGGACCGGATCCTGGCGAGCTGTCGCTCGAGCCGTCGTGGCATGGCGATGTCGTCGGCGTCGAGGCGAGCGACGTAGGCGCCGCGCGCGTCGTCGAGACCCCGGTTCAGCGACGCCGCCAGACCTCGCTGCTCGTCGTTGCGAAGCACGCGAACACGGGAGTCCTCGAGTCCGGCGAGGATGCCGGGAGTGCCGTCGCCGGAGGCATCGTCGACGACGAGGAGCTCGAGGTCCGAGACGGTCTGTCCGAGGACGCTCGCGAGCGCAGCTTGCAGGTACGGCTCTCCGTCGCGGACTGCAAGAAGCACGGTGACGAGTGGGGCGGCGGGCACGGACCTCCCGTAGCCTACGGCGCGTGTCGCAAGCCCCTCCGTCGTTCGACCTCGTTGTCGCGACGGTCGGCCGCACCGACGAGCTCGCGCGCTTCCTCGACTCATTGGCAGCCCAGGAGTACGCGGCCGTGCGCGTCATCGTCGTGGACCAGAACGACGACTCGCGTCTCGACGCGGTCGTCACCGGGCGAACCTTTCCGATCCAGCGCACCAGGGGCCCGCTGGGCCTCTCGCGTGCGCGCAACACGGGTCTCGCGCTCGTCGAAGCCGACCTCGTCGCGTTCCCCGACGACGACTGCGTCTATCCGCCGGGACTGCTCGAACGCGTCGCCGCGAGGCTAGGCCCCGATTCCGGTCTGGCGGGCCTGACCGGCCGAGCGGAGGACGCGTCCGGCAGGTCCGCCGCCTCGTGGCAGGACGAGGGCGCGATCCTCACCGACGACAACCTCTGGAACCGCGCGATCTCCTTCACGATCTTCCTCCGCCGCAGCATCGCGGAAGCCGTCGGCTCGTTCGACGAGGAGCTCGGCCTCGGGTCCGGCTCGCCGTGGACGTCAGGGGAGGAGATCGACTACCTCGTCCGGGCCGTACGGGCCGGGGCGAGCATCGAGTACGACCCCTCGCTCGTCGTGGTGCACGACGTTCGCGCAGACGAGGTGGACGTAGGCGCCCGGGACGGAGCGAGTATCGGGTACCTCCTGCGCAAACACGGCTATCCGCCTGCGAGTCGTGTTGCGGATGCTCGTCCGGCCACTCGGCGGCACGATCGTCTCCTTGCTACGCCTCGACGGTGCGCGAGGCAGGTATTACCTCGCGACGTTTCGTGGCCGCATCCGCGGCTACCGGGGCGCGAAGCGCTCGAACAGCTCTGCGTGACGGTCGAGCCAGGGCGCGAGCGCGAATTGCTCGACGGCACGCCGCCGAGCCGCGGAGGCGATACTCCGACAGATCGGCCAGGACGCGGGTCAGGGCGTCCGCCAACGCCTCCGGAGCCGGTGGATCGTCACGCTCGAACCCGTCCGGATGGGGCACGCCGATGCCGGCCTCGTCGGCCACCAGCTCCGGGACGCCCCCGCTGCGGGCATAGACGACCGGTAGCCCGCACGCCATCGCCTCGATCACGAGACTGGGGCATGGGTCGTTGACCTTCGTATGCAGGAGGACGTGGGCGCGCCGGAAGATCTCCGGCGCATCGGCCTGCGAGTAGCGCCCGAGGACGTGAACGCGTCCACCGAGCCCGAGCCGCTCGACGATCGGCTCGATCGGCGTCACGAGCCGGCCCGTTACGAGGAGCTCCGCCTCAGGGTGGGCCGCGAGGAGAGCTGCGAGGGTCTGCAGCCCGAGCTCGACGCGATACGCCTGGTACTGGTCGCCGCCGAGCAGGAGAACGGGCCCACCCTCCGGCCGGCCGGTCCGCCGGCGTGAAACGGTCCACGTCGACCGCGTTGTAGAGAACCTCCGACGTCCCGCCGGGCGGGCCGACCCACTCGTCCGCGGCGCGCTTGCAGAACTCGCTCTGGTAGAGGACGTGCTCCGCCTGCGCGAGAATCCGGCGCAACGGGCGGTTGAACGCTCCGGTGCCGTCTCCCGCCCAGCCCGGATAGCCGACGCCGTTCTGATTCACGAGGAGTGGGATGCCGCGCCGCCTGGCAAGCGCGAGCAGCGCGCCGAGATCCCGCGGCAGCCACGTCGACCCCAGGTACAGGAGCGAGAAGTCGGTCGGATGGTTGGGGAAGCGCGTGGCGAGTCGCTGGAACTTCGCCGTCCCTCCCGCCACGGGCTCGCCGGGCGAGGGCACCCGATCGTGGCCGAAGAAGACTCGGACGCCGGGCTTCGGCCGCCCCGTCGCGAGCAGCCGCGTCCACCGCGACCCAGCCCGCGCGTACCGACCGATGCGAGCTCCCAGCTCGGTCATCGGGGCCTCGCGACCGCCCAGATCTCGCCCCAACGCACGAGGAGCTCGGGGACGTCGTAGCCCGCCTCGCCGAGCTCGCTCCGGAACGAGTCCTCGTCGTACTCCGTCTCGTGGTCGGGATCCCAGTAGGACGGCAGCCCCACCTCGGCCTTCAACGGCACCGTCCAGTCCCGCTCGTACAGCGGCACGCGGATCAGCAGCGCCCTCGGGCTCGCCGAGCGCGACACGCGGCGAAGGAAGGCGACGCGGGGACCGAGGTGCTCGAGCACGTTCGACATCACGACCACGTCGAAGTGCCCCTCGGGAAGCTCCTCGAGGACGTCCCCCGGCGCGGAACTCGAGGTCCGGGTGGGTGTAATGCGACCGCGCGAACGCGAGGTGGCTCGGATCGTGATCCACGCCGACGACACGTCCACCCGCCCTCACGACGAGGTCGTGCGCCAGCTCACCCTTGCCCGTCCCGATGTCGAGAACGTGCTCGCCCGGCCGCACGCGCTCGACGAAGAAGTCGTGGTAGCGCGTCAGGCGGTGCTTGGGATGCACGCCGCCGTCGTACGCGATCGCCGCCAGGTCGACCTCGCGATACACGTCGTCGTACGTGATCAGGAGCTCCCTCACGGCGCGGCGCCTGTCGGGGTCGGCGCGTAGAGCCGAGAGCCAGAGCCGCGACAGCGGACGCCAGAGCCAGATCGGCATGAGGATCCTGAACGGACGCCGCGGGACGCGACGGCCGGCGGCCCGCACGACGCGTCCGGGCTGTCGAAGGCGGCTCATCGACCTGTGCGCTCCACGAAGCCGTCGAGAAGCTCTCCCCAGAGCGGGTCGAGCTGCTCGAGGGCGTACCGCTCGGCCGTGGCGCGCGCGCTCTCGAGCACGCGAGCCGCACGACCCGCGTGGATCTCGATCATCCGCTCGGCGAGGCCGTCCGCGTCCTCCACGTCCACGAGCCAGCCGTTCGCACCGTCCTCGACGAGCTCCGTCGCCTGGCCGACGCGGGTCGTCACGAGCGGAACGCCGGACGCCATCGACTCGAGCACGGCCTTCGGCCCTCCCTCCTGCGCGAGCGGGAACGACACAGACGTCGACCGCGTGGTAGGCGCGCTGCGAGCTCGGCGCGGCTGCCGCGCGACGACGTGCTCGTACGGGATTCCGCGCCCGCTCGAGCTCACGCCGGACGTAGCCGCGGGCCGGCCCGGTCAGGAGGACGCGCAGCTCCGGGATCGCCGTCTGCGCGCGTCGAAGCGCCGCGACGAGCACGTCCGGGCCCTTGATCAGCTTCGGCTCGAGGCCCTCGTCCCAGCCGACGCCGTCCTTCTGGAACGAGCCGACGACGAACGCGTCGTCGGGCAAGGCCGAAGCGGGCGCGCGCCGCGGCGCGACGCTCGGCCGTGACGAGCGGGAAGTTCTCGAGGTCGATCCCGATCGGGATCAGATGGACGCACCCGGGCTCGACGCCGGCCGTCGAGGACGAGGTCGCGCATCTCGGCGTGCGTCACCTGGATGCGCGAGAACCGTGCGGGCATGCGCGCGGAGAGCCTCGAACGCACGGTCGAACTCCGGATAGCCCTCGCGTTCCCGGGCGGCCGTGCAGGTAGGCCGTTCCGAGCCGGTGCGTCGAGTCGAGCCAGCGTGGCTGGAGCGCCTCGAAGTGGCTCGGCGAGGAAGACGGACTGACGCCGTCGCGAAGCGAGCCCAGCCCGACGGCGCGACCTCGATAGCCGAGGCGGCGTGCGGCCGCCTCGACGTGCCGAGCGTCCTCGTCGACCGACCAGCCGCGTGCGCTCGCCGACCGCGAACAGACGCGAATGCCGCGGCCAGCGACGCGTGCGAGCCCGGACGAAGCCGCGCCGCGACCGCACGAGACGGCCGCGCGAGAAGGCCGCGCGCGCTCACGCGCGCAGCACCTCGAGGTAGCGATCGGCGACGTCCGCGAGCGGAGCGACGTGGATCGCGGCCCGGCGCTCGTCCAGCTCCGCGACCAGCCGATCGAGCGCCGCGGGCACCTCCTCCGGCGCGTCGAACGGCAGCCCGCCTTCGCCGACGAGCTCCGGGTGGCCGCCGCTCGCGCGGAAGACCGCGGGCAGGCCGCAGGCGAGCGCCTCGAGCAGCGCGTTCGAGCAGGGGTCGTTGCGGCTCGGAGCGAGGTACACGTCGTTTCGCCGCAGCTCGTCGGCGACGGCCTCCGTCGGAATCGCGCCGAGAGCGCGCACGTGCTCGAAGGTCTCGCTCGTCTGGCCGGCGAACGTCAGCTCGTAGCGCTCGTGGTCGAGATTGCGCGTCGAGCCACGCGAGGACGTCGGCCCCCTTGTTCGGGTTGTCCGACCAGCTCGTCGCGATCACGCGCACGCGCCTGCCCTGCGAGCGGCTCGCGCTCGTCGGGCGGGTGGAAGATCGACGGGTCGACGGTGTTCGACGATCAGCTGCGGGTCGACGCAGCTCGATGCCGAGCGCGCGGTGCGCGTCGAGGCTGTAGCGCGACTGGACGATCGTGGCGGCCGCGAGCGCGCGGTTGATCTCCGCGATGCGCGCGTCCGTCCCGTCGTCGAAGCCGCGGTACGTGCGCGATCGGGCCGTCGACGCGGTGGACGAAGCGCACGTCGGCGCGCGCGAAGCGGCGAAGGCGGCGGAAGTCGAAGTTGAACGAGTTGAAGCAGGCAGACGCTCGTGCCACGCGAGATGCGGTTCAGCTCGACCGTCAGTCCGCGGCGCTCGAGCTCGCCGAGCAGCGCGCGCAGGAACTGATGTCCGCCGCCTGTCGGCGGCGGCGCGAACTCGTGGAAGAGCGCGAGGTCGGCACGGCCCTTACGCCGCACGTCAGGACGATCGACCTCGGTCCCGAGCTCGCGCGCGACGGCACCGACGCGCGCGACGCAGCCTGACGTAGGCCCCGCGCGCGGTCATGCGGAGCGTCTCCGCCGATCGGCGGCGTCGGACAGCAGGCGGCCGAGCTCGCGCGTGTAGCGCGTCCACGTGAGATGCCGCTCGACCGTCTCGCGCGCACGGCGACCGAGTGCGTCCGCACGCGCAGCGTCGTCGAGCACGTCCGAGCACGGCGTGCTCGAGCGCATCGCGTGTCGCCGGGTGGCACGAGCCGGCAGTTCACGGCGTCCTCGAGGTGGTAGCCGCGCGCGATCGCCGCGGTCCGGGAGACGACGACCGGCTTCGCACATGCCATGCGCCTGGAGCAGCGTGGTCGTCGCTCCCGAGTAGGAGTTCTCGCGCACGGGCAGCGCGACGACCCTCGCCGACGAGCAGGCACTCGCGCACCCGGCCGAAAGGGATGTCCATCTCGAGCCGCACGTTCGCCGGCAGCATCGCCGAGCTGCCCGCGCGTTGTCGCGACGACGCGACCACGAGAAACGAGCGGCTCGGGCTGCCGGCGCGGCGACGTCGAGGAGGAGCGCGAAGTCGCGCCGCGGATCCGCGCCGATCGAGACGACGTCGTGCTCGATCGCGGCGTCCGGCTCGGGACGGAAGTACTCCGCGTCCACGCCGAACGCGACGAACTCGACCTGCGGTCCGCGGCCGTCGAGCCAGCCCCGAAGCTCGTCGACCTCGCTCCAGCCGTACGCGACACGGTGTCGAGACGGCGGAAGGCGTGCGGCGAACAGCCGCCGCGCGGTGCCTCCGCGAAGCTGCGCGAGCCGCTCGGGGAGTCCGATCGCCGCGTAGACGACCGGCGGGCGTCACCCGCCCGAGCCGTCCGAGCAGCGCGAGCGGGATCCCGACCGTGTCGACCGTGGAGAAGACGACGTCGGCACGGTTGAAGGCGCCCGCGGAAGCGAGCACGGGCGCGAAGTCGCCCGAATAGCCGCCGCCGAGCTTCACGGCCCGATCGAGGACGCGCGCCTCGGCGCGCACGCGCGCACCTGGCTCGTACCGGGGCTCGAGGTCGTGGTCGACGGCGAAGCCGGCAGCCCGGAGCTCGTCGAGCCCGTACAGGCTGTAGCGCGACGGATCGCCGACCGGAGCTCGCAGCGCGTCTCGTCGGAGCGCCGAGTCGCGGAAGAGGACGAAGACGCTCAGCGCGTCTCGAGACGGGCTCGGCTCGATCACGTGGGGTAGCGTAAGGGCCGGCCGTGCACAGAACGAAGACACACTTCGCCGCCAGGATCAACCACGTCGCGACTGCCCTCGAGAGGCGCGGCGTGCGCGCGACGTACACGCCTGCACGACCGGGTGCTCTCGAATCGCTGCGAGCCGCCGGCGGTTCTCGGCCGACCGCGCCGGAGCTCGACGAGCCAGCAGCAGCGCATCGTCTCCGAGCTCGCAGAGCGACGGCTACTGCGTCGTGCCGTTCTCGCGAGCTGTTCTCGGCGCGAGGCGCTGGCCGCGATCGAGCGAGCAGGCGGAGCCGTTCGTCGCCGAGACGGAGACCGGCCTCGCCGGCGACGGCGAGGCAGCTGCGCGTCCGCGCAGGCAAGGAGTTCGTCGTGCGCCTCCACAGCTACGGACGCCGAGCTCGGTCTCGACGACCCGTGGTTCCGCATCTGCGCGTCGCGGCGGATGCTCGACATCGCGAACACGTACCTCGGCCTGTGGTCGAAGCTCGAGTACGTCGACATGTGGTACTCGGTGCCGCAGCCGGAAGAGGCGACGCGCAGTCGCGTCGCAGCGCTGGCACCGCGACTTCAACGACCAGCACCTGCTGAAGGCGTTCCTCTACCTCGTCGACGTCGACGAGGGCACGGGGCCGTTCGAGTACGTCCCCGGAAGCGCACCGGGCGGCCGCTACGCGGACGCGTGGCCGTGGGACCGCTCGGGCGAGAACTACCCGCCCGACGGCGAGCTCGAGAAGCGCATTCCCGGACGACGGCGTCCGGACCTTCACGGCACCGAAGGGCACGATGATCTTCTGCAACACGTCCGGCTTCCATCGCGGCGGGCTTCGCGACGGAGCGGCCCGCGCGTCCTGGCGACGGTGACGTACTCGTCGCCCGCGTCGCTCGAAGTCGCTGACCGAGCGGAGCTACCGCTACACGGGGTCGCTCGACGAGCTCGACGCGCGACGCGGTTCGCAGTCTCCTGAGCCGCGCAGCTCGGCGGCCAGCTCCCGCAGGCCCTCGGCGCCTCGACGTGGTCGCGCGCTCTCCGTCTGCTCGACGAGCGGCGTGTTCGACGGCATCCGCCTCTCCGGGCGGGTGCCAGAGGTGCAGCATCGTCGCGCTCGGGCCGGGCCAGCCGCAGCGCAGACCCGACGGCGGCGGAGGCGTGACGGCGAGGTCGTCGTCCTCGCCGCCCCAGCCTCGAACCGCATGTCGAAGCCGTTGACGCGCTCGAAGTCCGGCTTCGAGATCCCGAAGAAGTAGCCGTAGGCCGCGAACGGCGGGGAGAACTCGGGCTGCCCGGCTCGCCAGGGCCGGCGCCGATCGCGGACGGGAGGAGGAACCCGGACGCGCCGCCTCGCGGTGCGAGCCGACGAGCTCGCGCGGACGCGCGAGCGAGCCACCGGCGCGCCGACCAGCGCCAGACCGCGCAGCTCGTCGTCGAGCACCGTCCGTCGAGAGACGCTCGCTGAGATGCAGCCGCTTGCTCGCGAGGAACCAGCCCGGAAGCGTGCCGCGTCGCACCGACCGCGAGAAGCCCCGCCGTCACGAGGCAGTCCCCGTCGAGGAAGAGCGAGGTAGTCGCCGCGCGCCTCGAGCGCACCGAGGTTGCGGATGCCGTGCCTTGCCGCCATCCCTGGTCGGGCTGCCAGACGTGCCTGAGCCGCTCGCCGAGCGCTCTCCTGCCAGCGGCTCGACGACGTCCGCCGTCGCTGGCCGAGCCGTCGTCGGCGACGACGACCTCGAACGCCGGGTCGTCCTGCTCGAACAGCGCGCGCAGCACGAGGTCGAGCGCCTCGGGCCACTCGTACGTGGCGACGACGACGCTCGACTAGCCGGCGACAGGCTCGCAGCTCACGGCCGAGGAACGGCGCTGCGTCCATCGTCGACGCGCTCGCCGCGCCGGTACTTCTCGTGCTTCCACGTCGACGCCTCGGCGCGCACCTCGTGCGATGCTCGCGCTGAGCGTCGCGGCCGTCGCACGGCGCGCTCGACGGCCGACCAGGCCCGCGCCGATACGCGCCGACTCGCTCCAGATTCGGACGCGCGGCTCCGCGACGACCTCGGATCTCGGCTCGAGCGCCGAAGGAAGCACACGTGAAGGCAGCGGAGCGGGCTGTCCTCCGAACCAGTACCGCTCGCACAGACGCGTCGACCGAGCGTCCCACGCCGTATCCGTGCGCGGAAAACGATCGTCCCCGCCGTGCGAGCCGCTCGCAGCGCCGCCCGTCCAGGACTCGACCGCGGCGAAGTTGAAGAGCGCCGAGATCGGGCGGCTCGGCGGGACAGGTAGCCGGCAGGCGACGTCGTGCTCGCGATCGAGCTCGTCGCAGTGGAGGACGTGTCGCCGTGGACTCGGAAGCACGTCGAGCTGCGCCTGCCTCGAGCGCTCGCGCGAAGCGCGCCAGGCCGGCCGGGTCGTAGAGCTCGTCGCCGTCGACGCGGAGGACCCACGTGTCGGTGCCCGCGTACGGCTCGAGGAGCTCGTGCGACTCCGCGCGCGTGGCGCGATCGCCGCACGTCGAGGTGATCGAGCTCGGCGGCGAGGCGCGCAGGATCTCCCAGGTGCCGTCGGTCGACACGTGGTCGACGACGTGGATCCGGTCGCAGAACGCCGGCGACGTTGCGGATCGCCCGCTCGACGAAGAGATCCTCGTTGCGGACGAGCGACGATCCCGACGACCTGCACGGCTCAGCGCTCCTCGGTCGTCCAGTCGAGCAGCGGCCGGACGACGCCCTTGCCACTGACCGGTGAAGAGCCCGCGCGCCGAGTCGCCCTCGCCGGGGTCCTGGACGTGGAAGGAGACGGCGTCGCGCACGCCGGCGTGCGGATGAGCTTCGTGCGCGCGCGAGCGAGCAGACGCCGACGTCGACGCGTGTGAGACCCTCGTTGAGGAGGTTGCCCGGGATCCAGGCGGTCGCGACGTAGTCGCCCGGCGGCGTCGGCTCGTGCCAGCGCGCGCTCGTGTCCATCGCGTTGAACGCGACGTCGCCGTCGCGGTCGAAGACCTTGATCTTCGGGAAGACGGGCAGATCGCCGGCGCGGAGGACCGCGAAGCCGATCTCGATCCCGACCGGCTCGGCGCACGTCGACCGCAGTCGACGAGCTCGCCGTCCTCGTCGACGACGCGCACCGAGCGCAGCCGCACGAGGTCGTCGCCGGGAGCCGTCTCGAGGTCCGGCCACGACGGCGTCGAGCCCGGCCCGCCGACCGACTGCAGGTAGCGCGCGACGACCTCGCTGCTCGGCCCGTCGCGCACGATCTGCGCCCGTTCTCGAGCAGGATCGCGCGGTCGCAGAGCTGGACGACCGCCTGCATCTGGTGCGAGACGAAGAGCACGGTGCGACCCGACTCGCTCAGGTCCTCCATCCGGCCGAGGCACCGCCGCTGGAACTCGGCGTCGCCGACGGCGAGCACCTCGTCGACGAGCAGGATCTCGGGCTCGAGGTGCGCCGCGACGGCGAACGCGAGCCGGACGGACATCCCGCTCGAGTAGCGCTTCACCGGCGTGTCGATGAACTGCTCGACGCCGGCGAACTCGACGATCTCGTCGAACTTCTGCGGCGATCTCCCGCCGCTTCATGCCGAGGACGGCGCCGTTCAGGAAGACGTTCTCGCGGCCGGTGAGCTCGGGATGGAAGCCCGTCCCGACCTCGAGCAGGCTGCCGACGCGCCCGCGGATCTCCGCGCGGCCGCTCGGTCGGCGTCGTGATCCGCGTGAGGATCTTGAGCAGCGTCGACTTGCCGGCGCCGTTTCGCCCGATGACGCCGAGCACCTCGCCCTCCGGACGCTCGAACGAGACGTCCCGCAGCGCCCAGATCTCCTCGTCGTGCGGCGTGGTGCTCGCGCCGGACGAGCCGCCGCGCGCCGCTGCGCGAGCGAGTCGCGAAGCGTTCCGTACGCGCTCTGCAGCTGCCCGATCCGGTAGCGCTTCGAGAGCCCTCTGCGGCTGATCGCGACGGCCATCAGATCGTGTCGGCGAAGCGCGGCTCGGAGCGCCGGAAGAACCACAGCCCGACGACGAAGAGGACGACAGTGGACGCCGACGCTGACGAGCGTCTTCCCGAGGTCGGGCGGAGGGGTGCCGAGCACGCCCCACTGGAAGCCGCTGATGACGGCGGTCATCGGGTTGAGCGCGAGAAGCCACTGCCACTTCTCGGGAAGTGCGCTGATCGCGTAGACGACACCCGGAGAGGTACATCCAGATCTGGATCAGGAACGGGATCGCGTACGGGACGTCTCGGTAGCGGACGTTGACGGCGGAGAGGAAGAGCCCGACGCCGAGCGCCGTCACGAGCGCCATGAGCGAGGAACAGCGGCGCGAGCACGATCGCCGGGCTCGGCCAGACCGTGAACCAGGCCATCATCCCGACGAGAACGACGGATGCGAGCAGGAAGTCGACGAGCGGAACGACGACGCCGGCGAGAGGGAGCAGGACGCGCGGGAAGTAGACCTTCGTGACGAGCGCGCTTGTTCGAGACGAGGCTCGCGCTCGCGAGCGCGACGCGCCGAGGCGAAGTACGTCCAGGGCAGGAGCGCGCGAGAGACGAAGATCGGGTACGGAGCGCCCTTCGAGGGGAAGTTCGCGAACTTCCCGAAGACGAGCGTGAAGACGACCATCGTCAGGAACGGCTGGAGGATCGCCCAGGCGACGCCGATCGACGTCTGCTTGTAGCGGACCGCGACGTCGCGCCAGGCGAGGCGGCCGAGAGCTCGCGGTAGTGCCAGAGCTCGCGGAAGTCGAGGTGCGGCCACCGCGGCGCGGGCGGATCACGGTCTCACGAGCGGATCCTGACGAACTGGGGCGGTGCCGTGATTCCCGCCGCAGGAGTGCGGGGAGGCGTCTGGGTCTCGGTCACTCGCCTCGATGCTACCGGGCACATCAGGCGTCACCTGCGATGAGGTCCGCGCCCGGCTCACATGCCCCATGCGGACGAAGTCGAGCCCGCACCGTAGATTGCCAACCGTGGCGCCCGCGCTCTCCCTCGTCATCTGCACGCGCAACCGAGCCCACCGGCTCGACCGTACGCTCGCAGCGGTGGCGAGCATCGAGACCTCACACCCGTGGGAGGTCACCGTCGTCGACAACGCGTCCACGGACGGGACCAGCCAGGTCGTCGAGCGCGCTCAGGGAACGAGCAGGGTGCAGCTGAACCTCGTCCATGAGCCCGAGGCGGGGGTCTCGCGCGCCCGAAACGCGGGTTGGCGTTCGGCGTCGGGTGAGATCGTCGCGTACGTCGACGACGACTGCTATCCGGCGCCTGGCTTCGTCGACCGCGTCGTCGAGTGCTTCGAGGCAGACCCGCTGCTCGGATACCTCGGCGGCGCCGTCCTGCCGTTCGACGAGAGCGCCGCACGGGTGACGATCGTGGCTGGGACGAGGCCGTTCGAGATCCGTGCGGGTGGCTTCGTGACGCCCGGATTGATGATCTGCGCGAACCTCGCGTTTCGCCGCCGCGCGCTCGCGGAGATCGACGGCTTCGACGTCACGTTCGGCTACGGGGCGGGATTTCCCGGCGGCACGGACGCCGTGATCGAAGACCTCGATGCCGCTGCGCGGGTGTCCGCGGCGGGCTGGCGGGGCCGGTACGACCCGCGGGTCGTCGTCCACCACGATCACGGGCGGAAGCCCGGACCGGAGGTCGCACGGCTCGAACGCGGCTACGACATCGGTCGCGGCGCCTTCTACGCCAAGGCCGCCCTCGACTCGCGCTTGCAAAGGACCTACTTCGTCGGCTGGGCGAGGCTCACCGCCGACCGCGTTCGGCGTCGGGAGCATCCCCGTACCGTCGGCCGTGAACTCGCCGGCGCCGCGCGGTACCTCGCGACGAGGACGCGACAGTAGGACAGGGGGAAGGCGGCGAACGAAGCTACTACCTTCGCCCGATGCCGCAGCCCGGTTCCGAGGCGCAGACGATCGAGAAGCGCCCTCCGGCAGCGATCCCGACCGCGATCCCGCGCGTGTGGCTCGTCTTCGCCGACCAGCTCACGACTCGGATCTTCGTGGAGTGCGGGATCGTCGATGGCCTTCGCGCGCGTTCCCCGACAGCCTGACCGCGCTCTTCCTCGTCCACGAGAAGCACATCCGCCCGTGGCGCGACCGCCTCGAGGGGATCGGCGTGGTCGAGCTCGACGAGGTGATGCCGGCGGACGTGCCCACGCGCGAGCACATCGCGCGGCGAATCGATCACGCGCTCGACAGGCGGATCGGCTTCTACCCGCTTGCGATCCGACACAGCCAGCGGCACGGCTTTCACGACGGCCGCTGGGCACCGGGCCATACGTACCCGTTTCTCGACACGAACCGCGCCGGCCGGCTGCCCCGCTGGCGCAGCATCGAGAAAGCAAGTGCGGCCTGGCACCTGTCTCGGCACCGCTACGTGCCGGCGTCGCTCGTGCGGCGCATGCAAGAAGAGTGCGATGCGCTCGTGCTCACGAACCCGCAGACGCAGCTCTCGACGCCGTTCCTCGCCGCCGCCCGGCGCCTCCACCTTCCGACCGTGGGGTACATCGCAAGTTGGGATCACCCCGTCGGAAAGGGGATCGTCTCGCCCTATCTGGACTCGTACGTCGTCCAGAACGAGACCATGCGGAACGATCTGCGACGGTTCCACGGCGTCGACACCGAGCGCGTCACCGTGACGGGCTGGCCGCCGACGCGACGTTACCACCGGCACCGAACGCAAGCCGAGTACGCGGACCTCCTCGCGCGGCTGGGCCTCGCTCCCGACAAGCCGGTCGTCCTCTACGCCGGGAACGCGCCGCACAACATGCCGTACCAGCCGAACCTCGTGGCGCGCCTCGTGTCATGTGGCGGGACAACGGCGCGAACACACGCCTCTCCCTCGGCTTCCGCCCGACCCCCTACGACGAACAGGCGAACGAGCGCTTCCGGGCGGCGATCGAGGACCCCGGGGTCGCGTTCCAAGCGCGGAGCTGGACGGATCTCGAGGATCTGGCGACGCTTCTCCAGCACGTCGACTCGTGATCGCGACCGCCGGGACGATCATGCTCGAGGCCCTCGCGAACGACCGGCCGACGACGTGCGTCACGTCGAGGAGGGAGCGCCCCCGGGCCGCACCTGGGCGGAGCTCAACCTCCTTGGCGTCCACTACCGCGCGCTCATGCAATCGGACGCGATCCTGCGAGCCGCGAACTTCGATGAGCTCGTCGAGGCGCTCGGGCGGTCGCTCTCCAATCCGCGAGCTCAGCGTCGAGCGCAAAAGGGTGGCGCGCGACGTCGTCGGCGAGGTCGACGGCCGGCAGCAGGGCGGGTCGTGCAAGCGATCTGTGCATCGGTCGGGCTCGGTCGCGCGAAGACCGTCACGTGAACGCGGGGATTTTCTCGTCGGCGCCGCCCGGAGCGGCACGTCGATGGTCACGCGAGTCGTGAACCTGCTCGGGATCCCCACCGTCGCGGAGGACGACCTCAAGCCGGCGGACGAGGACAATCCGCGCGGGTACTTCGAGAGCCGCAGCCTGACGAGCTTCAACCGCCGCCTGCTGCTCGAGGTCGGCGGGGCACCGTGCAGCCTCGCTCCGCGCTTCCCGGACGGTTGGATGGCCGCACCGTCACTCGACCCGTTGCGCGAGGAAGCTCGCGAGCTGATGCAGACCCTCCATCCACGACCCCGGGGTGGGAGGACCCGCGCAGGGGCCTAACGCTGCCCTTCTCGATCGATGTCGCCGGCGTCGATCCGGTCGTGGTGCTCGTTCACCGCGACCCGCTCGAGGTCGCCGACTCGCTGGTGCGCCGCGACAACGCTCCGATCCCTGTGACACTGGCGGTCTGGGAACGGCACAACCGGCGCCGCTCTCGTGGACGCCCGTGGTCTTCCGACATTCGTCGTCCGCTACGACCGCCTCCTCGCAGCTCCCCGCCCGGCTCACGACGGCGATCGCGTCATTCCTGCGAGGGCGCGGTGTCGAGAGTCACCGATCGGGCCCGGAGGTCGAGGCGTTCGTCGAACCGGGGCTGCGGCGCTCCCGCGCGGACGCGAGCGCGCCCAATCTGCCGAGCGCCAGAGACCGACCTCGTCCGGATCCTCCAAGGTCTGGAAGGCGCCCACGACGCCCTCCCCGCGTCCAAGCTCCCCGCGGAGACGCCGTGGGTCGACGGACTCCTCGAGGCCGAGCGCGAGACAGGCATGCTCGAGCTCCTCGGCGCCCGACGAAAGGCAGCCCGAGAGCTGGACAGGAACACCGCGCGCCGACGATTCCTCGGAGTCGAGCTGCGGGTCGTTCGCGGCAGCCCTACGTGGCGCATTCTCGCCCCTTTCGCGCGAATCTTCGGTTCGCAGCCGCCGGCATGAGGCTCGTCATGACCCTGCTGGTTCGCGACGAGGATGATGTCCTCGAGGAGCACATCGCCTATCACCTGAACGCCGGCGTGAGCTTCGTGATCGCGACGGATCATCGCTCGCAGGACCGGACATCCGAGATTCTCGAGTCGTACGCGCGGCGTGGCGTGCTTCGCGTGCTTCGCGAGAAGGGCGAGTTCGGCCAGCAGTCTGTGTGGCAGACGCGGATGGCTCGCCTGGCGGCCACCGAGCACGGCGCCGATTGGGTCATCAATAGCGACGCCGACGAATTCTGGTGGCCCAGGGGTCCTTCGTTGCCGGACGTCCTCGAGGCCGTCGATCGACAGCTACGGCGTCGTCCATGGACTCGTCCGCAATTTTGTGCCGCGACGCGACGATCGTGGATGGTTCGCCGACCGGATGACGCTGCGCTTCCCGGACCGGCACCACTCAACGATCCCGCGACGCCCTTCAGGCCGGTCGTGAAAGTCGCACATCGCGGAGATCCCGGCGTCGTCGTCGGTGGGGGCGGCGCTCACCAGGTCTTCGGGGTTCGCGGCGCCGTCTTACGAGCGTGGCATCCGCTCGAAGTTCTGCACGTGCCGTTTCGCTCTCGCGCCCAGAGCGCGACCAAGTACCGCAAGGCCTGGACGGGTTGGCAGGGAAACCCACGCGGGGATCTGGCTCGCGCTCGACAGGCCTCCGACAGGGGCCGAGACAACGTCGTCTGGGATCGGGTGGCGTTGAGCGACGCGGAATGCGAGAGCGGGCTTCTCGCCGGGTCGCTCGTGCGCGACACGCGGCTGCGCGACGCGCTGCGGGCGCGAACTCCCCGTCGCCCCGACCGGCCCTCGCATCCGGGTCGGAGCGACCTCGACCGGCACGCGCATGAGGTCGCCGTCTTCCAGGAGGCAGAACTCGTCCGCTTCGCGAGGTGGGCGGACGAGCTCGCAGGCCGCGTGCGCGCTCTCGAGGGGACGTCGTAGGCGATGAAGCTCGTCCAGACGCTGGTAGTCCGCGACGAGGCGGACATCGTCGGGGAGCAGATCGCGTACCACCTGAACGCCGGCGTGGATTTCGTCATCGCGTCCGATCACGCGTCGGAGGACGGCACGACACAGATCCTCGAGCGATACGTTCGCGAAGGTCATCTGAGGCTCATCCGAGTGCACGGAGAGATGCGCGAGACCGTGGCGGACGCACATGGCCCGACTCGCCTCAACCGAGCACGGCGCACTGGGTCATCAACACGGACGCCGATGAGTTCTGGATGCCTCGCGGTGGCAGCGTTGAAGGACGTCTTCACGGCCGTCCCTGGCTCCGTCGGAGGGATCTACGCGCTCAGCAAGCATTTCGTTCCCCGACCGGACAGACGGCTCGCCGTTCTTCGAGCGCATGACCGTGCACGCTTCCCCGGCGGTTGCCATCAACGACCCGACGAGCCCGTTCCGGCCGCACCTCAAGGTCGCGCATCGAGCGGGTCCCGACGTCACGATCAGCTTCGGCTCGCACACGGCATCGAGCCCGCGCTGGGTCGCGCTCCACCACTGGCACCCGGTCGAGGTTCGGACTTCCCCTATCGCTCGCTCGCCCAGTGGGAGAACAAGGGCTCACGACGCGCCCGCGGCGACAAGCCGCTCGGCCAGTACGTGACCGCCCTCCGGGCGAAGGAGACAGGACGGAGCGCATCGCAGTACGCACAGTTCGTCGTCGACGATCTCGCGCTCGAGCGGGGCCTTGCAGACGGCTCCTTGACGATCGACTTCCGGCTGCGCGACGCGCTCCGCGCCGTCGGAGCCGGGACAGCCCCATGGCGGCTCTCTCCCTCGTTGAACGCGAGCGTCCTCCTGGCGAGCGAGGCGGTTCGCGACGCCGACATCGTCCGGCTCCACCGGTACGTCGACGGTCTCGCGGCACGACTCGTCACGCTCGAGAGGCCAGAGCGCCGTCGATGGTCGGATAGGCTCGCGCGCTGTGTCGGTCGTGATGACGACGGAGGTGACGCGATCGCGTCGAGCACCTCGAGCGCTTCCTCGCCTTCCACAAGAGCGCACGTGTCACGGCGGTTCTCGTGGTAGACGCGAACGCACCCCCGAGCCGCGCTCCAGAAGCTCGAGCCATACGTCCAGGAGGGGTTCGTCCACCGGCTGGGAGGCGCGTCCGCGACGGAGCTCGCGCGGCTGGCTGTTTCCGAGCACGGGGCGGACTGGGTCGTGCCGAGTACGACCGAGGAGCTGTGGTGGCCACGAGCCGAGAGCCTCGAGGACGTCCTCGCAGTTGTCCCGCACCGCTACGGCGTCGTGCAAGCACTGGTCCGCCGGTTTGTAGGCACATAGCGATCCCCCGACCGTGCGGACCTCCCTCCTCGGTTCGAGGAGGCTCGGGCGGCGCCCCGCCGCGCAGCCAGCTCCGCCCGATCTACCGGGCGGGAGCGGACATGACGATCGACGAGGAGGACTGGACTCTTCGCGGAAGTCGTGTGCCGCTGCGCGCCTGGTACCCGGTCGAGGTGCTCGACTTTTCGTCGACCGGGACGCCCGTCGACGCAGACATCGAGGCTGGTCTCGCCGACGGGTCGCTCGTCTCGGACCGTCGCGTCCACGATGCGCTCCTGGGCGAGGCCGCGACCGCGTTCCCGATCCGCACCCTGGTCGACGACGCGTCGTATGCCGTCGAGTGTGCTGCGGTCGGTGAGGTCGACCTGGTTCGCCTCGATCGCCACATTCGCGATCTCGAGCTCCGGATCACGGCTCTCGAGGCACGCTTCTGGCCACGCGTGCGACGTACCGCCAGGGGTCTCGTCCGACGACGCGGCTAGCAGGCTAGCCTGCCCGATCGTGACAGCGCCCGCGTCCGCGCCGAACTTCGGCGTCGTCATCCCCGCCAGGACGGAGCACCTTCACTGGGTCCGGGGAGCATGCGCCAGCGTGCGGCACTTCATGGGCGACACCCCGATCTGCGTGATTCTCGACGGCGACAGCACCCCGGAGGATCTGCAGCGGGTCGAAGGGATCACGGTCGTGCGAGCGAGACGAGGTCGAACCGAAGGAACTGCGCGACGCAAGCTTTCGCTCGCCGCGGGCGAAGAACGCCGCCACTCTGGGCCTCGCCGTACGAGACGTTCCTCCTCCTCGACGCAGACACGATCGTCTGGGGTGACATGCGCAAGCTCGCAGACTTCGATCGCTTCGACTTCATCCTCGACAGCCCCGGCGTCGAGCCGTTGCGCGCGGTCATGGACGTGGAGCAAGCGAGCACGTGCTTTCCCGACTTCGACTCACGGAGCCACGCCGGTGAGTACGTCAACAACGGTGTCTACTTCGGACGACGAGGGACTCTCGACCTCGAGCGCTACCTCCACGCACTGCGTCGTCGCGCGCGAACGTCCCGGGATGTTCTACGGCTCGCAGGGCTCGTTCAACTACATGCTCTTCAGCGCTGCCGACGAAGGAACGATTCGCCTGGAGCAGCGCGAGCTTCAGGTTCAGACAGGGCGAACCGACCGAGCCGACGTCCTCCAGCGCTTCGCTTTCGACGGGTCGGAGCCGATGGTAGTCGGGGATCCCGTCGTCCTCCACTGGGTCCGTATCGGCGAAGCCTCGCGTACGAGCAGGGCGTCATGACTACTTCGAGCCGATGACCCACTTCCGGCTCGAATTTCGTCGGGCGACGAAGCCTGGCGGCTCGCGAAGGCTGCGCGGACTCGTTCCGGTTGCGTTTCGAGGACATGGCATGTGCGGACCTTCGGGCGACACAACGTCCGAGGGCGGCTCGCTCGCATGCGCCGGCGGTCGCGGAGGCGCTATGCGCAGTTCCGAAGCGCGTACGAGGGCGAGACACCGGACTGGCTCGTAGCGGCGCTCCGCGGGCACGAGTAGTCCGAACCGCCGAGCGTCACGGTCGCGGTGGGCGTGCCGCGGCCTCGCGGCCCGAACAACGCGCCCGCGGCGAGCAGGAGGAACGCCGGCGCGACCGCGACCGCGTACTCCGGCACGCCGGCGATCGCGAGCGCGCTGACGAAGATGACGACGAACGCGGCGAAGGCCGGAGTCGCAAGCGCAACGACGTTCGCGGGCCGGCGCACGACGAGGCCGACGAGCGCGACGACGAGCCAGAGGAGCGGCGGGGGGAACCAGCGCGAGAGCTGGTTCAGTCGCAACGCCAGCTCGTCGTTGCCCCGGCGGTCGGGGAACGACCGCGTGAGCTCGTCGATGCGTGCGTGCAGCGCCTCGTAGCGAGCGCGGTCGCCGGGGTGCACGAAGACGAGGTGGTGCTCGGTCGGCGAGGTCCAGACCGTGTAGATGCTCCCGTCCGGGGTCGTCGGCCCTCCCTGATGCGGCGCAGGGATCTTCTCGCCCTCGCTCGGCCGCGGAAGCCGCCGCCCGTTGACGACGATCGTGTCGGAGGTGCCGTCTCCTCCGGACGACGTCGACGAGCCGGACGAGCCGCCGGACGGCCCGGACAGGGAGCGGAACACCGATCGGTGCAGCTGGTTCAGCACCGTCGTCGCAACGCCGCCCGCATACGTCCCTGGGTGGGTCCTCACCGCTTCGATTCCGGCCTCGCGGAGGAGGCGTTCGTCGCTGTGCCACCCGTCGAGGCGATTCGCGAGCCAGCCGAGATCGTCCTTCATCCGGGGGCTGGGATCCGCGAACAGCTCCTGCAGGGTGATGCCGTAGGAGCGATACGGCTCGACGGGTAGGAGGTCGCGTTGCGGCCGCTGCCGCCAGTCGCCGCGACGCCGATCCGTTGTCCGGCCGGACGATGCGGTCGGTGAGGTACACGCGCTCGAAGGGCAGGCGGGAGTTCCCGCCTCGCGCGACCGTGTAGTCGTCGAAGCGAACGCCGTTGTGCACCGTCCACACGGCCAGCACGGCGACCGCCGAGGCGAAGAGCGCGAGCGAGCCTGCGACGCGCTCTCGCCACGGTCAGGGCAAGCACGAAGGGGACGAGCGCGAGGACGACGAGCGCCTGGTTTCCGGGTCGGACGAGGACGAGAAGTCCCACGCCTGCGCCCACGAGCGCGAAGCGCAGCGTCGACGGGCGCAAGACCGTGCAGACGACGAGGTACGACCAACCGGCGAACGCAGCGGCGAAGACGGCGTCGGATGCGAGCTCGTGGAACAGGATCCCGTAGCCCGGGTAGAGCAGGAGCACCACGACCGCCACCAGCGCGGCGCGCGCCCCCGAAGCGGCGGGCGGCGAGGAACCAGGCGAGCACCGAGCCCGCGTACAGCAGCGAGACGCCCGCTTCCGCGAGCCGGCCGTGGAACGGATCGAGAAGCACGCCGACGACGAGCGGCGCCAGCGGCGTCCGGCCGAGGACGTAGCCGAGATCGACCGGATGTCGCTGGAACAACTCGACGTACGCCCCTGCGTACGTTCCGAAGTCGCGTCCCGGCGCGAGCGGGATGACGAGCGCCTGCACCCACCACACGGCGAAGGCGACCGCGAGAACGACGAACGGCGCCGCTGCACCTTCGGCGAAGGCTGCTGCGCGGCCGAAGAGCAGCTCTGCGCGGCGCCGCCAAGGCACGGCAGGGGAGGGTACCCGAGACCTGGGCGGGCCTCGGTAGGCGACGGAAGGGCTGGCGGCAACCGTGACGAGTACCCTCCGACCTCGTGCCCGGAGCGAGCGGACGTCTCTCCCGAGCGCTCGGACGCGCGGAGGCCCTCGCCGAGCAGCGGTCCGGTGTCGCCGCCCTCTTCTTCGTCGCACTGCTCGCGTATGCGATTCGCGCGATCGCGTGGCCGCTGAAGACGGGACGCGACCTCGACGAGTACCTCCTCGCCTACGTCCAGCTCTTCGACCGCGCACGTGCTGCTGCCGTGGTCGATGCTCTTCCGGACGCCGGTCACGCCTCTCTTCGCAGGCGTCTCGCTCGACCTCTTCGGCGGCGCGCTCGCGGAGCCGGCGATGGCGGTGCTGTACGCGGGCTCGATCGTCTGCTGGGCCGTTGCGGCTCGTTACTTCGGTTCCTGGGCCGCGATCGCCGTCGCCGCGGCACTCCTCCTGTACCAGGGCTACGCGCTCATGTTCCACGAGCTCTCGAGCGAGCCCGTGTTCGCGGCCGCGTTCGCGGTCTGGGGCCTGCTCGTCGTGCGCGCGCGCGTTCGCGCCCGACCGTCGGCCGCTTCGCGCTCGTCGGCCTGGGGGTTGCCGTTCTTGCGCTCGTGCGGCCGGGAAACGCCGTGCTGCTCGCGTTCGGGATCGTGCCCCTCCTCGTCGCGGGAGCGTGGCGCGTTCGAATCGAGCGAACCGCCGCCTTCGTGCTCGCCGCCGTGCTGCCACTCGCCGCCTGGTCGGTGCACAACGGCCTCCGCTTCGACTCGTGGGGGCTCGCGCGCGGCGGCAACGCGATCATCCCGTTCTACCGCGCGTTCATCACCGACCACATCGTGTCGCCCGAGAACGGCGAGGACTCGCGCCGGCTGGCGGCGGCGATGCAGCGTCACCTCCTCACGCGCGAGCCGTACCGCTCGTACGGCGTCACGCTCGACGAGCTGTTCCGCGAGGGCAGCTTCCGCGTGCACGAGGATCTCTACCTGCTCTCGGACCAGGTCTTCGGCTGGGACTCGGACTACGACGTGCTCCGCGGAGCCGGGGTCGAGGGCGTGCGCGCCCATCCGGGGACGTATGCGCGCGGCGTGTCGCGGACGATCTGGGACGAGCTGTCGAAGGCGGAGTTCCGCGCCGTCTCGTCGAGCTCGCACGCGGACGAGCGGAGCCTCGTCGGAGCCGCCGACCGTCGTGATCAACGGGAAGCGGCTACCCGCGCCGACCGAGGGCGAGCCGATCCCGGCCGGCCAGGTGGTCTGGATCTCCCGGCCCGACCAGAGCATCCGGCAGGTCTGGACGTCTCCGACTCGGTGGCACTTCGAGTTCGAGCATCCGCAGGACCGCGTGCGCTTTCGGCAGATCACGCGCGAACGGGACGACCTCTTCGCGGCGCTCCCGGACCGCAACGGGAACGCACGGCTCGCGCTACGGCTCAACCAGCTCTCCCGCTGGTACCCGCGGCCGTGGATGTGGATCCTGCTCGGCGCTGATCGCGATCGCGGTGCGCCGCCCGCGTGGGTGGCCGACCCTCGTCGCGCTCGCGCTCGCGGCCTTCGCCGTGGTGCTGCTGAACGCGCTCGGCCTCTTCGCCGACCTCCACTTCCTGCTTCCGGTCGCACCCGCCTTCGTCCTCCTGGGCCTCGCGGGCCTCCTCGGGAGCGAGACCTACGACGAGCCTGACCGTCTCGACGATCGCGTCGACGACACGGTCGGCGGCGCGTCCGTCCACCTCTCCCATGACCTCGCGCGCGACGCGCCGACGCTCGTCCGCGAGCTCGTCGGGCCGATCGAGGGACCGCCCGATTCCGGCGACGACCTCCTCGAAGTCCGTCGCGCGGACGAAGGCATTCGACGCTATGACCTCCTCGTAGTGCTTGCCGGTCACGTTGAGGGCAGCGTGCTGCTCGCCCTCCGGCGCGCCCTCGTCATAGAGGACGCAGACGACCGGCCGGTCGTTCGCGAGCGCGTCGAGCAGGATCGTGCCCGCATTGCAGACGACGCAATCGACGTGCTGCAGGAGCGTCGCCAAGAGCGTCGAGGTCGGTGTACGACGGCTCCTGCACGGCGACGTCCTCGGCGGTGAGCGCCGAGGCGAAGCGCTCGCGCCACTCGCGGTCGCGTGGATGCGGCCGGAAGAGGAGCTGCGGACGCTCCTCGACGGGGAGCGAGCTCGACCAGGCGACGAGCCGGTCGACGAAGCGACCCTCGTACGGGGCGTTCGTCGGCGTGTTTCCCGCCACGAGGACCACACGGCGAGACGGGTCGAGCCCGAGCTCCGCGAGCGAGTGCGTCGTACGCCGCTCGCGGACGCTTTCGGGCGAACACGTCGCTCTGCGGCCAGCCCGTCACCACGACGCGCTCGGCGGCGATCGCGTGGTAGCGGACGAGATCGTCGCGCATGACCTCGTTCTGGACGACGTAGCGATCGACGTGTGGCGAGACGATCCCCTTGCCGACCGTGTGATCCCAGCTCGCGACGTAGCCGACGACCGGGAGGCCGAGCCGCCGCGCGGCGTTCAGGTACGGCACCGCCTGGAGGCTCTGGACGTTCGCGACGACGAGGCCGGAGCAGTCGTCGCGCATGCGCCGCGACGGAGCGTCTTCGACGTGTAGCGGCGCGGCGAGAAGAGCCACGTGCCGACGAGCCGGTCAAGCGCCTCCGACTCCGGCAGGCGGCCGGTCCGCGAGGAGTCGAGAAAGATGTTCGGATGGCCCGGCCGCATGCGCTCGCGGTTGAAGCCGTGCCGGAGGCTGTGGCGGACCGACAGCGGGTAGTAGCCGACGTTGCGGTCGAGCGCGAGGTCGACACGCCGTGCGACGCGCTCCGACGACGCCGACCTGCTCGGGGAACAGGTCCGCACCGACGTCCCACGTGACGTCGCCGAGACGCGGCACCCACTCGAGCGCCTCCTCTCGGGGGAGGGCGAGCACGACGTGCAGGCGAGCCGGACAACCGTTCGGCCAGCTTCTCGACGATCCCGCAGTCGACGAACACCCTCGTCGGGAACGGATCCGGCAGGACGAGCCACACCGGACGCGGCATTAGCTCCTCCGCACGAGCTCGCCGATGCGCTCGGCGAGACGAGCGGCCGTCGAGACCGGTGTGCGCGAGCGCCTCTCCCGGCGTTCCGCACGCGGGCCACCCCTCGACGCCGAACACGACGACCTCGCGCGCCTGCGCCCGGCGCAGCGCGTCGCCGAGACCCCCGACCGGCGAGTGGTCCTCGAGGACGAAGAGCCGCGTCACCGCGCGAGGCCGTCGAGCCAGTCCGCGTCGAAGCGGTTGAGCCACGGCAGGTCCACCACCTCGAGGCCGATGCCCACGCTCGTCGAGCAGCTCGGAGGCAGTCAGCGCCTCGTGCAGCATCACCGGGCCGTAGGCGAGGAGGACGGCGTCCGCGCCTTCGCGCACGACGCCGGCCACGACCGAGCACGAGCTCGCCGTCGAGATCGATCCGCCGGGGAGAGGGGCCGATCGCGAGCCGGATCGCGACGTTCCCGTCCGCCTCCTCGACCGCCCAGCGCAGCACGGCACGCGTCTCTTCCGCGGTGCCCGGCTGCACGACCGTCATGCCGGGAAGCGCGCCGAGGAGCGAGATGTCGCGGATCGACTGGTGCGACTTGCCCGGGCCCGGCCGGGATCAGCCCCGCGTAGTGCAGCGCGTACACGACCCTGGAGTGCTCGCTCGCCTGGTTGTAGATCTGCTCGTTCGCGCGCGCGGCGAGGAACGACGCGAACGAGTTCGCGACGGGAAGCAGCCCGTGTCGGGCAAGGCCGGCCGCCGTCGAGACCATGTCCTGCTCCGCGATCCCGCACTCGACGAACCTGTCCGGAAAGGCGAGCTCGAATGCGCGGACGCGGCAGTCCGAGGCGAGGTCGGCGTCGAGGACGACGAGCTCCTCGTGCTCGGCGCCGAGCCGGACGAGCTCCTCGCCGTAGGCATCGACGACGTACTCGTCCGTGACCTTCGGGCGGCGTGCGCCTGCACCCGACTCGGGCTCGCCCTCGAGCGTCTCGACCCGCGGGGCGTCGTCCTCCGCGGCGACCGCCTCGAGCCCGAGGGGCTCGAGGCCGTGCAGCTGTCGAGCCGCTCGCCGATCCGCGACGCGATCTCGGCGAACGCACGCTCGAAGGCGTCGTCGTCGGGCGCGCCCGCATGCCAGCGGTAGGTCCCGCCGCCCTCGCGCAGCGCGGCCGGATGCTCCATGAACGAAACGCCCTTCCCCTTGATCGTCCGTGCGACGAGCGCCTGCGGGCGGTCTGCGATGTCCCGGAACGACACGAACGCACGACGAAGCTCCTCGAACGAGTGGCCGTCGCAGGTCGCGACGTGCCAGCCGAATGCGCGGAAGCGCTCCTCGAGCTCGCCGAGCGCGACGATCTCGTCGGTGGGCTTGTCGGACTGCAGCTCGTTGCGATCGACCACGACGGTCAGCCCCGAGAGCCGCTCGTGCGCCGCGGCCTGCAGACCCTCGTAGTTCTGACCCTCTTGCAGCTCCCCGTCGCCGACCATGACGACGACCCGTCCGCCCCGGCCGAGGTGGCGCTTCGCCCACGCGATTCCACGTCCCTTCGAGATCCCCATCCCCAGCGAGCCGGAGTTCGCCTCGATCCCGGGGACGCCGACGTCGGGATGTCCGTCGAGGCCGCCGAGCTTCCGCAGCCGCAGCAGGCGCTCCGTCGGAATGACGCCGAGCGCGTACAGGACCGAGTAGAGACCGGGAACGTCGTGACCCTTCGAGGAGAAGTACACGTCCCGATCCGGCGAGTCCCAGCCGACGGTCGCCGTGTTCAACTCCTCGAACAGCAGGATATGCGACGACCTCCATCGCGCTGAACGTGGAGCCGAGATGCCCCGAGCCCGCCCGCTTCACGGCCACGAGCGCATTCAGGCGGCAAAGGTCCGCGAGGAGTGCAAGCCGGTCGTCGGCAGGCAGCTCGGCCTCGCGGATCCGATCCAGCTCGGCCTTCGGAGCCAGGGCGAGTTGGGGCATGCGCCGGGACGCTACCGCGGGCGATGCGGCGTCACGACGTCCGACAGGTCGTCGTCCGCGCGCAGCTCGTCGGTCTTCTCGCACAGGAAGAGCGCCTCGCTCGATCCCGGCCGGTAGTCGGCGAAGCGCGTCACCCTGCGCCACCCCGTCCACGCGAGCTCGAGCCGGACCGCCTGGACCGTTGGGACACCCTTCGCCTTCCCGTTCGCAGGCCAGCGCAGGCGCACGAGCGCGTCGGGCCGCGGATCGATGGTCGTCTCGAACAGCATCGTCCCGCCCGGCTTCGTCACGCGGTTGAGCATCCCGAGCAGAGGCAGGTGGTGGATCGAGTGGTAGAGAACGCCGAGGAAGAACACGAGGTCGAACGGCTCGAGCTCGAGGAGCTCGTTCGCACGACTCAGGTCGCCGTAGACGAACCGGTGCGGGCTGTCGAGCGAGTCGACCCAGGCCGCGTGGAGATGCGTGTCCGAGGCGAAGTCCGAGAAGACGAGCTCAGAGGGGCGAAGCTCCCTGTCGATCCAGCGCGCGTGGACGCCGTACTTCGGACCGACCTCGAGTACGCGGGCGCCGCGGAAGCGCTCGACCTCGACGACGCGACCGAGTGACTCGGGGAGGAGCGTCAGGTCGGGAAGCTCGTCCGCCGCGGTCGTGGGACGATCGTCGCCGATCGGCCGCGCGTCCTCGACGTACTCGGTCAGCTCGTCCAGGCGCGGGAGGCTCTCGGGGTTCGGCTCGTACACCTGCAGGCCCATACGCACGGCGGCCGACCAGGCGGCTCGTCTCAGCAGACCCATGTCACCCCTTCGGCCACGGGTGCTCGCGAAGCACGCCCTCGTTCACCTCGACGCCCCAGCCCGGTGCGGTGGGTATGCGCAGCTCGCCCGACGAGATCTCCGGGAGCGACGACACGACCTCGTCGCGCCAGGGGACGTCGTCGACGTCGTACTCGAGGATGCGAGCGTTCGGGAATGGCCGCGCACCACTGGGCCGAGATGAACGTCGCGAGGTGGCTGTAGTAGTTGTGCGGCGCACAGTTGACCTCGAAGGTCTCCGCGAGGTCGGCGATCTTCTTTGCCTGGTGGAAGCCGTTCCAGATGACGTCGACGGACGCGACGTCCATACCCCCGGCCTCGAGGTACGGCCGGAAGTCACGACTCGAGTACAGGTTCTCACCCGAGCAGATCGGCATCGGCGCCACGTGCCGGACATGCGCGAGCGCCCCCGCGTCGAAGAGGTCGACCTCCAGCCAGAGCAGGTCGAAGGGCTCCAGCGCCTTCGCGACCCTGACGCAGCCTTCGGGCTCGAGGTTGAAGTTGAGGTCGACGATCGGTCGGGCGGCGCTGCCCGTGCCGGCAGCGAACGCCTCGAGAAGACGCACGAGCGCATCGGCGATCTCGTCCACCCGCAGCGTGCCGCCGCCCTCGCTGAACCCGGGCATGAGGACCTGCGGGTCCTCGCCGGGAATGACGACGTTCGTCTTGAACGCCGCGTAGCCGCCCTGGACGACCTCGTGCCCGAGCGCCGCGACGTCTTCGTACGACGCGAGCTTCGGCGTGCGCGTGACCTCGTACGCACGCGCTCGCGTCGTCCCGCAGTGCGACCAGTACATCGGGATCGTCTCGCGCGTGGGCCCGCCGAAGAGCTCGTACACGGGCACTCCGAGCGCCTTTGACTTGAGGTCGAGGAGCGCGTTCTCGATGCCCGCGAGCGCCTTCGCGATCACGGAGCCCGGGCTCTGCCGGGTGGCGCGGTAGAGATCCCAGTAGATGGCCTCCACCGGACGGGGATCGCGCCCGACGACGAGCGGCGAGAGGTCCTCGACGATGCCCGCGAGCCCGCGCGGCGACCCGTGCGAGTCCGTGATCTCGGCCCAGCCGACGAGGCCGTCGTCCGTCGTCGCCTTGAGGAAGATCCACGGACGCCACCCGGCGTCGCAGAAGAGGGTCTCGAGCGAAGCGACCTTCACGGCGAGGGAGCATACGGAGCGCGGTCGATCGCGGGCAGCACCGCCTGCCCGCCGACCACGAGCAGCTCCGCGCGCTCCCAGTCGTCCTCGTCGTCGACGTTGAAGCCCTCGAGGCCCTCCGTGAGGAACGGGGCGAGCACCTTCCCCTCCCGGGTTCCGGTCTCCGTCACGACCCGGGTCCACGCGATCTCGAGTGCGGAGTTCTGCACGTACACCTCCGGGAGTGCCTGGTACTGACCCGCGTGCCAGGCGACGTCGAGGTTCGACTGGTCGAGCAGCGGCAGCATCGTGCGGCCGTCGTCGGAGACGAGCCACATCTTTCCGGGATGCTGCTTCACGAGCTCCACCGCGCGGATCGAGTCGGCATCCGGCGTTGCGAGCAGCTGCGCCAGGCCGCGGCGGACGACGTCCGGGCCGCGGAACGGGTTCGTCGCTCGGATGAGGGCGAAGAGGTCGTACCGCTCCTCGAGCTCCTCCAGCGTGTACGCGAGCCATTCGATGTCCGGACTCGTCGAGGTCGCGTATTCGGGGGGCCGGAGGAAGGGCACGTCCGCGCCGTACCAGCGTGCCACGGCCGCGATCTCCTCCGAGTCGGTGGACACGACCACGCGCTCGAAGCAGTCGCTCCGGCGGGCCGTCTCGATCGCGTACGCGAGGAGCGGGTGCCCGGCCAGCGGTCGGACGTTCTTGTTGCGAACACGTTCCGACCCCGACCGCGCCGGGACGAACGCGACCACCGACGGATCGCTCACCACACGCCTGCGGCGACTGCGAGCTCGGTCAGCGTCGGGCAGGGGACGCCGTATCGCTCTGCTGTGCGCAGGACGCCGCCGACGATCGCGTCGAGCTCGGAGCGCCGACCGGCGACGACGTCCCTGGCCGCGGAGGTCGTGGTCTCATCGGCCATCTCGTCGATGATCGCCCACTGGGCCGAGGGCTGCAGCGAGACGCCGTCCGCCTCGGCGACCGCGCACGCCTCGACGAGCGCTCCGTCCAGTTTGGGGCGCCACTCGGGATCGTTCCGCAGCTCGCCCACGGGCCGGCCGGAGACGGACGTGACCGCGGCCAGCGGCGCGATTCGCGCGAGCTTGTGCCAGAGCACGCGCTTCTCGTTCTGCCCGACTCTGACGTCGACTCGCGCGCGTCGCAGCATGTCCGCCGCCTGCTCCACCTCGCTCCTGGAAAGGGACTCGGACGCGATCGTGATCACCGGCGACGACGTCGCCTCGATGATCTGGACGCGCCCCGGACGGTAGGCGACGAAGTGGGAGATCGTTCCTGCGGCAACGCGACTGCCGAAGCGAGCTCGGAGAACGTCCATGTGCTCGATCCCGTTCAGGAGCGGCACGACGACACCATGCTCGACGGCGCTCGGATCCACCCGCTCGACCGCGTCGTCGAGGCCGGGCGCCTTCACCGTCACGAGCAGGAGGTCGACCGGCTTCGCAAGACTCTCGACGACCTCGACCCGCGCGGAGAGCGTCCCGTCCGGCGACTCGACGACCAGACCGGCAAGCGCGACGAGGCCTGCCGCCTCCGGATGCGCGACGCAAACGACGCTGACGCCCGCGTTCGCGAGACGCACCGCCAGGGACCCCCCGACGGCGCCGGGACCGAGGACTGCCGCGGTGTTGCTCATGCCTTCGCCGGGTCGACCACGAGATTCACGACCTTCGGATCGGAATACACGTCGAGCGACTCGATCCCTGCCTCCCGCCAACCGGTCCCGGAGTCCTTCGTGCCGCCGAAGCCCATGTGTGGCTCGGATCCGTGCGTCCCCGCGTTGACGACGACGACGCCCGCCTGGACGCGCTCGGCGAAGCGCATCGCGCGATGGACGCTCGCGGTGTGAATCGCGGCGGTGAGGCCGTACGGCGAGTCGTTCACGAGCGCGATCGCGTCGTCGACGCTCCCCGTGCGGTAGAGGACCGTGACCGGGCCGAAGAGCTCCGTCCGGGAGATCGCGGCGTCCGGAGTGGCGTGCTCGACGACTGTGGGCCCGAGGTACCAACCGCGCCGATCGAGGCGCTCGCCGCCCGTGAGCACCGTCGCGCCGGCCTCGCGAGCCTCGCCGAGCGCCTCGAGAATCCGCTCGAGCGACTCGCGGCTGATCACCGGCTGCGGCACGAGCGCGCCTGCCGCCTCGGCAAGGCGCCCACGAAATTCGTCGTAGACCGAATCGAAGACGACGATGCGGCTCGCGGACGCGCAGCGCTGCCCGGCATTCGAGAACGCGGACGCGAGTGCCCAGCGAACGGCGTTGTCGAGATCCGCGTCGTCGCAGACGACGAGCGCGTTCTTCCCGCCGAGCTCGAGGCACGTCTTCGCGAGCCGCCCGGCGGCGACTTCGTTGATCGCGCGTCCCGTCCGCGCGGAGCCGGTGAAGCTGACGAGGTCGACGCCCGAGTGTGCGACGAGCGCCGCCCCTGCCTCGTCGCCGAGCCCGTGCACGACGTTGAGCGTGCCTGCCGGCACTCCCGCCTCGAGCGCGAGCTCGGCGAAGAAGGACGCGGACGCGGGTGTGTGCTCCGACGGCTTCACGACCGCGGCGTTCCCACAGAAGAGCGCCGGGAAGGCCTTCCACGCAATGTTCGGAAGCGGTGTGTTGAAGCTCATCACGAGCGCGGCGACGCCGAGCGGCTGCCGCACCGTGAGCACGGTGCGATGCTCCATGCTCGCGGTCGTCGTCCGGCCGTACGAGCGACGGCCCTCGCCCGCAATGAAGAGGCCCATCTCGACCGCCGCGTCGGTCTCGCCGAACGCGAGCTCCTCGGGCTTGCCGGTCTCCTCCATCACGATGGCCGATGCCTCCTCGCGGCGCTCGCGGAGCAGAAGCGCGAGCTCGCGCATCACGTCGCCGCGCGAGACCGCGGTTCGCTCCGACCAGGCGGGCTGAGCGGCTCGCGCAGCTGCGACCGCGTCGTCCACGTCGTCCGGCCCTGAGCGGGTAACTCGGCAGAGAAGCGTCTCGTCGGCGGGCCGCAGCTTCTCCAGCCATTCGCCCCCTCGCGCGGGCAACCGCTTCCCGCCGATGAGGTTCTCGACCCGCTCCGGGATCACCAGGCCGACCAGCCGCCGTCCACGACCAGGTTCGAGCCCGTGACGTACGACGAGGCGTCGGAGGCGAGGAACACGAGCGCACCGAGCGCCTCGCGCTCGTCCAGCATGCGACCTATCGGCGAGCGCGCCGCGAAGGCTTCGAGGAACTCGGGGTCCTGTCCGTTCCAGACGCCCGCGAGCGTCAACGTGTTCACACGGACGCCGTCCTTTGCCCAGTACGTGGCCAGGTAGCGCGTGAGGTTGAGCAGAGCGCCCTTCGATACCGAGTACGCGGCCGGCTTCACGTACGTCTCGCCGCGCGCGCGCCGGAACTCGTAGAGATCCTGGACGGGCGAGAGCATCCCGTACACCGACGAGATGTTCACGATCGAGCCGCGCCCGGCACGCGCCATCGCCGCGCCGACCGTCTGGCAGCAGAGCATCGCCCCCTTGACGTTGACGTCCATGACCGAGTCGAACGCCGCCTCGGGCACGTCCTCGAACGGACCGACCTCGGCGGCCGGCGCGTCCGGAGGCGAGTCGAGCCCGGCGTTGTTGACAAGCAGGTGGGGAATGCCGAGATCGCCGACGACGGCCTCGAGCGCGGACGCGAGCGCGGCGCGGTCGGTGATGTCCACGTAGTACTCACGGCCTCCCTCCGGCACCGCGCCGGACGCGATGTCGAGGCTGGCCACCTGCATCCCGCGCTCGGCGAGACCCTCGACGAAGACACGGCCGAGCTGACCGGCGCCGCCGGTCACGACCGCGACGCGCCCCTCGAGGTCGAACAGCGGATCGCTCATGCCGCCTGCGCCCGCTTCGCACTCCAGACCGCGTCGCAGAACTCGCGGACGCAGCCGTGCCCGCCCGCGCGCGTGAGGACCATTGCCGCGAGCGGCATCACCTCGGCCCAGGCATCCGACGGAACGACGGGAAGGCCGACCACGGCGAGGCATTCGGCGTCGTTGATGTCGTTCCCGACGTAGGCGGTGACGTCCGGCGCGACACCCCTCCGCTCGAGCTCGGCCGTGAGAACCGGGAGCTTGTCCTCGATCCCGCGAATGCACTCCGCACGGATCTTGCGCGCTCGCGCGAGCACGGCGTCGTTCGTCTCCGAGGTGAGGATGAAGTAGGCGACTCCGACCTCGTCCAGCCGCCGCAGGCCCGCCGAGTCGCCTCGAAAACACGCGACGCTCTCCTCGCCGCGATCGTTCGTCCATACGCGATTGTCGGAGAACACGCCGTCGAAGTCGAAGACGACGAGCCGGATCTCGGAGAGGGGCGTCACGCGCAGCTTCCCCGCGCGTGACGGGGGAGGGGTGTGGGGAACCGGGAGGTTCCCCACGCTTTCAAGAAGAAGGGGGCGCGTGGGGGAAACATGGTTTCCTCCACGACCGCGAGCTGAAGGCGAGCGGTCACGCTTCGCGTGCGGTGACCGGCTGCGCGGCAGGCACGACGTCCTCTGCAGCGATCGCCTCGTCCTCCGCGAGCGGGCGGACGAGTGTCCGACCGAGGAGATCCTCGAGCTCGTACGGCCTCATGCCGCCGTCCGCAGGTGACTTCGCGACGAGGTCGCCGGGGACGAGAGCGTGACCGGCGGGAAGATCGCGTGCAGCGACGAGCTTCTTCCCCATCTTCTCGAGCGGTCGCTCCTCACTCGCGAGCGCACGCTTCACGCCGTCGCCGACAGCGTCCGGCACGCGGTGAAGGTCGCGCACGAGCCGGCGCAGGCCCTCCGGCATGAGCGAGAACGCATGATCGGAGCCCTTCCACGCGTGGTTGAGCGTGAAGTGCTTCTCGAGTACCCGCGCGCCGAGCATGTACCCGACGACCGACATCGCAATCCCGCTCTGGTGGTCGGAGAGCCCGATGACCAGCTCCGGGAAGCGCTCGCGGTACGTCTCGATGACTCCGAGGTTGAGCTCCTCGACCTCGCACGGATACGAGGCGGTGCACTGGAGCACGCAGAGCTGCTCGTTGAAGGGAAGGATCGTGTCGACGGCGCGCTCGACGTCCTCCATCGTCCCGCCGCCGGTCGAGACGAAGACCGGGCGTCCGATGTTCGCCACGTACGTGAGAAGCGGCACGTTCGTGAGGTCTCCCGAGGCGATCTTGAACGCCGGCATTCCGAGCTCGGCGAGAAAGTCGGCGCTCCGCTCATCGAAGACGGTGCCGAAGAGCGTGATGCCCTCCTCCTTCGAGAACTCCCGGAGCTCCAACCAGTCGGAGGCGGACAGTTCGAGCGCCTCGCGGTGCTCGCCGTAGGTCCCGCCGAAGGAGTGCTCGTTGTCGTATGGCGCGTCGTAGGCCGCCCGCGTGTACAGCGACCGGTTGTCGCGCTTCTGGAGCTTCACGGCGTCGGCGCCACACTCCCGCGCGGAGCGAACGAGCGCCTTCGCCTTCTCGAGGTCGCCCTGGTGGTTGTGACCGATCTCGGCGATGACGTACGCCGGCCCGTCCCTGGTGATGACTCGTCCGTCGACGACCAGCTCACGCACGGCGGCGATGGTACTAGCCGAGGCGGTAGACGATCACGTCACCGACGCGCTCGCGCTCGATTCCAGGCCGCGCGACGGACTTGCTCGCAGCGTCCTCCCACGTCCGACCCACGGCAGCTTCGGGATAGAGCAGCACGGTGCGCACGCCCAGCGTCCGGAGCGCCGCGACGGACCGCGAATCGGGGAATCCGGCGATCTCGCTTGCGAAGCGCTCCGTACCCGTCGGGGTCGAAGCCGCCCGCGCCGTTGACCGTCGGTGGGAAGCCGGCGGTCGCTGTAGTAGCTGTACGGCAGGTCATTCCTGAAGCCGGCGGGCAGATGAAGCTGCGGCGCGGCTTCGAGACGCACGGGTCCCGGCGGCGTCGGGACGCGAGGGTGCGCGAGCGGCCCGAGGCCCTCGAGCAGAATCACGACGACGAGAGCGCCCGCAGCGACGTGCGCGAACCTCGACCCACGTCTCTCCTCGAGGAGATGCGTGACGACGCAGACGCCTGCGCCGGCGAGCAGCGCGAGCCCGAGTGACGTGAGCGTGTTGATGCGACCCGGCGTCCGCACGCCGTCCCAGCCGGGCGCGAACTCGAACAGGAAGCGGTACGGGGTGAGGTAGCGCCGCGGCCCGTCGACGTCACGCACGCCGAGCGAGAGGAGCGCGCACACCACGACGCCGACGGCCAGACCGATCCGGAGCTTCGCGGGAGAGCGCGGACCCGAAGACGCCGAACAGCGACGAGCACCGAGATCGCGAGACCCGGGAAAGAGCGACTCCTCATCGGGAGCTTCGAGCGTGGCGCGAGCCCGCGAGGTGATGCCGCCCCACGGCTTGCTCTCCTCGGGCGCGGCGAAGAAGCTCCTCGGGCGCGGGGAGAACGAGTCGACGTACGCGGGTGTCCGGCGGGCCTCCGGATGCGCATCGAGGACGCGCAGGTACGGCCGCGCCATGAAGCCCGAGACGAGCACGAAAGACGCGATGCCCGACCACGGTCGCGACGACGACGCCGCGCCCGGGCCGCGGCAGCCACGACCTCCACACGCCGACGACGAACACGACGGCGAGCACGAGCGAGCAGGTAGGCGAGCTGGAGGCCGAGCGTGAAGCCAAGGGTCATCTGCCACGCGGCCACGAGCCACCCGGCGAGCACGGTCGCAGGGGCTACGTCGGCGATAGCCGCGCAGCAGGAGGAAGAGGGCGAGTGGGATTCCTCCGCTCGAGAGCACATGCAGGTGGCCGTTCTGCGAGAGCTTCCACGGCGCATAGGCAAAGGCGGCGCCCGCTGCCGCGGCGCCGAGCCACCCGATCCCGAGCTCGCGCGCGAGCAGGTACGCGCCGAGGAACGCGAGCGCGTAGGCGAAGAGGAAGAGCAGGTTGTAGCCGAGCAACGCCGCGTGCGGGCTCGTCTGCGCGAACAGGCCGACGGGCGCGTAGCCGACGAGCGCGTCGGAGAACGCGAGCGTGTCGGTCGTTCGGCCAGAACGTGTTCGCCTGCCACAGGTGGAGGGGTGCGTGCAGCAGCGCGTGCCCGATCCATGCGACCTGCCACGTCTGCAGCAGCGGATCGCCTGTGTCCTTCCCGATGTCGGTGCCGAGATGGAGGACGAGCGGCCAGGTCATCACGAGCGCGAGGACGACGCCCGCGCCGCGGCGCCGAGTGCCTCTCGCCAGGTGAGCTCTCGCGTGGCTCATCAGGCGTGGGCACGGGCGCGGCGGCGCACGAGCTGCCTCCCGCCGCGCAGCCCGAGAGCCACGGCACCGAAGAGCGTCGTCGGCACGTACCACGCCGCGTGCACGAGGATCGTGAAGGCGAGGGCCGGCTCGTGGGCGACGTCGAGCAGGCCGAGCGACGCGACGCCCAGCCACTCGTAGGTGCCGACGTACCCGGGCGACGACGGCACCGCCGAGCCGAGATTCAGCACCGCGGTCACGAACAGCGCCTCCGTGAGCGAGAGCTCGATGCCGAGCGAGCGGGCCACGAGGTACGCCGCAAGCGCCCACATCAGCCACGCGAGCACGCTCAGCCCGAGCCAGACGACGACGATGGCGCCGGCCGAACGGCTCGGCGAGGCGCTCGACGGTGTCTCGCACCAGCCGGCGCACGAGGCCGCGCTCGCGGCGGTCGCGCTCGCGCTTGCCGATGTAGACGCGCGAGAAGAGCAGCACGCCCGCGATACCAAGGACGAGCACGGCGCCGGCAGCCGGCGAGCTGCCAGAGCCACGCCGAGCTCGCAACCGCAGCGATCCCGACGATGAGCAGCCCGACGAGGACGACGACGTCGAACGCGCGGTCGAGGATGACCGTGCCGAACGCCTTCCCGTACGGCATCCGTGCCTCGAGCCCGAGCCAGCGCGCCCGCAGGAAGTCTCCGAGACGTCCCGGGAGGACGTTGTTCACGGCGACTCCGCTCACCGTCATCTCGTAGAAGCGCGGGACGGAGACCGCCGGGGTTGCGGCGATCCGCCGCCAGCGCACGGCCTGCAGCAGGTAGACGACTGCGAACGCGCCGATCGCCAGGGCGACGAGGCCCGGGTCCGCGTCCCGCAGCGTGTCCCAGACGGCGTCGGCGTCGGCATTCCGAACCGCGAGCCACAGGAACACGAGCCCGATCGGAATGCCGAGGAGCGCGACGGCGGTGCGGAGACGCCCTGACGACACAGGGCGAATCTACCCTCGACCCGGTCGGACCGGCGGTGAGCTCCGGCCCCCGCTGGGGTTATCGTGACGCGCATGGCCGCTGCTGGACTCAGCGCGCGCGGACATGGCTTCTGCGTCGAGCGATCTCGGACCAGACGGGCTGAGCGCACCGTGCGGACTCCCTCCACGGGGCGTCGCGCGGCCGTCGCATGCCCCGACGTTCGGCCCGCATGCGGCCCTGTGAGGTGCAGCGGCGCTCGGCGTTCTCTGCGAGGCGCTCGTCGTCGACACAGGTCACGGGTACTGGTTGAGTCTCGCGGCCGCCGTCGCGACTGCGGCGCTTGTCTACGCCTGGCGTCGCCAGGACGAGCTGCGGTTCGCTCCGATCCTCGCGATCGCGGCCGCATACCAGCGTCGCCGTCGTCGCGGCCCACGTGGGCGGCGGAGTACTCGGCGATCAGGATGTGGCGGCCTACGGGGTCTACGGGAGCGAGCTCGTCGACGGTCGGTTCCCGCAGACCGAATATCCGGCCGGCGCTGTTTTCCTGTTCGGTCTCGAGGCTCTGCTCGGCAACGGCTCCGCCGTGACGCCGAACCGGCTCCTGATGCTGCCGTTTCAGCTGCTGTGCGTCGCCGGGATATGGGGGCTGCACTCGCGCCACAGCCGTTGGCTCGCGGCCGTTCTGGCCATCTGGCCGATGAGCGTCTTCTACTGGGAGTATCGATTCGACCTCGCGGCGGCAGGTCTTCTGGTCGCTCGGCCTCCTGCTCGCGTACCGAGGTCGGTGGGGCTGGAGCGGAGCAGCGCTCGGGGCCGGAGCGCTCGTGAAGTGGTCTCCGGGCGTGTCGTTCCTGTTTCTCGTCGTCTGGCTCGTCGTCCGGCCGACGGTCGACGCGAGCTCCGCGCGACTCTCCGCTGCGTTCGTCGCGGTGCTGGTCGTCCACGTGCCGCTCATGCTCTGGAACGCCGAGCAACGTCCTGAACCCGTACACGGCTCAGGGCGGTCGGGCGATCACGAACGAGTCGGTCTGGTACTTCCCGCTCAGGATCCTCGGGCTGACCCACGGCGGCGCCGAGTGGGCACCGGCGGGCGCTCCCCAGGCAGCCGATGTCGTCGTTGTGTGCGATTCAGGCCGCGCTGCATGATCGTCGCTGGCGCTCGCAGTGGTCTCGGTACGTCCGGTCGACCCCGGATGCGCGATCGCGGTCGCCGCACTGGCGCCGGCCGTCTTCCTCATGACGAATCGCGTGTTCAGCCCGCAGTTCATGCTCGTGGTCGCGGCCGCGGTTCTTTCGCCTGCGGACTCACCGCTCGCAGCCGCGAACGAGCAACTAGCCGTCGGGCTCCTCGTGATGGGAGCGACATTTGCGAATGCGTTCGTCTATCCCTACGCAGGTGCGCTCTTCGACCTCTCCTGGACGCCTGCGTCGGCGACCGTCTACCTCCTCGCGCTTCCGGCCGTGCTGATCGTGCTTCGAAGCGCGCTGGCGCAGACAGCCGCCGCCGAAAGCATCGCGTGGCGCACCGAGCAGCGTTCCGGACTTCGGGTTCCGCGACGCCGTGACGGTCGATCTTCACGCGCGACGAACCGCTCGATTCTCCTCCACCGTTCGTCCCGCCGTGGTCACGCCGAGTCCTCGCCTCGGCGACGGGCCTCGTGACGGCTCTCTTCCTCGTCGCGGCGGTCTTCGTGGGCGTCGTACTGCCGTTCCGGTACTGGGACTCGCTGGCGTTCGGCTCCTGGCCGCGCTCGATCGCGCAGGGCAACGGTCTCTGGGACAACGCCAGCACCTTCGCCTTGAGCCGGCCCGTCGTCTACGTGCCGGAGGGCCTCGCCTGGCGGTACATCGACGACGGCGAGTGGGTCGGACGCGTCTACTCACTGCTCTTCGCGGCGGCCCTGGTCGCAGCGGTGTGGTTGCTCGCGGGTCGGCTTCCGAGAAGAGCCGACGCAATTCCGGTCACACGCACTCTTTCGCTCGGGCTCCTGCTGGGCTCGGCCGTCTTCGCCGGCCTCGTGGCCGCGAGCATGACCGACATACCGGTTGCGGCAGGATCCGCCGCGACCGCAGTCGTGCTCTGGCAGGCGCCCAGCAGGTGGTGTCTTGCTGCTGGTCGTGAGCATTCGGAGCGGCAACTGTGCTCTCGAAGTCCTCGGGGCTTCTCGCGCTGGCGGGCCTCGCAGTGGCCCTCGTGGTGCTGAACGGGCGACGCGCGACGCCGGGTCTCGTCGCGATGGCGGTCGGTGTCGGCCTCGCGTTGACCTACGACGCATGGCAGGCGTCGAGGACTCGGCCAGTCGCTCTTCGACTTCCTACGAGCCGGCAACGAGCGGTACTGGCTCGATCGAGGCGCGGCGGCTCGCTGGGACGCCCTGGCGCAGGCCGAGTGGTTGGGCGTGTCGATCCGGCTGCTGATCCTCTACGGGGTTCTGCACGGGATCGCTCGGGCCGCAGGCACTCGCCCTCGCATCGCGTTGGCAGTCGCCGCCGTTGGGGCGATCACATGGTCGGTCGTCGGCCCGTTGGTCGTGGACGGCGGAGCTCCGTACCCGTTCGACGGCAGCGTGCTCGGCCTGCTGGCGTGGCTCGTGCTCGTCGCCGCGATCGTGCGCGGCGCCGTTCCTCGCGCAGGACGATCCGATCGAACGGCGCGTGCACGTCGCGCTGATCGCGTGGCTCGCTCCGACAGCGGTCGTCTGGTGGTGGACTCGTGCGGACGAGGTACGCCATCTCGCGCCCGTCTGGCCGGCCTTCGTACTGGTGACTGCTGCAGCGCTCGTCATCGGTCTCGTTCGCACTGGCCAGACTCCGGCCGGCCGCGTTCGTCGTCCCGGCGCTCGCCGTGCTGCTCCTCGCCGTCGTGAACCTTCCGTCGGTCGACGGGCTCGGTCGGTCGGGCTGGCGCGGGCTCCTCGACCTCGGCTGGTCGGGCTGGTCGGACCGCGCTGCGGTCGAGAACTACGCGTGGGGGCCGTTCTCGTACGTCGTCGAACCTCGCACGCGAGAACGTCGCCGAGTCCCAGCGAGTCGTCTCGAGCGACGGGCGGCTCCGTACTTCTTTCCCGGCCAGGTCGAGGTGAGTACGCACGGCACGTGCTCGGAGCTCGAAGGCGCGCGGTTCTTCTCGCTCCTCACGTCCGGCGAGAGCCTCGCGTTCGCGCAGAGCGCAGCAGCAGCCGACGAATCCGATCGGCTGGATCCAGTGCACCGCGGCCCGGCGTTCGGCTGGTCGGCGAGCAGTCCGGGATCTACGCGGCGTTCGTCGTCGGTGCGGCCGCCGGCACGGACCCCGACGCTCGAGGACTGCCACATCGAAGTCCACGCCGGGACAGCTCGTCGACGCGGTGTTCGGAAGCGACCTCAGCTACGCGGCAGGCGAGCGACCTCGTGCGGCGTGCGCTCGACGTCGGGCTTCCAGGGCGCGCGGATCGAGCGAACGGGATGCGACGCGTTCCGCGTCGTCGTAACCGGGATCCCGGACGACCCGGCCGTGCAGGACGAGTTCCGAAAGGAGACCGCGAGCGTGGGCTTCGACGTCTCGTTCGCCCCGGCGACGCGGTATCCCGAGGTCGACGCGCGGAATCGCCCCGGTCGCCGCCCTGATCAGGCGAGCGCGTCGCGATAGGCGCGAATCGTCGCCTCCGTCGCGGCCTGCCACGAGAACCGTGCTCGCGCGCGGCCTCGTCGGGCGGCGGCGCCGAGCCGGCGCCTGAGCTCCTCGTCGGCGAGCAGACCCTCGATGGCCGCACGCAGCGCGGCACGGTCGCGCGGAGGCACGAGCGAGCCCGTGACGCCGTCCTCGACCGCGTCGACGAGGCCGCCGACGGCCGTCGCGACGACCGGCCGGCCGTGTGCCATGGCCTCACGCGCGACGACGCCGTAGCCCTCCCGCCGCGACGGGCAGACGACGACGGCCGCGCGCTCGTAGTACGCGCCGAGCTGGCGCGGGGGGACGAACCCGACCGCATCCGGAACGCGGTCGCGGAGCGGCCCGTCGCCCGACGATGACGCGTGGCAGTCCCTCGGTCGCCGCCAGGAACTCGAGCGATCCCCTTCTCCTCCGACAGCCTGCCGACGAAGAGGACGTGCGGCGGGTCGTCGGGCTCGCCGACCGACGTCGGGAATCGTCGACCCCGCTCGGGACGACGCGGGCGTCCCGCGCGCCGAGCGCCCGCGCCTCGGACGCCAGAGCCTCGGACGGGCAGAGCACGACGCTTCGCGCGTCGAACCAGCGGCCGCGCCGCCCAGCGGCGCGCGACGGGCGAGCTCGACGTCCGTGCCCCAGAGCTGGAGGACGATACGGCTTGCGGGTCCCGAGCGCCGGCAGCGCCGACGGGAGCCAGTGCGCATGGACGAGGTCGGACGTCCGAGCCGAGCGACGCGCGGCCAGCGCGTACGACGCCGAGGAACGCGGGCACGAGCGCTGCCTTCCACGGCTCGCCTGTCGGAGGTTGCCGACGATCCCGTGCCCGTAGGCGAGGCCGAAGTGCCGAAACGACGCGGGCGAGACGACGTCGACCTCCACTCCCGCCGCCCGCAGGTGCTCGACCGCGTCGCGCACGAAGACCCCTGCGACGTCGTCCGGCCCGCGCGGATACGACGTCGTGAGGACGGTGACCCTCATTCGCGCCGCGCGCCCGAGGGCGACGACGGGAGCGCCGCCGCGAGCGTCGCGAACACGTAGAAGTAGTAGAAGGTCATCGTGAGGTAGAAGACGTTGGCGACGAGCGTCGCGACGAGCGCGGCCGTCATCCCCCACGCGACCGGCCGGATCCGCGCAGCGAGCGGATCGCCGGCCGCGCTGAGCGCGCGGCCGATCCGCCGGGCGTCGCCGAGCCGGCGGAAGATCCAGACGACGAACACCGCGAGGAGCGCGGCGCCGACGAGCCCTGTCTCGACGATCGTCGCGACGTAGAACGAGTGCGGGCCGAAGTCGGGGCGACCCGTGACGAACTCGTAGTACACGGCGAAGTTGTTCAGTCCGAGCCCGAGGAACGGGTGGGTCGAGAGGATGTCCGGGACGAACGAGTAGACCGCGAAGTGGGGCGAGGCCGCGCCGCGGCTCGTGTTCGTTCGCGCCCGCAGGACGGTCAGGAAGAAGTCGAGCCGGATCAGCGACGACCGTCGCGACGACGAGCGCGACGGCCGCCAGCGGGACGAGGAATGCGGGACGGCGCAGGTGGCGGCGGTACGGCAGGGCGAGGATGAGCGCGCCGCACGCGAGCCCGAGGAGCGCGCTCCGTGAAAGCGTCGCGAGCTCGACGATGAGCATGAACGCGAGCGAGACGGCGAGCGGTGTCTTCAGGCGGTGACCGGGCTCGAGCCTCAGGTAGAGCGGCGTGAGCACGAGCAGCGGGATGACGAGCTCGATCCCGAGGTGGTTCGGGATCGCCGGTGAGCGCATTCGGCCGGAACACCTCCTGCGTGCCGCCCACCGCACCGAAGACGTTGATCCCCGTCTGCCGGGAGGTGATCGGCTGGATGAGCACCTGGTCGAGGTTGACGCCGGCCTCCGCGAGCACGAGCTGGATGACGCCGTAGACGGCGTCGAGCCCGATGCCGCCGAGGAACGCGGCGAGCGCGAGCCAGTAGAAGCGGATCCCGCGTCGCGCGAGCAGCGCGACGCCCGTCACGAGGAAGCCGAAGTGGAGGACGAACTTGACCATCCCCTTCGCCCACTGGGCGAGCGCCTCCGCCGTGTCGAGGCTGTAGAAGCCGGCGAGGTAGAGGAGCGCGAACGCGCACGATGAACGCGAGCGCGACCACCGCCGTGCGCGTGAAGCCGGACGTCGTTCCGCTCGAAGCGATCCCAGGCGAAGAGGACCAGGAAGACCGAGGTGAGGATGTCGGACAGCGTGAGCGAGCCCGCGAGCTCCCACTGGAGCTTGTGGAACGTGACCGTGAAGATCGTGAGGAGGAAGAGCCCCTCGAGCACCGGCTGGGCGAGGATGCGTTCCCGCGGTGGAGCGACTCGTGAGCGGGAGCGCCTGGCTCGTCATGCGACTCTCCTCGAGGAGCTGCGCCATCTCCTCGACGCGCGCGCGCCGCGACAGCCGCTCCTCGTCACGTCGCGGAGAGCTCGACGGAGGGCAGTCCGCCGTTGGCGAAGCGCGACGTGCAGGTCGACGAGCGCGTCCCGATCGCCGTCGACGTCGTCGGGCGCCGCGACGACGTCCGGAGCCCGGTCTCGCGGATGAGCTCGGCAGCCGCGCCGTCGGGCGGGACGACGGCGAGGATCGGACGGCCCGCCGCGATGTACTCGAAGACCTTCCCGGAGAGGACGCCCTTGCCTCTGCCGCCCGCATCGGGCACGAGCAGGAGCAGCGCCTCCGAGTCGCGCTGGAGGCGCAGCGACTCCGCCCGGGGCAGGTAGTCGACGAGCTCGAGACGGTCGCCGAGGTCGAGCGACTCGCGCCCATTCGCGGTCCGACGAGCGGAAGTCGCCGACGAAGCGCGCAACGGCGTCGAGGTCGGCGTCGTGGAACGCCTGCAGGAACGGCCGCGGGTCGCGGCGGCCGAAGAAGCTGCCCGTGTGCGTGATGCGGAAGCGACTCGCCGGGCGTGTACTCGAGCCCGGCGAAGTCGTCGAAGTCGCAGCCGTTCGCGACGACGCGGACGTCCCGCGCGCCTCGAGCCCGCGTACCTCGTCCGCGATCGCCTCGGAGACGCAGGTGACCGCATCGGCGCGGCGCGCGACGAGCCGCGCAACCTGCTCGTTCGCAGCCTGCCGCGCGCGCGCGGCAGCCGTGTCGTCGCGCCGGTGCTGGTTCGCGACGATCGGATCGCGCAGATCGGCGATCCAGCGCGCACCGGTCGCTCGCTGGACGGCCGCTCCGACGAAGTGGACCGACGCCGGCGGCGAGGTCGTGATCACGGCGTCGATGCCCTCGCGTCGCGCGATGCGGATCGCCGCGGGGATCGCGGTGAGGTTCCACGTCACGCTCGCATCGGGGAGGAGCAGACGACGCGCCGTGACCTGCGCCTGCACAAGCGCACGCTCGAGGCCGTCGGCCGCGCGCAGCTCCTCGGCGGGCTTCCGCGCGCGAGGGCCGAGGTACCGCGCGCGATGGATCCAGGCCTGAGTCGGCACGCGCAGGTCGGGATCGCGGTGGACCCACTTCGGGTCGTCGGGCGCGAGGACGTGGGTCTCGACGCCGAGCGCCGGCAGGTACTGCGCGAGCTTGAGCGGTCGCTGCACCCCTCCGCCGCCGGCGGGCGGGAAGTACATCGTCACGAGCAGCACCTTCACGGCCGCGAAGCGTAGACCGGTGGCCTAGACGAGTGCGCGAGCCTCCTCGGCTGCCGCAACCGTCGCGTCGATCTCGGCGTCCCCGTGCACGGTCGACAGGAACCCGGCCTCGAACTGCGACGGCGCAAGGTAGACGCCGCGCTCGAGCATCTCGCGATGGAAGGCCGCAAACCGCCGCGTGTCAGCCGTCCTCGCCGTCTCCCAGCTCGTCACGGGCTCGTCCGCGAAGAAGAAGCCGAACATCGAGCCCGTTCTCGCGACCTGCACACCCTCGAGCGAGCGAAGACCTTCCTCGAGACGGCCCCCGACGCGTTCGAGCTCATCCCAGACGCCGGGCTCGGCGAGGACACGCAGCGTCTCGATCCCCGCCGTCATCGCGAGGGGATTTCCGGAGAGCGTGCCCGCCTGGTAGACGGGCCCGGCAGGAGCGACGAGCTCCATGATCTCCCGCCGCCCTCCGTACGCGCCGACCGGGAGGCCGCCGCCGATCACCTTCCCGAGCGTCGTCAGGTCGGGAGTGACCCCGTAGAGCGCCTGCGCGCCGCCCGGATGCACGCGGAAGCCGGTCATGACCTCGTCGAAGACGAGGAGCACGCCGTGTGCCGCCGTCAGCTCGCGGAGCTCCTCGAGGAATCCCGGCTGCGGGAGGACGAGCCCCATGTTCCCCGCGACCGGCTCGACGATCACGGCCGCGATGTCGTCGTGCTCGGCGAACAGCTCCTCGACCGCGGCCAGGTCGTTGTACGGCGCACTCAGCGTGTCCGCGACCGCGCCGGGTGTCACTCCGGGCGAGTCGGGAAGGCCGAGCGTGGCGACGCCCGATCCCGCCTGCACGAGCAGGAGATCGGCGTGGCCGTGGTAGCAGCCGACGAACTTGACGATCTTCGTCCGCTCCGTGAAAGCGCGCGCGACCCGCAGCGCGCTCATCGTCGCCTCGGTGCCCGAGCTGACGAAGCGTACGAGCTCGATGCTCGGCATCGCTGCCTGCACGAGCCGCGCGAGCTCGACCTCGAGCGGGCTCGGCGCGCCGAAGCTCGTTCCCTTGCGGAGCGCCTCCTCGAGCGCGGCCACGACGCGCGGATGCGCGTGCCCGAGGATCAGCGGCCCCCAGGAGAGGACGTAGTCGACGTAGCGGTTCCCGTCGACGTCGACGAGGTACGGGCCCTCGCCGCGCTCGATGAACGGCGGAGTGCCGCCGACGGCGCGAAACGCGCGAACCGGCGAGCTGACGCCGCCGGGCAGGAGCGTCATCGCCTCGGCGAAGAGGCGCTCGGATGCGTCCCGGCTCACACCCGGGTCCCGACGAGCGCCCGCGCCACCGACTCGGCCGCCGCCTCGCCTGACGCGATGCAGTCGGGGATGCCGACGCCCGCGGTACGCCGCTCCGGCGAGAGCGAGCCCGGGATGCTCCGCGCAGAGCGCTTCGATCCGCTCGACGCGCTCGAGATGGCCGAGGACGTACTGCGGCATCCCGAGCGGCCAGCGCTGGACGCGGGTCAGGGTCGGCTCGGCGACGACGTCGAGCAGCGCGAGCTCGCTCGCGCGCGAGCGCGACGAGCGTCGTCGTCGGTCTCGACGGTGAGGTCGCGTCCGCCGAACCGGCCTGCGTACACGCGGACGAGGGCGCTGTCCCTCCGGCGCGCGTCCCTCCCACTTCTGCGAGCTCCACGTGCATGCGAGCACGTCGCCGCCCTCGGCACGCGGGATCACGTAGCCGTAGCCGTCGAGCGGCGCAACGTCGTCCGGCGAGAACGCGAGCGTGACGACCACGGAGGACGCGTAGGGGATCCCGCGTGTAGCTCCGCGAGCTCGTGTCGAGCTTCGTCGAGGAGCTCGGCGGTCACGAACGCCGGCGTCGCGAGGACGACGCCGTCCGGCGCGAACGCATCATCGTCGCACTCGAGCTCGTAGCCGCCATCGCGCCGTCGGCGTAGAGCGGACGCCGTCTGCCGACGCGCGGACGGACTCGTGCGCTCGAGACGGTGCAGACGAGCGCGCGACGAGGGCGTCCATCCCGTTGCGAGCGACACGAAGGGAGGAACGACCCGGCGGGTGCCGGCTGCGCGGGCGAGAGGCCCGGAGCAGGCTCCCGTGCTCGAGCTCGAGGCGCGCAGCTGTGGGAACGTCGCGCGCAGCGAGAGCTGCTCGCCGTCGCCGCCGTAGATCCCCGTCATGAGCGGCTCGACGAGGGCGTCGTAGGCCTCCCGCCCGAAGCGGCGCGTGACACGAACGCCGCAACGGACTCGTCCTCGCCCCCCGGCGCGACCGGCGCGTCCGGTTCGGCCGAGAACCGTCGCCCTGCCCTCCTCGGAAAGGAGCGCAGCTGCGCTCGAGCGCGTCGAGATTGGTCGGGATCATGCCCGTCAGGCCCTCCGGCAAGCGGCGAGGAGCTCGTCGCCGCGGCGAACGTACGTGCGGTGGTGCTCCGGCCGACGGCCGATCAGCTCGCCGCCGAGGCCGAGCTCCTCGCACAGCCGAACGCCGCGCTCCTTGCGCGAGAGGAAGCTGTCCGGCGCAGCCTCGATCACGAAGCCGCCGACGTGCTCCGTTCGGACCTTGCCGCCGAGCACTGGGCTCGCGCTCGACGAGGAGGGGCCGCTCCCAGGGCGCGCTACGGGAGCACGAGCTTCGAGAGCCGACGCGCTGCCGCGAGCCCGGCGATCCCGCCCCCCACGACGGCGACCGTCACGCGGCGCGGCCCCTCCAGGAAGGGCAGCCTTCGCCGCGAACAAGCTCCGCGAGCGTCGCGATGAAGACGGGGTCGTCGTTCAGCGCCGGCGGCCGCTCCAGCCGCATCCCCAACTCGGCCGGCGACCGCAGCGGCGCGCTGGTCGATGTCGAAGAGAACCTCGACGTGGTCGGAGACGAACCCGACCGGGACCGAAATGACGTCGCGCACACCGGCGGCCGCAAGTTCTCTCAGATGCTCGGAGATGTCGGGACCCGCCCAGGGCTCGGGCGTCCGGCCGGCCGACTGGTACGCCCACGACCAGCGCTCGTCGGGTACCCCAGCACGTGCCGCAACGAGTCGCGCGGTCTCGAGACACTGCTCGCCGTAGGGATCGCCCGACTCGAGCAGGCGTTGTGGGAGGCTGTGGGCACTGAAGACGACGTGAACACTGCCGCGCTCGTCGTCGGGCCACCGTGCGAGGCCGTCCTCGACCCGGGACGCGAACGCCTCGACCAGCCCCGGAACGTCGTGGTAGCTCGGAACGTGCTCGAAGTGGATGCGCCCGCGATAGAGCTCGAGTCCGTCGGCGATCTTCTGCTGATACCGCGCAACCGACATCGAGCTGAAGTGCGGCGCGAGCACCAGGCTCACCGCCTGCATGACGCCGTCCTCGGCCATGTCGCCGACGACGTCCTCGATCCAGGGCGACCAGTGGCGCATGCCGAGATAGCAGCGGTAGTCGCGTGCCGAGCTCCGCGGCGAGCGCGTCGACCTGGCGTCGCGAGACGCTCGAGCAGCGGCGAGCTGCCGCCGATTGCGCGGTAGTTCTCGGTTATCTCCTCGAGCACCGCGCGCGGGGTGGGCCGGCCGTGTCGGATGTCGGCGAGGTAGCCCGGGATCTCCTCGAGCGAGCCCGGGCCTCCGTACGCCATCACGAGGACGCCGACCGGCGCGCCGCTCACAGCGACGTGCGCTCCCGCACGTGCTCGACCAGCCGCCTGACGTTGTCGACCGGCGTCTGCGGCGTCAGTCCGTGTCCGACGTTGAAGACGTGGCCCGGACGCCGGGCCGCGCGGTCGAGGACGTCGTCGATGCGAAAGCGGAGCTCGCGCCACGGCGCCAGCAGCGCTGCCGGGTCGAGGTTTCCCTGTACCGGACGGTCGAAGCCGACTTGCTCCCACGCCTCGTCGAGCGGAAGCGTCCAGTCGAGCCCGACGACGTCGCCGCCGCACGCGGCGGCATCCGACAGGTACGCGCCCACGCCGAGCGAGAAGTTGACGACCGGCACGCCGGCCGCTGCGACTCGTCGCGAACAGCTCGCGGTTGTGCGGAGCGACATAGCGCAGGTAGTCCTCGCGCCCGAGCGCGCGGCCGGCCCACGAGTCGAAGACCTGGAGCGCCTGCGCTCCGGCGCGAGCCTGGGCGAGCAGGTAGTCGGCCTGCACGGTGACGAGCTTGCCGAGAAGCCGCTTCCACGCCGCCGGCTCCGAGAGCATGAAGGCCTTCGTCGCCGCGAAGTCCTTCGACGTCGCCGCCTTCGATCGCGTAGCTCGCGAGCGTGAACGGCGCCCCTGCGAAGCCGATGACGGGGACGTCCCGCGACTCGAGCTCGTCGCGCACGATGCGGATCGCCTCGAGCGTGCCGCTCATCGTCTCGTCCGCCGGCGGAGTGCCGAGGAGGTCGACGTCGCGTCGCGTCGCGATCGGGTTGCGGATCAACGGCCCGTCGCCCTTCACGAAGTCGAGGTCGAGCCCCATCCCGACGAGCGGCGGGAGGATGTCGGAGAAGACGATCGCGGCGTCGAGGTCGAACGAGTCGACCGGCAAGAGCGTCACCTGCGCCGCGAGCTCCGGCGTGCGGATGATCTCGAGCATCGAGTGCTTCTCGCGGATCGCCCGGTACTCCGGCTGGTAGCGCCCGGCCTGGCGGAGCAGCCACACCGGCGTGCGCTCGACAACCAGGCCGCAACACGCGCGGAGGAACACAGAGGTCGGCTCGGACGTGTTGATCACGCCGGCCGTCGGCTCCGTCACGGCAGCGCGCTCTGCCACGCAACTCTCCCAACGAAGAACGGGCCGAGCCGCTCGAGATGGAGCGACGTCTGCTTCGTCTTCCGCATCCGCTGGACGATGATCGACAGCGGATGGAGCTCGGGGCCGAGGAGCCCGACGACGAAGTCGTTGTCGTCGCGGTCGAGGCCGTGGCAGGCGAGACGGATGTCGTAGCCCAGCCCGGCCCGGCCGAACGCCGTGCCGATGCCTCCGTGCTCCATGAGGACCGTGTCCTGCTCGCGCCGGGAGAGCTGCTCGAACGAGCCGGCGCGCCGGAGCGGGTACCAGATCGCCCACGGCAGAGCGGGATCGAGGACACGACGCCGAGGGCGCTCGACGAGGGTCTCCGAGAGGTCCTCCTCGTACCCGATCGCGTACGTGCGACCGAGCATGGTCAGGTCCGGCTTCGGCTCGAGCTCCGCGAAGGGCGCGGAGCGGAGGAAGGTGCGGTACTCAGTTACGAAGACATCCGGCGACTCGCTCACGGTCAGCAGCGCGACGCCGGTCGGGTCGTTGACGTCCTCGTACAGCGTGCCGACGACACCCGCCTCGGCGAGCGCGGCGGATAGCGCTGCCGTCTCGCCGGCGCCGCCGTACGCGTGGAGCTGCATGTACAGGCGGCGGTCGAGGGTCGTCGTCTCGCCGTCCGCGGAGCGGCCGTGCTCGGCGACGTCGACAGCTGCGAGGTCTTGCTCGGGCCGGTCGTCGACCCGCGCCTTCACCCGCTCTGAAGCCACGCCGCCGCGTCCTTCGCGTGGTAGGTCACGACGAGGTCGGCGCCCGCGCGGCGGATGCCCGGTGAGCACCTCGAGCACTGCCGCCCGCTCGTCGAGCCAGCCGTTCGCAGCCGCCGCCTTCAGCATCGCGTACTCGCCGCTGACGTTGTACGCGGCGAGCGGGAGCTCCGGGAAACGCTCGCGCACGCTGCGCACGACGTCGAGATAGCCGAGCGCCGGCTTGACCATCAGCGCGTCGGCGCCCTCCTCCACGTCGAGCGCGACCTCGCGCAACGCCTCGCGCGCGTTGCCCGGGTCCATCTGGTGCGAGCGGCGGTCGCCGAAGGCGGGTGCGCCCTCGGCGGCCTCCCGGAACGGCCCGTAGAACGCGGAGGCGTACTTCACGGCATAGGAGAGGATCGCGACCCCCTGGAGGCCCTCCTCGTCGAGTGCCCCGCGAATCGCTCCGACCATCCCGTCGATCATGCCGCTCGGCGCCACGACGTCCGCGCCCGCCTCGCCGTGCGAGACGGCGATCCTGCGCAGCACCTCGAGCGTCTCGTCGTTCAGCACGTAACCCGCGTCGTCGAGGAGGCCGCAGTGCCCGTGATCCGTGTACTCGCAGAGGCACACGTCGGTCGTGACCACGAGCTCCGGGCTCGCCTCCTTGAGCGCAGCGATCGCCTTCTGCACGACACCGTCGTCGGCGTAGCTCTCGAGACCATGCGGGTCCTTCGAGCTCGGGATGCCGAACAGGACGACCGCCTTCACGCCGAGCGCTGTGAGCTCACGCGCCTCGGCGGCGAGCAGATCGACCGAAAGCTGGTCCACGCCGGGCATGGAGTGCACCGGCTTGCGCACGCTCTCGCCGGGAACGACGAAGAGCGGATAGACGAGGTCGTCGGGCTGGAGGGTCGTCTCGCGCACGAGGTCGCGGAGAGCCTCGGTGCGGCGGAGCCGGCGCGGCCGCTTGGGGCCGGCGCCGAGGCTCAGCACCTCGAGCGGGTCCGAATGGAACGACGTCACGCCTTGTCCCCGAATTCCTCCACGAGTGCTCGAATGATGCCGTCCGAGGTCGTCTCGTCGGCGACGAGACCGACCTTGAGGCCGACCTCGCGCGCCACCTTTGCGGTCTTGGGGCCGATGCACACGAGCATCGCGCCGCCGCCGGCCCCACCGGCTGCGGCGAGGCTCCGGCAGGCGGAGCCGCTTGCGAGCACGACCGCATCGGCGATACGCAGCGGCAGGATTCCCCACATCGGCGGCTCGACGAGAACGGTGCGGTAGGCGACCACGGCCTCGACCTCGGCGCCCCTGCCACGCAACTCTTCGGCGAGGTGCGGCTCGGCGATGTCCGCCTGCGGGAGCAGGATCTTCACTCCTTCGATCTCCCCGAGCCCGGCGGCGATATCGTCGGATGCGCGCGACGCGACGAACGCCGGCTCGACGCCGGTGTCGCGAATGGCCTCGGCGGTCACCGGCCCCACCGCTGCCACCCGCGCGCTGTTGTGCCCGACCGAGCTTGGCGAGGCCCTGTGCGACCGCCGTGACGCCGTTGACGCTGGTGAGGACGACCCAGCCGTAGCTCGCCATCGCATCGATCGCGTCCTCGAGCGCGCGGCCCTCGGCCGGGCGAATCTCGATGAGAGGGACGATCGTCACCTCTGCCCCCAGGCGCGCGAGCTCGTCCGCCATGCGCTCCGCCTCGGGGCGGGTGATGACGATCCGGCGGCCGTAGAGGGGTTGGTTGATCACCGAACGTTGCGCAGTATGCGGTCCGCGCCGAGCGAAAGTGCCTCCTGCGCGAGCCTGGCACCGACCTCGACTGCGGTCACCCTCTCCTCGGACGCGAACCACGTGACGACCATCGACCGACGCGACCAGCCCCTGGAGACGCACACGAGGGGTCGTCGTCGTGGTCGCCAACGCAGCAACCGGCGCGGCGCAGCCCCCTCCGAGCGCCTCGAGGAAGGCCCGCTCGGCGGTCGTCTCCGCGCGAGCCCAGGCGTCGTCCAGGTCGGCGAGCAGGTTGCAAATCGCCGCGTCGTCGGCCCGGCATTGCACTGCGAGGGCGCCCTGGCCGGGCGCCGGCAGCATGGTCTCGGGCGGGAGCCACTCGGAGACGGCGCCTTCGAGCCCGAGTCGACGAATTCCGGCGGCGGCGAGCACGAGCGGCGTCGTACTCGCCCGCCTCCACCTTGCGAATGCGTGTGTCCACGTTCCCCCGAATCGAGCGGATCTCGAGGTCGGGTCGGAGCGCCGCGCAGCTGGGCCGAGCGGCGGAGGCTGCTCGTCCCGACGACGGCGCCTTCACCGAGCTCGGAGAGCGAGGCCGCCGACCGCGCGACGAGGCAGTCGCGCACGTCCTCCCGCGACGGTCACGGCGCCGACCACGACGCCGGCGGCATCCTCGCGTCGGCAGGTCCTTGAGGGAGTGGACGGCGAGGTCGATCTCGCCCTCCAGCAGAGCTCGCTCGAGCTCGGCGGTGAAGAGACCCTTGCCACCGATCTCGGGCAGCGGCTCGCCCGACTCCTGCGTCCGGTCGCCCGCCGTCGAGAGCACGCGCGTCGACAGCACGAGCGTCGGGACACGCGGCCGCGAGAAGAGCGGCGACGACCTCGGTCTGAGCCCGAGCCAGCGCGGACGCCCGCGTGCCGAGTGTCACCGCCGCCGGCAGCGGCGGAGCGCTCACGAATCGTCCGGAGCGGTGATCCCGAAGAGGTCGCGCACCGCGCCTGCGACCTCGTCCGCGTCGCCCGCGCCCGCACGCTGCCGTGCGCGCACGGTCGGGTCGTGCAGGAGCTTCTTGACGAGCGTGCGCGAGAGATGGTCCACCCGCTCTGCGACCTCCGGATCGACGTCGCCCAGATCGCGCGAGCGCGCGTTCGACCTCCCGCTCGTCGGATGGACTCGGCGCGCCGCGCAACTCGGTGAGGAGCGGCTCGACCTCGAGCTCGCGATACCTGCGGCCGAACGCCTCGGCCTCCTCCTCCACGATCTCCTCGACCTTCGGCACCTCGCGCAGACGCGACGCCATCGCCTCGTCGAGCCCGGCCCGCAGATCGTCGACGTCGAAGAGCCGGACGCCGTCGACATCGCCCGCTCCCCGCTCCACGTCCGCCGGGACGGCGAGGTCGACGATGACGAGCGGACGATCGCTCGCGGCCGCCTCATCGCCGCGGCGACGCACGTCCTGCGCGACGACGGGAGCCTCCGACGACGTGGCGGCGACCGCGATGTCGGCGGCGGCGAGCGCGTCCTCGAGGCTCGTCGAGGCCGAGCGCTCGCGCGCCGAACCGCGCGCCGACCTCCTCGGCGCGTTCCCTCGTCCTGTTCGCGACGCGATGCGCGCGATCCGCCGACCCTCGGCCGCCTTCAGCGTCTGCAGCCCGATCCGGCCGGCTCCGATCACGAGGAGCTGCTGCTGCCGCAGGTCGCCCAGCACGCCCTCGGCGAGCGCGAGCGCCATCGAGCTCGCCGTCGCAGGATTCGCACCGATCGCGGTCTCCGACCGGGCGCGGCGTCCGGCCGTGATCGCCGTGCGGAAGAGCAGCGTGAGCGCGGGGCCCGCGGTACCCGCCGAGCTGGCCGCCTCGAACGCGTCCCCGACCTGGCCGAGGATCTCCGCCTCTCCGAGCACGAGCGAGTCGAGCCCGGTCGCGACGCGGCACAGGTGGCGCGCCGCGTCGTCGCCTGCGTGGACGTAGAGATGGTCGATGAGCAGATCGCGCGGACACGCCGTGGACGCTCGCGAGAGCGTCGACGAGCTCGTCTCGGGCGTCCTCGACGCCGGCCGCGAGGTGCGCGTAGAGCTCGATGCGGTAGCACGTCTGCAGCGCGGCGTGCTCGAGCACGGCGGGGCAGCGCTCCGCGCCCGGGCCGAGCGAGCCGATGCGCTCGCGCAGCTCGACGGGGGCGGTTCGATGGCTCAGTCCGAGGCAGACCAGGCGATGCACGCCTGGAGGACTCTACCCCCCTGTTCGTGTTCGAATGCACGGGTGCGCGCGCTGGGAGTCGACGTCGGCGGCACGTTCACCGACGCCGTGCTCGTCGTCGGACGGACGAGGTGCGGACGGCGAAGGTGCCGACGGCGGCGCGTCAGGAGGAGTCGGTGGTCGCGGCGGCGGCGGCCGTCGGAGCCGGGAGACGTCGACCGCTTCACCCACGGGACGACGATCGCGACGAACGCGCTGCTCGAGCGGCGCGGCGCGCGAACGGCGCTCGTCACGACCGAGGGCTTCGAGCACGTCCTGCACCTGCGCCGCCAGACCCGCGCGCACCTCTACCGGCCCTGCGCCGAGCATCCGCCGCCGCTCGTCCCGCTCGAGCGCTGCTTCGGCGTGCGCGGGCGGATCGGGCCCGACGGCGAGCTCGTCGCCGCTCGACCTCGACTCGCTGCCGCGAGATCGACGCGGAGGCGATCGCCGTCTGCCTGCTCTTCTCGTTCCGCGACCCGCGAGCACGAGCGCGCCGTCGGCGCGGAGCTGCGCCGCCGCTACCCGGACGCCCACGTCGTCGCCTCGCACGAGGTCGCGCCCGAGTTCCGCGAGTACGAGCGCGCGTCGACGACGGCGGTGGACGCCTACCTCGGCCCGGTGCTCGGCCGCTATCTGCGCGCGCTCGCCGAGCGCATGCGCGGAGGCGGGCCTGCCGGAGCCGCTCGTCATGCGCTCGTCGGGCGGGGTCGCGACCGCTCGAGCGAGGCGGCGGCGCACGCCGCGTTCGCGCTCCTCTCGGGGCCGGCGGCCGGCGTCGTCGGCGCGGCGCCGCGTCGCCGCGCTGGCCGGGATCGAGAACGCGCTCTCGTTCGACATGGGCGGCACGTCGACGGACGTCTGCGCGATCGTCGGCGGCGAGGCGCGCGCGCGAGCACGAGCGGTCGTCGGCGGCCTGCCGGTGCGGCTGCCGACGCTCGACGTGCACACGGTCGGCGCCGGCGGCGGCTCGATCGTGTGGCGCGACGCGGGCGGCGCGCTGCGCGTCGGGCCCGAGAGCGCGGGCGCCGAGCCGGGGCCGGCCTGCTACGGGCGGGGCGGCGAGCGCGCGCGACGGTGACCGACGCGAACCTGCTCCTCGGCCGGCTGCCGGCGACGCTCGCCGGGCGGCATCGAGCTCGACCGCGCCGCGGCCGAGCGTGCGCTCGCCGGCATCGACCCGGCGGGCGTCGTCGACGTCGTGAACGCCGAGATGGTGCGGGCGCTCCGCGTCGTCTCCGTCGAGCAGGGCCTCGATCCGCGCGACTTCGCGCTCGTCGCCTTCGGCGGCGCCGGCCCGCTGCACGCGTGCGCGCTCGCGGAGGAGCTCGGGATCGGCACGGTGCTCGTGCCCGCGGCGGCCGGCGTCCTCTCGGCGCTCGGGCTCGTGGCAGCGACGAGCGGCGCGACGCAGTGCGCTCGTACGTCGCGCCCGCTCGCCGAGGCGGGCGAGCTCCCGGCCGAGGGCGAGGCCGACCTCCGCTACGCCGGGCAGTCGTTCGAGCTGACGGTGCCGCTCGGCGGCGACCTCGCCGAGCGGTTCCACGAGGCGCACGAGGAGCGCTACGGCTACGCGGACCGCGAGCGGGCGATCGAGCTCGTCGCGGTGCGAACGGCGGAGGTGCGCCCGGCCCCGCAGGTCGACCGTCGACGGCGCCGACAGCTCGACCGCACGCGGCCCGCAGGTGCTCGAGCTCGACGGCGCGACGGCTGGATCCCGCCGGGCTGGGCGGGCGAGACGGACGCCGCACGGCACGCTCGTCCTGACGGAGGTCGCGTGATACGATCGAGCTGCAGGTCATCGGCGCGCGCTCCGCGCGGTCGCGGAGGAGATGGGCGCCGCGCTCATCCGCTCGGCGTTCTCGGCGAACATCAAGGAGCGCCGCGACTGCTCGACCGCGCTCTTCGACGAGCGCGGCCGGATGGTCACCCAGGCCGAGCACATCCCCGTCCACCTCGGCGCGATGCCCGACGCGGTCGCCGCGGTGATGGCGCCACGACCCGGCGCCCGGCGAGCCGTGGATCCTCAACGACCCGTACGCGGGCGGCACGCACCTCCCCGACCTCACGATCGTCTCCCGCGACCGAGCTCGGCTTCGCCGTCACGCGCGCGCACCACGCCGACGTCGGCGGCTCCGAGCCCGGGAGCCTGCCCGCCGGCTCGCGGACGCTCGACGAGGAGGGCGTCGTCATCCCGCCGACGCGGCTCGACGACGCGACGCTCGACGTCGCTCGTCGCGCGGATGCGGAACCCGGACGAGCGCCGCGGCGACCTGCGCGCGCAGCTCGCCGCGCACCGGCTCGCCGAGCGCGCGGATCGCGGAGCTCTGCGCGCGGCGCGGCCGCGACGCGCGTCGCCGCGGCGATGGACGAGCTCCTCGCGTACTCGGAGCGCGGTCGTGCGCGCGGCGATTCGCGAGCTCCCGGACGGCCGCTACGAGGCGCGCCGACCTCCTCGAGACGCGCGACGGCCTGCTCGACATCCGCGCGGCGGTCACGATCGCCGGCGACGAGATCGACATCGACTTCGCCGGCACCGCGCCGCAGCACGACGGCAACCTCAACTGCCCGCTCGCCGTCACGCGCTCGGCCTGCTTCTTCGTCGTCCGCTGCCTGACCGCGCCGGACCTGCCCGCCTCGGGCGGCGCGTTCGCCCCGGTCACGGTGCGCGCGCCCGGAGGGCTGCCTCGTCAACGCACGCTCGCCCGCCGCGGTCGCCGCCGGGAACATCGAGACGTCGAGCCGGATCGCCGACGTCGTCTTCGCCGCGTTCGCGCAGGCGATTCCCGTGCCGGCGCAGGGCCAGGGGACGATGAACAACGTCGTCTTCGGCAACGACCGCTTCACGTACTACGAGACGATCGGCGGCGGCCAGGGCGCGTGTCCGGACGGCGACGGGCCCGTCCGGCGTCCACGTGGCGATGTCGAACACGCTCAACACGCCGGCCGAGGCGCTCGAGCTCGCGTACCCGCTGCGCGTCGAGCGCTACGAGCTGCGCCTCGGCTCGGGCGGCGCGGGACGTCACCGCGGCGGCGACGGCGTCGTCCGCGAGCTGCGGGTCCTCGAGCGCTGCCGGCTCTCGTCTGCTCACCCAGCGGCGCGCGCTGCGCGCCGCGCGGAGCGCGAGGGCGGCGCGCGACGGGCTGCCCGGGCCGCAACGCTCCTGAACGGCGAGGAGCTCCCGGCGATCGCGGAGCTCGACCTCGAGCCCGGCGACCTCCTCCGCATCGAGACGCCCGGCGGCGGCGGCTGGGGCGCGCTCGGCTAGGCCGGGACCGGTAGAGCGCGAAGCGCTCGTCGCGGTAGACCACGGCAGATCGAGCTGCGAGCTTCGTCGGAGGCGGTCGAGGACGACGTACTCGGCGCCGTACCTCTCGCGGAATCGCGACGTCGCCGGTCGCGAGGAAGCGGCGAGCGTCGCGCGCGCGCTCGTACGGCCGGTTCTTCTCCGTGTCGGCGACGTGACCGGGCGGAGCCGACGGCGATGTAGACGGGCGCGAAGGCGGCGAGCCGGAAGCTCGTCTCGGGGTCGGAGAAGACGACGTCGCCGGCGGCGACGCTCGTCGCGCACGGCGCGCACGAGCCCGTCCGAAAGCGTCGCGATCTCGGGCAGGCGGCGGCGGGCCGCAGGTCGAGCAGGCCGCCGGCGACGACCGGGATGAGAAACGCCGCGGCCGCGAGCGCGGCGCCGGTCTCGAGTGCGGGACGCCGCCGCAGAAGCCCGACGACGAGCGCGACGACGGCGCCGACGACCGACGAACCAGGCGATCCACGCGGGAGCCGGGTTCTCTGAGCACGTAGTCGAAGTCGCCCGGATAGACGATCTGGAGGAACATGCCCGCGCCGAGCGAGAGCGGGAGCAGGATGGGCCCGACGAGCCGCGCGAGCACGCCCATGCCGCCCGCGAAGGCGAAGGCGAAGGGAAGGAAGCCCGCCGCGCGTCGCGCCTGCGAGATCGAGACGAGGTCGGCGAGCGACGGAAAGAGGAACGGCAGCAGCATGGCCGCGAACACCGCGAGCGAGCCGCCCACGACGTACGCCGCCCAGCGCCGCCGTGCCGCGAGGCCGGCAAGCGGGACGAGCAGGAGCGCCGCGATCGCCACCGCACCGGCGCGCGTGAACACCTCGGGTGCGAGGTTGTACGACGTGTCCGAGTGGACGACGAGCTGGCCGCGGTACTGCTCGAACGCGCGCTGCAGCTCCTCGGCATCCGGGCGATACCGAGCGCGTGTCGTTCACGATCGGGCGCAGCCAGAGCATGAACAGGGCGGCGGGAACGACCAGCGACCCGAGCGCGAGGACGCCAGGACGCACGTCGGCCCGATCCCAGAGGGCGCGCACGACGAGGAACCCGACGAACGGGATCCAGAGGAAGATCGCGTACGTGGGATGAACGGCTGCGAGCGCCAGCCCGGACGCCGCGGTCGAGAGAACGAGCGCGCGCGAGGGTGCGCGGATCGTCTCGAGCGCCAGCGCGAGCGCCGCCGGGACGAGCAGCTGACGCGACGCGGTCGCGGGCAGCGAGAGGAACACGTACGCGCCTCCCGTACCCGGCGCGAAGCAGATCATCGCGACCTGCGCCCCGGCGGTCACGCCCGCGGCCCAGGTGCGCCGGAAGAGCGCCCAGCCGGCCTCGAAGGCGACGACCACCGCGAGCGGCGCCAGGATCGACGGCAGGTGCACGACGACCCGCTCGGGGTCTTCTCCGGCGAGCTTGGCAATCAGGGCGAGGAAGCCGTGCCAGAGGGGGAACGCGTAGCCGGGATGGAGACTGCCGTCTGCGAACTCGGACACGCGGTCGAGCGAGAGGTCGTGGAGGTCGAGCAGCTTCCGGATCCGTGCGAGGTGGAACAGGCCGTCGCCCTGGACCGTCGGCGCGGCGACCCACAGCAGCAACCCCACGATCGCGCCCCAGAAGAAGGCACGCGAGCGCCCCGGAAGCGTCTCGACTCGCCGGAACCCACGCTGCGCTGCGATCGCAACGGCGACCGCGGCGGCGATCGCCAGGAGCAGGAGCGTCAGGGACAGCGTCCCGCCGAACGCGAACGTCGCGGCGAGCGCCGCGAAGACGAGGATCAACGACCATGCGAGCGTCGCCGACGCGCTCCGAATCCCCAGCGAGCGTGCGAGGAGCCAGCCGGGGGCCAGCACGAGCGCCGTCGCGACTGCGAGCCTGACGTAGAGGACAGACCACGGTCAGCGCCGGACGAGCGCGGCGGCGTCACCGGAAGCGAGCCACGCCGCTCCGTCGCGGTAGGCACGGCCGCGGTCGCCGCGGAAGAGAAGTCCGCGCAGCCGCAGCGAGGCGAGGAGCAGCCGCCGCGCACGCTCGGCAACTTTCGGCCCGCGGTGCTTCGTGAGGAACAGGAGGTGACCGCGAAGGTTCTCGCGGTACAGCCGCCCGCTGTGCGACGCACCGCGCACGTGGATGCACTCCGCGCCCGGGAAGAAGACGACCTCCCAGCCCGCTTCGCGGAAGCGGAAGCACCAGTCCGTCTCCTCGCTGAAGAGGAAGTAGTCCTCGTCGCAGTAGCCGACCTCCTCGACCGCGGCTCGGCGCAGCAGCATGCAGGCGCCCATCACGACCTCGACCTCGCGAATCTCGTCGTGATCGAAACCTCCGCCGTAGAAGGCGTTCAGCGCCGACGAGCCGCGGCGCGAGCTTGCGCAGGAAGAAGTACTCCGTCGCGAGCCGCCACACCGTCGGGATAGCCGCGGACGGATCGCTGGAGGGTGCCGTCCGGGTTCAGGAGCCGTGGACCGACGACCGCCGCCCGCGGCCGCGTGTCCGCGAAGGCGGCGAGCCCGTCGAGCGCGCCCGCGGCGAGCCAGGCGTCCGCGTTGAGGAGGAGCGCATACGTGCTCGTCGTCTCGCGCAAGCCGAGGTTCCACCCGGCGCCCAAGCCGCGATTCTCGGACTCGACGAGCCGCACGTCCGGATACCGCTCGCGTACGAACGCGACCGTGCCGTCGCTCGAGCCGTTGTCGACCACGACGGTCTCCACTCCGACGAGCGAGTCGAGGCACTGCTCGATCCAGGGGAGCGCGTCGTAGGTCACGACGACGGCCGCGACGCGATCGCCGTCAGCCATGCTCGATCTCGGGGCGCGGGCCACGCCGGAGACCCTCGCGGAGCATGATCATCGCCCCCGGGAACGCCATCAGGAGCGTGACCAGGAAGAAGAGGAATCCCGCCGCGAACGCCTCGTTCGCGCCGACTCCCGACGCTCCCGAGGAAGCTGACGAAGAATGCCTCGCGCACGGCGAGGCCGTTGAGCGTGAAGGGGACGAGCATGACGAGGAAGAGCAGTGGCCCGAACACGTAGTAGATGCGGGGATCGAGGTCGATGCCGACAGCCTTCGCGCTCGCCCAGATCGAGAGGATCCGAACCGCCTGGACGGCGACCGTCAGCCCGAGCACCTTCCCGAGCAGGCCTGGATGGCCGCGGTAGTGGTGCACGCCCATGTAGAAGTGCCGTACCGGCTTCTCGAGCCGGACCCGCTCGAAGCAGCGGTTGCGTCATCCGTAGCAGCGGCCGCGCCGAGCGCGCGAAGAAGAGGAAGCCGAGAGCGAGCGTCCCGAAGCACGAAGACGCCTTCGAGCCACAGGTACGCACTGATGTCGTATTCGCCGATCGAGAGCAGGAAACCGACCGCGCCGAGCGCGACGGTCGCGGCGCCGCCGAGGCCGCGCTCGAGCAGGACGGTTCCCGTCACGACGGTCGCGCGCCCCGGATGGCGCCGCGTCGTCTCCACGACGCGCACTGCATCGCCGCCGAGCGACGTGGGAAGGACTTGCCCGGCCGTGTACGCGACGAAGTACGCACGGGTCAGCCACGTCACGCCCTCGTGGATGTCGTGGGCGGCGAGCAACCAACCCCAACGAGCCGCGAGGACCGGCACGGTGAAGAGCATGATCGCCACCGCCAGGGCGAACCACGCGAGATTCGCATCGCGAGGACGTCGACCGTCGTCCCGAAGTCGACCTGCCAGACGAGGTAGCCGATGGCGGCGAGCGGTCAGGACGATCGTCCCGACCCGCCGCGTCCTACGTGTCACGAGACCGCTCTGGCGCCACGGATCACGCGGCGACGGTACCAGGGTGGTCGGCAGGGGCCGGACCGCGACGTCCGGCCCCTTGCAACGCCTCGCTAGGCCGCCTCGGCCTGGGCCACGAAGTCCGCGGGGACCTCGTCCACGACGCGCTTGCGCGGCGGGATGAGGAGCGCCAGGACCGCGCCGCCCGCGACGACCGCCGCGCCCACCCAGGTCGCGACCACGAGGCCGTCGCTGAAGCGCTCGGGCGACTCGTAGCCGCCGTAGTGCGAGAAGAGCGAGGCGAGGACCGCGACGCCGAACACGCCTCCGACCTCGCGGATCGCGTTGTTCGCGCCCGAGGCCTTGCCCTCCTCGACCGGCCGGACGGCGGAGAGGACGACGTTCGCGACGGGCGCGAAGAACATCCCCATGCCGATGCCGGACAGGATGAAGGGGCCGACGAGCGACGTGTAGGCGACGTCTCCGGTCGTCACGGCTGCGATCCACGCCAGGCCGGCGGCCTGGAGGAACAGGCCCGTGGCCATGATCCTGCCACCGCCGATCCGGTCCGACAGCGCCCCTGCGATTGGCGCGACGACCATCGGCATCGCCGTCCACGGCAGCACGCGGAGCCCGGCCTCGAGCGGCGAGTAGCCCTGAGCCGTCTGGAAGAACTGCGTGAGCAGGAAGATCGAGCCGAACATCCCGAAGTACATGAACAGCGAGGCTCCGTTCGCGGCCGAGAAGGCCCGGTCGCGGAAGAACCGCATCGGGAGCATCGGCTCCGCCGCGCGTAGCTCCCACGCGACGAACGCGGCGAGAAGAACCGCGCCAGCGACGAGCGCACTGACGATCTGCGTGCTCGCCCAGCCGTCCGAGTTGCCGTTCACCAGGCCCCAGACGATCCCGAGCAGGCCCAGCCCGCCGAGCACGACGCCGGGAACGTCCAGCGCCTTGTCCGGCCCGTACGACTCGCGCAGCTGCGTCGCGAGGGGGAGCAGGAGCAGGCCGACCGGCACGTTCAGCCAGAAGACCCAGTGCCAGGAGATGCCTTCGACCACGGCGCCGCCGACGAGCGGCCCCATCGCCACGGCGAATCCCGCGATGCCCGACCAGGCACCGAGCGCCGCGCCGCGTCGGTGAGGCGAGACCGCGGCACTCAAGAGCGTGAGCGTGAGAGGCGTGACGATCGCGCCGCCGAGGCCCTGGAAGGCACGGGCGGCAATCAGCCACTCGGTGGACGGAGCGAGTGCAGCCAACGCGGATGCCCCCGTGAAGATCGCGAGCCCGATCATGAACATCCGCTTCCGCCCGAAGCGGTCGCCGAGCGCGGCGCCGGTCAGGAGGAAGACCGCGAACGTGAACGTGTAGGCGTTCACGATCCATTCGAGCTGCTCGATCGACGCGCCGAGGTCGACGCGGATGACGGGCAGTGCGGTCGACACTACGAGGTTGTCGAGCACCACCATGAACAGCGCGATCGACGTGATGACGAACGTCCACGCCGTGCGAGTGCCGGCTTTCATCGTGACCTCCCGGTTTCGATCTTGTACCGATCTAGTGACTGATTACTCAGCATCTGGACAAAAAGAGAGAGGGCTCTCACTCGTCTTCCTCCGTGCAGCCCTCGGCGAGCCGAGCGGCCCACGAGTCCTTCGGCTCGTCCGTGATCGAGTAGTGCATCGCGGCGAGGACGTTCATGAGCATGCCCTTCGCGAAGAACCGCGCGACCGTGTGCTTGTCCGCGCCTGAGACCGTCTCGACGTAGTCCACGAGCCGGCCGTAGCCGCGTGCCGTGCTCTCCCGCACGTCGTCGTCGACGACCGACGCCGCGTACGCCTGCAGCTGGCCCTGGAGCATCGTGCGATCGCTCTCGATGAGCTCGCCGTACGCCGCGCCGATCGCGTCGAGCGCGTCGCGGCCCGACTTCCCGGAGGCGGCTTCGCGGAACATGTCGAGCGTGCGCTGGAAGCACTGCTCGTTCACCGCGATGAACAGCGCCTTCTTCGACCCGAACAGCCGGAAGAGGTAGGGCTGCGAGATCCCCGCACGGCGCGCGATCGCGTCCGTGGACGCGCCGTGGATGCCGTGCTGGGCGAACTCGTACCGTGCCGCTTCGAGCACCGCCTCGCGACGCTCCTCTGCAGTGTGTCGGGTTGCGGTCTGGCTCATGGCGTAGGAAGTTAGCACTCACTCACAACGATGTCAACACCGCCGCGACCCGCTCGACCTCCGCCTCGGTGGTCGTCGCAGCAAACGGGAGCGCGAGCGCGCGCCCGAATGCCCGATCTGCGCCCGGGAAGTCTCCCTGCGCCCGGTACGGCTCGAGCCGGTGGAGCGCCCACGTTCCGATCTGCGCCTCGATCCCGGCGTCGCGGAGCGCACGGAGCGCCTCGTCACGATGATCGAGCTGAACGACGTAGGCCTGCCAGCCGTGGCGGTCGCCGTCCGCCGCCGACGGCGTCAGGACGTGATGCTCGAGTCGCTCCGTGTACCACCGCGCGACCCGCTCGCGCGCGGCGAGCAACTCCTCGAGGCGCTCGAGCTGCGGGATGCCGATCGCACACAGGAGATCGGCCAGGCGGTAGTTGAATCCCGGCGCGGGCATGTCGCCGAGCGTCTCCCAGCCGTGGTGGCGGAACCGACGCACGGCGGCGTCGACGCCAGCCTCGTCCGTCGTGACGGCGCCCCCTTCGCCCGTCGTCACGATCTTGCGCGGGTGGAAGGAGAGGCAGCCCGCGACGCCGAGCGCGCCGCAGGGCGTCCCGCGGTAGGTCGCGCCGAGCGCGCCGGCAGCGTCCTCGACGAGCGCAACGTCCTGCGGCACCGCCGTCTGTAGCGCCTCCCACTCCACGGGGCGGCCGAAGAGGTGTACCGCCATGACAGCCCGGGTTTTCGGCCCGACCGCCGCAGCGACCGCCGCGACGTCGAGGTTGAACGTGTCCGGATCGACGTCGACGAGCACCGCACGCGCGCCGCACAGCTCGACGACGTTGGCGGTCGCCGGGAACGTGTACGCGGGCACGATGACCTCGTCCCCGGGCCCGATCTCGAGCGCGAGCAGCGCGAGATGGAGCGCGGCCGTCCCGGACGAGACGACGGCGGCGTGCGCGGTGCCGACGGCGCGCGCTATCGCCTCCTCGAATTCCGGGACCTTCGCGCCCATCGTGAGCTGGCCCGTCCGCACCACCTCTGCGATCGCTGCGAGCTCCGCCTCCCCGACGTCCGGCCGCGCCAGCCGGATCGGGTCGGTCATGCGGGGAGGTTCTCCCGGTACCAGGCGATCGTCCGCTCGAGCCCCTCGTCCAGCTCGACGTTCGCCTCGAAGCCGAGGAGCTCACGCGCCTTGTCGACGTTCGGGACCCGAAGCTCGACGTCCGTGTAGTGCAGCGGCTGGAAGACGAGATCGTGCTGGAGGCCGGTCAGGCGCCTGATCCGCTGGGCGAGGTCGTAGATCGTGACCGCCGAGCGCGCGTTGCCGACGTTGAAGCTCTCGCCGATCGCGTTCGGATGCTCGAGCGCCAACAGGAGCGCCTCGACCATGTCGTCGACGTAGCACCACGCGCGGATCTGCGAGCCGTCGCCGTGAATGACGAGAGGCTTCCCGGCGAGCGCCGTCTCGATGAAGGCGCGGATCGCTCCGCCGCCGACCTGTCGCGGGCCGTAGACGTTGAACGGTCGCACCGAGACCGTGGGCAGTCCGAGCTCGTCGTGGTACGCGTGCGCCATGTGCTCGCCTGCGAGCTTCGAGACCGCATAGGTCCAGCGGGCCTCGCCGACCGAGCCCTGCGTCGTCACGTGCTCCTCGTCGACCTTGTAGGCGTACGTCCCGAACACCTCACTCGTCGAGAACTCGATGACTCGTTCGATCGTGTTCTTCGTGGCCACGGCCGCCTCGAGGGCGTTGTACGTGCCGATCAGGTTCACGCGCATCGTGCGCACGGGGCTCGCGAGCACCGTGTCGACGCCGGCGATCGCCGCGGCGTGGATGAGGTGCGTCGCGCCTCTGACGACGTCGGTCAGGGACTCGGCGTCGAGGATGTCGCCCTGGACGAACCTGAAGTTCGGATGGTCTGCGAGCGTGGTTCCGCCGAGCGTGTCCCGGTGCAGATTGTCGATCGCAACGATCTCGTTCTCGTCGACGAGCCGGCGCGCGAGCGTCGTGCCGATGAACCCCGCGCCGCCCGTCACGACGATGCGCTTTCCCGTCAGAGCCACGCGGCGAGTCTACGTCCGGGGCGGAGAAGCGCAGTCGCGAAGACGAGCGTGACGACAGCCGCCACGCTCAGCAGCGCCCACCCGTCTCCTCGTGGCCAGCCGCGGTACAGATCGAGGAGCTCGAACACCGTCATCGCGAGCGGCACGAACCACAGAGCCGACAGACGCGGACGTGCCAGGGCGATCGGCACGACGAGTAGCACGAGGTAGTGCAGCCACAGGATCGGCGTGAGGACGACTCCGGCTGCGAGCGCCAACGTGAGCGCACGACGATCCCCGTCGACCCCGCGGCGTGCGACTCGCCAGCCGAGCACGAGCAGCCCGAGAGCAGCAGCCGCGACGACGAGACGCGCCAGGGTCGAGGTCAGACCGAGCGTCACGAGCATCGCGTACGCCGAGTAGGAGTTCTCCGCCTCGACGTCCGAGAGGCGCCGGAGGAGGTCGGGGTAGTCGGATATCCCGTCGAACCCGATGACGGCCCAGGATCCGAGCACGAGGGCCACCGCCACCGCGGCGGCCCCGACCGCGGCTCTCCATCGCCGCGTCGCGGCCAGCCAGACGACGAGCGGCCAGAGGAAGACCTTCAGCGCGACCACCGCCCCCAGTGAGGCGGCAGCGGGTCCGGCCCGGTCTCGGTAGCGCCACGCGAGCGCCACGAGGAGCGCGAGGACCGGGCCGATCGCGCCGTACTCGACGTTCTCGAGCGTGGGCGGGTAGAGGAGCGCGATCGGGTAGCAGCGCCAGTCGTGGACGTCGAGGAGCGCAAGCGTGCCGACGACGCATCCGATCAGGAGCAGCGAGACGAGAACGCCGACGGGGGACGATCCGGAGACGTCGTCCGGCAGCGCCGTGGCTGGGATCAGGACGATCGCGAGGAGCGGCGGGTACGCGTACGGCGCGTGCGCCTGCTCGTCCACCGAGTCGGGGTCGACGTACGGGTTGTCCCCGGCGCGAACGTCGTCGGCAGCCCGCAGGAAGATCGCGAAGTCGTACGGCACCGCGAGACCACCGAGCGAGCGCAGCGAGTTCGCCCAGAGCGAGTCGTCGTGCCACCGGTCTGCCGTAACCCTCGCACCGAGCGGGAGCAGGATCGCTGCCGCGAGCATGCAGGCTGCGACGAGACCGATCCGCCTCGAGCGTGCCCTCGCCACGAGCGGGACAGTAGCCTGGGGGCAGCGGACAGTACCCTGGGCGTATGCGCGCATCGCTCGTGGCGCTTGTGCTGGCGGCGATCGTGTCCTCGTCCGCCGCCTCGGCCGCACCCTCGTCGGGCACGTCGCTGCGGATCACGTTCTGGGCGGACTCGTCGAAGCCGCTCGACCGTGAGTCGCGGACGCTGCGGTGCAATCCGGCCGGCGGCTCATTGCCGAGACCGACTCGCGCCTGCACGCGACTGCTCGCCGGCGGCATCAAGCTCTTCGCGCCGGTCCCGAAGAACTCTGTGTGCACCGAGATCTACGGCGGCCCGCAGCAGGCACGCGTGGTCGGCACCTTGAAAGGGCAGCTCGTCCGAGCGACGTTCTCGCGGACGAACGGCTGCGAGATCGCCCGCTGGCAGCGCATCTCGCCGTGGCTTGTCCCTCCGGGCGGCGTCACGAGCTGAGTTCGCCGGACGCTCGTCGTTACCATCGTCGCCCGTGACAACGGTCCTCTTTGTCGGCGCGGGACGACATCAGCGCCGCGCGATCGAACAGGCGCGCGCCCGTGGCCTGCGCGTCGCGGCCGTCGACCGTAATGGCGAGGCGCCCGGCCTCGTGGCCGCCGACGTCGCCGAGGTCGTCGACTTCACGGACGTCGACGCCGTCGTCGAGGTCGCGCGCCGGATCGGCGTGGACGGCGTGCTGACCGTGTCGGCGGACCGCGCCGTGCCGGTCGTCGCGGCGGTCGCCGAGGCGCTCGGCCTCCCCGGCATCGGCACCGAGACGGCGCATCTGCTGACGCACAAGCGTGCGATGCGAGACGCGCTCGGTGCCGCCGGGCTGCCGCAGCCTCCCTACGCGAGCCTGCGTTCGAGCGCGCGACATCGACGCGGCGCTGGCGACCGTCGGCTTCCCGGCGGTGCTCAAGCCCGTCGACTCGGGAGGGCAGCGCGCCGTGTTCCGGATCGAGAGCCGCGACGAGCTCGAGCGCGATCTCGACGAGGCGATCGCCGAGTCACCGACGGACCAGGCGCTGCTCGAGGAGTTCGTCGACGGGGTCGAGATGAACGGGATCGTGATCGCGCGCGTCGGCGAGCCGGCGCTCGTCACGCTCTCCGACCGCCTGCGCCCGCCCGGCATCGGCTTCGGGGTCGGCTGGATCCACGTCTATCCCCCGTCGATCCCGCCCGACCAGCTCCGACTCGCGGGCCAGGTGGCGGTGGAGTCCGTCCGCGCCCTGGGCCTGCGGGACGCGATCGCCTTCCCGCAGCTCATCGCCTCGCCGGACGGCCGCGTCTCGGTCGTCGAGGTCGCAGCGCGCATTCCCGGCGGGCAGATGGCGGACCTCGTTCGCCACGCAGTCGGCGTCGACCTCGTGGAGGTGGCGCTGTTGCAGGCGCTCGGCGAGTACGTCCCCGACGACGTCGCGCTCCCCCGGTTCGCGCAGCCGCTCGCAATCCGGTTCTTCACGGCGCAGCCCGGCCCGCTGCCCACGGGCCGCGTGACGCGAATCGGCGAGCTCGACACGGTGCTCGCCTCCGAGGGCGTCGTCCAGGCGGACACCTACCTTCAGGTCGGCGAGACGATCCGCCCCGTGCGCCGCGACGGCGACCGCCGCGGCTACGTCATCGCGATCGCGGACACGCCCGAGGAGGCCCTCAGGCGCGCGGAGCACGCGGCGACGCGGCTCCACGTCGAGGTGGAGGCCGCGGCATGAGCTGCTCGTTCGACCTCGGCCACTACGCGGAGATCCTCGAGGCGGCGAAGTCCGGCGGCTACCGCTTCGCCTGCTTCGGCGACGGCCCGGAGCGCGGCGACATCTACCTCCGCCACGACGTCGACCTCTCGCTCGACGCGGCGCTTCGCATGGCCGAGCTCGAGGCCGAGCACCGAGTCCAGACCACGTATCTGCTCATGACCGAGTCGGTCTTCTACAACCTCGCCTCGAGCGAGGGCGCGGAGGCGATCGCGCGCCTGCGCGAGCTCGGCCACGCGGTCGGCCTGCACGCCGTGTATCCGAACGTCGAGCTCGATGACCGCTTCGATCCGGTCGTCTCCTGGCACAACCCACAGGCGGAGTACATGGGTCGGACGATCCCCGGCGCGACCAACGTCTACGCGGAGCCGTTCTTCGCGCCGCCGACGTACCGCTCGGACTCGAACCAGCACTGGCGCTCCGGCTGTCCGCACGAGGAGCTCCGCGGCGGCGGCTTCCCGTGGCTGCAGATCCTCGTGCACCCGGAGATCTGGGTGTACGAGGGCGCGACCATGGGCCTCACGATGCGCGCGATGCTGAACGCGGAGAAGGCGCGCCGCCTCGAGCAGCTCGCCGCCGACGGCATCGATCTTGACTAAGCCCTTACGCGTCGTCCACTGCCCGGTGAACACGGCCGGCGTGCCGTGGGCGAACGTCCAGGCGCTGCGGCGGCGCGGGGTCGATGCGCAGCTCGTCGTCTTCAACCGCTACAAGCTCCACTCCGAGGCCGACTGGTCGCTCGAGCGCCGCGGCGGGCTTCGCACGAAGCAGCTCGCGCAGTGGACCGCGCTCGCGCAGCTCCTCCCCCGAACGGACGTCTTCCACTTCTACTTCGGCCTGACGCTCGTGCCGCAGTCCGTCCAGTTCCCGATCCTCCACGCGCTGCGCAAGAAGTCGGTGATGCACTACCTCGGCTCGGACATCCGCGGGAAGTCTGCCGACGAGCTCGCGTTCGGGAAGAAGGCGGGCGCGGAGGTCGTCGGATCGTACGACGCGATCCGCTGGGTACCCGAGGCCGAGATGATCCCGCCCGGGCATCGACGTCACCGCGCATCGAGCCCGCGCCGCCGTCGGATCGGGCGCGGCCGGTGATCCTGCACGCGCCGTCGTCCCGACGCCGGAAGGGGACGGAGCACGTGCTCGCGGCGTGCGAGGGGCTCGACGCCGACCTCGTGCTCGTCGAGGGTCTCCACCACGACGAGGCGTTCGAGCGCTACCGGGAGGCGGACATCGTCGTCGACCAGCTGAACGCGGGCTGGTACGGGCTCTTCGCGATCGAGTGCATGGCGCTCGGGAAGCCGGTCGTCACGTTCCTCCACGACGAGGCCGTCGAGCGCACGGAGCGCGAGCTCGGGACGCGCGTCCCGATCGTGCGCGCGACGAAGGACGACCCTTCGCTCGCAGCTCGAGCCGCTCGTCGCCTCCGCGGCGGAGCGCCGGCGGATCGGGGCCGAGTCGCGTGCGTACGTCGAGCAGGTCCACGACCTCGAGCGCGTCGCCGACCGCCTGCTCGCTCTCTACGCTCGGCTGTGATGTCGTCGCTCGGCGGCCAGCTCAAGCGGCTCGGCAAGCACTCCGTCATCTACGGGCTCGGCGGGCTCGTCTCGCGGATCCTCGCGGTCCTCCTGCTGCCGCTGTACACGCGGTACCTCTCCCCGTCCGACTACGGGAAGGTCGAGACGCTGATCGCGCTGACGACGGTCATCGGCATCGCCCTCAGCGCAGGGATCGGAAGCGCCTTCTTCCGCTTCTACTTCGACTCGGCCGAACCCGCCGCACGACGTCGCGTCCTCCGCACTTCCTTCTGGTTCATCATGGGCATGGCGACGCTGGGCCTCGTCGTCGGCGTCGCGCTCGCGAGCGAGATCTCGCAGATCCTGTTCGGGACCATCCAACGACGCGAGCTCGTCGCCGCCTCGTTCGTCGGTCTGTGGGCGGGGATGAACTGGACGCAGCTCACGAACCTCTTCCGCGTCGAGGAGCGCTCGGCCGCTTTCGTGTCGGCGAGCATCGCGAACATCCTCGTCACGGTCGGAGCAACGCTGATCCTCGTCGTCGCGCTCGACAAGGGCCCGATCGGCGTGATCGTCGGGAACTTCACCGGGACGCTGGCCGTATACGCCGTGCTCGTGCTGTACCGCCGCGAGCAGCTCGGCCTCGAGTTCGACCGCAAGCTGCTGCGCCGAGATGAACACGTTCGGGCTCCCGCTCGTCCCGAGCGCGCTCTTCCTGTGGGTGACGAACTTCTCCGACCGCATCTTCCTCGTGAAGCTCGCCGACACGCACGAGGTCGGTCTCTACTCGGTCGGGGTGCGCATCGCGTCGGCGCTCGTGCTCCTGCTCACCGCGTTCCGCCTCGCATGGCCGGCGTTCGCGTACTCGATCGAGGACGAGTGCGGCAGCACGCCGGACGTACGCGTACGTCCTGACGTATCTCGTCGTCGTCACGACGTGGGTCGCGACCGGCCTCGCGCTCCTCTCGCCGTGGATCGTGCGGTGGATCGCGGCACCCGCCTTCGAAGACGTCGTCGCGCGTGGTCGGCCCGCTCGCGTTCTCGACCGTCGCGTTCGCCGGGTACATCGTCGTCGCGATCGGCGTCGGGCGCTCGCGGCGCACGCAGTTCAACTGGGTCGTGACAGGCGTTGCGGCAATCGTCAACATCGCGCTCAACCTGATCCTGATCCCGCCGTACGGGATGATGGGCGCGGCGATCGCGACCATCGCCGCGTACACGACGATGTTCGTCGGAATGGCCTGGTGGTCGCAGCGGATCTACCCGGTCGCGTACCAGTGGCGACGCGTCGGAACGGCCGCTGCGGCCGGGATCGCCCTCGTCGCGATCGGCAAGCTCGCCGGCGGCGGGCTGCCGGTCGCCGTGGTGCTCGCGCTCGCCTATCCGCTGGCGCTCCTCCCGCTCGGCTTCTACCTCCCCTCGGAGCGCAGGGCGATCGGGGCGCGGCTCCGGCTCGCCCGCTAGAGCAGCGTCTGCTGCAGGAGGAAGACGTTGAGCGCGATGATCGCCGCGGCCACGATCGAGCCTGCGATCGTCGTGGAGCGGCGGTTCACGAGCTCGCCCATCAGCGATCGGTCACGACAGAAGAGGATGAGCGGGACGAGCGCGAACGGGATCCCGAAGGAGAGCACCACCTGACTCAGCACGAGCGCGCGTGAAGGGTTGACCCCGATCGCGATGATCACGAGCGCGGGCACCATCGTCACGAACCTCCGCAGGAACAACGGGATCCTGCGGTTGACGAACCCCTGCATGACCACCTGCCCGGCGAGCGTGCCCACGCTCGACGACGAGAACCCGGATGCGAGCAGCGCGACCCCGAACAGCACGGCGGCGGCCGATCCCAGGTGGACGCCGAGTTGCTCGTGGACGGCATCGAGGTCGTCGCCGACGTCGTACTGGCCCCCGCGCGTTGAAGACGGCGGCAGCCGTCACGAGCATGCAGATGTTGATGACCCCCGCGATGCCCATCGCGATCACGACATCGACGCGCTCGAAGTGGAAGATGCGCCGCCGCGCACCCTCGCTGGCTCCGACGAGGCGATGCTGCGTGAGGGCCGAGTGCAGATAGATGACGTGTGGCATGACGGTCGCGCCGAGGATTCCCGCCGCGAGAAGCACGCTTTCCGTTCCGTCGAATCCCGGGACGAACAGCCCGTGGACGATCGCCGAGCGGTCGGGGTTCGACAGGACGACCTGCACCGCGAACGACGAGACGATCACGAGGATCAGGCCGGCGATAACGGACTCGAGGCGCCGGAACCCCTTCGCCTGGAGCGCGAGGATCGCGAACGCGGCAACTCCGGTGAGGAGCGCCGCGGGGAAGAGGGCGATGCCGAACAGGAGCTGGAGCCCGATCGCCGCGCCCATGAACTCGGCGAGGTCGGTCGCCATGGCGACGATCTCCGCCTGGATCCAGAGCGCGAAGCTCGTGCGCCTCGAGAAGCGCTCGCGGCAGACCTCCGGCAGGTTCCTCCGCGTGGCGATCCCGAGCTTGGCGCTCATCGCCTGGATGAGCATCGCCGTCAGGTTCGCGGCGAGGACGACCCAGAGCAGGAGGTAGCCGAACTTCGCTCCCGCGGCCATGTTCGTCGCGAAGTTCCCCGGATCGACGTAGGCGACCGCTGCGATGAAGGCGGGCCCGAGGAAGGGCCAGTACTTCCGGATCCCGCGGCGCTCTCCGGCGAGCGATTCCTCCGCAGCTTCGAGGACGCGAGCTTCGCCGGGGAGGACGTCGTCGAGGGGATGGACGAGGGCGGTGCGGTCGTGGCCCTCTGGCACCGGGAGTTCGGCCGCTCGGGAACGACGCGTCAGGCGGCGCTCCGAGGCACGGCCGCGCTCAAGCGACGATCCGGTAGACCTGGAAGCACTCCGCGTACTCGCGGTTCACGTTCACCCCGTGGACCCTCGCGAGATTCCAGATGTACTCGGGATCCGCGTAGCGCCGGTGCTGCTGCGAGGCATAGCGCGAGAGCGCAGCGACCTTTCGCTCGAGATGTCGCTTCTCGAGGGCGATGTATGCGCCGTACGAGAAGTCGAAGTTGTTCCACGGCACCTCGTAGCCGAGGATCGTCGTGCGCTTGAACGCGCGGAGACCCTCCTGCGCGATCGTCTGATGATCCTGGTGGACGTCGTGGTGCGACGGCTGGAACACGACATCCGGCTTCCACTCCTCCCACAGCTGGACGAGGAGCTCGAGGATGTCCTGACGCCGCTCGGGGAACGTGCGAACGTCGAAGTCGTGGACGGTGAGCCAGTCCGAGTCGATCCCGAGCTCGGCCGTCGCCTCCCGGACCTCGCGCGCGAGCGTGTCCGGCTCGAAGCCGGGCGGAAGCGACCGCGTTGCGATCGAGAACGCGACGTAGTGCACCTCGCAGCCTGCCTCGACGAGCCGCGCCATCGTCCCGCCGCAGCCGAGCTCGCCGTCGTCCGTATGCGGTGCGAGCACGAGCGCTTTCTTCCAGGCTTCGATCACCGCGCCATTCAATCACTCGTGGCGTAACGTCCCGTCGTCATGGAGCACGCGCAGCTCGCGGAGATCGCGGCGCTCATCGGCGCGCTCGGCGCCGTCGGCGTGCTCATCACCCGCGGCGGAATCTTCCCGCTCATCGGCCTGGTACTGCTCGGCGCTGGCGACAGGCGGAATCGGCTGGTCGCTCGTCGGAGACGAGGACGTGAGGCTGCTCGTCCACGACCCGGCCGGGATCGCGCTCATCGTCATCGGAGCCGCGCTCGCGATCGCGCTCGCCGTTCCTCTCGCCCGCTACCCCGCGGTCGTCCCCGTCGCGCTGCTCGTCGTCGCGCCGTTCCGGGTCCCCGTTCAGGTCGGAGACCAGGAGGCGTTCCTGCTGCTGCCGCTCTACCTCGTGATCGCGGCCGCGGTGCTCGCGCTCGCGTACCGCATCCTCCGCGGCGAGCGACCGCCGCCGCCCCCGTTCCTGCTCGCCTTGCCGCTGGCGGCATTCGTCACCTTCGCGTCGACCTCGTTCCTCTGGACGTGGGACGAGCGCGTCGGGAGGGATCACCCTCGCGTTCTTCGTGTTTCCCTTCACGGCCGGCCTCGCGACGGTCGCGCGCAGCCCGATCGCCGAGTGGCTGCCGCGAGCGCTCCTCGGCACGCTCGTCGCGCTCGGGAACACTCTTCGCGGCAATCGGGATCTGGCAGGCGCACACGCGCACGCTCTTCTTCGGGCGCGACGTCGAGGTCGCGAACGCCTACACGTCGTTCTTCCGCGTGACCTCGCTCTTCAAGGATCCGAGCCTCTACGGCCGTTACCTCGTGGTGCCGATCGCCGTGCTCCTCGTCGCGATCCTCGTCCGCCGCGGCCGAACGCGTCGACTGGGTCGTCGCGACCGTGTTCGTCGCGTTCCTCTTCCTCGGGCCTCTTCTACTCGTACTCGCAGTCGAGCTTCGTCGCGCTCTTCGTGGTGACGTTCGCCGTCGCCGTGGTCGGCGCCGACAGGCGGACGCGAATCGTCCTCCTCGTCTGCGCGCTCGTGCGACGCTCGCCGCCGCAGGCGTGGCGGGCGCCGCGATCGGTGGCCGGTCCGCGAAGGACGTCACGAGCGGACGCTCGCGGCTCGTCGAGGTCACGCTGGACGCGTTCAAGGAGCGGCCGATCGCCGGGGTCGGTGTCGGCGGTCAGCCGCGCGCAAGCTCTGATCTGGCCAGGAAGGGCTCGCCGAGCCGCAACGCCTCGCACACGACGCCGCTTACGATCCTCGCCGAGACTCGGCGTGATCGGCTTCGCTCTTTATGCGTGGCTGCTCGGCGCAACAGCATGGGCGCTCTGATGCTCGTCACCCGCTGCGAACCGTGACGTTCGGCGTCGGGCTCGCGGCGGTCCTCCTCGTCCTCTTCGTGCACTCCCTCCTGTACGCCGGGTTCTTCGAGGACCCGCTCACCTGGGGCGTCATCGGGCTGGCGGCTGCCGCGTCTCGCGCACGCACCCGAGACAAGCTCGGCACAGGAGATCGCGTCGCACGACCGACGCCTCTCCGGCTGCTCCGGAGCTGCTGGCACACTGACGCTCGGCCGCCGCGACCGGCCCTCGCTTCATGCCGAAAGCCTTCGTCTGGATCCTCGTTGCGGTCACGGTGGCCGTCCTCGCGCTCTTCGGCCTCGCGATCGCGATCGCGCTGACGACGCAGGACCGCCCGTCCGGCTCGCTCGACACGACCTCGAGGGGGTCACGGTCTCGTCCGAGACCACGACGGAGCCGACACCCGAGCCGCCTCCCGAGCCGGTCGGCGACCGCCGCTGCTGGGAGGAGTTCGGCGCCGACCCGCGATCGCTCGCTCGCCCGGCCCGCAGCGATCCTCGGGCTCCCGGCGCGCAAGCTCACGTCTGGACGCGCGGGGCTCGACAGCTACATCGAGTTCCCGCCGGTGTACTGCGAGGGCGAGCTCTACGTCAACTGCTTCGCGGGCACGACGTACGCGATCGACGCCGAGACCGGGAAAGATCCGCTGGGAGCGGCGGGTCGGCGGGAACCGTCCCGTCGAGCCCCGCGATCGACGGTCCGCGGATCCTCGTCGCGTCGCAGGACGGGACCGTGACCGCGCTCGTCGCGGCAGATCGGGTCGACAGCTCTGGCAGGTCCGGACGGCGGGCAAGGTCGAGTCGTCGCCCGTGGTGGTCGACGGGGTCGCCTACTTCGGCTCGCACGACGGACGGCTCTTCGCGGTGCAGTCCGACAGCGGGTCGCATCGTCTGGGCGTATCAGACCGGCGGGCGCATCAACGCGAGCCCCACGATCGTCGGCGAGTCGGTCTGCGTCACGAACTACTCCGGCTCCTTCGTCTGCCTCGACCGCAAGCACGGGCGCGGAGCGCTGGACGACGTACCTCAAGCGCGATCCGTTCCGCTACGAGAGCTTCTACGCGAGCGCCGTCGAGCGACGGGTCGCGGCTGTACTCGGTCGCACGCTCCGGGCAAGGTCGTCGGCGCTCGACGCCTCGGACGGGCACGTCGTCTGGACGGCCGGGGTCGGCGGGCTCGGCTACACGACGCCCGCGGTCGCCGACGGCCGCGTCTTCGCCGGCGGCTTCGACGGCAGGCTTCGTGCGTTCCGCGCCACGACGGGGGACGAGCTCTGGAACAAGTGGGTCGGCGGACGGATCCTGGGAGCGCCCGTCGTCATCGGGCCGTACGTCTTCTTCTCGACGCTCGAGAAGCGGACGTACGCGCTCCGCGTCTCCGACGGCTCGATCGCGTGGCGGCTCCCGCTCGGCCAGCTACGCGCCGGGAATCGCCACCGAGCGGACGTACTTCTTCTCGCTCAACGGCCGGCTCATCGCCGTCCGCGGTCGCGACGTCCCGCGCATCACGCTGACAGGCGACGGATGTCGCCGCCGCCAGAGCGGCGAGCGCTGGACGCACGACGCCGCTGACGTTCCACGCGCCGAGCCGCAGGTCGTACGCAGGCCGCGGCGAGCGCGGCTCGGCGCTCCGACCGCGGGACGACGACGCGACGTCGTAGCCGAGCTCTCGGAGGAGGTCGCCGGCGACCGCCTCGAACGCCTCGACGTCCGCGGCGAGACATGTCGTCGCGCCAGCTCCGCACGCCCGCGGTCATGGCGGCCGCAGGAGTCGCTGCTGATGCGGCTTCGTCGGACACGTCGACCGCGCCCGCGTAGTCGAGCATCGCCGGCTCGAACGGGATCTCGGCGAACTGCGCAGATCGCGCCGACGACGCGCTCGGGATCGGCGACGAGCTCCTCGTAGCGCACCTCGTGGTAGCGGCCGCGCCGACGCGGCGACCGAGAGCGCGCGCGTCGCGCGACCTCCTTGCGCCACAGACAGGCGAACTCGCGCCGGCGTCGTCGGGTGCGCCCAGGTCCGCGTGAACGTCCCCTCCGGCATCTCGAGGAACGAGAGGGCCGCGTCGCGTCCGTCGCGGATCAGGTGGACGTACTGCGCGTCCGGGAAGAGGCGCTCGAGAAGCGGGAGGTGGCGCATGTACATCGGCGTCTTGTCCCCCCAGCGCGGCTTGCCGGCCCTCTCGGCGTACGCCTCGAAGATCGCCGCGATCGCGTCGCCGGTCGCCATCCCCGACGCGGATCCGCGGCGCGACGTCGTCGCGCTCGCAGCCCCAGTCGCGGATCGTCGGGATCCGCGCCGACGTCGTCGAGGAAGCGCTCGGCGTCGATCGTGCGGCCGTGACGACGCGCGAGCAGGGGGACGAAGAACGACTCGTCCGGGATCGCGATCCCCGGCGAGCGGTCGAGCATCACGCGAAGCAGCGTCGTGCCCGAGCGGCTGACGCCGAGAACGACGAGCGGCCGGCTCACTGGGCCGGGGCCGCGACGACGTCGACGGCGGCGCGAGCCGCACGGCCGCCGACCGTCACGTACAGCGTGTACGGCCCCGGCGTCTCCGGCGCCCGCAGCACGAGCACCTGCCGCGTGCCGACTCCCCGCTCGCCGGCGAAGAGCCAGCCGTACGAACTCGCGTCGCGTGAGAACGCGCACCGAGAACCGCTTGCCCGCGACGGCCTTGATCCGCTCGCGGGAAAGCTCGACGAACCGGACGCGGACGGGCACGGCTCGAGTCCGCATGGAGCGGTTGCCCGGCACGATCGACGGCCCGCAGCCGGATCTCGTACGTCCCCGGACGAACAGTCCTCCCGTTGACCCGGCCGAACCAGACGAGCTTGCCCTCGAGCCGCTGGAACTTGCTCTGCACGCGCTGCCGGCCGTCGACGAGCATGACGGCCCGCGCGCGCTCGTCGATGCGGTAGCTCGCCGTCACCCGATCGCGCCGGCCGTCGCCGTCGGGCGAGAAGACACGCGGGAAGACACGGACGAGCGTGATCATCGGCGCGGTCGTGTCCACCCGAATCGGGTTCGGCAGGACGATCGTCCGGCCGTTCCGCTCGAGCTGCACGCGCGGCCGGTACACGCCCTCCGGCAACGACCCGCTCGACGTCGTCGCGCCCGTCCCACGTGTACGAGACCCGCGCCTGCAGGCTCGCGGCGCTTGCGGACGAGCGTGCGCACCGAGCGGCCGTCCTTGTCGAGGATGTCGACGCGTCACGGTCTCGCGCCGCCGGAGCACTGAACGAGATGACCGCGACGTCGCGCGCGCACTCGCACACCGGCGAGAAGACGCGGTCGACACGCGTGCCGGTGACCGGGCTCCGCTCGAGCTTCAGCCGCTCCGTGACCGCGAACGCGGCCGCCGTCGCCCCGAGCAGGGCGAGGACGATCAGGAGCTGGGGCCACCGCGCCAACGCGCGGAATTACACCGGCTCGAGGGCCCGAACGAGGACGAACGGCTCCGCGTGCTCGCACCCGCAGCTCGCGCCGTAGAACTCGGCGGCGGCGCGGATCGCGCGCTCGCTCCGCGGATGCGGGTAGTCGCGCCGCTCCGTCTCGTAGTGCGCGAAGGCCGCGACCTTCCGCTCGATCGCCTCGCCGTGATGTCGACGAACCAGTTCGGGACGAACCAGTTCAGCGGCGCAGGCGTCCACTCGGTGCTCGAGGTCGGCGCGTACGTGAAGAGTCGCCGGACGGTCTGGCCCGGAACGCGGACGCGTCGCGACCGCGACCGAGTCGAAGAGCATCCGGTGGTCGCGGTTGACGTCCGGATGCGGCGTGTACACGACCTCCGGCGCGAAGTCGCCGACGTGCTCCTCGACGACGCGGTTGACCTCGACGTGGGGAAGCGTGTCGAGGCGCATGTCGGGAAGGTCGAGATGCACGTAGTCCGTGACGCCGAGCTCTGCGGCGGCACGGACGCGCCTCGTCCTCCTTGCGGCGCGCGTCTCGGCGTCGCCCGGGTACTGCGTCGACGAGCCGTCCGTGACGACGACGATGCGGACCTCGTCGCCGCGCGTCGACGTGCACGGCGATCGTGCCGCCCATGCCGAGCACCTCGTCGTCGGGGTGCGCGGCGAAGACGAGGACGCGTCTCATCCGAGCCGCGCCCCCACGTCCAAAGCTCCACGCCTCGTCTCGACCTCCTCGAGCAGGAGCCCGCCTTCGCCGCACGCGACGACAGGCCCGCGGACGCAGACCTCGACGATCGTGCCCGCCGGCGTCGACGCCTCGAGATCGACGGGCCGCGCGCCCCAGACGATCACCTTCTCGTCCCCGAGGAACGTGAACGCCCCCGGATACGGCCGCGTCTGCGCCCGCACCCAGTCGTAGAGGTAGGGCGCACGCGTCTCCCAGTCGATGATGCCGTCGGCCGGGGTCCGCTTCGGCCACGAGCTCGCACGGCTCGGATCCTGTGGGATGCGCGGCGCCGTCCGCGCCACGAGCTGCGGCACGAGCTCGCGCGTGAGCTCGCACATGTGCGTCGGCGAGGCGCTGCGAAGAGCGTCGTCGCCGTCTCGTCCGGCGCGATGTCGACGACGACCTGCCCGACGATCGCCCCGGAGTCGGCGGTGGCGTCGACGATCTCGAAGAGCGTCACGCCCGTGCGCGCGAGGCCGGCGAGGATCGCCCACGGGATCGGCGCGCGCCCGCGATGGCGCGGCAAGCAGCGTCGGATGCATCCCGAACACGCCCTCCGCGGGCGAGCGCGATGAACGGATCGTGCACGAGCTGCGACCAGCCGACGACGAAGATCAGCTCCGGCTCGAGCTCGCGGACGGCGTTCAGCGTCTCCGGCGAGTTGATGTCCCGCGTCTCGATCAGCGCGGCGCCCAGCCGCGCCGCAACCTCGTCGAACGAGCACTGACCCGAGCGGTTCGGGTCGATCGGGCCCGGCAGCGTGACGACGCCGACGATCTCCGCGCCCAGACTCCGCCGCCGCCTCGAGGCAGTCGCGGCCGATCGTGTCGAAGCTGACCCAGACCGTGCGCATCGCCGCGCGATGCTACCGGGCGACTTCGCGCAGACGGCGCGGCGCGTCGCGGCCGCGCACGAAGCGGATCCAGCTGTGACGCGCGAGCCAGACGAGGAGCGCGACGGCGCCGGCCGACAGCGCGACGACGACGATCGTCCCGGCGCACGGGACGTCGAGCAGCTTGATCCCTGCGAGGCCGAGGACTGCCGGCAAGGAGAAGCCGCAGCCGCTGCTCGGGAATCGACAGCGTCAGGCGGCCGCCGATGAGCACGCCGGGGATCGAGCCGAGCAGGAGCCAGCCGAGGATCCCGAAGTCGATGTTCCCCGCCGCCCAGTGCGCGGCTCCGGCGACGTACAGGAGGATCGCCGCGTGGAAGATGTCCGTCCCGACGACCTTGTGCGCGCGGAGCGGGAACACGACGAGCAGCGTGAGCCCGAAGAAGACGCCGCTCCCGACGGACGTCAGCCCGACGATGAAGCCGCCGAAGAGCGCCGATGAGGATCGCGGCGACCTTGTCGCGCGTCGTGAGCTCCCAGTCGGGATCGCCCTCGGGCCGCCCGGCTGGACGAGGCTCTTCGCGATGAGTCCGACCGCACCGAACAGCAGCGCGGCGCCGAGCACCTGGCCCATCACCGACTTCGCCTCGTCGCCGTAGCGGTCCGTGAGCTGCTCGTTGAGCCAGACGCCGACGAGCGACGCCGGGATCGAGCCGATCAGCATCCAGCCCGCGAGCCGCGCGCGGACGTTCCCCATGCGCCGGTGCTGGGCGGCGCCGACCGTCTTGAACACCGCGCCGTGCGCGATGTCGGTGCCGATCGCGGTCGACGGCGGGATGCCGAAGATGAAGACGAGGATGGGCGTCATGAGCGAGCCGCCGCCCATCCCCGTCATCCCGACGAGGAGACCCGTGAGGAGCCCGGCGAGGGTCGAGCTGCCACGTCACGGGGCGCTTCCGTCCTACTGCCGATACGCGTCGATGAGGACCTTGGCGACCTCGGGCCGCGTGAACTCGACCGGAGGAACCTCACCGTCGCCGAGCATCTCACGCACCTTCGTTCCCGAGAGGAACACCCGATCCTCCGGTCCGTGCGGGCACGACTTCGTGCTCGCCATCGAGCCGCAGACGTTGCACCAGAACGTGTGCTCGAAGAACATCGGCTCGATGTCGAGCTCGTGCGGCTCGAACTCGTCGAAGATGAGCTGCGCGTCGTACGTGCCGTAGTAGTCGCCCACGCCGGCGTGGTCGCGGCCGACGATGAAGTGCGAGCAGCCGTAGTTCTTGCGGCAGATCGCGTGCCACACCGCCTCGCGCGGCCCTGCGTAGCGCATCGCCGCCGGGAACGCGGAGAGGAGCACGCGATCCTCGGGGTAGTAGCCGTCGAGAAGCGTCCGGTAGCAGTCGACGCGCACGTCGACCGGGACGTCGTCGGACTTCGTGTCGCCGACGAGCGGATGGACGAGCAGGCCGTCGACGGTCTCGAGCGCGACCTTCGTGAGGTACTCGTGCGCGCGATGGATCGGGTTGCGGGTCTGGAACCCGACGACGCGCTTCCAGCCGCGCTCGGCGAAGATCCGCCGCGTCTCGGCCGGGTCGCGTGCGAGCTCCGGGAACTCCGCCTGCGGCGCGCTCGAACACCGTGACGCGCCCGGCGAGGTAGAGCGGCTTCTGCGCATACAGGCGAGCGACACCCGGGATGCGCGTCGTCGGTCGTGCGGAAGCAGTGCTCGGCCTCGCGCTCCTTGTCGTACTCGAATGTCTCCTCGACCTCGAGCACGGCGACGGGCCGGCCGGCCTCGTCCGCGAGCGCGACGCGGTCGCCCGTCGGGCGCCGAGTCGACGGCGAGGCAGACGGGAAGCGCCCACGGCAGGCCGCTCGCGAGGTGCATCTCGTCGACGACGCGCTCGTAGTCGGCCTTGCCCATGAAGCCCTCGAGCGGCGAGAGCGCGCCGGAGGCGATCATGTCGAGGTCGGAGAGCTCGCGCGAGGTGAGCGCGACGACCTCGAGCGAGCCGAGATCGTCGGGCGCCTCGCCCGTCCGGTCGACGAGCGTGCCGCCGTGCGGCGCGATCAGGCGGTCGGTCGTGACGGCCGTCACGCCGTCACCTTGGCCGGGATGAGTCCGAGCTCCTCGAGCTTCGCGATCGACCTGCGCGGCCGACTCCTCCGCGCTCGAGTCGCCTCGGTGTCGACGACGATCTCCGGCGCTCTCGGCGCCTCGTACGGGTCGTCGACGCCGGTGAAGCCCTTGATCTCGCCGGCGAACGCCTTCGCGTAGAGGCCGTTCACGTCGCGGCGCGCGCACTCGTCGACGCGACGGCGTGACGTAGATCTCGACGAAGGGGCCGAGCTCCTCGACCAGCGCGCGCGCGTTGGCGCGTGTCTCGCTCGTACGGCGAGATCGCCGCCGCGATGACGGCGCCGCCCTGGCGCGTGATGCGCGAGGCGACCCAGCCGATGCCGCTCGATGTGTCGTGTCGCGGTCCTCCTTCGAGAAGCCGAGGCCCTTCGAGAGGTGCGTGCGCACCGTGTCGCCGTCCAGGTACTCGACGACGAGGCCCCGCGCGATCGATCTCGGGCCCGACGTAGGTGCGCGATCGTCGTCTTGCCGGAGCCGGAGAGCCCCGTGAACCAGAGGGTGAAGCCTCCGCCGCGGTCGGTCTCGGACTCGGGATGCTCGTGCGCGTAGATGTGCTGACTCATGCCGTCCTTTCGAGTTGCGTGTTCTCGTGAATGCCGCACTCGAGCTTGTCCGAGCCGGCCCAGCGACCGGCGCGCTCCTCCTCGTCCGGGGCTCGTCGGACGGGTGCACGGAATGCAGCCGATCGAGCGGTACCCGGCGTCGTGCAGCGGGTTGGAGGGTATCTCGTTGACGTTGATGTAGGCCCACACCCGCTTCTCGTCCCAGTCGGCGAGCGGATGGATCTTGAAGACCTGGTACCGCTCCGACCACTCGATCTTCGGCGTGTCGGACGCGGCTCGGCGACTGGTCGCGGCGGATGCCCGAGATCCAGGCGTCGTACGGCTGGAGCGCCTTCACGAGCGGCTCGACCTTGCGGATGTGGCAGCAGCGGTCGGGATCGCGCTCCCACAGGTTCGGGCCCTCCGCGCGGTGCTGCTCGGCGACGGTCGGGATGCGCGGGCTGGATGAGCTTGAGCTGGTAGCGCTCGACGAGCGCGTCGCGCGTGTCGTACGACTCGCGGAAGAAGAGGTGCGTGTCGAGCTCGACCGTGTCCATGCGCAGCCCGAGCTCGGCGACCATGTGCACGAGCACGGACGACTGCTTCTGCCACGAGCACGTGAGGCAGACGCGCGGCCAGAAGAACTGGTGCGTCCAGGAGATCAGCTCCTCGGCCGTCATCGGCCTCGAAGTCGAGGTCAGGGAGTTGCGGCGGGCTCGGCGCTTGAATCGCCAAGCAAGACCTCCTTCAGCGTGTCGGCGCGCAGTCCGAGACGGAGCGTCTCGAGCGCGATGACCTCGTCGGGCGGGATGTTCCCGAGGTTGACCTCCGGCCCGAAGTGCCGGACGAACCAGGCCTGCGAGGACTTCGTCGGCGCCTCCCAGATGAGGTCGTGGAACGAGATCGAGTGCTCGATCTCGTCGACGAGACCCGTGCGCAGCTCGCCGGTCGGGCGGTAGATGCCCGCGGTGCCGCCCTCGCGGCCCTCGGCGATGACCTTCCACGAGCCCGCGTCGAGCTCCTCGCGGATCCACTGCACCCACAGGTACGGCGCGATGTTGACCTCGGAGTCCTTCGAGCCGACCTCGGAGAGGACGACGAAGTCCTGCGCGAAGTCGGCGATCAGCTCGAGCTTCTGCTCGCGCGGGATCTCGAGCGTGCCGTCCGAGATCTCGACGTGCGAGAAGCGGAAGTGCTCGAGCCAGCGCTTGAACTCGTCCATCTTGCCCTGGCCGTAGACCGCCTCGAAGAGCGTCCCGCCGCAGACGACGGGGGTCGAGAACGAGCGGTAGAGGGCGATCTTCTTCTCGAGGTTGTTCGTGACGTAGCTCGTACCCCAGCCGAGCTTCACGATGTCGACGTACTCGCCCGCCGTGTCGAAGAGCCCCTCGATCTCGCGGAGGTTCAGGCCCTTGTCCATGACGTGCGTCAGGCCGCGCTCGCGCGGCTTGCCGTCGCGCAGTCGGCACGGTCGAGGAACGAGTGCTCGTCAGAGGCGTGCATAGATCTCCTCCAGCTTCTCGTGGGCGCGGGCCTGGACGTCGCGGTACAGCGAGCCGCCGTGGGCGTCGATTCCGACCGTGAGCGGGCCGAAGTCCTTCACGCGGAACTTCCAGAGGCACTCGGGCATGAGCTCCTCCCAGGCGACCTCCTCGATCTCCTCGATCTGCGTCGTCTCGAGCGCCGCCGCTCCGCCGACGATGGCGAAGTAGACCATCCCCAGGCGCTGCATCGGCTCGATCGCCTCGTCCGGGAACCCGCCCTTCCCGCAGATCGCGCGTACGCCGTACTGCGAGCCGAGCCCCTCGGTGAAGCGCACCATGCGCGCGCTCGTCGTCGTCCCGATGCAGAGCTTCTCGTACTTCCCGGGGCCGAGCTTGCGGACGTTCGGCGCCGTGTGCAGGAGAAACGCGCCGGAGAGATCCATCGGCGGCTCGATCCCCTGGTCGAAGATCCGGATCTGCGTGCGGTCGCGGATCCCGATGATGTGACCCTGGACGATCACCTCGTCGCCGGCGCGGAGCTTCAGGATCTCGGCCGGGTCGGTGACGGGGAAGGTGACTTCGTGCGTCGCCATCACGCGTCCCTCTCGAACGTCGTCGTGCCGTCGGCGGCGACGTGCGCCGACGCGCGCCGCGCGGCCCAGCACTGGTAGTTCACGGCGACGGGGTTGAGCGTCATGTGCGTGTCGGCGTGCTCGACGTGGACGGAGAGGACGGTCACGTCGCCGCCGAGCCCCATCGGCCCGATGCCCGTCTCGTTGAGCAGCCCGTACAGGTCCTGCTCGAGCTCGGCGACGAGCGGGTCTGGGTTGCGCGTGCCGACAGGCCGCGCGATCGCCTCCTTCGCCAGGTGCATCGCGTAGTCGGCGGAGCCGCCGATTCCGACGCCGACGATCCCCGGCGGGCACGGCTTGCCACCGGCGCCGACGATCGACTCGAGGACGAACTTCTTGATCCCCGTAACCCCGTCGGCGGGAACGCACATCTTGAGGAAGCTCATGTTCTCCGAGCCCGAGCCCTTCGGCACGCACTTGACGTCGAGGCCGTCCCAGTCAGGGACGAAGTCCCAGTGCACGATCGGGACGCGGTAGCCAACGTTCGGCCCGGTGTTCTCGCGCGTGAGCGTGTGGACCGTGTTCGAGCGCAGCGGATGCTCGACGGTCGCGCGCTCGGTGCCGTCCTTGAGCGCGGCGTAGATCCGCGCGGGATGGAGCGGGAAGTGCTCGCCGACCTTGCAGTAGTAGACGGCGATGCCGGTGTCCTGGCAGACGAGGTTCTTCTCGTCCTCGGCGACGGTGACGTTGCGGAGGATCGTCTGCAGCACGCGCTGACCCGTGACCGAGGTCTCGCGGCCGGCTGCGTCGCCGAGTGCATCGCGCAGGTCCTGCGGGATGTCCTTCAGCGCCCAGACGTAGAGATGCGCCGCGGCGTCGGCGACTGCGGCGTCGAGATCCGTCGTCACGACGCTCATGCGTGCGCCCTCTCCGCGGCCGCCGCGCCTGCCCGCCGTCCGAAGACGGCGCACTCGAGCAGCGAGTTGCCCATCATGCGGTTCCTTCCGTGGGTGCCGCCCGCGATCTCGCCGCAGGCGAAGACGCCTCCGAGGGTCGTCTCCGCGTGCTCGTCGATCACGAGCCCACCGTTCTGGTAGTGGAGGACGGGGTACGTGTAGATCGGCTCCGCCAGCGGGTCGATACCCGCGCCGCGATACCGGCGAAGCATGTAGGGAAGCGAGATCTCGGCATCCTCGGGGGCGATCCGGGTGGTGTCGAGCCAGACCGCCGGGCGACCGTCCGGCGTCTCCACGCCACGACCCGCCACCACCTCGTCCACGATCGCCTGCGACACGGTGTCGCGAGCGCCGAGCGAGTCCGTGAACTCGTCGCCGTCGGCGTTGAGCAGGACCGCGCCGTACGCGCGGGTGGTCTCCGGGATCGAGTAGCCCTGCATCGTCGAGGGCCACGCACCGCCGTTCGGGTGGTACTGGAGGGCATCGAGGTCGCGCACCTCGGCGCCGGCCTCGATCGCGATCCGCGTCACCTCGCCTGTGGCGTTCGGGTGGTTCGTGGACAGCTCGCCCCGCGCCTCTGCCTCGGCGAAGCACCGTCCGCCCGCGGCAAGAACCACTGCGCCGGCCTCGATCGCGGCAGGCCCCTCCTTCGTCTCGAAGGACGCAACCCAGCCGCCTGCAGAAGGCTCGAGCGTTCGGAGCGCGTGGTGCGGGAGCTCCTCGCCCGCGCTCTCCTCGAACGTCTCGCGGAGGGCCTTCGTGATCGCGTGCCCGGTCCGGTCGCCGACCTGGAGCAGCCGCTTGCGCGACGCCCCGCCGCAGCGAGCGAGCCTGTAGCCACCGGCGCGCGAATGGCCTCGGCCATTCGCGCCATTGGGCGACTCCCGGGTGAACTCGACGCCGAGCCCCTCGAGCCAGTGGATCGCGGACTGCGCCTCGCTCGTCAGCACCTCGACGAGACGCGGATCGGCCGTGTCGTGCGAGCTGCGCATCACGTCCTCGGCGTGGAGCTCGGGGGAGTCGTCCTCGCCGAACGCGGCCTGAATTCCGCCCTGGGCCTTCGCGGAGTTGCACGCCTGGAGCGTCGTCTTCGTCGCGATCGCGACCTGCGCGTCCGCCTGGACGGCCGACGTCCGCCGCAGCGAGTCCGGAGGCACCGCTTCCGATGACGAGCACGTCGAAGGAGGCGCGCGGGCGCATGGGCCGGATCCTACCTCAGATCCTTATTCCTGTCATTAGCCACCGTTATTCTTCTGACGCAGGATCGACACAACACTTCCATCCGTAAAGGGGTTAGACTCCCCCGCTCATGGGAACCCTGGGCGAAATCGTCAAGCCGACCTTCATCACCGTCGCTCCCGAAGACACGCTCGGCGAGGTGGCGGAGCGGATGAGCGCGCAGAACGTCGGCTCCGTCGTCGTGAAGGACTTCGGCCGCCTCATCGGCATCCTCACCGAGCGCGACATGCTGCGCGCGATGGCGGCCCGCGTGCACACGAGCGACGCACGCGTGCGTCAGTGGATGACCGAGGATCCGGTCACGGCGCCGGCCGACATGACCTTCGAGGAGGCCCAGACGATCATGCTCGACAAAGGCTTTCGCCACCTCCCTGTCGTCGACGGCGAGACGATCCTCGGGATCGTCAGCCTCCGGCGCATCATGGGCGGGCGGCGGGCGGCCGCCGACTGACGCTCAGTCGCAGGCCGAGACGACGCCCTTGGTGACAGCGGTCGCCGCCGTCACTGCGCTGATGCCGCGCCGCTTCAGCTGAGCTGAGAGCTTCGCGTTCTCGCGGATCTGCGCGGTCGCAACGTCGCGAGCCGCGTCCGGGCTGAGGAGCGTGAGCCCACACTGGCCGTGGTTCTTCGTCCCACCGATCCAGCCGAGCGCGTAGAGGTACTTCAGAGCAGGCTTCTTGTACGGAGCCCGCCGGTAGGCGCTCTTTGCGGCTGCGGGCGACACCTTCTGCGCGTTCGCGGCCTTCCCAACAGCCGCAATCGCGACACTGCTCGTGTCGAAGACGGCCGTGACGTTCTTGCCGTAGGCGCCGGTCAGCGTGACCGCCATCAGCGTGACGGCGGCGAGGATCCCTGCGTACTCGACGACCATGGCCACATCGTCCGTCCCAGCGGCGAATTCGTCAACGCCTCACCAGATCGAGTGGAGCAGTGCCGAGATCTCGTCGGGGCTGGCCGGTCGCGGGTTCGAGCGTGCACCGGGCCGTTGCGCAACCTCGACCGCGACCGCGACGAGCTCGTCCTCGGGTATTCCGAGGTCACGGAGACGCTCGAAGCCGCCGAGCCGCGCGAGCTCCTCGACATGGGCAGGCGCGTCGTCGGCGTCGAGTGCAGTTGCGAGAGCGGCGAGCGCCGCCGGTACGACCGGCTCGTTGAAGCGGAGCGCGGGAGCGAGACACAGCGCGTTCAAGGCGCCGTGCGGCGCGCCGTACCGCCCGCCGAGCGCCTGGGCCATCGCATGAGCGAGGAAGAGTCCGCGCTCGGCGAGCGCCATCCCCGCATGCATTGCGCCTTCGAGCAGCCGCGTTCGCGCATCGACGTCCCGCCCGTTCGCCACGACTTCGGGCAGCGCGCGCGAGATCAGCGTGGCGCCGACAGTCGCGTCCTCGAGCGGTCCGGCGTAGAGCGCCTCGGCGCAGTGCGCCAGCGCGTTGAGGGCAGTGCCGACCGTCTCCCCGACCGGAAGGTCGAGCGTGAGAGCCGGCTCGTACACAACCGCGACGGTGTTCGCTCCCGACCCACCGGTCTTCGCGCGGCGCGCTTCGTCCCGCATGCCGAAGTACTCCGTCCACTCAGCGCCGGCGTAGGTCGTCGGGATCGCGACGAGCGGCTCTCCGGTCGCAGCGGACACCGCCTTGGCTGTGTCCACGGCGCTGCCGCCACCGACGGCGAGAAGACCATCGGATCCCGCCGCGGCTGCGGTGGCAGCGGCGACGACGTCCACCGGGGAGTGGCGGCGAACGCCGCTGAACCGGTCCGCGACCGGAACGTCGACATCGGCGAAGCGCGCGCTCGTGACGAGGAGGGGACGTTCGATCCCGAGCTCGGTGAGTAGCAGGCCGACCTGATCGATCCCCCAGCGGACGATCACGAGGCGAGCCGCTCGCGCGCGAACGCGACGAATGCGTCTGCGACCCTCGTTCGAGCGCGGCCGGCCGCCGAGGCCAACGAGATCTGGCGCGTCGCGTCGAGGCCCTCGACGCGCGCTTCCGCGAGGCGACCCGCGGCGAGATCGGACTCCACGGCGGTGCGCGAGATGAACGTAACCCCGTAGCTCGCCTCGACGGCGCGTCGTACCGACTCTTGAAGACCGAGCTCGAGCCGCACGTCGAGATCGCGCAGCTTGACGCCTTGCCGGCGCAGGGCGTCCTCGACGATCTGGCGAACGCCCGCCCCCTCCTGCATGAGAATGAGCGGACCCTCGCGGAGCTCGTCGAGGCCGATCGTGCGGCCCGCGAACGGATGGCCGGGCGGACACACGAGGATCACCTGGTCGGAGAAGAACGGCTCGAAGCGCACGCCTCGATGCCGTCGTGCCGCTCCGACGATCCCGAGCTCGAGCTCGCGTGCGGCAACGCGCTCCACGACCGAGTGCGTGTCGGACACGGTGAGGAAGACGCGCACGTCCGGGTAGATGCGCTGGAACTCGCCCAGCACGACGGGGACGGCAACTGCCGCAGGACCAGTCGAGGCGCCGAGAACGAGGTCGCCCGCGACCGTTCCGTCACCCGACGCCGAGACCTCGGCGACGAGCTGATCCTCGAGCGCGAGCATGCGCTGTGCGCCGCGGTACAGGCGCCAGCCCGCCTCGGTCGGCTCCACGCGCCGGCCAGAGCGGTCGAGGAGCTGCGTCCCGAGGCGTTTCTCGAGCGCGCGGACCTGGAGTGAGACGGCAGGCTGCGTCACACCGAGGCGCTCGGCAGCCTGCGAGAAGCTGCGGCGCTCGACGACGGCGCAGAATGCGGCGAGCTGACGCGTGTCCATAAGCGAACGTTATCCGTCAGAACCAACCGCGCTCTGCCAGCCAGTGCTCGAGGAGCGGGTCGGTCAGGACCGGCCCCGCGTCGGAGACGCGCGCCTCGGCCTTCCCGACGAGACCGGCGAGCGCTCGGTCGACGCTCCCCTTGCGCAGCCCCAGGAACCGCAGCGTCTCGTCCGCGTACAGGCTGCGAGACGGGACCGCGAGCGCGACCGTGACGCGCTGCTCGTTCACCGAGAGCGCCTCCCAGCGGGCCCGGAGAGCGGGCTCGGCGATCGCGAGTGCTGCGTCGCGGGCGTCCAGGAACGCCGCCTCGTCTGCCACCGATCCCTGCGGCACGAGCTCCCACACGTGGTGAGCGACCAGCATCGTCCGCTGCGGATGTCCGCGGGCGAAGACGAGGAGGGGATCGAGTGCGTTGCCGATATCGCGTCCGGTGCGACGGAACCGATCCTCGAGAAACAGCGCGGTCGCGTCGTCCGGAAGGGGGCGCAGTTCAACCGGAACGGCATGGTCGAGCAACGGCCGTGAGGGATCCTCGAAGAGGCGTTCCATCAGCGTCGGCGCCGACCCTGCGAACGCGTAGGACGCCACTGCCGCCTGGTGCTGGATGACGCTCCGGAGCATGCCGTCGGCGCCGTCGACCCGCAGCAGGTCCTGAAACTCGTCGAACGCGACGAAGCTTCGCGAACCGGTACGCTCGAAGACCTTGGTCGGAAGGTCGAGGAGACGGAGGAAGACGCTCTCGACATCGATACGCGGATTCGACTGCAGGGAAGCCGTGAAGCCCCCTGCTCCGAGGGAGAGCCCGACCTTCCAGGACCGGAAGAGCGCATCGACGGTGCGCCGGACGGCTCCCTTGAGCGAGCGGTCGTAGGCTCGCTCGATCCGGACGACGAGGCTCGAGAGCGAGAGAACGCCTTCGAGGTCGACCAGTGCGGTCGCCCAGCCGGTTCCCGCCGCGTCGAGCTGGGCCCGCCGGAGGAGACTCGTCTTGCCGTATCGCCTCGGAGCGACGAGGCGCGACGCGTGCCCTCCCTCCGCAAGCGCGAGAAGGCGAGCCGCCTCGCCTTCGCGGTCGATCATGTCGCCCGGGTCGAGCTCGCCCGAGACGCGAAAGGGATTGCTCTGCACGACCACAGTCTGCCCTCTGCAAACCGTTCTGTCTACTCCATGTAGACCATTTAGTCTGCTCTATGCAGACGTGCTGGTAGGGTCCCTGCGTGCGCGCCTGGATCGACGTCTCGAACTCGCCGCAGGTGCCGTTCTTCCGACCCTTGGTCGCACTGCTGCTCGAGCGGGGCCACGACGTGCACGTGACGACGCGTGAGTACGCCCAGACGACCGAGCTGCTCTCTCTCCACGGAATCGAGCACGAGGTGGTCGGCCCTCGGCACGGCGGCGCAGGCGCCCTCGGCAAAGCACGCGCCATGGGGGGTCGGCTGCGTGCGTTGCGCCGCTACGCGCGGGGCCGCGGCTTCGACATCGCCCTCTCGCACGCCTCGCACGAACTGCCGATGATCGCGCGCTCGCTCGGCATCCCGTCCTCGTACGCCTTCGACTACGAGTTCGCGCGTGTCCAGCACGGATTCGGCTGCCGCGCGGCGCACCGGGTCATCGTTCCGGACGCGATCCCACAGGACCGCCTGGACGGGCTCGGCGCGCACGCCGCGAAGGTTCGCCGCTATCCGGGACTGAAGGAGGAGTACTACCTGCACGGGTTCGTACCGGACACGGGAGTCCTGGACCACGTCGGCGTCGCGGGCGAACACATCCTCGTCGTCGTCCGGACGCCGCCGGACGTCTCCCTCTACCACCGCGAGGCGAATCCGCTGTTCGGCGACGTGCTCGAGCGCCTGGGTCGCGACCACTGCGGTGCGGGCCGTCGTCCTCCCGCGCACGGCCGAGCAACGGGTCGAGATCGTGGGACGCGAGCTCCCGTCGGTCGTCGTGCCCGAGCATGCAGTCGATGCGCAGAGCCTCGTCGCCCTCTCCGACCTCGTCGTCTCGGCGGGAGGGACCATGAACCGCGAGGCGGTCGCGCTCGGCGTCCCGGTCTACACGACGTTTGCAGGACGGCTCGGCGCGGTAGATACGCGTCTCATGGAGGAGGGAAGGCTGCGCAGGCTCACGTCCGCGGACGAGCTCGCAGTCGAGAAACGGGCCGCGCCGGGCACGCCTACCGAGCGCGATCCGGCAGTCCTGCTCGACCTGCTGCTCACCGCACTCGAGCGGTAGCAGGAATGTCTCCAACCGGTTAAGGTCGCGCTGTTCCAATCAAGGCAGGGGAAAGGGGAGATCGAAGATGAAGAGACGCACGCTTGGGCTGGCGCTCGCCGGTCTGGCCGTCGCCGCGCTCGCGATCGGCGCGGGCGCCGTCGCCGGCCTCCAGCCCGCCAACCTCGACTACACGCCGAACTCCGAGGGGCAGATGACGAACATCGACGTCGCTCGGGCTTACGCCAAGAACTACTACGGCGACCACAGTGCCACGACCGGGTCGTCTGCAACCGGCGGCTGGACCCATCCGCTCAACCAGGACAGCAACTACGCGGCCGAGGCGCGCTCGGTGGCGAAACAGGGTCAGGACTGGTTGGCGGCGCGAGCAAAAGTCCCGAGAAGGGCGATCGTGCTCGATGTCGACGACACGACGCTGACGACGTGGAACTACGAGCTCTTCTCGAACTGGGACTTCAACCCGACGACGAACGGGAACTTCGTTGGCCTGACGAGCGGTGCGTTCACCGGAAACATGTTCCCGGGCACACCGGGCATGCTCGAGTTGGTCAACAAGGCCCATGACCTCGGGTACGCCATCTTCTGGATCACCGGGCGCGGCGACTCACAGCACCAGGCCACCGTCGCCAACCTTCAGAACGACGTAGCGGCCGGATTCTCGAACCTCACGTCGGTGAACTACTCCGGGGCGACCGTGCCGGAGATCGACGCCGGCTACCCGGCGCCGACGCCGATCAACACCGGGCATCCCTTGCTGGCACCCTTCACGGACGGTCTGTTCACGAAGCCGGCGACCGGCACGGCAATGACGCCGAACCAGTATCCCGCGTATCTGAACAAGCCGGAGTTCTGCGCTGCGGCGATCGCCGCGAACGCGTCCTGCGCGACGATCCCGTACAAGTCCGGCACGCGCGCGTACATCGAGTCGCAGGGCTACGACATCGTGGCCGACTTCGGCGACCAGTTCTCGGACCTCGAGGGCGGGTTCGCCGACAAGACGTTCAAGATGCCGAACCCGAACTACTACCTGCCGTAGAGGGCAGCTAGACGGTCTCTTGCGCGGGCGTCGCCTCGGCGGCGCCCGCAGCCTCTTCGAGCACGCCGTTGCGACGCGGAGCACTGACGAGCGCGGTCAGGCGGCCGATCGCCTCGAGCGTCTCTCCCGCCTCGACGAGGCGCGCGAGCTCGTCCAGCTCGACCTCGAGCCAGTCCGGGTCGATCGGCGGGCGGGTCACGAGCATGATCGCCTGATGGGACGAGGGTGAGACCGTCTCGGTCTCGGACCAGAGCTCCTCGTGGAGCTTCTCGCCCGGGCGCGGCCCGACGAACTCGATCGCGATGTCCCTCACCGGCTCTTTGCCGGAGAGCCTGATCATCGTCTCGGCGAGGTCGGTGATCCTCACCGGCTCGCCCATGTCGAGGACGTAGACCTGGCCGCGACCGCCGATCGCGCCGGCCTGGATGATCAGCTGCACCGCCTCCGGGATGGTCATGAAGAAGCGCGTCATGTCCGAGTGCGTGACGGTGACCGGTCCGCCGCGCGCGATCTGCTTGCGAAAGATCGGGATCACGCTTCCCGACGAGCCGAGAACGTTCCCGAAGCGGACGCCGCAGAACCTCGTTCCTGTGTCGTCGCGATGGCCCCCGGACTCGATGATCCACTCGCAGACCGCCTTCGACTGCCCCATGACCGTCTTCGCGTTCACCGCCTTGTCCGTGGACACGAGCACGAAGCGCTTCGCGCCGAACTCGGCCGCGATGTCGGCGACCGTCCGCGTGACAAGCGTGTTGTTCCGGACCGCCTCGAGCGGGTTCGCCTCCATGAGCGGGACGTGCTTGTAGGCCGCGGCGTGGAACACCACCGCCGGGCGGTACTTCTCGAAGACCTGGCGCATCTTCGTCGCGTTGCCCGCGTCCGCGAGGACGGCCGCGGTTGCGTGGAAGCTCCGCTCGCCGACGAGCTCGCGCTCGATCTCGAAGAGCCCCGGCTCGCCGTTGTCGACGAGGACGAGGCGCGTCGGCTTCATGCGGGCGATCTGGCGGCAGAGCTCGGACCCGATCGAGCCGCCCGCGCCGGTCACGAGCACGACCTCGTTTGCGAGGTAGCCGGCGATCGATGCGAGGTCGACCTCCACCGGCTCGCGACCGAGGAGGTCCTCGACCTCGACGGGGCGGATCTGCCCGGTGAGGTTGAAGTCGCCGGCGATGAGCTCGTGCAGGTTCGGCAGCGTCTTCACAGGAATCGACTCGGCGCGTGCCATAGCGACGATCCGCTCGCGAACGTCGCCGGACGCGGACGGGATGACGATCAGCACCTCGTCCGGCCGGCGCTCGCGGAGGAGCGCGGGGAGCTCGGCGGTCGTCCCGAGGACCCGGACGCCGTGCAGCCGCAGGTTCTTCTTGCGCGGGTCGTCGTCGACGAGCCCGATCGGCGTGTAGCCGAGCGACGGGTTGCGGAGCATCTCGCGGAGCATCAGCTGCGCCGCGTCGCCGGCGCCGACGAGGAGCACCTCGCGGCCGCGAGCGACGATCGTGCCAGCCGAGGGGCGCTCGATCAGCGTGCGGGCAAGAAGCCGTACCCCCATGGCGAACGCGAGCAGGAGCAGCAGGTCGATGACCCAGATCCCGCGCGGGACCTTCGCCGGGTGGAAGTCGAGGAGCGTGAAGACGAGGAAACACGCGACCACGGCTGCCGCGACACCGCGGAGCACACCCCACATGTCCTGCGTCGAGACGTACCGCCACCAGCGGTTGTAGAACCCGAACGCGATGAACACGGGCAGCGTGACGCCGACGACGAGAACGACGACGTCCCAGTCGAGGTAGCGATCGTAGTAGCGAGGCCAGTCCCCATCGAAGCGGACGTACCACGAGATGATCCAAGCCGCGGCGACCAACGCCGCGTCGACGGCGACCTGCCACAAGCGGTGCCGATTGACGGGGCTACGCATGCCTAGGCGGGTACGCCGGCGACCGAGCGAACCGCGTCGACGACGCGCTCCTGCTGCGCTCGATCGATGCCGCCCCACATCGGAAGGGCGAGATTCTCGGCGGCCGCACGCTCAGTCTCGGGGAGCGAGCCTTCGGCGACCCCGAGATACGCGAGCGCCGGCTGGAGATGCAGCGGAGTCACGTAGTACGAAGCGCTCGCGATTCCGGCCTCGGTGAGCGCCGAGGCGATCTCGGCACGCTGCGTAGAGCGCACGACGTACAGGTGGTACACGTGGCCCGGCTCGTCGACGGGAGTCTCGACCAGCTCATCGAGGCCGAGCTCCGCGTAGCGCGCGGCGGCCTCACGACGGGCTTCGTTCCAGCCGGCGAGACGGGGGAGGAAGACACGCAACATCGCGGCCTGCACTGCGTCGAGCCGCGAGTTCGTCCCGATGAGCTCGAACGTCTGCTTGTCCCGGGAGCCGTGGAAGCGGAGCTTGCGAACACGTGCGGCGACCTCGTCGTCGAGGGAGCTCACGAGCCCGCCGTCGCCGAGAGCGAAGAGATTCTTCGTGGGGAAGAAGCTGAACGTCGAGCAGATTCCCGTTTGCGCGATGCCTTCCGCGCCGAACGCCTGTGCCGCGTCCTCGATCAGCGGCAGGCCGAGCGTCGCCAGCTCCGCGACGGGAGCGGGACGGCCGAAGAGGTGCACGGGCACGATCGCCTTCGTCCGAGGCGTGATCCGGGCCGCGACGTCCTCGGGATCGAGGTTGAGGGTCGCGGGATCGATGTCCGCGAACACCGGTGTCGCGCCCACGCGGGCGATCGCCTCAGCGGTCGCGTAGAACGTGAATGCAGGGCAGATCACGTCGTCGCCGCGGCCGATCCCAATGGCCTCGAGTGCCAGGATCAGCGCATCGGTTCCGTTGGCGACGCCGACCGCGTGCGGCACGCCGAGGTACGCAGCAGCTTCGTGCTCGAACGCCTCGACCTCAGGTCCGAAGATGAAGCGACCCGAGTCGAGGACCGCTCGGAACCGCTCCTCGAGCTCGGGAATCAGCGGCGCGTACTGCGCCTTGACGTCGATGAGCGGAATCTGCTGAGTCACGCGGGCGAGTCTAGCTTCGGGTTCGTTGCTTCCTGGTTCATCAGGCGCCCGACGAGTCCTCGGCGACACGGCGTCGCCGCTTCCGCACGCGGCGCCAGACGAGCCACGCGACAGCGGCAACGACCGCAGCGACGACGAGGTAGTCGACGTATCGGAACGCGTGCTGGAAGTCCTCCCAGCTCGCGCCGAGGGCGAATCCTATGCCCGCGAAGGCGAAGCACCAGATCGCCGAGCCAATCAGCGTGAGCAGCGTGTAGCGGACGAACGGCACCTCCATCACACCCGCCGGTATCGAGACGAACGACCGGATGACCGGAGTGAGCCGGCCGAGGAAGACGGCCCAGTCCTCCCAGCGCTCGAACCACCTCTCGGCGCGGTCGAGCTTCTCCTCGTCGAGGTGGAGCCATTTCCCGTGACGCTCGAGATACGGGCGCCCGCCGTACAGGCCGATCGCCCAGCCGATGATCGCGCCGACCGTGTAGCCGATCGTCCCGGCGAGCGCGACGGCGACGTACGCGCGCCACCCCTCGTCGATCGTCGTCCCGAAGAGGACGACGTCCTGGTTGGCGAACGCCCCGGCCGCGAGCGCCCCGGCGTACACCATGACCGCTTCGCTGGCCGCCGGGAACACCGCGTCGAGCGCCATGAGCGCGAAGACCGCGTAGAGCCCGTAGTCGCCGATCGCGGAGGTGACAGCGTCGGTCAGCCCGCTCAGTGTCGAGGCGACGAGCACGACGGCGGACTCTAGTTGCGAGCCTCGCTAGCCCGCGACTCGCCGAACCGTGATCGCCTGCGTCAGCGAGACGAGCCCGAGCTCGTTCTGCGCGGCGACACGGACGACGTAGCGGCCGCCGGCCACCGGCTTGCGATTCCCGCCACGTCCGTCCCAGACGACCGTCTGCTCGCCTGCAGGTAGGGACGCATTCGAGACCGTGCGGACGACGATGCCCTCGGGCGTCTCGACCGTGGCCTTCACCCTTGCGGCGCGCGCCTGCGACCACCGGATCTCCGCGTGCCCTCCGGTCTTGCGTACGGCGATCCGTACCGGCGTGACGCCGAGCGAGCCCAGCGTGGAGTTGACCGCGAACCGGCGCGTCGTCGTCGAGGAGAGCCCCTGGTCGTCGGTCGCGGACACGTTGAGCGACCATCGCCCCTCGGCAGGGGCGAGCGGCTCCGTCTGCGTCGGCGGCACGCCTTCCGGCGGCGGTGCGGGAGCGGGCGGGAACGCCACGTCGTAGGCCCCCGGCTCGTGGGCGGACGAGTCCTGCCACGCGATCGTGCCGTCGGGTGCGGTCAGGGTCGCGGTGACGTTCGAGGGACGCACGAGCTTGTACGAGAGCTGCTCGGTCTCCGCGACGCCGTCGCCGTTCGGCGAGACGACGGGCTCGGAGGGCGGCGGCGCGTAGGCTCCGTAGTACTCGAGCATGAGCGCCGTGGATACCGCGCGCTCCCTCCCGTCGGAGGGCGAGTTGAGCACGGTTCCGTCGAACGCGAGCGTCGAGGAGCCGCCGCCGTCGAGCCCCATCCCGCGCACCGCACCGAAGCGCACGAGCGTCTGCGCAAGCTCGAAGTTCGTCATGCCGACCGAAAGTCCGGGCTGGCGGCCGTCGGTCGTCACGAGCACGATCCCTCCGTCGGCGCGCTGACCGATTGCGGTCCGCGGCCCCCGCGGAGCGAGCTGTGACGTCGTGAAGGCCTCGTTCGACCGGTAGACGGGGACGCCGTCACGAACGAGGATCGGTCCGCCGCCGATCGCGTCCGAGACCACCGACCAGTCGGGCTGCAGGATCAGGCGCAGCGTCACGACCGTGCCCGGCTGCGCCTCTGCCTCGAGCTTTGCCGCGGCGTTCCCGCGCGCGACGAGCACCGCAGTCCCGGGCTCGATGCGGACCGAGCCGCCGACCGACGCTGCGGTGACCGGAACGGCAAGGTCGGTGTTCGGAGTCGCTGGGGGAAACGAGCCGAGCACCACCGCGAACGAGCCCGCCACGCGGGGTGTCGCCGAGCCCCAGTCCGAGGTGAAGAGGGAGATGCCGTTCGTCCCCGGCTCCTTGTTCAGGAAGTTGAGGGCCCGCCGCTGTCCGGAGCCACGCCAGGTCCCACGGAAGCTCACCCGCCGCACGTCCAGCAGACCGTCGAGCGTCACGCCGGCACTCGAGCGCGCCGAGTTCGGCGGCGTCGCCAGGACGCCGTCCGACATGAAGATGCCGCTGGGCCGACCATCGCGCGGCGCAAAGTAGTCGCCGTTCACGCCGACCGACGTCGCCTGCGAGGCCAGCCGCCGCTGCATCGAGGACACGGTCTCGCGCAGGACGACGGAGCCGTTCGAGAGGACCGGCTTGAGGCGGTACAGGCCGACCGGGCGCGGGCCGCGGACGACGTGAATCGCGACCGGACCGTGCGGCGTGAACTGCACGCTGCGCTCGTACGTCGCGCCCGGGAACAGCGGGACCGGCTGAGCCTCGGCAGGTGTCGCGAAGAGCGCTGCGACGAAGGCCGCGAGCGCGGCGGCGAGGGCGAGGCGGCGGGGCACGGCCCCGCGAGGGTAGCCGAGCGTCGTCCAACCCGAAATGCCGATTTGCAGCGTCTTACAGGATTCGAACAGCCGCGCCGGGCGACTGCCCGGTCAGCTCCAGACCTTGACGTCGCGGTACAGCGTGTCGCGCTGGACCGGGGTCTTTCCCATGGCCCTGATGAGGTGCACGAGCTCGTCCGTCGTCGTGCGATGGGTCGTTCCGGCGGCCGAGACAACGTTCTCCTCGATCATCACGGAGCCCATGTCGTCCGCGCCGAAGCCGAGCGCGACCTGGCCCACCTTCATGCCCTGCGTCACCCATGACGACTGGATGTGGGGGACGTTGTCGAGGTAAATCCTGGAGACGGCCTGGGTGAGCAGGTAGTCGAACGAGGTGGGCATGTCCTCGTCCGAGACCATGTCGTCCATCCGGTTCCCGTCACGCTGAAACGTCCAGGAGATGAACGCGCGGAAGCCGTGCATCTCGTCCTGCAGCTCGCGGATCTTCCGCATGTGCTCGACGCGCTCCTCGAGCGTCTCGACGTGGCCGTACATCATCGTCGCAGTCGTCGACATCCCGAGCCGGTGCGCCTGGCGCATGACGTCGAGCCACTCCTCCGACTTCGTCTTTTTGGGGGCGATGATCTGCCGGACACGGTCGACGAGGACCTCCGCACCGCCGCCCGGAACCGAGTCGAGCCCCGCATCGCGGAGCCTTGTGAGCGTCTCCGGGATCGTGAGCTTCGAGCGCCGCGCGATGTGCTGGATCTCCGGCGGCGACAGGGCGTGGAGATGGATCTTGTAGCGCGCCTTGATCGAGCGGAAGAGGTCCTCGTAGAAGTCGATCCCGAGATCGGGGTGATGGCCTCCCTGCATGAGGAGCCCGGTACCGCCGATCGCGAGCGTCTCCTCGATCTTCTTGAAGATCACCGGCTTCGGCAGGAGGTAGCCCTCGCGCACGTCACCCGGCCGACGGTAGAAGGCGCAGAAGTCGCAGTCCGTGACGCAGACGTTCGTGTAGTTGAGGTTCCGGTCGACGATGAACGTCACCCGCGACGGATCGTTCATGCGACCGCGGATCTCGTTCGCCGCCCGACCCACCGCGACCAGGTCGCGCGAGCGCAGGAGCGTGATCGCGTCCTCGTCTGAGATGCGCTCCCCGTCGAGCGCCTTCTCCAGGACGTCTCCGACGGTGGGCACCTCCACGGCGATCGTCACGCCGCGACCTCCTCGCGCACGAACCGCAGCTCCGGAACGTGGTCGAGCTGCCCCACGTCGCGGGCCATCTCGAAGAACGTGTACAGACCGGCACGCTCGCGTGGCCCGAAGCTGTAGCGCAGCTTCTCGAAGTACCGCGCGAGGAAGCCGGCGGGATACCCGTACGTGTCACTCGCCTTGCGTGCGAGCAGCTCGGGTTCCGAGCGGGCGAGCCGGACCGAAGCGACGAGCGCATGCTCCAGCTCGACGAGCCCGTCGACGATCGGCTCACGCGCCGCCCACACCGCGAAGACCATCGGCAGCCCCGTCTTCTCGAGCCAGAGCCGTCCGAGGTCGAAGTGCGGAGTCGGATCCTCGTACGCGCTGTGGAGCGCCGCGTCGCCGATGAGGAGCTTCGCGTCGGCCTCCAAGCCCAGCGGCAGTATCTCGGCCTTGGGAAGAAGGATCCGGGTCAGCACCACCGAGGTCGCGCTCTCCGGCGTGACCGCCACCGATCGCACCTGGTTGAAGGGCATCCGCGTGATCAGCTGGATCGAATCGACGGCGCCCTCCGAGGACACGCAGACGCGCGGCAGGATCCGGAGCCGATCGGCGTTGCGCGCGTACTCGATCGACGGGATCGGAGCGATGTCGATCTCGCCGTCGAGGAGCATCCGCGAGAGCTCCGTCGGAACGCCCGTCACCTCGTCGACGTCGGCCTCGAGCCCGTAGAAGAGCGGCGCCATGTTCACGTAGCTGATGCGGCCCAACCTCATCGCCGCTGCCTCCGCCGCATGATCCACGTCACCACCGCAGCCACGATCAGCCCGCCCCACAGGACGATCGCCGGGGTCGAGACATTGGTCGCGACCGGGACGTCGTTCGAAAGGACCAGCGCTCCCACCGTGAAGAGAGCCGAGAACACGAAGACGGCGCCAGCGAAGATCCCGAAGCCGTAGACGACCCACACCCAGATCGGTGTCCCCGCTGCCGGCTGGGGCTTGGGCTGCTTGCTCGGTGCGCCATCACGGCTCACAGGTCCCGAGTGGCCGCCATGAGCGTGGCGAAAAGGGCCGGCAGCAGCAGCATTCCGATCGAGAAGCCGGTCAGGAAGCACCAGCAGCCAAGGGCGACGAGTGCTCCGATTCGTGCACCCTGCCGCGGCACGAGGAGCGGCACGAGCGTGATGCCGATCGGAGCGACGACGAGCGGCCACACAACCTGGCTCGGGTCGCTGTCGCTGCCGAAGATGACCAGGACGGAGCATCCGAAGCCGACGGCAGCGAACACGAACGCGCCGAGACTCCAATCCGATGGAGCGGCAGCGCGTGACGGGATTCTTGGAGAGGTCACTACCATCGGCGCAACTCGTTGTAGAGGGTGTCGCGCTGGACGGGGATGCGTCCCGCCTCGCGCACGAAGCGCACGAGCTCGTCGATCTTCTGCTCGGTCTCGGTCTGCGCGCCGGCGGCGTGGAAGATCTCCTCCCGCACGACCGTGCCCTGGACGTCGTTCGCGCCGAAGTGGAGAGCGACGGCAGCGAGCGGCATCCCCATCATGATCCAGTAGGCCTTGATGTTCGGGACGTTGTCGAGCATCAACCGTGAGAAGGCGAGCATCTTGAGGTCGTCGGCTCCGGTCGTGTGCCGCCACCCCCGACGCTCGAAGACGGTGTTCTCCGGATGGAAGGCGAGCGGGATGAATGCGAGGAAGCCGCCGCTGCGGTCCTGCTGGTCGCGCAGGCGGATGATGTGGTCGACGCGCTCCTCGTACGTCTCCACGTGCCCGTACAGCATCGTGCAGTGCGTCGGAATCCCGACGCGATGGGCCGTGTCGTGCACGTGGAACCAGATCTCCGGCGACTCCTTGCCCGGCGCGACGAGCCGGCGCACTCGATCCGCGAACACCTCCGCGCCGCCGCCCGGGAGCGAGCCGAGCCCGGCTGACTTCAGCTCGAGCAGGACCTCTTCGTGCGTGAGGCCCGACAGCGTCGTCATGTGATGGATCTCGGAGGCCGTGTAGCACTTGAGGTGCACGTCGGGCACGGCGTCGTGGAGCGACGCAATCGTGTCGCGGTAGTACGCGAAGTCGACGTGCGGGTTCTCGCCGTTGACCATGTGGATCTCGGTGAACCCGGTCACCTCGCGCTGCACGAGAACGTCCTCGACGAGCTCCTCGGCCGTGAGCGTGTACGCATGCTCCTGCTTCCGCGTCGCCGCGAACGCACAGAACTTGCACTTCACGCGGCAGACGTTCGTCTGGTTCACGTACAGGTTCTGGACGAAGTACGCCTCGTCCGTGCCTCCCCGCCGCCGACGCGCGAGGTCCGCCAGCGCGCCGAGCTCGAGCAGGTCGTCCGACTCGAGGATCGCAACGCCGTCGTCGAAGTCGAGCCGCTCCCCGGCCTCGACCTTCTCCCGGATCGGCTCCAGGGTCTTGAGCTCCAGAACGGCGATCAGCTTCTCCTCTCCACGACGGCCCACGTGAGTGCCTCGAGCTCGTCGCGGCGCGGGGCCCCGTCGAGGCAGGACCTGGCCTCCGAAGCGTAGTGGAGCGCCAGCTCGCGGGACCGGTCGAGCGCACCGGTCGCCGCGACACGGACGAGTGCGCCCTCCTTCGGGCCGCCGGCGAGCGCCTCGCGGACGACCGCGATCCTGCTGCGCCGCGAGGAGCAGCGGCAGCGTCGGCGTCCCGTCGCGCAGGTCGGTCCCGGGCACCTTTCCCGTCTCGATGGTCTCCCCGGTGCAATCGAGGACGTCGTCTGCGATCTGGAACGCGATCCCGAGGAGGCGGCCGTACTCGCCGGTTCCACCGCCGAGCACGCATGCGGCCTCGAAGAGCTTCCCGGTCTTGAGCGAGCAGCGCTCGAGGTAGTCGTCGACCGTCGTGTCGGGGTCGTGGCGCTGGCGCCGCTGCATCGCCTCCCCGCGCGCGAGCGCGAGCGACGCGTCGGCGAGCACGGCGACTGCGCTCGGCGTCGCCGCGTCTCCGCGAGCACCGAGAAGCGCGGGCGAAGAGGTAGTCGCCCGCGGCCTTCGCCGCGTCCTCGCCGTGCTCACTCCACGCGGCCGCGCGGCCGCGCCGCACAGCCGCGCCGTCGATGAGGTCGTCGTGGACGAGCGTCGCCATGTGGACGAGCTCGACCGCGACGCCCGCCGCCAGGGGCGGCTCGCCGTCGGGCGCGGACGAAGGAACGCGAGTGCCGGTCGCAGCCGCTTTCCGCCGGCGGCGAGCGCGCTCGCCCCGACCTCGGCGACGAGTCCCGGGTAGCGCTCGACCGCGCGGCCGAGCTCGCGCCTCGACTCCGCGAGGTATTCGTCGAGGCCCGGCGCCGCGCGGACGACCTCGAGCGCCGTCACGGCTTCGCCCCCACGTGGAGCGCGACGATTCCGCCGCCGAGCAGCCGGATAGTGCACGTCCTCGAAGCCCGGCGCGCTCGAAGAGCGCCGAGAGGTCGTCGGGCCCGGGGAAGCGGCGGACGCTCGCTGGAAGGTAGGTGTAGGCCTTGCCGCCGGGAAGCACTCGCCCGGCGAGCGGAACGAGCACGTCGAACCAGAACCGGAAGAACGGCCTCAGAATTCCGCGCGGCCGCGTGATCTCGAGCACCGCGAGCTTGCCGCCCGGTCGCAGCACGCGGCGCGAGCTCGCGCAAGCCTGCCCTCGAGGTCCGCGAGGTTGCGCACGCCGAAGCCGACGGTCGCGGCGTCGAACACGCCGTCGCCGAACGGCAGCGCGAGCGCGTCGCCCTGCACCCACTCGATCGCCGCCCGACTTCCTCCGCGCGCGCTCGAGCATCTTCTCGGAGAAGTCGAGCCCGACGACGCGCCCTCCGCGACGCTCGGCCTCGACCGCGAGGTCGCCGGTGCCGCAGCACGCGTCGAGCACGCGGTCGCCCGGCCACACGACCTCGCTGCACGGCGAGCTTCCGCCAGCGCCGGTCGAGCCCGGCCGTCATCACGCGGTTCATCACGTCGTAGACCGGGGCGATGCGGTCGAACATGCCGCGGACGGCGTCGGGCTCGAGCGTCCCGGACTCGTAGGTCATCGGCTCTCGCCCCAGCGTGCGACGAGCGCGTTGTCGATCCCGATCTGGTCGAGGCAGCGCGCGACGACGAAGTCGACGAGGTCGTCGATCGTCTCGGCGCCGTGGTAGAAGCCCGGCGCCGCGAAGAGGATCACGGCGCCGGCCTCGTTCAGCGTCGCGAGCCCGCGCAGGTGGATCGAGGAGAGCGGCGTCTCGCGCGGGCACGAGCACGAGCTTCCGACGCTCCTTGAGCGCGACCGACGCCGCGCGGTGGATGAGGTTCTGCATCGCTCCCGACGCGAGCGTCCCGACCGTCGCCATCGAGCACGGGCAGATCACGTACGCGTCGACGCGAGCCGATCCGCTCGCATACGGGCTGCGGAAGTCGTTCTCGCCGTAGACGGTGACCTGCGCTGCCGCGCCGCCGACGAAGCCGCTCGAGCACCTCCTCGCGCGCGAGCGACGGGTCGCGGTACAGCTCCGTCGCGAGCACCTCGATGCCCGAGCGCGACGCGCACAGGCCGACCTCGCAGTCCGACGGCGGCGAGCGCGCGCAGCAGCCGTTCCGCATAGGGAGCGCCGGACGCGCCCGTCACGCCGAGGAAGACGCGCACGGCGTAAGGCTATGCCCCTAGGACTGCGCAAGCGGCTGGGAACGACGCAGCGAGCGTCTTTGACTCTCGCGGCCAGGGATCCGCGCTAGCGGATTCCTGGCCTGCGAACTACTTCGGCCCCTTGGAGGCGGCGAGGAACGCGCCGAGCGCGGCGAGGTTCTCCTCGCCGAGGTACGAGTACGAGCCCATCACGTTGTTCCCGAACGCCGCCGGGTTGGTCAGGTACTGGACGAAGAAGGCGGCGTCGTTCGACGCGCCGATCGCCGAGAGATCGGGCGCACCGAGGTTGCCCTGCTCCCTGCCCGAGGTACGTGTGGCAGTTGAGGCAGCCCGACTGCGCGAAGAGCGTCGCGCCCTTCGTCGCCTCCTTGTTCCCGGCGAAGCCCTGTTCCTTGCGCCCAGGAGGGCACGAGCAGGACGAGCTCGGAGCCGAGCGCCTCCTTCGCGGTCGCGCCCTTCCAGGTCAGGACGCCCATCGAGAGGATCGTGAGCACGGCGGCGACCATCGCGACCGGGCGGTGCATCGGACGCCGCTCGCGGCGCCGGTCGTAGAACGGCAGCCCGATGAGGAGGATCGAGGCAGATCGTCGGGATGCCGACGGTCGCGATGAACACCGTCTCCGGCCACTTGAAGATCCGGAGGAGGTAGAAGAGGAAGTAGAAGTACCAGTCGGGCCGCGGGACGAAGCTCGTCGTCCCCGGGTCGGCCGGCTCCGTGTACCACGGCCCGAGGATCCCGGGCTTGACTCCGTCCGCGTCGTAGTACCAGATCGCCGCGAGCGCGACGATCACGCACACGACGATGAGCGACATGACCGTGTCGTGGAGGATCGCGCGGCGGGAAGAAGGGCTTCCCCTCCTTCTTGACGTCGTCCTTGTAGCGGGCGAAGTCCTCGCGGTTGAGCTCGCCGAGATCGCGCGCCATCAGTCGCCTCCGCTCCCACGTACGAGGCCGGCGCGCGTCGCCGGTCGGCTGCGCCGGCGGCCGCTCACGACCCGCCGCCTCGCTCGACCACGGCGGAGAGCGAGACGCCGAGCCGCGTGACGAGGTAGATGTGGATGCCGATCAGCGGGATGAGGAGCCCGGGTATCAGCAGCATGTGCATGGCGTAGAACTTCGGGAGCGTCTCCGGGCCGATCTCCGGGCCGCCCGCGAGGAACTGCGCGAGCCACGGGCCGAGCGAACGGCGCCGTCCCGTTCAGGTTGATCCCGACCGCCGACGCCCAGTACGCCGTCTGGTCCCACGGGAGCAGGTAGCCGGTGAAGCCCATGAGCATCCCCGTCGCGAGGATGAGCACGCCGGTGATCCAGGTGAGCTCGCGCGGGTACTTGTACGCGCCGAAGAGGAAGACCCGGCCCATGTGCAGGAAGAGCAGGATGATGAAGACGCTCGCGCCCCAGCGATGCATGCCGCGGACGAGCCAGCCGAGCGTGAGCTCGTTCGTGATCACCTCGATCGACGAGTACGCGACCGGCTTTCCCGTCACGGGGTTGATCGCGGCCGAGGGCTCGTAGTACATCGCGAGGATCCCGCCCGTCAGCGTCTGGACGATGAACGCCGTGAGTGCGGCCGAGCCGAGCGTCTGCATCCAGCTGACGTCGCGCGGGACGTTCCGGAAGAGGAACCACTTCGTGCCCGCGACGGCCGCCGTGCGCTCGTCGATCCAGTCGAGCGGTGCGAGAATCGCCGTGTCGACCATCTGCTGCCGCTTCGACTTCGTCGCCATGTCTAGCCCGTCACCTGGCTCGGAACGATCGGGTACAGCCACGCCTCGACGCCGTCGACGTGCGTTCCCGGCACCGACCACGGGTAGCGCGCGATCTGCGCGCTCGCGCCGGTGCCCGACACGTTGCCGACCGCGTAGAGCTCGCCGAGAACCAGGTGGCCGTTCTTGATCGAGTACGTGTAGCGATCCATCGAGCGAACCGGCGGGCCCGCCTGCGGTTGCCCTCGGAGTCGTAGAGACCGCCGTGGCACGGGCAGCCGAACGACTGCGCGAGCACCGGCCGCAGCTCGACGCCGTTGACCTTCTTGCGTCGCCTCCTCGTCGATCGGCCCGTTCGGCTGCACCGGGCAGCCGAGGTGGACGCAGCGGCTGTAGAGGATCGTGAAGCTCGGCTCGCCGCCGTCGGTCGAGGCCGTTGTTGCGCACGAACGCCGTGCGTCGACTCGACCTCGCCCGCCTTCGGGTTGGCGAGGTAGCTGGCGATCACGTACTGCCCTTCCGGGAAGTTGTCGATCGGACCGAGGTCGGCGTCGGCTCTCCTCGACGTTCGTGAAGGACGGGAGGACCATGAAGCCGAGCACCGGGAGCGTGACGACGGCGCCGATCGCCGCCCCGAGGCCGATCGTCGACGCTTCGAGGAAGCGCGAGCGGGTGTAGGCGGGAAGCGGCTCCTGCTGCGGCCGTCGCGACAGCCGTCGCGCTCGGCTCGTCGGCGACCGCGCGCGTCTCCGGCTCGATCTCCGGAACCTCCGCGCGCACGTCGCGCGTCACGTCGCGCGCCCAGAGGAGCCCGAAGACGACCGCGAGGACGGCCCCGATCGCCGCCACGATCCAGCTGATCACGAGCCCGAGCAGAAGGCACGCGACGCCGATCGCAAAGCCGATCGGCCAGAGGCTCGGCCCGGGAGCTGTGCGGGGTGTCGTGGCCGTGTCGCTCAACGTCGGCCCTGCGCTGGATTCAATCGCCCATGCGGTCCCGCCTGTCAACGACGTGCCGTCTGTCGCGACGCGGGGATTCTGCACTTTGCGGAGGACGCGTGTCGCTACAAGCCGTCGAGCCCGTACTCGGCCCAGCGGCCGCGTCACGAGCGTCGCGGATCTCGTCGGACATCACGATCTCCTCTGGCCATGGGCGCGCGTCCTCCTCGGGCAGCTTGTGCGTCGCGTCGATGCCGAGCTTGCCGCCGTAGAACTGGCGGCCGGGCGCGTGGTCGAGATGGTCGAGCGGCCCTTCGGTGATGAGGACGTCGCGCTTCGGGTCGACGTTCGCCGTCACCCGGAAGAAGACGTCCGCGTAGTCGTGCACGTTCACGTGCGCGTCGACGACGACGATCGACTTCGAGAGCGAGAGCATCCCGAGGCCCCACGATCGCGTGCATGACCTTCTGCGCGTGGCCGGGGAACGCCTTGCGGATCGAGACGATGACGCAGTTGTGGAACGCGCCGGCGACCGGCAGGTCGTAGTCGACGATCTCCGGCAGCGTCATGCGGACGGCCGGGAGGAAGATCCGCTCCGTCGCCTTGCCGAGCCAGGCGTCCTCGGCCGGCGGCTTGCCGACGACGATCGAGGCGTAGATCGCGTCGCGTCGCATCGTCATGGCCGAGATGCGGAAGATCGGGAAGGGCTCGGCGTGCGAGTAGTAGCCCGTGTGGTCGCCGAACGGCCCCTCGATCCCGACGTCGTCCTTTGACGACCCAGCCCTCGAGGACGATCTCCGCGTTCGCGGGCACCTCCAGCGGCACGGTCTTGCACGCGACGAGCTCCACGGGCTCACCGCGCAGGAATCCGGCGAGCATGAGCTCGTCGAGGTGCTTCGGCAGCGGCGCGCTCGCCGAGTACGCGGTGACCGGATCGAGGCCGATCGCAACCGCCACCGGGATCCGGCCGTCCTCTGCTGCGAGGAGGTCCGCGCGCCCGTCCTTGTGCATCTGCCAGTGCATGAACGTCGACGAGCGGTCGATCACCTGCATGCGATACATCCCGACGTTGCGCGTTCCCGTGTTCGGGTCCTTGGTCATCGACGGCCGGCAGCGTGATGAACGGCGCCGGGTCGCCCGGCCAGCAACGCTGGACCGGGAGCAGTCCGAGGTCGACGTCGTCTCCCTCGAGCACGACCTCCTGGCAGGCGCCCTTCGAGACCGTCTTCGGCCGCGAGTCGGCGACCGACTTCAACTTCAGGAGCCCGCGCACCTTCTCCCGGAGACCCTCGGGCGGTTGCATATCGAGGACGTCGCCGAGCTTCGCGGCGGCCTGGTCGAGGCTTTCGACGCCGAGGGCCAGGCACATCCGCCGCTCGCTCCCGAACTGGTTGATGAGGAGCTGATGCTTCGAGCCCTTCGGATGCTCGAAGAGCAGCGCCGGCCCGCCCGCCTTCACGACGCGGTCGACGATCTCCGTGATCTCGAGGTCGGGGTCGACCTCGGCGGAGATCCGCCGCAGCTCGCCCTCGCGCTCGAGGAGCGCGATCCACTCGCGGAGGTCTCGCGGCGGTGTGGCCAAGGCGCGATCAGTCTATGGACGCGCCGCACGACTCGACTTGCGCTGCTTGACACGAATGCGCCCGACCGGAAGGGTTTGCGGCGACACCACCCAGGGAGGGGAGAGCATGTCCAAGCGCTGGATCGTTCTCGGACTCGTCTGCGCGGTCACACTCGTCCTCGGCTTCGGAAGCCAGAGCGGCGCCGCCGCACCGCAGCCGAAGATCGCCTGGAGTCCGTGCTTCAAGAAGGCAGGACCCTTCGAGTGCGGGACCGTCCAGGTGCCGCTCGACTACGACAGTCCGGGTAGCGGAACGATCTCGCTCTCGGTCGCACGCCTGCCCGCCACGGATCCGAGCCGCAAGATCGGCTCGCTCTTCATCAACCCCGGAGGCCCGGGAGGGTCTGGCGTCGACTTCCTCGTCGGCGCGGGGCCGTTCCTGTTCTCCGACGAGGTCCGAGCCAGGTTCGACATCGTCGGGTTCGACCCGCGCGGAATCATCCGCAGCACCTCGTTCCGTTGCTTCGGCAATCAGAAGCAGTGGGATCCCTACTTCACGCCGTTCGCCTTCCCGATGACGGCGGCCGAGGAGGCCGTGTGGATCACCGCAGATCACTACCTGGACAACGCGTGCGCGCAACGCGGAAGCAAAATCGGCAGTCACATGTCCACCGCCAACGTGGCCCGCGACCTGGACGCGCTTCGACAGGCCGTGGGTGACGAGAAGCTGACGTACGCGGGCTACTCGTACGGCACGATGATCGGGCAGACGTACGCGAACATGTTCCCGGACCGGTTCCGGGCGATCATCATCGACGGCGTCCTCGACCCCATCGCCTGGACGACCGGTGCGCCCGGACAGCAGAACCTCCCCTTCTCGACGCGCCTGCGCAGCGACCAGGGAGCGATGGACACGCTCGAGCAGTTCTTCGTGCTCTGCGATGCGGGCGATTGCGCGTTCGGCCCCGACTCCGAACAGCGCTACGCGGATCTCGTCGCGACGGTGAAGGCGGATCCGAGCGTCATCGACTACTCGAACCTGATCGGCATCACGCTCGGGGCGATGTACGACTCGTCGAGCTGGCCGGACTTCGCCGCGCTCCTTGCCGACCTCGAGTCCGCCACGGGCAGCAACGCAACGCTCGAGGCCAGGGTCAAGGCGTTCCAGATCCGCCCGATGTACGTCACGAAGCGAGGGTTCCCGCAGTACCCGAACTTCATCGAGGGCTTCCCCGCAGTTGCGTGCGAGGACAGCGTCAACCCCGACTCGTACTCGGCGTGGTCGGCGGCGGGTGCGGCGTCCGACGCGGCGTTCGGCTACTTCGGCCGCATCTGGACGTGGGCGACGAGCATCTGCGCCGACTGGCCTCTCGCCGACCCCGACCGCTACCTGGGCCCGTTCGACAAGCAGACCACGAGCCCCGTCCTCGTCGTCGGCAACCTGCACGACCCCGCGACGCGGTATCAGGGGGCTCTGACCGCCCATGCGCTGTTGCCGAACTCGCGGCTCCTCACGGTCGAGGGCTGGGGACACACATCCCTGTTCCTCTCCGCATGCGCGACCGCGATCCAGAGCACGTACCTGCTGACGGGCAACGCGCCCACGAGCTCGACCTGCTCGCAGGACGTCACGCCCTTCCAGTAGCCGACAGCCACGAATACGGCGCTCGCGACCTTCGGGTCGCGGGCGCCGGCGTCGCCTAGTGCTTCTTGCGCAGGCGAGCGAGGAGGTCACCGCCGACCGCGACGGCCACGAAGATCAGACCGACGACGAGCATCGACAGGACGACGTCCTTGCCCTCTTCCGCTGCGGACTTCTCGGCTGCGACCAGGAGATCGAGGGACGCGGCGAGCATCGCGGCGACTCTATCCGACGAGGCGGGCGTGTGCCGCGAGGGCGACTGCCACCGCACCCTCGTCGATGCGAGGCGAGGCTCCGTTACCGAGAGACGACGACGTCGCGACCCACGCGTGCCCGTCGCCGTCGAGGCCGTCGGCCCTGAGCTGCGAGCAGTGCGAGATCAGCTCCGCGAGGTCCGCGACGGCCTTGACGTCACCCGACTCCGCGATATGGACGAGACCGTGCGCGTACAGGTAGTCGCCGAGAAGGAGGGCCACGTCGCCGTCCTCGGGCACGAACAGCCGCGAGCGGCCGAAGTGGACGAGATACCCCTCGTAGATGGTCTCGAGGCCGAGCGCGTGCTCGGCCGGCGCGAGCGGCGAGAAGACGGGCTCGCGCTCCTGCTCGGCCACGGGACGGAGCGCCTCGGCCCACAAAGCGCTCTCGGCCGACGCGACGGCGGTGATCTCGTCCCACACGACGCGAGACGCTACCGCGATCCGCTGGCCGCCTTCGGCGGCTCGAGGTCGAGCTCGACCGGTACTTCCGAGTCGCCTTCGTCCCAGCTCTCGAGCTGAATCCGCTCGCGGAAGAACTCCCAGATCGCGCGACCCCCTGCCATCGTGGGAAGCGCGACGAGGACTCCGGCGATCCCGTAGAGCTCTCCGCCTGCGAGCAGTCCGAAGATGACGAGCAGCGGGTGCAAGCGAAGCGCATTCGCCATGACGTTCGGGACCACGATGTGGCCCTCCACCTGGTAGATCACGAGGAAGAGGATTCCGACCCACAGGACGGCCCAGGGCGGGTCGACGAAGAGTGCGTAGATGGCCGGCGGCACCGCGGAGAGCCACGGCCCGATGTACGGGACGACCTCGATGAAGGCGGTCCACAGGCCGAACAGGAGCGCGTACTGCTGGGCACCCTCGACCAGGCCCGTGACGCCGAGGACGTACATGCCGACGCCGGCGCTCGTGCCGATCACAGTCGACAGGATCGCCTGCCCCTTCAGGTAGCCCCAGAGGGCGCCCTCGATCCGATGTGTCAGGGGCATCCCTCCGTGCGGCGGGAACCGCGAGTCGATCACGCGCTCCAGGCGCTGCATGTCTAAGAGCATGTAGATCGAGATCACGATGATCAGGATCAGCGAGAAGAGCAGCAGCACGAACGAGAACGCTGCTCCCTGAGCGAACGAGATCGCATCCTGTGCGTAGCCCGAGATCTCGCCGGCGCTGAGGTTGTCGAGCCAGTCGTTGACCTGCTTGCGGATCCGGATTCGCTCGAGCCCGTGATCGTCGAGCCAGGCCTGCAGTCGGTCGATGTCGAGCTCGGCGGCCGTCTGCCCGCCGCCGGCGTCCTCGGAGACGTAATCGTCGATCTTGGCGGACGCGTTCTGCGGCCTGGTCGACCGCGACCGCCCCGACCGCGATCAGGAACGCCGCAACAACGGCGAGGAAGACCGCGTACACGATGAGGACGGACGGCCCGCGCGGGATCTTCAGCCGCGTGAGATCGCGGACCAACGGATTCAGCGTGAACGCGATCACGCTGGCGGTCAGGAAGAGAAAGAGGACGTGCCCCAGCGTCTGCGCGAGCACGAACGCGAGGACAAGCGCCACGGGCAGGACGACGAGCTGGATCCAACGCGGGATCTGGATCGTCGGGCCGGGGCCGGCCATATGCCGATCCTACCGTGGGGCCTGGAGAGCACCCGTCGGAGACCTTGCTACGGTCCGTGCATGGCCACTCCGCGCTCCCGTCACGCTGCGCGACTTCGGGCCGATCGGAGACGTGCGCAGGCTCGGGCCCGACGCTTCGCGGTCGGAGCCGTGATCGCGGTCCTCGCAGTCGTCACGCTGGCGCTGACCGCGTTCGACAACCAGAGCGGCGGCACCCCGGTCGTCAGCAAGCCGGCTCCGCTCCCCGTCACTTCGGCGCCGCCGGAACCGCACGTGCTGGCGACTGTCGGCAATCTCCGCGTGCAGTCTCCGGTGGCGGAGGGCGGCGTTACCGCGCTCGGGTTCCACGGAAGCGAGGACGGTGCTCTCGTCCTCAAGCCGGTCGGACCGCAGGTGAACGAGGGATTGCTCGCCCGCCTCTGGCGGCGGATCACCGGCGCGACGCGGAGCGGCCTCGCGTGGTACCAGCTGTCGGGAGGCCCGCTGCGGACGCTCGACGTTGGCGCAGTTGCCGGAACGGACGTGTACTCGCCGATCGACGGCACCGTCGTCGCGATCCGTGACCAGGTCGTCTCCGGCAAGGCCGTCGGCTCCGAGATCGAGCTCAGGCCGTCGTCGGCCCCATCCCTCGTCGTCTCGATCGAGAACGTGCACCCCGATCCCGCGCTCTCCGTCGGAGCGAACGTCGCGACCGGATCATCGAAGCTCGGGACGGTCACCGACATCAGCCGCTACGAGAGTCAGGCGCTGGCGAAGTACGGCGCCGACGGCGGCAACAACGTCGCGATCCAGGTATTCCCGTCCGCGAGCCTCGGCGTGCCGTAGCGCTTCGCCGGACCGGCCGCTTCGCGGCCGCGTCGCGGCTAACCTCTGGCCGCTTTGCGGATCCTGTTCATCGCCGACGTCGTAGGCGCCCCCGGCCGGGGCGCGCTCGTGGACCGGCTGGGCGCGCTGCGCTCGGAGCTCGGAGTCGACGCGTGCGTCGTCAACGGCGAGAACCTCGCGGACGGGATCGGCATCACGCCGCGCCTCGCCGACCAGATCCTCGGGCTCGGCGCCGACGCGATCACGCTCGGAAACCACGCGTTTCGACGCTCCGAGATCGGTCCGTACCTGGAGGCGTCAGACCGAGTCGTGCGACCCGCGAACACGTCCCGCAACACGCCGGGGCGCGGCATGGTCGTGGTCCCGACCGCGAGCGGCGGTCGCCTAGGCGTCATCAACGTACTCGGATCCCTCTTCCTCCACCCGGCGACCTCCATGTTCGAGGTGATCGACGAGCTCGTCGAGGAGGCTCGGCGCGAGACGCCGATCGTGCTCGTCGACGTGCACGCGGAGGCGACCAGCGAGAAGGCCGCGATGGCGCGCTGGCTGGACGGACGGGTCACCGTCGTGGTCGGGACGCATACGCACGTGCAGACGTCGGACGCGACGGTCCTCCCGAAGGGAACAGCGTTCATCACGGACGCCGGCATGACCGGACCGCACGACTCGGTGATCGGCGTGGAGGCCGACCTCGCGATTCGACGAATGCGGACGGGGCTCCCCGTCCGCTTCGAGACGGCTCAGGGCGGCGTAAGGATCGAGGGTGCGCTCGTCGAGTGCGACGCCGAGACGGGCAGGGCCTCGTCCATCGAGGCCGTTCGCGTCCCGATCTCCTGATCGTCCGGCTCCGGCGCGGGCAGGAGTAGCCAGAGCAGGACGAACGGCAGCACCCACGGGAGGTAGAGGTAGAACCAGTGGGTCAGGGTGAGCTGGAAGGCGACGAGGACGGCGGCGGTCAGCGCGGCGAGCTCGACCGGCCCCTTGCGGCGCGGGAGGAACGCGAGCACGACGGCGAGCCCGACCGCGAACGCCTCGACCACCGGCTGCAGGAATCCGAGATCCGGAATCCCCTTCGCGTGGTACTGGCCCCAGCCCCAGATCGAGAAAGGCGAGTCGCGGCCCGACTGGTACGAGAACGTCCGCTCCCAGAAGGTGCGGATCGCATCGCGCAACGAGGGCTCGAGCAAGAGGATCCCGAACGCGAGCACCGTCGCCGCGGCGAACGCGAGCGCGAAGCGCAGCACGCGCCGGAGGTCGTAGCTCGGGTAGGTCGCCCACACGGGCGCGGCGAGGAGAGCCCCGAACTTCGTCCAGCCGGCGAGGGCGACCGCCGCGCCTCGCGCCGACGGTGACGTCACGAGCCAGAAACCGAAGAGCAGGAACGCGGGCATGATCGCGTCGTTCGTGTTCGAGTTCAGCGTGTAGGCGGTGAACGGGTAGGCGGTCCAGCCGAACGCGAGCAACGCCGCCAGCCGTCGTCCACCGAAGCGAAGCCCGATGAGGACGAGGGCGAGGACCGCGAGCACGTCGAAGGCGATCGAGGTCGCATGCGCGGCGGGGAGCGAGTCCCAGTGGCCGCTCCACGACCAGACGAGCGTCGCCGGCACATAGGCGAGGTACGAGACAGGGCCGTACGTGTCGCCCCGCTCGATCGCGGCCTCGCAGCGGCCGTTCGTCTGGAAGCGCTCGCGGACCTGTCCCTCGGCGTCCGCCGGCCCGCAAGGCTTCAGGTCGCCACGCTGAGGCATGTTCCCGTACGGCGCCTGGCCGTCGAGGATCCGATCGGCGCCCACCACACCCGCGAGCCCGACGTCGATCACTCCACGCGGCGTCTGGACGTTCAGACCGATCCGGAATCCGAGGAGGAACACGGCGGCGGCCGCGAGCAGCCAGGTCGGCCACACCGAGCTGAGGAAGCCGGCCCGCCGCCCGAAACCCACCCACAGTCCCCGGACAAGCAGATACCCGAGCACGGGGTAGACGAGCGGGACGCTGCGGAAGATCTCCCCGCGATCGAAGAAGACCAGTGAGACCGTGAAGCCGAGCAGCACGAGCAGGTCGACGTTCCGCATGGACAGCGGGCGCCGCAGATCGCCGAGCCCGAGGAGGAACACGAGGCAGAACGCAAGCCAGACGTACGGCTTCAGGAGCGTCTTCCCGCCGAACGCACCCTCGTTTCCGCGCGCCATCTTCCAGGCAACCTGCGGCCCCGTCCACGCCTCGACGACCTGACCGCTCGTGTCCTCGACGACGGCCTGCGCGACCTGACCTGCCCGCCCCGACCAGACCTTCACGGTCCACGTGCGTGCGTCCTCGTCGAAATCGGCGTCTGTCGTCGGATCAGGCGGATACCGGTCGAGCCAGCCGGCGATCTTCGGGTTCTCGAGCGCGACCTCGACGGCCTCGTCCTGCGTCAGGCGCGCGAGGTCCGCCGGGTTCGACTGCGCGGCGCCGACGGAGGGCGAGAGGAGAATCGCGGCCGCGAGCCCGGCCGCACAGGCGAAGATCAGCTTCGAGGTCCGAACGACCAGAGCTTATTGCCGACGAAGTTCACCGGAGTCACGAGAACGATCGCGATCGCCTGAGCCACGACCTCGCCGAGCCCGACGGTGACGAGCAGGTGGAGGACTGCGAGGTTCGCGAGCAGCGCGACCGTCGAGACGATCAGGAAGCGCATGCCCTGGTAGGCGACGCCGCCGCGCTGCGCGCGGAACGTCCAGAGTCGGTTCAACAGGTAGTTGTTCGTCACGGCGACGAGGAACGACCCGACCGCGGCGGAGATGTACTGGAGCCCGGCGCCGTCGAGGAGGACGGTGTACACGGCGAGGTTGACGGCGTAGCCAATCACGCCGACGGCGCAGAACTTGGCGAGCTGCTCCCAGTTCTTGCGCTTGCGCATCCCCGCGCGCACGCGTGCGGGAGAGAAGCCGGTGTTGAGGGGGACCTGCGAGGACTCCACGGTCACCGCAGGGTAGTCATGGCGGGGGGCATCACCGTCCCCCATACGATCAGTCCTTGCCAAACCCTTCGTCTCCTACGAGCGGGACGAAGCGGCAGGGAATCGACGCCCGCTCGGCCGGGCCTTCGTGGGTGCGAACGACGAGGACGAGCTCCTGCCCCCATCTCGTTCCGCGCGGGAGCACGAGCCGCCCGCCCTGCGCGAGCTGGTCGTAGAGCGCCGCCGGGACGCGCGGGGCGGCGGCTGCGACGGCGATCGCGTCGAAGGGTGCACGCTCCGGGACGCCCAGAGAGCCGTCGCCGACGCGCACGTCGACGTTCGCGTAGCCGGCCTCCTCGAGCCGGGCACGCGCCTCCGCTGCGAGCTCTGGAATGCGCTCGATTGTCACGACCTCCGCGGCGAGCTCCGCCAGGACCGCCGCCTGGTAGCCCGATCCCGTTCCGACGTCGAGCACGCGTTCCGTGCCGCGAAACGAGAGGAGCGAGCAGATCGTCGCGACGACGAAGGGCTGCGAGATCGTCTGGTGGTGCCCGATCGGAAGCGCTCCGTCGTCGTAGGCGTGCTCCGTCAAGCTGGCGGGAACGAAGAGCTCTCGTGGAACGCGGTCCATTGCGACAAGCACGCGCTCGTCCGCGATCCCACGACGGCGCAGCTGGCGCTCGACCATCTCCGCACGCGCGGCGACGGCGTCGAGGGTCACTTCGCGAGCGTTCGCAGGCCGGCGAACCGCGCCGCCTGCCGGCCGCGCATGCGTACGGCGAGCAGCGGAAGCGCGACCGCCAGCACGTAGCCCGCGAGCGGCACGAGCGCGAGCAGGCACACGAGGATGCCCAGGGCTCCCATGTACGCGCCGACGCCGAAGCGCGTGGCGCCGCGATGCAATGCGCCGACGACGACAACCGCGGCGGAGAGCGCCCCGAGTACTCCGCCGACCGCTCCGGCGATCGTCTCGGGCGTTTCGCCGATCACGAGCCCAATCGCGCCCCCGAGGACCGCGCCGACGACGGCTGCCGCGCCGATCCCGAGGACGTTGGTCGCGAGAACGCCCGTGATCGCGACCGACAGCCCAAGCCCGACGCCGAGACAAAGCCCGACCGTGTACCAGCTCCCCACGCGGGCCAGTGTAGAGGCGCCAATCCGAACGATCGCGGCATGCGTATTGCACCCAAAGCGACGACGGGGGGTACAGATGCGCATCGTCACGGCGATCGCGCTCGCTACGGGCGCGCTCGCAGTCCTCGCCATCGGATCTCTGGCAACAGCCGACAGCGGGAAGAAGCAGGTGTCGTCGGATCCGATGAGCGGCTACCTGGAGGGGACACCAGGTCCAGTCTCGAGCTCGGCGAGCGGCTCGTTTGAAGCGACGATCGACGACGCAACGCCGGCGATCCACTACACGATCGCCTTCGACGGGCTCGAGGGCAACGTCACCCAGTCGCACATCCACTTCGGCGAGCGGAGCGTGAGCGGCGGGATCTCGGCCTGGCTGTGTGGGACGACCGGGACCCTTGCGGGACCGCCCGGGACGCCGACGTGCCCCGGCCCGCACTCGGGCACGGTGTCCGACACGATCGTGCCCGCGGACGTCGTGGGCCCGACGGCCCAGGGGATCGCGCCGGGTGAGTTCGCGGAGCTGGTCGCTGCGATCCGCGCCGGTCGCGCCTACGCGAACGTCCACTCGGACAAGTTCCCGGCGGGCGAGATTCGCGGTCAGATCAACGACGACAACCAGCGCGACGACTAGCCGGACCGGTTAGGGGAGGCAGGATCACCCGGGCGGTCACCGACCGTCCGGGTGATCCTCGATCCAACGGATGACGGCCAGCCCGAACGCGGCGGCACGGGCGCCGTCGACCACGCGGTGGTCGAAGGTGATCGCGATCGTCCCCGTGTTCCGCACGACGACCGCACCGTCGCGCACGGCCGCTCGCGGCGCAACGCGTCCGATGCTCAGGATCGCGACCTCTGGGTAGTTGACGATCGGGGTCTGGAAGAGGCCCGCAAGCTTCCCGGCGCTCGTGACCGTGAACGTCGAGTCGCGCAGCTCCTCGGCCGCGAGCGAGCCGCCGCGAGCCCTCTCCGCAAGCTCTGAAATCTCCGCGGCCAGCTCGTCGGTCGCCTTCGCGCCCGCGTCGCGCACGACGGGGACGACGAGCCCCTCGTCGGTCTGGACGGCGATCCCGATGTCGAGCCGATCGAGGTAGACGATCGCGTCGCCGTCGAGCCGCGCGTTCAGCTCGGGGAACTCGACGAGCGTCTCGGCACACGCCTTGACCACGAGCGGCAGCAGGCGATCGAGCGGGATTCCCTCGAAGTCACACTCCTCTACCCAGGTGACGGGCGGAACCTCCCGATGCGCGCGCGCCATGTGCTCCGCGATCACGCGCCGCACACCGCGCAGAGGCATACGCCGTCCCTCGGTTCCAGCGGATGCGACGGCCCGCACGTCGTCCTCCGTGACTCGACCACCGGGCCCCGTCCCCGCGACCGAGGCCAGATCGACGTCGAGCTCCTGCGCGATCCGACGCACCACCGGCGTCGCCTGCACCCGTGCGGGACGATCCGACGCGGTCTCCGGGGTAGCCGCCGACCCGCCTCGTGAGACTGTGTCACTCGGCTCCGTCGCCGCCGGTGTTGCAACCGTCTCGCCCGGCTCGCCGATGAGGACGAGCTCCGTACCGACCGGGACCACCTCGCCCTCGGCCACGAGGATCCTGAGCACCGTCCCCTCGTAGGGCGACGGGATGTCGACCGTGGCCTTGTCGGTCTGGATCTCGACGAGCGGGTCGTCCTCGCGGATCTCCTGACCTTCCGAGACGAGCCAGCGTGCCACCTCGCCCTCGGTGAGCCCCTCACCGAGGTCAGGAAGCCTGAACGCGTTCGCCATGACTAGCCGTGATTCTCGTGCGCGGCACGCCGCTCGCGCCAGCGGCTACCTCGCGACACGAGCATCGCGAGCGCCGCCAGCGAGATGAGGAGCGGCGGTGCGATGAACGCGACCGCGGACACGTAGTGGACGGCGGTGCACGTGTCCACACATGATGCGAAGTCGTTCGCGCCGTGGAACCCGCTTCCGATGGCGGCGAACGCGCCTACCCACACCGCGAATGCGGCCGCGAACAGTGCGATCGCCGCAACCCCGAGCCTCCCCCGCATCCACGCGGCAGCAAGCGCACCGCACGTCAGCGCGAAGAGGACGACGATCACGACCTGGACGACCCACGTGGACATCACCTCTGATTGTCGTCTAGCGAAGCGCGTCGTGCTCGAGCCGGGCGTGCACTCCACGAACGCCGTTGACCATCTGCGTGATGCGCAGATCGACGACGAGGCTCGCCAGTGCGAGGGCTTCGGGACGTTCCAGACCGTGCTCGCGCCCCATGAGCTCGAGCATCGCGTCGATTGCGATCGCCGCCGCCTCGTCGAGGTCCTCGTCGAATCCGAACGCGAGCCACGCCTTCGGCGTCCATGCGATCGGCGTCGCGAGCTCGAGGTCGTCGCGAAGCGAGAGCGGAGCTCGGCGCGCTCGAGCGGGCACTCGATCGCGATCTGCGACACCTCGCCGTCCCCTTGCCGCGCGTGACCGTCGCCCGCCGAGAACAGCGCGCCGTCGACGGAGACGGGCAGGTAGAGCCGTGTTCCCTCCACGAGCTCCTTGCAGTCGATGTTCCCGCCGGAGATGCGCGGCGGCCCGGTCGAGTGGATGCCCGTCTCCGGCGGGCGGCATCCCGAGGACGCCGAGGAACGGGCGCAGGTCGAGCTCGTGCCGTCGCTCGCTGCGGCCGATCGCCACGGTCGGCGTCGAGGTCCCACTCGAGGAAGATGCCCGGGCCGTCCGAGAGGCCGAGCCGGTCGTTCAACGGAGTCGACCAGTCGGCGGCGGCGCACCACCCCCACGCGCCGACGACGACGCGGTCGATACCGACCTCGAGCGTCTGGCGTGCACGTGCACCACGTACCTCGACCGGACCGATGAGGGCGTGGCCGGCGTCGAGCTCGGGGTCGCGAGGCTCGAACCGAGCCCCGGGAGATACGTGCCACCCCGAGTCGAGGGAGGAGAACGCGATCGTGTCGCCCGGCTCGACGGTGAGGATCGGCTCGAGGTCACGGGAGAAGTGGCCATGCAGCGTCCGCCGCTCGAGCGGGATTTCGTGCAGCGCCACTAGGCCGCGAGCACGCGGCGCGCCGCGTCGACGACTCGCTCGACCGAGGGCATGTACGCGTCCTCGATCTGCCAGTACGGATACGGCACGTCGTAACCCGTCACGCGGATCACGGGGCCCTGGAGGTCGAAGATCGCCTTCTCGGCCAGCACGGCGGCGACCTCGGCCGCGAAGCCGCACACACGCGGCGCCTCCTGGACGACGACAACGCGGCCCGTCTTTGCGACGGACGCGAGCAGACCGTCTTCGTCGAGCGGCTTGAGGCTGCGGAGGTCGAGCACCTCGCAGGACGCCTCGTCGGCAAGGGCCTCAGCGGCGCCCAGCGCGACATGCGACCATCGCGCCGTACGCGACGATCGTGAGGTCGGATCCTCTCGCGCGCGATCCGCGCGAGCCCGAGCGGTATGACGTGCTCGCCCTCGGGCACATCCTCCTTCGCCGTCCGGTAGATGGAGCTTCGGCTCGAGGACGACGACCGGGTCGGGATCGCGGATAGCGGCCGCCAGCAGCCCCTTTGCGTCGGCCGGCGTCGACGGGATCGCGACCTTCACCCCGGGCGTGTGCACGTAGTACGTCTCGGGCGAGTCGTCGTGGAGCTCGGGAGCGCGAACGCCGCCGCCGTACGGCATCCGAATCGTCAGCGGGAACGTCATGGTCCCGCGCGTGCGCCAGCGGTACCGGCCGACGTGGTTGATGAGCTGGTCGAGCGACGGGTAGCTGAACGCGTCGTACTGCATCTCGACCACGGGCCGCCAGCCGGCCATGCACAGTCCGACTGCAGTCCCGAGGATTCCCGCCTCGGCGAGCGGCGTGTCGACGCAGCGTTCGGCTCCGAAGCGATCCTGGAGGCCCGCCGTCGCGCGGAAGACGCCGCCGAGCTTCCCGACGTCCTCGCCCATGACCAGGACCGACGAGTCGCGCTCCATCTCGACGTGGAGCGCGTCGTTCACCGCCTCGACGAGCAGGAGCTCAGCCACCGCCAGGATCCTCCGAAGCTCCTGCCGAGTCGTCGGCCGTCGACTGGCGACGGCGGCGGATCGGCGTACGCATGCTCGAAGACGAGCGACGGATCCGCAGGCGGCTCGGCCTCCGCCTGCGGCGATTCCCGCCCGCATGAGCTCGAGGGCGTCTGCCTTGATCTCCTCGGCTGCGTCGTCCGAGAGAACGCCGAGCGCGTCGAGGTAGCGCGCGTAGCGCCCGACGCACTCGTTCTCGCGCTCCTCCTCGACGCGCTCGGCGTCGACGTAGATCGAGGGGTCGTCCGCGGTCGCGTGTGGCGCCGCGCGGTACGTCACGGCCTCGATGAAGCGTCGGGCCGTCGCCGGCGCGCGCGCGCTGCGACTGCGTCGTGGGTCGCCTCGTACACGGCGAGGACGTCGCCGCCGTCCACGCGCACGCCCGGCATTCCGTAGCCGATCGCCTTGTCGGCGAGCGTTGGCGCCGCCGTCTGCGCGGACGACCGGCGTCGAGATCGCCCACTGGTTGTTGTTGCAGAAGAGGATCGACCGGCGCCTTCATCACGCCGGCGAACGTGGCGCCCTCGTGGAACGCGCCCTCGGAGGTCGCACCGTCGCCGAAGAGCGCGAGCGCCACGCGATCCTCGCCCTTCAGACGCGAGCCCCACGCGAAGCCCACCGCGTGCGGGACCTGCGTCGCGATCGGCACGCAGATCGACGCGACGTTGTACTCCGTCGGGTTCCACCAGCCGGCGGGTGGCCCCGCCACCACGAGAGCACCGTCGAGACCGGCATCCCGCGGAGCAAGCCGATCGCCGACTCGCGGTAGGCCGGGAAGATCCAGTCGCGGTCCTCGAGCGCGAAAACCGAGCCTGCCTGCATCGCCTCGTGGTTCCAGAAGATCGCGTACGTGCCGATCCGGCCCTGCCGGTGGTAGACGACGGAGCGCTCGTCGTACGTCCGCAGGAGCACGAGGTTGCGGTACAGCGCGAGCAGGTCGTCCGCGGCGAGACCGTCGACCTCGCCGTCGGGGATGGCCTCGCCGTCGCCGATGACGCGGCGCAGGCCTCCTTCCGCCGGGAGCACGCGGCTCATCGCGGACCGCAGTCTAGGTCAGACGAGGACGGTCACGGCGTCGCGCTCGGCCTCGTAGACGGCCTCGAGCACGTCGCCCGCGTCTTCGCCGTCGACCTGGAGTGGGAGAGGCTCGTCGCAGCGGACCACGATCCGGTCGACGTCGCGAGCCACGAGTGTGCTCTTCGTCCTTCAGGCCGCGAGCCGTGCGCGCCGCGGAGGAGCACGCGCGGAAGATCGCGCGCGCGGAGACTCACGGGCGCGACGAACGGCGAGGCCTGCCTCGAAGTCGCGCGCCCGGCACGAGGTCGAGCGCGACGCTGCCCGCGTACGTGTACGGCGTGCAGTTCGCGACGAGCGACGAACGCCGCCCGGCCGGCGCCCTCGACCTCGAGGCGCTGGTCGAAGCGGCGCGCGCTGGGCCCAAGCGTGCTGCCCGCGACCCGCATGAACGCGATGTCGCCCGGCCGCCGTCCGTCGGGACGCCGGCCGAGCTCGTCGACCTTGCGCACGAGCTCGGCGTCGAGGCCGACTCCCGCGCTGAAACCGAAGCGGCGGCCGTTCACGCGCCCGAGCCCGATCCGTCGCGTCGTGCCCCGGGCAATGCCTCTGTGCGGCCGTCGACCGGATTCCGCGGGAGCCCGAGCGCGCGCGGGAGAACGCTCGTGCCGCCGCCCGGGATGAAGCCGAGCGGGACGTCGAGCGTCGACGCCGTTCAGCACCTCGTTGTAGCGTCCCGTCGCCGCCGAAGACGTAGATCGCGTCGACCTCGAAGCCTGCGCCGTCGCGGGCGATCTCCGTTGCCTCGCCCGCGCCGTCGTCAGCCGCGTCTCCGTGCCTCCGGGAAGCGCCGCCCGGACCGCCGCGAGCCGGTGCTCGTCCACCCCGACGCGAACGGGTTGACGATGAGGAGCCGGCTCACTGCCGGCGTCGCGTACCCGCGAATGCCGTCGACGAGGATCGCCGTGAAGCGGTCGGCGAGCTCGTCGGTGTCGCGCCCCGGCTCGAGCCAGGTGTACGCCCAGTTCGCTGCTGAGAGGACGAGGAGCGTCGCGGCGCCGGCGTCGAGGTCGGTGCGCAGCCCGCCCGCCTCGACCCCCTCGCGGAAGAGCGCGCGCCAGCGCTCCTCGTAGCGGCGTCGCTCTGCCAGAATCTCCTCGCGGTGCTCGCCCTCGAGGTAGCGCCACTCGCGCGATGAACACGGTCGCCACAGTCGAGCTGCTCGGAGACGACGCGGAGGTGACCGCGCAGCGCCAGCCGGATCCGCTCGACCGCCGAGGCGTCGTCCGGCACCTCGTCGAGTGCGGCATGAAACGCGACCGCGCCCTCGCGCATGCGTCTCGAACAGCAGCTCCTGCTTCGATCCGGTCAGCGAGTACAGCGACCCCTTCTGCACGCCGAGCGCCTGCGCGAGCGCGTCCATCGACGTCCCGTGGAATCCGCGCTCCGCGAAGAGCCGTGCCGCCTCGCGCGTGAGCTCCTCGCGTCTGGTAGCCATACACTCGATGCTAACGACCGTTCGGTAGGGAGGCCGAGCACAGTGGACGCGCGCACGCAGGAGTTCCTCGACTACGTCCAGTCCGGCGGGCAGGTGGAGGTGCGACGACTGGATGCCCGACGAGTACCGGGCTCGGCTGATCAAGTTCATCGAGATGCACGGGAACTCGGAGCTCATGGGCGTGCTCCCGGAGCGCGACTGGATCCTCCGCGCGCCGACGCTGCAGCGGAAGCTCGCCCTGACGGCGAAGATCCAGGACGAGGTCGGCCACGCGCAGCTGATCTACCGGGTGGTCGAGGACCTCGGCAAGCCGCGGAGCGCCTGCCTCGACGACCTCGTCTCGGGCAAGGCGAAGTTCCACAACGTCTTCCACTACCCGACGCGGACGTGGGGCGACGTCGGCGTCATCGCCTGGCTCGTCGACGCGGCGGCGATCGTCTCGCAGAAGGCGCTCCTCAAGTGCTCGTACGCGCCGTACGCGCGGATCATGAAGAAGATCTGCTGGGAGGAGTCGTTCCACATCCTCCACGGCCGCGACGTGATCCTCGCGCTGGTCACGGGCACCGACGAGCAGTTCGGGCTCGTGCAGGAGGCGCTCGACCGCTGGTGGGAGCCGCTCATGCACTTCCACGGGAATCCGATCCCGGCCGAGGAGGATCCGATGTTCGATCTGGCGGATCAAGAGCCAGGGCAACGAGGAGGCGCGTCAGCAGTTCCTCGAGGGCTACGTGCCGCAGATCCGCGAGCTCGGGCTCGACGATCCCCGACCCGGCGCTGCGCAAGGACGAGGAGACCGGCACGTGGCTCTACACCGAGCCCGACTGGGAGAAGCTGCGCGCCGTCGTCACCGGCCACGGCCCGGCGTCTGCGGAGCGGCTCGCGTTCCGGCGGCTCTCGCGCGAGGACGTGGCCTGGGTCGAGCGGGTGGTGCTCGCGGAGGCCGCGTGAGCCACGTCTTCGAGGTCTTCCGCCAGGAGCGGAAGGGGCAGCCGTTCCAGCACGCGGGTCGGTGATCGCCCCCGACGAGCGGTTCGCCGAGATCTACGCGCGCGAGCAGTACGGCGCGGCGCCAGGAGTCGGTCGCGCTGTGGCTCGTCCCGCGCGACGCACTGCACGAGATCGACGAGTTCCCCGACGAGTTCGAGATGAAGTACCGCCGCGTCGACGGCTACTCGATCAAGGCACGGCTGCCGAGGCGCGCGAGCGAGCGGGAACGCTCGACATGGCGCCGGGAGCGAGCGAGCGTGAGTGAGCGCACCGACCTGCTCCTCGCGCTCGCCGACGACGAGCTGATCCTCGGCTGGCGGAACTCGGAGTGGACGGGCATCGCGCCGTTCCTCGAGGAGGACGTCGCCTTCTCGTCGATCGCGCAGAACGAGATCGGTCACGCGCGGGCGCTGTACGAGCTCGCCGCCGCCGAGCTCGGCACGACGGCCGACGAGCTCGCGTTCGACCGTCAGCCCGAGGAGTACCGCTCGGCGCCGCTCGTCGAGCTCCGGAGGCTCGAGTGGGCGCGGACGATCGCGCGTCACTGGCTCTACGAGACCGCGGACGAGATCCGGCTCGCTGCGCTCAAGGCCTCCGACGACCCCGAGATCGCGGGTCTCGCGGCGAAGATGGATCGCGAGGAGGCGTACCACCGGATGCATGCGGAGATGTGGATCGACCGACTGCTCGCGACCGACGAGGGCCGTTCGCGCCTCGACGAGGCGGTGGACGAGCTCTGGCCGTACGCGCTCGGCGTCCTCGACGACGGAGCTGCGCGCCGAGCTCCGCGCGCGTGCCGAGGGACGGCTCGGCCGCGACGCTGCCGGACGTCGACGCTGTGCCGCGCGGTGTCCACGAGGCCGAGCTCGCCGAGCTGTGGGAGGAGATGACGATGGTGCGGCGCTCCGCACCCGGGGTGCGCAATGGTGACCGTCGAAGAGGTCTGGGCGGCGCTCGCCGAGATCCCCGATCCGGAGATCCCGGTGATCTCGCTCGTCGACCTGGGCGTCGTCAAGGACGTGACGGTCGAGGACGGCAGAGTCCGCGTCGACTTCACACCGACGTTCATCGGCTGCCCGGCGCTCGACACGATGCGGCTCGCGATGGCAGGAGAAGATCGCCGACCTCGGAGCCGAGCCGGAGATCCACGTCCGCCTCGACGACTCGTGGTCGACCGACGACATCAGCCGCCGGCCGCGAGAAGCTGCGCGCGCGCAGGCTTCGCGCCGCCTGCCCCGCGGACGGCGGGCAAGCTCGAGCTCGTCCAGCTCCAGCGGCGGCTTCCGCTGCCCGTACTGCGGCTCGACGAACACGCGGCTCGAGAACCTCTTCGGCCCGACGCCGTGCCGCTCGATCCGCTACTGCGACGGCTGTCGCCAGCCGTTCGAGCAGTTCAAGACCATCTAGGCCATCACCGGCTGACTCATGGACAAGCCCCGTCTCGGGTGATATATCAGCGGCGGCGCGCATGACGGACACGGCCGAGGCTCCCGCACCGACGAAGCACCGCATCGATCGCACCGGCGCTCCTGTCATCCGGGCGTCGGGGATCTGGAAGGTCTTCGGGCCGAACCCCGAGCGGCTCGTTGGATCGGAGGATGCCGACCTCCCGAGGGCCGAGCTCCGCGCGAAGTCCGGGAACGTCGTGGCGGTGAAGGACGTGTCGCTCGAGGTCTGGCCCGGCGAGGTGTTCGTCGTCATGGGGCTCTCGGGCTCGGGCAAGTCCACGCTCGTGCGCACGCTCATCCGACTCATCGAGCCGACCGCCGGCGAGATCGAGATCGCAGGACGAGATGTGACGAGCGCGGATCGCGCCGAACTTCGCGAGCTCAGGCGCCGGTCCGTGTCGATGGTGTTCCAGCACTTCGGCCTGCTCGCGCACCGGCGCGTCATCGACAACGTCGCCTTCGGCCTCGAGGTGCAAGGCGTGGGCAAGCGCGACCGACATGCCCGCGCGCACGAGGTGCTCGCGCTCGTCGGCCTCGAGGACGTCGCGAACCAGTTCCCCGATCAGCTCTCGGGTGGCATGCAGCAACGCGTCGGAGTCGCCCGCGCGTTCGCCGCGAACCCCGACGTCATGCTCTACGACGAGCCGTTCAGCGCACTCGACCCGCTCATCAGGCGTGACATGCAGGACGAGGTCACGCGGCTCCAGCGGGAGATCGGCAAGACGACGATGTTCATCACGCACGACCTTCCGGAGGCTCTCCGGCTGGGAGACCGGATCGCGATCATGCGCGACGGGGCGATCGTCCAGCTCGGGACGCCCGAGGAGCTCGTCGGCGCACCGGCAGACGACTACGTCGAGAACTTCACCCGCGACATCCCACGCAGCCACGTCCTGACGCTGCGCTGGATCATGCGCGAGCCCGGTCCCGCCGATGCGACCGACGGCCCGAGGCTCGACGTTCGCACGACGATGCGCAAGGCTCTTCCCGCCCTCGCCGGGAGCGAGAAGCCTGTCTGCTGCATGGAGGACGGCCGGATGATCGGCATCGTCGACCGCGAAGCGGTGCTGCACGCGATCGCCGAAGAGGGGAGCGACTGACGGTGTCGACCATCGTCGAGGCCGCCCCCACCGCCGCCTCCCCCTCCTCGCTCCTGCTCGAGCACCGGCCGTGGTGGCGGAGCCGTGTGACGCTGACCGCCGCGATCCTGGGCGCGATGCTCGTCTGCTACTTCGCGGTGAAGGGCGAGTACTCGTACCCGGGTCGTCTCGTCTGGACGGAGCTGCCGACCCACCTCAACGACTTCCAGACGTGGCTCGTCGACCAGAGGAACGCCGACGACCCGAGCGTGGTCATCCAGGCGTTCAACAACTTCGCCTCGTTCCTCGACGACCTCGTGGGGTGGCTGACGCGGCTGTTCGGCTGGATGACGTGGATCGGCACAACAGTCGTGGGCGTGCTCGTCGCCCTGCGTTTCGGTGGGCTGAAGGGAGCGGTCTGGGCCGCCGCCGCATTCGCCACGTTCGCCCTGAGCGGGCTCTGGCTCGAGAGCATGCAGACGCTTGCGCTGATGCTGGCGGCCGTCTCCCTGTCGCTCGTCGTCGGCATCCCTCTCGGAATCGTGGCGGGCAGGTCCGAGCGCTTCAACCGCGCCATCAGCCCGGTGCTCGACGCCATGCAGATCATCCCGGCGTTCGCCTACCTCATGCCGATCGTGCTCCTGTTCTCCGTCGGGCCAGGGGCGGCCGTGATCACCACGATGATCTACGCCGTCCCGCCGGCGATTCGCATCACCGCGCTCGGGATCCGTGGTGTGTCGTCGAACACGGTCGAGGCCGCGCAGGCGATGGGATCGACCAAGCGCCAGATTCTGCAGAAGGTGCAGCTGCCTCTGGCACGGCGGACGCTGCTGCTCGGCGTCAACCAGACGATCCTGTTCGCGCTCTCCATGGTCGTGATCGCCGGGCTGATCGGCGGCAAGGGCCTCGGAGACGTGGTGACGAGCGGACTGAACTCGTACCCGGCTCTCGCGATCCTCGCAGGGATCGTGATCGTCGTGATGGCGATGGCTCTCGACCGCACGACCGAAGCCGTCGCGGAGCAAACGGATCCGACCCGCCGCCACGTCACGCCCGAGGTCCGCCGCCGACTCCGGCGCGCGTCGATTGCGACCGCTGGCGTGTCGATCGCCGTCGTGGCGGTTGCGCGCCTCCTGGGTGCAACGCCCGAGTACTCACGCCGAACCGCCCGCGACTGGATCCTGGCACGAATCCAGTCGGTGCTCGACTACGTCGGCAACCCGGACACCGTCTTGTTCCAGATCACGAGCTGGATCGGCGACACGATCATCAAGTACGGGCTCCAGCCCATCCACGACTTCCTCGTCCTGACGCCGTGGTTCGTGGTGCTTGCCGGGTTCACTGCGATCGCGCTCGTCGTCAGCGGCTGGAGGCCGGCGTTGACGACCTTCTTGATGCTCGGCCTCATCGGCGTCATCGGACAGTGGGAGCCGGCGATGGACACCGCATCCCAGGTGCTCGTCGCGACCGTGCTGGCCGTGGCGATCGGCCTCGGCCTCGGCATCCTCGCGGCGGAGAGTCGTGCCTTCTCGCGTGCGCTTCGCCCTGTGAACGACGTCCTGCAGACGCTCCCACAGCTCGTCTATCTCATCCCACTCATCTACCTCATGCCGGTGTCGACGGTGCCGGGCGTCATCGCCGGCGTTCTGTACGCGTTCCCGATCGTCGTCCGGCTCGTCGAGAGCGGGCTCCGGAACGTCGAGCAGAACGCGGTCGAGGCGGCCACGTCATTTGGCGCAACACGCAAGCAGGTGCTGCTCAAGGTCCGGATCCCGCTGGCGCAGGACGCGATCATGCTCGGCGTCAACCAGGGGATCATCATGGTGCTCGCCGTCGTCGTGATCGGCGGTCTCGTCGGGTCGCCGGGCCTCGGCTACGAGGTAGCCCAGGGCCTCGGTCGCTCCGACTTCGGCCTGGGTGTGACCGCGTCACTCGCGATCCTCGCGCTCGGGATCGCCCTGGATCGCGTCACGCGAAGCGTGAAGGGCACCCAACCGGACCGCTCACCGTGAAATCCAAAGCAGGTTGCGAAGGAGGACGGATGGACAAGGTAAGGACTCGGCGGGCGCTGGTCGGGCTCTCCGCGCTCGTCATCGTCGCTGCAGGCGTGCTCGGCCTCACGGCGAGTGCCTTCGCCGATCGCGGCGCGAAGTGCGGCGAGGTCACGATGGACGAGAACGCGTGGGCCGGTGCGACGGCCAACGTGTACGTCCTGAAGTACGTGCTCGAGAAGAACCTCGGATGCACGGTCAACATCGAGAAGCTCCCGGAGTCGACGCCGCTCTTCCAGGCGATGGTCGACGGGAAGGTCGACGCCGTTCCGGAGGACTGGAACAACATCCTCCTGAAGGTCAACCAGAAGTTCGTCAAGACCGGCAAGGTCGTCAACCTCGGCTCGAACGGGGTCATCGGCCACATCGGCTGGTTCATCCCGACGTACCTGATGAAGCAGCATCCCGAGCTCAAGACGTGGAAGGGGCTCAAGAAGGACTGGTCGCTGTTCAAGACGGTCGACTCGCAGGGCAAGGGGCTCTTCCTCGGTGGGGATCCGACGTACGTCCAGAAGGACCAGCAGCTCATCAAGGAGCTCGGCCTCAACCTGTTCTTCCTCTCGGTGGGGAGCGAGCCGGCGCAGGTCGCGCGCTGGACGCAGTACTACAAGCAGAAGAAGCCCATCCTCTTCTACTGGTACACGCCGCAGTATCTGAACACGGCCTACAAGCTGTCGGAGGTCAAGCTGCCGGCGCGGAGCAAGAACTGCGTCGACTCGTACAGCCCAAAGCTCGGAAGCGACTGGAGCATCTACAGGTGCGCGTACGGGCTCACGATCATCGACAAGGTGATGTCGTCTCAGTTCGCGAAGTCAGGATCGCCTGCGGTCGGCGTCTTCAAACGCTGGAAGTGGAGCGCGAGCGACCAGAACACGGTCGCGAACATGATCGCCGGCCAGCACATGGATCCGAACAAGGCCGCGGAGACCTGGGTGAAGGCGAACCCGGCGAAGGTCAAGGCGTGGCTCGGTAAGTAGTCGACCCGGCGGCGGGGGCGGTCGGACACCGCCCTCGCCGCTCCCACACCCGGAGCAGGCATGAGCACCCCGACACTCTCCATCCACCAACCCGAGGCGGCCGACGCTCGCTCCCTGTCGGACCAGGCGTACTACCGCATCCGGGAGCTGATCGTGACGCTCGAGCTGGCGCCGGGATCGCCGGTCAGCGAGAGGGAGCTCATGGAGAGGCTCGCGCTCGGTCGCACACCGATCCGCGAGGCGCTACAGGCTCTGGCGCGCGAGCGGCTCGTCGAGGTGTACCCGCGGCGCGGCATGTTCGTGTCACGCGTTGACGTTCGTGACCTCGCAGGGCTGTCGGAGGTACGACTGACACTCGAGCCTCGCGCCGCCCGCTTGGCGGCCGAACGGGCAACGGACGCCGACCGCAGTCGCATCACAGTCCTGCTCAAGGAGCTCGACCACGTGCGCGACAAGCTGGACGAGCGGGCGCTGATCGACCTCGACCAGCGCATCCACCGTCACATCTACGAGTGCACGCACAACCCGTTCCTGGCGACGACCCTGAACGAGTACTACGTCCTGACTCTGCGCATCTGGTTCCTCGCGCTCGATCGCGTCACTCGGCTCGGGGACGCGGTTCGCGAGCATCGAGAGCTGCTTCGTGCGATCCGGGCCGGAAATGCCGACCGAGCGGAAGAGGCAATGCGTCGCCACGTGACCGGCTTCGAAAACGCCATTCGACGCGTTCTCTGATCGTATACATCTGATATATCAGCACATCCGATGAGCGCCCTCCCCCGCCAAGCGCACGCCGTCGTGATCGGCTGCGGCATCGTCGGCAACTCGGTCGCGTACCACCTGACCGACCAGGGCTGGTCCGACGTCGTTCTCCTCGACAAGGGGCCGCTGCCGAATCCGGGCGGCTCGACCGGCCATGCGTCGAACTTCATCTTCCCGGTCGACCACTCGAAGGAGATGACGCAGCTGACGCTCGAGAGCCTGCGGCAGTACGAGGAGATGGGCGTCTTCACGGAGTCGGGTGGGATCGAGGTCGCGCGGACCGAGGAACGGATGCAGGAGCTGACGCGACGCATGTCCTCCGCGAAGGCGTGGGGGATCGAGGATGTCTCGGTCCTCACCCCGGCCGAAGTGAAGGACCTCGTCCCGTACATCGACGAGACCGTGATCCTCGGGGGCTTCTACACCAAGTCGGTCGGCGTCGTCGACTCGCTCCGGGCCGGAACGATCATGCGCGAGCGAGGCCAGGAGTCGGGAAGGCTCTCGGTCGTCGCGAACACCGAGGTGCTCGGCATCGACGTCGAGCGCGGGCGCGTGCGGCGCGTCCGCACCACGGCCGGCGACGTCGAGGCAGAGGTCGTCGTCATCGCGTGCGGCGTGTGGAGCCCGAGGATCGCGCGCATGGCCGGCGCGCTGATTCCTCTGACACCGGCGGTCCACCAGATGATCGACATCGGCCCTGTCCCTCGATTCGAGAAGGCGCAGCGAAGCATCGAGTTCCCGATCGTCCGGGACATGGACACGAACATGTACGAGCGCCAGGACGGCACGTCACTCGAGATCGGCTCGTACGCGCACCGCGCGATCCTCTACGACCCCGAGGATCTCCCCTCCGTCGAGCAGGCGGCGCTCACGCCGACGGAGTTCCCCTTCACGCAGGAGGACTTCACGCTCCAGCTGGAGCACGCGCTCGAGCTGATGCCCGAGATCGTCGGCGACGAGTCCGTCGGCATCAAGTACGCGATCAACGGGATCCTCTCGCTGACCCCCGACGGGATGCCGGTCTTGGGCGAGCTCCCGGAGGTGAAGGGTCTCTGGTCGGCGGCCGCCGTCTGGGTGAAGGAAGGCCCCGGCGTCGGCAAGTCGCTGGCCGAGTGGATGGTGCACGGCGAGTCGCACATCGACCTCCACTCCTCCGACGCCGCACGTTTCTGGGAGCACCAGAAGACGTCGACGCATGTCAAGGCGCGCACGTCGGAGGGGTTCAACAAGACCTACGGCATCGTCCACCCACTCGAGCAGTGGGAGTCGAATCGCGGGGTCCGATTGTCGCCGTACTACGAGCGGGAAAGAGAGCTCGGCGCCGTCTTTTTCGAGGCGGCGGGCTGGGAGCGGCCACAGTGGTACGAGTCGAACGCGCCGCTCCTCGAGGAGTACGGCGATCGGGTAGGACGGCGCGAGTCCGAGTGGGACGCGCGCTGGTGGTCGCCGATCATCAACGCCGAGCACCTGGCGATGCGCGACCGTGCCGGAATCTTCGACCTCTCGGCGTTCGCGATCTTCGACGTCTCCGGCCCTCGCGCGCTCGAAGCGCTGCAGACGGTCTCCATGCGCCAGGTCGACGCACCCGTCGGCCGGGTGATCTATACGCCGTGGCTCTCGCAGTCCGGCGGCTTCAAGTCCGACCTCACGATCATGCGCCTCGGTGACGAGCACTTCCGCGTCGTGACCGGCGGCGCACACGGGATGGCCGACCACAAGTGGCTCGCAGACCATCTTCCCGTCGATGGCTCCGCGCAGCTCGCGGATCTCACCTCCGCCTGGTCGACGCTCGGCTTGTGGGGACCGCGCGCGCGGGACATCCTCGGGTCGCTCACGAGCGACGACGTCTCGCACGAGGGGTTCCCGTTCGCGACGTGCCGCACGATCGAGGTCGGGCCGGTGCGGGTCCTCGCGTCGCGGATCTCGTACGTCGGCGACCTCGGCTGGGAGCTGTACGTGCCGATCGAGCAGGGCGCGCGCCTCTGGGATCTCGTCTGGGACGCCGGCCGTGAGCACGGAGCGGCGCCTTGCGGTATCGGCGTCTACGGCACGACGGGACGCCTCGAGAAGTGCTACAGGGCGTTCGGCGCCGAGCTCGAGAGCGAGTACACCGTCGTCGAGGCGGACATGGCGTGGGGCAAGGTCAAGGAGCAGGACTTCGTCGGCAAGGAGGCGTACCTGCGGCATCGGGAAGAGGCGCCCGTGGCGATCCTGTGCACACTGACCGTCGACGATCACACGTCGTCGTCCGGCGTGAAGCGATACGCGATGGGTCGCGAGCCCGTCCTCACGAGCGACGGCGACCCGATCGTCGACGCGAAGGGCCGACGGTCCTACGTCACGAGCGCGGGCGCCGCGCCCTCCGTCGGAAAGCACGTTCTCATGGCCTACCTGCCGCCGGAGCGGGCAGAAGTCGGCGTTGCGCTGGCCGTCGAGTACATGGGTGAGCGCTACCCGGTGACAATCGACGTGGTCGGCTCGACCCCGATCTTCGATCCCGAGAACACGAGGATCCGCTCATGAGGGTGCTCGTGTGTGTGAAGCGCGTCCCGATGACGGGGGGCAGGATCGTCCTCACCGACGACGCGCAGGCGATCGAGACGAAGCACCTCGGCTTCACGATCAGCCCGCACGAGGAGTGCGGCGTCGAGGAGGCCGTTCGGCTGATCGAAGCAAACGGGGGCGAGTCGGTCGTCCTCACGCTCGGGCCAGCCGAGGCCGAGGAGCAGCTGCGCGACGCGATGGCCCTCGGCGCCGACCGAGCGATCCACCTCGTCTCGGACGGGCAGGAATGGGATCCGCAGGCGACCGCCGGCGCGATCGCCGATGCGATCCGCGCAGACGAGACCGCGAACGGTCCCTTCGATCTCGTCTTCTTCGGAAACGAGTCCGCCGACTCGGGCGGCTTTCAGGTCGGCATCCGCGTCGCGTACGCGCTTGGACGGCCCGTCGCGACGGGTCTGAAGGGCGTGGCCGTCGAGAACGGATCGGTCCGCTGCGAGCAGGAGGTCGCAGGCGGCCGCGACGTCTACGTGCTGCCGCTCCCGGCGGTCGTGACCGTGCTCGAGGGACTGAACCTCCCCCGCTACCCGTCGGTTCCGGCAAAGCTGCGCGCACAGCGCAAGCCGCTCGACGCGAGCTCTCCGGCGAGGCCGGACTCGAAGCTCGAGATGCTGCGGCTCGTCGTGCCCGAGAGCCAAGGGAAGGAGGCGGAGATCCTCGGACGCGGACCGGATGCGGCACGAGCCGTCGTCGAGGTCCTCCAGAGGATCGGCGTCGCCTGATGGTCGTCCTCTACGTCGAGGAGCCCGGCGAGGTCGCCCAACAGGCGGTCGCCTTCGCCCGGACGCTCGGCGAGCCGATCCATGCGTTCGCGGTGGGCCGGGAGGTGACCCTCGAGGGAGTCGACACGGTCCACCTCGCCGAGGGCGACGCGTTCGCGAGCTTCGCGCCGGCGGCGATCGCCCGTGCGCTGGTCGAGCTCACGGAGAAGGTCGAGCCGACGGCCGTCGTCGCTGCGGGAACGCCGCGCGGTAACGAGGTGCTCGCGCACGCGTCGGCGATGGCGGATCTCCCGCTCGCGGCGAACTGCGTCGAGGTCACCGGCGGCGATCCCGTGCGCGTGACGCGCGTGCGCTGGGGCGGAAGCCTGCTCGAGGAGGCCGCGATCCACGAGTCGCCCGCTTTCATGACGGTGCAGCCTCACTCGGTCGCTCCGGCGACCGGCGACGCCGACGCGGAGGTCGAGCGCTTTACGCCCCAGCTCAGCGGGGCGGATCTCGTCGCGCGAGTGACCGACCGGGTCGGCGCCGCTACGGGCGGCGTCTCCCTCGCCGACGCCAAGGTCGTCGTCTCGTGCGGACGTGGGGCGGGCTCGCCGGAGGGCTTCGCGATCATCGAAGAGCTCGCGGGCTTGCTCGGCGGCGCCGTCGGGTGCTCCCGCGCGGTCACGATGGCCGGCTGGCGCCCGCACACGGATCAGGTCGGGCAGACCGGCACCAAGATCGCGCCGGATGTCTACATCGCGTGCGGCATCTCGGGCGCGACGCAGCACATGGCCGGCTGCAAGGGCGCGAAGGCGATCCTCGCGGTGAACACCGACCCCGAGGCTCCCATCCTCGCCAGCGCCGACTACGCCGTCATCGGAGACCTGCACGAGGTCGTCCCGGCGATCTCGGCCGAGCTGAGGAAGGCGAGAGCAGCCTGAGCTCGACCGCGAGCGTCGTGTCAGCGGTCGCGCTCCTCGGGGCGATAGCGATCGCGGGCTGGCTGTTCGGTCGCCGCGCGCTCTTCCTCTTCCGGCTCCTGCGGTCGGGCAAGCCCGTCGACCGCGTGGCCGACCTCCCGCGCCGCGTGGGCAACGAGACGACCATCGTCCTCGGCCAGCGAAAGCTCCTGCAGCGCGTCGGCCCCGGCCTGATGCACGCGTTCATCTTCTGGGGCTTCCTGGCCCTCTTCCCGACGATCTTCATGGCGATGGCGGCGATCGTCGACCGCGAGGAGCCGCTCGCGAGAAGTGCGCCGCTCGGCTGGCTCGAGAGCCAGGGCTGGTACGCGCTCCTCGTCGACGTCTTCGCCACGCTCGTCCTCGTGGGCGTGCTCGCGGCCTTCGCGATCCGGAAGATCCAGCGGCCGCGCAGGTTCGATGGAAGCCACCTCCGAGAGGCCGACCTCATCTTGGCCCTCATCGCCGGGATCGTCACGACGCTGCTCTTCTGGCACGCGACGCTCATCGCCCTCGACCTGAACCCGTGGCCGTCGGACTGGTCGCCGGTCTCCAACGCGCTTTCCGGCCTCTTCGACGGCAGCACGACCACGGAGGTGCTCGAGCGGGTCTTCGTCTGGGGACACGTGCTGATCATCCTCGGCTTCCTCGCGTATCTCCCGCACTCGAAGCACCTGCACATCGCCACGGCCGCCCTCAATGTGTTCTTCGGACGGACGCGTGCACGCGGGCGCCTCGAGCCCCTCGACTTCGAATCCGAGGACGAGGCGGCGATGCGCTTCGGTGCCGGCACGGTCACAGACCTCACGTGGAAGCAGATGCTCGACGCGATGTCCTGCACCGAATGCGGGCGCTGCCAGGATGCGTGCCCGGCGTTCGCGACGGGGAAGGCCTTGTCCCCGAAGCTCCTCATCATGGGCATCCGCGACCAGCTCTTCTCCGAGGGCGATGCGGCGCTGGCCGGCGACCCGCTCACGCCACTCGTCCCGAACGCCGTCACGGACGAGGTGGTGTGGGACTGCGTCACGTGCGGCGCGTGCGTGCAGGAGTGCCCTGTGTCCATCGAGCACGTCGACCACATCGTCGATCTCCGACGGAACCTCGTCATGGTCGAGTCGCGGCTTCCCGGCGACACCGAATCGATGTTGCGCGACGTCGAGCGCGGCGGGAACCCGTGGGGAAAACCGCAGGCCGAGCGGGCCTCGTGGGCGGAGGGCCTCGACGTCCGCGTGCTGCAGCCCGGCGATCGCCCACCCGACTACCTCTACTGGGTCGGCTGCGCCGCATCGTTCGACGAGCGCGCCCGGGCTGCCGCCATCTCGACGACGAAGCTCATGCTCGCGGCGCGTCTCGACGTCGCGATCCTCGGCCCGCGCGAGTCGTGCACGGGAGATCCGGCCCGACGCGCCGGCAACGAGTACGTCTTCCAGTCGTTCGCCCAGACGAACGTCGAGACGCTGAACGGTGCCGGCGTGACGAAGATCGTCGCGAGCTGCCCCCACTGCTTCAACACGCTGTCGAACGAGTACCCGGACTTCGGCGGTCGCTACGAGGTCGTCCACCACTCCGAGCTGCTCGCAGACCTCGTCGACCGGGGCCGGCTGTCCCCGACGCGAAGCTCCGAGCCGATCACGTACCACGACTCCTGCTACCTCGCGCGCCACAACGACGTGCTCGACGCACCCCGCGACATCGTCGCCAGCATCGGTCGCCCGCTCGAGATGGCTCGCAATGGCAAGCGGACGTTCTGCTGCGGTGCGGGGGGTGCGCACATGTGGATGGAGGAGCGCGGCAACCAGATCAACGAGGAGCGCGTGCGCGAGGCGTCGGCCACAGGAGCCGGGACGCTGGCCGTCGCCTGCCCGTTCTGCACGGTCATGCTCGACGACGGCGTGCGTCAGACCGGGAGCGAGCTTCGGGTCGCCGACGTCTCGACGCTGCTCGTCGAGGCACTCGAGCGCTAGCTTCGACGCCTAGGCGAGAAGCCGGCCGACCCGAGCGGCGGCCTCCACGACCGCCAACGCGATCGCGGTCTCGGTCCCGGCTCGCGGGAAGCGATAGGCAGGCCCGTGAACGTGGACTGCGGCGATCGCGTTTCCACGCGCGTCGCGGACCGGGGCGGCTACGGAGTCGATCCCCTCGGCGAACTCTTCGAGGCCCCACGCGAATCCGGCCCTGCGCACCCCGAGCAGCCGCTTGCGGAGGCGCGCGGGATCGGTGACCGTCCGCCGCGTGAGCGCGGCGAGCTCGCCCGCGAGATATGCGTCGCGAGCGTCGTCGGGCCACTCGGCCAGAAGCACGAGCCCGGACGGCACCGCGTGCATCGGCGCCCGCGTCCCCGTCCAGTCACGAACCTGCACCGGATTGTCCGACTCGACCTGGGCGACGTAGCGGATCTCGTTTCCGTCCGGGAGGCCGAGACCCGCGTCCTCGCCGAGCTCCGCCACGAGGTCGGAGAGGACCGGCCGGGCGACCGAGATCAGCGTCCGCTCGGGCGAGACAGCGGCGGTGAGCGCGGTGACGCCGCGTCCGATGCGCCAGCGCGCACCGTCGAACCGCTCCACCGCGTCGACGTCCTCGAGCGTCGCGAGCAGCCGCGCGACCGTCGACTTCGGAAGCCGCACACGGTCGGCGATGTCCGTCACGCCGGCAGGGCGTCGCGACACCTCCTCCAGGATCGCGAATGCGCGCTCGAGCGATTGCACCATGGTGTCTGATCTCCTAGAATTCCACGATACAGCATCGTTCCACGATACGGAACAACTCGGAGACGACTGGGCCTGATGGCTGACGACGATCTCGACCTGAAATCGCTGACGGACGCGGAGCTCGTCACGCAGATGCACGACGACCTCTACGACGGCCTCGCCGAGGAGATCGTCGAGGGAACGGAGATCCTGCTCGAGCGCGGTTGGACGGCGGACAAGGTGCTGAACGATGCGCTCGTCGAAGGGATGCGCATCGTCGGGATCGACTTCCGCGACGGCATCCTCTTCGTCCCGGAGGTGCTGCTCGCGGCGAACGCGATGAAGGCGGGGATGGAGCTCCTCCGCCCGCTCCTCGCGGAGACGGGAGCGGAGCGCGTCGGGACCGTCGTCATCGGCACCGTCAAGGGCGACATCCACGACATCGGCAAGAACCTCGTGGCGATGATGCTCGAGGGCGCCGGGTTCGAGGTGTACGACCTCGGGATCAACAACCCGGTCGAGAACTACCTCGCGGCGCTCGAGGAGCACGAGCCCGACATCCTCGGCATGTCGGCGCTTCTCACCACGACCATGCCGTACATGAAGGTCGTGATCGAGACGCTCAAGGAGAAGGGGATTCGCGACGACTACATCGTGCTCGTCGGCGGCGCGCCGCTGAACGAGGAGTTCGGCAAGGCGGTCGGCGCGGACGCGTACTGCCGCGACGCGGCCGTCGCCGCCGAGACCGCCCAGGCTCTCGTCATGGCACGCCGTGCAGCAGCTACTGCGTCCTGACGAGGAGCGCGTCTTCGAGGCGGAGCACCCCGAGGTGCTCGTGCTCGCCTGTGGCGCGATCGCACGCGAGGTGCTGGCGGTCATCCGGCTCAACGGCTGGGAGAACGTGACCGTCCGCTGCCTCCCGGCGAAGCTGCACTCGCGCCCGGAAAAGATCGCGCCGGCGGTCGACGCGAAGCTGACCGAGCTCGGCGGCTCGTACGATCGTGTCTTCGTCGCCTACGCAGACTGCGGGACCGGAGGGGAGTTGGATGCGGTGCTCGAGCGGCACGAGGTCGAGCGACTCCCGGGCGACCACTGCTACGGCTTCCTGACCGGCAACGCGGCGTGGCAGGAGATCCACGAGTCGGAGCCGGCGACTTTCTACCTCACGGACTTCCTGGCGCGGCATTTCGACGCCATCGTGGTCCGCGGGCTCGGGCTCGACCGACACCCCGAGCTCCTCGGGCAGTACTTCGGGAACTACCGGCGACTGCTGTACCTGGCCCAGACAGACGACACCGACCTCCAGGCTCGAGCGCGCGCGGCGGCCGAGCGACTCGGCCTCGAGTACGAGGAGCGCCGAACGGGCTACGGCGACCTCGTCCCCTCGCTGACCCGCTTCGTGGAGGCCCCCGCTGCCTGAGCTCACCGTCATCTGGTGGCGCGACATCCCAGCGCAGGTCACCGCCAAGGAAGGGCGCACGACGGCACGGGCTCAACTCTCCGACCGCTTCCAGGAGGCGATCGACGCAGCGGCGATGCGTGCCGGACTCATCGGCACCGACGCCTACCTCGCCGAATGGCGCCGCGAGGCACGCGAGTGCGGCGACAACCTCGAGAACGAGGTGGCCGAGGAGACAGCGTGGCTCGAAGCTGCGTATCCCGACGACACGCTCGAGCGCATCGTCCGTGCGGACGGACGGGACACGTGACCGAGACGAGGCTGTCCAGCGCGACCCGCGAGGTCGTCATCGGCTTCGATCGAGCCCTTCGTGATCATCGGCGAGCGCATCAACCCGACGGGGCGCAAGAAGCTCGCCGAGGAGATGGCGGCAGGCAACTACGAGACGGTCATCGCGGACGCGATCGCCCAGGTCGAAGCGGGCGCGCAGATGCTCGACGTCAACGCGGGCATCCCCCTCGCCGACGAGCCGGCGATCCTGGCCGAGGCGATCCAGCTCGTCCAGGGAGTCACGGACGTCCCGCTCTCGATCGACTCGTCGATCGTCGCAGCCCTCGAAGCGGGACTCTCCGTCTACCAGGGCAAGCCGCTCGTCAACTCGGTGACCGGCGAGGAAGATCGGCTCGAGTCGGTCCTCCCGCTCGTCGCGAAATACGGAGCGGCAGTCGTGGCGATCACGAACGACGAATCGGGGATTTCCGAGGACCCCGACGTCCGCTTCGAGGTGGCCCGCAAGATCGTCGCGCGCGCCGCCGACCACGGCATCCCGAAGGAGGACATCGTCGTCGACCCTCTGGTCATGCCGATCGGCGCCATGGGAGATGCCGGCCGACAGGTCTTCCGGATCCTGCGACGGCTCCGCGAGGAACTGGGCGTGAACTCGACCTGCGGCGCGTCGAACGTGAGCTTTGGGCTACCGAACCGGCCGACTCTGAACGCCGCCTTCCTCCCGATGGCGATCGCGTCCGGTCTGACGTCGGCGATCACGAGCCCGCTGCACACGGAGATGCTCCACGCGGTCAAGGCAGCCGACGTGCTCATGGGCAACGACGGTCACTGCAGCGGCTGGATTGCGCTGAACGCCGAGACGGTCGGCTCGGATGCGATTCGCGGTCGCCGCGGCGGTCGCGAGGGCCGTCGGAGGGCCGCAACCCAGTGATGTCCTCCGACGCCCTCGTCGTCTTCACGCCGTCCGGCAGGCGAGGACGGTTCGAGCACGGGACGACGCTCCTCGACGCGGCGAGGCGACTCGGCGTGGACCTCGACTCGGTCTGCGGCGGCCGTGGCATCTGCGGTCGCTGTCAGGTCGAGATCTCGGAGGGCGAGCATGCCAAGCACGGCATCACGTCGTCGGCGTCCCACCTCACGCCTGCCGACGAGGTCGAGGCGAGGTACGCCGCCGAGCGCGGGCTGGCCGAGCGGCGCAGGCTCGGATGCATTGCCTCCGTCGCCGGCGACCTCGTGGTCGACGTCCCACCCGAGAGCCAGCTCTACCGTCAGGTCGTCCGCAAGGAGGCAGATGCCCACCCGATCGAGATCGACCCGGTCGTGCGGCTCTACTACGTGGAGGTCGAGAGCGCCGAGCTGGGCGGCTCGAGCGGCGACGTTCGCCGCCTCCGCGAGTCGCTCGCGCACGAGTGGGGCTTGGACACGCTCGCGGTCGATCCCCACCTGCTGCCCTCGGTGCAGCCCGCGCTGCGCTCCGGGCACGGGGCGGTCACGGTCGCCGTCCACGACGGCGACACGATCACCGGCATCTGGCCCCGTCTCCACGATCGCGCGTACGGCGTCGCGTTCGACGTCGGCTCGACGACCGTGGCGGGGCACCTCTGCGATCTCTCCACCGGCGAGGTGCTCGCCTCCGCCGGCGAGATGAATCCTCAGATCCGCTTCGGCGAGGATCTGATGAGCCGCGTGTCGTACGTGATGCTCCACGCGGGAGCGGAGAAAGAGCTCACGAAGGTCGTGCGCGGGTGCCTCGCGAAGCTCACGGCGCAGCTCGCGTCCGCCGCAGAGATCGAGCGCGACGACATCCTCGAGGTCACGCTCGTCGGGAACCCGATCATGCACCACCTCCTGCTCGGGATCGACCCGACGCCGCTCGGCGCCGCACCGTTCCCGCTCACCGTCGACGAGTCCGTGCGGATGCCCGCGCGCGAGCTCGGCCTGCCCGTCCACTCCGGGGCACGCGTCTACGTGCTGCCGTGCATCGCCGGACACGTCGGCGCCGACTCGGCGGGGGTGATCCTGTCCGAGGGGCCGCATCTCACGGACGAGGTGAACCTCATCGTCGACGTCGGCACGAACGCGGAGATCGTGCTCGGGAATCGCGACCGTCTCCTCGCCGCGTCGAGCCCGACCGGTCCCGCCTTCGAGGGCGCCCAGATCTCCTGCGGCGTCCGCGCCGCCCCAGGGGCGATCGAGCGCGTCCGCATCGACCCGGAGACGCTCGAGCCCCGCGTCCGCGTGATCGGAACCGATGCGTGGTCGGACGAGCCCGGCTTCGCCGGCGCGCGCGTGATGGGCGTCTGCGGGTCGGGGATCATCGAGGCGATCGCCGAACTGCACCTCGCGGGGGCCCTCACGACCGACGGCACGATCGACGGCTTGCTGGCGGAGCGCTCGCCGCGCATCGTGCGGGACGGCCGGACGTTCTCGTACGTCCTCTGGCGCGGTGAGCCGGAGCTCGTGATCACGCAGAACGACGTGCGCCAGATCCAGCTCGCGAAGGCCGCGCTGTACGCGGGGTGCGCGCTGCTCATGGAGCGCTACGGGATCGAGCGGGTCGAGCGGATACGCCTCGCCGGAGCCTTCGGCACGCACATCGACCCCGTTCACGCGCTCGTCCTCGGGCTCGTTCCGGACTGCGACCCCGAGCGCGTCACCGCCGCCGGCAACGCGGCCGGTACCGGTGCGCGCATCGCGCTCCTCAACCGGGCCGCCCGCGCAGAGATCGAGGAGGTGGTCCGCAGAGTCGAGAAGGTCGAGACCGCGGTCGAGCCGAGATTCCAGGAGCATTTCGTCAAGGCGATGGCGATACCGCACGACGCCGACCCCTATCCGCGCCTCGCACGGACGGTCCGGCTGCCCGAGCGCCGCGTCGCCACGAGCGAGCGTCCCGCTCGTCGCCGGGAGAGGAGAATCGCATGAGCGAAACGAGGAGCCGCCGCGCCGGCGGTCGCGCGGCACGCCAGGCTGCACGGATGCAGGCGGTCGTCGCGAGCGTCCCCTTCCTCACGCGGACGCTCACGCCTGTCGAGGTGCTCTCCGAGGAGGGTCTCTCGCTCCTGGAGGAGAATGCGGACACGATCCTCGAGCGTGTCGGGATCGACTTCCGAGACGCGCCCGACGCCCTCGAGCTCCTGGGTGACGCGGGCGCGGAGGTCGAGGGCGAGCGCGTGCGCTTCCCGCGCGGACTCGCCCGTCGGCTCGTCCAGGCGACGGCGCCACGAGAGTTCACGCAGATCGCTCGCAACCGCGAGCGCAACGTGGTCTTCGGCGGGCAGAACACCATCTTCGCGCCCGCATACGGCTCGCCGTTCGTGCGCGACCTCGACGGCGGACGGCGCTACGGGACGATCGAGGACTTCCGGAACTTCGTGAAGCTCGCCTACCACTCGCCGTGGTTCCACCACTCGGGAGGCACCGTCTGCGAGCCGGTCGACCTGCCCGTGAACAAGCGGCATTACGACATGGTCGCGGCCCACCTCACGCTCTCGGACAAGCCGTTCATGGGCTCCGTCACGCATCCCGAGCGCGCACGCGACACCGTCGAGATGGCACGACTCGTGTTCGGCGCCGACTTCGTCGAGGAGAACACCGTCGTCTTCAGCCTCATCAACGCGAACTCGCCGCTCGTCTGGGACGCGACGATGCTCGGCGCTGCCCGTGCCTACGCCGAGGCGAACCAGGCGGTGATGATGACGCCGTTCATCCTCGCGGGCGCAATGAGCCCGGCCACAGTCGCGGCCACGTGCGCACAGACCCTCGCCGAGTCGGTCGCCGGGATGGCGTACTGCCAGCTCGTCCGACCGGGCGCGCCGGTCGTCCTCGGGTCGTTCGCAAGCTCGATGTCGATGCAGTCGGGAGCACCGACGTTCGGGACGCCGGAGCCCGCGCTCGTCCTCTACGTCATGGCCGCGCTCGCCCGCCGCCTCGGCGTCCCGTTCCGATCAGGGGGCGCACTCACCGCCTCGAAGATCCCCGACGCGCAGGCGGCATACGAGTCGGCGAACACCATGCAGCCGACCATGCTCGCGGGTGTCAACTTCGTCCTGCACTCGGCGGGCTGGCTCGAGGGCGGGCTGACGATGGGGTACGAGAAGTTCGTGCTCGACGCCGACCAGCTGGGGATGTGGCACGCGTTCTGCAAGGGAGTCGACCTCTCGGACGAGGGACAGGCCCTCGACGCGTTCCTGACAAACGAGCCAGGAACCCATTTCCTCGGGCACCCGCACACCCTCGCGAACTTCGAGTCCGCCTTCTACCGCTCAGCCGGTCGCCGACAACTCGAGCTTCGAGCAGTGGGAACTCGAGGGAGCGAACGACGCGGCGCAACGCGCGAACGCGATCTGGAAGCGCGCGCTCGCCGAGTACGAGCAACCGAAGCTGGACGAGGCGACAGAGGAGGAGCTCAGGGAATGGATCGAGCAGAAGAAGGCGTCGTTTCCGGACTCGGACGTCTGACCCTCACCGAGGCGCTCGCGCGTCCCCGGTACGAGGTCATCCCGCTCGACGGCGTCGAAGAGGCCGTCCTCGAGCACGTTCCGACCGAGGTCACGGTGACCGTTACGACGTCGCCGGCGAAGGGGCTCGAACCGACGCTCGCGCTCGCCGAGCGCCTCGCCACACACGGGTACGACGTCGTTCCCCATCTCGCAGCGCGAAATGTCCGTGACCGCGCTCATCTCGCGGAGCTCGCCCAGCGCTTGCGTGCGATTGGAGCGCGCGACGTGCTGGTCATGGCGGGCGACGCGAGGGAGCCGGCAGGTGACTTCGACGGCGCGCAGCCCCTCCTCCGTGCGCTCGACGAGCTCGGGCGGCCGTTCGACGAGGTCGGCATCACCGGATATCCCGAAAGCCACGCCATCATCTCGGAGAAGGCGGCGATCGCGTCCATGCTCGAGAAGGAGAAGTACGCGACCTACATCGTCAGCCAGATCTGCTTCGCCCCCGAGGTGACGGCAACGTGGCTCGGGGCCGTCTGGCAGCGGGGAACGCGGCTGCCGATCCTCATCGGTCTGCCCGGGCCCGTGGACGGTGCGAAGCTCCTCCGGGTCTGCGAGCGCATCCGCGTGGGGCCGTCGATCAGCATCCTGCGAGAGGACGGCTGCGCGGAGGGTGTTGCGTTCGATCCGGACGTCGTCGTCCGTGGCCTCGACGAGAGCGTCGACCACAACCACCCGAACTTCGGCGGTTTTCATATCTTCACGTTCAACGAACTCGCCGACACCGAGCGCTGGCGCCTGCGGCACCTCGCAGCAGAGACGCCGGCGTCCTAGAGAGGAGACTGCATGGCCGTCGAGATCGAGACGATCCGCTCCGTCGAGGTGCCCACGAGGCTCGTCCACGGCACCGGAGCCTTGACCCGGCTCGGCGACGTGCTCCGCGAGCTCGGAGTCACACACCCGCTCCTCGTCACCGACCCCGGCGTCGCGGCGGCCGGCCTGGCGGAGCGCGCGCTCGAGCAGGTGGACAATGCCGTCGTCTTCGATCAGGTCCGGCCGAACCCCGACATCGCGCTCGTCGACGAGGCGGCTGCGCTGTATACGGAATCGGGCTGCGACGGGCTCGTCGGATTGGGCGGCGGCTCCTCGATGGACACCGCCAAGGCGATCGGTGTCGTGGCGCGGCATGGCGGTTCCATCGCCCAGTACGAGTGGGGACACGATCCCATCGAGCAGCGGATCCCTCCGCTCGTGGCGATTCCGACGACGGCGGGCACGGGCAGCGAGGTGACGCTCTGGGCCGTGATCACCGACCACGACCGCAGGATCAAGTTCAACGTCGGCGGAACACCTCTGATCGGTGCCCACGTCGCGCTCATCGACCCGGAGGTCATGCTCGGGCTGCCGCCGGCGATCACCGCCGCGACGGGCATGGACGCGCTGTCGCACGCGATCGAGTGCTACACGTGCGACTACCATCAGCCCTTCAACGACGCCGTCGCGCTCAACGCGATCGAGCTCGTCGCGGACTGGCTGCGGGTAGCGGTCGAGGACGGCTCGAACATCGAAGCCCGAACGCACATGGCCCATGCCGCCACGCTGGGCGGCATGGCGTACGGAACCGAGAGCGCCGGTGCTGCACATGCGATGAGCCAGTCGGCAGGAGGTGTCCACGACTGCCCCCACGGCGCGCTGACCGCTCGCGTGCTCGGGCCCGTGATGGAGTACAACGCTCCCGCGGACCCCCTGCGTCATGCGCGGATCGCGCGCGGGCTCGGCGTCGACACCAGCGGTCTCGAGCCACTCGAGGCGGCGCTCGCGGGAGTGCAAGAGCTCTATCGCCTCACCGAGGACGTCGGCATCCCGACGATGGAGGAGCTCGGCTTCTCGGAGGACGAGATCCCGATGCTCGCGCGCATTGCGTTCGAGGACCCGCAGACGATCGGCAACGCGCGCGAGGTCGACGCGTCCGCCTACGAGGACCTCTACCGCAATGCCTTCTCCCGGGGGAAGCGGTGAGCGTCACAACCCCGGACTACTCGATGGTCATCGGCGGTGCGTGGTCCGAGTCGGAGTCGGGCGCCCGCTTCGAAGCGACGAGCCCGGCGACGGGCGAGAGCCTCGGCACGCTGCCCGAAGGAACGCGGGAGGACGCGCAAAGCGCGATCGCAGCGGCGAACGCCGCTCGTCGCGACTGGGCTGCACGGTCAGCATTCGAGCGTGCCGCGGCCATGAACCGCGTCGCGGATCTCATCGAGGAGCGCCGGGACGACCTCGCCCGCACTCTCACTCTCGACCAGGGCAAGCCGCTCCACGCCGAGGCGTACGGCGAGGTCGAGGAGCTCGTCGTCTACTGGCGCATGGCCGCGGCCGACGCCACTCGGCTGGCCGGATCGATGCCGCCGTCGGTCGATGCGTCGAAACGCATCCTCGCGTACCGCGTACCGCGCGGCGTCGTCGGTGTCATCACTCCGTGGAACTGGCCGTACACGATGCCCGCCGAGGTGATCGCACCCTCGCTCGCGGCCGGAAACGCCGTCGTCTGGGCCCCTGCGCCGTCGACATCCGTCTGCGCCGTGAAGCTGGCCGAATGCATCGTCGACGCGGAGCTGCCCGCCGGCGTGTTCTCGATGGTGCTCGGTCCCGGTCCGGTCGTAGGCGACGAGATCGCCGGTAATCCCGGTACGCATGCCGTCGGCTTCATCGGCTCGGTGCCGACCGGCCTGCACGTCGCGACACGAGCGGCAGGCAAGGCGACGCTCCTCGAACTGGGCGGAAACGGCCCGATGGTCGTCCTGGACGACGCAGACGTCGAAGCTGCCGCCGAGGCGAGCCTGGCCGCCTCGTTTCTCTGCGCCGGGCAGAGCTGCACCGCCGGCGAGCGGTTCCTCGTACACGAGTCCGTTCACGACCAGTTCGTCGAGGCGCTGCAGGCGGCGGTCGAGCGGGAGATCCGCCTCGGTGACCCGTTCTCCGAGAGCACGACCATGGGGCCGCTGAACAACGAACCCACCGCCCAGAAGATGGACCGCCACGTCGCGGACGCAGTCGACCGCGGCGCCCGACTCGTGACCGGCGGCAGCCGCGCCGGCGGCTTTCCCGACCGAGCTCTACTGGGAGCCCACCGTGCTCGCGGACGTGACCGGCGACATGGAGGTCGCGCGCGAGGAGACGTTCGGACCAGTCGTGCCGATCTCCCGGATTTCGAGCGACGAGGAGGCGCTGCAGATCGCCAACGCCTCGCAGTACGGGCTCCTGACGGCCGTGTGGACGCGCGATCTCGCCCGCGGTCTCCGCTTCGCCGAGGCCGTCGACGCCGGCTGGGTCAACATCAACGAGTCCACGAACTACTGGGAGAGCCACCTCCCGTTCGGCGGTCGCGCCGGATCGAGCTCAGGCGTGGGGCGTGTCGGCGGCAGTTCCGTGCTCGAGGCGTTCACCGAGCCGAAGACCGTCGTCGTGACGCTGGCCTGAGTGCTGCGAGAGCGCTAGCTCCGAGCCCGCTCGACCGCGCGCCGCCACTCCACACGTCGGGCGCTCGCCTCGTCCCGGGACATCGCCGGCTCGTAGCGAGCGCCTATGCGAACCCGCTCACGAATCGCCTCCGGCCCTTCCCACACGCCCGTCGCGAGGCCGGCGAGCGCCGCCGCCCCGAGCGCCGTCGCATCCGCGTCCGCAGCGACCTCGACGGGGCACCCCGAAGGTCGGCCTGGAACTGCATGAGGAATCCGTTCGCCGTCGCGCCTCCGTCCGCCCGCAGCGCCGTCAACTCCATGGGAACGCGTCGAGCACGTCGGTGACCTGGAACGCGACCGCCTCGAGCGCGCGCGCGTACCAGGTGCGCGCGCGTCGTCCCACGCGTGAGCCCGCAGATGAGCCCGCGCGCGTCCGGATCCCAGTGCGGCGAGCCGAGGCCGGTGAGGGCGGGCACGAAGAACACGCCGTCGGTCGAGTCGAGCGAGGCCGCGAGCGCCTCGGTCTCACCGGCGTCCTCGATCAGGCCGAGCCCGTCCCTGAGCCACTGGACCGCAGCGCCGCCGACGAGGACGGCTCCTTCGAGGGCGTACTGCGGCGGTGCGCCGGGCGCGACGGCCGCTGCCGTACGCAGCAGCCCGCGCGGAGGCGCGCGTGCGAGCCACCCACGTTGACGAGGACGAAGCAGCCCGTCCCGTACGTGACCTTCGCGTCTCCTGGCACGAAGCACCCTTGTCCGACGAGCGCCGCCTGCTGGTCGCCCGCGATGCCGCGATCGGCACGGTCGCGCCGAGCAGGCTCGCCTCGGCGACGAGGCCGCTCGAGGGCACGATCGCGGGAGCAGCGCACGCTCGACGCCGAACAGAGCGAGCAGCTCGTCGTCCCAGTCGGGGTCCTCGAGACCGAAGAGCATGGTCCGCGAGGCGTTGGTCACGTCCGATGACGTGCGTCGTTCCCTCCGTGAGCTTCCAGACGAGCCAGGAGTCGATCGTCCCGAAGGCGAGCTCCTCCTGCGAGCGTCCGGAACGCTCGAGAATCCACTCGAGCTTCGTCGCGGAGAAGTACGGGTCGCGGGACGAGGCCCGTCCGGTCCCTGATCAGGTCATGCGGGAGCTCGACGCAGCGCTCGGCCGTCCTCCGGTCCTGCCAGACGATCGCGCGCTGCACGGGCCTCCCCGTCCGGCGATCCCAGACGATCGTCGTCTCACGCTGATTCGCGATCCCGATCGCCGCAGATCGGCGGCCGGGATCCGCGCCGAGCGAGAGCGTCCGTCGCTGCCGCGAGCGACACTCGTCCAGATCTCGTCGGGATCGTGCTCGACCCACCCGGCCGCGGGAAGTACTGGAGGATCTCGCGATAGCCGCGACCTCATGCGCGGAGCTCGTCGTCGACCACGAGGCAGGTCGTGCCTGTCGTGCCCTGGTCGATGGCGAGAAGCACGTGGGCGGAGCATGCCCGACGCGCGAGGAGCGACTGTAGGCTCACGCCGATGCGCCCGGTCCGAGCCGTTGCCTTCGACTTCAACGGGACGCTCTCCGACGACGAGCCGATCCTCCTCTGCCGTCTACCAGCGAGCTGTTCGCCGAGCACGGCAGACCACTCACCGAGAGCGAGTACTTCGACACGCTCGCCGGTCTCGCGGAGGAGGCGATCATCGGACCTGGCTCGGCGTCCACGGCGACACGCTCGCCGCCCTCGTCGAGGAGCGCATCGACCGCTACCTCGCCCGATGCCGAGCCGGAGAGACGGTATCCGCGGCGGTGAGGGACGCCGTCGCCTACGCAGCTGCGCGCGTCCCCGTCGCGGTCGTCTCCGGGGCGTTCCGCGGGAGATCGAGCCGGTCGCTGGCCGGGGCGCGGCTCGATGGGCACGTCGCCGTGGTCGTCGCGGCCGACGACGTCGAGCGAGGGAAGCCCGATCCCGAGGGCTACCTGCTCGCGCTCGAGCGCTCGGCGGCGATCGCGGCCAGCGAGGCGGTCGCGTTCGAGGACACCGAGGCAGGGGTCGCATCCGCAAAGGCCGCCGGTCTGCGCTGCATCGCCTTCTCGGCACGCATCCGCCCGAGCGGCTCTGCGTGGCGCCGACGAGCTGGTCGCGGCGATCGATGTCGACGCTCTCGAGCGGTGCTCGCGGTGACCTTCGTCATCGCGCACCGCGGCGCCTGCTGGGAGCTCCCCGAGAACACGCTCGCAGCGTTCGAGCGGGCCATCGAGGTCGGCGCCGACTACGTCGAGCTCGACGTGCACGCCACGAGCAACGGCACGCTCGTCGTCTGCCACGACGCCCCGCTCGGAGGCGAGCTCCGTCTCGAGGAGGCCGTCGCCGCGCATGCGCGGGAGGATCGGGATCATGTGCGAGCTCAAGACGCCGTGGCGCTATCGACGACACGACGTGGTGCGGAGGTCCGTCGCGCTCCTCCCGGAAGACGCGATCGTCGCTGTCGTTCGACGCGCGAGCCCTGAGGCAGGTGAGAGGGACGGCGCGTCCTCCAGCACGTCGGCTTCGGCGCATCGATCGAGCGCGCCGCACGCTACGCGTGGGGGGTCGGCTTCCAGGACCGCCGCGTGACGCGGCGCGGGCTCGCGAGGGCCAAGCGTCTCGGCCTCGCCGCGACCGTCTACACCGTGAACGAGCCCGACCGGATGCGCGAGCTCGCTGCGCTCGGCGTGGACGGGATCTTCAGCGATCGTCCGGATCTACTGCGACAGGCTCTGGCTGCTCCGCCAGGCTGAGCAGGCGCCCGGTGCTGCTCGGGAAGCGTGCCCGTCACCCGGTCGCCGACAGCGTGCGCCTGCGCATGCGTGGTCGGCAGGTCGGCGGTGAGCTCTCCCTCGCCGGACGAGCCCGCCATCCGCAGGCGCGTGACCGAGCCGAGAAAGATCTGCGAGATGACCTCGCCGGCGAACGCCCCCTCCGGGCTCTCTCCGTCGGTCGCCGCCGCGATGCTCACGGTCTCGGGACGGACGAGCACGAGCACGCGCTCGCCGTCGGGCAGTCCGCTTGCCGCGTCCACACGGAGCCGCTGGCCCGCGTAGTCCACGACGCCGTCGCCCACGACCGTCGACGCGAGCCGATTCATCGTCCCGATGAACTCGGCGACGAACGGCGTCGCCGGGGCACCGTACATCTCGACCGGCGTCCCGACCTGGTCGATCCGGCCGTCGTGCAGGACTGCGACGCGATCGGAGATCGCGAGGGCCTCCTCCTGGTCGTGGGTCACGTAGATGGTCGTGATCCCGAGCTCGAGCTGGATGCGGCGGATCTCCTCGCGCAGCTGGACCCGCACCTTCGCGTCGAGCGCCGAGAGCGGCTCGTCGAGCAGGAGGACGCGCGGCTCGATCGCGAGCGCGCGGGCGAGCGCGACGCGCTGCTGCATCCCCCCCGAGAGCTGGTGCGCGTACCGCTTGCCCGCATGGCCGAGACCGACGAGCTCGAGGAGCTCCTCGCTCGGGCACGCCGGTCGGCCTTCGACTTCCCGCGGATCCGCAGGCCGTACTCGACGTTCTGCGCCGCGGTCATGTTCGGGAAGAGGCTGTATGCCTGGAAGACCATCCCCATGTCGCGCTTGTTGGGGGGCACACGCGTGAGGTCGCGGCCGTCGACGACGATCCGCCCGTCGTCGGGCCGGTCGAAGCCGGCCACGAGACGAAGCGCCGTGGTCTTCCCGCAGCCGCTCGGGCCGAGAAGCGAAACGAACTCGCCCTGCTCGAGTGCGAGGTCGATGCCCTGCAGCGCGACGACCGGCCCGAAGGCGCGGTACAGGCCCTGGAGCTCGAGGTACGCCATCCGCCCTACCTCCCCGGTCCCACGCGCACGGTTCTGCGGCCGCCCTGCCGCCCGATGAGGAGCAGCGAGAGCATCGCCGCCCACGTGATCGCGAAGCTCATGAGCGTCACGGCCGCCGCGGGGTAGGCCTGCGTTTCGTTGATGTACTGGATGTAGGTCGGGAACGTGTGGAACGCGGACAGCGAGGCGATCGTGAACTCGCCCATCACGATCGCGAGCGTGAGAAACGCGCCAGCGAGCGCCGCGACGCGGATGTTCGGGATGATCACGCGGCCGAGCGTCGTCGGCCAGCCCGCGCCGAGGCTCTGTGAGGCCTCGGTCAGGGTGTGCACGTCGATCGAGCGAAAGCCCGCGTCGAGCGAGAAGTAGATGTACGGGAAGGCGAGGATCACGTATGCGCCGACGAGGAACAAGTCCGGCTTCCCGAGGAACCAGAACGGCGCGTGCAGGTCGTCCTTGAAGAACTCGAGCAGCCCGACGACGAGGATGATGGGGGGGACGACGAACGGCACGAGGGCGATGAAGCCGATCACGGGCCGAAGCCTCGGGAGCTTCAGGTGCACCCAGTAGAGCGTGGGCACGAAGAGGAGGAGGCCGACCACGATCGTCTCCAGTGCGAGCCGGAACGAGAGCTTGAGCGTCGACCAGAACTGCGGGTCGTGGAGGATGAACCCGTACGCCGAGAGGCTGCAGCACTTCCCGGTGTTCTGGTCCTTGATGCTGAAGAGGAACGTCGCGAGCAGCGGGAGCAGGAAGTAGACCGCGCCGATCAGCAGCCACACGACCGCGGAGGGGGCGATGCGCCGGCGGCTCACCTCGACCACCTCGTCGCACGCCGCTGGAGCGGGATGTAGAAGAGCATCATCGCAGCCAGCACCACGAACATCCCGAACGCCAGCGCCTGCCCCTCGTGCGGGTTCGTGTACACGTTGCCGGAGAGGTCGGCGCCGATGAGGATCGGCACGAGCGGCAGACCCGTCCCGCTCGTCAGCGAGTACGCCGTCGCGTAGGCGGCGAAGGCGTTGCCGAAGAGCAGGATCACGGCGCCGAGCAGTGAAGGGAAGAGCACCGGCAGGCCGATGTGGCGCCAGAACTGGAAGCGGTTCGCGCCGAGGTTCGACGACGCTTCGCTCCACTCCTGGCGCAGCCCGTCGATGGCGGGAGCGATCACGAGGATCATGAGCGGGATCTGGAAGTACAGGTAGGTGAGCTCGACGCCCGTCTTGCCGAAGATCGTGAAGCCGTGGAAGTACGGGTTCCAGTGGAGCTGGTTCGCCAGGAACTGCGTGACGATCCCGATCGTGCCGAGCGTCGCGATGAACGCGAACGCGAGCGGGATGCCGCCGAAGTTCGCGGCGACCCCGGAGAACGTGGCGAACGCCGAGCGGATCCAGTTCGGCGTTCCGTCGCGGATCGCCGCATACGCGATCAGGAAGCCGAGGAGGCCGCCGAGGAGCGCCGTAACGAGGCTGATCTCGATGCTCTCCTTGTAGGCGTGCCGCAGATCTGCGGTCTGCACGATCTGCGTGACGTTGTGGGACGTGTAGCCTCCGTCGCCCCCTGGAAGGCGCCGACCATGACGGTCGCCGCGGGCAGGAACAGGAAGACGAGCGTGTAGGCGAAGAACGGCACGACGCCGATCCAAGCGAGCGAGACGCGCCTCCGGCCGGACTTCACGCCCGGCCGGAGGGCGTCAGCTCGATACGGCGTCGGTCGCCAGTGCCTACAGCCGACCTTCGAGGGCCACTCCGCCTTGATCTGGGCGGCGGCCTTCGTCAGCTGGCCGTGGCTCGCGAACTTCACCTTGTTGTAGATCGCTGCCGAAGGAAGCGCGGCCAGCAGCGCCTTCGGGATCACCTTCCGCCCCGCGAGGTCCGTGAAGCGGGCAGGGTGGGCGAACCCCTTGAGCCAGAGAATCTGGCCCTGGTCGGAGTAGAGGAACTCCTGCCACAGCCGAGCGGCGAACGGGTGCGGCGCCGTCGCGTTGATCGCCTGGCAGTAGTACCCGCCGTAGACCCCGTCGGACGGAACGCCGACCTTCCACTTCGCGGCCGGGAACTCCTTCACGTAGGCGAGGTTGTTGTAGTCCCAGTCGATCGAGATCGGCGTCTGGCCCGACGCGACGGTCTGCGGTGTCGTCTCCACCGTGATGTAGTTGCCGGCCTTCAGCCTCGCGAAGTAGTCGATCCCCGGCCCGACGTTGTTGAGCGACCCGCCGTTCGCGAGCGAGCCGCGAGGACGACCGCCAAGGCCGAGCCCGACGTGAGCGGGCTCCCGTTCATCGCGACCTTGCCCTTGTACTCGGGCTTCGCCAGGTCCGCGAACGTGCGCGGGGCGTTCTGAATGAGGTTTCCGTTGTAGCCGATCGAGACCGCACCCCAGTAGTCGCCCGTCCAGAACCCACGCGTGTCCTTCATCGCGCGTGGGATCGTCTTGTAGTCGATCACGAAGTACCTCGCGTAGAGGCCCGCGTTCGCACCGGCGACGGCGAACGAGGGGCCGACGTCGACGACAGTCGGGCGCGCGCGGATCGCCCTTGAGCGAGACGATCGCCTGGTTCTCCGCCGCCGACGAGCCGCTCGGGTTGTCGCGGGCGAAGTCGATGCCGTACTTCTTCTTGAAGGCGGCGATCATCCCGCCGTAGTTCGCCCAGTCGTCGGGCAGGGCGATGTCGTTGACCTTGCCTTCCTTCTTCGCGGCCGCGATGAGCGCCTTCATCCCACCGGGCGTTCCCCTGAGCGGCGGGTTGGCGAGCGCACGCGTTCGAGCCGCGAGCGCCACGTCCGACAGCGACAAGATGGTGAGGCCCGCGCCCGCCGCGACGCCGCGCCTCAAGAACGTGCCCCGGCTGATCGACTCCTCGTCGAGGCGGCGCCAGAACTCATACTCCTGCTCCTGATAGTCCTCCACGATCACCTCCTCAGGTGTGTGGAGCCGATCCTATGGCGCGCGCTGCCGAAACGGAAGGTGAAGGAATGGTAAAGAGGTGGAGGTGAGCGACCCTGGACGACGGACGGAACATGGCTGCGCTGCGCGCTGCACGCGCACACGAGCCGGTCGGACGGCGAGCTGACCCCGAGCGACCTCGCCGGCCACTACGCGCGTGCCGGGTACGACGTCCTCGCCATCACGGATCACTGGCGGATCAGCGGCGACGATTCGGTCGACGGGATCCTCGTCGTGCCGAGCGTCGAGCTGAACTGCATCCTCCCCGGCGCGCGCGACGGCCACGTCCTCGGGTACGGCGTCGAGGCTGACGAGAACGCGCTCCACGAGCTCGCGAAGGAGCACGCCGACCTCGTGCGATCGCAGACTGGATCGAGGAACACGGCGGCATCGCGTTCCTCGCGCACCCGTACTGGACCGGGGTGACGCCGGGCACGCTCGAGCTGCCCGGCAACGTGGTCGGGATCGAGGTGTTCAACGCCGGATGCGAGCTCGAGATCGGACGCGGCCTCGCGGCGGTGCACTGGGACGAGCTGCTCGAGTCCGGACGCCTGTGCCCTGCCATCGCGACCGACGACTCGCACCATCCAGGATTCGACTCGCGACCTCGCATGGACGTGGGTGAGGGCGCCCGAGCGCTCGCAGGCCGCGGTGCTCGAGGCGCTCGCGAACGGGTCGGCGTACTCGGTCGAGCGGGCCGCAGATCGACGACATCCACCTCGAGGACGGAGCGGTCGAGGTTCGCTGCAGTCCGTGTCGTGCCGTGACGCTCGTCTCGGGCCGGACGCACCGGAGCGCGGTGAACGTGGGTCGACTCGGCTACCGACATCACGGGCGCGAGCTCGAGCGGAACGACGCCGGTCTCGTCATCCACGCTCGACTCGACGTGCCGCCCTCGGCTCGTCACGTCCGGGTCGAGGTGACCGACGCAGCCGGAAGGAAGGCATGGGCGAACCCTCAGCGCGTCTGAGTCGCGAGCGAGCGCTCGAGCGAGCTCGCCGAGAGCGCAGCTTCGACCTGCTGGTCGTCGGCGGCGGGATCATCGGCGCGGCGATCGGCGGCGCACGCGGCGCGCGCCGGGCTCGCGGTCGCGCTCGTCGACGCAGGCGACTTCGGCGGCGCGACCTCGAGCGCCTCCTCGAAGCTCATCCACGGCGGGCTGCGCTACCTCCGGCTCGGCGACGTGCGGCCTCGTGCGCGAGGCGCACCAGGAGCGGCGGGCGCTGATGAAGCGTCGTCGCGCCGCACCTCGTCCGGCGGCATGCCGTTCCTGCTGCCGCTCTACCGCAACGGCCCCTACCGCCCAGCATTCGTCCAGAGCGGGATCGTCGCTCTACTCGACGCTCGCGCGCGCCGCGCCTCAGCGGGCTCGTCGACCCCGCGCGAGCGCTGGCGCGCATGGTGCCGCCGCTCGAGCGCGACGGGCTGCGGTCGTGCGCCCTCTACGCCGACTGCGACGACGAACGACACGCCGCCTCTGCCTCGCCAACGTCCGCGCCGCGGCCGAGGCGGGCGCGACCGTCCTGAACGGCGCCGAGGTCGTCGCGCTCCGCACGCTGCGAGGACGCGTCGTCGGCGCCGAGGTCAGCGCGGACGGGCGAGGTCATCGCGATCGACGCACGGGTCGTCGTCAACGCCGCCGGACCGTGGGTCGACCATGTGCGCCGCCTCGAGGACCGGCGTCGGCGCCGTCGGTCCGCCTGAGCAAGGGAGCGCACGTCGTCCTCTCGCGCGCCGAGCGACGTGGACAGCGGCGCTCACGATCCCGCACGACGACGTGCGGGTGACGTTCGCCGTCCCCTGGGACGGGCATGCTGCTGCTCGGGACGACCGACACCGTGTACGAGGGGGACCCCGGCGGCCGTGCAGCGTCGACCCGCGCCGACGTCGACCAGATCCTCGCCGAGGCGGCGGTCGCGCTCGGGCGCCGATGCGGTCACTCGCGACAGAGTGCGCGCGACGTTCGCAGGGCTACGCGTGCTCCCGGCCGGTCAGGGCGAGAGCGCGAGTGCGCGACGCGAGACCGTCTTCACCGAGGAGCCGGGCGGGATGCTCAACGTCGCCGGCGGCAAGCTCACCACCTATCGACGTATCGCCCTGGACGCGCTCGAGCGAGTGCGAGGCGAGCTCGGACTTCATCGCCTCGACCGCAGGCCGTGGCCGCTCCCGGGCGCGGTCGCGCGACCCAGGACGACCCGTTCGCCCGATGTCCCGCCCGAGACGAGGACATACCTGGCGCAGATCTACGGGAGCCACGCCCGAGACGTGCTCGCACTGGGCGACCAGGACCCGTCTCTCCTCGAACGCCTCCACCCGGACGGCCCCGACATCGCGGCGCAGGTGCGCTACGCGATGACGCACGAGTGGGCCCGCGACGCGGGTGACGTGCTCAGGCGACGCACGACGTGCTTCTACCGGGGCCTCGCGGACGATGGAACCACGAGCCGCGTCAACCAGCTTCTCGAAACACGGCTCGAACGGGAGGGAACTGCAGGTCGATAGGGTTGTTCGGGTGGCCGTCGAGATCTTCTACTGCCCCACCTGAAGCGGGTACGACGCACGGGCCGCGAGTCTCGCGGTCGAGCTTCGCGAGGCGCGCGGGATCGACGCGACGGTCACGCCCGGAGGACGAGGGCAGTTCGACGTCGTCGCCGACGGCAGCCTGATCTGGTCGAAGCACGAGCGGGGTCGCTTTCCCGAGGACGGTGAGATCCCCGCTCTCCTGAACACGTCGCGGTAGCCTGCGGCGGCGCTCAGCCGTCGTGGCCCTTGCCCTTCCCCTTGTCCTTCCTGCGGTCATGTCCGGGCGCGGCCTGCTCGTCGCTGGCGCCACAGCGCTCCTCCCACTGGTGCCGCAGCTCGTCGATCTCCGAGCGATGGCCTTGGATCCGCTCGGACCTGGCAAGGAGCCCCACGACTCCGTCGCAGCGTCCCAGGGCGAAGCGCGTGTACGCGAGGTTGTAATCGGCGTACGCCTCGTCAAGCGTGTTCGCGCCTTTCAACGCCAGCACCGACTGGCGGAGCAAGGGCAGTGCTCCCGAGAAGTCGCCTGTCTGCATCCGCGCATATCCGTTGCGATTGAGCGCGACGCCGTCGACCGTCGGTTCGGGCACTTGCTCCGTGGTCGTCTGCTCCGTGGTGACGTTCTGCGAGGACGTGGTCTGCGTCGACGCCGCGGAGCGCCGGGACTTGTCAGGGCCGAAGCCGTCGCCGGCGTCGACCAGTGCGGCAATGCCGAGCCCGGCGACGACCAGGACGAGCGCGCCGGCAAGCAGAGCGAGTCGTGGTCGTCTCGAGCCGTGATCGTGGCGGACGAGCTTGCGCGTCGTGCGCCCGACCGGCGCGACGATGACCTTCGTGGGCGTGGCAGGCTCGAGCTCGCTCTCGAACGCATCGCGCACCTGTTGCACGAGCTCACGAGCAGTGGCCGGTCGTTCGGCCGGATCCTTCGCGAGCGCGATCTCGAATACGGCGTCGAGCGCCGGCGGCAAGGTCGGGTCGACCGCCCCGGCCCGCGGTACCGACGCATTGAGGTGCGCGAATGCCTCGGTCGTCGGGGTGTCGCCCGCGAACGGTCTGCGACCGGTGAGGAGCTCGAACGCGACGACGGCGAGCGAGTACCGGTCGCTCGCGGGCGTTGCGGGCTCGCCTCGAGCCTGCTCGGGCGAGATGTAGCCGGCCGTCCCCAGAACCGTCCCTGGCGCCGTGAGCATGTCGGCCCCGCTCGCCGAGGCGATCCCGAAGTCGGAGACATGCACGTTCGCGTCGCGGTCGAGCAGAAGGTTGGCGGGCTTGACGTCGCGGTGGACCACGCCGCTCGCGTGCGCCCGGTCGAGAGCGTCGGCCGTCTGCTCGAGCCACTGGAGCGCCTGCTCGCGCTGGACGCGCCCGTCGCGCAGACGCTCGTAGACGGAGCCGCCCTCGAGGTACTCCATGACGATGAGCGGGCGACCGTCGTGCTCGGCGACGTCGAAGACCGTGACGACGGTCGGCGCCGCCGAGAGCCGCGCTGCCGCGAGCGCCTCTCGTCGAAAGCGTGCGCGAGCGTCGTCCTGCTGCGCGTACCGATCCGAGAGCAGCTTGACAGCGACCGTCCGCTCGAGGGCGGTGTCGGTCGCGCGATACACCTCGCCCATCCCTCCCCGAGCGACGAGATCAGGGGAGGCATACCTCCTCGGAAGCACATCGCGAGCGATCCGAACGTTGTACCCGTTTCGACTCGGTGGCACACCCCTCAACGGAGGAGGAAGCCATCACCGAGGGCGTCATGCGGGTCGAGAGCGAAGAGGTGCTCGCCGGTGCGGAACGCCGAGCCCTCGACCTCGGTCACCACCGCGGGAATGCCCGCGACCTCGGCGTCGCCGACGACCCTGCCCCGGAACTCGGTGCCGACGACGCTCAGATGACGCAGCTCCGCACCCCGCGGCAAGCGACCCGACCTCTCGAGCAATGCGAGCCGCGCCGACGTGCCGCTCCCGCAGGGCGAGCGGTCGACCTCGCCGTCCGCGAAGACCGTGACGTTGCGCTGCGTGAGCGGCTCTTCGCCCTCCTCCTGCCAGAAGACGACGCCGTAGACGTCGCGGAGCTCGGGCTCGAGCGGATGGATGACGTCCTGCCACGCCTCGAGCTCGCGCTTGATCTCGCGCCCGAGCTCGATGAGCCGCGGCAACTCGCCCGGCTCGACGCGCTCCTCGAGCGACGCGTAGAACGCGCCGCCGAACGCGACGTCGACCGTCCGGCTACGGATCTCGACTCCTTCCGCCCACACGAACGACGGCACGTTGCGGAAGCGCACCGAGACCACCCGGTCGTTCTCCACGCGCGCCCACGTGTCGAGGCGGCCGGACGGGACGTCGACCACCACGTGGTTCGCGCCCTCCCGTCGCTCGATCACCCCAGAGTCGAGAGCCCACGTTACGAGCGCGATCGTTCCATGCCCGCAGGCGGTCGAGTAGCCCGCGTTGTGGAAGAAGACGACGCCGAGGTCGGCGCCATCGTCGTTCGGCTCGACGACGTGACAGCCGTACATGTCGGCGTGGCCACGGGGCTCGTGCACGAGAAATCGCCGCACGTGATCGAGTCGCTCGAATGCATCCCGGCGCTTGTCGAGAATCGTCGCGCCGCGCAGCCCGTCGACTCCGGCCGTGACGATCCGGAACGGCTCGCCGGCAGTGTGGTAGTCGACGGTGCGGATCTCCATCCTCTCGACCCTAGACGAGGTCGAGGCGCCGGGGATCCGTCGTCGAGCGTGGACCCTCAGCGCCTCGGGAGTCGAGTACCGCCCGACAGGGAGTTGCCGCAGCGGTTGGTGATGAGGGTGCCTCGTTCGCGGTGTGGGCCGCGTTTCCTCTACTGCCTACGCGCCCTTGAAGGCAGCAAGACGCTTCTCGAGGAACGCCTGGACGCCTTCGCGGAAGTCCTCGGTCTCCGTCGCGGCTTGCTGGAGCTCGGCCTCGAGCGCGAGCTGTTGGTCGAGCGAGGACGAATACGCGTGCTCGAAGAGACGCTTCGTCATCGCGACGGCACGCGTGGGGAGCGCCGCGTACCACTCCGCGAGCTCCTCGACACGCTTGGCGAATCTCTCGTCCGGCACATCCTCCGAGAGCAGGCCCCAGACGAATGCCTCGGCTGCGCTCAGACGCCGGTTCGACACCATCCACTCGAACGCCCGCGCGAAGCCCAGCAAGCGGTGGATGAACCAGGTGCTGCCGGCGTCGGGCACGAGCCCGATGCCGATGAAGCCCGGCACGAAGGTCGCGCTCTCGGAGCCGATGCGGACGTCGCAGGCGCAGGCGAGCGAGAGTCCGGCCCCGGCGACCGGGCCGTTGATCGCGGCGAGGACAGGCTTCTCGAGCCCGCGGATGGCGCGGATGTTCGGGTGGTACGTCTGCTCGAGGGCCTCGCGCACCCCACCCGGCAGGGACTCGAACTCGCGGAGGTCCTGCCCGGCGCAGAAGCCTCGTCCGGCGCCGGTGAGCACCACGGCGCGAACCGCGGGATCGGCAGCCTCACGAAGGGCAGCGGCGAGCCCCTCGTGCATCGCCCTGTTGATCGCGTTGTAGACGTCCGGGCGATTGAGCGTGATCGTGAGAACCGCACCGTCACGTGTGGTCAGTACCTCGTCCGCCATCACGGAGCCTCCTTTTCGCGGTTGAGGAACGCGCGAACTGCGTCCTGCGCCTCACTTCCGAGCATCGACATCGCGAGCCAGTCGCGTGCGTGGCCCACCGTCTGGTGCCAGGCGAGGTCGCGCCAGACGTTGAGCTGCTGCTTCGCGTAGCGCGTCGTCTCCGGCAGTCGCGCGGCGAGCTTCTCGACCCACTCGTCGACGACGCCGTCCAGCTCGGCTTCGGGCACTGCGCGGTTGACGAGCCCCCACTCCGCGGCTTGTGCCGCGGGAACCTCGTCGCAGAGGAAGACGATCTCGCGCGCGCGGCGATCTCCGACCATGAGCTGGAGCCACTGCGTCGCGCCGCCCGCCGGGACCGAGCCGTGCTGGAGGCCGACGTGGCGGATGAACGCCGAGTCGACCATGACGGCGAGGTCACAGGCCATCTGCAACTCGTTGCCGCCGCCCACTGCGATGCCGTTCACCCGCGCGATCGTCGGCTTGCCGACCTCGCGCAGGCGGTCGTGCATGTCCTTGAACGCTCCGAACCACTTCCAGTACTCGCGCGAGTTTCCGAGAAGCTCCTCGCCCCACGAGCGCAGATCCGCGCCGACGCAGAAGGCACGGCCGGTTCCCGTCACGACGACGACGCGGATCTCGTCGTCCCACGAGGCGTCCTCGCAGGCGCGCGCGATCTCGCGCAGCATCCTGAAGTCGAACGGCGTTGAGGACGTCGGGCCGATTGAGCCGGATGGTCGCGCGCGGCGGCGACTTCTCGTACACGATCGACTCGAAGCCGAGCTCGGCCGGTGCGAGTGGCCGTGGGTGCGTCGGCTCGGTCACTCGACGGAGGCGAAGTGCACGGTGAACGGGATGCCCATGGCCATCGCGTCCTTGCCCGAGGCGGCGAACGCCTCGGAGTTGACCGCGGCCTTGAACGAGTCCATGTCGTCCCACTCGAACTCGGCGTAGTACCGGTAGCTGGGCTCGCCGAACGGCGAGCCGAACACCTTGCCGTGGCGGAACGCCGAGCGCTCGACCGGTTCGACAAAGTCTGCAACGTGCTGCGCGTAGCGTTCCGGGTCGGGCTCGGACTCGTACTGGATGATCGCTCGAATCACGTGCGCTCCCTTCCTCGGGGACGCCGGGGAGCGTATAGCGTCCTCGCCGTGAGCTCGACCGCCCTCGCCGCCCTGTTCGCATTCACGGCAGGCCTCGGCGGAGCGGTGCAGATCGCAGTGCAGGGAAGGCTCGGAGACCGCGTCGGATCGATCGAGGCGATGGCGACCGCCTCGGTCGTCGGAGCCGTTCTCGCCCTGATCGTGCTCCTGATCGCGACCCGCTCGCTCTCGGGGATCGGCGACGCGCTCGGCTCGCCGAAGTGGATGCTGCTCGGCGGCGTCATGAGCGCACTGATCATCCTCGCGATCACGATCGCCGGTCCCCGGATCGGCATCGTCGCGACCACGTCCGTGCTCATCGCCGCGCAGTTCACGCTCGCGACGATCATCGACCGCTTGGGCTGGTTCGGAGCGGAGCGGATCTCCGTCAGCTGGACGCGCGTGCTCGGCCTCGCCTTCCTGTGCGCCGGCGCCGTGCTCACGCTGCGACGGTGAGCGACCCGCTCCCCGTGCTCGAGCCCGCGCTCCTGTGGGAGCGCTTCTTCGAGCTGACGCGGATCGCGCGACCGCCGAAGGAGGAAGCTGCGGCTCGCGAGCACGTGCTCGCGTGGGCGGTGGGGCGGTCGCTCGAGTCGGCGGTCGACGACGCGGGGAACGTGGTCGTCCGCGTTCCGTCCGCCGGCGGACGGGAGAACGCGCCGGTCGTGGTCCTCCAGGCGCACCTCGACATGGTCTGCGAGCGCGATCCGGCCAGCCCGTTCGACCCGCGCGAGGGCAGGATCGACGTGCGCGTGGACGGCGACTGGGTTCGCGCGAACGGGACGACGCTCGGTGCGGACAACGGCATTGGCGTGGCTGCGGCACTGGCCGTGGCGGACGACCCGACCATCGAGCACGGCCCGCTCGAGCTCCTCTTCACCGTCTCGGAGGAACAGGGCCTCGACGGGGCCAAGGCGCTCGACGCGTCGGTCGTGAGCGGGCGACTGCTTCTCAACCTCGACGGGACGAGCGACGACGCGCTGACGATCGGCTCAGCCGGGAGCGACCACACGCATCTCAGGATCGAGCTGCACCCGGAACCAACGCTCTCAGATCACGTCGCGCGTCGCGTCGAGGTCTCGGGCGCCAGGGGCGGTCATTCAGGTGGGGACATCGCCCTGGGCCGCGCCAACGCGATCAAAGTGCTCGGGCGCGTGCTCGCCTCGGCGCCGGTTCGGCTCGGCCCGATCGAAGGAGGCGTGAGCCGCAACGCGCTCCCGCGCTCAGCGCACGCGGTCGTCGCGGTGGACGTCGCAGCCGAGGAGGGCTGGCGATCCGCAGTGGAGAGCGAACTCGCCACGATCGTCCGCGAGTACACAGGTACCGACGACGCGCTCGTCCTCACGGTGGAGCCCGCCGAGCTCGGAGCGTTCGCGTCGGCCGAGACGACGCGGCGCGTGCTCGATCTGCTGAACGCGATCCCGTCCGGAGTCGCTCGCGGTGAATCCCGGCCTCCACGAGCCGATCCAGACGAGCACGAGCCTGACCACCGCGACTACGAGCGAGGACGTGCTCACACTCGGCTCGATGACCCGGAGCTCGAACGCAGCGGCCCTCGACGGCGTGCTCGAGACGATGCACGCGCTCGCCCGCCTCGGCGGTGCGGAGATTCACGTGCGTCGGTCCTACCCGCCGTGGGAGCCGAACCTCGAATCCGCACTCCTCGCCACCGCGAGACGGACCCAGCTACGCCTCTTCGGGTCCGACCCGACCCTCGTGGTCGTCCACGGTGGACTCGAGTGCGCCGTCCTCGGTCAGAGGCTGCCGGGCGTCCAGATGCTCTCGATAGGGCCGGAGATGACCGGCCTGCATGCGCCCGGCGAGAAGGTGCGCATTTCCAGCACGCAGCGCTTCTACCGGCTGCTCGGCGCGCTCCTCGACGACCTCTCGTAGCGACAGCGCCCGCGCAGCTCCTCCAGGGCGAGAACCGTCGTCCGCCCGCGTGCGAGCGCCACCGAGCCGAGCTTCGCCTCCTCACGCAAGACACGGTTCACCGTGGCGCGGGACGTGCCGGCCATCGCCGCGATGTCCTCCTGCGTGAGGGGGACGACGCCCGCCTCGTACGTCTCCGCCAGATCGACGAGGCGCCGCCTCACCCGCGTCTCGGCATCGACGTAGTGAGCCTCGACGACACGCTCGGTCGACCGCCGCAGCTGCTCTGCGAGGAGTCTCAGGAGCACGTCCTTCACGCCCTGGTGCTCGCGCTGGAGCAGTGTGAAGTCGTCGCGGAAGACCGACCGCGTCTCACCGGCCTCGAGCGCTTCGACGGTCGCCGAGCGGCGCGCGTCCGGCAGGAGCAGGGCGAGCTCGCCGAAGCTCTGACCCGGGCCGAGGACGTCGACGAGAACGCTGTCCCCGAGCGGTGTCAGAACTCGCGCGCCGAACCGTCCGCGCGCGACGAGGTGGAGCGAGTCGGCCGGATCGTCGCGGTGGAAGACCACTTCGCCGCGGGCAAACGTCCGGCGACGGGCGATCGACAGCAGCGATCGGACGTCCTCCGGCGGCAGATCCGCAAGCAGCGGCCACTCCACGGTCCAAGTCTGTGTAACGGCGGTGACATTCGCAACGTCGTGACCGCGAACGACGCGCCCGCAGCCGCCCCCTACGCTCCGGTCATGAGAGATCGGATCGAAGGGAGCACACCGTGAAGCGCATCGCCACCATCGGAGCAGTCATCACAGCCTTCGCAGTCACGCCCTCCGTAGCCATGGGTGGGGGCTTCGCACCCGAGACGAAGCCTCAGGTCTCAGCGGAGGTCGTCGGCATGCAGATCACCAATGTCCGGCATGCGACGGTAGCCGTGTCGGTGCAGCGCCACCTGGTTGAAGTCAGGCTCGCGCGGCGCCTCACCGAGCTCCGTCCGCTGATTCGCTAGGTGCCCCTCATCGATCGATCCGAGGGCGAAGGAGGCCGCCGCGGGGGGACGGTGGCCTCCTCCTCGTTCTCAGAGACCGACGATGTCGTCGGGTCGGACGGGAACGCGGGCGAGATCGCGGCCCGTCGCGTCCCTGAGGGCGGAGACGATCGCGGCGGTCGAGACGACCGTGGGAGGCTCACCGACCCCCTTGAGGCCATAGGGGGCCCCGGGCTCGGGATCCTCGACGAGCTCGGAGACGACAGGCGGCATGTCGAGGAAGGTCGGGATGAGGTAGTCGGTGAAGCTCGCGTTCGTGATGGCACCGTCGCGCGTCTGGATCTCCTCCATGAGCGCAAGCCCGAGACCCTGGGCGGTGCCGCCCTCGATCTGGCCCTCGACAGCCATGCGGTTGAGCGCGTTCCCGACGTCCTGCGCCGTGCCGATCCAGACGACGCGCGTGAGGCCGAGCTCGACGTCCACTTCGACGACGACGCGCATCGCAGCGAGGGCCAGGGCCACGTGTGCCTGTCCGTCCGTGACCTGGCCCGTCTCCTGGTCGAGTGGAAACGTTCTCGGGTGCCGGTAGATCCGCTCGACGTCGACTGAGCCGCCCCCGACACGCTCGCGCTCCTCCAGCGCCGCGCGGCAGGCCGTTTGCACCGCGCCCGCAGCCATCCAGGTCATGCGCGACGCCGACGTCGAGCCTGCCGAACCGATGCGTGCCGTCGACCCGGACGCCAGCGTCACCTCCTCGGTGCCGAGCTCGAGCCGCGCGACCCGCAGGATCACGTCGCTGAGGCCCTGACCCACCTCGACGGCTGCGCAATGCACCTCGGCGGAGCCGTCCTCGGCGAGTACGACCCGCGCGGTGCAGTAGTCGTCGAATCCCTCGGAGTAACAGATGTTCTTGAAGCCGACGGCGAACCCGACGCCTCGCCGGACGCCTTCTCCGCGGGTGGTGTTCCCGGCTCCGCCCGGAAGGCGGATTACATCGCGGGGAAGCTCCTCGGCCTCCGGGAGCGGAAGCACCGCGGCTCGCCTGATGACCTCGCGCGTGGGAAGCGAGCCGGTCACGATCTGGCCGGTCGCGAGGGCGCTGCCGGGCTCGAGCGCGTTCAACAGCCGGAGCTCCACGGGATCGATGTCGAGCGCTGCGGCGAGCTTGTCCATCTGCGACTCCGCGGCGAAACACGTCTGGACTGCGCCGAAGCCGCGCATCGCACCGCAAGGCGGGTTGTTCGTGTAGACGACGAGGCCGTCGATGTCCACGTTGTCGACGGCATATGGTCCGACGGCAAACGAGCACGCGTTGGCCAGTACTGCGGTCGAGCTCGACGCATATGCACCGCCGTCGAGGAGGATCCGCATCCGGACGGCGACGAGACGCCCGTCGCGCGTCGCGCGGTGCTCAGCCCAGATGCGCGCCGGGTGGCGGTGGATGTGTCCGACGAACGATTCCTCGCGGTTGTAGACGATCTTCACCGGACGCCCCGTGTGGAGCGCGAGCATGCCCCCGTGGATCTGCATGGAGAGGTCCTCGCGCCCTCCGAACGCGCCCCCGACGCCCGCGAGGTGGATCCGCACCTGCTCGGGCTCGAGGCCGAGGCACGGCGCGACCTGATCGCGGTCGACGTGGAGCCACTGGGTCGCGACGTGGATGTCGACGCCGCCCTCCCCGTCCGGGATCGCGACACCTGACTCGGGGCCGAGAAACGCCTGATCCTGTTGGCGGGTCTCGTAGACGCCTTCGACCACGACGTCGCCGGCCGCGTCCGGATCGCCGCGCCGGATCACCATGGAGCGGACGACGTTGGGACGAGGATCGTCCCGATAGCCGTGACCCATCGTGGGCCGGTCGGGATGGAGCGGATCCATCTCGGTCGCGCGCTCGGGGTCCGTGACGGGATCGAGAGGCTCGTACTCGACGCGGACCACGGCAGCCGCGCGCCGTGCCTGCTCGGGCTCATCGGCGGCGACGATCGCGACGGCCTCGCCGAAGTAACGGACGCGGTCGATCGCCAGCACGGGCTGGTCCGCGAACTCGAGGCCGTAGGTCTTCACGCCGGGCACGTCCTCGTGCGTGAGCACCGCATGAACGCCGGGCAGCGACAGTGCCTCCGAGGGATCGATCGAGACGATTCGTGCGTGAACGTGCGGGCTCCGGACCGTCCGACCCCAGAGCATCCCGGCTGCGTCGAGGTCGCTCGAGTAGGCGAACTCGCCGGTGACTTTCGGCACGGCGTCCGCGCGCCGCGCGGCCGGAACGGCCGTGCCGCGAGCCAGCGTCCCCGTCGCGGCGCTCACCGCCCGGCCGCCACGCCGACGGCGTCGAGGATCTTCTGGTACCCGGTGCAGCGGCACAGGTTCCCCGAGAGCGCCTCGCGGATCTCGTCGTCCGTCGGCTCGGGGACGCGACGCAGGAGGTCGACAGCCGCAACCACGAACCCCGGCGTGCAGAAGCCGCACTGGACCGCACCCGCGTCCGCGAACGCCTCCTGTACCGGGTGGAGCTCGCCGTTCTCGGCGAGCCCTTCGACGGTCACCACGTCGTGTCCGTCCGCCTGGGCCGCGAGGACGAGGCAGGAGCAGACGAGCTCCCCGTCGAGGAGCACCGAGCAGGAGCCGCACTCGCCCTGCTCGCACGCGTTCTTGGAGCCCGGAAGCGCGAGCCGGTCGCGCAGCGTGGTCAGGAGGCTCTCGCCTGCCCAGACGTCAGTCTCGTGGCGCTCGCCGTTCACGCTCAGTTCCATTCTCAAGCGAGACACCTCTCGAGCGCGCGTCTCGTGAGCACGCGGAGCGCGTGCCGACGGTAGTCGGCGGTGCCGCGGACGTCGTCGATCGGGCTCGCGGCCTCCGCGACCCGGTCGGGGAATCCGTCGGCCTCGTCGAGCGCAGCGGTAACCACCCTTGCTGTCGGCGCAGCCGAGCCGAACGAGGCCCGAAGCTCGCCGCGCTCGCGGTCGGCGACGAGCGCCAGCGAACAGACGGCGATGACCATTGCGTTGCGCGGCCCGACCTTCATGAACGTCTGCGGCTGCCGGCTCGGCTCGACCCGGACCCCCGCGATGAGCTCGTCGTTCGCGAGCGCTGTCCGCTTGACGCCGACGAGGAACTCGGCGAGGGGCAGCCGGCGCGTTCCGCGCACGCTCGCGACCTCGACCTCCGCACGTTCGACGAACAACGGCGGAAGCGCGTCGCCGGCAGGAGACGCGGTTCCGAGGTTCCCTCCGATCGTCCCGCGGTTCCTGATCTGCGGCGACCCGACGGTTCGCGAGGCCTCGGCGAGCGCGGGGAGCTCCTCGCCGAGAGCCGAGATCGCCTCAGTGTACGTCAGCCCGGCGCCGAGCCGCAGCGACCCGTTCTCGCGCGACCAGCCCCGAAGCTCCGTGACCTCGTTGAGGTTCAGCAAGACGCCCGGACGAGCCCGGTCGAAGTTGAGCGCGACCATGACATCGGTGCCGCCCTGGATCGGCAGCGCGTCCGGGTGCTCGGCCTTGAGCTCGAGTGCCTCCTCGAGCGAACGAGGGGTCAGGACGTCCACGGGAACGTTCTACCGCTCCTCGCGCGCGTACGGAATGCCCAGGGCAGCGGGCGCACCGAGCCGGCGGCGAGCGAACGTCGTCGACACGAGGACGAGAACGACGATCGTCATGACGTATGGCAGCGAGTTCAGGAACTCCGGGGTCACCGTCACACCGTGCGCCTGGAGGGCGAATGGGAGCGCAGACAGCGCTCCGAACAGGTAGGCGCCGACGAGACAGAGCTCCGCGCGCCAGAAGGCGAAGATCACGAGGGCGATCGCGATCCAACCCGCCCCGTTCACGAGCGTGTCGCCCGCGACCCAGCCCGGTGTGATCAGGAGGCTGTAGCAGGCCCCGCCGACACCGGCGAACGCGCCGCCGAGCAGCACGTGAACGTAGCGGTAGAGGTTCACGTTGATCCCCATTGCGTCGGCCGACGCCGGCGCCTCGCCGACGGCGCGTACGTTGAGCCCCCAGCGCGTTCGGCCGAGGTAGAGCGCAACGAGGAGCGTCACCACCCACGACGCGTACACGAGAGCCGACTGGTCGAAGAGGATCGGACCTACCACCGCGACGCCCCCGAGGCCGAGGACGTCGAGGTGCTTGAACTGATGGGCGGCCGGGACATCCGCGAGATGCAGCTCGTTGCCGAAGTACGCAGCCAGCCCGAGCCCACCCGCGAAGATCGTCAATGCGAGGCCCGACACGATCTGGCTCGCGCGGAGCGTGATCGTGAGAAAAGCGTGGATGAGCGCAACCGCGGCGCCGGAGAGCGCCGCCGCGAGAACCGCCAGCGGGAGCACCGCCGCGTCGGTGCCGTCGATCCGGTGCGTGGCCCAGTAGCCGACAGCGGCTCCGAAGACCATCATCCCCTCGACGCCGAGGTTGAGGACACCGGAGCGCTCCGCGAGGAGCTCGCCGAGCGACGCGTACAGGAGCGGCGTGCCGTAGAGGACTGCCTGGGCGAGGACGACGACGAGCAGGCTGTCGTTGATCATGCGGCCGCCTCGGCGGCATCGGGGCGCGGTCTCGCCCGGCGGATCACGCGCAGGCGGTAGCGGATCAGGACCTCGCCGCCGAGAGCGCAGAAGAGGATGATCCCCTGCATCACTCCGACGAGGCCGGACGGGAAGTCGACGCCCTGCAGCGTGAAGCCCGCGTTCAGGAGCCCGCCGATGAGGACCGCGACGAGGCAGACCGCGATGGGGTTGTACCGGGCCAGAGCCGCGACCACGATCCCGGTGTATCCGAACGCCGCCGCCTGCAGCCCTTGCGGGCTCCCGTCGAGCACGTGCGAGAAGTCGCCGATCTGGCTCGCTCCTCCGATCCCGGCGAGGGCACCCGAGACCGCCATCACCGCGAGGATCTTGCGGCGGGTGCGCATTCCCGCATAGCGCGCCGCGCGCGGCGAGTCGGCGATGACGCTCACCTCGAAGCCGAAGCGCGTCCGCGAGTAGAGGGCCCAGAGCCCGATCGCGACGACGATGCCGATCGCGAAGCCGAGCGGGACGACGACGCTCGATCCGAACGTCGGCCACTCAGCCCCGGTCGGCATCGGCTTTCCCTGCGGGAAGGCGCGCGCCTGAAGCGACGAGACGTCGCGCCAGTAGGAGGCGCTGTCGAAGATCAGGTACGTGAGCAGATATCCAGCGACGTAGTTGAGCATCAGCGACGTGATGATCTCGTTGGTGTTCCCGAAAGCGCGGAGCACGCCCGGGATGAGAGCCCACAGCGCTCCGAGCAGCGCCGCCGCGAGACACATCGCGACGACGAAGAGCGGTGTCGAGCTCACGTCGTGGTCTCCGAGCTTGAGCGCGATCCACGAAGCCCCGATCGCACCGAGATAGAGCTGACCCTCGGCTCCGATGTTGAAGAGGTTCATCCGGAACGCCGCCGCCGCTGCCAGCCCGGTGAAGAGGATCGGGGTCGCGGAGATGAGCGTCGCCGAGAGCGCACCGTTCCCGGTGAACCCCGCTTCGACGATCTTGCGATAGGTGTCGAAGACCGCGTGCCCGCTCGCGACGAGCACGACGCCCATGATCGCGAACGCGATCGCCAGCGAACCGACGGGGACCGCGACCGAGAGCCACCAGGGCTGGGAGAGGCGACGCTCGAGGCGGATCGCGACGTTCACCCTCCGGCCATGAGGAGCCCGATGTCCTCGATCGAGGCAGCTCCGGCACGAAGCTCACCCGCTATCCGGCCCTCGTACATGACGAGGATCCGGTCGGCGAGGGAGCGAATCTCGTCGAGGTCCTCGCTCAACAAGAGGATCGCGACGCCGCTCGCTGCGGCCTCGCGTAGGTACCCGTGGACTGTCTCGATCGCCCCCACGTCGAGTCCGCGCGTCGGCTGCGCGACGACCAGGACGAGCGGCTCGTCCTCGAACTCTCGGCCGAGGACGAGCTTCTGCAGGTTCCCGCCGGACAGGTTGCGTACCGGCGTCTCCGGCCCGGGCGTCTTCACGTCGTAGCGTCGGATGATCCCGAGCGCCAGGTCTCGCATGCGGCGCAGGGCGAGCAGCGGTCCGTGCGAGAGCGAGCGCCTGCGATAGGTCTTGATCGCGACGTTGCTCGTCACGCTCAGGCTCGGCGCAAGGCCGGTCCCGAGCCGATCCTCGGGGACGTGTGCCACTCCCGCGCGAATCGCCTCGCGCGGGTCCCCGCCGTGCAGGGCCCTGCCGCCGACGTGGACGGAGCCTGCGCGGACGCCGCGGATACCCGAGATCGCCTCGGCCAGCTCGCGCTGACCGTTGCCGGCGACACCCGCAACGCCCACGATCTCGCCCTCGCGGATGGCGAACGAGACGTCCTTGACCGCGGCCTCGCCCCGATCGCCCGCGACCGTCAGCCCCTCGACCTCGAGCGCCATGACGTCCGAGAGCTGACGTGCCTCCTCGAGTGGACGCGCCACCTCGATCTCGCGGCCGACCATGAGCGCCGCGAGCGACCGCAGCGTCGCTTCGGCGACGTTGACCGTCTCCACCGTGCGACCGCCCCGCAGAATGGTCACGCGGTCCGCTACCGCCATCGCCTCGTGGAGCTTGTGCGAGATGAAGATGACCGTCTTGCCCTCATCCGCCATCGAGCGGAGAGTGGAGAAGAGCGCGACCGCCTCCTGCGGCGTGAGGACCGCAGTCGGCTCGTCCATGATCAGGATCCGAGCGTCGCGGTACAGCGCCTTCAAGATCTCGACCCGCTGCTGCTCGCCGACCGAGAGCTGCCAGATCCGCGCGCGCGGATGCACGTCGAGCCCGTAGTGCTCGCTGAGCTCCGCCACCGCGCGCTCGGTGCTCCGCCCACGCAGGAAGAACGACCGGCGTCCTCCCGTCCCGTGCTCGCCGAGGACGACGTTCTCCGCGACGGTGAACGGCGTGACCAGGAGGAAATGCTGGTGAACCATGGAGACCCCGGCGTCGAGCGCATCTCGCGGCGACTGAAAGCGGACCGGCTCGCCGTACAGCTCGACCTCCCCCTCGTCCGGGCGATACAGGCCGGTCAGGATGTTGGAGAGCGTCGTCTTCCCGGCACCGTTCTCGCCGATGAGCCCGTGCACCTCACCGACCGCCGCCTCGAACATGACGTGGTCGTTGGCGACGACGCCCGGGAAGCGCTTGGTGATACCGCGCATCCGCACCGCAGGTGCAGAGAGGCGCCGGCTGAGCCGACGCCTCTCTTGTCTTCAGGTTTCGCGGGAGCGAACTCCCCCATCCGTCAACCGGGCGGCAGGACCGACGAGACCTTCCCGACCACGCCCCTGACGAGCCACTGCATCGTGTACAGGTCCTTCAGCAGCTTGAGCTGCTGGCCGGGCTTGACCTTCAGCTTGCCCGACTGGTCGTAGATCGGGCCCTGGAAGACGTGGAACTTGCCCGCGACGAGCGCCTTCTTCTTCGCGATGATCTGAGCCCGGGTCTTCGCGCTCACCTTCGGGCCGAACGGCGCGATGTTCGTGAAGCCGTCCTTGATCGAGCCGTAGTAGAAGCCGGGTTTCCACGTGCCGTTCAGTGCTGCCCCGACGCGCTTCACGTAGTACTTGCCCCAGTTGTACGTCGCCGCGGTCAGCCACTGCTTCGGAGCCGAGCTCCGCGCGTTCGAGTCGTAGCCGACCCACGGGATCCCCTTCGCCTCGGCGACGACGCCGGCCGCCGGGCTGTCGACGTTCTGGCCGATGACGTCGACACCGGCCGCGATCAGGTTCTGCGCCGCGGCGGTCTCCTTCGGTGGCGAGTACCAAGCGTTCGTCCAGATCAGCTTCACCTTCGCGCCGGGATGCGTCGCCTGCGCGCCCAGCGTGAACGCGTTGATGTGCCGGACCACCTCGGGCGTTCCGAACGGCGCGATGTAGCCGATCAGGCCCTTCTTGGAAGCAGCGCCTGCGGCCATGCCCGAGAGGTAGATCGTGTCCTCGCCCGCGCCGAAGTACTGGGCCTGGTTCGGCTTGATCTGCGTCCCCGTCGCCTCCTCGAACTTGATGTCCGGGTACTTCGCGTACAGCTGCCCGTTGGCGCCGTTCGAGAAGTTCCCGAACGAGCATCCGAAGATCATCGTGTACCCCTCGCGCGCGAGGCCGGCGACGATCTGCGGCACGGACGAGTTCGAGAACACGTTCTCCTTGTACGTCGTCTGAACCTTGTTCCCGAACGTCTTCACGACCAACAGGCGTCCGTCCTCGTGCGCCTGCGACCAGCCGTGGTCGTTGTGCGGCCCGGGGTAGATCCAGGCGATCTTCAGGGGCGACTGCTCGGGCTTGGCCGAGCTTCCTCCTGCCAGTGCCAGCGCTGCCACGGCAGTGAGGGCGAAAAGGACTCCGCCCGCTATGTATCTCCTTCGCATCTGCTCCTCCTTGCCCGCCCAGCTCCAATACCGAGCGACTATACGGCAGCCTCGACTTGCCGTACGCCCAGGGCATCGGTGGAAGTCCGTATTACGCTCCGCGGCTATGGAGCAGCTCCAGCGCCGCCTGGCGGTCGCGCGCGGGGACGAGCCGGCCGACCTCGTCGTGCGAGGCGGAAGGATCTTCTCGGTCTTCACGCGCGAGTGGCTCGACGTCGACGTCGCGGTCGCCGACGGCGACCATCGCCGGGCTCGGGGACTACGAGGGGCTCGAGACGCTCGACGCGTCGGGCAGCTGGGTCGTCCCTGGCTTCATCGACGCTCACATGCACCTCGAGAGCCCGAAGCTCATGGTCGACGAGTTCGCGCGGCTGGTGCTCCCGCTCGGGACGACGGCAGTCGTCGCTGATCCGCACGAGATCGCGAACGTCCTCGGCGTCGACGGCGTGCACTGGCTGCTCGATGCGACCTCGGACCTCCAGCTCGACGTCTACTTCATGGCGCCGTCGTGCGTGCCCGCCTCGCCCTTCGAGTCACCGCGGCGGCCGCTGACTCCGGGCGACCTGGAGTCGCTCATGCGTCGCCGGCGGGTGCTCGGGCTCGCCGAGATGATGAACTTCCCCGGCGTCATCGCGGGCTCGCCGGCCGAGCTCGAGAAGCTCGGCCTCGAAGGGCGCACGCCACGTCGACGGGCACGCCCCGGGCGTCCTCGGCAATGCAGCTCCAGGCGTATGCGGCAGCCGGAATCCGCTCGGACCACGAGGCGCTCACCGTCGCGGAGGGTCGCGAGCGGCTGCGCGCCGGCATGTGGCTGCTCGTCCGCGAGGCGTCGATGGCACGCAATCTCAGGGCACTTCTCCCGCTGGTCGAGGAGTACGGGCCGTGGCACATCGCGTTCTGCACGGACGACCGCGATCCCGACGACATCGCGGACTCGGGCCACATCAACGGGATGGTCCGCGAAGCCGTAGCGGCGGGGATCTCCCCGGAGGATGCGCTGCTCATGGCCTCGTACCATCCCGCGGTCTGGCACGGGCTCTCCCGGCACGGCGCCGTCGCGCCCGGCTATGTCGCGGACCTGCTGCTCCTGCCCGACCTCGTGAGCTTTCAGCCGTCACTCGTGCTCAAGGACGGCCGACGGCTCGAGGACGTCCCGCGTGTGGAGATCCCGGAATGGGTGCGCCAGTCGGTCCGGATTGCGCCCGTGTCGCCGGCCGACTTCGCGATCTTGTCGAGCGGAGGCAGCGTGCGCGCGATCGGCCTCATCGAGGACCAGGTGGTCACCGAGTCACTCGAGCGGGAATCGGTCCTCGAGGGCGGTCAGGCGGTCGCGAGCGCCGAGCACGACCTCGCGAAGATCGCCGTCGTCGAGCGCCACCTCGCAACGGGGCGGATCGGCCTCGGATTCGTGTCCGGCTCGGGTCTGAAGCGCGGCGCGCTCGCCTCGAGCGTGGCCCACGACGCGCACAACATCGTCGTCGTCGGCATGACCGACCGGGAGATGGCGTTCGCGGTGGAGCGGCTGGCCGAGCTCGGCGGCGGCATCGTCGCGGTCGACGGGCTCCAGGTCGTCGCCGAGCTGCCGCTGCCCGTGGCCGGCCTCCTATCCGACGCGCCCCTTGCCGAGGTCATCGAGCACAGCCGAGCCTGCAACGACGCAGCGCACGCCCTGGGCTGGAACGGAGCGACCCCGTTCCTGACGCTGTCGTTCCTGGCGCTCTCGGTCATCCCGAGCCTGAAGATCACCGACCGCGGTCTCGTCGACGTCGACCGGTTCGAGATCGTGCCGCTCGCGCTGTGAGACGGCTCTTCGCAGGCGGCTGGATCGTGACCTGCGACGACGCGGAGACGGAGCACGAGTCCGGATGGCTCGTCGTGGAGGACGGAGTGGTCGCGGAAGTCGGCTCGGGAGCCGAGCCCGAGGCGGACGAGCGGATCGACCTGGCAGGCGCCGTCGTCACCCCCGGGCTCGTCAACACTCACCACCACCTCTACCAGACGCTCACGCGGGCGCGGGCTCAGCAGGGAGACCTCTTCAGCTGGCTCCGCGAGCTCTACCCGACGTGGGCCGGCATCGACGCGGAGGCGGAGTACGCGGCTGCCCGCACCGGCCTCGCCGAGCTCGCGCTCTCGGGTTGCTCGACCGTCTTCGACCACCACTATGTCTTTCCGCAGGGACGAACCGGGCTGGTCGAGGCAGAGGTACAGGCGGCACGCGAGCTGGGAGTGCGCATCGTCGCGTCGCGCGGGTCGATGGACCTCGGCGTCTCGGACGGCGGGCTCCCGCCCGACGAGCTCGTGGAGGACATCGACGCCGTCCTCGCCGACACGGAGCGGCTCGTCCGCGAGCTGCACGAGAGCGGAGCCGGCGCGCGGGTCCAGATCGCCGTCGCTCCCTGCTCGCCCTTCTCCGTCACGAAGCGGCTGATGACCGAGTCGGCAGAACTCGCCCGCCGCCTGGAGCTAAATCTGCACACGCACCTCGCCGAGACGATCGAGGAGGAGGCGTACTGCATGGAGCTCTACGGAGCGACGCCGGTCGAGTACCTGACCGACCTCGGCTGGCTCGGCTCCGATGTCTGGTGCGCCCATTGCGTCCACCTCTCGGCGGACGACACCGCCGACTTCGGCGCCTCGAACACGGGGGTCGCGCACTGCCCGACCTCGAATCTCCGGCTCGGAGCGGGCGTCGCCCCGGTTCGGGACTACATCGACGCGGGCATTCGCGTCGGGCTCGGCGTCGACGGCTCCGCGTCCAACGAGCGCGGCGACCTCCTGTTCGAGGTGAAGCAGGCGCTCCTCGTCGCGCGCGGGCGCGACGGAGCCGCGGCGATGACGGCTCGCGAGGCGCTGCGACTCGGCACACGCGGCGGTGCGTCGGTGCTCGGGAGAGACGACCTCGGCTCCCTCGAGCCGGGGAAACGAGCCGATCTCGCGGTCTGGAGCACGAGCGGCCTCGAGCTGGGCGGCGCGGAGGATGCGGTGGCCGGCCTCGTCCTCTCGGCGCCGCATCGCGTCGACCGGCTCCTCGTCGAGGGCGAGGACGTGGTGCGCAACGGCGCCCTCGTCAACGCGGACGAGGCCGAGATCGCGCGTGCCCATCGGGCGCAGGCGCGAAGATTCGTGACATGACGATCTCCCTCTCGACGCACGTTCTCGACACGGGCAGCGGGCAGCCCGCCGCAGGCGTGCGCGTGGAGCTCGTGCACGGACACGACGTACTGGTCGCGGGCGAGACCGACTCCGACGGACGGATCTCCGAGCTGGCCGCAGGGCTCGACGCCGGCCGCTACGCCCTCGTCTTCTGGCCGCCGTCGCCGTTCTTCACCCGCGTCGAGCTCGAGGTCGAGCTCGTCGAGGGCCACTACCACGTCCCGCTCCTCTTCTCTCCGTACGGGTGCGCGAGCTACCGCGGAAGCTGAGCGTCGACCAGCTCGGCGAGCTGTTCGAGGGCCGGACGCGCCTCGTGGAGCGGCTCGCGGAGATCGAGGACCCCCTCGGCCGGGCGGACGAGGTCGTCGCCTCCCTCACGGAGGAGGAGAAGGCCGAGGCGCTCGCAGCGCACCCCGCGATCGGCCAGAGGGCCGGCCTCTCGGCACGGTCGGCCGCCGAGCAGGGCACAGAGGACGACCCGTGTGTGCTCGCCGACCTCGCAACGCTGAACGTCGCATACGAGCGGAAGTTCGGCTTCCGCTTCGTCGTGTTCGTGAACCGGCGGCCGAAGTCGGAGATCCTCGAGGTACTGCGTGAGCGCCTCGGCCGCCCGCGCGAGGAGGAGCTGGACACCGGCTGCCGCGAGCTCGTGGCGATCGCAAAGGATCGATGGACCCCTACCTGAGAGACGTCCTCGACGTCCTTCTCCGGATGCTCCACGTCGTGGCGGGGATCGCGTGGATCGGCGCGTCCTTCTATTTCGTCCGGCTCGACCTGGCACTTCGTCCGCCGAAGCGCTCGGAGGACGCCGACGCGGGCGTCGCGGGCGAGTTCTGGGGCGTGCACGGCGGCGGCCTCTACCACTCCCAGAAGTACCGACTCGCGCCGGCCGAGATGCCCGAGCCGCTCCACTGGTTCAAGTGGGAGGCGTACACGACGTGGCTCTCCGGGTTCGCGCTCTTCGTCGTCCTCTACTACACCGACGCGGGCACGCGCCTGATCGACCCGTCGGTCGCCGACCTCTCCACGACGACCGCGATCGCGCTCAGCGTCGCCGGCATCGGGCTGGCCTGGATCGTCTACGACGTCCTCTGCCGGACTATTGGCACGCGCAGCCAGACGGCGCTCGCGGTGGTGGGGACCGGACTCGTCGCCCTGGCTGCCTGGGTCTCGGGTGAGCTCTTCGCGCCGCGCGCGGCCTACCTGCAGGTCGGCGTGATGCTCGGGACGATCATGGCCGCCAACGTCTTCCTCGTGATCATTCCCGCACACCGGAAGCTCGTGACGGCGATGGAGGAGAAGCGCGAGCCGGACGCCGCCCCGCTGCTCGAGGCGAAGAACCGCTCGGTGCACAACAACTACCTGACGCTCCCGGTGCTGTTCACGATGCTCGCCGGCCACTTCGCCTTCGTGTTCGGCGCGGACGAGGCCTGGCTCGTCTTCGTGCTCATCGCGGTGCTGACCGCGCTCATCCGCGTCTTCTTCAACCGCTGGCACGAGGGGCAACGCGTGTGGTGGATCCCCGCCGTCGCCGCCGTGGCCATCGTCGGACTCGCGCTGTGGCTCCAGCCCGAGGAGACGTCCCCTTCAACCTCGCCGCCACCCGCGTTTGCCCAGGTGCAGGCGGTGATGACTGCACGCTGCGTCCCGTGCCACTCGGGCGCGTCGGCGCCGCTCGGGATCCGCTTCGAGACACGCGAGGAGATCGAGGCGCGCACCGACGACATCGAACGGCAGGCCGTTCAGACGAAGACGATGCCTCCCGGCAACGCGACGGGCATCACGGAGCAGGAACGACAGCTCCTCGGAGCCTGGGTCGCGAGCACGCGTTAGGGTCGGCCGATGCTCGAGATCACGGCCGGCGGCTTCTCGTTCACGGCTCGCTTCGAAGGGGAGGCCGCGCCCGAGACCGTCGCGACCTTTCGCGGCATGCTGCCGCTCGACTCGAAGATCATCCACGTCCGCTGGTCGGGCGAGGGTGGGTGGATCCCGATGGGCGACCTCGACCTCGGTCTCGGCCCGGAGAGCGCGACGCGCTACCCAAGCCCTGGCGAGCTGATCTTCTACCCGGGAGGCATCAGCGAGACCGAGCTCCTCCTCGCCTACGGCTACGTCGCGTTCGCGAGCAAGGCGGGAGCGCTCGCGGGGAACCACTTCGCGACGATCGTCTCCGGCAACGAGAACCTCCGTGAGCTGGGCCGCCGAATGCTCTGGGACGGCGCCCAGGACATCTCGTTCAGGGAGACGTAGTCAGGCGAGCGAGCGCGTCGGCGAGCACCTCGACCGCGAGCGCCACGTCCTCCTCCGACGAGAGCTCGTCCGGCGAGTGGCTGATCCCGCCGTTCAGGCTGCGTACGAAGAGCATCGCCGCATCCACTCCTGCACCGGCGAGGATCCCGGCGTCATGCCCTGCTCCAGAGGAGAGCTCGACGACCGGTAGACCACGCGCCTCGACGGCATCGCTGAACGCACTACGTGACGCACCCCCGAATTGCGCCGGCTCGACGCGGTAGTCCGGCTCGAAGCCGACCGCTGCGACGAGCGCGTCGAGCCGCTCGGCGTCCGGCGCGCGGACGTCGAGGCTGAGCCGGACCCGTGACGGGATGACGTTCGCGCCCCCGGGCTCGACGTCGACCTGCCCGATCGTGGCCACCGCTCCCGGGATCCCGAGTGCCGCGTCGCGCACACGCAGGATCTCCGGCGCGGCCGCGACCAGTGCGTCCTCGCGGCCGGCCATCGGCGTCGTCCCCGCATGACCCGCTCGCCCGTCGAGGACGAGCTCGCCGCGCGCGTACCCGACGATTCCGGTCACGACCCCGAGCGGCGCGTCCACCGTCGCCAGGACCGGACCCTGCTCGACGTGAAGCTCGAGGAAGCAGGCCGGAAGCTGGTCGCCGCTCGCGACGAGCGCACGACTCCCGATGCATCCGACCTCCTCCCCGCGGAAGACTGCGACCGCTCCCGCTCCAACGCGCTCGACCGCCTCGATCCCGGCGACGACCCCTAGGGCGCCGTCGAAGCGCCCGCCGCGGGGAACCGTGTCGAGATGCGAGCCGATCCAGACGTCGGCGCGCCGCACCGAGCGGCCGACCAGGTTCCCGTGGCGGTCGACGTCCACCTCGAGACCCGCTTCGGCCAGCCATGCGGCCGCGAGCCGGTGCGCCTCGTCCTCGGCCTCCGAGCCGTGAGGGCGGTTCGCGCCCGGGCCGCCGCCGATGACGTAGAGCTCGTCGAGGCGCGAGGAGATCACTACGCGCGGAGACTAGTGTCGCGCAGTGATCGCAGCAGCGCGCGCCCGGCGAGCGGGAACGCAGCCGCGATGAGAAACGCGAGCGCCCAGGACGTTCGCGAGACAGTCGCGGCGAAGAGCACAGGCGCGGCGACTCCGATCCCCGACAGCATCGTCTGCTGGAAGCCGATGGCCGCGCCACTCCTCGAAGGTCCTGCAAGCTCGGCTGCAGCGGTAAACACGAGCCCGTTCCACGCCATGGTGAGCCCACCCGCGACTGCGAGTACAGGAACGAGCAGCCACAAGGAGGCGCTAGCAAGCGCGGCAGTAAGGACGAGCGCCCCTGCGATCGCGACGCCGACACGGCGCAGGGGGACGATCCGCGAGCCGAGCACGTCCGACCAGCGCCCTACGGCAATGCGCAATCCAGCAGCGACGACCTGGGACCCCGCGAAGACGAGCGCCGCCGAGCGCTCCGAGAGGCCGTACTCGTCGTGGAGAAAGAGCACCCCGAAGCCGGTAATCGCCACCTGTGCGTACAGATAGATCCCGCCGCCGAAGCAGAGTTGCCAGAGGCGTCCGTCTCGAAGTGTCTCGAGAACGGTGCCCGCCTCGATCGCGTCCATCTCGGCAGGAGTTCGGATTACGGCTCCCCCTGCAAGCGCGCCGGCAAGGCTCAGTGCCGCGAGGTACACGAACGCGGCCTCGGTCCCACCCGCCGATGCGATCGCTGGAAGCGTGAGAGCCGCAACGAGCCCACCGAGCGGGATCGAGGTCTGACGTATTCCGAGCGCGAGCCCGCGCTCATCCGCGGAGAACCACTGCATGACGGCGCGGCCACTCGCCGACTGCACGCTCGAGCCGGCGGCACCCGCGAGCGCGAGCAGGCCGATCAGATCGTGGAAGGTCGGCGCATACGCGCAGGCGACGAGGAGAACGGAGCTCGACCCGAGGCCGAGCGCGAGCGCAGTCCGTTCACCGAAGCGATCCGCGGCCAGTCCCCACGGCAGGAGCGTCACGGTCGCGCCGACCCAAGGCGCTGCGAGAAGCACGCCCACCTGGGCGATCGACAGTCCGAACTCCGCCTGCAGCGTCGGCGCGATGACCGGCAACCCCACACCGAACACCGCAGCGCCGGTCTGCGCCGCAGTGCCCGCCGCGAGAACCGCCCAGCGATATCGCACGCGTCAGGCGGACGAGTAGAGGTCGTCCGCGAGGTACTTCATGCCGGAGTCGGCCTGCTGATGACCACGCTTGCCTCGGCGCGGAGTCTCGGTGCGAGCCGGAGCGCAACCGTCACGTTGGCTTCCGTCGACAGCCCGTCTTCATCGCCGGAATCTATCCGGCAGCCGCCTCCACGGAGAGGAGCGAAGGATCGACCCACGGCCCTGCGGCGCGCTTGGCGAGGTCGGCGAAGGTCACGCCTCCGAGCAACGTGATCGTCGCGTCGCGCACCTCCTCCCACACCTCGCGCAGCGTGCATCCGACCGTCATCGGGCACGGCTCGGGGTTGTGGCGAGTCGCGCAGCTGATCGGAGCGAGCGGTCCCTGGAAGAGTCGGACGATCCGCTCGAGGGTGATCTCCTCAGGATCCTTGTTGAGGCGGTAGCCGCCCGCAGGCCCGCGCTCAGAGCGCACGATGCCCGCCGTCCGCATCGTCGGCATCACCTGCTCGAGGACCGACTGCGGAACCGCGGTGCGCCGCGCGAGCTCCTCGAGCTTGAGCGGTCCACCTCCTTCGAGTGACAGCGCCAGGATCGCGCGCGTCGCGTAGTCCGTCCTTCGCGATACCCACATCGGTCAGACCTCCCCGTCGCTTCCGGCTTGACAAGCAATGCCCGGATTCTCTACTTTCTTGGCTTCTTTAGTAAGTCGACAATTTTAGTAGAGATACTTAGCCTAGGAGGAGTCGGTGAGAAAGATCATTGGTGTCGTCATCGCGGTCGGGCTGCTGGCGGCGGGGCTTGCGGCGACGACCGGCGTCGGCTCCGCCGCGCCGAAGCGGAGCGCCGACGCGAAGCTGAGCCTCGTCGCCTACTCGACCCCGCGCGCAGCGTACGGCGCGCTCATTCCCGCCTTCCAGAAGACGCCGGAGGGCGACGGCGTGTCGTTCACCCAGTCATACGGTGCGTCGGGCGACCAGGCGCGTGCGGTGAAGGCAGGCCTCGATGCCGACATCGTCGCCCTGTCGCTCGCACCTGACGTCGACGAGCTCGTGCAGGCGGGGTTGGTGGATGCGAAGTGGAAGAAGCAGTCGTACAAGGGCATGGTCACCGACTCCGTCGTGGTCTTCGTCGTGCGCGACGGGAACCCGAAGCACATCAAGAGCTGGAACGACCTCCTCCACCCCGGCGTCGAGGTCATCACGCCGAACCCGTTCACCTCGGGTGGCGCCCGCTGGAACGTCATGGCCGCCTACGGCGCGTGGCGCAAGCAGGGCAAGACCGACAAGCAGGCGCAGGCGAACCTCCTGAAGCTGTTCAAGAACGTCAGCGTCCAGGACACGAGCGCGCGCAACGCGCTGAACACGTTCGTGAGCGGCAAGGGCGACGTCTTCCTCGCGTACGAGAACGAGGCGCTCTTCGCGCGGACGCAGGGCCAGAACCTGCAGTTCGTGATCCCGAAGCAGACGATCCTCATCGAGAACCCGATCGCCGTCCTGAAGGACAGCGCCAACAAGGACAAGGCGAACGCGTTCCTCCGCTTCCTGCGGACGCCGGCGGCTCAGCAGATCTTCGCGGACAACGGCTACCGGCCGGTCGTGAAGAGCGTGCTGGAGAAGAACCGCAAGAAGTTCCCGGCTCGCCCCGGCCAGTTCACGATCGACCAGCTCGGGCTCGGCGGCTGGGACAAGGTTCAGATGCGCTTCTTCGATCCGGACAAGGGCGTCATGGCCCGCATCGAGCGCCAGGTAGGCGGCGTCACCGGCTAGCGGGGATGTCGACCGCCGTCGTCGTCGAGCCGCGCCGCGCGCGGGCTTCGAGAGACAGGGCCGCAACGGCCCTGTCTCTCGGTTTTGTGACCCTGTTCCTGACCGTGCTGGTCGCGCTGCCCATCGCAGCGCTCGTGTGGGAGGCGCGCAGCGACGGCGCGCAATCCTTCTGGGACGCGGTCACCGAGCCGCAGGCGGTCGCGGCGCTCAAGCTCACGCTGGGCGCTGCCGCGATCGTGTCGCTTCTCAACGCGGTGCTCGGAACGATCACCGCGTGGGTCCTCGTGCGGGATGACTTCCGCGGCAAGTCGGCCGTGAACGCGATCATCGACCTGCCATTCGCGCTGCCGACGATCGTGGCCGGCCTGACGCTCCTGGCGCTCTACGGACCGCAGTCGCCCGTCGGGGTGGACGTCGCGTACACCCGCACCGCGATTGTGCTCGCGATGATGTTCGTGACGCTGCCGTTCGTGGTCCGCACGGTGCAGCCGGTCCTCCAGGAGCTCGACCCCGAGCTCGAGCAAGCCGCGCATTCGCTCGGCGCCTCGCAGGCGACCACGTTCCGTCGCATCGTCTTTCCCAACCTCCTGCCCGGGATCCTCTCGGGAATCGCGCTCGCGTTCGCGAAGGCAGTCGGAGAGTTCGGCGCGCTCGTGATCATCACCGGGAACATCCCGTTCAAGTCCGAGGTGTCGTCCGTCTACATCTTCGGCCGGATCGAGAGCGGCGACTCCGCAGCGGCAGCAGCGACGGCTGTCGTCCTGCTCGCGATCTCCTTCGTCACGCTCCTCTCGATCGGCGCGATCCGCCACGTCGCAACGAGGCACGATCGTGCCTAGCGTGCAGCGACTCGGGCTCCGCTCCGTGGCGCTCGCGTACCTCGCCCTGATCCTCGTCGGGCCGCTCGCGATCGTCTTCTACCGCACGTTCGAGGACGGCTTCGGGCCGGCCTGGGACGCGCTGAAGACGCCCGAGACGATCCACGCGTTCAAGCTCACGCTGATCATCACGGCGATCGCGGTGCCCATCAACACCGTGTTCGGCATCGTCTGCGGGGTTGCCATCGTGCGCCGACGGTTTCCCGGCAAGGGGTTGCTGAACGCCTTCATCGACCTCCCGCTCGCCCTGTCGCCTGTGGTCGTCGGCCTCGCGCTCTTCCTGCTCTACGGCGCCGACGGCTGGTTCGGCGGCTGGCTCGACGACCACGGCATCCAGGTGCTGTTCGCGCTTCCGGCCATGGTCATCGCGACGATCTTCGTCTCGCTCCCGTTCGTCGCCCGCGAGGTCATCCCGACGCTCCGAGAGATCGGCGACGACCAGGAGCAGGCGGCACGCACGCTCGGCGCCGACGGCTGGCAGACCTTCTGGAGGATCACGCTGCCGTCGATCCGCTGGGCCGTGATCTACGGGGTCATCCTCACGACCGCCCGCTGCCTCGGCGAGTACGGCGCGGTCGCCGTCGTCTCCGGTCGCCTCCAAGGTCAGACGGAGACGGCAACGCTGCGCGTGCAGGAGCGGTGGGAGAGCTTCGACCTCGCCGGCGCCTACGCCATTTCCATCGTGCTCGCGCTGATCGCGATCCTCGTGCTCGTCGCCATGACCGCCATCCGCCCCAAGGAGGAACGAGCCTGATGTCCATCCTGGTCCGAAACGTCTCGAAGCGGTTCGGCGACTTCGTCGCCGTCGACGACATCTCGCTCGAGGTCGAGAGCGGGTCGCTGACCGCGCTCCTCGGGCCGAGCGGCTCGGGCAAGTCGACGCTGCTCAGGATCATCGCCGGGCTCGAGACGCCGGACGACGGCCAGATCCTCCTGTCGGGGAACGACGCGACCGCGCTCAAGCCCCAGAAGCGAAACGTCGGCTTCGTCTTCCAGCACTACGCCGCCTTCAAGCACATGACGGTCCGCGAGAACGTCGCGTTCGGCCTGAAGGTCCGGAAGCGGCCGAAAGACGAGATCAGGGACCGGGTCGACGAGCTCCTGAATCTCGTGCAGCTCCAGAGCTTCGGCGATCGCTATCCCTCGCAGCTCTCAGGAGGCCAGCGCCAGCGCATGGGGCTCGCTCGTGCACTCGCTCCCGAGCCGCAGGTGCTCCTGCTCGACGAGCCGTTCGGAGCACTCGATGCACGTGTGCGGGCCGAGCTCCGCGAGTGGCTACGCCAGCTCCACGACGTCGTGCACGTGACGACCGTCTTCGTGACCCACGACCAGGAGGAGGCAATGGAGATCTCCGACCAGATCGCGGTGATCAACCACGGCCGCCTCGAGCAGGTCGGGAATCCACGCGAGCTGTACGACGAGCCGGAGAGCGAGTTCGTCATGACCTTCGTCGGGGACTCCCAACCGATCGGTGACTACCTCGTCAGGCCTCACGACGTCGATCTCCTGACGGAGCCCACGGACGGCGCGGTCGAGGCGATGATCGTGCGCATTACGATCCTCGGCCGCGACGTGAAGGTCGAGCTGCACGACACGGACGGCTCGGAGATCCTCGCGCTCATGACCCGCGATCAGTTCGACGACGCCGGCTACTGGCGCGGTCAGAACGTCTGGGTGCATCCGAGACGCGAGCGCGTCTTCGAGACGGCCGAGGCCTAGGCCGACCGCTCGAACAGCGCAGCGACGCCCTGCCCGACACCGACGCAGAGCGTGGCGAGGCCGTACCGGCCGTCGCGCCTGCGGAGCTCGTGGAGCAGCGACACCACGAGCCGCGCGCCGCTCATGCCGAGCGGATGCCCGATGGCGATAGCGCCGCCGTTCACGTTCACCTTCTCCTCGTCGAGTCCGAGCTCACGGATCACCGCGAGGCTCTGCGACGCGAACGCCTCGTTGAGCTCGACGAGGTCGAGATCGCCGGCGCCTACTCCGGCTCGGTCGAGCACCTTGCGCACGGCGGGGATCGGACCGACTCCCATCACCCGTGGATCGACGCCTGCGGCAGCCGACGCCACGAAGGTGCCGAGCGGCTCGATCCCGAGCTCGCGTGCTCGCACGTCGCTCGCGACGACGAGCGCGGCCGCGCCGTCGTTGATTCCGCTGGCGTTCCCGGCAGTGACGGTGCCGCCCGCTCGGAACGCAGGCTTCAGCCCCGCCAGAGCCTTGGCATTCGTCTCCGGGCGCGGATGCTCGTCGATGCCGAGGTCGCCGACGGGCACGAGCTCGTCGTCGAATCGACCTGCAGCATGGGCGGCCGCCCACCGCTCCTGGGAGCGCAGCGAGAACGCGTCCTGATCCTCGCGCGACACGTGCCACCGCTCGGCCACGTTCTCGCCGGTCTCTCCCATCGACTCGAGCGGGAACATCTCCTCGAGCCGCGGATTCGGAAAGCGCCAGCCGAGAGTGGTGTCCCACACCGTCTGGTTTCCTCGCGGGAACGCCTTGTCCGGCTTCGCCATGACCAGCGGCGCCCGGCTCATCGACTCGACTCCGCCCGCGACGACGAGCTGCGCGTCGCCGGCGATCACGGCGTGGCACGCAGAGACGACCGCCGACAAGCCCGAGGCGCACAGCCGGTTCATCGTGACCCCGGGGACGGAGTCCGGAAGCCCGGCCAGAAGCGCGCTCATGCGCGCGACGTTCCGGTTGTCCTCCCCTGCCTGGTTCGCGCAGCCGAGGTACACGTCGTCGATCGCGCCGCTGTCGACCCCGGCCCGCTCGACCGCAGCGGCAATCGCGACGGCTGCGAGGTCGTCCGGCCGGACGCCGGAGAGCGCGCCGCCGTAGCGCCCGATGGGCGTGCGAACCGCGGACAGGATGACGGCGCGAGCCACGGCCCGCGACGTTATCTGACGAAGTCGATCTGGACCGGGCCGGGGAACGCGCCGAGCGCCTCGCCCCGCCGGAGAAGCTCCGTGACCGCCTTGCGGCCCTCGTCGCCGTAGTCCTTCGTCAGCTCGTTCACGTACATCGAGACGAAACGATCCGCGACGGCCGCGTCGATCCCCCGACCGAACTGGAGCGCGTACTCGAGAGCCTCCGCGCGGTGGTCCAAGCCGCACTGGATCGCGTCGCGAAGCACGGAGGACACGTCACACAGAACGTCGTCTCCGAGGTCGCGCCGCACGACGTTGACGCCGAGGGGCAACGGCAAGCCCGTCTCGAGCAGCCACCACTCGCCGAGGTCTAGCACCTTCACGAGCCCGTAATCCTCGAAGGTCAGCTGACCCTCGTGGATGAGCAGCCCGAGGTCGGCGCGCCCGGATGCCACCTCCTCCGGAATTTGCTCGAACGGGACCTCTCGATACGGGAAGTCGCTGAGGAAGAGGCGAAGCGCGAGGAAGGACGTCGTGAGCCGGCCGGGGACGACGATCTCGACCTCGTACAGGTCCCTCCGGGTCATGGGCTCGCGCGCGACGAGGATCGGCCCGTAGCCGGAGCCGATGCTGGCACCGTGCGGCAGCAGCGCGTAGTCCTCCTGCACGAACGGGTAGGCCGCGAGCGAGATCGCGGTCACCTCGAGTCGCCCCGCGCGCGCCCACTGGTTGAGCGTCTGGATGTCGCCGAGGACCTGCTCGAACTCGTGTCCGCGGGTGTCGACGAGGTCCGTCGTCAGCGCCCAGAACATGAACGCGTCGTCGGGATCAGGACTGTGTCCGACGCGGATTCGCAAGGCGCCGGACGCTAGCACCGCCCTTTCATCTGTCCGCGGACAACCGTTCGGTGCGGCTAGCGGTTGAAGAACCAGCGCTCGAGAAGGGGAAGCACCTCCTTGCGCGTGAACGGCCGGGCATCGGCGGAGCGGCCGTCCTCCTCGAGCACGCGCACGTCGTCCTCGAGGGCCTCGTTGGCGTGATCGAGGGCGTCGCCGAGCTCGTAGCCCTCGAAGATCACGTCCTCCGGCCGGGGGTCGTCCGACTCCCGGAGCTGCGGGTTGACCGCCCTCCCAACCGCCCATACGGCGCCGACACGGCGCTCGATCCAGACGACGATGCGCTCCTCCTGGCCGACGTCGTCGACACCGACGAGGCTCCGCTCCGCGTACCGCGCCTCACGCGAGCTACGTCTCATCAGCAGGGATACAATCGCGTCTCGGGGCCGTGTTCAAGAACCTCTTCTCGTTCCTGTTCTCACGCGGCTCCGCCGAGGAGCATGTGGCGCAATACGTCATCCGCGAGCACGACCGCGGCCGCTCTTTGACGGAGATTCTCGAGGACAAGTACGTTCAGAATCGCCTTACCCCGGACCAGCAGAGGCGACTCCTCGATCGCCCGGAGATGATCGAGGCGTTCTCGAACTCCGCGCTCGACGCCGCCAAGGCGTCTGTGTCGAGCTAGACCTCGCGACCCGCACCACGCTCACGCGCGAGCCTGACGGCCTCCGCGCCGAGCGCGATGTCCCAGGCAGCGAGGCCATTCGATTTGAAGACGACGATGTCGTCGTCCGACTGGCGCCCGGCGACCGCCCCGGACACGACCTCGTGCAGCTCGTGCACCTCCAGCCAGTCGAGGACGCCGGCCGCGACCGGCTCCACGAGGTCGCCCGACTCGAGCTTCGCCTGCTCGAGCCAGTCGCAGCAGACGAACTGCGCACGCGCGAGAACTGCGTTGTCGAGCTCGCGACGACTCACGACGTTGGCGCCCGCGGCCGCCACGAGCGTGCCGGGGGCGAGCCACTCGCCGCGGAGAACAGGGTCACGCGAGCTCGTGATCGTGACGACGATCTGGCAGGAGGCGGCATCCCGGTGACTCTCGCCCGGCTCAGCGCCCGTCCGTTCGCAGAACGCCGCTAGCCGTTCCGGCGTGCGGCAGTAGGCGACGACACGCTCGATGCCCGGGACGGCCGCGCGGATGCACGCGACCTGCGTCTCGGCCTGATGCCCGCAGCCGATGACCCCCAGCGTCCGGGCGCCCCGCTCTCCAAGGTGACGAGCTGCAACCGCACTCGCCGCGCCGGTCCGAAGCTGGCCGAGGCGATCCGCCTCGAGCACCGCGACGAGCTCCGACGACTCGGTGTCGAACAGGCAGACGACGAATGTCGCCCCGTTCGGAGTCGCGGCGTAGAGCTTCCCGCCCGCGAGCCCGAGGCCCGCATCGGAAGCAGCCATGTCCGCGAGCGCCCCCTCGGGAAGACGGAGCCTCCGCCGCGGTGCGATCTCGACCTCGCCGGCCGCCATCCGTCGAAAGCACGCCTCGATCGCGTCCACAGCGACCGCGGGCTCCACGAGCATCTGGACGTCTCTCTCGGTCAGATACAGCGGCACGGGCCTGCAGTCTAGGAAGGACGCGGAGCCGACCGTAGACTCGTGCTGCTTGACGACGGACGACTATCGGGGACTTTCGCTGGGCACGCTGCTCGACCGCATCTCCGCCGACGGGCTTGCCCCGGCGGCGGATCGGCGTCCGCGCTGACCGTGGCGTTCGCGGCACGGCTCGTCGCCATGGTCGCCCGTTGTTCGCCCGAGTGGGAGGACGCCGGAGGCGTCCTTGCGCAGGCGAACGCGATCGGTGAGCGAGCCGTCGACCTCGCGCACACCGACGGCCGAGCATGGGAGGAGGCGCTCGTCGCCCTCCTGGACGCGGAGGTCGCCGCAGGCGACGACCCGCGCCGAAGCTTCGCACTCGAGCAGAAGCTCGAAGCCGCTGCGTCCGCGCCGCTCGAGATCGCCTCGCTCGGTGCCGACGTGGCAGCGCTCGCCGCGGAGGCGGGCGGACAGTGCGATGCGACCTACCGCGCGGACGCAGCCGCAGCCGCTGGCGCTGGCGGCCGGAGGCGCAGCCGCAGCCGCGCACCTCGTTCGCGTCAATCTCGGAGTCCGAGAGTCGGATCCACGGCTCGCGCGTGCGCTCGAGAGCGAGCAGACGGCCCGCGAGCTCGCCGATCGGCCTCCTCGAGACGACATGAGCCGAGCCGCCGCGCTTTCCGACGCCGAGCTCGTCCGCGCCTGCCGCGCAGGCGACCCGGATGCCTGGAACGAGCTCGTCGAGCGCTACTCGCGGTACGTCTACGCGATCGCGGTTCGCGGCTTCCGGCTCGAGCGACGAGGACGCCGAGGATGTGTTCCAGGACGTCTTCACGCGCGTCTACACGCGGCTCGACACCCTCCGAGACGACGACGCGCTCCGACCGTGGATCGCGCAGCTCACGCGCCGACGGTGCCTCGACGCGCTCGCGAGCAGGGGGCGCGAGACCCCGGTGGACGAGGAGGCGCTCGGGCCGAGGAGGGCGCCGATCTCACCGAGGTGGAGGAGGCGTTCGTCGTGCGAGAGGCGCTCGCCGGCCTCTCCGACGACGTGCCAGGACATCCTCGACCGCTTCTTCGCGCGCGACCAGAGCTACAAGACGATCGCCGACGAGCTCGAGATCCCGTCAGGGACGATCGCGAGCCGCATCGCGCGATGCCTCGGCCGGCTCAAGAAGCTCTCGAGCCGGAGTCGTGAGCACATGGAAGAAACGACGGCCACCGGGGGTCTAGAGAGGTGATGACGCGCCTCTACGAAGAAGAGCGGCTCGGCGTGCTCCTCCGCCTCCTGCGTCCCGCGCCGGTGGGCTGGGTGCGGGCAGCGCAGGAGTTGCCGGCCGCGCGCCGCACGTTCGACGAGATCGTCGCTCGTGCCGAGGCCGACCTCGCGTTTCGCAACGCGCTACTGGCCGACCTCGAGACGGCACTCGCGGCGGAGGGCTACGAGCCCGACCGTCGCATCCTCGACGAGATCCGCGAGCGTCTGAGACAGCTGAGCGGGAAGGGACTCGACGACTCTGACGTCGTAGAGTCCCGTCCCGTGCAGGACGTCAGCCGCACACACCTCGGAAGCCGGCAAGGCAGCACTGCCTGCCTGGAGCCTTCCGAAGGACGCCGTCGACCGGATCGCGCTCCCGACCCACTGGCCCGAGCGGATGACGCGCGAGTGGGCGCTGGACGGTTCGACCGGGGACGGGCGTCCGCGTCTGCATCCTCGACTCGGGCGTCGACCCGAGCCATCCGCTCGTGGGCAACGCTCGAGAGCGCGGTCGTCATCTCGATCGGCGAGGACGACGAGATCGTCGCCGAGGAGGACACCGAGGGCGACGTCTCCGGCCACGGAACCGCGTGCGCCGGCATCGTCCGGCGACTCGCGCCCGAGGCGTCGATCTCGAGCGTCCGCGTTCTCGGCTCGAACTTCACCGGGAGCGGCAACGTGCTGCTGGGCGGGCTGCGCTACGCAATCGAGCAGGGCTTCGACGTCATCAACATGAGCCTCTCGACGACGAAGAAGCCGTTCGCGAGCGTCCTCCACGAGCTCGCCGACAGCGCCTACTTCAGGCGAACGGTGCTCGTCGCGTCCGCACACAACATGCCGGTCGAGAGCTACCCGTGGCGCTTCTCCTCGGTCATCTCCGTCGGGAGCCACGAGGAGCCCGACCCGCTGGCCTTCTTCTACAACCCGAACCCGCCGGTCGAGTTCTTCGGCCGCGGCGTGAACGTCGAGGTGCCGTGGCTCGGCGGCCGCACGCTCTCCGTCTCCGGGAACAGCTTCGCGACGCCGCACCTCTCCTCGATCTGCGCGCTGATCCTCTCGAAGCATCCCGAGCTGACGCCGTTCCAGCTCAAGAGCGTCCTCTATCTGACAGCGAACAACGTTGGAGGTGGCACATGACCGACCAGCCGGACCTGCGTGCGGCCGTTGCCGCCGGCGTCGTCGGCTCCGAGGAGTCGTTCCGCGCGCTGCTCGGCGCGATCGTCGAGGTCGCTCGCTCGATCTTCGGCGCAAAGGCATCGTCGATCCTCCTGCTCGACGCGGAGACCGAGGAGCTCGTCTTCGAGGCCGTCGTCGGCGAAGGCGAGGACACGCTCCTCGGCACGCGCTTCCCGGCCGGGCACGGGCATCGCCGGGTGGGTGCTCGCCACGCGCACACCGCTCGTCATCGAGGACGTCCAGAACGACCCACGCTGGTCGCCAGCGACGTGGCCGAGGACACCGGGTACGTGCCGAAGGGGCTGATGGCGGCTCCGCTTCTCCACGAGGAGGGCGCGCTCGGCGTCCTCTCGGTTCTCGACCGCCCGGAGCAGACGCTCTTCAGCCTGCAGGAGATGGAGCTCCTCGGCCTGTTCGCGAACCAGGCCGCGATCGCGGTCGACCTCCTGCTCAAGGCGCGCGAGGCCGAGCGGCTCCTGAGCGGGAGCAACGGTGAGCTCGAGGCCGTCGCGCGCCTCGCGACCGCCATCGGCGCGCTCGAGGACGAACGGCGAGAGGCGGGTCTCCGGCTACTCGGCGACCTCGCCGACACGCTCAGAGCGTGACGGAAGAGGCCGGGCGGCCTGACGCCGCCCGGCCTCGCGCTCGAGCTCACGGAGGAGTGTTACTTCGCGTCTCGGTAACCCTCGAAGCCCGCGGGCCGCTCGAAGAGGTGCGCCTCGACGTCGTCGTCGCTCGTCGTGGCCTGGAACCCTCGACGCCCGGAGGCCCTCGGCGCGCCTCGGCGCCGTCGAATCCGTGGCCCTCGACGTCCGGCCTTCGTCGCCGTCGCTGGAAGCCTCAGACCGCCGAAGCCCTCGGCGTCCTCGGCACCGTCGAATCCGTGGCCCTCGATGCCGGCGCTCGTCGTGAGCCTCGAGCCCTCCGTGCGCTTCTGATCTCGTCCGACATCTCTACTCCTCCTTGGCTCGTGCGCTCGATGCGCGATTCCGAACAACTAGACCGCGCGAACACCAAGAATCTTCCCTCGTCGCTCTTTCCTTCCGCAAGTCACGATGAGATGCTCCGCCCGTGGCGAGGGTCGGGCAGCGCTTCAGAGACTCCGTAACGGCCTTCGCGTCCGTCGGGCGCAATCCGAACCTCCGCTGGCTCGAGCTCGCCTGGGCGGCCTCGATCATCGGTCACTACGCGTTCCTCATCGCCGTCTCCGTCTACGCCTACGGCGTCGGCGGAACGCGTGCTGTCGGCCTCCTCGTCCTCGCCCGCCTCATCCCGGCCGCCTTCGCCGCTCCGTTCGCGGGGATGCTCGGCGATCGCTATCCGCGCGAACGCGTCCTGCTCTTCACGAACGTCGCCCGCATCGTCCTCGTCGGCGGTGCCGCGATCGCCGTGTTCGCCGACATGTCGCCCTGGCTCGTGTACGCGCTCTCCATCGCGGCGACGATCGCGTACACGCCATTCCGTCCGTCGCAGGCAGCCCTGACACCGACGCTCGCACGAGCCCCGGAGGAGCTGACCGCGGCAAACGCGGTCGCGAGCGGCATCGAGAGCGTCGCCTTCTTCGCAGGGCCCGCACTTGCGGGCGCTCTCCTCGCAGCGGCGAGCGCAGGCAGCGTCTTCCTCATCACGGCAGCGCTCATCGTCGTGTCGGCGGTGTTCCTCCTGCTCATGCGGATCGACACGACGGAGCAGCCACACCGCGAGCTCGCCGCGTCGACGATCGCCGCGGAGCGGCTGGTCGGGTTCACGACGCTGACGCACCACCCCTCGCTGCGAGTCATGGCCGGGCTCCTCACCGCCCAGACGACGATGTTCGGCGCCCTACAGGTCTTCTTGGTGGTGATGGCACTCGAGCTCCTCGACCTGGGGGACGGCGGCGTCGGCTACCTCGGTGCGGCGATGGGCGTCGGTGCGTTCCTCGGGGCGCTCGGCGCCCTCTCGCTGACCGGCGCTCGCCGGCTCAGCCCGGCGTTCCTGGTCGGGCTGGCCGTCAGCGCGATCCCGCTCGCCGCCATCGGTCTCTGGTCGACGACGGCCGTCGCCTTGCTCGCGCTCGGCGTGCTCGGCGTCGGCAACAGCTTCGCCGACGTCGCCGGGTTGACGCTCCTTCAGCGGGCCGTCCCGGACGACGTTCTCGCCCGTGTGTTCGGCGTGATCCAGATGCTCTTCCTCGCATCCCAGGGGATCGGCGCCGCGCTCGCGCCCGTGCTCATCGCCTGGCTCGGCATCGACGGAGCGCTCATCTTCGACGGGCGTATTCATCCCCGTCCTCGTCCTCGTCTCCGCGCGAACGGTCGCGAGGATCGACGCGCACGCGGACGTTCCCGACGCCGACGAGCTACGAATCCTCGTCGCCGTGCCCATCTTCGCCCCGCTTCCAGGCGGCTCGCTCGAGCACCTCGCTGCCCGCCTCGTCCCACTTCGCGTCGAGCCGGGGACGGTCGTGGTACGCGAGGGCGACGAGGGCGACCGCTTCTACCTCGTCGTCGAGGGCAATCTCGACGTCTCGCAGGACGGCGCGAACGTTGACCGAGCTCCACGCGGGCGACTACTTCGGCGAGATCGCGCTCTTGCGCGACACGACGCGCACCGCCACCGTCACGGCGCGCACAGATGCCGTCCTCTACGCACTCGACCGAGAGGAGTTCCTCGCGGCCGTGACCGGCCATCCACAGAGCGCCGAGGCGGCCGAATCCGTCATGAGCGCTCGCCTCGCCGGACCCGCCGCGACGGGCTATCGCTCAGCCGCTAGCTGACCGAGCCACCGCTAGACTGGCCTCCCCGAGCGCCCGTAGCTCAGGGGATAGAGCGCTGCCCTGCGGAGGCAGAGGTCGCAAGTTCGAATCTTGCCGGGCGCATTCCCGCAGATACAGGGCTTTCGTCGTTCTCGAGGGCGGCGCTCACGGCGCTCGCGGCGCCTGCTCCAATCTTCACCTTCAGGCGAGGCCATCGACGTCGGATGCCTGGACGATCGCCGGGTTTGGCGCGATACTGCCCTCACGGATGGACCGAGAGGACACCACCACTGGCATGCCTCAGGACGAGCCCAGAGGAGGGACTCGGTACCCGCTTCTACCTCAAGCTGGCCGGAGGCTTGGCGGCGATCGGGATCCTGGTACTGATCGCGTTGCTCATCTTCTGGCGCGCGCTCTATGCGTGGGGGTTCTTCGGCGCGCTTCTGGCTCTTGCGGTCGTTCTCGTGATTGTCGGCTGGATCTACGACCGTCGGAACCCGCACCCGTAACGCGGTTCGGCGCGGCCCTCCTCCGCTCGGTTTCGGACCGCTAGAGAGTTCGCACCGTCCGATTCATGCCGGGCGCACCTCGCGTTCTCCGAGGCGGAAGATCGCGGCGTCCGGCACCTCTGTCCGAACGTATCCGAGTGCGACGACTGCGTCGCCGTCTCGCACCGCGCTCGTGACGCGGCCGACGACCTTCCCGTCGTAGGTCAGCTCGGCGTCGTACTCGGGCAGCTCGGTGCCGCTCGATCTCGAGGACGCGAAGCGTGCGGTTCACGCGCCCCCGGTAGTGCTGGCGCGCGATCGGCTCCTGCCCCGGGTAGCAGCCCTTCTCGAAGTCGATCGCGCGCGCCTCGAGCCCCGCTTCGGCAGGAAGGACGCGATCGTCGATCTCGCGGCCGAAGCGCGGAGTGCCCGCGCGGATCCGCAGCAGCTCGAGCTCGTCGTCGGCGATCGTCGGCTCGAGCGCCGTCGTCGAGCACCTCGACCGCCGGGACGCCGAAGTCGGCCGTCGGGATGCCTTCGCTCCGGCCGAAGGACGACCGACCGATGCGTGCTCCTCGAGCTCGATCTCGCACTTCGCGGCGAAGCGCGACCGTACGAGCGTCGCGCGAACGCGCTCCCCGAGGCCGGGCTCCGTGAGGAGCAGGAAGTCGTCGACGCCCCGCCGCAGAACGACAAGCGGAGCGATGACACGCGCCTTCGGCGTCAGCAGGAGCGCCTCGCACGCAGTCGCCGACCCCGAGCGCCTCGACGTCGTTCGAGACCATCGCCTGGAGGTAGGCGCCGCGTCGGGACCGCGGACACCCACGAAGTCGCGGGGGCGACGAGCGACTCTGAGCGCCGTGACAGCCATCGCTGACTAGTGTTGCAGCCGTGTTCCGGGGCAGAGCGGAGCGGAAGGTCATCGAGGCGGGATACGACCCCGCGCGCCTGCCACCTGGCCAGTACCTGACCGAGAAGTGGCCCGTGCTCCACGCCGGGCTCGATCCCGCGGACCGACCTCTCGACATGGGACTTCTTCGTCGTCCGGCGAGGTCGAGAACCCGATCCGGCTCTCGTGGGACGAGTTCAACGCGCTCCCGCGGACGACGCACACGCAGGACATCCACTGCGTCACGCGCTGGAGCAGTTCGACGTGACGTTCGAGGGCGTCCACTGGAGCGCGCTCGAGCCGCTCGTCCGGCCGAAGCCGTCCGCGCACTTCGTCGTCGCGCACGCCGAGGAGGGCTACACGGCGAACGTGCCGATCTCGTTCCTGCGCGATCCGCTGTCGCTGCTCGCGACCCACGCCGACGGCGAGCCGCTGACGCCCGAGCACGGCGGCCCGCTCCGACTCGTCATCCCGCGCAAGTACTTCTGGAAGAGCGCGAAGTGGCTCCGCGGCATCGAGCTCACGCCGAACGACCGGCCCGGGCTTCTGGGAGCGCTACGGCTACCACAACGACGCCGACCCGTTCGAAGGAGGAGCGCTACGGCTTCTAGCGCGCGGAACCATGGTTCACACGGCGATTCCCCCGAAAGGGGGACGAGGCGAGAGGCCGCGACGACGAAAACCTGGGTACCCAATCCTCCCCAGTTCTTCCCCCTTGAGTGGCCGTCCCAGCGGCCACTCTTCTTTTTGGTCGCGGGGTCCCACTCGAATCCCCTCGCAGCTGTGCACACGTCGGCTGGCGACCGAAGGGCGATTCATTCGCCCGTAGGTGAAACCGGGTCTTCGGTGCACGGCAAGCGGAAGGGCGGTGCACCGGGGGACACTGATCTCCCCGGTGCAACGACGAGGGCCGGCGATGCCGGCCCTCGTCGCTGGATCAGGGAAGGGATTCCCCAGTCTAGGCCATCGGCCTAGAAGTCCATCCCGCCGCCGGGCATGCCCGCGGGCATCGCCGGCTGCTTCTCCGGCATCTCCGCGACGACTGCCTCGGTCGTGAGGATGTTCTTCGCGATCGACGCGGCGTTCTGCAGCGCCGAGCGCGTGACCATCGTCGGGTCGATGATCCCGGCCTTCACGAGATCCTCGATCTCGCCGGTCTCGACGTTCAGGCCCTGGCCCTTCTTGGCGCGGCGGACCTTGTCGACGACGACGGAGCCCTCGAGGCCCGCGTTGTACGCGAGCTGGCGAAGCGGCTCCTCGAGCGCGCGGACGATGATCTGCGCACCCGTCTTCTCGTCGCCCTCGAAGTCGTCGAGCGTGATCTTGACCGCGTCGACCGCGTTGATGAGCGCGACGCCGCCGCCCGGCACGATGCCCTCCTCGAGGGCGGCCCGGGTGGCCTGCAGCGCGTCCTCGACGCGGTGCTTCTTCTCCTTCATCTCGGTCTCGGTGGCCGCGCCGACCTTGACGACCGCGACGCCGCCGGACAGCTTCGCGAGGCGCTCCTGGAGCTTCTCGCGGTCGAAGTCGGAGTCGGTGTTCTCGATCTCGGACTTCAGCTGCTTGATCCGGCCCTTGATCGCGTCGGAGTCGCCGGCGCCGTCGATGATCGTCGTCGTGTCCTTGTCGATGACGATCTTGCGGGCCTTGCCGAGCTGCGAGAGCTTCGTGTTCTCGAGCTTGAGGCCCAGCTCCTCGGTGATGACCTCGCCGCCGGTGAGGATCGCGATGTCCTCGAGCATCCGCTTGCGGCGGTCGCCGAAGCCCGGCGCCTTGACGGCGACGGCCTGGAACGTGCCGCGGAGCTTGTTGACGACGATCGTCGCGAGCGACTCGCCCTCGACGTCCTCGGCCACGATGAGCAGCGGGCGACCGGCCTGGATGACCTGCTCGAGCACCGGAAGGAGGTCCTTGACCGCGCCGATCTTCTGGTTCGCGATGAGGACGTACGGCTCCTCGAGCACGGCCTCCATGCGCTCGGCGTCCGTGATCATGTACGGGCTGACAGGTAGCCCTTGTCGAACTGCATGCCCTCGGTGAACTCGAGGTCGAGGCCGAAGGTCTGGCCCTCCTCGACGTTCACGACGCCGTCCTTGCCGACCTTCTCGATCGCGTCGGCGATGACGTCGCCGATCTCGCGCTCGCGCGACGAGATGGTGCGCGACGCGGGCGATGTCCTCCTTGCCGTAGACCTCCTTCGACTGCGTCTTGAGGTCCTCGACGACCGCGTCGACGGCCTTCTCGATGCCGCGCTTGAGCCCCATCGGGTTCGCGCCGGCGGCGACGTTCTTCAGGCCCTCGCGGACGATCGCCTGAGCGAGCACCGTCGCGGTCGTCGTGCCGTCGCCGGCGACGTCGTTGGTCGCCGTCGCGACCTCGCGGACGAGCTGCGCGCCCTGGTTCTCGAACGGGTCCTCGACCTCGATCTCGCGGGCGATCGTGACGCCGTCGTTCGTGATCGTCGGCGCGCCGAACTTCTTGTCGAGGACGACGTAGCGGCCCTTCGGGCCGAGCGTCACCTTGACCGCGTCGGCGAGGGTGTTCACGCCGCGCTCGAGCGACGCGCCGCGCGTCCTCGTTGAACTTGAGCTCCTTGTGAGCCATCTATCTACTCCTCCTCGAACGAGCTAGGCGGCGGCGCCGGCAAGCTTCTTCTTGCCCTTGCTGCCTGTGGTTACGACCTTCGCGAGCACGTCCGACTCGCGCAGGATGAGGACGTCGTCGGCACCGACCTTGATCTCCGTCCCGCCGTACTTGGAGAAGATGATCTCGTCGCCTACCTCGACGTCCATCTTGATGTAGTCCCCGTCCTCGTCACGAGCGCCGGGGCCGACGGCGAGGACCTTGCCGCGCTGCGGCTTCTCCTTCGCCGTGTCGGGCAGCACGATGCCGCTCACCGTCGTCTCCTCCTCCTCGAGGACCTCGACGATCAGGCGGTCACCAAGAGGCTGCAAATCCATTCGACAGTCCTCCTTGATACGGAGTTTGTGACAACTTGGCACTCACAACTGCGAGAGTGCCAGACCGAGCCTAGCACGCTCGGTACGTTGCGCCAAGCCAAATTGAGTCCGATCCGGCTCAGATCCCGTGACGGCGCTGCCATCGATGTTACAAAGTCGACGATGCGCCGCGAGTTCTCGGCCGGAGTCGTGCTCGTGCGGCGGATGCGCGGGCGCTGGTGGCTCGCCGCCGTCCGCCCGCAGGGAAAGCGCGAGGGGACGTGGGCGCTGCCGAAGGGGCTGGTCGACGCGGGCGAGACGCCCGCCGAGACGGCGCTCTGCGCGAGGGCGTTCGAGGAGACCGGCGTCGCGGGCCGTCTCGGTCGGAAGCTCGGCGACGTCCGCTACGTCTACACGTGGGACGGCGAGCGGGTCTTCAAGGTCGTGAGCTTCTTCCTCGCTCACGCCGCGCGCGGCCGGATCGGCGAGCTGCCCGCCGGGAATGGAGGTCGAGGTCGCCGAGGCGCGCTGGCTCCCGCTCGCCGACGGCTCCAGCGCTCCTCGCCTACAAGGGCGAGCGCGAGATGGCCGCGAAGGCCGCTCGAGATCCTCGGCGGCGAGCCTCTATAGTTGCCGCGGCCGCCGATGCCGACGTTCGCCCTCAACTTCTACAACCCGGCCGTCGCCGACCAGCTGCGCACCGGCCGCAAGACCGCGACGATCCGGCTCGGCGACAAGTCCGCGAAGTACCGGAAGGGGATGATCGTGACCGTGCTCTGCGGCGCGCGCTACGGGCAGCGCGAGCGGATCTTCGACGCGGTCATCGACAAGGTCGAGGTGAAGGCGCTCGACGGAGCTCTCGCCGCGCGAGATCGAGCACGACAACCCGCAGATCCGGCGCGTCGACGAGATGGTCTGGTTCCTGAGCCAGCTCTACAACCGCGAGGTCGCGGAGGACGAGATCGTCACCTGATCCGCTTCTCCCAGATCACGTACGCTCGCTACTGCCCGGCCGGCGGATCGGTCGTGCCGAAGAGCTCGGGCGTCGCGCACGCGCGCGCCGCACTCCTCGCACTCGACCGCGAAAGCCGACGCGATCGGCGCCGCGCAGGCCGGGCAGCGGTGGCGCAGCTCGCCGCCGCACTGCGGAGCACGCCGCCGGAAGCTCCGTCCTCGTCGTCGAGGAAGTAGCGCAGCGTGTGCCGCAGCGTGAGGCAGAACGCGACCCAGTCGCCGAGCGTCTTGCGCCGCTCCTCCTGGATCCAGTTGCGCTTCGGCCTTCGCCATCCAGCGCGCGACTGTAGACCCAGGGCTGGGCAACGGCGCAGCTCGTTAGAGTGGGAGCCGTCGACCGGACGACGGGAGATCGCCGTATGGCCGTACGTGAAGCCGAGCCCGTGGGCTCGCTCCAGGAGGTGAAGGAGGCAGGCCTCGACCGCGAGGACCTCCTCGGCATCTACCGCAACATGCTGATCACGCGCGGGATCGAGGAGCGCGGCCACATCCTCTACAAGCAGGGGAAGATCCCGGGCTCCTTCTACACCGGCCGCGGGAACGAGGCCGCGGCCGTCGGCGTCGCGACCGCGATGGGCGCCGAACGACGTCGGGACACCGCTCCACCGCGACATGGGCGTGCACGTGGTGCGTGGCGTCGAGCCGTGGCGGGTGTTCGCGCAGTACATGGGCCGCGAGGACGGCCCGACACGCGGCCGCGACGGGAACGTGCACATGGCCGATCGCCGAGCTCGGGCTGCACACGATGGTCTCCCACCTGCCCGCGATGCTCCCGGTCGCGACCGGGATGGCGCTCGCCTTCAAGATCCGCGGCGATCGCCGGGTGGCGCGTCGGCTGGTTCGGCGAGGGCTCCGCGGCGCGCGGCGACGCGCACGAGGCGATGAACTTCGCCGGCGTCCGGCAGCTCCCGATCGTCTTCGTCTGCGACAACAACCAGTGGGCGTACTCGACGCCGACGTACCTCTCGTTCCCGGTCGAGCACATCGCCGACCGCGCGGCGGCGTACGGGTTCGAGGGAGTCGTCGTCGACGGGACCGACGTGCTCGCGGTCTACCGCGAGGCTACGCCGGGCGATCGAGAAGGCGCGGGAGGGCGGCGGGCCGACGCTCCTCGAGTGCCTGACGCTCCGCATGGAGGGCCACGCCGTTCACGACGACGCCTTCTACGTCCCGAAGGAGATGTTCGAGCAGCTGGGCGGCGTACGACCCGATCGAGCGTTTCCGGACGCTGGCTGTACGAGCACGCGGACATGACGGACGAGGAGGAGGGCGAGATCACGCGCCGTCGTCAAGCGGCTCCTCAACGACGCGCTCGATCGGGCCGAGGCGTCGCCGCTACCCGATCCGGCGACGCTCGAGGGCAGCGTCTTCGCGTCGCCCGAGGACCTCGACACCCCGCACCACAAGTAGCCATGGCCGAGATGACCTACATCCAGGCGATCTCGCGACGGCCTCCGCCTCGAGATGCGACGCGATCCCGCGCGTGTTCATCCTCGGCGAGGACGTCGGCGTCTACGGCGGGGCGTTCAAGGTCTCGCTCGGGCTTCCAGGAGGAGTTCGGCCCGTGGCGCGTCATCGACACGCCGCTCTCGGAGACGGCGATCGTCGGCGGCGCGACCGGCGCCGCGCTCATGGGGCTGCGACCCGTCGCCGAGATGCAGTTCGCCGACTTCATCTCCTGCGCGCTGGGATCACCTCGTCACGGTCGCCGCGAAGCAGTTCTTCCGCGCGCGCACGCCGGTCCCGATCGTCGTGCGGCTCCCGTCCGGGCGGCGGTTTCTCGGGCGGGCCGTTCCACTCGCAGAACCCGGAGACGTCGTTCGCACACATCCCGGGGCTCAAGATCGTGTGCCCGGCCACGCCGCACGACGCGAAGGGCCTCCTCGCGACTGCGATCGAGGATCCGAACCCCGTCCTCTTCTTCGAGCACAAGCACCTGTACCGCCGGATCAAGGGCGAGGTGCCCGGAGGATCGCTACACCGTTCCCTTCGGCCACGCGCGCGTCCACCGGCCGGGCGACGACGCGACCATCGTGACCTGGGGCGCGATGGTGCACACCGCGACCGAGGCGGCCGAGGAGCTTGCGAAGGAGGGATTCGAGGCCGAGGTGCTCGACCTCCGCACGCTCATCCCGTGGGACAAGGAGCGCGTCCTCGAGGGCGTCGAGCGCTGCTCGAAGGTGCTCGTCCTGCACGAGGACACGCGCACAGCAGGCTTCGGTGCCGAGATCGCGGCGACGATCGCCGAGGAGGCGTTCGAGCACCTCGACGCGCCGGTCGTGCGCATCGCCGCCCCGGATACGCCCGTGCCGTTCTGCGCCGCCGCTCGAGAAGGCATACATCCCGCAGGTCGAAGACGTCGTGACCGCCCTGAGAGACCTCGCCGCCTACTGAGGAGGAACCGTGTCGACGGGAACGCAGACCGAGGTCGTGATGCCCCAGATGGGCGTCTCCGTCTCCGAGGGGACGGTCACGAAGTGGCTCAAGCAGGTCGGCGAGCGCGATCGGCCGTGACGAGCCGCTCCTCGAGATCTCGACCGACAAGGTCGACACCGAGGTGCCGAGCCCGGCCGAAGGCGTCGTCAGCCAGATCCTCGTTCAGGAGGGCGAGACGGTCGAGGTCGGGACGGTGCTCGCTCTCATCGCCCCCGCCGGCGCGCCGGTGCGGAGACGCCGAGCCAGCTCCGGCGCCCGCGGAGCCTGCACCGGCACCTGCCGCTGCGGCCCCGAGCCCTCTGTTCCTGAACCCGTTGCGGCCGCACCCGAGCCTGCGGCAGCCGCGCCCGAGCCTGCTCCGGCTGCTGCCGAGCCCGTGGCAACACCGGCACCGCCGGCCGCAGCGACCGGGAACGGCAGAACGTTCGTCTCGCCCGTCGTCGCCCGGATCGCCGCCGAGCACGGCATCGACCCGACGATCGTTCCGGGAACCGGCACGGGCGGCCGCGTCACGAAGAAGGACATCCTGGGCTACATCGAGTCGGGTGCGCCGGCCACGCCGGCCGCGCCCGCGGCGACTCCGGCGCCGCCTCCTCCGGCTCCCGAGCCGGAGCCGGTCGCAGCTGTCGCCGAACCGCCGATCTCCGAGCCCGTGCCGGAGCCCGCGCCGGCTGCCGCGGCACCGCCGCTCCACCTCCTGCGCCCGCACCTCCTCCGCCTCCTGCTCCGCCTCGACCGGCTCCGGCGCCCGCAGCTGCGGCCCCGGTCGCCGAGGGAGCGCTCGCCCCCGGCGAGGAGCTCCAGCCGATGACAGCGATGCGCCGGGGCGTGATGGAGCACATGCGGCGCTCGGTGGACACCGCGGCGCACGTCACGAGCGCGATCGAGGTGGACATGGCGCGCGTCGTCGCCCTCCGCGCGAAGCTCAAGCCCGAGCTCGCAGCGCAGAAGGTGAACCTCACGTACCTCGCGTTCATCGCCCGCGCGGCGGTCGACACGATCCTCGACTACCCGTGGATCAACGGCGAGCTCCGCGGACAGAGCATCGTCACGCGCCCGTACGTGAACCTCGGGATCGCAGTCGCGCTCGAGGAGGGCAAGGGTCTCATCGTTCCGGTCATCCGGAACGTCGCAGGACCTCAACCTCACCGGTACGGCGCGCGCCATCCAGGACCTCGCCGAGCGTGCGCGCACGAAGAAGCTCCTACCCGACGACGTCCAGGGAGGCACGTTCACGATCACCAACCCGGGAAGCTTCGGGACGTTCCACGGAACGCCGATCATCAATCAGCCGCAGTCGGCCATTCTCGGCACGTACGCGCTGGTCAAGCGGCCCTGGGTCGTCCAGGACGAGCTCGGGGGCGACGTGATCGCGATCCGCCCCCTCATGAACCTGACCCTGACGTACGACCATCGGCTCGTCGACGGCGCGTACGCCGGCATGTTCCTCCGCGACCTCCGAGACAAGCTCGAGAGCTGGGACGAGGCAGCGTACTGAGCTCGGCCAGGACCGCACGACACACAACGTGAGCGACAGGCGCTCACCGGAGGAGTGGGGCGAGGCCTACCTCGAGCAAGAGCGCACGTATGCCGCGTTCGTCGAACGGCTCGAAGAGTTGCTGAGAAACCTCCTGCAGGACGATGACCTGCGTTACGTCGAGTCGGTCTGGTGGACGATGGAGAGCGAGTCACTCGTCACCGGCGTCTATGTACGCGGACGCGAGGGCACACGCATCGAAGACGTCTTCGAGTCGTTCCCCGATCTCGGAGCCGTGACCATCGTCACCCGGACTCACAGCGAGACCGAGCTGCGCCGCTCGGCCCGCGCCCGGTACTAGGACGCTGACCGGCGGCACCTCCTCGCCCGCTTCCAGTTCCGCGCCGCCGTAAGCCGCCTGGCCCGTGGTCGGCCTCGAGGCCGACCACATCGTCCACCAATCCACGCTTTGGCGCGTCACGCGCGCGACATCTCGCCTGCCGATTGGTTGCGGCCGAAAACGGCGAAGGCGAGGATCACGAGTCCGATCCCAGTAAGGATGAGGGCGATACCGACGACGATCCCGAAGACCGCGATCTTCTCCGCCATGTACGACACCTTGAGCGCAGTCGCAAGGGCGGTCTCGGTGACCCAGATGTTTTCTCGCGCCATTCGAGATCGGCTCCCTTGAACTGTCGCAGTCGCGTGGATGCGACTCACTATCCGAGATTCGCGCGCTCCGGCCTGCCCCTTGGCGCTGAAACTGGCTCAGTCGGGCAACACATGGGTGCCCGCCTCCCCGGCGAGTGCCCGTTCGACGCTCTCGGGATCGGTGATGATCGCCTCCTCGCCACCGCGCTCGAGGAAACCGACGACTGCACGGATCTTCGGCGCCATGCTCCCCTCGGCGAAGTGCACCTCCTCGACCAGGTACTGCCGCGCCTCGGAGAGCGACATCCGGTCGATACGCCGCTCGTCCCGGGTCCCGAAGTCGAGCGAGACGTGCTCGACCGCAGTCGTGATCAGGAGGAGGCTCGCCCCGATGCGGGTTGCGAGCAGGGAGCACGCGAGGTCCTTGTCGATCACCGCAGCGACTCCGGAGAGCTCTCCCTTCTCGTCGGCGACGACCGGTATTCCGCCGCCGCCGACCGACACGACGACGAAGCCGTCCTCGATCAGGGTCTTGATCGAATCCTCCTCGATGATGCGGATCGGCTCGGGCGAGGCGACGACCCGCCGCCAGCCACGGCCGGCGTCCTCCCGTACCGCCCAGCCGTCCTGGTCGCGGCGGCGGGCCGCCGTGGCCTCGTCCATGAACGAGCCGATCGGCTTGGAAGGGCTCGCGAACGCCGGGTCGTCCCGGGCGACCTCGACCTGCGTGATCACGGTCACGGCGTGACGGTCGATCTCGAGCCGGCGGAAGTCGTTCTCGAGGTTCTGCGTCAGCGCATAGCCGATCGCACCCTGGCTGTCGGCTCCGCAGACGTCCAGCGGGACCTCGTGCAGCTCTCCCGCGGCCAGCTCGGACCGCCGCAGGATGAACCCCACCTGAGGTCCGTTGCCGTGTCCGATCGCGACGTCCCAGCCGTCCTGGATCATCGAGGCGACGTGCCAGCAGGTCTCGCCGGCGGCGACGTACTGGTCGCGGACGGTCTGATGCAACCGATCCTTGATCAGTGAGTTGCCGCCGATCGCGACGACTGCGCTCTTCCGCTTCACGGCGTCGCCTGTGCGTCCGTGTATCCGCCCATGGTCAACGCACAGAGCGCCTTCCCGGTGTGCATCCGGTTTTCGGCCTCGTCGTAGACGACGGACTGGGAGCCGTCGATGACCTCGTCGGTGACTTCGGTGCCCCGGTCGGCGGGCAGGCAGTGCATGTACAGGGCATCGGGCTTGGCGAGCGACATGCGCCGCGAGTCGCAGATCCAGTCCTTGAACTCGGCCGACTCGGACAGTGCTGTCTTCTCGTCGCTGAATGCGTCGATCCGACCCCACGACTTCGGGTAGACGACGTCCGCTCCCGCGAACGCCTCGTCCATGTCGTCGGTGTACGTGATCGTCGCGCCGCCCTCTGCCGCGGCGGCCTCTGCCCGCTCGAGGACCTCGGGCATGAGCTCGAAGCCCTTCGGATGGGCGAGGACGATATCGATCCCGAAGCGCGGGAGCAGCGTCGCCAACCCCTGCGGGACCGACAGCGGCTTCGCGTACGAAGGTGCGAAGGCCCAGGACACTGCGACCTTGAGGCCCCGGAGGTCTTCGCCGCGCTGCTCGCGCAGCGTCATCAGGTCGGCCAGGGTCTGCGTCGGGTGGTCGACGTCGCACTGCAAGTTGATGAGCGGGATGTCCGCCCACTTCGCGATCTCGCGCATCCACAGCGTTGCCCTCGTACGGAGCGAGGTCGTGCCGGATTGCGAGGCCGTGGCCGTAGCGCGAGAGGATGATTCCCATGTCCTTCGGGCTCTCTCCGTGCGCGACCTGGGTCTTCTCGGCGTCCAGGTAGATCGCGTGACCGCCGAGCTGTGTCATCCCCGACTCGAAGGCGTTGCGAGTGCGAGTCGACTTGTCGAGAAAGAGCATGAAGAGCGTCTTGTCGGGGAGGAGCCGGTGTGGCACGCCGTTGTGGAACGCCGTCTTCAACTCGCCCGCGACCGCCAGCGCCACGTCGATCTCCTCGACCGTCCAGTCGAGCGTCTCGATGTAGTCGCGGCCGACGAGGGTCTCTCGGTCGATCGCCAGCTGTGACATCTCAGCCTCTCTTTCTTCCTCAGACCCGCGCCACGGCGAAGGCCTCGATCATCGCCGGGACGTCGTCGCCCAGCGGATACAGGACGGGACAGGTGCAGCCGGCGTCGACGTACTCCTGCACCTTCGCCCGGCACTCGTCGGCCGTGCCGGACGCTGTGATGAGCTGGACCACGTCGTCCGGGACGAGGGCGGTCGCGCGCTCGATCTGCTCCGGCGTCGCCGGCCAGGTCAGCAGCCGGCCGATCTCCTCGAGCAGCGACTCGTCGACGCCGCTCGCCTTGCCGATGTGCGGCTGCTGGCCGAGGTACTGAGTGACGAGCTCCCGCGAGCGGTCGAGCGCACGCCCCCGGTCGTCGTCGAGCGAGCAGACCACGAGTTGCGGCCGGTCGACGTCGTCGAGGGTGCGGCCGGCGCGCTCCGCGCCTGCCGCGAGATGCTCCAGGGCCTCTTTGTTGTACCCCGGGCCGACCAAGTAGTTGAGCAGGACCCCGTCCCCGATCTCACCGGCCAGCTCCATCATCTTCATGCCCGTCGTCGCCGCGATGTAGATCGGGACGTCCTTCGGGGAGCGGTCGCCGTGGACGATGTCGATCTCGATGTCGTCGACGTTCACGAACTCGCCGTGGTACGTCACGCGCTCCATGTTCAGCAGCCGGCGGGTGACCTCCACCATCTCGCGCATGGTCTCGACGGGGCGGCGACGCCGAATCCCGACCTTCGAGGCGAGCGGGTCCCACCACGCTCCGATCCCGAGCTTGATCCGGCCGGGCGCGAGGTCGTCCAGGGTCGAGAAGGTCGCGGCGAGCAACCCGACGTTTCGCGTCCAGGAGTTGACGACACCCGAACCGATCTCGATCCGGTCGGTGACGGCCGCGAACGCGGCCATCGGCACGGTCGCTTCCCTCACGAGGCGGCTTTCTGCCTGCCAGACCGCCTCGAATCCGCACGCCTCGGCGAGCTGCGCATAACGCATGCCGTCGCGAATCGGGTGCTTGTCCTGGAGGTAGAGCCCTACGCGGTGCTTGCTGCCGGGCTCAAGGGCGACGGCCATGGACGGCCTCCTTTCGGATGAAACGTGTGGGCGCCGACGTCGCCGAGGCGCTTCCAGAGGCGCTCGGCCTCGAGCGTCGCCTCGGCCGCCAGCTCCTGCTGGTCGAGTCGAGTCAGCTTTCGGTCCCGCACGACCCATTCGCCCCCGATCATGACGTCGCGGACGTGGCGCGACGAGAGGCCGAAGATCCAGTGTCCCGCGAAGCTCGACTCGCGCAGGGGGGCGGGCGCGGCGTAGTCGAGGACGACGAGGTCGGCGGGAGAGCCCGCTTCGAGCTTTCCGAATCGCGGCTCGCCGAACGCTGCCCCGACGAAGCTCCCACCCTCGGCGAGGCGCTCGAGCGGCCAGCTCGGCGGAGACGCGAGATCGTCTTCTCGCAGCCGGAAGTACGCTGCACGGGACTCCTCGAACATGTCCGCGCCGATCCCGTCGGTGCCGAGGGCAACGTGGGGGCCGAGAGCGTCCACATGCGCGCGTCCGATCGAGTTGTTCATGTTCGAGCGGGCGTTGTGCGCGATCGAGACGTGCGCGGCCTCGACCAGCCCGACCTCGCTCTCGTCGAGGTGGACCCCGTGCGCGAGGAGCGTTCGACGATCGAGGACGCCTGCGTCGGCCAGCCGCGCTGCAACTCGTAGACCGTGGACCAGGACCGCGTCGTCCTCGTCGGCAGTGTCCTCGGCTGCGTGGATGTGCACGCCCACGCCGTGTGCGCGGGCTGCGTTTGCGCACGCCTCCAGGGTGTCGTCGGAAAGGGTGAAGGACGCATGTGCGCCGATCATCCCACGGGTCAGCGAAGGCCGGTTCAGCCCGACCGACTGCACGAAGCGCCGATTCTCCGTGAGACCGGCCCGCGCGCGCTCCGGGCCATCCCGGTCGGATGTCTCGTAGCAGAGGATGGAACGGATGCCGAGCGTCGCCAATGCATCGGCGATCACGTCGAGCGATCCGTCGATGGCGTTCGGAGACGCGTGATGGTCGATGACGGTCGTCGTCCCCGACAGCAGCGCCTCCATGCCGCCAACGAGGGCGGACGCTCTCACGGCCTTCTCGTCGAGCGCACGGTCGAGCCTCCACCACACGCGCTGGAGGACTTGCACGAAGTCCCCCGGCGGATCCAGCGTGTAGGGCATCCCGCGCGCGAGGGCCGAGTAGAGGTGCGTGTGGGCGCAGACGTTGCCGGGGACGATCAGGCATCCCGAGCAGTCGCGCCGCTCCCCGCCCCCGTCTTCCGCGATGCGGCCGCCGGAGACATGGACGTCCTCCCAGACGATGCGCAGCGGATCGAGAGAGGAGACCACCGTGGCGTCGGTGAGGATCATGCCGCTGCCATCTTCCGTGCCCGCGTGAGATGTGGAACCGCGGCGAGTGCGGCCGGCGAGTCCTTCATGGGCAGCCGCGTCCTACGGATGCCGTCGAACGCGTGCAGCGCGCCCGCGACTGCTGCAGCAGTGGGAACGAGTGCCGCTTCGCCGATGCCCTTGGCGCCGAACGGGCCTTCTGGCTGCGGCTCCTCGACGAGGACGCACTCGACCGTGGGCATTCCTGTCGGCGGGATGATGTGGAGCGACTTCAGCGTCTCCGTGAGGGGCACGCCTCCCTCCACGACGAACTCTTCGGAGAGCGCCTGTCCGAGGCCCATGTGGACCGCCCCTTCGATCTGGCCTTCGACGAGGGTCGGGTTGATCGCGCGGCCGACGTCGTGGGCCGCGATCACCTTCTCGAGACGGCCGTCGTCGTCGAGGGTCACGACCTGGGTCGCCCACGCGTACGCAAGATGAGTGACCGGCGCATCGGCGTCGTTCGAGGTGGTCCAGTCGACGGCGAACTCGCCGCGGAACTCCTGACCGGCGAGCGTCTCGAGCGGTTGCCCGTCGAGCGCCGCTTTGAGCTTGCGGGCGGCGTCGAGCACAGCGTTGCCTCCCAGCACCGTCGAGCGCGAAGCCGTCGTCTGGCCGGTGTCGAGGTCGTGCTCAGTGCTCACCAGCACGCGGATGCGCTCGGGAGAAAGGTCCAGCTCTTCGCAGGCGATCTGACGCAGGACCGTATGCACGCCCTGGCCCATCTCCGTCCAGGAGTGGAAGAGCGTGACCGACCCGTCGCTCTCGGGCCGCAGGATCGCATGCCCGAACTCGGGGACGCCGTTGCCGATGCCGGTGTTCTTGACGCCGCACGCGATGCCGGCGAACCGCGCTCCGCGATACGCGTCACGCGTTGCCAGGAGCGTCTTCTTGAGGCCGACCCCCGGCCCGAGCACTTGCCCCGTGCCGAACGTCTCGCCGGCGTCCAAGGCGTTCCGCCAGCGGATCTCCCAGCCGTCGATTCCGACACGCTCCGCGAGCATGTCGAGAGCGCCCTCGACCGCGAAGTTGGACTGGTTGACCCCGAAGCCGCGCATCGCGCCACAGGGCGGGTTGTTCGTGTAGACGGCCTTCGCGTCGACGTCCACGTTCGGCACCGCGTACGCGCCACAGGCGTGGCCGGCGGCACGCTCGAGGACCTTGTCGCCGACACTGGCGTAGGCCCCGGTGTCGCCGACGATGCGAGCACGCAGCGCGACGAGGCGCCCGTCGACGTCGCAACCCAGCGTGTAGGTGAGCCACATCGGATGGCGCTTGGAGTGGTAGCGGAGGCTCTCGCGCCGCGTGAGCGTGAGGAGCACGGGCCGCCCGGCCGTCATCGCCAGCAAAGCCGCGTGCCCCTGCACGTTCAGGTCCTCCTTCGCGCCGAATGCGCCGCCGCACGAGACCTGCGTCACACGAACCTGCTTCTCGGATAGGCCGAGGAACGACGCGACCTGCAGCCGGTCTTCCCAAACACCTTGGCCCTGCGAGTAGACCTGGAGCACGCCGTCCTCGTCCGGGACGACGAAGGCAGACTCCGGCTCGAGGAACGCGTGCTCGATGCACTGCGTGCGGTAAGTCTCTTCCACGACGTATGCCGCGCCCGCGAGCGCGGCGTCGACGTCCCCGCGCTGCACGCGCGAGATGGAAAGTACGTTGCCGCTCTCGTGCAGCCTCGGCGCGGCTGCGTCCATCGCCTCGAACGGGTCGGTCACGGGCTTGAGGACCTCGTATTCCACGTCGACGAGGTCCGCCGCCTCGCGCGCCGCGTGGCGCGACTCGGCGGCGATGGCGGCGAGCACGTCCCCGACGTACGCCGTCGTCTCGCCCTCGGCGACGAGCTGTCGCCAGTCCTTGGTGAGCGTCCCCTGCGTGCGCTCGCCCGGGACGTCCGCCGCGGTCAGCACGGAGACGACGCCGGGATGGGCCTCGGCCCTCGACGTGTCGATGCGCAGGATGCGAGCCCGAGGATGGTCCGAGAAGCGAAGGGCTCCGTACAGCATCTCCGGTGCGACGAGGTCGCCCACGAAGGGCTTGTCGCCGAGCGCGAGCTCGTCGCCTTCGTAGCGCGCTGCGCGAGCGCCGACTCGGCCCGTGAGGTCCGGTTCAGGCAGCGGCTCGCCGCATCGAGCCCGCGCGTTGAGCTCGATCGCGTCGACGACCTTCACGTAGCCCGTGCAGCGGCAGAGGTTGCCGAGCAGCGCCCGGGAGATCTCGTCCCGCGTCGGCTCGCGATTCTTTCCCAGAAGTCCTTCGGCCTTCATGACGATCCCGGGCGAGCAGAACCCGCACTGGGATGCGCCGGCCGCGACGAAGCTCTTCGCCCAGGCTTCCCGAACGTCCTGGCCCAAGCCCTCGTGTGTCACGACGCTCTTCCCCTCGACGCGGGTGGCTTTCTGGGCGCAGGACACGACCGCCTTCCCGTCCACGAGCACCGTGCAGGCCCCGCACGAGCCCTCCGGGGCGCACCCGTCCTTGACGGAGCGCAAGCCGAGGTCGTCGCGGAGCAGCTCGAGCAGGCTCTGCCCATCGCGTGGCTCCGCGACGACCGGCTTCCCGTTCAGCGTGAGCTCCACGCCCTACTCCACTGCTCCCAGCACGAGGGCGATCAACGCCATGCGCATCACGACCCCGTTGAACGCCTCCTGCCAGTAGCGCGCGTGGCGCGTGCCGTCGACGTCGGCCGGGAGCTCGTCCATCCGCGGCAGGCTGTGCAGGACGATCGCCCTGTGTGGGGCCCGTTCCTTCAATAGCTGCCGCGTGACGCGGTAGGCATCCGGTGTCTGTACGAACTCGCCGCCACCCTCGTCGTCACGGGACTTCGTGTAGTCGGGCTGGACGACCGGCTCCATGTAGACGACGTCGCATTCGGAGATGCAGTCCTCGACCGACTCGGCGACCTCGTACTCCACGTTTCGCTCGTCGAGCTCGAGTGTCAACTCGGGCAGGAGCGACATCTCGGGCGGCCCGACGACATAGGCCTTCGCGTCGAACTGCGAGAGTGCGTAGAGGATCGAGTGCATCGTCCGCATCCGCATGTCGCCGACGAGCAGGAACGTGCGCCCGTCGATCGAGCCCATCTCCTTCTGGGTCGTGTACAGATCCGTGAGGACCTGGGTCGGATGCTCGCCCCAGCCGTCACCGCAGTTGATGATGGGAATCGAGGCCCACTTGGCGGCCTCCGCGGGTGCGCCCTGCTGGAAGTGGCGCATCGCGATGACGTCGCCGTAGTACTCGAGCATGTGGACCGTGTCTTTGATCGACTCCTGGTAGAAGTCGCCGGCACGGGTCATCTTGGCGTCGGAGAACCCAAGGACATGGCCGCCGAGCCGGTGCATCGCGGCCTCGGTCGCGAGACGGGTGCGAGTGCTCGGCTGGTAGAAGGCCGTGAGCAGCGTCTTGCCTGTGAGCAGGTCCGCGTTCTGCCTGGTCTTGGCGATCGGCGCGAGCTCGTCGCAGATCTCGAAGATCCGCTGGAAGTCAGCTCGCTCGAAATCCTTCAGCGACAAGATGTCTCTTCCGAGGAAGCTTCTCATCGTCTTTCCTCCTTTCGTGCGGAGCCGTTCTGACGGCTCCGGTGAACAGCACAGCCACGCGCTCGTCGTCCGCTACCTCGCCTGCCTGTCGCAGCGCGAGCAGGCCGGCGAGTCCGGCGGAGCCCGTGGGATCGACGTCGATTCCGGTGGTCAGCTGTGCGAGCGCGTTCGCGTGCGCGAGCAGAGCCTCGGACGCGACCACCGGCCTGCCGCCCGTTGCCAGCATCCCTTCGACGACTGCCAGCCAGTCGTATGTCTCGTCGTCGAGGATCCCGTGGGCGATGCTCGACGGCGCCTGCTCCCACGGCCACATGAACTGAGAGCGGTGCGTCGCCGCGTAGTGGAGCGCAAGATCCGAATCGCCGAGCGCCTCGACGGCCTCGAACGCTCGCTTCAAGGGCCAGGCGCCCTCGGTCTGCACGGTGTCCACACGCGGAATGCGGTCCATGGCTCCGAGCTGTCGCGCCTCCGTCAGAGCTTGTATGCATGCGCTCGCGAGTGCGCCGCCTCCGACTTGGACGACAAGTCGGTCGATCGCGACGCCCGAGGAGGCGATCTCCCACGCGAGCGTCTCGCCCCCTTCGATGGCAAGTCCGTTCTGGTTGCCTTGGCAGGTGAACGGGAGCGCGCCGCGCGCGAGCGCTCGTACAAGAGCGTGATACGCCGGATCGCCCGGCAGCCCCTCGCGAGCGCAGACGGTGACGAACGCGCCCAGCTCCTCGAGACGGGCGAGCACGAGCGGATCGGCATCCGTGGGGACGAAGATCTGAAGCGTGCGCCCGCCTGCCGCCGCCACGACGGCAGCGGCGAGCGCAGCGTTCCCGCAGCTCGCGATCGCGAGGTCCGGTCTGGCGTCGGAGTCAACGAGCCCCGCTTGCTCCGCGACCTCTAGGTGGAGCAAGACGCCGAACAGGTGCCGCGCTTTGTGCGAGCCGGAGACGTTGCCCGTCTCGTCCTTCACCCACACACCGCCCATCGAGGAGAAGCCGAGCGCGTCGCTGAGCTCCGAGCAGCGCGTGAACGGGGTGACGGCGAACCCGTAGCCGTCCACAGCGGCGATCTCGCGGTCGAGCCGCCGCACGATCGTCTGGAAGTCGAGGTCCGACAGCCCGTGCCGAAGTGCGACGTGGTGGGGCCGCAGGAGGCGGCGGTACCGCAGGTACGGGTTCGGCTCCGACGCCTCTCGAGGAAACTTCATGCTCGCGAGGTCGAGGCGGCGCCGCAGCACGTGGTCGACGTCGCCTTCTCCGTCGTGCGGGCAGCGGAACGGATACGGCTCGTCGAGCCCCATCTCGACTCCGCAGCCTTCGCAGACGAGTCGGCTGACCATGCTTTAAGCCATTTCCAGCACGCCCGTGCGGGCGTTGAGCTCGTCGATGAGGTCGTCCCACCGTCCGGCATTCGCGCGCGTCCGGGCCCAGTAGTCGGGATCCCGGCGCGCCTCGAACGCCTCGAGTGGGATGCCTTGCTGCTCGACCCAGGTGAAGTACCCGAGATTGAAGATGCGCTCGCGGTCCCGGAGCGTCAGCTCGGCGAAGTGGTCAGTCGTGGCTCCCAGCAGGTGTTCCCCGAAGACCTCCGCCGAGGCGACCTCGTCGAACCCGCCTGGGAAGTACTTCGCAAGCGCGAGCTGGCGCTCGCTGTCGTACATGTCCGCCCCGTCCGTCGCGATCGTCAGGACGACGTCCTCGGGGCCGAGGCCGTAGTACTTCGCGACCTTGATCGCGCCGACGATGTTGCAGATGCTCGACAGGCCCAGGGATCGCAGTTCCTCGACGACGTTCTCGGCGACGCCGCGTCTCTCGCGGAGGAAGTCGCGTCCGGCCTCCGTGCCGAACAGGACTCCGACGCGGTCGGTGGCGCGCTCGGAAACGGCAAGAGCCACGTCGGTGTTGAGGACGTTGTGGATGAGCGGGATGTGCTTGTCCCCGATCCCCTGAATGTTGTGCTCGCCGAATCCGTTGGAGAGCATCGTCGGACACTCCAGCGCCTCGGCTGCGACCACCAACGAGCCGAACCGCTCCTTCAAGTAGTCGCCAGCGCCGATGGTTCCGGCCGACCCGGTTGCGGATACGAAGCTGCGCAGTCGCAGCGCGGGCTGGTCTTCCTGAAGCGCCTCGAAGAGTCGGGCGAGCGCGCTCCCCGTCACGAGGTAATGCACGACGTGGTTGCCGAACTCGGAGAACTGGTTGAGGATCACGTTCGCGGGCTCCGCCGCGAGTGCCTTGCAGGCGTCGTAGATCTCCTTGACGTTGCTCTCGGTGCCCGGTGTGCGCACGATGTCGCCCGGGTCCGCCACCCAGCGTTCGAGCCAGGCGAACCGCTCGCGGCTCATGCCCTCGGGAAGCACCGCAACTCCGCGGCAACCGAGCAGCCGAGAGATGGCGACGCCACCGCGACAGTAGTTGCCGGTGGACGGCCACACCGCGCGATCGTGCGTGGGGTCGAAGCGTCCGGTGACGAGCCGCGGGACCAGACAGCCGTACGCAGCAAGGACCTTGTGCGCCCCGATGAGGGGGAACCGGTCTCCGAGGGCCACCACGATCCGCGCGTCGACTCCCGTCAGTTCGCGCGGCAGGACGAGATGCTCGGGAACGTCCACGAGACCGGTTCTCGTCGCGTCGTTGAACCAGTGGACTCTGAAGAGATTGAGCGGGTGCGCGTCATCGGGGCCGACGCCCGACAGCCGCTGCCTGATCGTGCTCGGGATGAGTGAGGGGATCGCGAGCTGCGCGAAGGTCGGCAGCGCGACTCGTGACTCCTGCAGCAGCTTCGCTGTGCGCTCGAGCACCTGCTCGTCGATGAGCTCCTCTTTCCTGCCCAGCATCTGCATATCCAAAGCCACCTCCACTGGCAGAACTGGGCGGATGCTAGGAGAGAGCCAGCGCCATTCCCTCGGGGCTACAACGCAACCTCGATGCGGGATACCCGCACCCGTGAGCCGTCGTTGTCGATGCCTATTCCGGTGGTGGAGGCCCAGGAAGACAGGAAGACCATGTCGCGCGTCGGCGCGCTTGTGACAGTTCCGCATCCGCCCCGTGGGCGATTACCGATGTCGACGCGCCGCGTTTCCGACTTCCTGCAACCACGGCGCAGTTCACGCCGACTCACTCATTCGGCGAGGTTCGATGACGAGACGAGAGGCGAGACCTCGGCCCGGTTCGCCCGGCCGCGGCGTGCGTGTACCGCAGCTCGACTGGCGGCGCTTCCGGCTCACCTGGCTGGCGCTGCCGGGCTCAGCGCTCGCCGCGCTGGTCGTCGGAGCCGGCATGATCCTCGCGCTCGGCGCGAATCCTGTGACCGGGTACCGCGCGCTTCTCGACGGTGCCTTCGGTGACAGCTATGCGCTGAGCGCAACGGCCGTTAAGGCCGTCCCGCTCCTGCTCGTCGGCGTGGGGATCTGCATCGCGTTCCGCGCGAACGTCTTCAACATCGGCGGCGAGGGCCAGATCGCGATGGGCGCGCTGCTCGCGACGGCGACCGCGCTCGTCGCTTCCGGGTCTCCCGGCGGCTCTGCTGATTCCGCTCACGATCCTCGCCGGCGCGGTGGGCGGTGGGATCTGGGGTGCGATCCCCGGCGCGTTCAAGGGCTACTTCGGGGTCAACGAGATCCTGAGCACGATCATGCTCAATCTCGTCGCCGTCCAGGTCATGAACTACCTGCTCGCCGGGCCGTTGCGCGACAAGACGGCGGACTCGGTCGGAGGGCTGATCCCGCAGACGCAGACTCCTCCCGGAGAGCTCGTGGCTCCCGATCCTGAAGGACGGCACGCAGCTCCATCTGGGCGTGGTCGTGGCCGTCCTGGCCGCCGTTGCCGTCTACGTGCTGCTCTGGCGGACCAGCTTCGGGTTCCGGCATTCGCGCGGTCGGGCTTTCGCGCGACGCTGCGACGTATGCGGGATGCCCGTCGCGCGAACGACGACATACGCGCTCACGCTCAGTGGCGCGCTGTGCGGCATGGCCGGCGCGATGCTCGTCTTCGGGAGCATCTCGCACCGGATGGTCACGGACGGCAGCCTGACCGGCTTCACCGGGTCTGCGGGTTCAACGGGATCGTCGTTGCGCTCTTCGGCGGACTGAACCCGCTGTGGACGATCCTCTCGTCGTTCATCTTCGCCGGCCTGCTCGTCGGTGGCGACGCCATGCAGGTTGCGACGAACGTGCCATCCGACCTCATCGTCGCGCTCAACGGCCTCGTCGTCATCTTTGTCGTCTCGGTCGAGTTCCTCCGGCATCGCCCACGCGCGTCGGACGCGGCGACGCCGGGCGGTCCACCGGAGTCCCTGGCGGAGCGCGTCGAGCAGACCGTGGCCACCGCGGGGCCGGCATGAGCGAGTTCTTCACCATGGCGATCCTGACCGCGACGGTCGCGTCCGGGATCCAGCTCGCGGCGCCCTTCCTCCTGGCGTCGCTCGGCGAGACGATCGGCCAGCGCAGCGGCGTGCTCAACCTCGGCGTCGACGGGATCATGCTGCTCGGCGCCTTCACGACCTACTACGTCGCGTTGGAGACCGGCAACCTCGTCCTCTCCGTGCTCGCAGGCATGGCGGTCGGTGTCGCATGCGGCCTCGCGACTGCGTTCATCAGCGTAACGCTGCGCGCGGAGCAGGGGATCAGCGGCATCGGCGTCTACCTGTTCGCGCTCGGGCTCACCTCGCTGCTCTTCCTGAAGCTCGTCGGGACGCCACTTCCGATCGACCAGCCCGGGAAGGTCGAGATTCCCTTCCTGAGCGACTTGCCGTTCCTCGGCAAGACCCTCTTCCAGCAAGACCTGCTCGTGTACATCGCGTTCGCGCTCGTCCCGCTTGTCGCGTTCGTGCTCAACCGGACGACGTTCGGTTTGAACGTCAAGGCGGTTGGGGAGAACCCCGCGGCCGCCGACAGTCTCGGCGTGGCAGTCGCGCGCACCCGGTACGCGACGTGCATGGTCGGCAGCACGCTCGCCGGCCTCGCCGGCGCGACGCTGCTGATCGACGTCGGCATCTTTCAGCAGAACATCACGAACGCAATGGGGTTCATCGCCGTCGCGCTCGTCTACTTCGGCGGATGGCGCCCGGTCGGCGTGATGCTCGGGTCACTTCTCTACGGGATGACGCAGGCGCTGATCCTCTCGTGGAAGGGGCTAGGGATCATCCCGGTCAGCCTCTCCGATCTCGCCGCGGCGACGCCCGCGGTAATCACCGTCGTGGCCTTGCTCACGGTGGCGCGGCGCTTCCGGCAGCCGGCCGCTCTGGCCACGCCCTACATACGAGGAGGTTGAGGCAGCCGGAGCCGGCTGAGACCACACGTCCACAGACCTCGAAAGGTCACGGAGGAGGAATCACAATGCGCAAGCTCCTACTCATGATGGCGGCCCTGACGGCGCTCGTACTGGCCGTTCCGGTTGCCGGCGGCGCGCCGTCGAAGACGGATGCGACACAGCTGAAGGTCGCGCTGATCGCGCCGAGCGCACACAACGATCTCGCGTTCACGCAGTCGATGTACCAGGCGCTCAAGAACATGGAGAAGAAGTACGGCTTGGAGGTCTCCATCTCGGAGAACCAGTTCGTCGTCGCCAATGCGGCGAACATCATCCGTCAGTACGCGAGCCAGGGCTATGACCTCGTCATCGCGCACGGCTCCCAGTACGGCGGGACGATCCAGCAGCTCGCACCGCAGTTCCCGAAGACGTCGTTCGCGTGGGGGACGGCCGGAACGACCTACGGCCAGCCGAACGTGTACGCGTACGAGGCGAACTCGCAGGAGGGTGGATACGTCAACGGCTACATCGCGTCGCTGATGAGCAAGTCGAAGGTGCTCGGCGTCATCGGCCCGATCGCGGTCGGCGATGCCAAGCTCTACGTCGACGGCTTCGTCGCCGGCGCGAAGGCGCAATCGAAGAAGACGGCGGTGAACGTCGCCTACACGGGCTCGTTCAGCGACCCGAGCCTGATGTCGAAGCAAGCTGCCCAGTTCGTCGCGCAGAAGGCCGACGTGCTGACCGGCAGCTCGCAGTCCGTCGTGGGTGCGATCACCGTTGCCCGCGAGAACAACCTCAAGTGGTTCGGGACGCAGTGGACGCAGGCGGCGCTCGCTCCGAAGAACGTCGTCGCAACCCAGATGTACGACTGGATGCCCGTCCTCAACAAGATCATCACGCGCGTCCAGAACGGGAAGCTCGGCGGCGTCTCCTACCGGATCTCGCTGAAGAACGGCGGCGAGAAGATCCAGTTCAACAAGGCCGCGACACACGCCGAAGAAGATCCAGGACCACGGCGAAGAAGCTCATCGCCAGGATCGTCAGCGGCAAGATCGTGGTGCCGAGACAGCTCCATGACGGTTCGAGGCGCCCACTCCGGGGAACACCGCCACTCGGCGGGCGACGCGGTGCCGTTGCTCGAAATGCGCGGCATCACGAAGCGGTTCCCCGGAGTGGTCGCCAACGATGGCGTCGACTTCGACGTGCGGGCCGGCGAGGTGCACACCCTGTTCGGTGAGAACGGCGCCGGCAAGAGCACGCTCATGCGCGTCTTGTACGGCTTCTACAAGCCGGACGAGGGCGAGATCCGCCTTCGCGGCGAGTCGGTTGCGATCAACTCCCCGGCTGCGGCGATCGCGCGTGGGATCGGGATGATCCACCAGCACTTCATGCTGGTGAGCACGCTCACGGTGGCAGAGAACGTCGCGCTCGGCACGCGGTCCGGCCGCGGCCCGCTGACCGACCTCGACGCGGTGTCGCGGCGGATTACGGAGTTGTCGGAGAGATACGGCCTGCGCGTCGACCCGAACGCGCTGATCTGGCAGCTCTCCGTCGGTGAGCGGCAGCGCGTCGAGATCATCAAGGCGCTCTACCGCGACGTCTCGCTCCTGATTCTCGACGAGCCGACGGCCGTGCTCACTCCACAGGAGGTCGACGATCTCTTCGTCGTGCTCCGGCAGATGGTTGCCGACGGCCGGGGGCTCGTCTTCATCTCGCACAAGATCCGTGAGGTGCTCGAGCTCTCCGATCGGATCACGGTGCTCCGGACCGGGCGCAAGGTCGGGACGGTGCTCCCGTCCGAGGTCACGCGTCAGGGCCTCGCGGAGATGATGGTCGGCCACGAGCTGCCGTCGCACGAGCCCGCCGGGCGGGAACGGACATGGTGAGGCGCGGCTCGTCGTGCGCGACCTCACCGTCAAGGGCGACCGGGGCGTCGATGCCGTGCGAGGCCTCGGTCTCGAGGTGCGCGGCGGCGAGATCGTCGGGATCGCGGGCGTCTCGGGGAACGGCCAGCGCGAGCTCGCCGAGGCGATCGCGGGGCTCCGCCCCGCCGCCGACGGCTCGATCGACGTCGAGGGAGCGGAGCTCGTCGGGCTCCATCCGGCGGGGGTGCGAAAGGCGGGGCTCGGCTTCGTTCCCGAAGAGCGAATGCGTGACGGTGTCGTGCCCGCGTTCTCGGTCGCCGAGAATCTCATCCTGATCGACAACGACGCTCCGAAGTTCGCTCGATGGGGGTTCCTCCGCGCTCGCGCCATCAGGCGGCACTCCGAGGAGCTCGTCGCCGCGTTCGACGTCAAGACGCCGAGTCTGGACACGCCGGCGCGCAACCTGTCTGGCGGCAACATCCAGAAGCTCATCCTCGCACGCGAGTTGTCGGCGCGGCCCCGCGTGCTGCTGGCGGCACAGCCAACGCGTGGCGTCGACGTGGGCGCTGCCCACTACATCCACGAGCGCCTCATGGAGCAGCGAGATGCCGGTACCGCGATCCTCATCGTCTCCGAGGACCTGGATGAGGTCCTGACGCTCTCCGATCGCGTGCTCGTGATGTTCGAGGGCGAGATCATCGCCGAGGCAAAGCCGCTGGAAAGCACGCGCGAGGCGCTCGGCCTGATGATGGCGGGCGTCCGTAGTGTGGCCTAGCCGGTCTGCAAGCCTCCATCCTCTCGAAAAGCGACCTCGTTCCGCCTTCGCCGCCCCCAATCGGGTGAGAAGTCGGCGGACTTCTAATCCGCGGGTCGCAGGTTCGAATTCTGCCGGGCGCATAGAAATACCTGCAAATCGGTTATTCCGCGCAAGCGTTCGACACGCTCACTGGCGGTAGGTTGCCTGCAGCCGATTTCTTATCCGAAATCGGCTGTTTTCTTATCTGACGGCTGAGCGCGCAAGGAGCAAAATCGCCTCACTATTGCTACGCCGGCAGACCCGCGACGAGAGTACGTGTCTACAGCGCAGGCCTCGACGCCGGCGAATGAGGTGCGTCTTCATCGAGGTGGCGCAAACGCTCCCCAATTCCGTCGCGGTTCAGCGCGAAACGTGGCTCGACACGCGAAGCGGTCTCGGGACGGACGGGAGCGATCCGGGATCAGACAAGAAATTTGCCGGGTACCTCGGACGCGCGGGCGTAGGATCGCATGATGCGCGCGGTGGTCGATCTCGTCGCTCGGCTCGCGGAGGCGGAGGCGCGTTACGTCGCGGCGAATCCCGAGTCGCGCCGGCTCCACGAGGAGCGAGCACGCTTCATGCCTGGAGGGAACACGCGCACGACGATCCACCAGCCGCCGTTCCCCTTGACCATCGTCCGCGGCGAAGACGCGCGCTTGACCGACGCGGACGGCCACGAGTACGTCGACTTCCTCGGTGAGTACACCGCGGGCCTCTACGGCCACTCGAATGCCGTCATCGTGGAGGCGATCCGGCATGCACTCGCGGACGGATTCGTGCTCGGAGCCCCGAACCAGTACGAAGCCGTGCTCGCCGAGGCGATCTGTACGCGCTTCCCGTCGATCGAACTCGTGCGCTTCTGCAACTCGGGTACGGAAGCAAACCTGCTGGCGCTCTCACTCTGCCGAGCGGTCACCGGGCGCGCGCGTGTGCTCGTCTTTGCCGGCGCCTACCACGGCGGCATCCTGCTCTTCGCTCACGGTATCTCGCCGCTGAACCCACCCTTCAACTGGGTCGTCGGCGAGTACAACAACGCCGCCGAGGCCGCCCGCCTCGTCGAGGAGCACGCGCACGAGTTGGCCGCCGTGATCGTCGAGCCGCTGCAAGGGGCGGCAGGGGTGATCCCCGGCGATACGGACTTCCTGCGCACGCTGCGCGAGGCGACGGCAGCGCACGACCTGTTGCTGGTGTTCGACGAGGTGATGACCGCGCGTTTCTCGCCCGGCGGAATGCAGCAGCTGCTTGGGATCAACCCCGATCTGACCACGCTTGCAAAGTTCGTCGGCGGCGGTCTCTCGTTCGGCGCGGTCGGCGGACGCGGCGACCTGATGCGCCGCTTCGACCCGTCACTGCCCGACGCGCTACAGCACGGCGGAACCTTCAACAACGACGTGCTCACGATGGCGGCAGGAGCAGCTGGCCTGACTCAGGTTCTCACGGACGACGAGATCGGACGACTGAACGGCCTCGGCGACCGGCTGCGCGATCGGCTGAACGCCTTCTCCGCCGAGCGAGAACTCAGGTTCTGCGCGACCGGCCATGGGTCACTCGTCGGCCCGCACTTCACGCGTGGGCCGGTACGGAACGAAGCAGACCTCCCCGAGACGATGGATCTGCGTGCCCTTCTTCATCTGCACATGCTCGAGCGCGGCTTCTCGTACGGACGCCGCGGCTTCATCGCGCTCTCGCTTCCACTCGGCGATGCCGATGTCGACGGCTTCGCCGCAGCGGTCGAGGAGTTCTTGCTGACGCTCTGACCGCCCGAGCGTTCGAAGGGGCAGGAAGATCCGCGGCTTTCGCCACGGCCGCACTCGAGCCGGATCACGCTTCCGGCTGAAAGCGGTATTGCGCGTGGCGCGCGACGAAGCGTGATCTCTTCGCTTGCCAGACGTCACCGAGGCGAACCTCTGGCTCGTCAGACGAACGGGATTCGGCACCGTCGGCGAGGTCGACGCCTTTCTCCGGCAGTCAGCAGCACGAGCCCCCGACCTCTTCCGTTCGCTCGTGGATCTCGTCCGGACGGAAGAGGAGGATTTCGTCCCGTGGGCCGCACGCGAGTCTGTGTACGAGTGGTTTCTGCTCGTCCTCACACGCGCAGATGCCGAGACCGTGGCACTCACGCGGTATCGCCGGTCGCTTGAGGACGCGCTCAACACGCTCATAGGGAATCGCGTCGAGCGCTAGGCTGAGGTCATGGCCCTCCAGGGCAACTGCCTTTGCGGTGGCGTCCGTTTCGAGGTGACGGAGCCGTTCGCGCGCACTTCGGCGTGCCACTGCGAGTTCTGCAAGCGCATCTCGGGCGGGTACGGAACGGTCAGCGGCAGGGCGCGCTCGGAGGCGATCCGAGTGCTCGAGGGCGCAGAGCTCCTTACGTCGTACACCCCTGAGGGCGGCTCGGCGAAGACGTTCTGCTCCGTCTGCGGGTCGAACCTCTTCGGCGGGGGCTGGCCCGAGTCCGAGAGCTCGAGCGTCAGGCTCTCCGCGTTCGGCTTGGACTACGACCGCAAGCCGGAAGCGCACACGTTCGTTCGCTCGGTCGCCGCCTGGGAGATCCTCCCCGAGGACGGCCTGCCGCGGTATGACGTCCGCGCCACCTGAGATGGCTCAGCGGATCTTCCCGATGATCGCGTACGAGGATCCCGCCGCGGCGATCGACTGGCTGACCGAGGCGTTCGGCTTTCAGGAACGGGGTGAGCGCTATGTCTCGGAAGACGGCACGATCGGGCACGCCGAGCTCGAGCTGGACGGCCACGTCGTGATGCTCGCCGCGCCGAGCCCCGACTACCAGAGCCCCAAGACCCATCGCGAGACGTGCGAGGCCGCCGCCCGCTGGCTGGACAACCCCTGGGTCGTCGACGGGCTGCTCGTCCTCGTCGACGATCTCGATGCGCACCACGCGCGAGCCGTGGCCGCGGGTGCCAACGTCATCCGTTCACCCGAGGAGGGTCCGGACGGCCGGCTGTACACAGTCGAGGACCTCGAGGGTCATCGCTGGATGTTCAATCAGGCATGAGCCGGGGCGCGTACCTCATGAGCCTCGGCCTCGTCCCGTACGGGGAGGCGTTCGAGCTCCAGCGAGCGCTCGCAGGCGCCGTCTCGCAGGGCGCGATCCCCGAGACCGTCGTCTTCCTCGAGCATCCGCCGGTGGTGACGATAGGTCGTCGCACCCAAAACGAGCTGGAGCTCCACATACCCGAGGACGCGGAGGTCGAGGTCGCAGAGACCGATCGCGGCGGGAAGTCGACGTTCCACGGCCCCGGTCAGCTCGTCTGCTACCCGATCCTCGACCTCGGTCACCACGGCAAGGACGTCAAGCGCTACGTCCGCGACCTCGAGGAAGCGCTCATCCGCACATTGGCCGCGTTCGATCTCGAGGGCGTGCGCTACGAAGGGCTCACCGGGGTGTGGATGCCGCCGGGCGGCGGCCAGGGCCCACGGAAGATCGCGTCGATCGGCGTCCACGTGTCGCGCTGGGTCACCACCCACGGCTACGCGCTCAACGTCGACCTCGACCCGGCCCCGTTCACCGAGTGGATCACGGCCTGCGGGCTCGAGGACGCCCAGTTCACGACCATGGCACAGGAGCTCGGCCGGCCCATGACGGTGGACGACGTCCGGCAGGCGGCAATCGACGCAGTCGCCGATGTCTTCGGGCTCTCGCTCGAGGAGCTACCGGCGGACGACGCCGGGCTCTGGACTCAGCCGATCCACGCCTCCCTCGCGGCGCGCTAGTCGCCCGGGAGCGGATTCAGCCGCTGCCTTCTCGTAGAGCTGCGCCGCATGCTCGAGCTCCTCTTGAGTCATAGATCCGGAAGCTCCTTCGGGCACACGACGACGTCCGGTTCGGGGAAATCGGCATACGCAACGGCCGGGTCGCTCGTCTCCTCCTTGACACCCGCGCCATGACGCAGCGCAACCTCGTCCACGGGGTAGCGGAGCCCGCGACCCTTTCGCCGGGCCCCGACTGCGAGCACGACAGATGGTCCCGTCCCAGCGCCGACGATCACGTGCGCCGTCCACGGCGGGCAGTGCACGTAGTCCCAGGCGCGAAGCGGACGCTCGTGGCCCTCGATGAGGAGAAGGGCTTCGCCGGACAGCACGAGAAAGCCCTCCTGGGCGTCCTCGGCGTGATACATGGCCATCGGCTCGCCCGGTCCGAGCACCTCCAACCCGATGCCGAGGTCCGAGAAGTGGACGTCCGGGCCTTCGAACCGCGTCGAAGCTCCGGAGCCTCCGAACGCGACCCACTCCACGTCGCGGGCGTTCACGACGAACCACCCTTCGCCGGCCGGAACGAGGGCCGCCTCACCACGCTCGAGCGGGGCTTCCGGAACCACCGTCTCTAGACTAGTCGCGATGGAGAGGTCGCTCCCCGTGGCCGAGCGCCCGCGTCGCCCCGAGTGGATGAAGGTGCGCGCGCCGAGCGCGAACTCTCGCTACTTCGAGGTGAAGAGCCTCATGCGTGAGGGTGGCCTGCACACGATCTGCGAGGAGGCGCGCTGTCCGAACATCGGCGAGTGCTGGGGCCGCGGGACTGCGACGTTCCAGATCCTCGGCGACACGTGCACCCGCGCCTGCCGCTACTGCTACGTGCACTCGGGCAAGCCGGACGGGCCGCCGGACCCGCTCGAACCGTTGCGCCTCGCGCAGGCAGCCGCGCAGATGCGGCTCTCGCACGTCGTCGTCACGTCCGTCGACCGCGACGACCTCGCCGACCGCGGCGCGCGTCACTACGCCGCGACGATCCGTGCAATCAAGCGGAAGCTGCCGACGGCGAAGGTGGAGGTGCTCACTCCCGACTTCCTCGGTGCGGAGGAGGAGGCGCTCTCGATCGTGCTGGATGCGCGACCTGAGGTCTTCAACCACAACATCGAGACCGTTCGGCGTCTCCACGCCCGGATGCGCGGCGCCAAGGCGAGCTACGACAAGGCGCTCTGGCTGCTCGAGCGCGCAAAGGAGGTCGCCGACTACCCGGTCCTCACGAAGTCGGGGATCATCGTCGGCCTTGGGGAGACGAACGACGAGGTCGTCGGGACCATGCGCGACCTCCGCGAGCACGGCGTGGACGTCGTGACGATCGGGCAGTACCTGCAGCCGTCGCCGAAGCACGCGACGATCGACCGCTGGGTGCACCCGGACGAGTTCCGCTGGTTCCGCGAGCAGGGTGAGGCGCTCGGGTTCGGCTCCGTCTTCTCCGGCCCGCTCGTCCGCTCCTCGTATCGAGCGGACGAGCAGCGTCACGCCGCGGAGACCGGCCGCGGCGCGGTCGCGTACTGAGCTACGAGCCGCGGATCGTCACAAGCCGAGTCAGCGTCTCTCCGTTGATGTCGTTGAGATCGAACGTCACGACGTAGGACGTCTTCTTCGAGACCCTGAACCCGTTCAGGCGAACGGTCAGCGTGCAGTTCGTCTGCAACGGGCCGGCGACCTGGCCGACGTCGACGAGCCTCCCGCCGATCCGTGCGCGCCACGTGGCCCCGAGCCTCGTCCCCGGACCGTCGACGACGCAGAAGCGTCGAGCGAAGAGCGTCACCGTCGGGGACGAGGTGCCGCTGCGGAGAGACAGCTCCGTGTTGCGGGCGTCGAGCGGCCGGGCTGCCGCGGAGAACCTCGAGGGCGAGGATCCCTTGCTGGCTCCGGTTCGCGTGTAGAGGCCCGAGTCCCAGGGCTGGCCCTGGTCGTCCTGGTACACGAACCAGATGAACATGGTCACGTACGGGTACGAGCGCGCGATGGAGATGGCCTGACGCAGGTAGGTGCCCTGCGTTGCGTACGAGACGCCGAACGCGTCCTGGGGCCTCGTCTCGTGGCCGTACTCCGTGACCCAGATCGGGATGCTCTTGCGCCTGAAGAGCTGGGTGAGGTGCGTCTCCAGCTCGGGAAGCGACGCGAGGGTGACGTTCGGCCACTGGACCTTCTGCGACGGCTCGAGGTTGGGCCTGAACGGGTAGGGATGGTGCGCCCAGGCGTCGAACTTCAGGCGCGGGTTGGCCTTCGCCAGCTCCTCGAGGAAGCGCCCAGGCGAATGCACCGGGCGAGCGCCACCGGCGTTGTCCGTTCCGCGCGCCGACGTCTCGCCGATCGCGACGAGCGCACGCGGGTTCCCGGCTTTGACTCCCTGGTAGCCGGCCACGTAGAGCCGGGCGTAGTTCCTCGGCGCAACCGAGCGTCCTCGGCCGTCGAACTGCGGCTTGAGGAAGACCTGCAGGTTCGGCTCGTTCCAGATCGACCAGAACCGCACGAACGGGAATCCGTCGAAGCGGCCGGAGTACCGAGAAGCGATCGCTCTCGCGAACGCCGTGAAGTCGGAGAGGCGTCGTGGCATGACGTTCGGTGTCTGGCCGCCGTTCGCCCAGCGCGGCGTGCCGACGAGCGAGAGCAACACCTCCATGTCCTGCTGTTGCGCCGTGCGAATCGCATCGTCGAGATCGTCGAAGCTGTACGCCGGGTCGAACGGATCCGACGCCGTTGCGGGCCGGGCCTTGGCGGTCTGGTCCCAGTGCACGAGCAACCTCATCACGGAGGCGCCCTGACTCGCCGACGCTTCGATTCGGGCTTCGCGATCGCCGACCCAGCGGAAGCTGGGGTCGTCGTGGAATCCGATCCACATCCGATCCGCCGCAAGCGCGGACGGGGCGACGATGGCCGACAGGGCTACGAGCACGAACAACAGGCGACGGGTGCGTCTCACGGCAATCCTCCTCGCGATCCGGTTCTGCACGCCACGTGCAGCGACACAAGGTTCGGGGCCACCGTAGCGGCTCCTATGTGAGGGTTGCGTAAGCAGGACGTTCGGATCGCTCGGGATTGCGACGAGCGCAACGAGAAGGGCCGCCTCGCGGCGGCCCCTCTTGTTCATTGTGTCTCGTTCAGTCCGTCACGGCACCGTGACGTAGTCGTCGAGGAACCCGCGCGCATCGTCGGTGTCGAGGCGGTAGTAGCCCCCGGCGCTGCGGCAGAACTGACTCGCGCCGAAGCTCGTGTCGCCGACGAGTAGCCCGGCATGGAAGACGGGACCACCGGAATCTCCGAAACACGTACCGCCGCCAGCGCGAGAGTCGTTCTCGTTCTCCGCGAGCTTGAGCACCTGAGACGAGATGTTCTGCCCGACTGCGGTCGTGAAGCGACGCGTCCGGTCCGAGATCGCCGTCGGCTTCTGCGGACCCTCCGCCGGCTTGTCGAAGAAGACGCCGTAACCGACGACGTCGAACGACTGCTTGTTGAGGCCACCGTTCCCCTTCGCCAGCCCCTCCAGATAGTTACGCGGCGGGAGCGCCGCAGGAGTGGCACCGGTGTACGGGGCGTCGAGCACCACGACGCCGGCGTCGTGGAGATCGTTCAATTGTAGCTCGTCATCCCACAGCGGGTGGGCATGCGGGGTGCCGGTCAGCCAGCCAGGGACAGGCGCTGTGTAGCCGATCGCCGACATGCCGTCGCCGGAATCGTCGGCGGCACGAGGCGACGCAGCGGGTGCGACTGTGTCGAAGGTCGCAATGACCTTCCCACGGACTCCGTCGGTGCAGTGCGCCGCGGTCACGAGCACGGTGGAAGAGACCAGCGTTGCAGAGCACCGGAAACGTCCGTCAGGCTGGTAGAAGACGATCATCGCGACGTTCGGGTGCAGATTCCCGTCGAGCTGCCCACCCGTGATCGCGCCCGCCGGTACCACGACGATCGCGGCGGCCGCGACGAGCCCTGCGAGCAACGTCAAGAGCTTTCGCACTATGTCTCCCCTCGATCCGAGTTGAGCCGCCCGGCGCACCCGGGCGACCGCCCCCACCTTGCACAGGGGCCGCGGTCCCGTCAACCGAAACGGCTGACAGCATGACGAAGGGCCGCCCGGAGGCGGCCCTTCGCGCTTGCGTATGCCTCGTTTCCTAGTGGGAGAAGATGCCTGTCGGCGTCCCCAGGCCGGTCACGTTGTCCCAGCCCGGTCCCGTGTGCTGCGTCGGCGAGCCCGAGTAGTCGTCGAAGGTGCGGAGGAAGTCCGATGTCCCGGCGGTCGCATCGACGCTGTTGTTGAAGTTCCGGCGGGCGACGGCCGTCTTGACCGACAGGACGTCGTAGAACGAGCCCGGGTTCGCGTAGAAGAGCGGGATTGGCGAAGCCGTGCGGATGTCCGGCCCTCTGGTCAGCGAGCGCCATGAGGCCGGCGAAGATCGGGCTCGAGAGACTCGTCCCGCCGATGCGGAACTCGTCGTAGTACGGGCCGTCGGGGAACGTCTGCGTCTGCCCGATCAGCAGACCCGTCTGCGGGTCGCCGAGCGCGGCGATGTCAGGCACGCGCGGACGGTCCCGCTCAGACCCGACTGGTATGCAGGCTTCGGGAAGATCTGGCTCGCCCTCCACCGGAGCCGTAAAGCCATCCGGCGCGGGTGCATGCCAGCGTCGTCATATTGCAGCTGTAGTTGCTCGTGCCCCAACCGGTCTCGAGGACGCGGTCGTTCGCCGCGCGATCCCGAGGCTGGTGCCGCCGACCGCGGTCACCCACGGGCTGACGCGGGCCAGTCCGGCGTCGCGAAGCCGAAGCGCGACGTCTCGTCGCCGTTGTCACCCGACGAGAAGTAGACGCCGATGCCCTCGGCGGCGGCCTGGATGAGCGTGTCGTCGCGGCTTGACGTATCCCGGCGGCAGCAGCTCCGTCGGAAGCCGTACGAGTTCGTCACGATCTGCGCGAGCTGCCGGTCGACGACGTGGTTCAGCGCGGCGTCCAGGTCCTGGTAGTTGTTCGGCGCGCCGACGTAGACGATGTTCGCGCCGGGCGCCATCCCGTGGACGGCCTCGACGTCGAGCGTCTCCTCGCCGTACCAGCCCTGCGGGTCCTGCGCGGGTTCTGGGGCTTGTTGTAGATGCCGGGCGGGACGACCTGGGTGAACTGCGACGCGTTCATCGTCGGCAGGCCCGTTGGTCGACCAGTGGTTGACGTCCGCAGGATCGTCGGCGACGCATAGGCGTCGATGATCGCGACGGTCTGGCCGCGCCGTCGTAGGCCCGGTGATGCCGTACGCGCCCTTGATCTGCGCGGGCGTGTAGCCCCTGACCGTCCACGATGCCGTCGCCGGGTTCGCGACATCCGTGAAGCCGGCCGGATAAGCGTAGGGCGAGTGAACTCGGCCCAGAAGGCCGAGAGCGGCGGTGCGTTCCGGAAGCCGGCGCTCGGCGGAGCATTCTTGTCCACGACGTGGTAGGTCTCGACGAACGTGGAGCTGTCGTCGAGCCCGACGACGCCGGTGACGGCGGTCGCGAGACGTCGGGATCGTCACGTCACCGAAGGGCGAATGAACCGTCTGTCCTTGAACCGAGTAGACGCCGAACGTCGTGCCGAATGCGGCCTCGTGCCTGCGCCGACGGTGACCTTCGGCAACAACGTAGTGATTGTTCGTCGGCGTGTAGACGATCGAGAAGCCCTGCGCCTTGAGCCACGAGCGAACAGCGCTGACCTTCTGCTCGGATGGTGCGAAGCGACGGCGGAACTCGCTCGCCGAGATGTACTTGCCATAGGACGCGCTCGACGGAGTCGAGGCGGCCCTGGCGAAGGGCCTCGGCGCCGGAGTTCCAGCCGAGGTAGACCCGGAACCCGACCGGAGGGGGCCGGATCGGCCGCACGCGCAGAAGTTCCCTTGCTTCGCCCACGCCGGCGCGCTGCCGTGCAGCGTCGTCTTGGTCGGCGGGGCTGCTGTGGTTGCCGAGGCGACGCCGAGAGAGAACGGCGGCGGCGGCGGCGGCAACCGTGAGAGATCGAAGCATTCGCTTTCCTCCTTTCTCCCCTAGATGACACGCGCCTATGCTAGTACCCGCGCGCACCGTAACCTGAAACCCGCCCTGAGAAAAGCCCCTACTGCGCCGTCGACGGCGAGCGCTCGTGCGGCTTCGCCATCGCTGGAAGTCGAGTGCCTCGTCGAGGATCGCCTCGTCGACGCCCGCTTCGCGTGCAGCCTCGCGCAGGGAACGGCCCGATGCGGTCGCCTCCTTCACGATCTCGGGGGCCTTGTCGTAGCCGATGAGGGGGTTGAGCGCCGTCGCCGCCGACGGCGTACTGTCGGCGAACTGCTGGTTGCGGTCACGGTTCGCCTCGATGCCGTCGACGCAGTTCTCTGCCAGCAAACGCGACGCACTCGCGAGGAGCTCGATCGAGTCGAGCCGGTTCCGCGCCATGAGCGGGATCAAGACGTTCAGCTCGAAGTGGCCGCCCATGCCGCCGACGGTGATGGTAGTGTCGTTCCCGATGACCTGCGCGGCGACCTGCATCAGGATCTCGGGCATCACCGGGTTGACCTTGCCGGGCATGATCGAGCTGCCCTGCTGCAGCTCGGGGAGGAAGATCTCCGCGAGTCCCGCGCGCGGGCCGGAGCCCATCAGCCGAAGGTCGTTGGCGATCTTCGTCAGCGAGACGGCGACGACCTTGAGCGCGCCGGACGCCTCGACGAGGCCGTCGCGCGCGGCCTGCGCCTCGAAGTGGTCCACGGGAGCCGAGATGTGAATCCGGTGTCGCTCGCGAGGTGCTCGCGGACGCTTGCCGCGAACTCGGATGCGTGTTCAGGCCGGTCCCGGCGGCCGTCCCGCCGAGCGGGATCTGACCGAGCCGAGGCATCGCGTCGCCGACGCGATCGCTCCCCTGCCGCAACTGGCCGCGTAGCCGGCGAACTCCTCGCCCGAGCGTGACCGGGACGGCATCCATGAGGTGCGTCGACCGAACTTCACGACGTCGTCGAACTCGTCGCCTTGCGCTCGAGCGCAGCTGCCAGCGCGTCCAGCGCCGGGAGCAGGTCGTGCGCCAGCTCGCCGAGCGCAGCGAGATGAACCGCCGTCGGGAAGACGTCGTTCGACGATTGGGCCATGTTCACGTGGTCGTTCGGGTGGACGCCCTCGCCGGCCAGCGTCGCGATGACCTCGTTCGCGTTCATGTTCGAGCTCGTCCCCGACCCCGTCTGGAAGACGTCGATCGGGAACTGGTCGTCAAACTCGCCGGCCGCAATGCGATCGCCGGCAGCGGCGATGCGATCGGCAAGGTCACGA
>CAVZVL010000017.1:0-212727 GCA_963778725.1 uncultured Gaiellaceae bacterium
TCGTCGGAGCCGATCTCGAGAAGGCGTTCCGGCAGCTCGACGAGTCGAGGAATCACATCCTCGGAGCGGGCGAGCTCCTTCCCGACTGGGCAGCAGCGCCGGCGGCTGCGGTCCAGCGGTAGGCATCGGACCCGGTCCACTTCCACATGGACCGGGTCTTCTCGTTCAGAGGGCGAAAGGAGCGGGTGAATGGCGAACGGCAGCGTGGTCGTCGTCGGCGGGACGCAGGGGCTCGGTCGCGAGCTCGCGCAGTCGTACGCCGACGAAGGTCGCGAGGTGATCGTGACCGGCAGGGACCAGTCTCGTGCGGACGCGGCTGCGAAGGAGATCGGCGGCTCGACCCGAGGCATCGGCTTCGATCTGGCGCAGCCACACACGATCGCAGGCGCTCTCGAAGGAGTGGGCGACGTCGAGCACCTCGTCCTGGCTGCGATCGAGCGAGACGTGAACAAGGTCGTCGCGTACGAGATCGACGCGGCGATTCGGCTCGTGACGATGAAGCTCGTCGGCTACACCGAGGTGATCCACGTGCTGCGGCCGCGGCTCGGCGACGACTCTTCGATCCTCATCTACGGTGGCCTCGCGCGCGACCGGCCCTACCCCGGGTCCACGACAGTCACGACCGTGAACGGCGGCGTGACGGGACTCGTGCGAACCCTCGTGGTCGAGCTCGCTCCGATCCGTGTGAATGCGATCCACAACGGCATCGTGGGTGACAGCCCGCAGTGGCGGGACATGCCTCCCGAGCGGCACAAGGCACTCGTGGACCGCACGCCGATCGGACGCCTCGTGACGATGGCCGAGTCGATGAGCGCGGCGCGCTTCCTCCTCGAGAACCGCGCGATCAACGGGATCAACCTCTCGGTCGATGGCGGCTGGATGTGTATGTGAGGTAGTCCGGGTGAGCTCAGTCGCCCCAGCCGACGTGCGGGGCGTGGTCACCCGGCTCGAAGAACCACGTCTCGCGAAGGTCCTCGCAGCGCCCGTCGTCCGCGAACAGGAGGAACAGGATCCCGACGAGCGTCACCTCGTCGCCGCTCGATCGCATCCTGACCCAGAATTCGACGGCTGCGCGTCGACCGTCGGCCGATGCGACTGGCTTGCCCATCCGGACATCGACGCCGTCTTGCGTCGTGGTGACGTCCGCCCAGTAGGATCGCACGCCCTCGCTTCCCCGGTGCGCCTCCTGGAGCGGGTGGGACCGGTAGCTGCAGCTCTCGGTGAAGAGCGCCGCAGCCGCATCCGGGTCGCGCTTGCGCCAGGCGTCGGCGTACGCGTCGACCCACTCTTGGACCGTCACGTGCCGACCCTACTTCGCAGCGACGCAGCTCGGGACGAGATCACGCTTCGGGCTGCGCATCGCCCGCGTCGCTTCATTTCGTATAGTGACGGTCTCATACTCGGATCTACCGTGCCGCGGCAGTCCCGCGGGTGGAAGAATGGAAAGTCCCGGAACGCGGGGCTGCGGCCCCAGAAGGAGGACGAATGGCCCTGACCATCAACGACACCGCGCCCGACTTCACGGCGCAAAGCACTGAAGGCGAGATCCACTTCCACGACTGGATCGGCGATTCGTGGGCGGTGCTCTTCTCGCATCCGAAGGACTTCACGCCCGTCTGCACGACCGAGCTCGGCTACATGGCGAAGATCAAGCCCGAGTTCGACCGCCGCGGCGTGAAGATCATCGGGATCTCGGTCGACTCGACCGGCGACCACGAGGGCTGGGCGAAGGACATCGAGGAGACGCAGGGCGTCGCGCCCAACTACCCGATCATCGGCGACGACGACTTCAACGTGGCGAAGCTATACGACATGCTCCCCGCCGAGGTCGAGGGTGACGCGAAGTCGCGGACGCCCGCGGACAACCAGACCGTGCGCAACGTCTTCGTGATCGGCCCGGACAAGAAGATCAAGCTCGTCCTCGTCTATCCGATGACGACCGGCCGCAACTTCGACGAGGTTCTCCGCGTCCTCGACTCGCTGCAGCTGACCGCAAATCATCGCGTTGCGACCCCCGTCAACTGGCAGCAGGGCGACAAGGTGATCATCGCCGGCTCGGTCTCCAACGACGAGGCCAAGGAGATCTGGCCCGAAGGTTGGGAGTCCCCGAAGCCGTACATCCGGATCGTCGACCAGCCCGAGTCGGGAGTGCTCGCGGAGAGCAAGTCCTGAGGAAGTACCGAGGCGCGACTGGTCGGTAGATGCGACCAGCGGTTGCGAAGCAACCGCGCTTCAGGGGTTTGGCAGATCAAAGGCCCGCGCTAGCGGGCCTTTGATCTTGCAAAGGACCCGGGTGGGCGGGCCCTTGCCGGATGCGGCGCAACTTCGGGGCCAGGCGAGTCGCCTGCGGGGAGAGGAGTCGCGCCGGTAGCCGGTACCTATTTCACATCGTGCGGACGGACACGACCTTCTCCACGTGATTTCCACAGATTGAAAGTCGCAAATTGGAGGAAGTGCCGTAGCGCTATCCACAGGGAGGGCCGGTCCGTCGCGCGGCTAGACTGCGCCCATGGCCGAGTATGGGACGCTGCGAGTGAAGACGGGGCTCGCCGAGATGCTGAAGGGCGGCGTCATCATGGACGTCGTCGACGCCGAGCAGGCACGCATCGCCGAGGACGCGGGTGCGTGCGCAGTCATGGCGCTCGAGCGCGTCCCTGCCGACATCCGCCGCGACGGAGGCGTCGCGCGCATGAGCGACCCCGAGAGGATCAAGGAGATCCAGGAGGCCGTGTCGATCCCGGTGATGGCGAAGTGCCGTATCGGACACTTCGCCGAGGCGCAGATCCTGGAGGCTCTCGAGGTCGACTACATCGACGAGTCCGAGGTACTCACTCCGGCGGATCTCGAGCACCACGTCGACAAGTGGGCATTCACGGTTCCGTTCGTGTGCGGCGCGACGAATCTCGGTGAGGCGCTGCGTCGAATCTCGGAAGGCGCCGCGATGATCCGCACGAAAGGTGAGGCCGGCACAGGGGACATCGTCAACGCGGTCACGCACATGCGCTCCGTCTTCGGCGCGATCCGTGCCCTCGGCGCGATGCGCGAGGACGAGCTCCACGCTGCCGCGAAGGAGCATCGTGCGCCGTACGAACTGATCCGCTGGGTCGCCGAGAACGGGCGGCTCCCGGTCGTCACGTTCACCGCGGGCGGGATTGCGACACCCGCCGATGCATCCCTGTGCATGCAGCTCGGCGCCGACGGCGTCTTCGTCGGCTCCGGCATCTTCAAGTCCGGCGATCCGGAGCGACGCGCGAAGGCGATCGTCGAGGCGACCACTCACTTCGACGACGCGAGCGTGCTTGCGGACGTCTCCGCCGGCCTCGGCGAGCCGATGGTCGGTATCTCGGCGAGCTCGCTCGCAGACGACGAGCGGCTCGAAGTACGCGGCTGGTAGCTCACGGCGTGGGCAGGTCGGTGCGCATCGGCGTCCTGGCGCTGCAGGGCGCGTTCCGTGAGCATGCGGCGGCCTTGCGCAGCCTCGGCGCCGACGTCGTCGAGGTGCGGCTTCCCGAGGAGCTCGACGGCCTCGACGGCCTCGTGATCCCGGGCGGCGAGTCGACGACGATCATGCGCCTCGCCGAGCTGTACGGCCTCGACGAGGCGATCCGCTCCTACGCGGGCGCCGTCCTCGGCACGTGTGCAGGGATGATCGTGCTCGACCGCGAGCACCTCGATCTCGCGGACCTGGTCGTGGACCGGAACGCCTTCGGCCGTCAGGTCAAGAGCTTCGAGGCCGACGTCGCGCTTGCAGGCGACGAGATTCCGCTCCGCGGCGTGTTCATCCGGGCGCCTCGGATTCGCGAGCTCGGGGACGGCGTCGAGGTGATCGGGGCGCTCGACGGCGAGCCGGTGCTCGTTCGCGACGGACGCTTTCTGCTCGCGTCCTTCCATCCGGAGCTGACGGACGACTTGCGCGTCCACGCGCTGTTCATGACGATGGTCGAGGAGGCGAGCAGTGTCGGGGCATAGCAAGTGGTCGAGCATCAAGCACAAGAAAGGCGCTGCCGACGCGAAGCGCGGCCAGCTCTTCTCGAAGCTCTCCCGTGCGATCATCGTCGCCGCCAAGGAGGGTGGGCCGGACCCGACGGGCAACCTCGCGCTCCAGAACGCGATCGAGAAGGCGCGCTCGTACTCGATGCCCAAGGACAACATCGAGCGCGCGATCGCGAAGGGCGCCGGAGCCGACGGCGAGGCGGCCAACTTCGAGACCGTCGTCTACGAGGGGTACGGCCCCGAGGGCGTCGCGGTCCTGGTCGAGGCGCTCACGGACAACCGCAACCGAACGGCTTCGGAGGTCCGACACGCGTTCACGAGGTACGGAGGCAATCTGGGGACCACGGGCGCGGTCGCATGGCAGTTCGAGCGGCGAGGCGTCGTGCTGGTCGCGGGTGACGGCGCCGACGAGGACGAGCTCGTGCTCGTGGCTGCGGATGCGGGCGCCGACGACGTCGAGCGCGACGCGTCGAGCTTCGTCGTCACGACCGCACCCGAGGCGTTGACGTCCGTCCGCGAGGCCCTCGAGACCGGCGGCTTCGCGATCGAGTCGGTCGAGCTCGCCATGGTGCCGAAGACCACGGTGGCTGTCGCAGACGAGTCGGCTGCGCGGAAAATCGTGCGGCTGGTCGAGGGGCTCGAGGACACCGAGGACGTGCAAGACGTCTATGCGAACTTCGACATCCCCGAAGACGTTCTGGAGACGGTAGCCTCGTAGGAGATCCTGTGGCGATCGTGGCGGCGGACACTGCGGGTAGGCGAGCGGACCGGATCGAGTCGCTTCTCTCGGCGCGCCTCTTCGTCGAACCGCAGCTTGCGAACGACCGCATCACCTTCATCTCGAATCTCTCCGGGCGGCTGAGCTTGTACGCGATGGATGCTTCGGGGGGCGTGCCGGAGCCTCTGCTTCCTCCGCAGATCGCGCTCCAGAACCCAGAGCTCGTCGGTGGCCACCCCTTCCACGTGCTCGCAGAGCTCGGACGGATCGTCGTGATGATCGACTCGGACGGCGACGAGAAGTACGTCCCGTACACGATTCCTCTCGACGGCGGCTTTCCGGAGTACCTGTGCGAGGAGGCCTTTGCCGGGAGTCGGTCGCACCTCGTGCACGTCGACGACGACGCCGGGATCGCGTACTTCGCGGTCGAGTCGCTCGAGGAGTCGTCGATCGCTGCGGTGCGGGTGGATCTCGAGGCGGGGACCGCGGAGGAGCTCTGGAGGAGCCCGTACGGCGCCATGGTCGCGGCCTGGACGCCCGACCACTCTCGGGTCGCCCTCGTCGACGGCTACACGAACGGCGACGTTGTCGTATACGAGGTGGATGGCTCAGGTGAGCGGCGCATGCTCCACGGCACCGCCATCGAGGAGCGCGATCCCGAGACGGAGTACCCGCTGTCGGGCTTTCGCGCCGGGTACGGCACCGCGAGCGGGTCGGGCATCCTGCTCACGACGACACTGACCGACGACACGGGCGCGCTCGCGTACCTCGACCTCTCCCGTCCTGGCGAGCTCGATCAGGTCACGATCGTGGGGCTGGCGCACGAAGGCGTGGGCGAGCTCGAAGGCCTCGACCACCTCGAGGGCGACCGCTACTCACTGCTCTACAACATCGACGGCTGCTCGTGGGCGTATGCCGGCGGATTCGAGGAAGCGGCTCGTACCTTCACGCTCGAGCGCGTGCTCGTCGGCGAGGGCGAGCTCGCCGGCGGCGTCCTCCACGGCATCGACTACGACGAGGGCAGCGGCCGCTTCGTCGCCGCGTTCTGCACCGCCACGAGCCCGACCCAGCTCCACGTCCTGCCCGCGACCGACGGCCCCTCCGATGTCTTGACGCGCGAGCGTGCACTCGGGCTGGCGCCCGAGGTCCTGTCGGCCGGCGAGGATGCGTCCTTCGAGTCGCACGACGGGCTGAGGGTCTCGGCGCGCCTCTACCTGCCGTCGCAGGAACTGGGCTACGACGGACCGCGACCGCTCGTCTACTACGTCCACGGCGGCCCGCAAGGTCAGGAACGTCCGGACTTCGCGTGGTTCTCGATGCCGCTCGTCCAGATCCTAACGCTGGAGGGCTTCGCGGTCTTCGTCCCGAACGCCAGAGGGTCGACCGGGTACGGGCTCGATTACGCAACACGCGTCGACCGTGACTGGGGAGGGCTCGATCGACTCGACCACGTGCACGCGATGACCGAGATCCTGCCTCGCGACGAGCGCATCGACGTCACGCGTGCCGGAGTCGTGGGACGGTCGTATGGCGGCTACATGACACTGACTCTCGCCGCGCGCCATCCGGAGCTCTGGCGCGGTGCGGTGGACATGTTCGGCCCGTACGACCTGTTCACGTTCATGGACCGTCTGCCCGAGACGTGGAAGCCGTACTTCGCGCTCGCGGTCGGCGATCCCGAGAACGACGCCGACTTCCTCGTCGAGCGCTCGCCGAAGACGCACATCGCGGACATCTCCTGTCCGCTGCTCGTCATCCAGGGACAGAACGACCCGCGCGTCGTCGAGCGCGAGTCGCGCGACGTCGTCGAGCAGCTGCGCGGTCTCGGGCGCGAGGTGGACTACCTCGTCTTCGAGGACGAGGGACACGACGTCCTCAAGCTGGCGAACCGCGTTCGGTGCTACGACACCATCGTCGGATTCTTCGCGCAGCACCTGTCCTGATCCGCTGTTAGGGTCTCGCGTGATGCGGTGGCTCGCACTTCTCGTACTGTCGATCGCGCTCGTCGCGGCCGGTTGCGGCGGCGGCAGCAACGAGTCGGCGGCTACGACCAGCACCGAGACCACGACGACCGAGTCGACCTCGACGGAGGACACCTCGACCGGCACCACCGATCTCTCGGGCATCCTCGACGACAAGGACTGCCTGGCGCTCGCGGGCATCGGCGCGACGATCGCGCAGGCCCTCTCGGGGGCGACCGGCGGGAATGCGAACACCGAGGAGCTCCAACAGCTCGTCGACAAGGTTCCGGACGAGATCCAGGCCGACGTACAGACGCTGGCGGACGCGTTCGGCCAGTACGCCGCGAAGTTGAAGGACATCGGCATCAAGGCCGGCTCGACACCGAGCGCGGCCCAGCTCCAGCAGCTCCAAGCCGCGATCGCCTCGCTCGACCAGCAGAAGCTCACCGCGGCCTCGAATCACATCGAGGCCTGGGCCAAGGACAACTGCCAGAGCTAGCAACTCGGCGGGTCGGAAGGAACGTCCGGGCTCCCGCGTAACTTCCACACGTGAAGGTCCTCGGCATCGACCCAGGGACGGCTGCGTGCGGGTACGGGATCGTCCACGAAAGCGAAGGGCGCCTCCGGGCGGGGGTGTCGGGCTGCTGGCGGACGTCCGCACGGGAGCCGCTCGACGCGCGGCTGCTGACGATCTTCGAGGGAGTTCGGGAGCTCATTGCGGAGCACGGGCCAGACGCCGTCGCGCTCGAGGAGTCCTACGTGGGTGCCGACGCCCGCATCGCGCTCTCCGTCGGGCAGGCGCGCGGCGCCGTGCTCGTCGCGGCCGCCGAGGCCGGAATCGAGTGCGCTGAGCACGCTCCGGCGAGGGTCAAGCAGACCGTCTGCGGATACGGTCGGGCGGACAAGGGACAGATGCAGCGGATGGTGAAGCTCATCCTCGGTCTGACGGAAGAGCCGTCGTCGTCTCACGAGGCGGACGCCTTCGCGGTCGCGATCTGCCATGCGCTGGGCTCGCCGCTCGCGAGGATCGCGCGGTGATCTCGAGACTCAGAGGCGCTCCGGTTGGGCGCACGGCCGACGGCCTCGTGGTCGACGTCGGAGGCGTCGGCTATCTCGTGAGCGCGACACCGAGCGTCCTCCGCCGTGCCGACGGCACGACCGAGGTGACGGTGGAGACGTATCTGCACGTGCGTGAGGACGCTCTGCAGCTGTACGGCTTTGCCGATGCGGGCGAGCGCTCGCTCTTCGTGCAACTGCTCGGCGTGAGCGGCATCGGGCCGAAGGTCGCGCTCGCGGTCGTGTCGAGCGCGTCCCCTGACGAGCTGAGGCGCGCGATCGCGCTCCGGGACTCCGCGCGTTTCCAGGCGATCCCGGGTATCGGTAAGAAGACCGCCGAGCGCATCGTCCTCGAGCTCGAGGGCTCGATCGGCGACGCATCGTCGATCGCGGAGACGGGCGCCCCACGCGAGCTCGTCGCGCGTGACGCGCTCGTCGAGCTCGGATATTCGCTCGTCGAGGCCGACCAGGCGCTCGCGGACGTCGATCCGGAGCTGCCGGTCGAGGAGCGCGTGCGCGAAGCGCTCCGGAGGGCCGCGTGACGAGCAGCCAGTTCCTGGCACCGGTACTGCGGGAGGGCGACGAGGAGGTCGAGCAGTCGCTGCGCCCGCGTCGGCTCGACGACTTCGTCGGCCAGGAGCGCACGAAGGAACAGCTCGAGATCGCGCTCGAGGCGGCGAAGGGGAGAGGCGAGGCGCTCGACCACGTTCTCCTCGTCGGCCCGCCGGGGCTCGGCAAGACGACGCTCGCGACGATCATCCGCGAGGAGCTCGACGTGGGCATCCGCACCGTCGCCGGTCCGGCGCTCGAGCGGAAGGGCGACATGGCGGCGATCCTCACGGGGCTCGACGAGAAGGACGTCCTCTTCATCGACGAGATCCACCGCGTCAACCGGGCGATCGAGGAGATCCTGTACCCCGCCCTCGAGGACTTCCGCCTGGACATCGTTGTGGGGCAGGGTGCAGGGGCGCGAACACTCACGCTCGACCTGCCGCCCTTCACGCTGGTGGGCGCGACCACGCGAACCGGCCTGCTGACGACGCCGTTGCGCGACCGCTTCGGCATGACGTTCCGGCTCGGCTACTACGAGCAGGCCGAGCTCGCGACCATCGTCCGGCGCTCGGCAGGCATCCTCGGCGTCGAGATCGCAGACGTGGCGGCAGACGAGGTCGCCCGCCGTGCGCGCGGAACGCCGCGCGTCGCCAACCGCATCCTGCGCCGAATCCGCGACGTCGCGGAGGTGCGGCACAGCGGGGCGGTCACGATCGAGGTCGCACGCGAGGCGCTCGACCTCCTCGAGGTGGACGAGGCGGGCCTCGAGCGCATCGACCGCGAGCTCCTCGCAGCGATCGCACACAAGTTCGGCGGTGGCCCGGTCGGGCTGTCGACCCTCGCGGTGTCTCTCGGCGAGGAGCCTGACACGATCGAGGACGTCTACGAGCCGTATCTCCTTCAGCTCGGCTTTCTTCAGCGCACCCCTCGCGGCCGCGTGATCACCGACCTCGGGCGCGAGCACGTCGGCTCGCCGCGGACCGCCGGCCTCTTCTGATGTCGGGGCACGTCTGGACGCCGGGCGCCGCAGGGCCGCTGGACGAGTTCGTCGGCCGGCTGACGCGGATGGTTGCGGCGTTCGCGGCCGACAACGGGCTCGAGCAGGCGGAGGTGTGCGTCGAGCTCGTCGACGGCTCACGGCACACGCTCGCGACGACGAGCGCGGAGCCGGGGTTCGGGTTCTTCTCGTTCACGCCGCATCGCGAAACGGACGACGAGCCGCGGCAAGTCATCGTCCCGATCGGCGCCGTCCGCTCGATCGAGCTCTCGGCGCCCGATCCGGAGCGTCCCTTCGGCTTCGTGCCGGCCGACTAGGCCCCGTCATCTATCTCCGCAGCCCGGCTTCGAGGGGTCCGACTCGCGGTCTGGAGCTAAGCGTCGTGCGGGCGGACGAACTCCGCCGCCTTGGGCCCTACCGTCCAGTCCGCCTTCTGAAAGATCGCCCGGACGTCGGGATCGGAGACGAACTTCTGCAGCCCTCCTCATCCCGGTCGCGGTGGTGCCGCTCGCCCGGGACGGTCCCCAGCGCGGGCTCTCGCAACGTTGGGCGGCCCCGTCGCCGACCACGTAGGTCAGGAGGATCGGTCCGGGGAGGGAAACATCGGCTCGAGCCCCGTCGGCACTCGGCCGATCTGGTCGCGTGCCCAGAACGCGAAGAAGGCCATCGAGGCCAGAAAGAACGCCCCGCCGATCGCGAGGGCGCCGACGACTCCGAGGTCGAGGCCGACGCCGGCGATGCCGGCGGCGGCGCCTGCGACTACCGAGTCGAGGACGGCGACCACACCGGGAGCCGAGATGAACGGCTGCAGCCGTGTCAACGGGCGCTGAGCGGCGAGCGACGACCGGAGGACCTCTGCCTCGTCGTCGTAGCGACTCGTGACGAAGTACGGCTCGAGCTCTGGCGCAAGCTGGAGGTATGCGTTCCGAATCCGATTCATGCCCTGCACCCAGAGCCTGTTCTCGCGGTTGACCTGCGCAAGGCGCGCGATCGTCACGACGCCGAGGAAGTAGACGACGGGCAGGAGCACGAGCGCGAATGCGACGAATCCGGACCCGAAGTCGTCCGCTTGGGCGACCAGCGCGAGCGCCACCACCGCCCCAGTGAGAGCAGCGACGAAGATCGACGTGCGACTCATCGCCTCGGCGTAGACGAGGTTGCGGGCGGCGAGGAGGCTCCAGTGTTCTGTGGTCAGAATCTGGAGCGCGTCCGGGCCGAAACTTGTCGGGGTGCCCTCGTGCGGCGGTGCGCGAACGGTCGCGTCGGGCTCGAGCATCTCAGCCGCGGTATTGGAGCTCGCCCCAAGACGGCACGGGCGCGAGTTCGAGCAGCGTCCGGCCCCCCTGCGGCTCCGCGTAGCCGAAGTCACCCGTGTCGTCGATCCACGACACGTCGAGGAGACCTTCCTTGACGCGGTGGTCGAGCCATGCCCCACGGAACACGAGCTTTCGCAGCCAGTAGACGAGCGACTCACCGTTCTGGAGCGAGACGCGCTCCCAGTGCCGGACGAGGTAGAGACCAAGCCCGCTGCGCGGATCGACGATCCGTCCGTCCGCGACGAGCTCGACGAGATCTGCGGCCTCGTCCTCGTCGAGTTCGTTGGTTGCGACCAGCTCGATCCTGACCGCGGCTCCGATCACGCGCTCCTCGAAGTCCGTCGCCGAGAACTCGAACCGGTGGCCCAGGAACTCGACGACGAAGTCGTCTCCGGAGCGGTAGTTGGCCGCGAGCATCGAGCTCAGCGTATCTAGGCTTGCCGACATGAACGATCGGCGGGTATGGGCTGCGATGGCGGTGATCGTTGTCTCCATCTGGCTCGCGGGGGCTGCTGTGACGCGCTACTCACTCGAGCGGATGGCGTACTACACGCCGATCGCAGTCGTCGTCGTCGGAGCGACGGTGGGCCTCGTCCTCCTCTGGGTCAAGGTCATAACCGACTCGATCAGGCGTCGTCGTTCGTCCCAGTAACGGCGTCCGACCGCCTCCGTACCGTCACCGTGCGTGACGAGCTCATGGTCGATTGCACCTCTTGACATTCGCGTCGCGCGCGAACTCGCCCGCGAACTCGGAGTGAGCGAGACGACTGCCTCCATCCTGACGCGCCGCGGCTACGCCGATCCTCGCGAAGCTCGGAGCTTCCTCGAGGCTGCGTCTCCAGGGTACGACCCGTTCCTGCTCGGGGACGTGCGTGAGGCGTGCGAGCGCATCCGCACGGCCGTCGCGGCCGGCACTCGCATTTGCGTGCACGGAGACTACGACGTCGACGGGATCTGCGCGACAGCGGTTGCGGTGCTCTACCTCCGCGAGCTCGGGGCTGACGTCCGTTGGCATCTGCCGAGCAGGTTCGAGGAGGGCTACGGAGTCTCGAGTGACACGCTTGGTCGCCTAGCGGAGGAGGGGGTCGGGCTCGTGCTCACCGTCGACTGTGGGATCACGGCCGTCGACGAGGTGGCCGACGCGAGACGGCATGGGCTCGAGGTGATCGTGACCGACCATCACCGCCCCGGCGAGGTGCTTCCCGACTGCCCGATCGTCGCGACCCGTCCCTCGAGCTACCCGTTTCCGGAGCTGTGCGGTACTGGGGTCGTGCACAAGCTCGGCGAGGCGCTCCTCGGCGTCGATCATCCGGCCGTCCGGCGGAGCCTCGACCTCGTCGGAGTCGCGACGATCGCGGACGTCGTGCCGCTCGTCGACGAGAACCGCGCGCTCGCGGCAGCGGGAATGCACTGCCTTGCCGCGACCTCGCGTCCGGGGCTCCAGGCCCTTATGCGCGGCGCGCGCGTCGATCCGGCGGCGGTGGACGCAGGAGCTGTCGCGTTCAGGCTCGCGCCACGGATCAACGCCGCCGGCCGGCTCGGCCGCCCCGATATCGCGCTCGAGCTCGTCCTGACCGAGGACGCGGCCGAAGCCAAGCGACACGCCGAGACGCTCGAGGAGCTGAACCGCGATCGCCAGGCCGTCGAGGACCGGATCCTGCACCAGGCGATCGACGCCGTGGAGTCGATGTCCGAGCCGAATCGGCGCCACCGCGGGTACGTGCTCTGGAACGAGAACTGGCATGAAGGCGTGATCGGCATCGTCGCCTCGCGCCTCGTGGAGCGGTTCCATCGGCCGATCGTGCTCATCACGCGCTCGCAGGACGGGTGGAAGGGGTCGGGCAGGTCGATCGCGAGCTTCGACCTCCACGGAGCGCTCGCGGCGTGCTCGGAGCACCTCGAGCGGTTCGGCGGGCACAAGGCGGCTGCGGGGCTTTCGATCGCGGAAGAGCACATCCCGGCCTTCGCCGAGGCTTTCGCATCACATGCCGACGCCCGCATCGCCGCGGACGACCTGTTCGAGGTCGTGCATGTCGACGCGGTCGTCTCCGCCCAGGAGCTCACCCTCGACCTCGCCGAGGAGCTGGGGCGCCTCGCGCCTTTCGGCCTCGGAAACCCGGACGTGACCCTCCTCGTCCCTGCGACGCAGGCCGTGATGCCGTCCACCGTCGGCGACGGCAAGCACCTCCGCTTCCGGGTCCGTCAGCACGGACGCGATGCGGGCACCGCGATCGCGTTCGGGCAGGGCTCGCAGATCGATCGACTCCGCGCCGTCGGACTGTTCGACGTGGCGTTCCGGCTGAAGGAGAACCACTGGAACGGCACCGTCGCACCGCAGCTCGTCGTTCGGCGGATCTTCGACACGGCGGAGGGCTACGAGGAGCTGCGCGCGTCGTTCGCCGAGCTGTGGAGACAAGGCGAGCCCGCCTGGACACCGGAGGCGCGACGGGTCTTCGCGGAGCTCGCGCTCGACGAAGATGGAACCGGGCGTCGGCAGTTGCTCGAGTCGGAGGCGTTCCGAGCCCTGCTGCTGGATACGGCGCTGCCGCGTGCTGCGTAACTCAGACCGATCGTGACGGCACGAGCGCGTCTCGCATCACGACTGCGAGGCGCCGGGCGCTCCGGCGGCGCCACAAACGGCGAAGGCTGCTCATGGGCGGACCGAGTTCGCTGGCACGCCTGGTCCTCCTTCCCGTGCAGAAGGAGGGCGAAACGACGCTCAGTACACTGATTCCATGACTGTCCTCGACGCCAGACGGCACCGCGAAGACCTGGTCGAGGAGTTGATCGCCGAGGTCGAGGCGTACAACCCCGACGTCGACAAGGAGTTGCTACGCCGGGCTTTCGAGTACGCGGAGAACGCGCATTCGGGGCAGACGCGCCGCTCGGGAGAAGAGTTCATCCACCATCCGCTCGGTGTCGCGCGCATCTGCGCCGAGCTTCATCTGGACGAGCAGACGATCGCGGCCGCGCTCCTGCACGACGTCATCGAAGACACCGAAGCCGATCTCGACGAGCTGCGTGCCGAGTTCGGCACCGAAGTCGCGCAGCTCGTCGAGGGTGTGACGAAGCTGACGCGGATCAGCTTCCAGAGTCGGGAGCAGGCGGAGGCCGAGAACTACCGGAAGATGATCGTCGCGATGGCGCAGGACGTCCGCGTCATCCTCATCAAGCTCGCAGATCGCCTCCACAACATGCGGACGATCGAGTATCTCGGCAAGCAGAAGCAGGCGCAGAAGGCCCGTGAGACGCTCGAGGTGTACGCGCCGCTGGCGCACCGGCTCGGTATCCATGCGCTGAAGTGGGAGCTCGAGGACCTCGCGTTCCAGACGCTGCATCCACGCAAGTACGCCGAGATCAAGGCGATGGTCGCCGACCAGCGCGCCGACCGCGAGGAGCAGGCGGAGAAGGCGGCCGAGATCCTCGGCGAGGAGCTGGAGAAGGCCGACGTCCCAGCGGACATCACGGGGCGGGCGAAGCACCTGTATTCGATCTACGACAAGATGGCCAAGCGCGGACGCGAGTTCAACGAGATCTACGACCTGACCGCGCTGCGTGTGATCTGCGAGCGCTCGGGGGAGGAGGGAACGCGCGACTGCTACGCCGCGCTCGGCCTCGTGCACTCACTCTGGAAGCCGATGCCGGGCCGCTTCAAGGATTTCGTCGCGATGCCCAAGCTGAACCGCTACCGCTCGCTGCACACGACCGTGATCGGGCCCGAGGGTCGACCGCTCGAGATCCAGGTGCGAACGCGCGACATGCACGAGGAGGCGGAGTACGGGGTCGCGGCGCACTGGGTCTACAAGCGCGGGCGAGCCGCGAAAGCGGACGACGAGTGGCTGACCTGGGTCAAGTCCCTGATGGAGGGCCAGAACGAGGACCAGGACCCGGGCGAGTACATGCGCACCCTCCGTACGGACCTCTTCTCCGAGGAGGTCTACGTCTTCACGCCGAAGGGCGAGGTGAAGGTGCTGCCGTCAGGGGCGACACCAATCGACTTCGCCTATGCAGTGCACACGGACGTGGGGCACCGCACGGTGGGGGCGAAGGTGAACGGTCGCATCGTGCCGTTGCACTACCGGCTGCGCAGCGGCGACTTCGTCGAGATCCTCACCTCGAAGTCGGGGCGCGGCCCCTCCCGTGACTGGCTCGCGCTGGTCACCTCGTCTCGCGCGCGCAACAAGATCCGTCAGTGGTACCAGCGCGAGACGCGAGGCGAGACCGAGGCGAAGGGCCGGGACCTCCTCGACCAGGCGCTAAAGGCGCAGAAGCTCCCCTACCGCAAGCTCCAGGGCTCGAGTGTGCTGGCGCAGGTCATCCGCGAGACGGGGTTCAAGAAGGCGGAGGACTTCTACGTCGCGCTCGGCTCTGGGAAGCTCCAGCCGGGCCAGATCGTCAACAAGGTCATTCAGCGGCTCAAGACCGACGAGGTCGCCGAGCCCGTGGTCACAACCAAGCCGCCGCGCGCACGCAAGGCGGTGTCGAGCGACCGGGTCGGGATCCACGTCACGGGCGTCGAGGACGTCCTGGTGCGGCTCGCGAAGTGCTGTACACCCGTCCCGGGTGACCAGATCGTCGGCTACATCTCGATGGGGCGTGGGATCACCGTTCACCGTACGGACTGTCCCAACGTGCGTGCGCTCCAGCGGAACCCGGAGCGCTTCACGCCGGTGGAGTGGGAGGGGGGCGCCTCGTCGGGATTCCTCGTTCAGATCGCAGTGGATGCCTGGGACCGCTCGCGCCTGCTCGAGGACGTCGCCCGGACGTTCGCCGAGCACGGCGCCAACATCGTCTCCTACGGGGGCGTCGTCGAGGACGGGATGGCGCGGAACTGGTACACGGCCGAAGTCGGTGAGGTGAAGGAGCTCCGCTCGCTCCTCACGGCCCTGCGGAATCTCGAGGCCGTGTTCGACGCCTACAGAGTCACGCCGTCCTGAAGCCGAGCTCGTCTGACGCCTGACGTCGGTCCCTCGTCGGGCGTCGTCCCCCCGGCTCGGGGCGAGAAAGTTTGCGGCTACTCGCGACGCTTCACCGAGATCGGCGTCGCGTACACGAGGTAGCGCTCGCTCGCGAAGAACCGCGGGTGACACGCCTGGAGCACGAGCTGCTCGTGATGCCTCGTCTTCAGGACCGAGAGATCGTTGTCGTCGACGATCCGATGTCCGGTGACCCGATAGGTGACGGTCGCATACGGAAGCTCGGCGGTGATCAGATCGCCGGGCCGAATCTCGTTGATCTTGCCGAACGGTGCTCCGTACGTCGTGCGGTGTCCCGCGATGTACACGAGCTCGCGCTCGCCCGGCATGTACGACTCGAGGTGCCGTCCGGGACCGCGGCGAAGGTCTGCGACGCCGGTGCCGTTCACGACGACCGCGTCCAGGTGGATCCGCGGGATCTTCAGCTTCGCGATCGCGTCTCCCTCGTGGCTCTCGAGGCGGAATCGGCGTGCCTCGCGGCGCACGTCCTCGATCTTCGGCCTCGGCTTGGCGGTGTCATGCGACGCCGGTCGGCGTACCGGCTGCCACGTCTCGAACCGACGGTCGAGCTTCGACTCCAGCTTGCGCTGTTCGTACGCTGTGTACGCCGTCGTGAACGGGTCCTTCCAGAGGTACACGGTGGCGGCCCAGGCGAGGATGCCGAGGCCGATGACGAGAAGGAACGTGCCGACGCGATGCCTCATTGCCGATCACAGAGTAAGGAGCGAGCCGGAGTAGTGCCGTGAAGCTGACGCGAACCCGTCGTACATACGTCCTGGCCCTGGCGGTCGGCGCCCTCGTCACCGCGGCGAACGCCAGTCAAGGCGGCTACTTCTCGCAATCGTGGGGCTGGATCGCGCTCGCGTTCCTCGTACCGACCTCGATCCTCCTGATCGTCGACGGCGCGAGCGCGCCGGGTCGTCTGCGGGCGTCGTTCGCCGCGCTCATGGTCGCGCTCGGGGTGTGGATCGCTCTTTCGGCCACCTGGTCGATCAGCTCCGCTGCGTCGATCCGGGAGGTCGAGCGCATACTCGTGTACGTCGCGCTGGCGCTGGCCGTCGCGCTGGTGCTGCGCCGAGGCGATGGGACGGCGGTGCTGGCCGGAGCAGGGCTCGGCGTCACGCTGATTTGCGGCTACGCGCTTGCCACGCGGCTCCTTCCGGATCGGCTGCACAGCTATGACGACACGGCCAACTCGTATCGGCTGGCCGCGCCGCTCGGGTACTGGAACTCGCTCGGACTGCTGGCCGCCATCGGTGTGCTCGTCGCGCTCGGATTCGTCGCCCACGCGAGACGCACGCCCCTTGCGCTCGCGAGCGCCGGGGTCATCCCGATCGCGTCTACGACGCTGTACTTCACGTTCTCGCGAGGGGCTGGGTGGCGCTCACAATCGGCTTCGTCGCCGCGGTCGCCGTCGACCCGCGCCGGATCAGGCTGCTGTGGACGTCGCTCGTGGTCGCGGCGCCGGCGGCTGCATGCATCGCGTACGCGTCGACGTTCGAGGCACTGACGACAGAGGATGTGCCTGCCGCTGCCGCCGAGCGGGCCGGGCACCGCGTGGCCGTCGCGGTCTGTCGTCGGGATCGTCGCCTCGGTGCTCGCGGCCTGGGTGGCCCGCCTGGCCGCGCGGAACATCAACGTCTCCGCAGGGAGTCGGCGCTGGTTCGCCGTTGCGCTCGCATCGTGTGCCGCGGTCGCCGTGGTCGGCGCGCTTGCCGTCGCGGGCGGGCCGTTCGCGGCGTTCGACGACATCCAGCATCGCTTCAACGCAGAGCCGGCGGTTGTCGGCGGCGTCGACCTGAACAAGCGTCTGTTCAGCGTCTCGGGAAACGGCCGCAGCGAGCAGCTTCGGGTCGCCTGGAATGCAGGGCGAGAACGGCCTCTGCTCGGACACGGATCCGGGACGTACGAGTACATCTGGTACGAGAAGCGACCGGATCTCCTCGTCGTGCGGGATGCGCACTCTCTCTACATGGAAACGTTCGCCGAGCTCGGGGTCGTCGGCCTCGCGCTGCTCGTGGCGGCGTTGGGCGTGCTCGTGGCTGGGTCGATAGGAGCGCGGCGCATGCGATACACCGGGGCGGCGTTCGGGGCGTTTGTCGCGTGGTCGGCGGCGGCGGCAGTCGATTGGCACTGGGAGATGGTCGGCGTGACACTCACCGCGCTTCTCGCCGGTGCGGTCGGCGTCGTGACCGCCGAGCGGCGGGCTCCATCGCGGCTCCGCGCCCCGGCTCGGCCGGTACTGATCGTCGTCTGCGTCGTCCTGAGCGTCTGCGCCGTCTGGAGCCTCGTCGGCAACCAGGCGCTCTTCGCGGGACGCGAGGCGCTCGCGCGCAAGGATTGGGTCGAGGCACGCGAGCACGCGCGTCGCGCGCAGAACCTCCTCTTCTGGTCGGCCGAGCCCGGCGCTGGTACTCGGTGACGCGGCCGCCGGCCTCGGCGACCGTGAAGCGGCGCTGCGCGAGTACCGCGATGCCGTCGCGACGGACCCGCACAGCTGGGTCGCGTGGCTGCGGGTCGCGCAGGTCGCACGCGGACCCGAGCGCGCCGAGGCCTACCGGCGCGTGCGTCAACTGAACCCTCGCGAGGAGGGCCTTCCGGGCGAGTGAGCTTCCGGCGCCGGGCTAGCTCTTGCGCTGCTCGCGCCGCCTGAGCACGAGCCCGCCTGCGACGAGGACGCCACCAACGACGACGACGCCGAGGAGCGAAAGACCGGTGTTCGGAAGCGCGTCGCTCTCGGCGGCGACGGCGGAACCGGTGTTACCGCCGGCGGTGGCCGAGACCTTCACGCCCTTGACCTTGGTGCCGTACTGATCCGTGGCGGAGGAGGGGGACTGCGCATACGCGGCCCCACCCAACGCCAGGAACAGCCCGACGACCAACACGATGTATGCAGCCGCGAAAACAAACGCGGACGAACGACGTTTACCCATTCCTCAACCTCCCGCATCGGAGCATACAGACGAATGGCCCGATGTCGACACTAGCCCTTGGTCTAGGTGTTTCCTGGCGGGCGACGCTCAGGGACGGACGCCGAGTGTGACCTCGATGGTCCGCCGGGATCCGCCGCGAAGGAGCGTGAGCGTTACGTTGTCGCCGGGCCGATGCGCGTCGACTGCGCTCTGGAGCGCAACGGCCGAGGTGACCTTCTCCCCGTCGAAGGCAATGACGAGGTCACCTCCGGTCGGCTGACGCTGCCCGTCGACAAGCGTCGTGCCTGTCGCAGGCTTCAGGCCCGCACCGTCTGCCGGGGTTCCGGGGAGCACCTGGGTCACGGCCACGCCGCGGGGTGTCGGCGCCATTCGGATACCGAGGTAGGCATGCTCTACCTCGCCCTTGGCGATGAGCTGGTCGGCGATCGAGCGAACCGTGTTCGAGGGGATCGCGAAGCCGACACCGTCGGATCCGCCGGACTCGCTCTCGATCTGGGCGTTGACGCCGATCACACGGCCACGACGATCGAGGAGCGGACCGCCCGAGTTGCCGTGGTTGATCGCAGCGTCGGTCTGGATCGTGTCCGTGATGGTGAAGGTGTTCGGCGCGGTCATCTCGCGGTGCAGCGCGCTGACGATCCCGCTCGTAACGGTGCCCTCGAGCCCGAACGGGCTGCCGAGTGCGAGCACCGCGTCACCGACGCGGACGGCGCTCGAGTTCGCGAGCCGAAGAGGATCGAACAGCGATCGCCTGGCGTCGACATGCAGAACGGCGAGGTCCGTCGAGGGATCGGTGCCGACGACGCGTCGCGGGGCGCTCGGCGCCGTTCCAGAAGCTCACCGAGATCGCGACGCTCCCGCGACGACGTGCTGATTCGTGACGATGTGCCCGCCCTCGTCGTAGACGAACCCCGAACCCTGGGCGCCCGCCTGCGACCCGAGCCCGCCGCTGGCGGCGATCTCGACCACTGCCTTCGAGGCATGTGCGTAGATGGCGCCGATCGGGACCTCGTTCTCGGCAACGGGCTCGACCCCTCGACCGTTACCTGCCGCACGAGCGTCGTCGTCCCGTCGTCGAGAACCGCGAATGCAGCTGCGCCGAGACCAAGCCCCAGCGCGAGCGCTGCGACGAGTGCGGCGACGACGAGTGCGGTGCGTGGTCGTTCGGTCACGGCGGGCATGCGACCAGTGTGGCCGAACGGCCGGGGTTACGGCTGAAACGTGCGGTAAGCAGGGCTAAGAAGTCGCTAAGACCCAGGTTCCAGCCCCGCGCGCGTGAGCACAATGCGCCCGAGATGAAGATTCTCGTTGTCGACGACGAGCGCGCAGTGCGCGAGTCGCTCCGCCGTGCACTCGAGCTCGAGGGCTACACAGGTGGACCTCGCCGAGAACGGGGAAGAGGCGCTCGAGCGGCTCGGCGGCTCCGAGGCAGGCGAGGCGGACGCGGTCATCCTCGACGTGCTCATGCCGGGCATCGACGGGCTCGAGGTGTGCCGGCGCCTCCGCGCGGACGGCAACGCGGTTCCGGTGCTGATGCTGACGGCCCGCGCAGAGGTCGACAGCCGCGTCGCGGGGCTGGACGCGGGTGCCGACGACTACCTGCCGAAGCCGTTCGCTCTCGCGGAGCTCCTCGCCCGGCTGCGCGCGCTGCTGCGGCGGGCGGGGAACGGGGACGAGGCCGGCGACGTCCTGCGCTTCTCCGACCTCGAGCTCGATCTGGGAACGCGCGAAGTGCGCCGCGGCCGAAAGCCGATCGAGCTCACGCGGACCGAGTTCGCCCTGCTCGAGCTCTTCCTGCGCAATCCGCGCCAGGTGCTGACGCGGTCGATCATCTTCGAGCGCGTGTGGGGCTACGACTTCGGTCCGACGTCGAACTCCCTCGACGTCTACATCGGGTACCTCCGCCGCAAGACGGAGGAGGGCGACGCGCCGCGGCTCATCCACACGATTCGCGGCGTCGGCTACGCGCTCCGCGAGGGTTGAGATGAGCTTCCGTGCGCGCATCGCGGTCGGCTCGGCGGCGGCCGTCGCGCTGTCGATCGTGGCGGCGTCCATCCTCGTGTACGTCATCGCACGCGACCAGCTGCGCGCGCCGGTGGACGCCGCCCTCCGCGATCGCGAGGCGGAGATCCTGACCCAGCCGTCAGGATCATCGAGACTTCCGACGGAACGCAGTTCCTCGCACTGCGACCGGAGTTCGGCGAGGCGCGCGGCTACGTGCAGCTCGTACGGGCCAACGGCGACGTGATCGTCCCGGCCGGCCAGAACGTCCGAGATTCCGGTGGACGAGGGCGTGCTTGGCGTGGCCGGCGGGAGCGATCCGGCGTACTGGGGAGACGTCAAGGTCGACGGAACACATCTCCGCGTCTTCACCTTTCGCTCGGACCCGGCGCAGCCGTTCAGGTCTCGCGGCCGCTCGGGGAGGTCGATCAGTCGCTCAACCGGATCGGCATCTATCTGATCCTCGTCGCGCTCGGCGGGATCGTGATCGCGGCGGGCCTGGGTCTCGTCGTGGCGCGAGCCGCATTGACGCCGGTGACGCGTCTCACGACCACCGTCGAGCGGGTTACCGAGACGCAGGACCTGTCGGAGCGGATCGACGTGGACGGGAAGGACGAGCTCAGTAGGCTCGCGACGAGCTTCAACACGATGCTCGGGGCGCTCGAGGAGTCGACGCGTGCGCAACGCCAGCTCGTGGCCGACGCGTCGCACGAGCTCCGCACGCCCTTGACGAGCGTCCGGACGAACATCGAGGTGCTCGCGGGCGACCGAACGCTTCCTCCGGAGGAGCGGCGGCGGCTGCTCTCGGACGTGGTCGAGCAGCTCGGCGAGATGACGACCCTCATCTCGGAGCTCATCGAGCTGGCTCGCGCGGAGCGGCAGCAGGTGAGCGAGACGCGTGAGGACGTCCGGCTCGACCTGCTCGTCTCGGATGCGGTCGAACGGGCTCGCCGCAACCGGCCCGAGGTGACCTACGTGGTCGAGCTCGAGCCGACCACCGTAAGAGGCGTGCCGGCGACCCTCGAGCGTGCGGTCGGCAACCTCCTCGACAACGCTGCGAAGTGGAGCGAACCGGGCGCGGAGGTCGAGGTCGAGGTCCGGGACGGCCGGCTCGTCGTCCGCGACCACGGCCCCGGGATCCCGGACGAAGATCTCCCGTACGTCTTCGACCGCTTCTACCGTGCCCGCGCGGCGCGGGGCATGCCCGGGTCGGGTCTCGGCCTCGCGATCGTGCGCCAGGTCGCCGAGTCGCACGGAGGCGAGGTCGTGGCCGAGAACGCGGACGGCGGCGGCACGCGCATGGTCCTCCGGCTCGGTGCCGAGCGACCGACGGTTGCCGGCGCGGCTTCTTAGCGACGTCTTAGCCGTCGCTCACGAGACTCTCACTTCCCGGCGCTTCTCTCTGCGCCATGTTCTTTCTCACCTACATCGTCTCGGAGCTCCGTCGGCGAAGCGGGCGGACGATCCTCACCGCGCTCGGCCTCGGCCTCGGAGTCGGTCTCGTCGTGACGGTCAACGCGCTGTCCGCGGGACTCGACCAGGCGCAGGCGAAGATTCTCGAGCCACTCACCGGGGTCGGCACGGACATGTCCGTGACGCGCCCCATCGACCTCTCGCCGTCCGACGACGGCGGCTTTCCGCAGCTGTCCGAGAAGGAGCGGCAGCAGCTCGAGCAGGAGAACGGCCGCGGGCCGCTTCGGCCTCGCGAATCTCGGCAACCCGGGCGAGAAGTTCTCGCGCGACGACTTCGTGTCCACCGCCCAGCTGTCCTTCGCCGCGCAGCGAGGTCGAGAAGATGGCGGAGCTCGACGGCGTCGCGTCCGCCGCGGGCGGGCTCACGCTCAACTCGATCCACGTCGAGGGCACGTTCCCGAAGCAGTCGGAGCAGCCCGACCAGCCGCGGCGTTCGGCCAGGACCAGGGTGGCGCCCAGACGCAGGCGGGCCGCCGCAGCATCAACGCGACCTCCACTCAGCGTCTCCGGCGTGGACGAGACGAACAAGAGCCTCGGCGCGATCACACCGGGGCAGGTGTCGTCGGGCCGATACTTCCACTCCGGCGACGGCGCGCGAGGCGATCCTGAACGAGAGCTACGCGAGTACGGGAGAACCTCGGCCTCGGCGACACGGTGAAGCTCGGGGGCAAGAAGTTCACGGTCGTCGGGATCGCGAAGACCCCGCTCGGCGGCCAGTCGTCGGACGTCTACGTGAAGCTCGGCAGCTGCAGGCGATCTCCGACCGCGTCGGTCGAGTGAACACCGCATACGTGAGGGCCGAGAGCGCCGACGACGTCGATTCCGTCGCGGGCTCGATCGAGCAGACAATCGACGGCGCATCCGTGACGACGGCGTCCGACCTCGCCTCGCGTGTCTCCGGGACGCTCGTCGACGCGAAGAACCTTGCTGGCTCGCTGGGCAAGGCGCTCGTCATCGTCGGACTGCTCGCCGCCTTCCTCATCGCGAGCCTGCTCACGCTCTCGTCGGTGACGAAGCGTGTGCGGGAGCTCGGCACGCTGAAGGCGCTCGGCTGGTCGCAGCGGCTCGTCGTCCGGCAGGTGACCGGCGAGTCGCTCGTGCAGGGCCTCCTCGGGGGAGCCGTCGGGGTCGTCGTCGGCATCGCCGGGGCGCTCGCGATCACGGCTTTCGGCCCGACGCTCCAGGCGACGGTCGGCGCGGCGACCGATCAGGCCGGTCCGGGGTTCTTCGGGCCGTTCGGTCAGGGAGCCGTCGACGACGCCCGCAACGGATGTTGCGTTGGACGCTCCCGTGAGCGTGTCCACGATCCTCTTGGCGGTCGGGCTCGCGGTGCTCGGCGGCCTTGTCGCCGGAGCCGTGGGCAGCCTCCGGGCATCACGTCTCCGCCCTGCCGACGCCCTTCGCCACATCGACTGAGCCGAGGAGGCTGCCGCAGTGACGACCACACACGCAAGCGCGCCCGTGTACGAGCTTCGAGGCGTGTCGCGGACATACATCCTCGGCGGCGCGCACGTGAACGCCGTCCGCGAGGTGGATCTCGGGATCTCAGCCGGCGAGTCGGTTGCGATCGTCGGCCCAGTGGCTCCGGGAAGACGACCCTCCTCCAGCTCCTCGGAGCGCTCGATCGACCGAGCGAGGGCGAGCTGCTGTTCGAGGGGCGAGACATCGCACGCCTCGGTGACCGGGAGCTCTCCGCGCTCCGGCTCGGCGCGCTCGGCTTCGTGTTCCAGCAGTTCAACCTCATCCCGACGCTCACCGCCGCGCAGAACGTCGAGGTCGCGTTGGCACCAACGTCTGCGTCCCAGAGCGAGCGGCGCGCGCGCGTCCTCGAGCTCCTTGCGTCGGTCGGTCTCGCCGAGCGGGCGGACCACGTTCCGAGCAAGCTGTCCGGGGGCGAGCAACAGCGGGTCGCGATCGCGCGAGCCCTGGCGAACGATCCCCACGTCCTGCTCGCAGACGAGCCGACCGGCAACCTCGACTCGACGACGGGGACGGAGATCATCGACCTCCTCCTGTCGTTGTCACGCAATGCTGAGCGCCGAACGGTGGTCCTCGTCACCCACGACGACGACGTCGCCTCGCGCGCCGAGCGCGTCGTCCGTATGCGCGACGGTCGGCTCGTTGGAGGGCACGCTGCCGCGACCCAGCTCGTCGCATCTTCTTAGGCCGCTCTCAGCAGTCTCTTAGGCACGAGTGATCCGATGCGTTCGATGACTCGCGGCAGGAAGCTCACGTACGCCGCGGCCGCAGGTGCGGCAATCCTGCTCGTCGCGGGGCTCGGCGCGGCCGGAGCAGTCGCCGCCTCCCGGATCCTCTCGCCGAACGACGAGAGCAAGGCGATCATCGACGACGCCGCCGCGCAGCTCGGCGTTCAACCCAAGGAGCTGTCCGACGCGCTGAAGCAGGCGCTGAAGAACCGCATCGATGACGCGGTCGACGCCCGGGTGCTGACCGAGGAGCAGGCGCAGAGGATGAAGGCGCGAATCGACGCGGGCGCGTACCCGTTCCTCTTCGGCCCCGGCTTCCACGGCCGCGACTTCGGACTCGGCGGCGATGACCTCTGGCGAAGCGGCTTCGGGCATCACACGGATTTCCTCGCAGCCGCAGCCGCGTACCTCGGGATGAGCGAGGACGAGCTACGGGAGGCGCTCGACGGCAAGACCCTGGCCGAGATTGCCAAGGACAAGGGCAAGAGCGTCTCCGGCCTCGTAGCAACGCTCGTCGCGGCCGAGGAGAAGAAGATCGACGAGGCCGTCGCCGGCGGACGGATCACGAAGGCACAGGCGACCGAGATCAAGGCGAGGCTGCAGGACCGGATGCAGGCCCTCGTTGACGGCGAGCTGCACAGCCCCGGACCGGGCGCACATCCTGGGCTCTGGCCGGGATCCGGTTTCCCGCGCGGGCCACCAGCGGCGTTCGGCGGCCCGCGGGCATAGCTGGTTAGGCAGGCATTCGACGGGGTCAGGCGCTTCGCCTGACCCCGTCGCATTTGCGCCCTGCCTCGCGAGACCGACGCCTATCCTGGGCGACGAGCCGTGGTGACGATCGACGAGGTTCGTGCGTTCGCGAGCACGCTTCCGCGCAGTGCCGAGGCCATCGTGCGTGGCCGTGTGAAGTTTCGGATCGGCCGCGTCGTGTACCTCGCGTTCTCGCGCGATGGGACGGTGATGGGCTTCGCGTTCCCAAAGGAATGGCGCGGTGCTCTGGTCGAGGCGGAGCCCGAGAAGTTCTCGCTACCAGGCGAGTCGGACCTTCGCTACCACTGGGTTCAGGTGCGTCTCGCGATGCTCGGCCCGGACGAGATGCAAGAGCTCGTCGAGGACGCCTGGGCGTTCGTCGTGCCGAAGCGCGTGGCTGACGAGTACCGCGCGTCGCGCTAGGCGTCGAGATGGCGGAGCCGCGGCCAGAGCCGGCTCCATGGAAGCTCGGGCCGGGCGCAGACCCACACGGTCCCGCCCTGCTCCTCGTTTTCGACTCCGACCCCGTCGTCGATGCGCGCCGCGCGCCGACAGCCGACGAAGTTCGACGGCACGCCCTCGTAGCCGAGGACGATCACGGGGGCGGCGCCTTCGGGAGGCTGCCCGAATCGCCAGTACGCGTTATGGCCGGAGTACGCGCGCGGAATGCCGAGAGCGGCTCCGAAGCGATCGATTGCACCGGCCTCGCCGTAGTTCTCCGTGAAGACGACCGCGCGATCGCGCTCGGCTGCGGGCAGCGAGTCGCGCACGCGCGCAACCGAGCGTACGAGCTGCGGCCAGCCGACCGTCTCGGCGGCCTCCTCGTTGAGATCGGGGATCGGCGTATCCGCCAGGCGGTCGACCGGCACCAGCGGCAGGGCGATCACCGCCGACGACGCCGCCGCCACCGCGACCGCGACGATCAGCACTGCGCGCCGCAGTGAGCGACCGGCGCTCCAGCGCTCGACGACAATCGCGCCGGGCGCGAGTAGGCAGAGGAGCAGCGGCGCCGCGTAGTAGCCCTTGCCGCCGAGGACGAACAGGGTGACGAGCAGTACGAGGTACGCCGTCCGAGCGGGCGCCATGGGCGCAGGTCGCGGTTGCGGAGCAGGGCGACGAGTCCGGCGATCCACACCGGGGCGAGCGGGGGCCCGATCAAGAGGAACTGGAACGGGACCAGCATCGCGCGGTTCTCGCCTCCCTCTTCGTGGCGGATCTGTCCGGCGAGCTCGAGCTGGGGCCAGCCGTGCGCGGCCTGCCACGTGAGATTCGGCATCCAGAGCAGCAGTGCGATCGCGGCGCCGGCCCAGACCCACGGGGAGCGGAGCACCGGGACGAGTCGCCGGTCGAGGGCCAGCCCGACGACGAGCGCGGCGACGAGCAACAGTGGGAGGTGCTTGTTCTCGAGCCCGACCCCGATGGTCGCGCCGACAACCAGCCAGAGACGCGGGTCACCTCCGTCGAGCAGACGCGCGACGAGCACCACCACGACCACCCAGACGAGAACGTCGAACGTCTCGGTCGAGAGTAGGTGACCCGCGACGAGGACCATCCCGGAGACGCCTGCACAGACCGCCGCCAGAAACTGAGCCGACGTTCCCGCCCGTAGCTCGCGGGCGAGGAGCGCGACCAGCACGACGACGACTGCCATGGCGACGGCCGACAACACGCGCAGTCCGCGCGGGGTATCGCCGAAGAGCGTTGTGCTGAGCCGACCGATGAGCGGCGTCAGCGCCGGCTGGTCGTCGTATCCGAACGCCGGATGGCGACCGGCGGCGCGGAAGTACAGCTCGTCCCGGTGGTAGCCGTAGCGGTTGCCGAGCGCGATGAGAACGACGAGGTCGACGAGCGCCACCGGGAGCACGAGGCGGGTTGCAAAGGCTGCTCGCGGCCGCACGGAGAGCACCCTACGTGCGAGTTCTGCGTCCCGGAGGACGCCGCTGTGGAGCTACCCGAGCGTGCGAAGATCGCTCCGTGGACGTCGGCTCGCGCACGCGTCGCCTGACGGCAGTTCGTCGCGAGGAGGAGCGTGTCACCCCGCTCGAGCTGTTCTTCGACCTCGTCTTCGTGCTCGCGCTCACGCAGTGCACGACGCTCATGGCGGCAGATCCCACGTGGGGCGGCATGGCACGCGGCTTGCTCGTCCTCGCCGTCCTCTGGTGGTCGTGGGTCGGGTACGCCTGGCTGACGAGCGTCGTCGATCCCGAGGAGGGCGCCGTCCGCCTCGCGATCTTCGCGGCGATGGCCGCGTTCCTCATTGCTGCGCTGAGTGTTCCGAACGCCTTCGGTGACGACGCGCTCATCTTCGCGTGCGCCTATGCGATCGTCCGAAGCGCCCAGATCTGGCTCTTCACGATCGCGAGCCGGGAGGAGCTCGAGCTTCGTCGGTCGGTGACCGGACTCGCGGCGAGCACGGCAATCGGGGTGACACTGCTGATCTGCGCCTCGTTCACGGACGGATGGCTCCAGGGGGCGATTTGGTCGCTCGCTCTGCTGCTCGATCTCGGCGGACCGTACGTGTTCGGCTCGACTGGGTGGCAGCTGATGCCCGGGCATTTCGCCGAGCGCCACGGCTTGATCATCATCATCGCGCTCGGCGAGTCGATCGTCGCAATAGGCGTCGGCGCGAACACCGGCCTCGACGCAGGGGTAATCGTCGCAGCGGTACTCGGAATCGCGATCGCGGCGGCACTCTGGTGGCTCTACTTCGACGTGGTCGTGTGGCTCGCCGAGCGACGCCTGAGCGAGGCGACGCCGGGACGTGAGCAGAACGAGCTCGCGCGCGACGCCTATTCGTACCTCCACTTCCCGATGGTCGCGGGGATCGTCCTCCTTGCGTTGGGACTCAAGAAGACGTTCCTGCACGTGGACGATCCCCTCGACACCGTCCCGGCCATTGCGCTCGTCGGCGGCGTTGCCGTGTACCTGTTGGCCCACGTCGGGTTCCGGTGGCGCCTCGTCCACACACTCAGTCGGCAGCGTCTCGTTGCCGCAGCGGTCGCCCTCGGTCTCTATCCGCTCGCACGTGAGCTTCCCGCGCTCGTGACGCTCGGGCTGGCGGCGGCCCTCCTCTGCGGGCTGATCGCGTACGAGGTGGTCCGGTTCGCGGATCGGCGGGCCGAGGTGCGGCGCCTCGCGCGCTCCCACGACTGACGCCGCATGGCCAGGTGTAACTAGGACTGTGACGCAGCAATGAGCGCTAGCCAAGAGCTCTTTGACTCTCGCGCGCGGAATCCGCGCGAGCGGATTCCGCGCTGCGCAACTAGTAGAGGGGAGAGCGGTAGCGAGCCGGCACCGACCGGTGGGGGTCGGAGCAATGACCGCGCGCCCGCCAGAGGCGAGCGCGCGGCTCCCTTCCCCTCTCCCCGCATCTCCTTGTAATCACACGAATGAGGGATGCAATCCCTCGAATGAGGTACCCCACCCAACCGAGGGATGATCCCTCGATCGAGTGAGTCCGAACAGCGCTCTACGGCTCCCACGCGGCCCCGCCGGTATCCCAGCCGATGAGGACGAGTGGAGCGATCAGCGCCGCGATGGGCGCGAGCTCGTCCTGAGGAAGCGTGCCGTCGACCCACAGCTCGCCGACCTTTGCGTCGTGGAACGAGACCTCCGTTCGAACGCGACCCACGTCGTCCTCGTGGCCTGCTGCCGGGCCGAGGCGGAGCACCCCCTCCTCCACGAAGGCGATCCCGGCCCAGGACACGTCCGGCCGCGCCGCGAGAGCGGACACGACCTGGCGCAGAGTGTCGTCGGCGTCTCCTCCTCGCTCGAGGATCTCGGCGATCTCGATGGCAGGTCCGTTCACGCGGCGAGATCATCTCCCTCGAACCCACGAATGGCCGAGCGCACGTCGTCAGGCACCGGGACGGGGACCCTGCTCTCGATGTCGACGAGGACGAGGGTCTGCTGGGCAGTGACCATGAGCGTGTCGTCCGGGAGCCGGTATGCGGCGCATTCGTACGTCATGCTCGAGCGGCCGATCCTGCTGACGCGCACGAATGCCTCGATGAGGTCGTCGAAGCGAGCAGGGGCGTGGTACTCGACGCTCGACGCGCGCATCACGAACTCGCGACCGGGGGTGGTGAGCACCCCGACGTGCCGGTGGTACTCGGTTCTCGCGTGATCGAAGTACGGGAGGTACCGGCCGTAGTAGACGACGCCCTGTGCGTCCGTGTCGGAGAACCACACGCGGGCGAGAGCCGAGTACTTGAACGGCGGACGCCGGTCGGTGACGCGCCCGAGTTCGGGTGCGTCGCTCACGAACGGATCAGCATGAGCACCTCGTCGCGCTTCTCGACCATCAGCCCTTCGGAGAGCGCCTCGAGGTTCAGCCGGAGCAGCGGCTCGGTGTTCGACGGCCGGACGTTGAAGTGCCAGTCGTCGAAGTCGATCGAGATTCCGTCCAGGTGGGACACGCGCCCGCCTTCGCCCGTATAGCGCTCCTTCAGCTCCTGCAGCTTCAGCGGGACGTCCGAGACCGGCGTGTTGATCTCGCCGGTGAGGAAGAAGCGCTCACGGAAGGGGCGGAGGAGCTCGGAAAGCCGCTTGCCGCTCTTCGAGACGAGCTCGAGCATCACGAGGAACGGCACGACCCCGGTGTCGGCCTGGGAGTACTCGCGGAAGTAGTAGTGGGCGGAGACCTCGCCCGCGAAGACAGCGTCCTCGGCGCGCATGCGCTGCTTGATGAAGGCGTGGCCGACGCGGTTCATCAACGCGACGCCACCAGCGCGCTCGATCGTCTCGGGCACGGCCCAGCTCGCGCGGACGTCGTAGATGACCTTCTCGCCCGCGGCCTTCTCGAGGACGGCCTGAGCCATGAGTGCCGTCGCGAAGTCCCCGGGCACGAACTCGCCCGTGTCGTCGACGAAGAAGCAGCGGTCGCCGTCGCCGTCGTAGGCGACGCCGAGGTCGGCGGACTCCTCCTTCACCTTGCGAACGATGAACTCGCGATTCTCGGGGAGGAGCGGGTTCGGCTCGTGGTTCGGGAAGCTCCCGTCCGGGTCGAAGTAGCAGCGCACCACGTCGAGCTGCGGCAGCTGCTCGAGAACCGGCGGGAGCATCGCGCCGGCCATCCCGTTTGCGGCGTCGATGACCACTCTGAGCGGGCGGATCGCCTCCACGTCGACGAGCGACAGAACCTTCGCGACGAAGCTCGGCCACACGTCCTGCTTGCTCATCGTCCCGCGCTCTCCCGGCGCCTCGAAGCCGGCTTCCGCGAGCGCCCGGATCTCCGCCAGCCCCGAGTCGCCGCCCACCGGAAGTGCGCCGCGGCGGACGATCTTCATTCCTGCGTACTCCTTGGGATTGTGCGACGCCGTGACGCAGATGCCGCCGTCGAGCTCGAGCTCGGTCACGGCGTGGTAGAGCATCTCCGTCCCGACGAGGCCCAGGTCGGCGACGTCGGCGCCTGCGTCGGCGATCCCTTCGGCGGCGGCTGCTGCGAGCGCAGGCGACGAGAGTCGCATGTCGTGGCCGAGTGCGACCGATCGCGGCTCGAAATGCGTCGTGTACGCGCGTGCCACGCGATACGCGCCGTCCTCGTCGAGTTGCGACGGATAGATGCCGCGGACGTCGTACGCCTTGAAGACCGACGGATCGAGCACTGTCCGGACTCTAGATCCACCGGGATGGGCGGAGCGGCAGACGTCGTTTCTACACTTCATACGTGGAGCGGAAGCTCGCAACGGTCCTGTTCGTCGACATCGTCGACTCGACCCGGCTCGTCACCGCGTCCGACCCCGAGGTCGTGCGTCGGCGCGTGAACGAGTTCTTCGAGACGGTTGCCGAGTCCGTCGGGCAGCACGGGGGGATCGTCGAGAAGTTCGCCGGCGACGCGGTCATGGCCGCGTTCGGCGTTCCGCAGGCCCACGAGGACGACGCGCAGCGCGCGACTCGTGCGGCGCTCGCGATTCGCGAAGCCCTCGAGGACCTCGGGCTCCAGGCACGGATCGGGATCGAGGCCGGTGAGGTGGTCGTCGAGGACTACGATTCGACGTTCGCGACGGGGGAGGCCGTGAACCTCGCCGCCCGCCTTCAGTCGGCGGCGCGTCCGGACGAGATCCTCATCGGGCCGACGGCGTACCGTCTCGCGGCAAGCTGCCTCGTGGTCGAGGACGCGGGCCCGCTCGAGCTCAAGGGCATCGACGGGCCGTTGCGCGCGTGGCGTGTGGTCGACATTCTCGACGGGAGTGGGAGGCCACTCGTCCCGCGGATGCCCCTCGTCGGACGCGAGGCCGAGCTCCAGCTGCTCGAGAACACGTTCAATCGCGCGCTCAGGGATCAGCGCGCACACCTCTTCACGATCTACGGCGAGGCCGGTGTGGGGAAGAGCCGGCTGACGCGGGAGTTCCTCGACAGCGTGGAACGCGCGAGCGTCCTGGTGGGGCGTGCGCTCCCGTACGGCGAAGGTGTGACGTACTGGCCGCTGGCCGAGATGATCAAGGCGGCCGCGGGGATCTCCGACGACGATCCGCTCGAGGAGGCGTTCGAGAAGCTGCGCGAGTGCTGCGCCGAGGATGCAGTCGCTGACGTCCTCGGTCTCGCAGCAGGGCTGATGGAGGCGCTGGAGGGCGAGCGGAGCCCGCAGGAGATCGCCTGGGCAGCGCGCGAGGTGATGCAGGGCATCGCGGACGTGCAGCCGCTCATCCTCCGCTTCGAGGACATCCATTGGGCCGAACCGCCGCTCCTCGACCTGATCGAGCACCTCGCGGACCGACTTCGCGCGCCGGTTCTCATCCTCTGCCTCGCCCGACCGGAGCTCCTCGACGCGCGACCGGGCTGGGGTGGAGGTCGTGTGCGCTCGACAGCGATCGAGCTCGAGCCGCTCTCCGAGGAGGAGAGCGCGGAGCTCGTCGAGCAGCTCCTCAGCCAGCTCGCGGGCGCGTCGGGCGAGCGACCGCGGTCGCTCCCACAGGCGGCAATCGACCGTGCCGAAGGAAATCCGCTGTTCGTCGAGGAGACGATTCGCATGCTCGTCGAGAGCGGGTCTGCAAGCGCAGCTGTCGATCGCGTTCCTGACACGTTGCAGGCGTTGATCGCGGCCCGCATCGACCACCTTGCGCCGGAGGCGAAGACGCTCCTCCAGCGCGCCTCCGTCATTGGGAGGGTCTTCTGGAAAGGCGCGCTCGAGCACCTTGCTCCGGACGTCGGCGACCACAACGCGCTCGTGGACAGCCTGCTCCAGCGCGAGTTCCTGCTGCGGGAGCCACGGTCCTCGATCTCCAGTGAGACTGCGTATCGGTTCAAGCACGCGCTGATCCGTGAGGTCGCCTACACAGGCATGACAAAGCTCGCGCGCGCTCAGTACCACGCTCGGTTCGCGGAGTGGCTCCACGGGCGGACGGGGGAGGAGCTCGTCGAGATCCGCGCACACCACCTCGACCGCGCCGTCGAGTTCCTGAGCGAGCTCGAGGGGGCGCCGCCCGAGGAGCTCGCGGACGAGGCCGCCGACGCACTCGTGAAGGCCGCGAAGCGAGCGATTGCGCGGGAGGCGTACGCGAACGCACGCACGCTCGGTCTTCGCGCTCTCGAGCTGCGGCCGACGCTGAGTGCCCGGTACGTCGCCGCGAGAGCCGCCTGGCGACTCCAGGACTGGGGCGCCGTGCAGCTGGAGATGACGAAGGTCCGGGATCAGGCGCACGAGCACGACGAGCCCGTCCTCGAGGCGCTTGCCCTCACGGCGCTCGGCGAAGCCGCGGTCAAGCGCGACGGCGACGCGGTGCACGCACGCACGCTGGTCGACGACGCCCTTCGAATACTCGAGCGTGAGAGCGATCCGGTCGCGCACTTCGACGCGCTCACCACTCGCTCGATGGTCGGGAACTGGATGGGCAACGAGGAGGAGGTCGTCCACTTCATGGAGCGCGCGTACGTGACTGCTCTCGACGCGGGCCGGAAGGACCTCCAGACGATCGCGGCACAGGCGCTCGCTCAGACGCACATCATCCGGCTCGAGCTCGACGAGGCCGAGCTCCTGCTCACGCGTGCGCTGGAGCTCGCAGGGGAGACCGGGAGCGTGCGTGCGCGGCTGAGTGCCACGCTCGCGTACGCCTGGTTCCTCCGGGTGAAGGGGGAGCTCGACGCGGCGGAGACGATGATGGAGGAGGCGCGAGCAACGGCCGAGGAGTTCGGCATGGAGCCCGTCATGGCCAACGCACTCATGAAGCTCGGCTGGGTCGCGCGCCAGAAAGGCGACCTCAAGCGCTCGGAGAAGCTGTTCCGCGAGGCCCTCCGCATCACCGTGTCCCGCGGCGATCGCGGCCTCGTTCCCGACTTCCAGGCGGCGCTCGCGACGACACTCGCAGATCTCGGGAAGATCGACGAAGGGGAACGGCTCGCGCTCGACGCACGAGCGCATGCGGTGCCGGAGGATACGAGCTGCCGGATCTTCGCCGCGACTGCACTTGCGGGAATTCGCGCGGCCCAGGGTCGCGACGACGACGCGGAGCAGATCTTCCTGTCGGCAATCGCGGACGCGCGAGACTCGAACCTCAAGCTCTACGAGCTCCATCCTCTCGAGCGCCTTACGGAGTTCCTGCGCGCGCGAGGACGCGACGAGGACGCGGCGGTCTACGAGGCTCGGATCGCCGAGCTCTCGGCGGAGGAGACCGACTCGAGGGCCGAGCGAATCGCCTGACTCGACTCCTCGTCGGGCGACTCCGAGATCACGGTCGCGGGGCGATCGAAAGCCGCCAGCGCGTCGCGCAGCGGCTCGGCGCGGAGCGTCCCCTCGCCGTAGGGGAGGTGCTTCGTCTCGTTGCGGTTCGCGAAGGCGATGTCGGAGAAGTGGATGTGGAACGGTGCGCCGTCTTCGAGGACGGCGTCCGCCTTCCTCAGCGCGTCGCGGAAGGGCTCGGGCTCGAGGAATGCCCCGTCACTCGTCGCATGCATGTGTGCGAAGTCGAGCACAGGTCGGACCCAATCGACGCGGCGCGAGATCTCCACGACGTCGTCGACCGATCCCAGGTCGCGGACACGGCCCATGACCTCGATCCCGAACGGAACCCCGCGGTCCTTGTTCTCGAGCCGCTCGCGGAGCGTGCCGAGTTGCTCGACGACGGCGTCGATCGCGTCCTCCCGGCTGCGACCGAGGAGGAACCCCGGATGGAACACGACGAGCTCCGCGCCGCTGGCCGCCGCGATGCCCGCGCTGCGGTCGAGTGCGCCAACGGCCGAGGTGAACTTCCGGCCGCTCGCTTCGAGATGTCCCATGAAGCCGAACAGCGGCGCATGCACTGACAGGGCGACGTCGTGCTCGCGAGCGAACTCGCCGAGCCGCTCGGCGAACGGGTAGTCCATCCAGAACCCGCTCTCGAAGTCGATCTCGCAGGCGGAGTACCCGCGACCGACGACGGTCTCGATCGCCTGCTCCGGGGACTCGCGGGACGGCATACGGGCGGGCCCGACACGAACGCGCGTAGCCACCTCTCGATCCTAGACGCCGAGGTCCTCTTGCTCGATGTGATTGCCTACGGACTGTGAAGGCGAACATGCTCCTGGCGGACTACGCGGTCGTCTCGGACGGCAAGCTGACGATCGTGGGCGGGGGCTGGTCGCAGACGGGTCCCGAGCCGGCATCGTTCGGAATCGGCCTGCTCATCCAGGTTCCGTGGGATCAGGCAAACACCCGTCACTCGTTCTCGGTCGAGCTCCTCGACTCCGACGGTGTTGCGGTCGGGTTCGACAGCGATGAAGACTCCGACCAGGTGGTCGCGTTCGGTGGGGAGTTCGAGGTGGGTCGTCCGCCGGGGCTCAAGCCGGGGACGCCGCTCGACTTCCCGGTCGCGGTCAACTCCACGCCTCTCCCTCTCGAGCCCGGTCGCTACGAGTGGAGGTTGACGATCGACGGCGCATCACGCGAGGACTGGACGATGCCGTTCACCGTGCGCGCCGAGGAGCAATAGGAGGCGTCTGAAAGTCCGTCCGACGAGGTCCGTACGCTCGAAGCGTGGCCAGAGACCCGTCACGTATCGATCTGCTCGAGCTCGACATCGACCTGCGACTGGCCGACCTCTGGCGCGAGGCGGCCGACGTCTCAGACTGGAGTCTCGAGATCGTCGCCGCCTTCATCCGCGCCGCGTACGGCAAGGGGTACTGCGACGCTCTCACAGAGGAGTCTCCCGGCTCGTTGTGCCTCGACCACGGGTACCGCATGCCCAATCGGCGTGCCCCCGAATGGGACTCGGCCGAGAAGGCCGCGTAGTCGAGGTCTCGCAGGGCCTGAGAGTCCACCCGGGCTAGACTGGGGCCGTGACAAGGAACGCCAGCCCGGCGCGGCTCGTCATCGCTCTCTCCGTGGCCGCGGTGCTCGCGGTGTTCCTGCTCTACACGTCGATCGCGGGTGGCGGCAATCCTTCGGTCTCCCCGAGCCAGCTCGCCGGTCGAACCGGTGCCGTGCAGCTGGCCGGCGTCGTCGCCGGCCCGGTAACGGGTGACGCGCACGCAGGCGGTCTGCACTTCAAGCTCAAGGACATCGGCGGGAATTCGACGACTGCCGTCGCCGTCCGCTACACGGGCTCGGTGCCCGATCTCTTCAAGGTAGGACGCCACATCGTGGTCGACGGCCGGCTCGAGCGTGGAACGTTCGTCGCGCAGCCAAACTCGCTCATCACGAAGTGCCCGTCCAAGTACGCGCCGAAGAAGAGCACCGACTCCGCCTAAGGCGGGCCTGTGCCTGAGCTGGGTCGCGCAGCGCTCCTCGTCACCCTCGGCCTCTCGCTGTACGCGCTCGTCGCTGGGGCGTACGCCGCGTACCACGGGCGGCGCCGGCTCGCGCGCTCGGCCCAGAACGCGCTTATCGCCTCGTTCGTGTCGACTGGCGTCGCTGCTCTCGTGCTCCTCTCGGCGCTCCTCCGCAACGACTTCTCGTTCGAATACGTTGCGCGGACGACGAGCGTCGCGCTGCCCACTCCGTACACCATCTCGGCGTTCTGGGGAGGGCAGGAGGGATCGCTGCTGCTGTGGCTGCTGATCCTGACGGGCTTCGGTGCCGCCGCGGTAAGTCTGAACCGGGCGTGGGCGCGCGACCTCATCGTCTGGGTGGTTCCGGTCTTCGCCGCGGTTGCGACCTTCTTCTCGTTCCTCGTCGTCGCGGTCGCGAGCCCCTTCGCCACACAGCCCGCGCCGCCCGACGGCGCCGGGATGACGCCGAGCCTGCAGAACCCCTACATGCTGGCGCACCCGCCGCTCCTCTACCTCGGCTACGTCGGGCTCACCGTTCCGTTCGCTTTCGCCATGGGCGCGCTCCTTTCCGGGAGGCTCGACGAGCGTTGGCTCATCGCGACGCGGCGTTGGACGCTGTTCGCCTGGGCCGCGCTCGGCGTCGGACAGCTCCTCGGGAGTCACTGGGCGTACGTCGAGGTCGGCTGGGGAGGCTACTACGCCTGGGATCCGGTCGAGAACGCAGCGCTCATGCCGTGGCTCGCCGCGACGGCCTTCCTCCACTCCGTGATGATCCAGGAGAAGCGCGGAATGCTGAAGATCTGGAACGTCCTGCTCGTGATCCTCGCGTTCTCGCTCGCGCTTTTCGGCACGTTCCTCACGCGCTCAGGCGTCGTCAACTCGATTCACTCGTTCACCGAGAGCTCGATCGGCCCGTGGTTCCTCGGGTTCATCGCCCTTACCGTCGCGGTCTCGCTGGTGGTCGTGCTCCGGCGGCTCCCGTTGCTGCGCTCGCCGACGAAGCTCGAGTCGCCCATCTCGCGCGAGGCCGCGTTCCTCTACAACAACCTGCTGCTGCTGGCGTTGTGTCTCGCGATCCTCTGGGGCGTCGTCTACCCGATGCTGTCCGAGGCCGTGCGGGGCGAAGCGGTCGTCCTCGGACGCTCGTACTACGACTTCTTCCTCCGTGCGTTCGGCCTGCCTCTCCTGCTGCTGATGGGCATCGGCCCGCTCATCGCCTGGCGCCGTGCGTCGCTCCGGAGCCTCGCGACCACGTTCCGCTGGCCCACGATCGTCGCTCTCGCGGCCGGGGTACTGCTGCTCTGGCGGGGGCAGGAAGCTCCGTTCCGGGTCTCGTCGCCTACACGTTCTCGGCATTCGTTCTCGCGACCATCGTCTTGGAGTTCGCGCGGGGGACGCGTGCCCGGAAGGCGCTCGGCGCGGCGACCTGGCTCGGGGCGTTCTCGTCGCTCATCGGACGCAACCGTCGCCGCTACGGCGGCTACGTCGTCCACGCGGCCGTCGTTCTCTTCGCGATCGGCGTCGCGGGGTCGAGCGCCTTCGACTCCGTCGCCGAGGCGAAGCTCGTCAAGGGTGAGTCGATGCACATCGGTGACTACACGCTTGTCTACCGCTCGCTCAGCGAGCACACGGGAGCGAATGCCACCGAGATCCGGGCGACGCTCGGCGTACGGCGCGGGGATCGCGACCTCGGCACGCTGCAGGCCGGCAAGAACGCGTACACGATCGAGCAGCAGGTCTCCAACGAGGTAGGCATCCGCAGTGACAAGCTGACGGGCGAGGATCTCTTCGTGATCGCCGAGCAGATCGATCCGAACGGGACCGTGTACTTCCGCGTGTTCGTGAAGCCGCTCGTCAACCTCATCTGGCTCGCGGGGCTCGTCTTCCTCCTCGGCTCCGTGATCACGCTCTGGCCCGACCGCCGGGAGCAGCGCAGGCTCGTCGCGCGTGCCTCCGCGGTCGGCCTCCCCGCCACGCGTTGACGATCGCACTCGTGCTCGCTGCGACGCTCGCCGTCGCGTGCGTCGTCGCGGTCGCACTGCCGTTTCTCCGCGAGCCCGAGCCCGAGTCGGACGATCTCGTCGAACTCGACGAGGCGGAGGTGAGGCGACTCGAGCTGCTCGAGGCGCGCGACAGGGCACTCGCTGCGCTCAAGGAGCTCGAGTTCGATCACCGAACCGGAACTGTCTCGGACGACGACTACCGGGCACAGGTCGGCCCGCTTCGGCGCGAGGCAGCCGCTGCACTGCAGGCGTTGGGCGAAGCAGGGGAGGGGTCGCCGACGGATGGGCGAAACTGACGGGGATGGGACGGCGATCGCTCGCCCTCGTCGGGCTCGTTCTGGCGCTGGTCGCAGCTGCTCCTGCGGCCGCCGACGACCCCGTTGGGCAGAAGGCCTCCGCCGACGCTCGCATCGCCGCCCTGCAGTCCGAGATCTCGGCGTCGAGGGCACACGAGGGTGTCCTCACGTCGCAGCTCTCGGCCGTTGCGGACGAGCTCCAGTCCGCCGAAGACGCGGTCTCGTCCGCGGAGGCGAGCGTGTCGAACCTCGAAGCGGAGCTCTCGTCGGCGCAGGCGCAGCTCGACCGTCTCGCCGCGCTCCTCGACGCACAGACGCAGCGGCTCGAGCGGCTCCGCACCGAGTACGACAAGGCCATCGCGATCCTCGATGCTCGCGTGCGCGCGGCCTACATCGACGAGCCGCCCGACATGCTCGCCTTCCTCGTCTCGGCATCGAGCTTCGACGAGGTCATCGACAACGTCGAGCTCTTGGCGCGAATCGGACGGCAGGACCAGCAGATCGCGCGCCAGGTCGCAACGGCAAAGGCCCGGGCCGCGGCTGAGCGCAGAGCGACGATCGAGACCAAGCGGCTCCAGGCCGCGGCCGTGTCAGCGATCGCCGAGCGCACCGCAGAGGCCCGCGCTGCTCGCGACCAGCTCGCCGCCGAGCGCGATCGCCTCGCGACGGTCAGCTCGCTCAAGGAGAGCGCGCTTGCCGACACGCGCGAGACCCGCGCGGAATTCGTGCAAGAGGCCGAATCGCTGGCGGCGCAGAGCGCCGCGCTCGCCGCGACGATCCGAGGCGCGCAGCAGGATGCGGGCTCGACGGGGAGCGGCCGGCCGTCGTCCGCCGGGTTCATCTGGCCATGCGACGGCGTCGTCACGAGTGGCTTCGGGATGCGCTGGGGCCGCATGCACGAGGGCATCGACATCGGATGCGCCTACGGCGCGCCGAATCGAGCTGCCGCGGCCGGCACCGTGATCTACGCGGGCTGGATGAGCGGGTACGGAAATCTCGTGGTCATCGACCACGGCAACGGCCTCTCGACCGCGTACGGGCACGCGTCGTCGATCGTCGTCAGCGTCGGGCAGTCGGTCGCGCAGGGCCAGACGGTGTCGATACGTCGGCGCGACCGGGCACGCCACCGGGCCACACCTCCACTTCGAGGTGCGCGTCAACGGCGTCGCCGTCGACCCTCTGCAGTATTTGTAACTCCGCTCTCGGGCTACGCGGCTTCGGTTGCCGCACTCGGCAGCGCGATCGAGCTGACGAGATGGAGATCGGGAAGCGCGCGCCAGCGTTCCTCGAGCCCCAGCCCGTAGCCCGCGAACAGCTCGTCCGGCACGGTGAAGCCGACGAACCGGAGCGGGAGCTCGTCGACCAGGCGGCGGTACGGGCGGTCCAGCAGCGTCACCGCTCCAAGGCTCGCGGGGTTGCGGAGGGCGAGGGTCCGGCACAGGAAGTTCAGCGTGAGCCCGGTGTCGACGACGTCCTCGACGAGGATGACGTGCCGGTCCTCGAGCGGCGAGTCCGTGTCCTTCAGGAGTCGCGCACCGCCGTCCTGGCCGTCCGTGTACGGCGCGAGCTCGATCACGTCGAGCGTGTGCGGGATCCGGAGCGCGCGCGTCAAGTCCGCGAGGAACACGACGCTCGACTTCAGCGGCGCAACGAGGATGGGGTCGAGCGGGGCGTACTCGGCGGCGATCTCCTCCCCGAGCTCGGTGACGCGTGCGGCGATCTCCGCCCGTGTGAGATAGACATCGCCGACCTCGCCGTTCTCCGCATGCACGCTGGCGGGAGGCTCCACGCGCTACGACGCCAGCCGCAGCCGGTAGCGCTGCGCGAGACGCTCGATGTCCCGTCGGTAGAACAGCTTCACGCGTACGTGAGGGTAGAGCCGATGGACTTCCCGGAGCTTGCGGTTCTTCCGCGTCACGAGCGACTGCTTCATCACGGTCACCTCGATGAAGAGGTTCTGCTCCGGGAGATAGAAGTCCGGGCGTGAAGGCGCTCACGACACGCCCGTCCGCGTCACGCTCGAGGACGAAGGAGTGGGGCTCGTAGTCCCAGGGGATGCCGTAGTAGTCGAGGATCTTGGCGCACTCGACTTCGATGCGATTCGCGAACCGCGGAGGGTCGGATCCACAATATGCCTGGAAAACGGGGCTTTCGTCCCGCACCTGCACCACCGTACCAACCGCCTCGGACGACCCCTGATCGGCCGTAGACTTGGTTCCGTGTTCCGAATCGCCCAGATTTCCGACCTTCACTGCGGCGAGACGTACTTCGAGGCGAGCCTGCTCGAGCGAGCGATCGGAGAGATCAACGAGCTTCAGCCCGACATCGTGGTGTGCTCGGGCGATCTCACGACGTTCGGCTTCCGGCACGAGTACCTGACTGCGCGCGAGTACCTCGACCGGGTCGACTGCGATTCGCTCGTGGTGGTTCCCGGCAACCACGACTCCAGGAACGTCGGATACGTGCACTTCGAGGAGATGTTCGGGGAGCGCAACTCGGTGCTGAAGAAGGGCCCCGTGGCGATCGTCGCGGTCGACTCGAGCGAGCCCGATCTCGACCACGGCCAGCTCGGGCGCGGGCGCTACCGCTGGGTGGAGGAGCAGTTCGCTACCAATTCGGCGGACCTGAAGATCTTCGTCCTGCACCACCACCTGTTACCCGTACCCGGGACCGGCCGGGAGCGGAACATCGTCTATGACGCGGGCGACGCGATCGAGTGCCTGCAGCGCGCCGGCGTGCGGCTCGTCCTGTCGGGCCACAAGCACGTGCCATACGTGTGGCGGCTCGAAGATCTCTTCGTCGTCAACGCCGGCACGGTGTCCTCGCTGCGACTCCGCGGGAACACTCGACCCTGTTACAACGTGATCGAGATCGACGAAAACCGCGTCGACGTCTGGCGGCGCCATCCCTTCCACGGGCAGGTCAAGCTCGTTTCGTTCGCGCTCGACACCCTCGAGTACGCGAAGTTCACCGGCGCAATAGAGGACGAAGTCACCACGCGGACGTGAGGGCTCTCGCCATCGTCGACGGCGAGCACTACGCCCCGGTCGTCCGTGACGCGCTCGCCGAGCTGCCGTACGACTTCGTTGCGGCCGTGCTCGTCGGCGGTCAGGAGAAGCTCCGGGGCGGGGACGAGTACGGCGTTCCGCTCGTGTCCGACGTGGAGTCGGGAATCGCAAGCCTGCGCCCGGACGTCGTCGTCGATCTCTCGGACGAGCCCGTGCTCGGCCCGGTCGCGCGGCTCGCGCTCGCCAGCCGAGTGCTCGCACGAGGCGTGCCGTATGTCGGCGCCGACTTCCGGCTCGATCCCCCGGTGCTGGAGGCGTTCCCGCTTCCATCGATCGCGGTCGTCGGGACCGGGAAGCGCGTCGGCAAGACGGCGGTGACTGGCCATCTCGCACGCCTGCTCGCGCGTGACAAACGCGTGGTTGTAGTGGCAATGGGCCGCGGCGGGCCGCCTGAGCCCGAAGTCGTCACCGTGCCGCCGACCGTCGAGGCACTCCTCGAGCTGTCGCGATCCGGACGACATGCGGCCTCGGATCACCTGGAGACGGCCGCACTGGTCGGTGTCACGACGGTGGGTTGCAGGCGCTGCGGCGGCGGGCTCGCAGGTGGAGTCGCGACCTCGAACGTCGCCGAGGGAGCCCGTGTCGCGGCCGAGCTCGATCCCGAGCTCGTCGTGTTCGACGGCAGCGGCGCCGCGCTCCCTCCCGTTGCCACCGATCGCACTGTCGCGGTCGTCGGAGGGCGTCAGGATCCCGCTGTCGCGGCCGGCTACCTGAACGCGTACCGCCTGCTCCGTGCCGACCTCGTCGTGCTAACCATGGCCGACGCGTCGTCCGGGTGGGGCGCCGTACGCGATGCGGTTCGAGGAGTCGTGCGGCAAGGGGTGGAGGTCGTGCCGGCACGGCTTCGGCCGCGGCCGCTCCTCGACGTTTCGGGCCGGTCGGTCGCGTACTTCTCTGCGGCTCCGCCGGACGCTCACGAGAGCCTGCGAGCAGAGCTCGAGAGCGCGTCCGGCGCGACGGTCGTGCACGTCTCCGGCAACCTCGCCGATCGCGCGGCGTTACGCGATGAGCTGGCACGCGTCGACGCAGACGTCTTCGTCGTGGAACTCAAGGCAGCGGCGATCGACGTGGTGGCCGAGGCCGCGCAGAACCGCGGCATCGAGGTTGTGCTCGCGGCGAACGACGTGGTTGCGATCGACGGCGACGGGGAACTTGACGAACGGCTCCTAGAAATGGCCAAATTCCAGGAATGAGAGAGCGCCGTCACACTCTTCCGTTGCCTCTCGGCGACGAGGTCCCGTTCTCCAAGGGGCTCATGGCTCGTGCGCTGGTCGTAACCGGCCTCGATCCGGAGCGCGCGTACCTCATCGCTCGCCGTGCCGACCGGGATCTGGCGGAGCGCGGTGCCGTGTCGCTCGACCTCGAGCGCCTCGGCGACCTCGCGGCCGAGCTGATCGGGGACGAGGAGGCTGAGCGGACGGTGCGCAGGCTTCGACGGCTCGACGCTCTCGCGCGGCTCGAGGACCCGCTCCTCCTCCTGATCGGGGGAGCGACCGGGACCGGGAAGTCGACGATCGCGACCGAGGCCGCCCACCGGCTCGGCATCACGCGCGTGACGTCGACGGACTTCATCCGACAGACGATGCGGACGTTCTTTTCGAAAGAGTTCATGCCGTCCGTGCACTACTCGAGCTTCGACGCACGGCTCGCGCTCACACGTGCAGAGGAGGAGGAGTCCGGAGACGCGGCCATTCTCGGCTTCCTCGACCAGACGCGCAACGTGCTCGTCGGTGTGGAGGCCGCACTCGAGCGCGCCGCGACCGAGCGCTGGTCCACGGTGCTCGAGGGTGTCCACCTCGTGCCCGGAATGTTCGGCACGGATTACTCCGGCGCGTTCGTCGTGCAATGCGTCGTCGCGATCGAGGACGAGAGCTTGCACCGCAGCCACTTCTGGGTCCGCGACTACGCGACCGAGGGCCTGCGCCCCCTCGAGAAGTACCTCGACGCGCTCCCGCAGATCCGTGAGGTCCAGGACTACCTCGTGGAGCGGGCGCGCCGATATGACGTGCCCGTGATCTACAACGACTCGCTCGATCGCGCGATCGGCGATGTTCTCGATCTCGTCCTCAGGCGCGCGGACAGCCTCGTCGCGGTCGCCTAGGCGGACCCTCACTACACTTTCCCGCGTGGTTACCCGCGAGGACGTCGTCGAGGCGCTGCACGGCGTCGAGGATCCCGAGCTGGGGATGGACATCGTCGAGCTCGGGCTCATGTACGACGTCGAGGTCGACGGGCCGAGCGTCAGGGTGCTGTACAGCCTCACGTCGATGGGCTGCCCGGCCGGCGCCATGATCGCCGAGGGGATCGTCGATGCGACGCGGAGCGTTCCGGGTGTCGAGGAGGTCGAGGCCGAGCTGACCTTCGAGCCGCCGTGGACGCCGGACCGCATGTCGGACGATGCCAAGTTCATCCTTGGCTTCGGATAGGCCGATTTGCAGGGATTTCTTGTAATCTAAGAGACATCCTGCAGGCCGATACCGACGAGGATCCCGCCGACAAATGCCGGACCGCCGAAGGCGTAGCCGCGTCCTGGGTCGGCCACTGTTCTACCCTCCTCTCAGTGGACCACGGGCTCATCGAGTCTTTCACACCAGCGATCAGGGACGGCGATCCCCTCACCTTCGTACAGAGACGTGACGTCGACTCTGAGAGAACTCGGCAGCCCCCGTCGCGCTAGCTGCCCGTAAGCCGGTCGTAATAGGCGCTCGCGATCTGTTGAGCTTGGTCTTCCGAAACAGTTCCCGGAACCGCGTGGCCGTGCAGAACCATCGTGTAGACGACTGGACCGCTGGTGAAGCCGATCCAGTAGTCGTCTTGAGGTTGCTCGTCCTTGTTTCCGACCCGCTTAATGTCCTCAGCGGTGGCGACGCGGTGGACGCCGCGTGCACCGGGAATGTCCTTCACGTCGAAGCTGCTTCTCTGCACTGCACAGCTCTCGGGGCAAGGCTTCATCTGATCCGTCTCGAGCCAGTCGAGGGCACTCGTCGCTCCGTCTTCGGAGCCCACCTCGATGAATGAACTGAAGACATGTACCGAGGTCTCCGACGAATGCGTCTGTCCGAAGAATCGTGTGTCCACGCCCGCACTCTTGAAGCCGGCCTTCTTGAACAGTGCGGTCAATTCTTCCGTGTTCGGATCGACCGTGAAGTCGCGGAGTGCCGTGATGAACTCGTCGAGGTCGACGGTCGTCTGCCGTGTCTCCACGGGATCGGGCTTCGAGCCGGGAGCATCTTCGGCCGTGACGAATCGCTGCCCGATCGGGAGTGGTGCGGCTGTCTTGTTGTCATTACCACCGCAGGCAACGAGCGTGATCATCGCCACGGCTACGAGAAGTGGGGCTGTGAAGCGCACGGCGTGGTCGATCCTAGGGACTGCAACAGTCGTCTACAAGCGCCGCGTCGATCTCGTAGCGTTCTGTTCCGACAGGTTGGTAGCGGGGATGTACATATGTCGGCTGAGCCCGTACGAGGGCGCGTATAGCGGGGACAGCAGTACGCTCAACCGCGTGCCCATGCTCGCCGGCATCCCGGTCACCGACGACGACACGGACACGCTCGTCGAGTTCCTGCGCCACGCCGAGTTTCCCGGCGTGGCCGACAAGCTCGAGCGCGCTCTCGCGAGCGAAGTCAAGATCGTCACGCTGGAGCGGGACTCGTGCTAGTCCGAGAAGTGCAGAGGGAGCTTCGAAGATGGTCGAGGCGATCCGTGCGTGAGGCCTAGCGCGCGATCGGGGTCGTCATGTCTAAACCGAGATCGAGCGCCGGCTCAGCCCGCCCGGCGCTCATCGCTCCCCCCGGATCTCCTCGATTGCCGGCCGCTGGCTACGGTGGCCCAGTGCTGCACAGCTGGGACACGAGCGAGCACATACTCGCCTCCGGTGCGTTCGAGTCGACGCAACGCGTGCGCGCCTCCGAACCGGTTGTCGAGAACTCCGAATCGGGTGCCCGCTGGCTCGGGATCGCGTACTGGGAGGCGGTGCGTCGGGTTACTCGAGGGGGTGTGCGTGCGCGCTGGAAGGATGACGGTGGCCGCCTCACCCTGCTCGGCGGCGCGAGTCTCCTCCGCTTCGGGGGACCCGAGCTCGAATTCTCAGGCGAGGTCGTCTCGTGCCGGTACGCAATCCAGGGTGGCCTACTCGCCTTGCGGGCCGGCGGGTCGGTCACGGTAGCGCAGCGGCACGCTGACGGAGAGGTCGAGTTGAGCGTTGTCGTCGAGGAGTATCTTCCACGCCTCGCAGCACGTCTCGGCGCACCCCGGTGGACGGGAACGCTCTACGCCAAGGGACAGAGTCCCTTGCACGCCGCCGTCAGCCGCAGCTACTTCGAGGTGCTTGCCTCAAGGGCAAGCGTGTGAAGATCACGGTCTTTGGCGCGACCGGAGTCGTCGGGAGCGCACTCCTCCCGCTCCTCGTGGCCGACCACGAGCTCGTCGCCGTCTCGCGCTCCAGGCGCGCCAGCGGGGGAAGGCGTCCGTTGGCTCGAGGGCGACGCGAGTTCCGTCGACGACGTCGCCCGAGCTGTCGAGGGCGCAGAGGTTGTGTACTACCTCGTCCATTCTCTCGGCAGCCGTGACTTCGAACAGCAGGATCGAGTAGCCGCGGAGAATGTCGCGGCGGCGTGCGAGCGGGCGCGAGTGAAGCAGATCGTCTATCTCGGCGGACTCGGCGATGACGACCCCACCGCCTCCCCGCATCTGCGAAGCAGGCGCGAGACGGGGGAGCGCCTCTCCTCCGGAGCGGTTCCGGTTACGACACTGCGCGCCGCGATGATCGTGGGCAAAGGCAGCGCCGCCTTCGAGACGATTGTCGCCCTCGTTGATCGCCTGCCGGCGATGATCACCCCGAGCTGGGTCTCGACGCCCACTCAGCCGATTGCGCTTGCTGACGTGAGCCGCTATCTCGCCGGTGTATGCGGCAACCACGCTGCGCTTGGAGAGAGCTTCGATGCCGGCGGGCCTGAGGTGATGACGTACCGCCAGATGATGGAGCGGATCGCGGTCCTGCGCGGCCGACGGCCATGGATCCTCGAGGTACCAGTGCTAACGCCAAGATTGTCGTCACTCTGGCTTCATCTCGTTACTCCTGTCGGCGCTTCCGTCGCCCGCCCGCTGATCGAGGGACTGAAGAGTCCGACTATTGCGCGCGAGGAGCGGCTGCGGACGCTCGTTCCCTTCGAGCTCACGTCGTTCGACAACGCGGCGAGGCTGGCCTTCGCGTCGTGACGGAAACCCTCGCCGCTAAGTCGACCAGGCTGCCGCACTGACGCTCCGGGTCGCAGCGACGAGGTCTCCATCGAGGTGAACGGCGTCGGCCCGGCGTGCGAGATCCTCGTTCGAAGCGGCTCCCGCAAGGTACAACCGCGCGTCTCGCGCGATCTCGCGGAGTTGGTCGACGAGCGGGTCAAGGACACCTCGCACCGATCCCGCCACGACGACCACGTCCGGCTCAATCGCCCGCACGGTCTCCGCGAGCGACGCAACCGGCGTGTCGGCTCCGAGAAACGTGATGCGCCACCCGTACGTTCGCAGGACGACTCCGAAGAGCAGCACGGGAAGGTCGTGCTGGTCTCCCTCGGCGCTCGCGAGGACAGCGCGCGGTCCGTGCCCGCGATCCCACCCGCGGGCGAGCGCGAGCAGCCGACCTCGAAAGACGTTGCTGATGAAGTGCTCTTGGCCGACCGAGAGCTCACCTCGCGCCCACCGCTCCCCGACCTCGTGCAGATACGGGACGAGCACGTCACGCACAACGACGTCGAGCGAAAGACCCGCGAGCAACCGATCGAGCGCAGCCTGCGCACCGACGTCGTCGAAGTGCTCGAGTGCGTGCGCGAGCTCGTCGGCACCGTCCTGCAGAAGGGGTGAGTCGGCGCGTGAACGCTCTGCCAGAGCGGCGCGAGCAGCCTCCGACGCCGACAGGCCGGCCTCGAGATGAGCACGCATGCTCCCGACGCGAGCCACATCCGCCTCCGAATACAGCCTGAAGCGACCCGACGTCCGTCCGGGCTCGAGCAGCCCGTAGCGGCGCTCCCACGCGCGCAGGAGCTCAGGCGAGACGCCCGTCCTTCGGGACAGCTCGCCGATCCTCAGGAGTGTGGCAGCCACGAGCAGAACTTATACAAGGAGCGGACAGTTCTCCCTTCGACTGGTCAGTATTTGTCGCAAATAGCGCATAAATCGCGGCGATCAACCTTGTCCAGAGCGTGGGCAAATGCTATAGAAACTATCTACAGACACTAGACAAGGAGGGCACGTGTCGAAAACCCTATTGCTTCTCGCGAGCATCGCCGCGGTGTGCGTCTCGTCAGTTGGGGCTGCATCAGCGACGCCGGCGACGCCGGCGCAGAACATCACGAAGACGGCGGCCTCGCTGCCGCAGTTCACGACGCTCGTATCGCTCCTCACGCGAGCGAAACTGGCGAGCGCCCTCACTGCCAAGGGGCCGTACACGGTCTTCGCGCCGACGAACGCAGCGTTCTCGAAGCTTCCTCGGGCGACCCTCAAGGCCGTGAAGAGCGACCCCGCGCTCCTGAAGAAGGTTCTGCTGTACCACGTCGTCAAGGGCGACATCCGGGCCGCGCAGGTCCTGAGACTCGACGGCAAGTCCGCAAGGACGCTCGCCGGTCAGCGGGTGACGATCGACATGCGCGGCGGCAAGGTGTTCCTGAACGGCACGGTGCAAGTCACCAAGACCGACGTCCTCGCCACAAACGGAGTCATCCACGTCATCGACAAGGTTCTCGTTCCGAAGAGCTGAGAACCTGGACTGGGAGGAATGAACACATGAGACTGCTCAACCCCATTGCGCTTGTGCTCGTCATCGTCGGCGCACTGAACTGGGGTCTCGTTGGACTCTTCGAGTTCGATCTCGTCGCTGAGATCACCGGGGACTCATTCGGCGAGACGAACCCCGTGAGCCGAATTGTCTACACCCTCGTCGGCGCGGCGGGCGTCTACCTCGCGCTCACCGTCCTTCCGTCGATGTTCCGACACTCGACGGAGCGATCCGGCGCGAGCACATCGCGCAGACCTAAACCTACGACGTCCTGCGGCCGGCATCGCATGAGGCGTGTCGGCCGCAGGACGTCTTTTCTGTCGCCGGGAGGTCTGAGCTCCCCGGGCGGCGCGGACCGCCGTCGTCTCGGCGTCGATCGTGGTCGCGTCCGCCCAGGTTGCCTCACCCGCGTGAACGGAGCTACCGTCTCCGTACGCGATGAAGGACGCGCTGTACGTTGTGGGTGGGCTGGTCGTCGTCGTGTTCTTCATCATCCGCCAGCGGCGTCGCAGCTGCGATGGGTGCGAAGGTGGCCGCATCGCCGACCTCCATCCCGCTGATGCTCGCGATCACGCTCGGCGCGCAGATGATCGTGGTCAGGGAACGGGCAAGGGCGACGGGGTTGCCTATTGCTCCGTCCCGAGGGCGGAGCTCACAGCGTCGCCGGCGGCGGTAAGTAGCGCTCGCAGCTAGCTCCGCCTCAAGAGACAATTCCCCGCACACTCGGGCATCACGGCGATCCTCTATCCAGGCCGAGCGCTACTGGACGCGGAACCCGAACTGGAGTCGCGCGGAATGGGTGACCTACGTAGACAGCGCGCAACCTGGAGCATCATCCCGAGGTCATCGCGCACGACCCAATGCGCGGGAGGCGCCGCCGTCTTCTACCAGGGCGGCCTAGTGAGCACCGAACCGCGACGGGCCAGCCCCTGCCAACGGTCAACACGGGCACCTTCACGATGCCCCCTACTCGCGTGGCAGATCAACTGGTCGGACGGGCGAACGGCATGGGCCGCCTTGCGGCGGCCCATGCTGGCCTTCCCGAGGAAGCGGCTCGTCGCTAGACAAGCTCCTTCCAGAACAGCTTCACGTCCTCTGCCGGGAACGTCTCGGTCTCGAACACCTCGAGCTTCGCGATCTTGCCGAGCACGCGGAACGCGGTCTCGAGATCGGGATACTCGAAGATGCCGAGATACTCCCACGGGCCCATCACGGCGAGGAAGCGCTCAACGGTCCCGCCCTCGACCTCGACGATCTTGTGGATCTGCTCGAAGTACGCGGGGGTCTTCTCGACGTGCTCCCGCGCAATGGGCGCGAGCTTGAAGAGCCCGACATAGGTGAACATGTGAACCTCCGATTTTCAGGGGCATCGCGTAGAGCCCCATCAACAGCCAGTCTCTCTCCGCGCAGCGACCGAGGCATCAGTAGAAACGGGCAGATCGAGACGCGCGCGGTTTCGCAGGGACGGCCCTTGCGGATCAGGGTGGAGCGGCGGAGACTGGGCCTTGTGAAATCGAGCGAGGCGCGGGGCTTGTGGGGACTGCCGCTGTGGACGCACAACCCATTGATGTTCCTCGGCTTGTGGTTCCTGCTTCTCCCCGTACCTCTCGTCCTCGGGCTGCGATGGGAGTTCTACGCCATCGGACTGGTGGGTGCCGTCGGCCTGGGCTGGTGGGTCCGTCGCAACTACCGCTTCACGACCCTGGAGAAGTCAGAGAGCGTGACGGTGGTTCGCAGCGAGAGGCGGCAGCAAGACTGAATTTACGGAGAGCCTCCCTAGACAACTCCGTCGCAACCAGCCCATCGAGGCTGAACGCGATGGGAACGCGTGGCGGGTCTCGTGGGGGAAGAGAGCGCGCGACATCGCGGCGCAGGCAGGTGTCAACGTGACGACGTACACGCCGGCGTAGCTCACGTTTCACGCCAGCGGTAGCCGTGGTCGCGACCGCCGAGGCTGGAGCGGTTCGCAGATCACGAACTTGCCCGAGATGGCTGCTGCGGTATTCGGACGCGAGCCGGACCTCGAGCGGCTCGCTTCGGAGCGGCGACGCCTCGGGGCCGCGCTCGCTAGTCGGCTCTAGTCGTCGCGTCACATCCGCAGAGTGCGTCGCGGGAGAACGTGTCCGACAACAGCGGGTGCGGGTACACGGCGGATACAAACGTGCCCCCACGGCCGCACACGAACGCACATCATCGGGAAGGCTCGAGCCGTCGTTTTGGCTTCGGAGCAGGCGATTCCGCTCAACCGCGCGATTCGGGCTCGAGGCCCAAATGTGACCGCATGTCGGACGATGCCAAGTTCATCCTGGGTTTCGGTTAAGCGTCGCCTCGAGCGCGCCGAGCGGCCCCTAGGGGATGGTGAGCACGACCTTGCCGAAGTGGGCGCCCGACTCGAGACGCTCGTGCGCCCGTGCCGTCTCGGCGAGCGGAAACGTGCTGTCGACGTGGACCTGCGCGCGTCCGGTGCGGATCAGCTCGTACGCCCCCTCGAAGTCCGACGGCATGCCCATCGTCGATCCGTAGACGACCAACTGCTTCCACCACAGGCGGTACAGCCGGGCTGGCGGGCTGTGTCCCGACGTCGCGCCACAGACGACGACCCGCCCCTCGGCAGCCGCCGCGGCGAGGGAGCGCTCCCAGGTCGCCTCGCCTACGGTCTCTACGACGACGTCCGCGCCTCGACCGTCCGTTACCTCCTTCACGACCTCGACGACGTCTCCGTCCACGTGGTTCACAGTCGCGTCGGCGCCGAGGGAGCTCGCTCGCGCGAGCTTCTCGTCGCTCGATGACGTAACGACCGTGCGAGCCCCCAGCGCCTTGCTTATCTCGAATGCGGCGAGCGCGACGCCACCACCGATCCCCCAGATCAGCACCCACTCATCGCGCTGGACCGCAGCCTTCGTCACGAGCATGCGATAGGCCGTCTCGAACGTCAGTGGGAAGGCGGCGCCTTGCTCGAACGTCATGGCGTCGTCGAGCTCGTACAGCTGAGCCGCCGAGAGGGATTTGAGCTCGCAGCAGGTGCCGTCCGTGTGCTCGCCGATGACCGTGATGCGCCCGCCGTGCGGGATGCCGGGATTGATCACGACACGGTCGCCGATGGCGAAGTTCTCGACTCCGTCTCCGAGACCTGCGACCACGCCTGCCCCGTCGGCGCCGAGGATGCGCGGCTTGGGCACGGACGGCAAGCCTTTACGTACCCAGACGTCGAGGTGGTTCAGGCTGGCGGCTCTCAGCGAGACGAGTACCTCACCCGGATCAGGCTCGGGGTCGGGCACGTCCTCGTACCGCAGCACCTCCGGACCGCCGTCCTCGTGGATGCGAATCGCCTTCACGATGCAGAATCCTCTCATGACCGGCGCCGAGCTCAGTCGGCTGGGTGCGGAGCTCGGCCTAGATGTCGTGGGCGCTGCACCCGCCGAGCCGTACGTGGACACGGAGCGCGACATCGACGAGCGCCGCCGCCGCGGGCTCTTCGGCGACATGCGCTTCACCATGTCGCGGCCAGAGATCTCGTGTCACCCGGAGCGCCTGTTCGAGGGCGCGCGGACGGTTGTCGCCGGGGCGCTGTGCTACGCGCGCGACGTGCCTGCGACGCCCGCGGATCACGGCCGCCTCCCGCGCTACACGTGGCGGGACGAGTACACGACGCTCCGCGAGCGACTCGAGGCGCTCGGCCGGCGTCTCGGAGGCGACTACCGCGTGCTGGTGGACGACAACGATCACGTCGACCGAGCGGCCGCCGTCAAGGCGGGGATCGCGTTCTTCGGGAAGAACACGCTGGCGATCACACAACGCCACGGCTCGTGGGTCGTCCTCGGTGTCGTCGTAACCGAGGTCGAGATCGAGCCTTCGCCGCCGCTCGAGCTCGACTGTGGGGCCTGCAGGCTGTGCATTGACGCATGTCCCACGGGTGCGCTGGACGAGCCGGGAACGCTCGACTCCACAAAGTGCCTGTCGTTCTGGACGCAGGCCGCTGCGCCGATTCCCGAGGACTACCGCGGCGAGCTCCAGGACATGGTCTACGGCTGCGACATCTGCCAGGACGTGTGTCCGTGGAACCGCGGGGTGGAGAAGCGTCGCCGTGGCGATCCAATCCCTGCCGACGCCCAAGCGACCGTTTCCCTTCGCGAGTGGCTCGAGCGCGATGCGGATGCACTCCTCGCGGAGTTCGACCGTTTGTTCGTACCGAAGAACGACGCACGCTGGCTCCGGCGCAACGCGCTCGTCGCGGCCGGGAACATCGGCACGGGCTGGCTGAGGGACAGCATCGAGGCCCACGCGTGCTCCGACGACGGGATGCTCGCGGAGACGGCGACCTGGGCGCTGGCACGTATGGCCGAGCGCGACGCATGAGCTCGAACCTCGACACCGATCGACTGGCCGTCCTGGTTCACGAGGTGCGAAGCCCCGTGGCGGCGCTGTCTGCGATCGCCGGAACGCTCGTGGACGGCGAGCTAGACAGCGAGGCACGTCGCGAGCTCGTTCGGCTCTCGACGCTTCCTGCCGGGCGATCGAGCGCATCGTCGCCGACGCCGCGGTTACGTCGATCCGTCGCGAGACCATCGACCCGGTAGCCCTCGCGAACGACGTCGTCACGGCGGCGAGAGTCCGAGGAGTCCCGATCGCGTTCGCCGCCCCGAAACAGGTACCCGCCGTCGACGCCGATCCAGCACGTCTCCGCCAGGCGCTCGACAACCTGATCACGAATGCCGTCGTCCACGGCGGCGCCGGCGTCGAGATATCCGTGGCCTTGCGGGTAGACGATGCTCTCAGGATCGACGTGTCGGACAGCGGCCCGGGCATCGCGGAGGATGAGCTGGAGCGGATCTTCGACACCGGCGTCCGTCTCGATCCCGAACGGCCGGGGATAGGCATCGGGCTCGCCCTGGCGCGCTCGATTGCCGAGGGTCACGGCGGGACGTTGACGGTCGAGTCTCGTCTCGAGCGTGGGACGGTCTTCACGCTCTCGCTTCCTCTCCAGGATCGCTAGCCGGCGACGCGCGTGCGTAGCGTGTAGGAGCGAAGCCTCCGGCCCTCGGCGTCGTGCTCCGACACGTCGAACGACGCACTCGAGGTGTCGAGGTCGATGCCGGACGTGGTTGCCACACGGACCGGGAGTCCGCCGACCACCGGATACACCTCGACGAAGCCGTGGTGGTCGACCGCGACGAAGCGCGTCCGCGGGCCTGGCTCCACCCACGTGAAGGCGACCGAGTCACCGGACGGCGTCGAGCATGAGGCGAGATCGAGACGAGGATCGAGCAGGCGCTCGTCCCGCACTCGCGCGAGCGCTACGCCACACCACGTTAGGCCGTGTCCGGCTCCGAGAGCCGTGCCGTCGCATGCGACGAGGCCACGCCCCGAGGCTGTTCGGTACGTGGCGCTCGCTCCGTCGACGCCGACGCGGCGGACGATCGGCGCGTGTGGGACGTACTCGCGTGTCGTGGCGAGGCAGCGTGCGACCGGGCCGTTCGCTGCGTCGCGCAGGTCGAGTACGGCGGCCCTCGTCTCTACCTGTCGAGGCGAAACTCCCGCGACTGTGACCGATGGCGCGCGGGCTGGGCTGCCGTCGACGAGTCGACTCGGTGGCTCATCGCCTTCGAGGCACGCAACCTGCACGAGCGCGGCGAGGGCGACGAGAACGACCCGCGGTCCGCGCGTGCGGACGCGGCCCACCTCAGCTCCATCCGGTCCTGCGCACCCCGCTGTAGCTCGAGCTTCCGCGGTAGGTCCTCGTCCAGATGTTGGTGCCGTAGTCCTCACCCTTGGCCTCGATTATCTGGTCGGTTCCGTCGGGATTGGTTGCGTAGACGAGTCCGATGTGACCGTCACTCGCGAGCGCGTCCATCGGGATGAGGCTTGCCTTGGAGACGGTCACGTTCGGCGCGCCGGTACCCGCCTTGAACGCGGAAGCGCTGTACGGGCCGTGGACGTTGCGCAACAACCCCCACTGGTAGAAACCTGAGTTGCTCGAGTCCAGAGACTCACGCCACACCTTGAAGGTGAAGCCGGAGCAGTCGCCACCCTCCCCGCCCGTCGCGGGGTCCTCCTTCGGGTCGTTCGGGGAGTCGTCGCGGTCGTTGTCGTTCCAGCAGCCCCCGGCCCACTGGTAGCCCTCGTAGCGCGCGCGCAGTGCGACTGTCGCGGAGCCGTCTCGCGTGATGAACGAGGTCTGTGTCGGCGCGGCGTAATTGCAGTTGTCGGCAACGAAATGCGTGTGGTAGGCCGCCGCCGTCCCTGCGGTCCCAAGCAGAGTGGAGACGACGAAGGCGGCGATGAACGAGCGTGCTCCGGGCATCAGCGAACCTCCAGGTCGTAGCGATCGACGAAGGCTCCGGACGGGTTCGAGCCGAGCTGATACAGAGACCCGCCGGTCAGCCGGAAGCGGCTCAGAGGCGCCGTCTCGGCCCAGTCTGCGGATTCGACGGCAAACTCTTGGATGAGCCCGCGCCTGTCGAGAACGAGCACGCGGAACTCGTCGGAATGCTTGTCGTAGACGCGGACCACGACGACGAGTCGGTCGCCGAGCCGCTCCGCGAGCTGCACCTCGCCGAGTTGTTCGGGGCTCACGATCCGCCACGACGTCTGGATGCGACCGCGAAGGAGCAGGGCGAGCCGAAGCTCGTCGCCGGTGTGATACACGACCACCTCGGCTCCGGATCGAAGCGGCCGACCCACCCGGCCCTGTCGCAGCTGCTCCTCGGTCGGGAGCGACAGTCCGTTCGCCGCGACGGGCACCCACAGGTGCGACGGGTGTTCGAGCACGACCGGTCCGTTCGGGCCTATCCGAATCTGTGATGGAGATCGCTCTGCCGTCTCGACCACGTTGAGCGGACGCCCGGTGCGATCGAACCGTCGGACGAGCGGGCCCCGTCCGACGGGCGCCACCGACTCGAGCACGTCAAGCGACCCGTCCTCGTCGACCGTCAGATCGGCGAGGCGGCCGTCGATCGACAGTGGAACGACCTCGGGGGCCTGCTCTGGTCGTGTGAAGCGCAGGGCGCGCCGATGTGCTTCGTCGAGGAGCACGACCGCCCCGGACGCGTCGACGTCGAACGACGATGCCCCGATCGGATCGACGTTCGGTCCGGACTCCAGTCCGACTTCCTGGGAACCGTCTCCCCATGAGGCCGAGACAATCCGGGAGCCGTGGCGGATCGACCCAAACTGGCGAGGGGCCAGCTCGACCTCGACCGCGTTACGCACGACGTAGGCGTGGTACGTCGCGCCTTCGCCGGCCGGAACGCGGACGCGGTCGGCGCTTCCCCCTGCGTCGATCTCGGCGTAGTACTCGAAGCCTTCCCGATCCTGTGTGACGGCGTCGGGAACGGCTGCGCCGACACGCCTCAGCCCCGCGGTGTCGTCGTCTTCGAGCGCGAGCTGACGGAAAGGCCCAGCGGATCCGCCCCGCACGAACAGCGACCCGCCAAGCTCGCATGCCTGCTCGGGGTCGTCGACTCCGGCTTTGGCGCAATGAACGTCGAACGTGAGCTTCACTCGTTCGCCGGGTATGGCGAGCAGAGGCGGCAGATGCGTCGCCTCGAGCAGCGCCTGGGGTGGCGGCTGCTCGGGCCGCGCAACGGCAGTGGCGCCGAATGACACGGCTGCGACGACAAAGGACGCGGCGCCGCCCATGAGAAGCCCAAGAAGGGATGGACGGGAGCCAGCTCGAGCGAAGATCGACCGTCTCATGGGCACTCCTGCGTTTGCTTGTGAGACAACGATAGCGCCGCGAGTCGTTGGCGGACCCGACGTGATCGAACCGGCGCGGTCCCTTGACTGTTAGGTGACGATCAGCCGCGGCTGGGGACGCGGCCGAGCTCGCGCTGGAGGCGCCGGACGCGCTTCGCCACGACGTCGCGGAGCCGCTGTGGCTCGAGCACTACCGTCTCGCCGCGATCTGCGAGCACCTCGGAGAGCAGCCATTCCTCCGTCTTGAACGGCACGTCCGCCACGGCCGAGCCGTCTGTCAGCGGACGCGCGCCGCGCTCGAGCTTCCAGCGCGCTACCGCCGGCGAATGGAGCAGGCGTGCAACGCGCGGGTTCCGGAGATAGGACGGGTCGAAGCCATCCCGCGCCGCGAAGGTCGCGCCGGTGAGTCGGGCCGACCTCATTCGATCGAGTCGGAACGTCCGCGCGGCATCGACGCTCAGATCCCACGTGTGGACACGCCAGACCGGAAGCTCTCGCTCGATCGTGTACGGCTCCACCTGGCGCAGGCTTGGCGTATCCCCTTCTTTGAGGTATTCGATCTCGACCACCAGTCGTTTCTCCGCGCCCTCGCTCAGCACCTTGACGAGTGACTCCTCCGCCGAGGCGTCGGTGGGCTGCGGGGTCCCGACGAGGTCGAACCGCCCGAACGTCTCCTCGAGCTTCTTCCGGACGCGCTTCAGCGGCGTGTGCGCGTCCGCGGCGATCGTCGGGCCGACGTACTCGATGGCGAGCCGGATCGCACGCGCCTCGAGCGGCGTCAATTTCGGAGGGCGCCGGAAAACGTCGCCGTACAGCTCCTTCTCGACACGAACTGAGTCGCCGTCGTGCTCCGCGTAGACCGCATAGCAGCCGCCTCCGAAGTTCACGAGGTTCAGGAGCGAGAGGTGGTCCTGGAGCTCCTCGATCGGGATCGAGAACCGTGCCGCGACCTCGTCGGCGTCCAGGATTGCCGAGCGCTCGTCGCCGCAGGCCGCCAGCAGATGGGCGAGCAGCGCCTGGAGCACGCCGAAGCGCTCGGGCGCGACCGGGCCGGTCGGACGCTCGGGGAGAGGCTGGCGGGGATCCGACCGCTTCGGCCCGGCGGTCGTAGGCGCATCGCCGCCGTGCGCGGCGGCCAGGGACGCCAGCGCATCGCTCACGGACGCGACCAGCTCGTCGGGCTCGAGGGGGATCGCACGGCCGTTCTGTCGCAGGACCCAGCCGGCGAGGAGCTCGACCGTGGCGTAGTCGGTCTCGAAGACGCCGTCGTCGATCGTCCCTGCGTCGGAGAGCGTGCGCTCGACCCACCAAGCGGTGTCCTCGGAGACGGCGATCCGTGCCCGGCCGACGATCTCTCCGATCTGCCACGGACGCGGGATTCGGTGCTGCTCGACGTCGAAGTCCGGCGGCACCCGGAAGTCGCGCTCGCGACGTGTCGCGAAGCGGATGTCACCGCGAATCCGTGACACCTTGAACGTCCGGGTGGTGTCGCGATCGAGATCGTGGCCGATCACGTACCAGTTGCCGTCGTCGAGGCGCAGCGCGTACGGGTTCACCGTTCGCTCGCCCGGGCGCGAACGGCGTGGGCTCCAGTAGCCGAAGCGGACAGTCCGTTGCTTCGAGATCGCGGACTCGAGCTTCGCGAGCCGCCCGGCGAGCTCGGGGGAGTAGTCCGGCGCGCTCACGCGCACGCGTTCCGCGGTGTCGGTGGTGGGCTCCGTGAAGCCGGCCCGTCCGAGCGCAAGGTTCTGCAGCGCGAGCCGGAACGGCTCCGCATACGCGAACTTCCCCTCGAGGTAGTAGAGCGCGGTCTGGAGGGCCGCGAGCTCGTCGTCGTCGAGGTCGAGGCGGTCGAGGAAGTAGTGCTCGGACCGAAGGGTGTAGAGCTCCTCGCCCGTGAACTCGTCGCGCTGGGACTGCAGGGGCACGCCGAGTGCCGTGAGCTCCGCGCGGTCCGAGTAGAAGCGCCGCGCAAAGGCTTCGTCGGACATCTCGCTGTACCCCTCGACGTTCGACTTCACGTCCCGAGCGGTCAGCAACCGCCGCTCTGCCATCAGGAAGGCGACCAGCGAGAGCTGGCGGATCAGCTTGTCCGCATCATGCGACATCGACTGCGAGCTTACAGCGACGGTCGTCTGCAGATGCGAGCGTCTTGCCATGCGCGATCGGGATCCGCGCTGGCGGATCGTGATCTGCGGGGTCCTGCGCGCGGGCTCGGCTACGCAGCGACGGTCGCGTGCTCGAGATGCTGGTGCGACGGGCAGTAGTCCCGGCCCGGGAGAGGCGTCCGCTGGCACGCCTTGCCCTTGCGCGTCGTCGCATGACAGCGGGCGACGCCACCGTCGAGAAGGCCTGCTTCCACCTGTTGCTCGATGAACGACGTCGCGGCGCCGACGCCTTCACGCACGGTCCAGGCGACCTGCGCCTGCGCCGTGATCGGGAAGTAGCGACGGATGTCCGCGAACAGCGCCCGGTCGGGGCACGCGAAGTAATGCGGGTCCTCCGCCAGCCGCGTCATCGTCCGCTCGCACTCGACGAGCACCGCACGCCGGTACTCGAGCTGCTCGCCTCGCGAGACGTAGGGGTCGATCAGGTCCTTGATCGAGCGATAGATCGCTCGCGAGTATTGATACATACAGGACCGAAGTTGAGCTGCGTGATCGTCCAACGGGCGTAACCGACTTCCCCGAATCCCTCGGTACAGGGCCAAAAAAGGTGCGAAGCGGAAGCGACGCCCCGGCAGTGTAGCGCCTTTTCGGGCGTGTTACAAAGTCAGGCGCGTCGGTCGCCTGCAGAGGCAACACATTCGGCTACGGCACGACGTGCCTGACAGCCGCTGCGCGTGCGTAGCGGCGGGCGTCCTCGAGCGCGCTCGTGGCCTCCGCCTCGCTCGCGTAGATGCCGGAGAAGACGATCCAGTAGCCGGGGTGCAGGCTCGCGTAGCGGGACGAGTCGAGTACCCCGACGGCGTCGAGGTGCTTGCGCCGCGCCGCCTTCGCCCGTGCAAGTGCGGGTGCGCGGCCTCCCGTCTGCGGAAGGGAGACGAGGGCGATGGTCCACCCGTCCTCACCCGAGGGCCACTCGGTGACACCCGACGGCCCGGTGACCTCGTCGCCGGTCGTCGCCTGAGGTGTGGTCGCGAAGCCTCCGATCGCCGTGACGATCGTCGGGCCTCCTCCGCTGTTTCCGGTTGCCGCGATCGCCGCCACGGCGCCCGCGACTGCGACTGCGGCTGCGATGAGCGACCTGCGTGCCCAGCCCGAGCTCAGGGCCTTCGATCTCCTGACCCGCACGACGTGGGCGCCGCACTCGAGGCAGTACTCCTGACCGGCCGCGAGCGGCTCGCCGCACCGCGGGCAGGTCGTCATCCGACGCCGTCCGGAGCGGCGTGCCTCGCATCGCCCGAACCACCGAGTGCGCGGCCGCACGAAGCGCAGTAACGCGCGTCGAGCAGGATCGGGGCGCCGCAGATACAGACCGCGCCGCCGCCGCCGCGGCGGATGCCGGCCGTGCCGTCGAGGAGCGAGTCGATCTCCTGGACGCGGGCCTCGATTGCGATGAGCTCGGCGCAGCGCTCCACGACGAGTCCTGCATTGAAACGGTCGCGTTTGTACATCTCGAGCGCGAGACCTCCGAGGTCGCGCAGGCGCTCCTCGCGAACCTCGAGCAGAGCCTTCCGCTCGCGTTTGAGCTCGCGGGCGGGAGGAACGACGTATCCGCCGGACGAGCTCGAGGTCGCGCGCTGCTCGGTCACGTCCGCCACGTTAGAGCTGGAGGACGACGAGACGCTCTTCGGTCATCTCGCGGACCGCGTATGCCGGGCCTTCCCGTGTGTTCCCGGAATCCTTGACCCCTCCGTACGGCATCTGATCGGCTCTGAAGGTCGGCGCCTCGTTGATCGTGACCCCGCCGAACTCGAGCTGTCGCGCGGCGTGCAGTGCGGCCTTGATGTCGCGGGTGAAAACCCCAGCCTGCAGCCCGTAGCGCGTTCCGTTCGCGAGAGCGATCGCCTCGTCGAGCGAGTCGTACGCACTCACCGTGCAGAGTGGACCGAAGACCTCGTCACATGCGACCTTGGCATCCGGAGGAGCGTCGGCGACGACCGTCGGCCGGAGGAGCTCGCCGTCGAGCGTGCCGCCGGTGAGGACACGGCCACCACGTGCCGTCGCCTCGTCGATCCACTCGAGGACACGGTCGCGCTCGGTCGGCGCGATAAGGGGGCCGACGTCGGTCGCGTCGTCCGCCGGATCGCCGACGACAAGTGCGTCGACCTTGGGAAGAAAGCGCTCGAGGAACGCGTCGTACGCGTCGCGCTCGACGTAGATCCGCTGCACGGAGATGCAGCTCTGCCCGGCAAAGGAGAACGCGTTCGCGGCGAGCCGTGTCGCGACGTCGTCGAGATCGGCGTCGGCCGCGACGATCACGGGCGTCGCGTTTCCGAGCTCGAGATTCACGCGCTTCCGCGGCGCTCGCTCGCGGAGCTTCCAGCCGACTACGGACGAGCCCGTGAACGTGATCAGCGCCACGCGCTCGTCCCCGACCAGAACGTCTCCGATCTCGGAGGCGGCGCCGCACACGACGTTGAGCCATCCGGCCGGAAGCCCCGCCTCGGTCTCGAGCTCGGCGAGTAGGAGCGCCGAGAGCGGTGTCTGCGACGCAGGCTTCAGCACGACCGCACAGCCGGCGGCCAGTGCGGGCGCGACCTTGTGTGCGACGAGGTTGAAGGGGAAGTTGAAGGGCGAGATCGCTCCGACGACGCCGACTGGCACGCGCAGCGTGACAGCGAGCTTTCCGGCGCCCGCCGGCGAGGCGTCCATGGGGACGACGTCGCCGGCGAGCTTGCGCGCCTCGACGGTCGGCCATCGTGAACGTCGAAGTTGCGCGAGCGACTTCGACCCGAGCGGCTTTCACCGGCTTACCGGCCTCGGACGAGATCGTGCGCGCGATTTCCTCCGCGCGTTCGTCGACGAGATGCGCGGTGCGGTCGAGAATCGCCGCGCGCTCGTGCGCCGCGAGCGGGTCGTCCATCGCACGCGCCGCTGCGACGACCGCGCGCTGCGCCTCCGCGGCGCCGCCCTTCGCAACGCGGCCGACGAGCGAGCCGTCGTACGGCGACAGCACGTCGAGCCAATCGCCTGTCTCGATCCACTCGCCGTCGACGAGAAGCTTGCGCTCGGCTGCGGTCGTCGCCACCCGCGCAAGTGTAATCCTTCGCCCCGTGCGGCCCGTGACGCGCTACGCGAGGTCCGGTGACGTCAGCATTGCGTATCAGGTCGTCGGCGATGGGCCACTCGATCTGGTCTTCGTCTCCGGCTGGGTCTCCCATCTCGACCACATGTGGGAGGAGCCGTCGTTCGCGCGCTTCCTGCGCAGGCTCGCCTCGTTCTCGCGACTGATCCTCTTCGACAAGAGGGGGACGGGCCTCTCGGACCGTGTGCCCGTGTCCGACCTGCCAACCCTGGAGGAGCGCATGGACGACGTGCGCGCCGTCATGGACGCCGCCGGGTCGGAGCGCGCCGCGCTGCTCGGCCACTCCGAGGGTGGTCCGATGTGCCTCCTCTTCGCGGCGACCTACCCCGAACGAACGGTCGCCCTCGCCCTGATCGGGAGCTACGCGAGGCGGCTGGTGGGGGAGGACTATCCGTTCGGCGCGCGACCCGAGTCGTACGGCGCGTTTCTCGACGAGATCGAGCGGGGTTGGGGCGGGCCGGTCGGGCTCGCCGTGCGCGCGCCGAGCCTCGTCGATGACGACCGGTTCACTGCGTGGTGGGCCGACTACCTCCGCATGAGCGCCAGCCCCGGCGCCGCCCTCGCGCTGACGCGGATGAACGGAGCGATCGACGTCCGGCCCACGCTCGCGACGATCCACGTCCCGACGCTGATCGTCCATCGCACGGCGGATCGCTCGCTTCCCGTGGAGGGCGCTCGCTACCTCGCGGAGCGAATCGACGGTGCCACGCTCGTCGAGCTGCCGGGTGCGGACCACCTTCCGTTCGTCGGCGACCAGGACGAGATTCTCGACGAGATCCAGGAGTTCCTCACCGGCGTTCGCGGCGGCTTCGAGGTCGACCGTGTGCTGGCCACGGTTCTGTTCACGGACATCGTCGGATCCACGGAACACGCGGTCGAGCTCGGCGACCGCGAGTGGCGCGCGCTGCTGGACAGCCACCACCTCCTCGTCAGGCGGGAGCTCGCGCACTGGCGGGGAAACGAGGTCGACACGGCAGGCGACGGGTTCTTGGCGACCTTTGACGGTCCCGCCCGTGCCATCCGCTGCGCGTGCGCCATTCGCGCGGAGGTGCGCCGTCTCGGCATCGAGATTCGTGCAGGCCTGCACACAGGGGAGTGCGAGGTCCACGGAAACAGCATCGCGGGGATCGCCGTGCACATCGGCGCCCGCGTGTCGGCGCTGGCCGGGGCGGGGGAGGTTCTGGTGTCGAGCACCGTCCGCGATCTCGTCGCCGGGTCCGGGATCGAATTCCATGAGCGCGGAGAGCACCAGCTGAAGGGCGTTCCAGGACCATGGCGCCTCTATTCTGTGGTCGATGGCTGAGGCATACGTCGTGGATGCCGTGCGCTCGCCGATCGGGCGCCGCAACGGGTCGCTGGCCGACCTCCGCGCCGACGAGCTCGCCGCTCAGGTGCTGAACGGGCTCGTCGGGCGCGTGGACCTCGATCCGGGGGAGATCGAGGACGTGCAGATGGGCTGTGTGACGCAGGTAGGGGAGCAGGCGCTCAACGTCGGGCGCGGAGCGGTGCTCGTCGCCGGCTGGCCCGAGACGGTCTGCGCGACCACCGTCGACCGCCAGTGCGGCTCGTCGCTGCAGGCTGCCTTCAACGCCGCCTCGGCCGTCCAAGCCGGTCACCTTGATCTCGTGGTCGCCGCCGGAATCGAGCATATGACCCGTGTACCGATGGGCTCCAATCTCGGCGATGCCGGCTGGGGCGCGGTCAACGAGAAGATCGGAGAGCGCTGGCCGATCGTGCCGCAGGGCATCTCCGCGGAGGTCATCGCCGAGGAGTGGGGGCTGAGCCGGGAGTCGCTCGACGAGTACTCGCTCGAGTCGCACCGGCGCGCCGTTGCGGCAATCGACGAAGGGAGCTTCGAGAACGAGATCGTCCCCGTCGAGGTCGGAGCCGGAGGCGCCGTCGTCCTCTTCGCGGTCGACGAGACGCCGCGTCGCGATACGTCGCTCGAGAGGCTCGCGGAGCTCCAACCCGCGTTCAAGGCCGACGGCGTCGTCACTGCGGGCAACTCGAGCTCGATCGTGGACGGGTCGGCTGCGATGTTGCTCGCGAGCGAGTCGGCCGTCGAGCGGCTCGGCCTCGAGCCGCGCGCGCGCTTCGTCTCCTTCGGCCTGTCGGGCGTGGACCCGTACCGGATGCTCCACGGGAACCCTGAGGCCTCCGGGCGCGCGCTCGAGAAGGCCGGGCTGACGTGGGACGACATCTCGGTCATCGAGGTCAACGAAGCCTTCGCGTCGGTCGTCCTGCAGTTCCTGGCCGACACGGGCCTTCACGAGCGGTGGGAGAGGGGCGACGTCAATCCGAACGGAGGCGGAATCTCCCTCGGACACCCGCTCGGTGCGACGGGAGCGCGCATCACTGCGACGCTTCTCAACGAGCTCGAGCGTCGCGGGGCGCGCTACGGCATCGCGACGATGTGCATCGGCCAGGGCCAGGCCATCGCAGGCGTGCTCGAGCGACTCTGAACGATCCGAGAGTAGATCAGGCCAGCTGATCGATATCCGGAGCACCGCGACTGGTGCTGATCGACAGCGCTTGCGACAATAGGGACATGCTCGCACTAGTCATTATTCCGATCGTGGCTGTCGCCGCGCTTCTGGTGTATACGATGGGCGCGGATTCCCGCATCGACGAGGTAGCTCGCCGACGCGGCTTCCACCGCTGAGATCGGCGGCGCGCCGCTGAGTCGACGCCGCTAGCATCGCCCGTCGTGGCGGCCGCTGACATCAAGCGCATCGGCGTGGTCGGGCTCGGGGCCATGGGCTCCGGGATCGCGCAGCTGGCCATCGAGGCCGGGTACGAGGCGGTGGGCCGCGAGGTCACGGGCGATCTTGCGCAGACGGCACGTGCGCGGATCGCGCACTTCCTCCAGCGCAAGGTCGACAAGGAGCTCATGGCGGCCTCCGCGCGCGAGTCCGCGCTCGCCTCTCTTTCGCTCACGACTGATCTCGCGGATCTCGCCGACTGCGATCTCGTGATCGAGGCGATCGTCGAGGACCTCGAGCCGAAGCGCGAGTTGCTCGGAGAGCTCGAGGGCATCGTGAGGGCGGAGACGGTTCTCGCGACGAACACGTCTGCGCTCTCGGTGACGGAGATCGCCGCGGCGACGTCAACGCCGGAGCGTGTCGTCGGCATGCACTTCTTCAATCCGGCTCCGCTCATGCCGCTCGTCGAGATAGTGCGCGCCGAGCTCTCCTCGGACGAGGCGGTGGAGACGGCGTTCGCGGTGGGGGAGAGGCTCGGGAAACGCCCGATCAGGTGCCACGACACGCCGGGATTCGTCGTCAACCGCGTCCTCATCCCTCTCCTGAACGACTGCCTGCGAGTGCTGGACGAGGCCCGCGTGACCCCGGAGGACCTCGACGCTGCGATGACCGCGGGCGCCGGTTGGCCGATGGGGCCGTGCACGCTCGTCGACCTCGTCGGCATCGACGTGCACGTGCACGCCTCCGAAGCGCTCTACGAGAAGCTGCGCGAGCCGCGCATGGCTGCGCCGCCGCGCCTGGTCTCGATGCGGAATGCCGGGCTCCTCGGGCGGAAGTCGGGGCGCGGCTTCTACCGCTACGACGACTGAGCCGGGGCGCTCACGGGTTCAGCGCGAATACGAGGAACGCCGCAAAGATCGCGAGGTGTAGGCCGCCCTCCTGGAGCGTCGCTCGGCCCGGGAGAATCGTGAGCGCTCCGACGACGGCGGTGAGGACGAGCAGCGTGATCTGCAACGAGCTCAGACCGAGAACGAGCGAACCGTCGAGCCAGATCGAGGCGAGCGCGACGGTCGGGATGGTGAGGCCGATGCTGGCGACCGCCGACCCGTACGCGAGGTTGAAGCTCGTCTGCAGCCGATCGCGGCGTGCGTTCCGATAGGCGGCGAGCGTCTCGGGCAGCAGGACGAGCAGCGCGATCGCGACGCCGACCGCCGACTGAGGTGCGTCGAAGTAGTCCACCGCATCCTCGATTGCGGGAGACTCGACCTTCGCAAGGCCGATCACGGCGACGAGGGAGAGCACGAGCGCGACGAGGCTGACCAGCGCCGTGCGGTCCGTGGGTGCGTCGTCGTGGACATCGTCCGTCGCCGCCTCGTCGTCCGACAGGAAGAGATCGGGGTGGCGGACCGTCTGGGCGAACACGAACAGCGCGTACAGCACGACCGACGCGATCGCTGCGAACGTGAGCTGCGTCGGCGTGAAGGTAGGCCCGGGCGAGCTCGTCGTGAGCGCCGGAAGAACGAGGCAGACGGTGGCGAGCGTGATGACCGTCGCGAACGCCGTCGCCGTGCCCTCCGCGTTGAACGTCGCGACGTGCCGTCTCAGGGTGGACACCACGAGGCAGAGCCCGACAACTCCGTTGCACGTGATCATCGCCGCGGCAAAGACGGTGTCTCGGGCAAGGCTGTCGGTCCCCGATGCTCCCGAGGCCATGAGCGTGACGATGAGCCCGGCCTCGATGACCGTCACGGCGACGGCGAGGATCAGGGACCCGAGCGGCTCGCCCACGCGGTGCGCGACGACCTCCGCGTGGTACACGGACGTGAGGACCGCGCCTGCGAGCACGATCGCCACCGCGACGAGGACGGCATCTCCCGGCTTCCGTCCCCACGTCGCCGCGAGCGCGAGGAGGGCGACGACTGGAACGACGAGCAACCAGGGCACGGCGCGGACGAGCTCGCGTGTCTTCTCGACTGCCTCGCCCATCGCCGAGAATCTACGGCGCGGAGTCGCTCTCCGTACTCGAGCGGGCCTTGAGCATGGATCTCGGACACGGTTGTGGGTCAGTCCTGCGCGAGACTCAAACCGACCCACCACCCTGCTACGCAGCTAACAGTCTCCTTACAGGCATCTCATCGCGGTCACACTCCGTGTGTCGATACTTGTGAGGGCCATGCGGAAGCTCGTCGTCCTTCTCTGCTCGTTCGCCGTCCTTGCGGTCACGGCTTCGTTCGCGTCGGCTGCCGACCCGACCTCCGGGACGCTGTCCGTGGAGCGGGGTAAAGGTGTCGTGATGATCGATCTTCGCGGCTCGGTTCTCGGCCGTATGACGACCGGCATGCTCCGGGTCACCGATCAGACGCCCAACGACCGCTTCGCGCCGCTCGTCACGGGCAAGAAGCTCACCTGGGAGCGGCTCGGGCCACGCACGGTGCTCTACCGCGGCCAGGGCCTGCGCTTCCGGCTCGTCGGCGGCGGCTACCGGATGGTCGCCCGCGGATCGGGGATCGCGGTCTCGGCCGTCGGTCGCGGCAACGTCATGCTCGACGGCGAGCCGCGCTGGTCCGGAGACGACATCGGTCTCTACTCGCGCGACGGCGCCGACTGCAGCTCGGAGCCGGACAGCTGCCTGCCTCTGCCCGTCGATCCCGAGCGATTCGCGCTCGAGGCTCCGCCGACGGAGCCGCCGACGGGAGGGGGGTAGGCCGTGACGACTCCGACCACGATCCTCGTGGTCGAGGATGAGACCTCGATCGCGTCCTTCGTCGCCGCATACCTCCGCAACGCCGGCTATGGGGTGACGACCGCCGCAACCGCGCAGACGGCATTGATTCAGCTCGCGGCCGACTCGCCCGGTCTCGTCATCCTCGACCTCAACCTCCCGGACGGGGACGGCGTCGAGCTCTGTCGTCGCATCCGCAAGACCTCGGATGTCCCGATCCTCATGCTCACCGCGCGGGACGAGGACATCGACAAGATCATCGGGCTCGAGGTCGGCGCGGACGACTACATGACGAAGCCGTTCAACCCGCGCGAGCTCGTGGCCCGGGTCAAGAGCATCCTCAGGCGCGCCGCCCCCGAGCGGCGAAAGAGCGAGTCCGACGAGATCCAGCACGGCGAGCTCGCGATCAACGCGGGCAAGCGCGAGGTGTACGTCGGCGAGGAGGAGGTCCGGCTCGCGCCGAAGGAGTTCGACCTCCTCTGGGAGCTCCTGGACCATCGCGGCATCGTCCTGACGCGAGATCAGCTCCTCGAGCGGGTGTGGGGGTACACGTTCGCCGGCGACACCAGGACGGTGGACGTGCACGTGCGCCAGATCCGGCGCAAGCTCGGCGATGCGTCGCCGATCGTCACGGTGTGGGGGGTCGGCTACAAGGTCGCCTCCGACCGCACACCGGCAGCCATCTAGCGGGATACCCTGGCGCCGATGCTCGGGACGCTCAGGTTCCGTCTCACGGCTCTCTTCCTGGCGGTCGTCCTCGTCTTCGGGCTCGTCTCGATCGCTCTCGCGGTCAGGCTCTTCCAGGACGTGACGCGGACGCAGTCGGTTCAGGAGCTACGTCGCGAGGCGACGGGGCTCGCTGCGTTGTACGCGGAATCCGCGATCCGATCGTCGGACGAGGGCGTGAAGGCGCCGGAGTTCGCGGCGAAGAAGCTCGAGCTCGCAACCGGTGACGAGCTGTACTACATCGGCCAGTCGCTCTTCCCCGGCCAGCGGTTCGGCCTGACGCGACTCCACCGCAGCGACCTCGGAGGCGCGCGGCTCGATCGCGACAAGCAGGTCATCGTCGAGTTCACGCCGCCCGGCGAGAATCGTCGACTTCTCGCCGCGGCGCAGCCTGTTCAGCTCGTGCACGGCACGGAGCCCTTCGGCTGGCTCATCGTCGCGAAGCCCGAGACCGAGCTCCGTGACCAGTGGCTCATGCTGCTCGGCCGGCTCGCGCTCGCACTCGCCGTCGGCATCGCGCTCGGAGGCTTGCTCTTCTTCCGGCTCTCCCGGCGTCTCACCGAACCCGTGCGCGCGCTGACGCTGGCGACCGAGGATGTCGCTGCGGGCCGGTACGACGTCGTCATTCCCGAAGCGCGCGGCTCGGACGAGATCGCGCTCCTCACCGAGCGCTTCCGAGGCATGGTCGACAAGCTCGCCGAGGCGGAGCAGCTCAAGCGCTCCTTCCTCATGTCGGTGTCGCACGAGCTGCGGACGCCGTTGACTGCGATTCGCGGTCACGTCGAGGCCTTGCGCGAGGGCATCGTCACCGAGCCCGAGCAGGTGCGGACGTCGCTCGACATCGTCGCCGCCGAGACCGACCGGCTCGAGCGGCTCGTCGGCGACGTTCTCGACCTGGCGAAGCTGCAGGCGCACCGGTTCACCGTTCGTCACGAGGAGGTCGACCTCGAGCGTGTGCTCGATCAGGCCTACGGCGCGTTCACCGAGGAGGCCCGCCGACGCGAGATCGACTACCGCCTGTCCGGGTCGAGCTCGCGCCGGTGATCGTGTCGGACGGCGACCGCGTCCTCCAGGTCATCACGAATCTCCTGTCGAACGCGTTCCGGTGGACGCCGGACGGCGGCAGGATCGAGCTTCAGCTCGGAGCCTCGAACGGCGCGGTCGCGGTCGACGTGCTCGACACGGGACCCGGCGTTCCCGCGCATCAGCGCGCGCGGATCTTCGAGGCGTTCGTCTCGCAGGACGCCGACGGGACCGGCCTCGGCTTGCCGATCGCGCGCGAGCTTGCCGTCGCGCTCGGCGGGGGTATCGAGCTCCAGTCCACGGCCGGCTCCGGGAGCCGGTTCCGGCTCGTGTTACCGGTAGCGCCGACCGCGTAGCCGCTCAGGCGGCGGCTGCGTGCTCGACCTTGTGCTCGACCGCGTCGCTCGTCGCGAGCGCTTCGACACGACCGTTCTGCACCGGCTCGACAGACGTGCCGGCCTCGAGTCGCGCGAGCCTCGCGTCCACGCCACGCCAGCCGGAGCTGACGAGGTCGACGAGGAGCGCGAGGTCGTCGACGCGCGCATGCCGCTCGGCGAGCAGATCGCCCTCGAGCCGTTCGAGCCGTCGGATCGCCTGGTTCAGGAGGCCGCGGATCTCTGCGATGTGGCGGGCGACGGGGAGGACCTCGGTGCGAAGGCCGTCGCGGACGGCGACGCCGACATGCGCCGGGATCGAAGCCTCCAGCTCGGCCGCGGTGGCGGCAAGCGCCTCGATTTGCTCACGCGATCGCTCGAGCGCCGCCTCGAGCATGGCAGGCTCGGGTCGCCCGGCGGCCGCGTCGGCGATGCGCTGCTTCGCTCGCTCGAGTGCGTGAGCGTCCATGAGCGGCGAGGCTACTCTCCGCGCCGGATGGACACCTCCGAGCTCGACTACGACCTCCCGCCCGAGCTCATCGCGCAGCGGCCGACGGAGCGGCGAGACGCGTCGAGGCTCCTCGTCTATCGACGATCGTCGCGCTCCATCGAGCATCGGGCGTTCGCCGAGCTCCCTGAGCTCGTCGAGGACTGCCTCGTCGTCGTCAACGACACGAAGGTCGTGCCGGCGCGCCTCCAGCTACGCCGGAAGACGGGCGGTGCGGTCGAGGTGCTGCTGGTCGAGAGCATCGGCGGGGGGCGTTGGGAGGCCCTCGCGCGGCCGTCGCGGCGCCTTCGCGCAGGCGAGCGCCTGGGGAGCGTCATGCTCGTCGAAGCGCTGGGTCGAGGGCCGCTGGGTGGTGCGAGCTCGAGGGAGAGCCGGCCGGAGACGCACCGCTTCCGCCGTACATCCACGAGCCACTCGCCGACGCCGGGCGCTACCAGACCGTCTACGCAGACGAGAGCGGGTCCGCCGCCGCGCCGACTGCCGGGCTCCACTTCACGCCCGAGCTGGTCGAGCGCCTCGATCCCGTGCGCGTCACGCTGCACGTCGGGCTCGACACGTTCCGTCCGGTCGAGGAGGAGGTGCTGGAGGAGCACGCGATTCACGGAGAGCGTTACGCGGTGAGCCCCAGGGCCTGGGAGCGGATCTCGTCCGCTCGGCGCGTGCTCGCGGTCGGGGACGACGACGGTGCGAGTGATCGAGACGGTCGCGCGCACGGGCGAGCTCGCCGGGAGAACGGTGCTGTTCATCACGCCCGGGTTCTCGTTCCGGCGCGTGGACGCCCTGCTCACGAACTTCCACCTGCCTCGGTCGACGCTCCTCGCACTGGTCATGGCGTTCGTCGGGGTCGACGAGGCGCGGTTGATCTACCGCGAGGCGATCGCCGAGCGGTATCGCTTCTACTCGTTTGGCGACGCGATGGTCGTCGCTGTGGGCTTCAGGATCGTAGGCGAACGGACGGCGCCGCGCGAGCCGGCGTCCTCGAGACTCGCTCACGGCGAGATCCGCACGCCGGCGTTCATGCCCGTCGGGTACGAAGGCGACGGTCAAGTCGCTCCATCCCGACGAGGTTCGCGCACTCGGGCGCCGACGTGATCCTGGCGAACACCTACCACCTCCACTTCCGACCTGGCGAGCACGTCGTCGAGGAGCTCGGCGGGATTCACGCCTTCTCGGGCTGGAGCGGCCCGATCCTCACGGACTCGGGCGGTTTTCAGGTCTTCTCGCTGCGCGACACGATCGCCGCACTCGACGACGACGGCGTTGAGGTTCCGGTCGGTCTACGACGGCGATGAGGCGCGGCTCACTCCCGAGAGCGCGGCGGACATCCAGCGCCGGCTCGGGTCCGACATCGCCATGTGCCTCGACGTGTGCCTGCCGGCAGGCGTCGACCCCGGTGAGCTCGAGCGGGCTGTCGACATCACGACGCACTGGGCGCGGCGGCAGGTCGACGCCCCGCAGGGCCGAGGGCCAGCTTCGCTTCGGCATCGCGCAGGGTGGCACGGACGCAGACCTCCGCGCGCGCTCGATCACGGAGATCACGGCGCTCCCCTTCGACGGGTACGCACTCGGCGGGCTCGCGGTGGGAGAGTCGAAGAAGGAGATGCTCGACTGCGTCGAGTGGGCGGCTCCGCTCCTCCCGAAGACGCGCCCGCGCTACTTCATGGGGATCGGCGATCCCGAGGGCATCCTCGAGGTCGTCGCGCGCGGGATCGACATGTTCGACTGCGTGCTGCCGACGCGCACCGCCCGCACGGGGTCGGCGCTCACCTGGCGCGGGCCGGATCAACCTCCGGAACGCCGCCTACCGGACCGATCCGCGCCCGCTCGACGCGGACTGCGACTGCCCCGCCTGCGAGCGGTTCTCGCGTGCATACATCCGGCACCTCGTGACGCAACGCGAAATTCTCGGATTGCGGCTGTTGAGCCTGCATAATCTGCGGTTCGTACTCGACCTGACCGCGCGTGCGCGAGCGGCGATCGAGCGGGGCGCCTTCTCGAGCTTCAAGGACGAGACCCTCGCGCGGCTCGCCGGCCCACTGGAGGAGGAACCGTGCAATTCGTGATCATCATGGCGCTGATGCTGGGCGTGATGTACGTCCTCATGATCCGCCCCCAGCGACAGAAGCAGGCCCAGCAGCAGTCCATGATCGACGGACGCGGGCGTCGGCGACGACGTGCTCACGACCGGCGGGATCTACGGCACCATCACCAGGCCGAGGGCGACGACGTCGTCGTCGAGATCGCCACGGCGTGCACGTGCACATGACGCGCCGGGGCATCGCGGCCGTCCTTCCTCCCGAAGAGGAGGAAGAGGACGAGGAAGACGAGCGAGGACGAGGTCGACGCCGAGGAGGCCGACGACGAGCCGTCGCCCAGGCGGACGGCAGCTCGCACGACGGCGATGAAGGTGCCGTTACGGACGGCGAAGAAGCCGTTAGGAGCGGAGCTGCGCGATGGCTCGACTGGAGACGACCGCCGCTAACCTGAGGCGCCGAACGTGAGCAGGCGTAACTCATTCCTCGTCCTCGGGCTGCTCGCCGCGGCGCTCGTCGGCGTCGCGTTGATGGCGATCCCGGCGTCGCCTCTGCACCAGAAGCCGACGCTCGGCCTCGACCTCCAGGGCGGCCTCGAGGTCACGCTCCAGGCGGTCCCGCCGCCGAATCGCGAGCTGACGAAGGAGGACCTCGACCGCTCGGTCGACATCATGCGGAACCGCGTCGACAAGCTCGGCGTGACGGAGCCCGAGATCCGCACGCAGGGCTCCGACCAGATCGTCATCCAGCTCCCGGGGGTGAAGGATCCCGAGGCGGCGGCGCAGATCATCGGCACGACCGCTCAGCTCGAGCTCTACGACCTCGAGACGTCTCTCGTCGGCCCGTCGATCTCGATCCTGGGCTAGCCGGTCGAGACACACGTCGCTGTACGACCTCCTCGCGCAGGTCCAGTCGCAGGTAAGGACGGCAAGTCCGACGCCTGGTACATCGTCAACCCGAAGACGAAGCGCGTCGTCTCCGGCCCGTACGAATCGAAGGAAGCGGCGCTCAAGAAGTCGGGCGGCAAGCTGCCGCCGGACGCGAGACTCTTCGCGGTGCCGGACGGCATGGTCGTCGTCACCTGCGGCAGCCGGTCGCGGTCGTGTGTCCCGGGCGGGCAGCGGGGCGCGGCGTCTCGCCCGATCGAACGTACTACTACCTCTTCAAGTACGACCCGCCGAACGTCCCGCAGATGACGGGCGAGGACCTGAAGCTGTCCGGGCACGCGGGCAGACTTCGACACGAGCCCCGGCGGGCCGGCCGCGCCGATCGTGACGATGGAGTTCACGGGCAAGGGCTCGGACAAGTTCGAGAAGATCACGCGCGACGAGTGGATCCGCGGCAAGCTCGCGCCAGCAGCCGCAGCACTTCGCGATCGTCCTCGACCGCGAGATCAAGACGTTCCCGCAGATCGACTTCACCGACTCGAGCCTCTCGAGCGGCATCGGCGGCGGTCGCGCGCAGATCCAGGGCCTCGACTCGCTGCAGGAGGCGAAGGACATCGCGCTCGTGCTCCAGACCGGTGCGCTGCCGGTGAAGTTCGAGACGCTCGACCGCACCGACATCTCGGCGACGCTCGGCAAGGACTCGTTGAAGCGAGGCGTGGAAGGCCGCGATCGCCGGCCTCATCCTCGTCGCGATCTTCCTGCTCATCTTCTACCGCTTCCTCGGTCTCGTCGCGGTCGCCGGGCTCGCGATCTACGCGGCATTCCTCTACGCGACGATCCTCCTCTTCAACGTGACGCTGACGCTGCCCGGGTTCGCCGGCCTCGTCCTGACGTTCGGCGTCGCGGCCGACGCGAACGTCGTCATCTTCGAGCGCATCAAGGAAGAGGTGCGCGCCGGAAGGTCCGTGCGCGCTGCGATCGCGCAGGGATACCGGAAGGGCTTCGCGACGATCGTCGACGCGAACGTCGTCACGGCGATCACCGCGCTCGTGCTGTTCGCGGTCGCGACGGCGAGCGTGCGCGGGTTCGCGCTCATGCTGCTCATCGGTACCGCGCTCTCGATGCTGACGGCCGTCGCTCGCGACGCGCGCGATTCTCGCCGTGCTCGGCGGCTTCGACTGGTTCGACAACCCCCGCTTCATGGGCGCGACCGGTCAAGGGATCCCGCGCTGGCTCCGCTGGGACTACATCGGAAGGCGCCGGCTCTGGTTCGCGATCTCCGGCACCGTCGTCGCGATCTCGATCGTCGCGATCGGCGTCAAGGGGCTCAACCTCGGGCATCGACTTCAAGGGCGGCACGCAGATCACGTTCTCGACACCCCAGCCGACGTCGCTCGAGCAGGTCCGCAGCGAGGCCGCCAAGATCGGCCAGGCGGGGGCGGTGATCCAGGGTCGGGGACGTCGGCGAACGGCGAGCTACACGAAGTTCCAGATCCGCACCGAGTCACTCACGACCGCGGAGCAGAACGAGCTGCAGCAGGGGCTCGCGAGCGCGGTCAAGGCGACCGCTTTCGGCGCGAAGAACGTCTCGGAGAGCTTCGGACGCCAGATCGCGAAGAACGCGCTGCTCGCGATCCTCGTCAGCCTTCTGCTGATCGTCGCGTACATCTCCGTGCGCTTCCAGTGGAAGTACTCGGTCGGAGCCCTCGTCGCGCTTGCCCACGACGTCGTCATCACGGTCGGCATCTACGCGCTCACGGGCCGCGAGGTGTCGACCGCGACCGTGGCGGCGGTTCTGACCGTGCTCGGCTACTCGATCTACGACACGATCATCGTCTTCGACCGAATCCGCGAGAACGTCCCGCTCATGCGCCGTGCCTCGTTCCGCGTGATCGGCAACATCTCGATGTGGGAGGTCCTCCCGCGCTCGCTTGCGACCACCTTCATCACGCTGCTCCCGGTCGGCTGCCTGTACTTCTTCGGCGGGGACACGCTGAAGGACTTCGCGTTCGCGTTGCTCGTCGGCATCGGCTCCGGTGCGTACTCCTCGATCTTCCTCGCGGCTCCGCTGCTCGCCGCCCTCAAGGAGCGTGAGCCGGAGTTCGCCCGCCGCAGGGACGACCTCGGCGCGCTCGCCGGGGTCGCCTCGGTCGGAGGGACGCTCGCTGCCGAGGCCGCGGAGGTTGCCGCGGCGGTCGACGCCGAGGATGAGGCCGCCGTGAAGGAGGATGGCGACGGCGACGGGGGCGGCGCACGTCCCGCACCGGTCGCGACTCCGCCGGCAGGGCCGGTCTCCTCCAAGCGCGAGCGGCGGCGCCAGCGCCGGGCGTCGCGACCTCATGGCCGTGCCCGCTAGCGATCGCACCACGCTCGAGACGCTCAGCCTGGCAGGGATCGGGGCGGTCGCCCTCGTCGCGCAGCATGCGGACGAGCTCGCGTCGGAGATCGCCAACCGGGTCGGCGTCGAGCGTGACGAGGTTCGCGCGGTCATCGCGGACGTTCTCGACAGCTGGCGCCGCGAGGCGACACGTCTCGGCGAGAGCGGGGGAAGCATGGCCGCACGGGCGGCGTCGGAGCTCGGGGCCGCCTCGCGCGACGCCGTGAGCGATCTCGAGCTGCGGGTCGCCCAGATCGAGCATCGCCTGAAGCTGCTCGAGCGCGACAGCCCGAGTTCGTAGGACGCCGCAGGCGCCCGCCCTACAATCCGCGACATGGCGACGACGCACGACCGCTCGTCGCGGAACCTCGGGCGTCTCACCGAGATCGCGCAGGTGGCGGCGCGCCACGGCTTCGGCTACTTCCTGCGGCGAAACCGCCTCGGCGACCTCGCTCCGGGCGACGAACGGAGAGGTCGCGACCGTGTCCGATCGCGGACGGCGTCTCCGCGCCATGCTCGACGAGCTCGGCCCGACCTTCGTGAAGTTCGGGCAGCTGCTCTCGACGCGCCCGGACGTCGTCCCGCCCGACATCGTCGCCGAGCTTCGAGGCCTCCAGGACAACGCGTCTCCCGTGCCGTTCGACGCAGGTGCAGGAGGTCGTCGAGGCGGAGCTCGACCTGCGGATGGACCGAGCCTTCCTCGAGTTCGACTTTGCGCCGCTCGCGTCGGCCTCGATCGGCCAGGTGCATCGCGCGGTGCTTCCCGATGGCCAAGAGGTGGCGGTCAAGGTGCAGCGCCCGGCCGCCGCGCAGCAGATCGAGGCGGACCTCGGACTGCTCTACCAGGCGGCGCGACTTCTGAAGGAGCGCGTCAAGGCGCTCGAGTTCATGGACCCGCAGGAGCTCGTCGACGAGTTCGCGCGCTCGATCCGGCTCGAGCTCGACTACGGGCACGAGGCGCGGAACGCGGAGATGTTCCACCGGAACTTTGCGCGCGACGAGAGGGTCGTCGTCCCGCGGGTCATCAAGCAGTACTCGACCTCGCGCATCCTCACGCTCGAGTTCCTCCGCGGGCACGAAGGTCGCGGACCTGGACCTCCCGTCGCTGCAACCGGAGCAGCGCCGCGAGATCGCCCACGCGCTCGCCCACGCCTGGATGACGATGGTGTTCCGGCACGGCTTCTTCCACGCCGACCCACACCCCGCGAACATCTACGTCCTCGAATCGGGCGCGCTCGGGCTGGTCGACTTCGGGCAGGCGGGGAAGCTCTCGGACGACGACATGGCGAAGCTCACGATGCTCTTCGTCGACGCTGCGACGGAGAACGTCGACGCGATTCCCCGGCGGCTCCGCGACCTCGGCGTCCGCTACGACGCGATGCGCGAGCAGGAGTTCCGCGGCGAGCTGCAGGTCCTCTTCGACCGCTACTACGGCAGCCGGCTCTCGGACATCGACCCGCTGCAGATCATCCGCGAGGGCTTCCAGCTGATCTACGCGATGAACCTCAAGCTACCGAGCCGTTTCGTCATCCTCGACAAGGCGATCGCGACGCTGGCGTCGGTGGGGCAGGAGGTCTACCCGGAGTTCAACGTCTTCGAGGTCGCGAAGCCGTACGCGCGCGGCCTGCTCGCCGATCGCTTCCACCCGCGCGCGCTGTCGCAGCGCGCCCGCGCCGAGGCGCTCGGGCTCGCGTCGGTCGCGAGGGACATGCCGTACCAGGTCTCGGACGTACTCGAGCAGCTGCGCCAGGGGACGTTCCAGGTGCATATCGAGAACCCGGGCATCGACGAGATCGACGACCACATCGACAAGGCGACGAACCGCATCGCCGTCGCGCTCGTCATCCTCGGCGGGCTGCTCGGCTCGGCGATGATCGGCGTGTTCGCCAAGACAGGCCCGCATGCGCTCGGCATCCACCTGATCGCGCTCGTCGGATTCCTGATCTCGGGCGATGTTCGGGTTCTGGCTCGTCTGGGGCATCCTCCGGCACGGGCGACTCTGACGACGCCGTCCGCGACCGTCCTGTCCGCTGCGGATCGCTTGTCGCTCATCGGTCGCAAAGGACATCTGGCGGACGCGAGCGACCCGGGCTAGCGTCGCTGCATGCGGAGCGCCGTCCTCGTCGCCGAACCCGAGCTCGAGACGCGCGAGTACCTCGGGCGCCAGCTCCGCGACGACGGGTTCGACGTGCTCGGCGCGGCACGCCGGAGCGAGGCGCTCGAGCTCGCCGAGACGGCCCGGCCGGACGTCGTCCTCATCGCCGAGCTCGAGCTCTGCCTCAGCCTGCGGCGTGGCGAGCCTGGGAGGAGCTGGGACCGCAACGTGCCCGTGATCGTGCTCGCGTCCTCGTCGGACCCGGTCGAGCGTGTTCGCGCGCTCGACCGCGGCGCGGACGACGTCATCGGGCGACCGTTCGCGTACGAGGAGCTCCTCGCGCGGATTCGGGCGTTGCTCCGCCGCCGGCTGCCGGCCTCGGCCGACGCGATCGTCGCGGGCGACCTCGAGCTCGACCGGCCGACGCGCCGGGTCAACGTTCGCGGGACGGCGGTCTTCCTCTCCGCCAAGGAGTTCGAGCTGGTGGCGAAGCTCGCGTCCGAGCCGTACCGCGTGTTCACGAAGGAGGAGCTCCTTCGTGAGGTCTGGGGCTATCGGGCGCTCGGTCGAACGCGCACTTTGGAATCCCATGCCTCGCGCGTCCGCAAGAAGCTCTGCGTCGGTCCGAGGACCGCTTCATCGTCAACGTCTGGGGCGTGGGCTACCGGATGCTCGAGTGAGACTCGCCTAGCGCGCGCCCTCGAGCTCGAGCAGCGTCTGCTTGACGTCGAGACCTCCCGCATAGCCGGTGAGGTCGCCGGTGGAGCCCACGACGCGATGGCACGGAAGCACGATCGGAATCCGGTTGCGGTTCATCACCGTCCCGACGGCACGCGCGGCGCGCGGGTGGCCGACGCGGCGCGCAAGCTCGCCGTACGTCGTCGTCTCGCCGTACGGGACGCGCGCGAGCTCGTCGAGAACCGAGATCGTGAAGGGCGGAAGAGCACGGAGATCGAGCGCGAGGTCGAAGCTCTGCCGGCGTCCGTGCGAAGTACTCGTCGAGCTCGCGGCGGGCGACGTCGACGCTCCGCGGCGAGCGGAGCACGCGCGGCCCTGCGATTCGTGCGAGCTGCTCGAGCTTGCTCTCCGGGATCCGCGTCGAACGAGATCGTGGCGAGCCCGCGGTCGGATGCCGCGACGAAGAGCGTCGCCGATCGGCGAGTCGACGACGTCGAAGCCGACGTCGATCAGGCCGAGCGTCGCCGCGGCGTCGCGGAAGCGGCGGTCGAGATCGGGGGAGACGGTCATGACGAGATCCTCCTTCGAATGCGGCGGACGCCCGTGGACGCGGCCTGACGAGCCGCGTCCGGCGACGAGCCGAAGCGCCGACGCGATCTGGTCGTATGAGAGGTCGTAGCCGTACCGGAGCACGACCGCCGCGCGCTCCTTCGGACCGAGTCCGTCCGTGAGCTCGGCGAGTTCGGCGTAGGCGGGCTCGGCGTCGTTCGCGCCCTGGTTCGAGGAGCTCGGCGGTCGGCCGGGCTCGGCGGAGAGTGTCGACCGCGACGTTCTGCGCGATCGTGAGCATCCACGCGCGCAGGTGCTCGCCGTGGTCGAGACGCGCGGTACGCGCGGAGCGCGCGCAGGAACGTCTCCTGGAACGCATCCTCGGCGCGATCTGCGCCGAGCTTGCGTCGGAGCAGCCGCAGCACCTCGGCCCGGTGCTCCTCGTAGAAACGCTCGAACGGCGGAATCGCCACGGCTTGCATCATCCTCGTCAACGCTCCCGGCCCGCCGATTTGTGAGCATGCCCGGATGCGAGCCGCGGTGGTCGGGCACGTGGAGTGGCTGGAGTTCGTTCCTATCGAGGCGGTTCCGCGTCCCGGTGAGATCGTCCATGCAACGAGCTCCTGGGAGCAGGCCGCCGGAGGCGGGTCGGTGGCTGCAGTGCAGCTCGTCGAAGCTCGCCGACTCCGTCGACTTCTTCACAGCGCTCGGAAACGACGAGCGCGGAGCGCGAGCGCGCACCGAGCTCGAGGACCGGGGAATCACGGTCCACGCGACCGCTGTGGACGCACCCCAGCGCAGCGGCTTCGTCTACCTCGACGAGGCGGGCGAGCGGACGATCACGACGATCGGCCGCAAGCAGCACCCGCGCGGCCACGACGAGACCCTGCCCTGGCACGAGCTCGCCCGTGTCGACGCGGTCTACTTCTGCGCGGGGGACGCGGACGCGCTCCTGCTCGCACGGCGCGCGCGCGTCCTCGTGGCGACGGCGCGCGAGCTCGCGACGCTGCGACAAGGCTCCGTCGAGCTCGACGCGCTCGTCTCGAGCGGGAAGGACGAGGCCGAGCTCTACCATCCGGGCCAGCTCGACCCCGAGCCACGGCTCGTCGTAACGACCTCGGGGGCGCTCGGCGGCTGGGCGCAGCCGGGCGGCCCGTACCAGGCCGCGCCGCTTCCGCCCGACCCTGCCGACGCGTACGGCTCCGGCGACTGCTTCGCAGCCGGCCTCGCGTTCGGCCTCGCCGCGGAGCTCGAGGCACTCGCCGCGCTCGACTTCGCTGCTCGCTGCGGCGCGGGCGCGATTGCCGGTCCCGGCGTCCACGCGGAGGTGGTGCCGCTGCCCTAGGGAACGTGGTGGTTTAGAGGGGTTGCGGAGTGGGGGAAAGTGGAGTAAGGTGGGGCGCCGTGGGAGATCACCTGCCACGACCGCGCCGATGTTCTACGGAACCCACGAGCACACGATCGACGACAAGAACCGCCTCACGCTGCCCGCGAAGTTCCGCGACGGCCTGGGCGGTGACGTCGTGCTCGTGCGTGGGATCGACGGCACGATCGACGTCTACCCACGCAAGAGCTGGGAATCGAGCGTCGAGAGGATCACTGCGCTCGACTCGCTCACACGGGAGGCGCGCGAGATGAAGCGCTTCGTTTTCGCGGGCGCCGCCGTTACCGACGTGGACAAGCAGGGACGCGTACTTGTGCCGCCGGACCTGGCGCGCCATGCGGGAGTCGGGAAGGACGTCGCCGTCGTCGGCGTCCACGACCACATCGAGATCTGGGATCGCTCGCAGTGGGCGGTCCACGTCAGCGCGATCGAAGGGAGCGTCGGAGATGTTGCCGAACGTGCAGCGGACAGACGCGGCTGATCATGTCCCCGTGCTCGCGGACGAGGTGCGCGAGCTTCTCGACGTGCAGCCGGGTGAGACGGTCGTCGACGCCACCTTCGGAGCCGGTGGCCACTCGAGGCTGCTGGCAGCCGACCTGCAGGGCGCCGGGAAGCTCGTCGCGATCGACCGCGATCCGAGCGTGCGGCCGTACTTCGATCGTGTGAAGGCTGCTTCGCGCGGCGTACAGACGCGCTTCCTCAGAGGCGACTACGGCGTCGTGCTCTCGCAGCTCGCCGCGAACGACGTGCGTGCCGACGCCGTCCTCCTCGATCTCGGGCTGTCGTCGATGCAGGTCGATCGCCCGGAGCGCGGGTTCTCGTATGCCACCGACGCGCCGCTCGACATGCGGATGGACCCGTCGGACGAGCCGAGCGCGGCCGAGGTGGTGGCGACGTATGGCGAGCGCGAGCTGGAGACGATCTTTCGCACTTACGGCGAGGAGCGGTACGCGCGGCAGATCGCGCGCGCGATCGTCCGCCGGCGTGAGGAGCAGCCGATCGAGCGCACGGGCCAGCTCGTGGACGTCGTGCGCGCGTCGATCCCGGCCCCGGCGCGCTTCGGGGAGGGCCATCCGGCGAAGCGTGTCTTCCAGGCGCTGCGGATCGAGGTGAACCACGAGCTCGAGTCGCTCGAGGCCGGGCTCCCCGCGGCGTTCGAGATGCTGCGCCCAGGCGGCCGGATCGCCGTCATCAGCTTCCACTCGCTCGAGGACAGGATCGTGAAGCGGTTCTTCCGCGATCGCGCAAAGGGGTGCACGTGCCCGCCGGAGCTTCCGGTCTGCGTCTGCGGGAAGGAGCCCGATGCGCGCGTCCTCACGCCGAAACCCGTCCGGCCGTCAGCGCACGAGATCGACGACAACCCGCGTGCCGCGTCTGCGCGGCTCCGGGCGGCGACGCGCGTCTGATGTCGGCGATCGCACAGGCCGGCCGCGCTCCCCGCGCTCCCCGCGCTCGTGCGCGGTCGACGAAGAAGACGCGCTCGTGGGTGCTCAGCGGCGGTGTGCTGTGGATCCTGATCTCCGCGGTGCTGCTCTCCGGCGTGGTGGCCGTGAACGTCGCCGTTCTGCGGCTCAACTTGCAGCTCGACGACTCGGGCCGCCAGCGGACGCAGCTCAAGACCGACATCGCCGGCCTGCGGGCCGAGATCTCGAGCGCCGCGGCGGCGACCCGGATCGAACGGCTTGCACGCGGTGAGCTCGGGCTGGTCGACGTCCCGCCCGAGGACACGACCTACATCGAGCTCGGCAAGTGAAGGCCGCGGCGACGAATCGCCGCATCACCCTGCTCGCGGCGGCGTTCCTCGCGCTCCTCGCCGCGACCCTGGTGCGCGCCATCTGGATCCAGGTCGTCAAGGGTCCCGAGTACGCCGCAATGGCGCTGCGGCAACACCGCGAGACCGTCGTCGTGCCGGCCTCGCGCGGCACGATCGTCGACCGCAACGGCGAGCCCCTCGCGATCGGGAAGCTCTCGACGACCGTCTACGCGAACCCGCGCCAGGTAGACGACGCGCGCGACGTCACACTCGCCGCCGCGAAGCAGCTGGGCGTCGATCCTGCGACGCTCTACGCCACCCTGAAGGATCGTTCGAAGGGATTCGTCTACGTCGCGCGGAAGGCCGACCCGCGCAAGGCGAACATCCTCAAGGCGAAGGACTTCGCCGGCCTCGGCTTCTACCCCGAGGAGCTCCGCTTCTACCCGCAGGGGCCGGTCGCGGCCCAGGTGATCGGGTATGCGGGGCTCGACAACAAGGGGCTCGAAGGCCTCGAGCGCTCGCTCGAGGGCACCCTCGCCGGCACGCCCGGAAGCCAGACGATCGTGAAGGACCCGTTCGGTCGCGCCCTCGACGTGGTCGAGACGAAGCCCGAGAAGACTGGGCGCAGCGTCCGCCTCACGATCGACCGGGAGGTGCAGGCGAATGCCGAGGAGATCCTGCAGGACACGGTGAGGCGCTGGGGAGCGCGCGCGGCGACGGCGATCGTCATGGATCCGCACACGGGCGAGATCTACGCCATGGCGACCGCTCCGCGGTTCAACGCGAACCGCTTCCCGACCACGCGAGCCGACCGCAGGCGCAACCGCGCGGTCACGGACACCTACGAGCCGGGGTCGACGTTCAAGCTCGTGACCGTCGCAGCCGCTCTGCAGGACCACGTCGTCACGCCGCAGACCTCGTTCAGACTGGCACCGACGATTCAGGTCGCAGACCGCGTGATCCACGACTCGCACCCGCGGGGGACCGAGCGCCTGACGGTGAGGCAGATCGTCGAGCAGTCGTCGAACATCGGCGCGATCACCATCGCCGAGCGTCTCGGCGCAGGTCGCCTCGCCTCTTGGGTCGACCGCTTCGGCTTCGGCTCGAAGACGGGCATCGACTTTCCCGGCGAGTCTCCCGGCTTCGCACTCCCGCTCGACCAGTGGTCGGGCTCGACGATCGGCACCGTGCCGATCGGGCACGGCATCGCGGTCACGCCGATCCAGATGGCACGCGCCTACTCCGCGATCGCGAACGGCGGCGTCCTCGTCCGCCCCCATCTCGTCGACCGCATCGACGGGAAGACCGTCGGCGTGACGCGCGGCCGCCGCGTCGTTTCCCGGCACGTCTCCGAGCAGATGATGTCGATGCTCCGCGGCGTCGTCCTCGAGGGGACGGGCACCGAGGCCGCGATCCCCGGCTACACGGTGGCCGGAAAGACGGGTACCGCGGCGAAGATCGACCCGGACGGCACCTACTCGACGTCGCGGTACGTCGCGTCCTTCGTCGGAATGGTTCCTGCGAGCAAGCCGAAGCTCGTGATCATGGTCATGGTCGACGAGCCGCACGGCGAGATCTATGGCGGTGAGGTCGCAGCTCCGGCGTTCAAGGACATCGCGCGCTTCAACTTGCAGCACTTCGAGATCCCGCAGGATGCTCCCAACTCCAGGCGCTGAACCGGATGTCGAGATGACAGTGACCACGACGCGGCCGCGAGGCGGCCGCCTTCAGGGCTCTTCGCGGGTCGGACGTCCGCGCTAGCGGACTTCCGGCCCTGCGTGGAATTACGCGCGCACCGTTTCTCTAGCCTTCCGCCGATGCAGCTCGACGCCCTGATCCGGGCTCTCTCGCCGAGCGAGGTGACCGGAGGCCGGCCGGTCGAGATCGCCGATCTCGCATACGACACCCGCACGGTGACGGACGGCGCGCTCTTCTTCTGCGTCGTCGGCGAGCGGGTCGACGGCCACGACCTCGCGTGGGAGGCGATCGAGCGCGGGGCCGCGGCCGTCGTGGTTGAGCGATCGCTGGAGGTCGATGTCCCACAGCTGGTCGTGCCGTCGGTCCGCGAGTCGATGCCCGTCGCCGCGGACGTCTTCTTCGGCGAGCCGACGAAGGAGCTCGAGCTCGCCGGCGTGACGGGGACGAACGGGAAGACGACGACGGCCTTCCTGCTGCGCGCGATTCTCGGCGCGGCCGGTCGGCGACCGGGCCTCGTCGGAACGGTGGAGTGGGAGGTCGGCGGTCGGCGACGCCCCGCTCCGTTCACGACGCCCGAGGCCATCGACCTGCAGCGCCTGTTCCGCAAGATGCTCGACGCCGGCGATCGCAGCGCGGCCGTCGAGGCGAGCTCGCACGGCTCGGCGCACCGGCGCCTGGACCGTGTCCGCTTCGACGTCCTCGTCTTCACGAACCTGACCCAGGACCACCTCGACCTGCACGGCTCGATGGACGACTACTTCCAGGCGAAGCGGAGGCTGTTCACCGGCCCGCAGCCACCACCGGCCGCGATCAACGTCGGCGACGAGTGGGGGGACGGCTTGCCCGCGACCTGCAGGACGCCCACCGCGCGCCGCTGGTCACGTTCGGCCTTTCCGACGATGCGGAGATCCGCGCGGAGGATCTCGAGGTTACGGCGACGGGAAGCACGTTTCGCGCCGCGGGCATCGAGGTCCGCGACGCCGCTCCGCGGTCTCTTCAACGTGGAAAACGTGCTCGGCACAGTCGCGGCGGGAATCCTTCTCGATTTCGACGAGGACGCCATCGCCCAGGGCATCGCGGGCATGAGCGCCGTCCCCGGTCGCTTCGAGGCGATAGAGGAAGGACAGCCTTTCGCAGTCGTCGTCGACTACGCGCACACGCCCGATTCCCTCTCGACCGTGCTGCACGCCGCGCGTGCCCTCGGCGACGGACGCGTCATCGTCGTCTTCGGTGCGGGCGGAGATCGCGATCGCGGCAAGCGACCGCTCATGGGCAGGGTCGCGGCGGACAACGCGGATGTCGTCATCGTGACGTCCGACAACCCGCGCTCGGAGGAACCGCTCGCGATCATCCAGGACGTCCTGCAAGGCGCCGGTCTCGACGTCGAGATCGATCCCGACCGGCGCAGCGCGATCGGCCGCGCCTTCTCGCTCGCCGACGCCGGAGACGTCGTCGTCATCGCGGGCAAGGGCCACGAGCAGGGTCAGGACGTCGGGGGAGTGGTCACGCCGTTCGACGATCGGGACGTCGCGCGCGAGCTGCTGCGGGAGCGGTCGTGATCCCTGCTACGGATCGAAGAGATCGCCGAGCTCGCGCTCGGAGCGCTGACCGGGGAGGGCGAGATCACGGCCGTCAAGGCGGACTCCCGCGAGGTGGGGCCTGGCGACCTCTTCCTCGCTCTCAACACCGGCGTGCAGTACGTGGGCGAGGCTCGAGCGCGCGGCGCAGCGACGCTCGTCCCCGACGACCAGGAGGCCGCGCTCGCTTCCATCGCGTCGCTCGTCCGCGCGAAGAGCGACGCGCAGGTCGTCGCCGTCGTCGGATCGACGGGAAAGACGACGACGAAAGACATCCTCGGCGCGCTGTGCGCGCCCCACGTACCGACCATCTGGGCCGAGCGGAGCCTCAACAACGAGATCGGCCTGCCGCTGACCGTCTGCCGTCTCGAGCCGGAGACGCGGGTGCTCGTGGCCGAACTGGGGATGCGTGGCCTCGGCCAGGTCGAGGCGCTGTGTGCCGTTGCTCGTCCGACGCTCGTCGTCGTCCCGCACGTCGGGCCCGAGCACCTCGAGCTTCTCGGCACAGTCGAGCGAGTGGCGGAGGCGAACGCCGAGGCGATCGCCGCGCTTCCGCCCGGCGGGGTCGCGGTCGTCCCGGCGGTTGGCCCCCTCGATCGGTTCCTCACGCGCGAGGACGTCGTCTTCCGTCGCTTCTCGGCGGACGAGGTCGAGACGTTCGACGGCGTGACGCGCTTCGCGGTGGACGGCAAGCTCGTCGAGCTCGAGCTGCCGTTCACGCAGCGGCATCTCGCGAGCAACACGCTCGCCGCGCTTCATGCCTACGACGCCCTCGGTCTGCCTCTCGATCGGCGTCGCGGAAGGCCTCGCGCTGGCTTCGCGCTCTCGCCGTGGCGCGGCGAGGAGACGCAGCTCCCTGGTGGGGGCTTCGTCGTCAACGACGCGTACAACGCGAACCCCGACTCGATGCGTGCGGCGATCGTCCATCTCGCGGAGCGCGCCGGGGACCGTCGTCGTGTCGCCATCCTGGGGGAGATGGCCGAGCTCGGAGAGCGGTCGGCCGCATACCACGGCGAGATCGGCGAGCTCGCCGCGAATCTCGGCATCGACGTGATCGGCGTGGGCGAGTCCGCTCGCATGTACAGGCCGACGGTCTGGGTCGAGTCGGCGCCGGCCGTTGCCGAGGCTGCGCGGGAGTACGTGCGACCGGGTGACGCCGTCCTCGTGAAGGGCTCTCGCGCGGTCGGGCTCGAAGGCATCGCAGACGAGATCGCGAACTTCGCTCGAGCATGGTCCCCGTACTGATCGCGGGCCTGATCGCGATGGTCGCCGCCGTCGTGATCGGGCCGAGGTTCATCGAGCTCCTGCGGACGCGAAACCTGGGCCAGCAGATCCGCGCCGAGGGTCCGGCCACGCACGTCGTGAAGCAGGGGACGCCGACGATGGGCGGCCTCCTCATCATCGCCTCGGCGATCGTTCCCTTCCTCGTCCTCTCCAAGTACACGGCGGATGGCCTGACCGTGCTCTTCATGGTCCTCGGCTGTGCGCTGATCGGGTTCACCGACGACTACCTGAAGGTGCATCGTCGCCGTTCGCTCGGGCTCCCGGGGCGCTGGAAGATGGTCGGCCTCCTCGCGGTCACTGTCGGCGCGGCCCTGATCCTGAACGAGAGCTCGACGTTCACCACCGATGTGTACGTCCCGATCGTGAACTGGACTCTCGATCTCTCGTGGGGCTACTACGTCCTGCTCTTCCTCGTCATCGGTGGGACCGTGAACGGGGCGAACCTCACGGACGGCGTCGACGGGCTCGCCGCCGGAACGGTTGTGATCATGCTGCTGACCTACCTCGCCGTCGCCGGCATCGCGTGGATCCGCTCGGGCTCGCCCGGCGACCGCAGCGAGACGTACCTCGACATCGCCACCCTCGCCGCGGCACTCATCGGGGGGACGATCGGCTTCCTCTGGTACAACGCCTTCCCCGCCGAGGTGCTGATGGGCGACACCGGGTCGTTCGCCCTCGGGGGTGCGATCGCCGGATTCGCGGTCGTCACCGGGACGGAGATCCTGCTGCCGCTGATCGCAGGCATCTTCGTGATCGAGGTGCTGTCGCTGATCATCCAGGTCGTCAGCTTCAAGCGCACCGGGAAGCGCGTGTTCCTCATGGCGCCGATCCACCACCACTTCGAGATGAAGGCGTGGTCGGAGACGAAGATCATGGTGCGGTTCTGGATCATCTGCGCGATCTTCTGCGCCTCCGGCTTCGCCCTCTTCTACCGCGACTTCCTCCAGTTCGTCGGTCAGTGAAGTGAACGCGTCCGAGCTCGCCGGCAGCCGCGTCCTCGTGGTCGGGCTGGCGCGCTCCGGTATGGCGGCCGCGGATGTGCTCGTCAGAGGGGGCGCCTCGGTCGCCGGGTACGACCGGAACGAGTCGCTCGACGTGGGGAGGCTCGCCGAACTCGGCGTCGAACTTCATCTGGGACGCGAGGAGGAGAGGCTGCTACAGGGGATCGATCTCGTCGTGAAGAGCCCGGGAGTACCGGGCGAGACGGTGCTCGTACAGGGCGCGCGGGAGCGCGCGTATCCCGGTGTGGAGCGAGATCGAGCTCGGCGCGCGGCTGCTCTCGAACCCGATCCTCGGCGTCACCGGGACGAACGGCAAGACGACGACGAGTGAGCTCCTCGGCGCCGTGTTTCGCGCTGCGGGCCGTCCGGTCGAAGTGGCGGGGAACGTCGGCAGGCCGCTCACCTCGCTCGTCGGCTCTGTCGCAGACGACGCGTGGATCGTCTGCGAGCTTTCCTCGTTTCAGCTCGAGGACGTCGAGACGCTCGAGCCGAAGGTCGGCGTCCTGCTCAATCTCGAGCCGGACCATCTCGACCGTCACGGGTCGCTCGACGCGTACGCCGAGACGAAGCTCCGGATATTCGAGCGCCAACGCTCCCACGACACGGCGGTCGTGCCGCGCGGCTTCGGGGCGATCCCCGGCGTAGCGCAGCGCGTGGAGTTCGCGGGCGACGACGAGCTTCCGACCGAGCCTCTCATCCCGGGCCCGCACAACCGCGAGAACGCCGCGGCGGCGACCGCCGCCGCTCGTGCCGCGGGGGTCGACGACGACGCGATCGCCGAGGCCCTGCGCACGTTCGAAGGCGTCCCGCACCGCATCGAGCTCGTCCGCGAGCTTCGCGGCGTTCGCTACGTCAACGACTCGAAGGGGACGAACGTCGCGGCAGCGCTCCGCGCCCTCGCGTCGTTCCCGGAGTCACACCTCCACGTGATCCTGGGCGGCCTCGGCAAGAACGAGCCGTACGAGCCACTCGCCGCTGCCTTCAAGGACGGCGACGCGGGCTACGTCATCGGCACGTCCGGCGAGGAGATTGCGCGTGCGCTCGAAGCCGCCGGCGTTCCGGTGACACGCTCCGGAACGCTCGATGCCGCGCTCGCCGCGTCGGCCGCGGCGGCCGAGTCCTCGGACGTCGTCATCCTCTCGCCGGCCTGTGCGAGCTTCGACCAGTTCCGCGACTTCGAGGCGCGCGGCGACGCGTTCCGCGCGCTTGTCCAGGAGCTCACGTGAAGGGCGATGGCCACACCGACCAGCGCATCGTCGCTTTCGTGACGCTCGGCCTCGTCGCGTTCGGACTTGTGATGGTCTACAGCGCGACGTCGGCATCCGCTGCGATCGGGAACGGCGACCCGATGAGCTTCCTGAAGCGGCAGGCCGTGTACGCGCTCATCGGCGTCGTGCTCATGGCCATCGCGTCGCGCTTCGACTACCACCGCCTGCGGTACCTCGCGCCACCGCTCGTCCTCGCCTCGCTCGCGCTCTGCACCGCGGTGCTCGTCGTCGGCCCGGCCATCAACGGCGCCCGGCGCTGGTTCATCGTCGGCCCTGCGAGCTTCCAGCCCTCGGAGCTCGCCAAGCTCGCCCTCTGCCTCTTCGCGGCCGCCTACCTCTCCCGTCGTCGCGCCCCTCGGACCTTCGGTCAGCTGCTGAAGCCGTTGGGCGCGCTCACTGCCGTCTTCTGCGGGCTCATCGTCGTCGAGCCCGACCTCGGAACGACAATCACGATCTGCGGGATGATGCTCGCGCTCCTCCTCGTCGCGGGCGTCCCGATCCGCCTCCTCACGGCCGCGACCGTGCTCGCCCTCGGCATGGGCATGCTCGCGATCTACATGGAGCCCTACCGGCGCGCGCGGGTCTTCAGCTTTCTCGACCCGTGGAAGGATGCTCAGGGCGCCGGGTTCCAGATCGTCCAGGCGACCATCGGCATCGGCTCGGGAGGCGTCACCGGCGCGGGGCTCGGAGAGGGAGTCGGGAAGATCTCGTATCTGCCCGAGGCCCACACGGACATGATCTTCGCCGTCATCGGCGAGGAACTCGGCCTCATCGGTGTGTCCCTCGTCATCGGCGCATTCGCGGTGCTCGCCATCGCAGGGTTCCGGATCGCGTTGCGCTGCCAGGATCCGTTCGGGAAGCTACTCGCCGCGGGGATCACCGCGCTCGTGTGCGGGCAGGCGGCGATCAACCTCGCCGCGGCGCTCGGCATCGCGCCGCTGACGGGAATCCCGCTTCCGTTCGTGTCATACGGCGGCTCGAGCCTCGTGGTGCTGCTCGCGTCGGTCGGCGTTCTCCTTAACATCGCCGTCAATGGACGGGTCGTCGGAGCTTCGGTGCGTGATCGCGGCGGGCGGGACCGCAGGTCACGTTCGACCCGCGCTCGCAGTCGCCGAAGCACTACGCGAGCGCGGAGTGAGAGTGACGTTCGCCGGGTCGCCCGACCGCGTCGAGTCGCAGCTCGTTCCTGAGGCCGGCTTCGAGCTCGACACCTTTGCGGTCTCGGGGTTCCCCCGGCGGATCGGCATCGGACTGGCGCGCGCGCTGTCGCAGGCGGTGAGGGCGCCGTTCGCGTGCAGCCGGATCCTCGCGCGGCGCCGGCCTGACGTCGTGCTGGGGGGTGGCGGCTACGTCGCGGGGCCGATGGTCCTGGCCGCCCGGCTCCGTGGGATCCCCGCGGCGCTGACCGAAGCCGACGCCCACCTCGGGCTCGCGAACCGGCTGGCCGTGCCGTTCGCGCGCCGCGTCTTCCTCGCGTACGCGATCCCGGGACGGAACAGCCGCAAGTACGAGGTGGTCGGTCGCCCCATTCCAGCCGCGCATCTCGGCGCCGGAAAGCGAGAGGGACGCGAGCTCTTCGGTCTCCCGGTCGACGGCCCGGTGCTCGCCGTGTTCGGAGGACTCGCCGGTGCGCAGGCGCTGAACGAGCTCGCCGCGTCGGCGTTCGGCGAGCGGGGACCCGCGATCCTGCATGTATCCGGCGAGCGCGACTACGAGTCGGTGCGCGCGAAGGTGCGCAGGGACGACTACGTCCTCCTTCCGTCGACCGATCGATTCGGTGCGGCGCTGGCCGCCGCCGACCTCGCGATCTCGCGAGCCGGAGGCACGGTCTGGGAGCTCGCGGCCGCAGGAACGCCTGCGATTCTCGTCCCGTACCCACACGCCACCGCCGACCACCAGACCCTGAACGCGCGCTACTTCGCCGACGGCGGGGGCGCGATCGTCGTCGACCAGAGCCTGCTCCGCGACGTCCCCGGGCTCGCGACGGCGCTCCTCGGCGATCCCGGTCGACTGGCAGGCATGCACGACGCGATGCTCCGGCTGGCCAAGCCCAGGGCTGCGGACGCGATTGCCGACGACCTCCTGTCGCTGATCGGGTCTCGCCGGTGAGCGACGAGCCGCTCGAAGGCCGGCGGATCTACTTCGTCGGCATCGGCGGGGCGGGGCTGTCCGCATACGCGAACTTCGCGCGGGCGTGGGGCGCGGACGTGCGCGGCTGGGATCGCAACGAGACGATCTTCCTCGACGCGGTCGAGGGGGTCGAGGTGGGCATCGGAGGTGAGCCGGCGCCTCCGCCGGAGTACGAGGTCGTGGTCTCGGCGGCGCACGCCCAGCGGATCGAGGGCCGCTCGCGTGCAGAGTTTCTCGCCGAGCTCGTCGGACTGCGTCGCGCGATCGTCGTGGGGGGCGCCCACGGGAAGACGACGACTGCGGCGATGGTCGCGTACGTCCTGCGAGAGCTCGGTCAGGATCCGGCGTGGATCATCGGCGGCGTCGTGCCGCAACTCGGCGGCAATGCGGGAGTAGGCTCCGGCTGGCTCGTCGTCGAGGGAGACGAGTCCGACCGCTCGATCGCGCTTCTCACCCCCGAGATCGCGGTGGTCACGAACGTCGAGCTCGACCACCATGCGACGTACAGGTCGGTGGCTGAGCTGGCCGCCTTCTTCGAGGAGTGGCTGGTGCGGGCGCCGACTGCCGTGCGTGGTTGGGAGCTCGCCCCGGTGGATATCGCGCTCGGAGTCCCGGGTGCGCACAACCGCATGAACGCGGCCGCAGCGCTCGCGGCCCTCGAGCTCGCAGGGGTCGACAGGAGCGACGCGGAGCGCGCGATCGTCGGCTTCACAGGAGTTGGTCGCCGCTTCGAGCTCGTCGGCGAGCGCGGTGGCGTCCGCGTCATCGACGACTACGGACACAACCCGACGGAGATCGCGGCGGCGCTGACGACTGCGCGCTCGCTCGAGCCGCGCCGGCTCGTCGCCGTCTATCAGCCTCACGTCTACGAGCGAACCCGTCAGCTACATCGCGAGCTCGGCGCTGCCCTCGGCCTCGCGGACGCCGCGATCGTGACCGACGTGATCGGCGGACCGCGACGCGCCGATCACTGGCATCAGCGGCAAAACGGTGCTCGACGACGTGCCGCGCGACGTCCGCCGTGGCTGGGCGCCGACCCTGGACGACGCCGCTGCGCTGGCGCTCGCGTGGGTCCGCCCCGGGGACGTCGTGGTCACGCTCGGCGTCGGCGAGCCCTGGCGCATCGCGCGTGCCGTCGTGGAAGGTCTGCCGGAGTGACCGCGCTCGAGCACGACGTCCCGCTTGCGAAGCTGACGACGATCGGCACCGGAGGCGTTCCGGCGGCGTTCGCGCGTCCCCGGACCGTCGCCGAGCTCGGAGATGCGCTTCGTTACGCCCGAGTCGAGGATCTCGGTGTGTTCGTCGTCGGCCTCGGGTCGAACGTGCTCGCGGCGGAGGGACGGCTCGAGGTCCTCGTCGTTCGGCTCGAGGGCGAGCTCGCCGGGGTCGAGGTCGCCGACGGCCTGCTGCGGGCCGGCGGCGGCGCGACGAACGCCGTCTGCCTCCATCGGGCCCGAGCCGCGGGCCTCGGCGGCTTCGAGTTCGCGTGCGCGATTCCGGGGACGGCGGGCGGCGGTGTCTTCATGAACGCGGGTGCGTACGGACGGGACTGGAACGAGATCCTCGTTCGGGCGCTCGTCGTCTCGGCCGAGGGCGACGAGCTGGAGGTCGCCCGAGGACCTGGGGCTTTCGTACAGACACTCGGCGCTGCAGCCGGGCGAGGTCGTCGCGGCGCGTCGAGTACCGCCTCGAGCCACGCCCTCCGCCGGAGATCAAGGCGACCGTCGCCGAGCTCGTCGCGCGCCGCAAGGACACGCAGCCGACGAACAAGCGCACCTTCGGGAGCGTCTTCAAGAACCCACCCGGCGAGCTCGGGGCGGGGCGGATGCTCGAGCTCTGCGGCCTCAAGGGGCATCGGATCGGGGGCGCGCAGATCTCTCCGAAGCACGCGAACTTCATCGAGAACGCCGACGGCGCGACGAGCGCCGATTGTGTGGGCCTGATGGTCGAGGCACGCCGCCGCGCGCACGAGCGAGTTCGGGGTCGAGCTCGAGCGCGAGGTCGTCTTCCTCGGGCTCCCGGAGCTCGCCGCTGACGTAGGAAGCCTCGACCACGCGCCGAATCCAGCCGCATGGCCGGGGGACGGAGCGAGCGCGGATCGCGCCGGCATGCGGCTGCGGCACCGGAAGCGTCGTCGTCCCGTTTCCGCGAGGTGCGGCCGGTGCTCGTCTTGATCTCGTTCGCTTCGTCCCCTCCGGCCGCTCGCTCCTCGCGACCTTCGGTCGTGCTCGTCGCGATCGGCGTCGCGTACTGGGTCGCCTACTCGACACCCGCTCTTCGCAGTTCACGAGGTCGTAGTTCGCGGGCGCCCCGCCAGCCCTCCAGCGCGAGGTCGACGCGCGCGACGCAGGACCTCGTCGGCAAGAGCCTCGTCTCGATCGACGCCGGCGACGTCGAGGGCACGCTCCGCGAGCTGCCCGCGGTCGCAGGCGTCATCCGTCGATCGCGCTTTCCCGAACACGCTCGTCGTCAAGATCGCGCCCGAGCGACCCGTGGCGGTCATCCGCAGCGGCACGTCCGCGTGGCTCGCGACCGGCGCCGGCAAGGTCATCCGCGAGATCGCCGTCGGCACGCGAGCGCGGTATGCCGCGGCTCTGGCTCGGCGCGGGGCCGCGATCCGTCTCGGCGGCCAGATCCCAGCGGCGCTCGTGCCCGCGACGCGCGCGCTCGCCGCTGCGCACGAGGCCGGTCTCGGCGGGCGCGTGAAGGGAGTCCGCACAGCCGGTGAGGAGCTGACCCTCGTGCTGCGCCAGGGGACCGAGGTGCGCCTCGGCCGCGATGCCGACATCGGGATGAAGCTCGTCATCGCGCGCAAGGTGCTCGCGCTCGTCGACGGTGACACGACGTACATCGACGTGAGCGTCCCGCAGCGACCTGTCGCCGGCTAACCTTCAAGTCTCAGGTTGAGCTTTAAGGTTAGGCAGTCGAGGGTTCGTTGACATTGCCGCGGAGGAGGCCTACCCTCGGGAGCGAAGGGTGTGCGGCAAGCCGCACGTTCAATGCGAACTTCACCTTGAGGTGACTTGAGAATGAGCAATCAACTAGGGTAGCTACCTCGCCGTCATCAAGGTCGTCGGCATCGGCGGCGGCGGCACGAACGCGGTCACGCGGATGGTCGAGGCCGGTGTCTCGGGCGTCGAGTTCGTCGCGGTCAACACGGACGCGCAGGCGCTCCTCATGACCGAGGCGGACGAGAAGATCCACATCGGCTCGAAGGCGACGCGCGGCCTCGGCGCCGGCGCGGACCCGCGCGTCGGTCTCGCCGCGGCGGAGGAGAGCCGAGACGAGCTGAAGGAAGCGCTCAAGGGCGCGGACATGGTGTTCGTCACGGCCGGCGAAGGCGGCGGAACTGGAACCGGCGGCGCGCCCGTCGTCGCGCAGATCGGCCGCGAGCTCGGCGCGCTCACCGTGGGCGTCGTGACGCGGCCGTTCGCGATTCGAGGGCAAGCTGCGCGCCGACCAGGCCGAGCAGGGCATCCAGTCGCTGCGCGACAACGTCGACACGCTCATCGTCATCGAGAACGATCGGCTCCTGCAGGTCGTCGAGCGCTCGACGCCCGTGACCGAGGCGTTCCGGATGGTCGACGACATCCTCCGCCAGGGCGTCCAGGGCATCACCGACCTCATCACCGTCCCCGGGCTCATCAACCTCGACTTCGCCGACGTGCGCACGATCATGCGCGAGGCGGGCTCGGCGCTCATGGGCATCGGCGTCGCTCGCGGCGACAACCGCGCGGTCGAGGCGGCGCGCGCTGCGATCTCGTCGCCGCTCCTCGAGACGACGCTCGACGGCGCGACGGGGATCCTCCTCAACATCACGGGCGGCCCGGATCTCGGGCTGGCCGAGGTCGACGAGGCGGCGCAGGTCGTCACGAACGCCGCGGACTCGAACGCGAACGTGATCTTCGGCGCCGTGATCGACGAGGCGATGGGCGAGGACGTGCGCGTGACCGCGATCGCGACCGGCTTCGGTGCTCGTCCGCGCCGGCGGCGTGCCGAGGCGCCGGTCGGCGCTGCCGAGCTCGTCCGAGCGCCCGACGTTCGACGCGCCGAGCGTCCGCGACGTCGAGATCGACATTCCGAGCTTTCTCGAACGAGGACTGAGCGATCCGCAGTCGCGAGTCCTCGCTGCGGCGCGACGCGAAGTCCGCTGAAGCCGGCCGCTTCGCAGCCGTCGTTGCGTCTGCGCACGGCGCTTCGCGCCGGGAGTCGGAGCCGCTAGTCGTTAGAGTCGCGGTCTCGTGGAAGCGACGTCGAAGCGCACGCCGCTCTTCGAGCGCCACGTCGCGCTGGGCGCGCGCATGGTGCCGTTCGCGGGCTACGAGATGCCCGTCCAGTACGAGGGAGTCATCCCGGAGCACAAGGCGGTTCGTACGGACTGCCGGCGCCTTCGACGTCTCGCACATGGGCGAGATCCACGTGGACGGGCCGACGCGCGCAGGCATTCCTCCAGGCGATGCTCTCGAACGACATCGACCGGCTCGCGGACGGCGACGCGCAGTACACGCTGCTGACGAACGAGGTCGGCGGGATCGTCGACGACCTCATCGCGTACCGGCTCGCGCACGGACAGTTCTATCTCGTCGTCAACGCGTCGAATCGCGAGGCGGTCTACGCGTGGCTGAAGGACCGCGAGCCTCACGGCTGCGAGGTGCGCGACGCCTCCGACGAGTACGGGCTCGTTGCGGTGCAGGGGCCGCGGTCGCTCGAGCGCCTCGGCCTTCCGGAGGCGCCCGCCTTCACGCACGCGATGGGCGAGCTCGACGGGATCGAGGTGATGATCGCGCGCACCGGCTACACCGGCGAGCAGGGCGTCGAGCTGTGCTGCGCCGAGGACGACACCGTCGGCGCTCTGGGACGCGATCCTCGCCCGCGGTGTGACGCCCTGCGGGCTCGGCGCGCGCGACACGCTGCGTCTGGAGGTGTGCTACCCGCTCCACGGCAACGACATCTCGCCGGAGACGGATGCGATCTCGGCCGGTCTCGGCTGGGCATGCGCTCTCGACACCGAGTTCACGGGCGTCGACGTGCTGCGGCGCATCAAGGCCGAAGGCCCGGCCCGCAAGCTCGTCCCGTTCGTCATGGAGGAGCGCGCCGTGCCGCGTCAGGGGATGCCGATCGAGGGCGGCGGCGAGGTGACGTCCGGGACGCACTCGCCGATGCTCGACATCGGGATCGGCATGGGCTACGTACCCGCCGCGCCGCGCGACGCCCGACACCGAGCTCGTCGTCGACGTCCGCGGCAAGCCACGGCGCGCGCGCGTCGTCAAGAAGCCGATCTACCGGAAGGAGACCTAGTGCCTGCTGCAGAGAGCTACCCCGACGACCTGCGCTACCACCCCGAGCACGACTGGGCGCGCATCGAGGGCGACGAGGCGACGCTCGGCATCACCTGGTTCGCACAGGACTCGCTCGGCGAGCTCGTCCACTACGAGGCGCCCGAGGCGGGCTCGACGGTCACGAAGGACGAGTCGTACGGCGAGGTCGAGTCCGTGAAGGCGGTCTCGGACATCGTCGCGCCGCTGTCGGGCGAGGTGCTCGAGGTGAACGCGAAGGTCGTCGACGAGCCGGAGACCGTGAACGACGACCCGTACGGCGAGGGCTGGCTCATCCGGATCCGGATGTCCGACCCGTCCGAGCTCGAGGCGCTCATGGATGCCGACGCGTATCGCGCGCACGTCGCCGAGCAGTAGCGGATGGGCTACCTCAGCCTGACGGACGCGGACCGCGCGGAGATGCTCGCGGCGATCGGCGTCTCGTCGGTCGACGAGCTGTTCGAGCAGATCCCGCCGGGCGTGCGGTTCGAGTCGCGAGCTCGACGTCCCGCCGGCGCTGGGCGAGGCCGAGCTCGCGCGGCACCTCGAGGAGCTCGCCGCGAAGAACGTTCACCGCGGCTCGAGCTCTCGTTCGTCGGCGCGGGGATCTACGACCACTACGTCCGTCCGTCGCCGACGTCGTGCTCTCCCGCGGCGAGTTCCTCACCGCGTACACGCCGTATCAGCCGGAGATGAGCCAGGGAACGCTGCAGGCGATCTTCGAGTACCAAACGGTCGTCTGCGAGCTGACGGGGATGGACGTCTCGAACGCCTCCGGCTACGACGGCTGCACCGTCGCGGCCGACGCGTGCTTCGTCGCGCGGCACGTCTCGGACGGCGGAAGGTCGTTCTCGCCGAGACGCTGAATCCGCAGGTGCGCCAGGTCGTGAAGACGTACGCGCGCGGGTTCGGCTTCGAGGTCGTCGAGGTCCCGCACCGCGGCGGCGTCGTCGACCCGGACGAGCTCGCGGGCGCGTCGGCGGATGCCGCCGCGGTCTTCTTCCAGCAGCCGAACTTCCTCGGCTGTCTCGAGGACGCGCCGGCACTCGCGGCGGCTGCGCAACGACGCCGGAGCGCTCTCGATCGCACACGTCGACCTCATGTCGCTCGGCGTGCTCGAGGCGCCGGGCGCGTACGGTGCGCGATCGCGATCGGCGAGGGGCAGTCGGCCGGCAACTGGCCGTCGTACGGCGGGCCGCACTACGGCTTCCTCGCGTCGCGCATCGACTACGTGCGGCGCATGCCCGGCCGCATCGTCGGCGAGACCGTCGACGCGGATGGGCGGCGCGGCTTCGTTCTCACGCTTCAGACGCGCGAGCAGCACATCCGGCGCGAGAAGGCGACGTCGAACATCACGACGAACCAGACGCTGCTCGCGCTCGCCGGGCTCGCGACGCTGTCGTGGCTCGGGCCCGACGGACTGCGCGAGGTGGGCGAGACATGCCTCGCGCTCTCGCAGTACGCGCGGGAGCGGGTCGACCTTCGTGCCCGCGTTCGACGCGGCTCGTTCAAGGAGGTCGCGTTCCGCACGCCTCTTCCCGCGCGAGAGGTGATCCGGCGCGCACGCGAGCGCGGCGTCCATCCCGGCTATGCGCTCGGCCGCGACTACGAGGGCATGGACGACGTTCTGCTCGTGGCGCGTGACGGAGAAGCGGACCGTCGAGGACATCGATCGCCTCGCGTCGGTTCTCGGGGAGGTGTGCGCGTGACGCGAGCCGGACGGGCCTGGCGCGACACACCGCTCATCTTCGAGCGCTCGCGTCCCGGACGCCGGGCGGCGGCCTCCGAGCCCGACCTTCCGCGTGCCCGAGCTTCCGCGGAGCTTGCGCGCGTCGCGTCCGCCACGGCTACCCGAGCTCGCCGAGCCGGAGATCGTCCGTCACTTCACTGCGCTCGCCGACCGGACGTTCGGCGTCGACACCGGCTTCTATCCGCTCGGCTCCTGCACGATGAAGCACAACCCGCGGGTGCAACGAGCGGCTCGCGGCGGCTGCCCGGCTTCCGCGACCTCCACCCGCACCAGGAGGACGAGGGCGCGCAGGGCGCGCTCGAGCTCATGTGGCAGCTGCAGGAGATCCTCGCGGAGGTCGCCGGGCTTCCGGCGGTGACGCTGCAGCCCGCGGCGGGCTCGCAGGGCGAGCTGACCGGGCTCATGCTCATGCGCGCGTACTTCGCCGACCGCGGGGAGGAGCGCGACACGATCATCACCGCGGACACGGCCCACGGCACGAATCCCGCGAGCGTGACCATGGCGGGCTACAAGCTCGAGACGCGTCGAGACCGACGCGCGGGGCAACCTCGACCTCGCCGACCTGCGCGGGAAGGTGAACGAGCGCACGGCGGGCCTCATGCTCACGAACCCGTCGACGCTCGGGCTCTTCGACGAGGGCATCGAGGAGGTCGCGCGCGATCTTCCACGACGCGGGCGCGCTCCTCTACTACGACGGCGCGAACCTGAACGCGGTCGTCGGTCTCTCGCGGCCCGGGCGACATGGGCTTCGACATCGTCCACTACAACCTGCACAAGACCTTCTCGCAGCCGCACGGCGGCGGCGGGCCGGGCGGCGGGCCGGTCGCCGTGCGCGACTCGATCGAGCCGTACCTGCCTGCGCCGGTCGTCGTGCGCGACGGCGACGCGTATCCGGCTCGACCACGACCGGCCGAAGTCGATCGGGCGCGTTCGTGGATTCGCCGGGCCGTTCGGCGTCTTCGTGCGCTCCTACGCGTTCATGCGCGCGTACGGTCCGGAGCTGCGCGAGATGTCCGAGGTCGCCGTGCTGAACGCCAACTACCTGCTCGCGCGGCTCCGCGACGCTACGACCTGCCGTACGACCGCCACTGCATGCACGAGTTCGTCCTCTCGGCGAGGAACCTCAAGCGCGAGCACGGGATCACCGCGCTCGACGTCGCGAAGCGGCTCATGGACTACGGGATCCACCCGCCGACCGTCTATTTCCCGCTCGTCGTGCCCGAGGCGCTCATGATCGAGCCGACCGAGACCGAGCCGAAGGAGCGCCTGGACGACTTCGTCGACGCGATGCGTCGCGATCGCGCGTGAGGCGGCCGAGTCACCCGAGGTGCTGAAGGAGGCGCCGCACGGACGACCCGTTCGCCGGCTCGACGAGGTGCGCGCCGCGAAGCAGCCGGTGCTGCGGTACCTGTTCGACGAGCGTAGCCACGCCGAAGCCGGCGTCTGACGGCGCGCGCCACGTAGTGCGCACGTCGGCTGCGCCGAGATCGGTAGCCTCGAGCAGATGGCAGGCCTGGCCCGTCTGGTCATCCGGATTCGTTGGCTCGTCGTCGCCGCGTGGATCGTCCTGACCTTCGTCGGGATGTTCTCCGCGGCGAACCTCTCCGACCGCTGGTTCCAGTCGTTCTCGATCCCCGGGTTCTCGGCCTACGAGGCAAACCAGCGCACGTGAAGACGTTCGGCTCCGGTGAGCAGGCGCCGCTCGTCGTCGTGCTCACGAGCCCGGCCGGCGACATCACGACAGGTCAGCGGCGTGCAGCAGGCGATCGCAGCCGCGGCGGCTCCGCTCGGTGGCAAGGGCCGGGTCGGCTCGTGGTTCGAGACGAAGGACGACATGTACCTCTCGCAGGATCGCCACAGCATGGTCGCAACCATCTATCCGGCGGGGCAGGCGACCTTCTCGAGCCTGCCGCCGATCGAGACGGTGCGTGCCGCGCTGCAGAAGGCGCCCCCGAGGGCGTAACAGCCATCTGACCGGGCCGCGACGCGATCTTCGAGTCGCAGGGGGGCGACAACGGCTCCGGCGTCCTCTTCGAGACCCTGCTCGGCGCGCTCGGCGCGCTCATCATCTTGCTCTTCGTCTTCGGCACTCTGCCGGCGGTGTCGATGCCGCTGCTGATGGCGGCGGCGTCGATTCTGACCACCTTCCTGTGCATCTTCGCGCTCACCTTCGTCACCGACGTCTCGATCATCGTCCAGTTCCTCGTCGCGCTCGTCGGGCTCGGCGTGGCGATCGACTACGCCCTGCTCATGATCTTCCGCTTCCGCGAGGAGCTCGCTCGCGGAGGGCGACCGACGACGCGATCGTCGAGACGATGACAGCATGCGGGGCGATCGGTGATCGTCTCCGGCTCGACCGTCGCGATCGGCCTGCTGAGCATGGTCATCCTGCCGCTGCCCTTCATCCGCTCGATCGGGATCGGGGGGATGCTGATCCCGGCGGTCGCCGTGCATTGCGGCGATCACGCTCCTGCCTGCGATGCTCTCGCTCCTCGGCACGCGGATCAACCGGCTGCGGGTGATGCCGAAGCGGTTCGTGGAGCCGCCGAGCCCGGACGCTGGCTTCTGGGCACGCTGGGCGCGCACGGTGACGCGGCGGCCCCTGCTGATCTTCATCATCGGCGCCGTCATCGTCGCTCGTCGTCTATCCCGGCGTTCCACATGAACCCGAGCGACGCCGAGCTCCGCAAGCGAGCCGGCGATCGGGTGACGCCGAGGCGGGGAGGGCGGCAATCACCGCCTCGGGCATCCCCGACGGCGTCTACCTGCCCGTACATCGTCGTCGCCGAGGGGGACGTGGCGAATGAGCGCCTGGCGCGCGTCACGACCGCAGTCGGCGACGCGGACGGCATCTTCGGCGCTGCGGCGCCCCCGTCGTGGCGGCAGGAGAAGATCGCGCTGGTGGAGGCGTTCGGCGCAGACGACGGCAACTCGAGGACCGCGAAGACGACGATCTCGCACCTGCGCGACAACGTCCTTCCCGCGGCTCGGCTCGGACCTCGGAAGCGGGATCGACGCTGACGCTCGGAGGCGCGGCGCCGGAGGCGAGGGACTTCATCAGCGCCGTGTACGGGAAGTTCCCGTACGTCCTCCTGTTCGTCCTCGTGCTGACCTTCGTGCTGCTGATGCGCGCGTTCCGGTCGATCGTTCTGCCGTTGAAGGCCGTGATCCTGAACCTCGTGTCGCTCGCCGCCGCCTACGGGATCGTGGTCTTCGTCTTCCAGGACGGCCACGGCTCGGACGCGATCTGGAACGTCCAGGCGACGGACGCGGTCATCTCCTGGATCCCGCTCATGATCTTCGCGTTCCTGTACGGGATCTCGATGGACTACGAGGTGTTCATGATCACGCGGATGCGCGAGGTCTACGACGAGATCCACGACACTCCGCGCGCGATCGAGCTCGGCCTCGCGCGAACAGGCAAGCTCGTGACGAGCGCCGCGCTCGTGCTGATGTTCGCCTTCTTCTCGCTGTCGACGAGCCCGGGCCCGGACATCAAGCAGTTCGCGATCGGACTCGCGGCCGGGATCATCTTCGACGCAACCGTGATCCGCGCCTTGCTCGTGCCGTCGACGATGATGCTGCTCGGCCGCTGGAACTGGTTCCTGCCGACGTGGACGGCTCGCGTGCTCCGCACGCGGCCGAGCCCGCTGGAGCCCGCGACCGCCGCCGACGGCTAGCCCGCGAGCGGCTGCCAGAGCTCGAAGCGATTCCCCTCCGGGTCGGTGGCCCAGCCGAAGCGGCCGAACTCGAGCTCCTCGACCCGGTCCTCCACCTCGACTCCTGCCGCGCGTAGCTGGGCCAGCATCGCGTCGAGGTCGGCCACGGTGAAGTTGACCATGCCGTGCTGCTCGGCGGGCCAGTAGTCGGTGTCCTCCGGGAACGGGCTCCAGACGGTGTGCCGGCTCTCGTCGAACACGACGTAGCCGTCCTCCTGCACGGGCACTCCGAGGTGCTCCGCGTACCAGGCAAGGAGGCGCTTCGGATCCCGCGCACGGAAGAAGACGCCGCCGATCCCCGTAACGCGCTCTACTGCTCGGCCCCCTGCGCCCGGCGCCGCGCGAGACTCACGGCCGCGGCATGCGTTCCGACCTCTGCCGACTCTGCCGCTGCGTAGATCTCGGAGAGCGTGTCGCCGATTCCCACGAGCCTGGTCTCGACGGTCTCGAGGTCCCAGCCGAGCGACTCGCTGCCCCAGGCGTAGAGGACGCCGCCGGCGTTGATCACGAAATCGGGCGCGTACAGAATCCCGGCGTCGCGCAGCCGCTCGGAGTCCTCGGGCTCCGCGAGCTGGTTGTTCGCACAGCCCGCGACGACGCGGCAGCGCAGGCGTGGGATGCTCTCGGCGTTGAGCGTCCCCCCGAGGGCGCACGGCGCGTAGACGTCGCAGTCCGCGCCAATCGCGTTCTCGGGTGGCACGACCTCCGCTCCGATCCGCGTGGCGAGCGCTTGTGCACGCTCGCCGTCGACATCGCTGACGAGCACGCGCGCGCCGTCCGCAGCGAGCTGCTCGGCGAGCGGCCCGCCGACGTCGCCGACACCCTGCACGAGGACGGAGCGGGTACTCAGGTGGTCGGAGCCGAACGCGTGGCGTGCGCTCGCACGAATCCCGTGGAAGACGCCTCGTGCCGTGTAGGGGCCTGGATCGCCGGACCCGCCGTGCTCCGGGCTACGGCAGTACACGTAGGGGTGCTTCTCGGCGATGAGATCCATGTCCGCCGGCGACGTGTTGACGTCGGGTCCAGTGTGGAACGTCTTTCCGAGGGAGGCCGCGAGCTCCGCATAGCGGAGGAGGATGCGGCGTCGCTCGTCGCCCGCGGGCGGTTCGGGAACAGCGACCACGGCCTTCCCGCCTCCGAACGGAACACCCGCGGCGGCCATCTTCAGCGTCATGGCCTCGGAGAGGTTCATCGCGTCACGGAGCGCGTCCGCCGGACTGGCGTACGCCTTCATCCGCGTGCCGCCGCCCGCAGGCCCGAGGCGGGTCGAGTGGATGCACACGAACATCCAGGTCCCGCTCGGCTCGTCGAATCCGACGACCACCTCCTCGCCGTCCCACGCCCGGATGAGGTCCTCGAGCACGCCGAGAACCTATCGTCAGCGCGCAGCGGCCAGCTGGCCGCAGGCAGCCTCGATGTCGCGCCCGCGGGTCAGCCGCACGGTGGCCGGGACCCGTGCGCGGTCGAGCACCGCCTTGAAGCGCTCGATCGCCTCGCGTGACGACCCCTCGTAGAGGCCGGTCGGGTTGTACGGGATGAGGTTCACCTTGAACGCCCACCGGTCGAGTACCCGCGCCAGGCCCTCGGCATCGGCGGGCGAGTCGTTGACGCCCGCGAGCATCACGTACTCGACGAACACCTTGCGCCGCCGCAGCTGCACGTAGCGCCGGCACTCGGCGAGGACGTCGGCGAGCGGGTAGCGCTCGTTCACGGGCATGAGCTCCGAGCGCTTCGCCCGGCCCGCCGCATGGATCGAGAGCGCGAGCCTGATGGGCTGCTCGACCTCGTCGACGAAGCGGCGCAGTCCCGGCATCCAGCCGACCGTCGAGATCGTCGTGCGGCGAGGCGTGATGCCGATGTCCGGGAGGCGTCGGGCCGACTCGGTCACGGCGTCGTAGTTCAGGAAGGGCTCGCCCATCCCCATGTACACGGCGTGGTTGACGGGCTCGGTGCGTCGGAAGTGGAGCGCCTGGTCGACGATCTCGGACGCCGTCAGGTTCCGGCCGAAGCGCATCGTCCCCGTCGCGCAGAACGTGCACGTGAGCGGGCAGCCGGACTGGGAGGAGAGGCAGAGCGAGCGCCGGCCGTCCCGGTAGCGCATGAGCACGGCCTCGACGGGATGTCCGTCCGCGGTCCGGAAGAGCGCCTTCACGGTTCCGTCACGCGACTCGCGCTCGCCCACGAGCTCGAGCGTCGAAAACGGAACAGACTCGTCGAGCTCGGCTCGCAGCGCCTTCGGCAGCGTCGTCATCTCCGCGTAGGAGGAGACGCCACGCGAGGTCCACTCCCAGACCTGCCGAGCCCGGAAGGCAGGCTCGCCACGCTCGGCCAGGGTTCGCTCGAGGAGCGCGAGATCCATGTCGAGGACGGTAGCGTGCGCGCGATGATCGACCTCCGCTCCGACACGGCGACGCGGCCGACCGAGGGAATGCGCCGCGCCATCGCCGAGGCGGCCGTCGGCGACGAGCAGAAGCGCGAGGACCCGACCGTCAACGAGCTGCAGCGGCGCGTCGCCGAGCTCCTGGGGCAGGAGGAGCGCGATCTTCCTCCCGACGGCGACGATGGCGAACCAGATCGCGCTCAAGCTTCTGTCGCGGCCCGGCGACGTGCTGATCGCGGAGGAGCACGCGCACGTCGTGATCTACGAGTACGGAGGCGCGGCCGCTCACGCCGGCCTCTTGACCGTCGCCGTGCCCGGTGATCGCGGACGCCTCACGCCCGGGCAGGTGCAGCGGGCCGCGGAGCCGAGCACGAAGGTCGCGGATCAGCGAGCCGCCGTCCTTGCGCTCGAGGACACGCACAACAGCTCGGGCGGGCGCGTGTGGCCGCTGGACGAGCTCGATGCCGTCGTCTCGACCGCGCGAGAGCTCGACCTGGGCGTGCACCTCGACGGCGCACGTCTCCTGAACGCAGCCGTCGCCCTCGGCGTCGAGCCCGCAGCGATCGCCGCTCGCTTCGACACGGTGACGCTGTGTCTCTCGAAGGGGCTCGGCTGCCCGCTCGGAGCGCTCCTCGCAGGCTCACGCGCGCTGATGGCCCGTGCGTGGCGCGAGAAGCATCTCTTCGGCGGCGCGATGCGGCAGGCGGGAGTCGTCGCGGCGGCCGGCGTGTACGCGCTCGATCACCACGTCGCGCGGCTCGCGGAGGACCACGCGCGCGCTCGCAGACTCGCGGAGGCGCTCGCCGATGCTCGCGTTCCCGTCGATCTCGAGCAGGTGGAGACGAACTTCGTGCAGATCGACGCCGCGCGGCTCGGGCTCGACCGCGCAGACGCGCTCGCGCGCCTGTCGGACGCGGGGGTGGGGCTCTCGACGACGATCCATCCGACGGTCTTGCGGGCCGTTACGCACCTCGACGTGTCCGACGACGACATCGCGCGAGCGAGCGAGCTCATCCCACGGGCCCTGGGAGTGTTAGAGCTCACGTAGCGACTCAGCGCTGGAGAAGCCGCTCGAGCTCCTCGGCTCGCCCCTTCGGAGCGACGTCCGTCAACGAAAGCCACCGGTCGTCGACCATGACTTCGAGCTTCGAGCCGCTGGACCGGACCTCGGCCGTGCCTTCCACCGTGAAGGAGTGCGCCGACGCCTTCCCGTACAGGAACCGGAATCGGCGATCGGTCAGAACGATGAGGCCGTGCCTCCAGCCGCGGCTCGCCGACGCCAGCAAGAGCAGAACTTCGCCGTCTTCGAGAAGGTCGGGCAGGACCTCGAGCTCATCAGAGAGGAGCCACGTCCGCTGGAAGGTGGCACGAGCGAACTCCTCGACGTGGTCGCGCTTGGCGTCAGCGGTCGGATCGTCGGAGATGACGCGATCAGCGGGGATAGCGGCGTCCACCGCAGCCACCACGCTTGAGCCGCCCGCCCACTCGGTCGGGTCGACGGGGAGGTAGAAGCCGTCGTCCGTAAGGAGCGTGCGCGTGTTGCCACGACGCACGCACAGGACCGTCCTCTCGTAGCGGGCCGTGACCGACGTGCCGTCGGATCGGACGATCGAGATTCCGTCCCGCCCAGCGACCAGGCGAGGGCCGTGCTTGCCGAGCCGTGAGGCAAGACCTCGCGGACGGTGCGCGCGTCCGTCGACGCGGTCACGCGACGTGTACGGATAGTCGACGAGACCGTCCGGCACAGACGCCGACTCCGGGCCGAGAACGAGGAGAGTTCGACCAAACGCGGCGACCGTTGCGGCGATGTCCTCGGTCGTGATCGCCTCGCGCTCGGCAGCGAGCTCGTCCTTCGACCGAAACGGCAGCCCGAGAAGCTCCTGATCGGCACACCACGCGGAGAACCCGAACACGTCGCCTGGCTCCGACTCGTAACGTCTGTTCCGCGCCTTGGCGATCTCGAGGCGCTCCTCGCTGGATCCCTCCGAGCCGAGCGAGCCAAGGACATCCAACGCCGATGCGAGCCACTCGTCGGCGCGGTCGTCCGCGACGTCGGCGGTGATGACGAGGTGCATCACGTCGGCCGCAAGAACCTGTGTGCTCGAATCGATCGAGTAGGACAGTCCGCGCTCATATCGCACGCGCTCTCGAAGAGCGTCGACGAGCAGGTCGGCGGATAGCACGGTGGCACGCGAGCGCGCCGCGATGAACGAGAGGCAGAAGCCGGTTCCCCAGCCCGAGGCGTAGAGCGCCGGCGTCGTCAGGTCGGACAGCTGTCTCGGCTCGGGCGGCGGCGATTTGCGCATGCCTCGTGGCAGCCGAAGCTCGATCGCGTCCGCTGGAACACCCACTGCCCAGAGCGACACGTTGTCAACGGTGAAGTGCTCAGCGCACCACGCCCGCACGTCGTCGGGCTCGAGGCGCTTCAAGCCGTACTCCTCATAGCCGATGAGGCCTACGTCGACCGGCCCGAAGCGGAGCCTGAATGCCGCTCGGGCCCCACCTTCGCTGCGTATCGCGTCTTCGGCCATGAGCGTGCGCCGCTCGACGTCGAAGCGATCGAGTGGGAGGTCGGTCAAGAGTCGAGCCGTCGACGCGATGAATTCGTGTACGTCGTGGATTTCGCCGGTTGCCCAGAACGACGTGACGAAGGGTTCGACGCTCCCGTTGAAGTCGTATGTGTGCAACGTGTGGGCAGGCAGCGCGAGATGCTCCACGAGGTGAGAGACGCCGGAGATCGTCGCGTACTCGTCCACCTTGCCCACCCGGAAGCTCATTCCGACGACTGGCGATCCCAGCCCCTCGGATGTGCCGAACACGGGAATGCCACCGATGTCGTGACGCTCGACCTTGGCGCGCATCAACTAGCGCTCGCCGGCGAGGTAGAAGCCGACGACGACGACTGCGTAGCCGGCGAGCAGCGCTACGCCGCGGCCCCGACTCGAGCGCCCGCTGGAGAGCAGCAGGGCGGTGTATCCCACCGATCCGGCTAGCGCCGCGATCTCGACGGGTCGGAAGCTCAGGGACAGCGGCTCGATCAGCCACGAGAGAAGCACGACCGCCGGGATGAGGAAGACGGCGACCTGCGCAGCCGAGGAGAGCGCGATCTCCCCGGCGAGCGCGATCTTGCCGCGCGACGCGACGACGATCGCGCCCCCGTGCTCGGCGGCGTTGCCGACGATCGCCACGATCACGGCCGAGACGAAGAAGTCGCTCAGCCCGACCTGCTCGGCGAAGGCCTCGAGCGAGCCGACGAGGATCTCTGCGACGAGCGCGGTCACCAGGGTCGCGGCGCCGAGTACGAGGAGCGAGCCGCGGAGCGACCAGGCATCGACATCCCCGTCCGACGACACGTGCATCGCGCTGTGCCTCCGCAGCGAGAACCACGTGACGACCACATAGACGACGAGCAGCGCGACCGAGATCACCGCCGAGACCTGGGCGAGGCCGTGGGTGTCGGGATCGCCGCCCCATGCCGGCACGGACGGAATCAGGAAGAGCGCGGTGGCGAAGCCGATGAGTCCGAACGAGAGGAAGCTCGAGAAGCGGTCAAGCTCACCGCGGCCCCCTGCCACGAGCGACGCACCGAGCACGAGGAGGAGGTTGGACACGACGCTTCCCGTGAGTGAGCCGCGGACGACGTCGGTCAGCCCGTCGTTGACCGCGATGAGCGCGATGATCAGCTCGGGCGCGTTGCCGAAGGTGGCGTTGAGGAAGCCACCGATCCCGGGTCCGGTGTGCTCGGCGGCGTGCTCGGTCGCCTCGCCGATCAGCCACGCGAGCGGGATCAGCGAGATCGCCGCGAGCACGAACTCGACCGTCTCCGACGGGTGCGCTGCGTAGTGGAGCGCGATCGTGATCGGCGCGAGGGCGAGCGACGCGAAGAGGGCTCGCCTGATCACGAACGGACCCTACCGACGCCGCATCTGGCGTTTGCGCCCCTGTCGCCACTGCCTGAAAACCCTCGTTTTGTCAAGTCTTGCGCCCAGCGAGCGAGCCTGGCCACAATCGGGACGTGGAAGACGCCGCAACGGGGGTCGAGCTCCCTCTTCGGATCCAGGACGAGGTCGCCTGTCGACACTGCGACGTCCACTGCGAGAAGGTCGTCTACCCAGCAGCGTGCATCCGGATGGCCTGCCCCTTCGTGTACGCGTACGAGGCGTGGGGTCACACCTACGTCGGGTGCATGCAGAAGATCTTCGACGTCGAGATCGACCTCGATCTCCTCGAGCAGGCCGAGTTGGGCCGCGGTGGCTTCGGCGCCGTGCGTGCCCGGCGGGCGCCGCTGCCGATGTGTGAGGTCGAGGTCGTCGGCACGTATCCGCACCGCGAGGACGACCTGGGCTGCCGGATCCCCGAGTTCCACGAGCTTCCCCGCGAGCGCGCGACCTTCCGCGTGTTCGCCCGCGTCGGCGACTGACGCGTCGTTAGCGGCGCCCGCGACCAGCGGCGGCGACCGCGACGCTGGAGATCGCGCAGCGTGTCGATGTCGCGAGTGCTCAGCCCGCCTTTCGGCGACGTCTCGAGGATCGCCGGGAGGTCACGGAACGCCGGATGACCGAGGAAGGTCGCGAGCCCCTGGCCCAGCTCGCCTTCTGGCACGACGTCGTGCCTGTCGCGATTGGATCCCAGCGGCGTATTCGCGTCGTTGACGTGAAGGACACGCACGCGCCCGAGGCCGATCCGCCCGTCGAGATCCTCCAGTGCCTCGTCGAGGACCGCCGCGTCCGTCACGTCGACCCCGGACGCCCACCAGTGGCAGGAGTCGAGGCAGATTCCAAGTCGCCGATGCCCGTCCAGCCGGTCGAACAGGGCTTCGAGCTCGGCGACCGACCGCCCGATGGTTCCGCCTGCGCCGGCAGCGTTCTCCATGCAGAGCCACAGCTCGTCGGTCGTCAGCTCGAGCAGATCCCGGAGCTGGGGCGCCACGATGTCGAGCGCGTCGTCGAAGCCGTAGCCGAGGTGTGACCCGACGTGGAAGACGACGGCGTCGGCACCGGTCGCGTCGGCGGTCTTCATGGTCGCGGCGAGCGCTTCGAACGATTTCGTGCGGATCTCGCGGTCGCGGCTCGCGAGGTTGACGAGGTAGAGCGCGTGGCACGAGACGTGGCTGCACGCGCGCCTGCTTGCGGCGCTTGCGGAAGCGATCGAGTTCCTCGTCCGTGTGCGCGGTCGGCCTCCACATGCGGGGACTCTGGGTGAAGACCTGTACGGCCTTGCCGCCGATCTCCTCGATACGGTCGATCGCCTTCGAGATGCCACCGGCAGCGGAGACGTGGGCGCCGAAGAGCATCGGGCGACGCTAGGACTCTGCGCAAGACCGGAATCCGCGAGCGCGGATTCCGGTCGCGCAAAGATCCCTGAAGGCGTCCGCTTCGCGGCCGCTGTGCCTAGTGGTCCATCGACGCACGCGGTCTACGCTACTCGGCTATGTCCGTCCGGGTCCGCATGGCGCCGTCGCCGACTGGCTTCCTCCACATCGGGGGAGTGCGCACCTTCCTCTTCAACTGGCTCTTCGCGCGCGGGCGGGGCGGCGAGTGTCTGCTGCGCATCGAGAACACCGACACGAGCCGCGAGGTCGCGGAGTCCGTCGAGCAGATCGAACGTTCCCTGCGCTGGCTCGGCATCGAGTGGGACGGCGACACGAGGTTCCAGCTCGACGTGATGGAGCGCGCGAAGGAGGAGGCGCGGCGGCTCGTCTCCGAAGGCTCCGCGTACGAGGACGAAGGCGCGATCCGGATCCGCATGCCGGACGAGGGCGTTACGGCATGGGACGACGCGATCAAGGGGCCGATCGAGGTGCCCAACGTCGAGCTCGAGGATCTCGTCCTCGTCCGCTCGGACGGACGCCCGACGTACAACTTCGCATCGCCGCTCGAGGACTGGCTCGACGGGATCACGCACGTCATCCGCGGCGACGACCACGTCTCGAACACGCCGAAGCAGGTCAACGTCCTGCGGGCGCTCGGAGCCGGGCCGCCCGTCTACGCCCACGTGCCGAGCGTGTTCGGCGCCGACGGGAAGAAGCTCTCGAAGCGGCACGGGGCCGTCTCGGTCGACGAGTTCCGGGCGGCGGGCTACGTGCCCGAGGCGCTGATGAACTTCCTCGCGCTGCTCGGCTGGGCGCCGGACGGCGAGACGACGATCATGTCGCGTGAGGAGCTGGTCGAGCGTTTCTCACTCGAGCGCGTCGGCTCGAGCCCGGCCACGTTCGACTACGCGAAACTCGACTGGATGAACGGCGTGTACCTGCGCGAGCTGGCGTCCGACGAGTACGCCACACGGCTCGTCGGCTACCTCCGCGAGCGGGGCATCGAGTGGCCGGAGGAGCGCGTGCGTGCGGCCGCTCCGATCGTCCAGGAGAAGATCGGCCGGCTCGAGGAGTTCCCCGGGTTCGCGGGCTTCCTCTTCCACGACGTCGAGCCGGATCCCTCGCTCCTCGACGGGCGGATTCTCGAAGCCGCGGAGGCGGCACTCGGGTCGGTCGACCCGTGGACCGCGGCGGAGATCGAGTTCGCGCTCAAGCGCCTCTGCGAGGAGCTGGGCGAGAAGCCGCGCAGCGTCTACCTCCCGATCCGCGTCGCCGTGACCGGGTCGCGCGTCTCGCCCGGGCTGTACGAGAGCCTCGAGCTCCTCGGCCAGGACACGGCGCTCGGACGCATACGCGCCGCTGCGGCGGCCGCGTGAAGTACCACCGACGCGTTCCGCCAATGCTGACCTCGTCCTAACAAACACGTCCGGAAGGTGCTGCTACCCTGCGCCGCCGGTGGGACGGCTCAGGACTCACTCGTTCCGGCTTGCGCTCGTCGCTGTGGTTGTCGTGCTCGCGCCGGCATCGTTGCGACAGTTGCGCGAGCGCTGCGTTCGATGACGCCATCCCTTGCCCGGTCAAGCTCGACAACGGACAGCCGTTGCTCGTCTGTCCCAAGCGGAACGATCGGCGCGTCATATTCCATTCAATTGCAGGGGCACGGAGGATGTGGCCGCCGTTCATACTAGTACCGTGTCTGAGCGGCGCCATGCCGCCGGGCCTGTCTCTCTCGTCGAGCGGCACCATCAGCGGTTCGCCGACCGGAACTGGGACCTATCGCTTCTACGTCCAGCTGTACGAAAACTGCGCGTTCGTGAAGCCCGCGGAGCGCGAATTCTGCATGACGATCAACCCGGGCCTGCAGATCGTCACCAACACGATTCCGCAGGCAGCCAGCGTTGGCGTGGCGTACTCCGCGACATTGCAGGCGATGGTCGTCACGAGTCTCAATCCGACGAACGGGACCCCCGCGACGGGTGCAACGTGGACAGTCGTCTCCGGCGTCGGGACCGGCTTACCGCCTGGGCTCACCTTGGCTAATGGCGTGATCTCGGGTTCGCCGACGACGGAAGGGGCATACACGTTCCGCATCCAAGCGAGCTTGAACGAGGCGAGCCACTCTCAAACCTACACGCTGAACGTGCGTAAGCCGCTCGTCGTGACACCTACCAGGCCGCTCGCGACCGCGCCGTCGCCCACGGCCTGGGAAGTCGGCCTCCCGTTCTCGGCGAAGCTGACACCGTCGGGCGGGAGCGGCACGTACACGATCGCGCTTGGCTCCGGCGCGCTGCCGACCGGTCTGGCGCTCGGTCCCGACGGAACCATCTCCGGCACGCCCTCTGCGGCCGGTGTCTTCCACGCGACCGTGAGATTCGCAGACAGTGAGGGCCGCACCCTCGACTATGCCGCGAATTTCGGAGTCGCAGCCCGGGTCGCGGTCAGCACGGTTGCCCTGAAGCCGGGCAAAGTCGGTCACCTCTATCGCGCGAAGCTCGCGTCCACCGGTGGCGTGCCCGTGAAGAAGTGGAAGGTGCTCGCAGGGCCGCTGCCGAAGGGCCTTCGCTTCGACCCGACGCTCGGAACCCTCTCCGGCACGCCGACGAAGGCCGGCCGCTACCGCGTTGACGTTCCAGGTCACCGACGGGCTCAAGGTCGTCGCGAAGAAGACGCTCCGGATCGTCGTCGCGGGCTAGCCTTCCTCGTCTGATTCCGTTCAGCCCACGCTCCTCTCGAGCTACGTCTGTGACTTCGACAACGCTGCCCGTGTGGGGCAATGGCGAGAGAGCGAGCAGGAGAAAGCTGAACGCGCTGCCGTGAGACGCCTCCGGGAGGACACTCGAGGCGCTTCAAGCTCGCTCTCGCAGCGGTAGGTGCGATCGCCGCGATCGTCGTCGCCGGCGGCTCGGCGGCGGACTTCGACATCGACAATGGTCCATGCCGCGAGACGCCGGGTGAAGTGCTTCTCCTGCGCTGCCCGACGGCGAATGTCGGCGTACCGGTACGAGGTCCAGATCGAGTCCGAGGAGGGCTCGGGGTGCACATCCCCCGGGAACCCGTACGTCTGGTACGAGATCGTCAACAGCTCGCTACCCGCTGGGCTCGTCGATGTCGCGCGCAGGCCTCATCTCCGGCACCCCGACGGGCGCGGGCTTCACTCGCTTCTGGCTCTGGAACCACGACCTCACGCGCGCGGAGGGTGGCCCCGACTGGTGCCAACGTGAGGATCGCTCCGAGCACGAGTTCAGCATCCCGGTCGACCCCGGGCTCGCGATCGTCAATCAGTCGGTCAAGCCGGCGTCGGTCGGCGAGCCGTACAGCGAGACGCTGACGGCGAAGCGGGTCGAAACCTTGAACCCCGTGAGCGGGCCGGACGTGCAGGCGAGCTAGTCGGTCGAATCGGGCTCGCTGCCGCCGGGCGTCACGCTCTCGACCTCGGGCGCGTTGGCAGGTACCCCGACCTCCGAAGGCAGCTACCAGTTCGTCGTCAAGGCGCAGAACGGCGGCCCGTTCGACACGAAGACGTACACGCTCGCAGTCCGCCAGCCGGTGACGGTGAGATCGCCCTTTGCGAGTGCTCAAGCTTCCTGCGCCGAGGTCGGGATCCGCTTCGGAGCGACTGCCACCGCCACGGACGGGACGGGAACGTACACGTGGACGCTCGCCTCCGGAGCTCGGCCCGGCGGCCTTGCTCTGAACTCCGCCAGCGGTGCCGTCGCGGGAACCCCACAGGCTGACGGGAGCTTCGCGTTCGCCCTTACGGCGACGGACGCCGAGGGGCGTGTCGCGACCGCGAACGGCGCGCTGACCGTCGCTCCGCGGCTCGCGATCCGGACAACGCGGCTGAAGACGGCAAGGCTCGGACACGCCTACCAGGCGAAGCTCGCAACGGGCGGCGGCGTCCGGCCCGTGACGTGGAAGGTGAGCGGCAAGCTCCCGCCCGGCGTTCGATTCGCGAAGGCTCTCGGCGCGCTGACGGGCACGCCGACCCGCGCCGGCAGCTTCCGCCTCACCGCGCAGGCGGTTGACGCGCTCGGCGCGAGGGCGCAGACGGAAGCTCGTGCTCGACGTCAGGCCCTAGTCCTAGTCGCCGGCTCGTCGTCCGTCGAGGGGCGCACTCGGCTCAGGCCGGAGGAGCGAGACCGCAGCCGCCGCATTGGTCTCGCCCGACTCCGGCTACGTGAGGTTCTTCGCCTTAGCTGTCGGGAGCGCCCGAGACGCTGCTCGCAGCATTGGAGAAGAGGCCGCGAAGCACGTTCCTCAGGAAGAACAGGGCGATGATGATGGCGATCGCGAGGAAGCCGAGCAGAATCGCGTACTCGGTCGTCGTCTGGCCATCCTCCCGCTCCCGAAGCTGATGCACCGCGACCTGCATCGCGATGATCGGTCGCAACAGGACGTTGGTCATTCTCAAGTTCCTCCCCTTATGTGGCGGGACGCTGTTCGCGTCCCTCGGTTGCCCCTCTGTTGCAGGAGATGCGTCGAAGCGTGAAATCTTGCGTTTTCGGGGACAGAGCACCAGGCCCTGCTGCGACCGATGAGATCCGCGCCTCGGTGCGGTCAAACGAGAAGGACCACCACGAGAGAAAGGACGAACCCATGAAGCTGACGACCATGACGCAAGTCACCGTCGATGGAGTGATGCAGGGAAACGGCGGCGCGTCGGACGAGGACCGCAGGAACGGATTCGAGCGCGGCGGATGGGCCATGGGGGTGTTCGACGACGAGACCATGACGTTCATCAACGAGACCTACCAGCGCGCCGACGCGTTCCTGTTCGGCCGGCGGACCTACGAGCTCTTCGCCGGCTACTGGGGCGCAGAGGAGCGGGCTCGCGCCGCGGCGGAAGATCCGGGCAACCACCCGATCGCAGCTGCCTTGAACACGAAGCCCAAGTACCTCGCATCGACCACGCTCACCGAACCGCGCTGGGCGGACACGACCGTCCTCTCCGGTGACCTCGCGGCTGCCATCGGCGAGCTGAAAGCCAAGCCGGGGGGTGAGCTGCAGGTGCACGGCAGCGGTGCCCTGATCCGATGGCTGCTCGAAAACGACCTCGTCGACGAGATCAACCTGCTCATCGTCCCCGTGGTCCTCGGCCAGGGCACGCGGCTGTTCCCCGACGCCGGCCCGGACATTGCGCTAGACCTGGTCGACTCGCGAGCCGACTCGAAGGGCGTAACGATCCAGGTCTACCGGCCGGCCGGGCGCCCGCAGTACGCACCGGCCACGCCCGACGTGAACACGTGACGTAGATGCCGCACGAGACGGCCGACCGGTTCCAGCCGTACCAGCACGCCGCGCCCTCGAGCGACATTCTGCCTCTCCCTCCTCGATCCTGGAAAGAACAGGAGCCCCGCTCCTCACACGAGGCTCCTCGTGCGCCGAAGAGCCTGTCTAGGCGTGCGAAGCCGAAACGATGCCCGCCACGAACCACGTGATCAGAGCCAGGGCAGTGATCACCATGGCCACGAATATGGCGCTAGCGGCGATAACCAAGCCAACCTCGAGCGCCGATGAAATCATGAAGAGGGAGGTCATCGCATACCTCCTTTCGTTGAACTCCATCAGTGTCGAGCGAAGCTGTAGGTCGCATAACGGGGAGAAGTACTGATCTCCGAGTCAGCGCGAGGACTTGGCGCGGCGGAACGGATCACTTCCGTTCGGCGCCACACGCGCGACACCGGACGGGCTCGCTGCGGAGCTTGGTGGCGTTGGGCCGTGTGGTCCTCCACCCAGACCCGAGGTCGTTTGGCTTCGGAGAGAAGCGCACGGCATATCCCTGGTCCGTCGGGTTGATGTTGGCCGCTAGCGGCGAAACAAAGACGAGAGCCGAGATCACAACTGCGACGAATCGCTTCACACGCCAACCCTCCCGATCGGTCGATCACCAGTCAAGAGCCCTAGGAGCGGGTGTGCACGGGGGTGTGCACCAGGCGCACGGTCTCGGCATCTCAGACACACCTGACCCGCATAACTAAGCCAAATGCGCTTAGCTCTGCGGCCCGGAAAGGCCCATACGGGATTCGAACCCGTGCCGCCGCCGTGAGAGGGCGGTGTCCTAGGCCACTAGACGAATGGGCCGTGGCGGAGGGCCTAGGGTAGCGGATCCGGGCGGTGCAGCTAGACGGCTTCCGGCTCGCGCGTGTCGAGGCGCGTCTCGAAGTCGCGGCGGATGCTCTCGCCGCTCGAGAGCACGGTCTCGTAGCGGGCGCGCCGCGGCGGGAGCTTCACGATCCGGACGTTGTCGTCGCGGTCGCCGTGGCAGCGCGCGTAGGCGGCAGCCTCATCGAGGGGCCGAAGGCGGTCGCGCTTCCGCTGTCCCCACACGTACCCGGGACACCTACCAGAAGCAGCGCTCGAGCGAAACCCACGCCCGACGGGGGCGTGCCGCACTTTGCGCCAATACCTCTCGTTCAGGCGGCGGCCCAGCTGCAGCTCCACGGGCTCCAGTCGCGACCGGAGCTGGACGAAGTAGCGATGCGCGGCGACGGCCTGCTCGTGCGCGGTCGGCCGTGGCCGAAGAGCTGGCGCTCGTACGAGCCCATCTGGAAGAGGCCGAGGTACTGGCCGTTCTGTGCCGTCGTCCGGAGGTGGGACTCGCACCAGGCGACGGCGATCGCCTCGCTGGCAGTCGTCCGCGAAGACGGCGCAGATCGCCTTCCTCGGCGGGAGCGAGGCAGCCGGCGTGCGTCGCGTGCATGCGACCTTCGCCCGCAGGGCCGCGACCGTCTTCGAGAGCTGGCGGACGCGCTGCTCGGCGTATGTCAGCGTGCGACTGCTCGCGTTCTCGCTGATGCGCGGACGAGCTCAGGAGCGAGCGGTGCGTCTCGAAGAAGTGGATCGTTCCGCGGTACTTGCGGAGCGCCGCGAGCTTGCGCTCGAGCTGCTCGTCGAGGGTGAGTGTCGTGTCGTGTCGTCTTCGCCTTGCGAGCGGGCGTCGGACGGGGCCTTCATCGCTGCCGCAGCGGCCTGCGTCACGAGAACGAACGCAAGCAGGCCAACGAGTAGGACTCTCAAACGGTTTACCTCCTGAGCGGGGACAGGGGCGCGGCCCGCACGGGAGCCGCTCGTGTCGCTCGATCGCAGCACCGTACACGAAGCGTCACGACGATCCGCGTCGAGTACTTACAAATGGCTAAGAAAGCGTGTCACGAGCGTAACCGCTCGGGACAACGTCGTGCGAGGCTGCGGGGCAGGGATTCGAACCCCAACTTCCTGGTCCAGAGCCAGGCGTCCTGCCGTTAGACGACCCCGCAACGGCGGCTGGAGTGTACCCGGCAGGCGCTACGAGGAGCTTCGGCTCGCCGATCTCGAGCCGGTACACCGGGAACGAGGCGCTTCTCCGCCTCCGTGTCGATGCGCGCGACGACCTCGACGTACGGCTCGAGGCCGACCCGCGGAGCTTCGCCTTGAGGAGCCCGTCGACCTGGTAGATGCCGGACGAGTTGTTCATGACGATCTCGACCATCACCGGACGGCGTCTCGCCGTCGGTGATTCGCACCTCGTCGATCGCGGCCGCCGACAGCGAGTGGATCGAGACGGAGCCGCGCTCGAACGGGATGCGCGAGCGACCCTTCGCGAGATCGAGGGCGTCGGCGACGCGGAGGACGCCGGCCTCGAGCGACAGCGGCTCGCCGTCGGCGCGGTGGCTCGTGATCGCCTGCAGCGCCTCGGAGACGACGACCGTGAGCTCGGGCTCCTCGTAGATGCCGTCGAGCAGCTCGCGCATCTTCGGCTCCGCGAGGAAGAGGCTCCAGTCCTCGTGGTCGCGCCGGTGGATCGACATCCCGACGTCGTGCAGCAGCGCGGCGAGGACGACGATGACCTCCGAGTCGTCCGCGCTCAGGCGGTAGTCGCGCTGCGCGCGAGGGCTCGACGCCGTGCTTCACGAGCAGCCGGAGGAGCCTCAGCGCGATGTTGGCGACGATCTGGACGTGCACCCAGGAGTGGTCGTTGATCTGCAGCCGGAGTGACGGCGTTCACGTTCGACGACGTGCCACCACGCCTTGACCTGCGGATCGGCGTTGACGCGCTCGAGGAGCCGGCGGAGCTTGCGGTTCCCGCGCGCGGGCACGCGAAGCTGCATCGGCTCGATCGCCTCGGACGGCGTGAGCCGCGCCTCGGCGACGACGTCGGTCGGCGGGACCTCGACGACCTCGTCCGGCTCGGGTTGTGTGAGCCATCGAGTGAGCTTAGAAGGTCGGGGCGTCCGCGGGCTACGCGACCTCGGCGGCCCAGTCGCCGTAGAGGCGCGTGTACGGGCCGGGGCGGGCGATGAGCTCGTCGTGGGTGCCGTGTCTCGACGATTCGGCCGTGGTCGAGCACGACGATCAGGTCGGCGCGGCGAATCGTCGACAGCCGGTGCGCGATGATGAACGCCGTCCGGTCCGGTCGAGGAGCCGCCGCAGCCCGCGGTCGATCTTGCGCTCGGTGCCGATGTCGACGGACGATGTCGCCTCGTCGAGGATCAGGATTCGCGGATCGGCAAGGAGTGCGCGGGCGAACGCGACGAGCTGCCGCTGGCCGAGCGAGAGCCTGAACCCGCGCTCGCCGACCTGGGTGTCGTAGCCCGTCGGGCAGCTCGTCCGACGAAGCCGTCGGCCCCGACGGCTGCCGCCGCGTCCTCGATCTCGGCCCGCGTCGCCTCCGGTCGGCCGAACGCGATGTTGTCGGCGATCGAGCCGGCGAAGAGGAATCCCTCCTGCGGCACGATGCCGAGCTGGCTGCGGAGCGAGCCCTGCGTCACCTCGCGCAGGTCGGTGCCGTCGATCGTGATCCGCCCGTCGCGCGGGTCGTAGAAGCGCGCGAGCAGCTTCGCGATCGTCGACTTCCCGGCTCCCGTGTGCCCGACGAGCGCGACGGTCGTGCCTGCCGACACGTCGAGGTCGAAGTCGTGGAGGACGTCGGGGAGGTCGCCATAGCCGAAGCGCACGTGGTCGAAGTGGACGTGGCCGTGGATCCGCTCGAGTGTCTGCGCGTCGCGGGCGTCGACGATGTCCGGCTCCTCGTCCAGGACACGCGGTGATGCGGTCGAGCGCCGCGGTCGCCGGAGAGGAACGTGTTGTAGAGCTGCGAGAGCTGTCTGCACCGGGTCGAAGAAGTTGCCGAGGTACAGCGTGAACGCGAGCAGCGTGCCGATCGACATGTTCCCGTCGACGACGAGCCAGCCGCCGAACCCGAGGACGATCGCGGTCGCGACCGACGAGAGGATGTCGACGGCCGGGAAGTAGATGCCGTTCAGGATGACCGTCTCGTAGTTCGCGTCGCGATAGCGCTCGTTGATGCCGCGGAAGGTCGTCTGGCTCGTCGGCTCGCGGGTGAACGACTGGACGACGCGCATGCCCGAGATGTCCTCGGCGAGCGTCGCCGTGACAAGCCCGAGACGCTCGCGCACCTGCCTGTAGGCGCGGTTGGAGCGCGTCCGGAACCACGCCGTCGCGAGTCCCATGAGCGGGAGCACGAGGAGCGTGGCGAGCGCGAGGCGCCAGTCGAGGAGGAAGAGGACGACGACGGTGCCGACGAGGACGAGCGAGTTCTGGACGAGGCTCGAGATGCCGTCCGTGACGAGCTGGTCGAGCGCCTCGACGTCGTTCGTGATCCGGCTGACGATCGCGCCGGTGCGGTTCCGCTCGTAGTAGCCGAGGGAGAGGCGCTGGAGGTGGTCGAAGAGCTGGATGCGAAGGTCGGCGAGCGCGCGCTCCCCGACCCAGCCGGTGAAGTAGGTCTGTGCGCCCGACAGCGCGAACGCGGCGACGCCGGCCGCGAGGAATGCGGCCACGATCACGCTCAGGGCGTGGAGGTCGTGGGGCTTGATCCCGTCGTTGACCGCGAGCTCCGCGAGGTAGGGCGGGAGCAGTGCGAAGCCCGTGTAGGCGACGAGCGTGACGAGCGCGAGCGTCGTGCGGCCCGGGTACGGGCGGGCAAGCCGGGCGAGCACGACGAGGCGCCGGCGTGTCTGGCGCCACGTCCAGTCGTCTATCCGCGCGCCCCGCTCGTCCGTCAGGTGGCTCCCGAACTGCCAGACCTTCATCCCGCGACCACCTGCTGGAGCAGGCCGTGCTCGTGGATCTCGCGAAACACGGGGCTAACCTCGAGTAGCTCCGACTGCGTCCCGCGAGCGGCGACGCGGCCGTGGTCGAGCACGACGATCTCGTCGGCGAGCGCGATCGTCGACAGCCGGTGCGCGATGATGATCGTCGTCCGACCGCGCATCACCTCGCGCAAGCCGGCGCGAATCCGAGCCTCCGTGGTCGCGTCGACCGATGCCGTGGCGTCGTCGAGGATGAGGATCCGCGGGTCGATCAAGAGCGCTCGCGCGATCGCGATGCGCTGGCGCTGCCCGCCCGACAGCGTGATCCCGCGCTCGCCGACCACCGTGTCGTATCCGTGCGGGAGCTCGAGGATGAAGTCGTGGGCCTGCGCTGCGCGCGCCGCGGTCTCGACCGCCTCGAACGGCGCGTCGGGCATGCCCAGCGCGATGTTGTCCCGGATCGACGCGGAGAAGAGGAAGGGATCCTGGGAGATGACGCCGATCTCACGCCGGAGCGAGCGCCGCGCGAGCTCGCGCACGTCGACTCCATCCACGAGTACCCGGCCCGCGTCCGCGTCGTAGAAGCGCGGAACGAGCGCGGCGAGCGTCGTCTTGCCGGAGCCGGTCGGGCCGACGAGCGCAACGGTCCTGCCGGCCGGTACCTCGAGATCGACGTGCTCGAGTACGGGTCGCCCGGGGTCGTAGCCGAAGGTCACGTCCTCGAACACGAGCTTGACCGGGTCCCGGTGCGAGCGGAATCGCACCTTGCCGATCTGCGATCTCCTCCGGCTCGTCGAGGACCTCGAAGATCCGCCTCCCGGCCGCGATCGCACGCTGCGCCTGGCCGATCCACATGCCGAGCATCCGCAGCGGCATGACGAGCATCGCGAGGAGGAGGTTGAAGGTGAAGAACGCACCCAGCGTCAGCGACCCCGAGACGACCATGCGGCCCGCCGCGAGGAGCACGAGCGCCTGGGCGACGAGTGGAAGGAACGTCAGCAGCGGGACGTAGAGCGCCCGCTGCCGGTTCGCGGCGAGCGTCTGGCGGAACACCGTGTTCGCGGCACCGCCGAAGCGCTCCGAGCGCCGGTCCTCCTGCGCGAACGACTTGACGACGTGGACGCCGGTGATGGACTCCTCGGCGACGATTGCGACCTCTGCGAGCGTCTGCTGCACCTCGCGCAGGACCGGCTGGGACACTCGGCTGTAGCGGTAGGCCGTGAACGCGATGATCGGCGTGATCGCGAGCGCGACGAACGCAAGCTTCCAGCTGTAGACGAAGAGGACCGCCGTGACGACGAGGACCGTGACGACGTGCTGCGCGAAGAAGATGAGGCCGTAGCCGAGGAAGAAGCGCACCGACTGGAGGTCGATCGTCGCGCGCGACATGAGCTGGCCGGTCTGGCTGCGGTCGTAGAAGCCGAAGGACAGTCGGAGGAAATGGGAGTAGAGCTCGTCGCGCAGGTCGTACTCGACGCCGAGCGCCTGCCTCCCGGAGATGACGCGTCGACCGTACATCAGCCCGCCACGGACGAGCCCGAGCGCCACGATGGCTCCGATCTCGAGCACGAGGAGTTGCGTGTCCTTGCTCCCGTCGAGCTCGTTGACGACGACGCCGATGAGCACGGGGACGAGGATCGCGGCGATCTGCGAGAGAATCGCCAGCGTCGACGAGACGATGAGCGACGCCCGGTACGGGCCAAGAAAGCCGAGGAGGCGCACGAACGTGCGCCAGCCGCTGTCTGCCGTGCTTCGTGGCTCCTCGTCGGGCACGGCTTCGTAGGGTACGGATCGACCGCGCGCTACCGCAGTAGACAAAGCGGGTTCTGGGCGTGAATCGGCCGCTCGGTTAGCTCCTGGTTAGGTTCCGTCCGCCCGGTGCTAGGTGCCGACGCCTGCGGCCGCCGCGCGCTCCAGCACGTCCGCGACCATCGTGTCTGGGTCGCGTGCGTCGCGGGCGTACAGCCGAAACGTGGTGGCCGGATCGGAGTGGCCGAGGATTCGCCGCCGCCGTGCGCGAGCTCGTGGGCGAGGACGGAGAGCTCATCGGCAACTACATGCTTTCGGTGACCGTCGAGGGCGGATCGGTCGCTACAGCTCGATGCCGAGTTTGCGAAGTTCGACGATCGCGGTTCGGCGCCACCGGATCGTGTCGGGGGAGAACGGCAACATGAAGGGCATCCCGTTGGCTTTCCGGAGCGGCTTGCCGTCCCGCAGGACACGGTAGTGGCCAGGTGTCGACTCGACGGTGAGGCCGGCGGCTTCGAGCCGGCGTATGAACTCGCGGACGTCCTTCCTCATCAGCGTGGCGGTGCCGCGGCGATCATCCCGACGCAGGGCCGGCGAGCCCGAACGGCGTCCCCTCGGAGTCGCGGCAGATCACCCAGCGCTCGCCAGGGTGGACGATCTCGCCGCCGAGCGCCCGCACCCGCTGTGACGCGGCGGCGATGTCGGCGACCGGGAACGTAGGTGAGCGAGAAGCGATCGCCTGGGCCTGGGCCGCGCTCGTGCAACCCGAGCACGATCCCGTCGGACTCGCCCTGCCAGCCGCGCCCCTCGTCGGGTCGGCGGTCGGCGAGGGTCGTCTCGAGCAGCCCCTGCCAGAACCGTCGCGCGCGTTCGGGCTCGTCGGCGGGAAGCTCGATCAGGAACCGCGGCGGCAACCCGTCCGGGTTCACCACGGTCCGTAGATGCCGCTGTTGGCCTCCCGGAGCGCGCCGACGTAGCCCGCTCGCTCGTAGACCGCCTCGTCCGTGCCGGGTGGCACGGCGAGCATCCCGCGCAGGTCGTCGACGGCTGCGAATCCCTTGCGTGCCATCCAGTCCGAGAGGCCGTCGAGCAGCACGGTTGCATGCTCGGGGCCGTGCCGCAGCAGCGCCGAGGCGGTCATCACGACGTCGGCGCCGGCGAGGAGGTAGCCGGCCACGTCGGCCGAGGTCTCGACGCCGGTGGTCGCCGCGAGCGAGGCCCGCACCCGCCCGCGGAGGAGCGCGATCCACGTGCGCGGCAACCTCGCCTCCGCCGGGCTGGAGAGGCTGACCTGGGGAACCACGGCGAGCTTGTCCGAGTCGATGTCGGGTTGCAGGAAGCGGTTGAACAACACCAGCGCGTCCGCGCCGGCCTCGTCCAGGCGCAGCGCGATCTCGCCGGTCGAGCTGAAGTACGGGCTCAGCTTGACCGCCACCGGCACGCCGACCGCGTCCTTAACCCGGGTCACGACATCGATGTGCCGCTGCTCGACGTCGCGACCCGAGATGCGCGGGTCGCCTGGGAGGTAGTAGATATTCAGCTCGATCGCGGCGGCGCCGGCATCCTGCATCGCCCGGGCGTAGTCGGCCCAGCCTCCGGGCGTGATGCCGTTGAGGCTGGCGATCACCGGGACGTCGACCGCGGCGGCGGCGCGCTCGACCAGGCTCAGGTAGCGCCGCGGGCCGGCCTCGTCCTCGGCGGCGGCGGGGAAGTAGGAGAGCGACTCGGCGAAGCTCTCGGTGCCGGCGTCGAACAGCCGCGCGTTCTCGGCCGTTTCGCGCCGCAGCTGCTCCTCGAAGAGCGAGTAGAGGACCACCGCGCCTACACCGGCATCGGCCAGCCGCCGTACGCCGTCTACCGTCTGCGAGAGCGGGGACGCCGACGCGACGAGCGGGTTGCGCAGCGTGAGACCCATGTAGCCGGTCGTGAGGTTCACGGGCCGTCCTTCCGCGCGTCCGCGGCGAAGTGCTGCGCGCCGCGGGTCGCCATCTCCTCGTACACGTCCCAGCGCTGATCGACCTCTTGCTCGGCCAGCCCGTGTAGCCGTTCGGCCTCGGCGGGATCGGTGTTCGTCAGCGTGCGATAGCGCAACTCCCGCTTCGTGTAGTCCGCGAGCGAGATGCGCGGCCGCGGCGAGTCGAGCAGGAACGGATTGCCGCCGGCCGCACGGACGACCGGGTCGTAGCGGATGAGCGGCCAGTAGCCGCTCGCGACGGCACGGTACTGCTGGTCGAGCCCGTTCCGCATGTCGATGCCGTGCGCGATGCAGTGGCTGTACGCGAGCACCAGCGACGGCCCGTCGTAGGCCTCCGCCTCGCGGAAGGCGCTCAGCGTCTGCTGTGGATCGGCGCCCATCGCGACCCGGGCGACGTAAACGCTGCCGTACGCGATCGCCTGCAGTGCGAGGTCCTTCTTGGGCATGGTCTTGCCGGCGGCGGCGAACTTCGCGACCGCGCCGAGCGGGGTGGCCTTCGACATCTGGCCGCCGGTGTTGGAATAGACCTCCGTGTCGAGCACGAGTACGTTGACGTTGCGCCCGCTGGCCAGGACGTGGTCGAGCCCGCCGGAGCCGATGTCGTAGGCCCAGCCGTCGCCGCCGACGATCCAGACACTTCGCCGGACCAGGTGATCGACGACGCTCTGCAGGTCGGCGACCTGGGCTCCATCGAGCCTGTCGAGCCGCTCCTTCAGCTCGGCCACCCGTTCGCGTTGCGCGCGCAGCTCCGACTCCCGCAACTGCGGCGCGGCGAGGATCTCGTCCACGAGCTCGGCACCGACCGCGTCGCGCAGCTCGGCCAGGCGCCGGCGGGCCAGCTCGGTGTGCCGGTCGGTGCCGAGCCGTAAGCCGAGCCCGAATTCGGCGTTGTCCTCGAAGAGCGAGTTCGACCAGGCCGGGCCGCGCCCGTCGCCGTCCACGGTCCACGGCGTGGTCGGCAGGTTGCCGCCGTAGATCGATGAGCAGCCGGTCGCGTTCGCGACCATCAGCCGGTCGCCGAAGAGCTGCGAGAGCAGCTTCAGGTACGGCGTCTCGCCGCAGCCCGCGCACGCGCCGGAGAACTCGAAGAGCGGCTCCAGGAACTGGGTGCCGCGTACCGTCCCGAAGTCGACGCGCGAGCGGTCGCTCGCGGGAAGCTGCTCGAAGAACGCGATGTTGTCCCGCTCGGAGGCGACCAGCGGCTCGAGTGCCGCGAGGTTGATCGCCTTGACGCCGGCATCGCCCGGCGCGACGGCCGGGCACGCCTCGACGCACAACCCGCAACCGGTGCAGTCCTCGACGTAGACCTGCAGCGTGTAGCGGGTGTCGGGCAGCCCGACGGCGTCGAGCGGTGCCGATCGGAACCCGTCCGGCGCGCCTTCCAGGAGGGCCTGGTCGTAGTACCTGGAGCGGATGACGCTGTGCGGACAGACGAAGCTGCAGTTGCCGCACTGGATGCAGAGATCGGAGTCCCACACGGCGACGACCTCCGAGATGCTGCGCTTCTCGTAGGCTGTCGTGCCGCTCGGGTAGGTGCCGTCCACGGGCAGGACGCTGACCGGCAGGTCGTCGCCGCGCCCGGCCAGCATTTCCGCCGTGACGGTGCGGACGAACTCCGGCGCGTGCGCAGGGACGACCGGCGGCAGCCCGCGGCTCGCCGTCACCCGCTCGGGCACCTCGACGCGATGCAGGCCTTCGAGTGCGCGGTCGACCGCGGCCTGGTTGCGCTCGACCACCTCGGCGCCGCGCCGGCCGTAGGTCTTCTCGACCGCGCGCTTGATGCGGTTGATCGCCTGTTCGCGCGGCAGGACTCCGGAGAGGGCGAAGAAGCAGGTCTGCAGGACGATGTTTGTCCGGCCGGCGAGGCCGACGTCGCGGGCGATCCGGCCGGCGTCGATCGCGTACACATCGACGTGCTTGGCGAGGATCTGCTCCTGCACCGGCCGCGACAACGCCTCCCACACCTCGTCCGCCGGCAGCTTGCAGTTCAGCAGCAGCGTCGCTCCTTCCGACGCGCGGCCGAGCACGTCGACCCGGTCGAGCAGCGCGAACTGGTGGCAGCCGACGAAGCCCGCCTGCTGCACGAGGTAGGGCGCCCGGATCGGCTGCGGCCCGAAGCGGAGGTGCGAGACCGTCTGCGAGCCCGACTTCTTCGAGTCGTAGACGAAGTAGCCCTGTGCGTGCAGGCCCTCGTCCCCGAGGATCTTGATCGTGTTCTTGTTCGCGCCGACCGTCCCGTCCGAGCCGAGGCCGAAGAAGATCGCGCGCACCGTCTCGGGCGGCTCGATGTCGAGCGACGGGTCGTAGTCGAGGCTCGTCCCCGAGACGTCGTCCTTGATGCCGATCGTGAACTGGCGCCGCGGCCGCTCGGCCGCCAGCTCGTCGAACACCCCGGCGACCATCCCCGGCGTGAACTCCTTCGACGACAGGCCGTACCGGCCGCCCACGATCCTCGGCATCACGGCCCGCTCGCCGTCGCCGAACGACTCCGTGAGCGCGGCGACGGTGTCGAGGAAGAGCGGCTCGCCGATCGAGCCGGGCTCCTTCGTGCGGTCGAGCACCGCGACGTGGCGCACGGTTGCGGGCAGCGCGTTCGCCAGCGCATGGGCCGGGAACGGCCGGTAGAGCCGCACCTGCGCCACGCCCACACGCTCGTCGCGCGCGTTGAGCGAGGCCACGGTCTCGGCGATCGTCTCTCCGCCGGACCCCATCACGACCAGCACGCGCTCGGCCTCGGGGTGCCCGGTGTAGTCGACGATCCGGTAGCGGCGCCCGCTGTGCTCGGCGAGCTGCGCCATCGCGTCCTCGACCGCATCCGGCACGCGCGCGTAGAAGGGGTTCACTGTCTCGCGAGCCTGGAAGTACACGTCCGGGTTCTGCGCGGTGCCGCGGATGAACGGCCGCTCCGGGGAGAGCGCGCGGCCGCGATGAGCCCTCACGAGCTCCTCGGGCACGAGCGCGCGCAGATCGTCGTCGGAGAGGAGGTCGAGCGTGTTCAGCTCGTGAGACGTGCGGAACCCGTCGAAGAAGTGCACGAACGGCACGCGCGTCCGGAGCGTCGCCGCCTGCGCGACGACCGCGAGGTCGTGGGCCTCCTGCACCGAGGCCGAGGCGAGCAGCGCGAAGCCGGTCTGTCGGACCGCCATCACGTCGGAGTGATCGCCGAAGATCGACAGTCCCTGCGCCGCGAGCGACCGGGCGGCGACGTGAAGCACCGCCGGCGTCAGCTCGCCTGCGATCTTGTACATGTTCGGGATCATCAGCAGCAGGCCCTGCGAAGCGGTGAACGTCGTCGCGAGCGCGCCGCTCTGCAGCGCGCCGTGCAGAGCGCCGGCCGCCCCGCCCTCGCTCTGCATCTCCACGACCGCGGGCACCGTTCCCCAGACGTTCGTTCGGCCCTCGCTCGCCCACTCGTCGGCCAGCTCGGCCATCGGCGACGACGGCGTGATCGGATAGATGCAACAGACCTCGTTCAGCCGGTAGGCGACCGACGCAGCGGCTTCGTTCCCGTCGACGGTCGCCCGCATCTCAGCCGCTCTCCGGGACCATCTCGATCGCGTGCACGGGGCACTGCTCGAAGCAGATGCCGCAGCCGGTGCAGCGGTCGTAGTCGAACCGGTAGCGGTGCCCCTCGCCGAGCTTGATCACCGCGTCCTCGGGACAGGCGCCGAGGCAGCCGTCGCATTCGAAGCAGTTGCCGCACGACAGGCACCGGCCCGCCTCGTAGACCGCCTCCTCGGCGGAGAGGCCTCCCACCACCTCGCCGAAGTCCGCGACCCGCTCCTCGGGCGGCAGCTCGGGCTGCTGCCGGCGGGGAGTGTCGCCGAAGTACCAGAGATGCAGCTTGTCGAAGCTTGCGGGCTCGTGCTTGGGCGCGCTCGCGGCCGCCGCGCCCGACAGCCAGGCGTCGATGTGGCGGGCCGCCTTCTTGCCGTGGCCGACGCCGACCGTCACGGTCTGGTCGCTCGGAACCATGTCCCCACCGGCGAAGAGCCAGGGGCAGCCGGTCTGGAGCGACGCCGACACCTGCACCGTTCCGTCGCGCGCGATCTCCACGCCGGGAACCTCGCGAAGGAAGGCGGTGTCGGACTCCTGGCCGAGCGCGAGGATCACGGTGTCAGCGGCCAGCGTCTCGAAGCGGCCGGTCGGCTGCGGGTACCCCGACTCGTCGAGCTCCATCACCTCGACCTGGAGCTCGGGGCCGTCGAAGGTCGTGATCGTCCGCAGCCAGTGGATCCGCACGCCCTCCCGCTCGGCGTCCTCGGCCTCCTCGAGATGGGCGGGCATCTGCTCTCTGGTCCGCCGGTAGACGATGAGCGCTTCGTCCGCGCCCATGCGGCGGGCGACGCGGGCTGCGTCCATGGCGGTGTTGCCGCCGCCGTAGACCGCCACGCGGCGGCCGATCACGGGCCGCTCGCCCGAGGCGACGCTGCGCAGGAACGAGACCGCGTCCACGATCCGGCCGGCGTCGCGCGCGGGAATGTCGACCCGCTTGGAGAGGTGAGCCCCAACGGCGACGAAGACCGCGTCGAAGGAGCCCTCCTGCCGCTCGGCGACGAGGTCCTCGACCTTGTGCCTGCAGGCCACCTGCGCGCACGCCGCAGCGATACGGTCGAGCTCACCGGTGAGCACGTCGCGGGGCAGCCGGTAGGCCGGAATGCCGTATCGCATCATCCCGCCCGTCTCCTCGCCGGAGTCCCGGATCTCCACCTCGTGGCCAAGACGGCTCAGGTGGTAGGCGGCCGAGAGGCCGCTCGGCCCGGCGCCGACCACGAGCACCCGCTTGCCGCTGCGGACCGGGGGAGCGTCGAATTGCCAACCCTGCTCCAGCGCGAGATCACCGAGGAACCGCTCGACCGAATGGATCGAGACGGCGCTGTCGAGGTCGGCGCGGTTGCAGACGCTCTCGCACGGGTGATAGCAGACCCGCCCGTGGACCGAGGGAAGCGGATTGTCGGCGACGAGCTGGCGCCAGGCCTGCTCGTGTCGGCCGTCCTGCGTGTGCGCGAGCCAGGCCTGGATGTTCTCGCCGGCCGGGCAGCCGGCGTTGCACGGCGGCAGCAGGTCGACATAGACCGGTCGGCGCTCGCGGACAGGGCCCGTGTGGGACCGTCCGTGCAGCAGGTCCGGGAGCGGCGTGACGTCCTGCATCGGGTCACTCATGCGGTCGCCGCGGTCCAACGGCCATGGCTCCCAGACTAACGCGCCTTGGGCGATACCCGCGCTGAGCTGGCAGCCTCTTCTGCGACGGAGCCGCCACGGTACTTCGGCCGGCCCGCCTCGGCTTGTCAACCAGCGCCGGTCTCGTGGAGCACAAGATCCGGGCGCGCGCGTCAATCTCGAGCGATTTGTCGGAATTAGCGCGGAGTCTCGAACTTCGAGGCGGGGGCTGCAAGGTGTGTGTCTCGGCGGCCTGGCCGCAGTCTTGGCAAACCACGCGAACCGCAGTTCATGGCCGCCGCACGTCCGCGTCAAGCCGGGTTCGCACCATCCGAGGCTTGAACCGAGCCACCAGTCCGCGGACTGCTAATCCGCGGGTCGGAGGTTCGAATCCTCCCGGGGCTCACCGAACAGCAGACGGATCGGTAGTTGGCCACATCGCGATTCGAGGTACCTGGCCGATATCCCGCTCGCAGGGACGTGCGACACTCGCTTGGTGCCTTCAAGACCCACGGACAGGGTGCATGTCCTCATTGCAGGCGGGGGCGTCGCGGCCCTCGAGGCGGCGCTGGCGCTTCGCGATCTTGCCGAGGGTCGCGTGAGCGTGGAGCTCCTCGCCCCCGACCCGCAGTTCTGGTACCGCCCGATGGCGGTCGCGGCGCCCTTCAAGCTCGGCGAGGTCCAGCAGCTCGAACTTGAGGCCCTCGCTCACCGCATCGGCGCCAGCTTTACGCCAGGTGCTCTGGTCGGCGTCGACGCCTGGCGCCATATCGCGCACACCTCCAAGAACACCCAAATCGAGTACGACGTACTCGTCATCGCCTGCGGGGCGCTGGCGATCCCGGCGATACCGGGCGCGCTCACCTTCCGGGGCCCCGCGGACATCGAGATGATCGAGCACCTGCTGGATGAGATCGCTGGTGGAGGCGTCCGCTCGATCGCGTTCACGATCCCATGGGGTGCCGTCTGGATGCTTCCGGGCTACGAGCTCGCCCTGCTCACCGCGGCTCACCTCGAGCAGCGAGGTATTCGAGGCATCGAGCTCACGGTGGTAACCCCAGAAGAGGAGCCACTCCTGGTCTTCGGTCCGCCGGCAAGCGATGCGATGCGGGAGCTCCTCGCCGGGCGGAGCGTTGGTCTCCGAGCCGGCGTGTACCCGGGGAGGTTCGTCGAGGGTGAGCTGCGGCTGATCCCCGAAGGAGCCGTCATCGCGGACCGCGTCGTCGCGCTTCCGAGGCTCAAGGGGGCCCACATCGATGGCATACCGCAGACCGTCGACGGCTTTATCCCTGTCGACGCACACTGCCGCGTCTTTGGGATCGACGACGTGTACGCCGCCGGCGACATCACGAGCTTCACCGTCAAGCAGGGCGGCATCGCCACGCAGCAAGCGGACGCAGCAGCCGAGGCGATCGCGGCGGCGGCAGGAGCCGATGTCGTGGCTAAGCGGTTCCACCCGATTCTCCGAGGGCTCCTGCTCACCGGGGGCAAGCCGCGCTACCTCCGCCGGGAGCTCAGGGCGGATCCTGAGCGCGAGCCCGTTGAGAGCGACGAGCCTCTCTGGTGGCCTCCCGCGAAGATCGTCGGCCGCTACCTCGCTCCGTTTCTCGCCGAGCTCGCCGGCACCGGAGGTGCTACGGCGTCCATCCCGGACGCGGGCGTACGCGTGGAGGTAGAGCTCGATGCGGAAGGCGCCGAGGACCGGCGCGACGGTCTCATCGAGTCGGCCGTCGACGCGCTCGGCGAGTCGGGAGTGGCGAGGGTCGGCGAGATCATGACCGCCGACCCGCTGGTCGTGGCGCCCGAGGACACGCTCGGTGAGGTCGCCGAGAGGATGCGCGAGCGGGACGTCGGCTCGGCCCTGGTCGCCGAGCATGGGCGGCTGATCGGGATCCTGACCTCGCGGGACATGCTCCGTGTGCTTGCCGGCCGAGTGCATTCGAGCGAGGCACGTGTGCGCCAGTGGATGACGGCGGACCCGATTGCGGTCTCTGCCACGACGACGCTCGAGGCGGCCGCGATCCTTATGACCGAGCACCATATCAACCACCTGCCGATCGTCGAGGGAAAGCGGCCAGTCGGGGTGGTCGTTATGCGCGACGTTGTTCGCGCGAGCGCGCCATTCGCCGTGACGCGCGCACGAATCGGGCTCGGCCCGTAAGCCCCTCGACACCACGAAGTCGGTGTGTGCGCTGTCGATGAGTGGCGGCGCTCCTAGCGGGGCTGCCGCCGTCCGCGCTCGATCCGACACTCCTGCCCGCGAGCGGCCCTCGAGCACCCAGCCCCGGACGTCGAGAGACGACGCGATCGCGTGGACGAGCGGGCTCAGCCGCGCAATTCGGCAATCGGGTCACAGTGACCCTCCCGGCGGGTCCGGTCCTAGCGGAGCGTGACCCCCTCGGGAGTGGCGACCACCGGCCTCTTCCGGTCGCGAAACAGGATCGGCACCGGACGGTCGCTCGAGACGGTCACGGTGGGGTTCCCGACGTGGATCCTCACTCGTGCACCGCGAAAGACGACACGGATCTGGAGCGAGCCCCACTCGTCGGGGAGTCTCGGATCGAGGCGTAGGCGATCGCCCGCTGGCCGTAGTCCGGCGAAGCCGAAGGCGAGCGCCTGCCAGAGGCTCCCCATCGCCGCAGTGTGGAGGCCTGCCGCCGACGAGTTCGTGAGGTCGTCGAGATCCATCCGGCTCGTGACTCGGAGCCAGTCGAGCGCCTCGCTCATCCGTCCCACTCGCGCCAATAGGCTCGCGTGCATTCCCGGTGAGAGCGAGCTCCCGTGGGAGGTTCGAGGCTCGTAGAAGAGTAGGTTCGGCCCGAGCGAGTCGGCGGCCAGCTCGTCAGGCACCAGGTGATGCAGCATCAACGTGTCGGCTTGCTTCGCGACCTGAGCGCCCCGCAGCCGCTCGCGTCCGAGGAGCTGCTCTGCATCCGCGGGCCGTCGCGGTGCGATCTCGGCAATGACGAGCGGCTCGAGTTCGAAGAAGCCGGCGAACTGCTCGTATACGCCGGTCGTCGGATCGTATCCATCGACCAGTGCATCGGCGAGCGCGCGCCACCGCGCAACTTCGTCCTCCCCGACATCCGCGTCGAGAGATGCCGCGGCCGCGGCCGCGCGTCGGAGGTTCCAGCGTGCCATGACGTTGGTGAAGGCGTTGTCGTCGATGTTCTCGTGGTATTCGTCGGGGCCGATCACGCCGTCGATGTGGCCGCGTCCTTCGCCGTCGAGCCGGATGCGAGACGCCCAGTAGCGAGCCGTTTCCACGAGGATCGTGAGACCGACGCCGACTTCGAACTCCTCGTCTCCCGTCCAGTCCAGATAGCAGGAGACCCCCCAGGCAACGTCGGCGACGATGTGCTCCTCCAGCTGGCCCGTGAGGATGGGCACGCTCTCACCCGCCACGCGTCCACGGTCCGGAGTGACGTCCCGCCCGCTGCGCGCGGACTCCCACGGGAAGCGCGCTCCCGCGCGGCCAGACGCGTGCGCCTCTCTGAACGCGCCCGGAAGTCGCCGGATGCGGTACTCGAGCAGTGTCCGCGCGGCCCGCGGTCGCGTTGCGGCTAAGAACGGAAGCACGAAGACGTCCGTGTCCCAGAAGACGTGTCCGCGGTAGCCGGGGCCGGTGAGGCCGCGAGCGCCGAGCGCCGTTTCGCCGTCGTCACCGACGGAAGCCGACAGCTGAAAGAGCGCGAGCCGGATCGCACGTTGCAGCTCGGCGTCGTTCTCGACGCGTACGTCGGCGATGTCCCAGAAGTTCCCCCACGCTGCCCGCTGCTCGGCGAGGAGCCGCTCGAAGCCTGCGTCCTCCGCATCACGCAGCGTGTCGAGTGCGACTGCGCGGCTTCGGCGCGACCTCAGGTCCCACGACGTAGGCACCGAGGCGTTCGAGGCGAGTTGCCCCGTCTTCCGAGTGCAGTGCGTCCCGGAGTGCCGCCGTGACACCGCCGTGCGACCCGTTGACCTGCATCCAGTGCCGGCCGCGACGCGTGCCCGCGAGACGTTCCGCGCGACCTCTGGGCGGCACGAGGCCCTCGTCATCCCGGAGAAGAGCCCGCGGCCCCTCCGCACGCAGGGCGACGGTCCCGGGACGAGCCGCGCACGAGAACCGGAGTGAACGGAGACGCGTCCCGTCGGGGAGCAGCACGTCCTCGTGGAGGATGCCGGTCCGCAGGTCGAGCACGCGCCGGAGTTCGGCGCCCGAGGCGAGCTCACCGCCGAGGCGCGACCACACAGGTCCCTCGAGCAGTCGACTCGTCGATCCGTTTCCGTCGTACACGGTGCTCACGAAGAGCCGCGGCGCGGCGGAAGGATGGCTGAGCAGCGGAGCTCCGGTCGTGCCGATGCGCCCGTCCGCGAGCGTCAGTACCGCCTCGCGCGCCCGTTCGTTCGAGGGATCGAGGCCGTCGAACTCGATCGTCCACTCCGGATCCGGCTCGGGAAGCGACAGCTCGCCCGTCGCCCGCCGGACGAGCTGATCATCGAGCAGCTCGACGAATGCGTCCGGCCCGCCGCCGAGTGCAAGAACGCCCGACGGCAGTCCTCCCGGCTCGACACCGACGGAGAACGCCGTCGCCGTCGCGGCCTCGGGCACCAGCATGAGCGAGTCGCTTCCAGGCATCCCGCCGATCGGGCCGAACTCGTCGCCGCCGAGGAGCACGGCGTGTGGACCGATGCCGAGGCGGGCGAGCTCGCCGAACAGCCAGTGCGCGGACTCCGACTTGTCGGTCAGGCCGATCTCGACGTGCTTCACGTCGCTGGTGACGCGCGGATCGCGCAAGCCGGCACCGCGTGCCGCTGCCTCGGCGAGGGCTGCGACCTCAGCGAGCCCCGTCAGACCTGCCGCCGCGAGCCGGCTCTCGACCGCCTCCAGGAGCTCGCCGATCCTTGCCTTCGGAGGATCTGCGCACTCCGGCTCCGGGATCAGATCGATCTTCCGCCTGTTCAGTCGGTCCAGAGACGATCGACGCCCGCATGCCGCGCGCGGCCAGCTGCTCGACCGTCGACCGCGCCGCAGCCGTGAGCGCCTCGTCCTCCTCTGTCGTGGCGACCCGGCGATGGACGAGCTCCGGCCCTTCACGACCGACCACGAACACCTCGGAACCGCGATTGAGGCAGAGGAGGAGCAGGCCAGGACCCGATGGCCGCGCGGCCAGTTGCCCGTCGACGTTGCCGACGTGCGTCCCGCTGACGATCCCGACGTGGAACCCGTTCGCGCACAGTGCCTCGACGAGATCCCGGACACGTGTCGCATCGGCGAGCCGGTCGGGCACAGCCGTTCCGTCCCAGTCGAATACGGCAGCCTCGAACCGGCGGGCGAGCGCAGCACCCGGTCCGAGCCGGTTCACGGCTGATGCGCGGGGTCCCAGCCCGTCGTCAGGCCCTCGTCGAGCGCGTCGAGCCTGGCCATCTGGCCGTCCTCGAGCGCGAAGTCGAACACGGCCGCGTTTTCGGCGATGCGGTGCGGGTTCGACGAGCGCGGGAGCACGACGAAGCCCTTTTGCAGCGACCAACGGATGAGAACCTGCGCGGGCGTGCGACCAACCTCGTCGGCGATCGTGCTCACGGTCGAGTCGTCGAGCCTGCGGCCTTTCGTCAGCGGGCTGTACGCCTCGACGACGATGCCTGCGTCCGCGCAGCGGCGGAGCGTGTCCTCGCGGGAGCGGTAGAGGAATGGGCTCAGCTCGATCTGGTTGACCGCGGGCGGGACGGAGGCGCTCGCGAGGAGCTCGTCGAGATGGCGTACGAGGAAGTTCGAGACCCCGATCGTGCGCGCGAGACCTTCGGCGTGGAGCTGCTCGAGTACGCGCCAGCTCTCGAGCCGGCGCTCGTGCGGCCAGTGGAGGAGGTAGAGATCGACGGCGTCGAAGCCGAGCCGCCGGAGGGAGCCTTCGAACGCGCGCCGAGCGGTCGCGGCGCCCTGGTCGGCGTTCGCGAGCTTCGTCGTCAGCCAGACCGAGCCGGCTGGTAACCCGCTGGCACGTATCGCCGTGCCGACGTCGGGCTCGTTGCGGTAGATCGCGGCCGTGTCCACGTGCCGGTACCCGGCCACGAGCGCCGACGTGACGGCGGCCCGCGTCTCGTCACCGGGACGAATCTGGAATACGCCGAAGCCGAGCTGCGGAATCGCACGACCGGCGCCTCGAAGCGCGGCGGTCGGCTGCTCGAAGGAGGTCGACACGTCGACCGGCATCTTGCCCGCGGGGGGTTCCTTTCGGCGGCGGTCACCTATATCGGGCTCTTCAGGCTCGCGCCGATTGCGCGCGAGCACCTCGACAAGACCCCCGCGTACTTCGAGGCGATCGACAAGATCGTCGAGGACGAGGGCGGTACTGTCGAGCGCTTCCTCGCAGTGATGGGCCCGTGGGAGTACCTCGGCATCTTCGAGTATCCCGATCTCGAGACCGCGTTCCGCGTCCTCGGCAAGATCGCAAAGCTCGAAGTGTTCGAGACGGAGACGTTCCCGGCAGAGGACGTCAAGGTGTTCTGGAAGGCGCTCGTCTAGCGTCGACATTCAGCGAGATAATGGTTAGGAAACGGGTTAGGTTTCGCTGTCGGTTGCAGGCGGTTCCTGTCGCTCGCGTCCTCCGACCACCCGCATGACTAAGCGAAATGTCGGTTCCAGTCGGTTCCTGTCACCTCACCCGGACGGCTTCGTAGGGTACGGATCGTGCTCGAGGCCGTGCCCAACGTCTCGGAAGGCCGGAGGCCGGATGTCGTCTCCGCGATCGCGGATGCGTTCTCGGGCGGGGTCGAGCTGCTCGACGTCCACTCGGATCCCGACCACGATCGCTCCGTGTTCACACTCGTCGGCGAGGAGGGAGCGCTGATCGACGCGCTGCTCGCGGGCATCGCAGCGTCGGCCGAGCGTATCGACCTCCGCGTGCACGTCGGAGTGCATCCGCGCGTGGGCGCCGCGGACGTCGTGCCGCTCGTGCCGCTCGTGGCAGACGACATGCCTCGCGCGATCTCGGCGGCGCGTGAGCTCGCGGAGCGCGTCGGGAGGGAGCTCGAGCTGCCCGCCTTCCTGTACGGCGAGGTCGGGGGCGGGAGGCGACCCGCGTACTTCAGGCGCGGGGGGCTCGACGAGCTACGCGCCCGCGTCGAGGAGGGGGAGCTCGTCCCGGACGAGGGGCCGCACGAGATCGACCCGCGCTCGGGCGCAGTCCTCGTCGGCGCCCGGCACGTGCTGATCGCGTACAACCTCGAGCTCGCGACGGACCAGGTGGCGATCGCCCGCGACGTGGCAGCGGCGGTCCGTCACTCGAGCGGCGGGATGCCGGGCGTGCAGGCGATCGGCCTCGAGCTCCCGGCGGCGGGTCGCGTCCAGGTGAGCATGAACGTGATCGACGTCGACGCCGCACCGCTGCACGAGGTCGTCGAGCGCGTTCGGGCGGAGGCGCGCGACTACGGCGTCGAGGTCAGCGGCGGTGAGCTCGTCGGACTCGTCCCCGAGCGCGTCGTCGGGGCCGCCGCGGCAGCCGGCGTCGAGCTGCCGGGCATCGACGAGTCGCGGATCCTCGAGCGAGTGCTCCGCTCTAGACTCGCGGCGTGAGCCCGCCGATCGCCCTGACCGGGGAGGATCTCACCGTCTCCGACGTCTGGGCCGTCGCGGTGGAGGGAGACGATGTGGCGCTCGCCGATTCGGCCCGGGGGCGAATGGCCGCGGCCCGGGAGCTCGTCGACGGCGTCAAGGGAGAGCACACGTACGGCGTCAACACCGGCTTCGGCAAGTTCGTCTCGGCGCACATCCCCGACGAGCTCTCGGACGAGCTGCAGCTGCGGCTCTTGCGCAGCCACGCTTGCGGCGTCGGCGAGCCCTACTCGGACGACGTGGTACGCGCCGCGATGCTCCTGCGCGCGAACACGCTCGCGAAGGGGTTCTCCGGTGCGCACATCTCGACGGTCGAGCTCCTCATCGAGTGTCTCAACCGCGGCGTGTTACCGCGCGTGCCTGCGCGGGGTTCGGTGGGCGCCAGCGGAGACCTCGCGCCGCTCGCTCATCTCGCACTCCCGCTCGTCGGCGAGGGCCAGGCGACCGTGCGCGGCGAGCTACTCCCCGGGGCGGACGCGCTACGGGCGGTCGGCCTCGAGCCGATCCGTCTCGTGAGCAAGGAGGGTCTCTCGCTCGTCAACGGCACGCAGTTCATGTCCGCGATGGCGTCGCTCGGTCTCGTGCGTGCGCGCCGCCTCGCCGTGACGGCGGATCTCGCATGCGCGCTGTCGCTCGAGGCGCTGCAGGGGTCGAGGACGAGCTTTCTGCCGGCCGTGCACCGCGCCCGCCCGCTCAAGGGCCAGCAGGACGCGGCCGCGAACGTCTGGCTGCTCCTCGAAGGCTCGGCGATCATCGAGTCGCACCGGTGGTGCGACAAGGTGCAGGACGCCTACGCGCTGCGCTGCGCGCCGCAGGTGCACGGCGCGTCCCGGGACATCCTGGACTACGTCGAGGCGACCGTCGCCGTCGAGCTGAACGCGGCGACGGACAACCCGCTCGTGCTCGTGGAGGAGGGGATGATCGTGTCGGCCGGGAACTTCCACGGCCAGCCGCTCGCCTTTGCGCTCGACGTGCTCGCGATGGCCGTTGCCGAGCTCGCGAGCATCTCCGAGCGCCGCGTCGAGCGGCTCGTGAACCCTTCGCTGTCCGATGGCCTCCCGCCGTTTCTCATCGAGATGGGCGGGCTCAACTCGGGATTCATGATCCCCCAGTACGTCGCGGCTGCACTCGTCTCGGAGAACAAGGTGCTGGCACACCCCGCGAGCGTGGACTCCATCCCCACGAGCGCCGGCCAGGAGGACCACGTCTCGATGGGGAACGCAGCGGGCCTCAAGGCGCTCCGGGTTCTCGACAACGTCGAGCGGGCGCTCGCGATCGAGTTGCTCGCGGGCACGCAGGCGATCGAGTTCCTCGCCCCGCTGCAGCCCGGCGACGGCGTGCGGGCCGTCCACGACGCCGTGCGCGAGCTCTCTCCTCGCCTGACGGAGGATCGGTCGCTGAGCGCGGACATCGAGGTCGTCGCCGACGCCGTTCGCGCAGGAGCGATCGTCGACGCGGCCGAAGCCCGGGTCGGTGCGCTCCGATGACCGAGGCGCTCGTCGAGGCGCTCTGCGGCGACCTGAGCGACGTGCGGGCGCCGCGTGGTACGGCGCTCAACGCAGGCAGCTGGAACACCGAGGCACCGCTGCGGATGCTCCTGAACAACCTCGATCCGGACGTCGCGGAGCACCCGGAGCGCCTGGTCGTCTACGGCGGCTCCGGGCGGGCGGCACGGAGTCACGAGGCGCTGAAAGACATCGTTCGCACGCTGCTGCGTCTCCGTGACGACGAGACGCTTCTCGTCCAGAGCGGGAAGCCCGTCGCGGTGTTCCGGACAGGTGGGTGGGCGCCGCGCGTCCTCATCGCGAACTCGCTGCTCGTCCCGCGCTGGGCGACCTGGGACGAGTTCCGCCGGCTCGAGGCCGCGGGTCTGACGATGTTCGGCCAGATGACGGCAGGCAGCTGGATCTACATCGGTACGCAGGGGATTCTCCAGGGGACGTACCAGACGTTCGCAGCGGCGGGCGAGCAGCACTTCGGCTCGGCGGATCTCAGCGGCCGGACGATCCTGACGGCAGGTCTCGGCGGGATGGGCGGCGCGCAGCCGCTTGCGGCGACGATGGCGGGCGCGGCGATCCTGTGCGTCGAGGTCGACCCGAGCCGGATCGAGCGGCGGCTCGAGACGCGGTATCTCGACGAGGTCGCCGACTCGCTGGACGACGCCGTCGCACGTGTGCGCGCCGCGGCGGGCGAAGGTCGCGCGGTCTCGGTCGGTCTGCTCGGGAACGCGGCGATCGTCTTCCCGGAGCTGGCGGCGCGCGGGGAGCACTTCGACCTGGTTACCGACCAGACCGCTGCGCACGATCCGCTCACGGGCTACGTGCCCGCCGAGGTCCCCTTCGAGGAGGCCGCGGCGCTGCGTGACCGCGACCCGGAGGCGTACCTCCGGCTTGCCCGCGAGTCGATCGTCGCGCACGTCCGGGCGATGACCGAGTTCGTCCGCGCAGGGAGCTACGTCTTCGACTACGGCAACAACCTTCGGGGCGAGGCGCTCGACGCGGGCCTCAGCGACGCGTTCTCCTACCCGGGCTTCGTCCCCGCATACATCCGGCCGCTGTTCTGTCGCGGCATCGGGCCCTTCCGCTGGGCCGCACTCTCCGGCGATCCTGCCGACATCGACGCGATCGACCGGGAGCTCGCGGCGCTGTTTCCGGACGACACGCTGCTGCAGCGGTGGCTCGAGCTCGCGCCCGGGCGCGTCGCGTTCCAGGGCCTGCCGGCCCGGATCTGCTGGCTCGGCTACGGCGACCGAGCAAAGGCCGGACTCGCGATCAACGAGCTCGTGCGCTCGGGATCGGTGTCCGCGCCGGTCGTCATCGGCCGCGATCACCTCGACGCCGGCTCGGTGGCCTCTCCGTATCGCGAGACAGAGGCAATGCGTGACGGCTCGGACGCGATCGCCGACTGGCCGATCCTGAACGCGCTCGTGAACGTCGCCGCGGGCGCGACCTGGGTGAGCGTGCACCACGGGGGCGGGGTCGGGATCGGCAACTCCATCCACGCGGGCATGGTCGCCGTCGCCGACGGGACCGACGACGCGGCCGAGCGGCTGGAGCGCGTGCTCACGACCGATCCCGGGATGGGTGTCGCCCGCCACGCCGATGCGGGTTACGAGGACGCGCTCGCCGCTGCGCGCGCGTACGCGCTCGACCTGCCTTCCGTGTCGTGACCTCGCTCCTGATCCGCGACCTCGCGCAGATCGCGACGCCGGCGGGTACGAACGCCCCGCTTCGCGGTAGCGCGTTGCGAGACCTGACCGTCATCGAGGGCGGCTACGTCCTCTGCGAGAGCGGCCGCATCACGGCGGTCGGGCGTATGCGCGATCTCGGCCCGGTCGACGGCGATGTCGAGGAGGTCGACGGAAGAGGGCTGTCCGCGATTCCCGGGCTGGTCGACTGCCATACACATGCCTGCTTCGCAGGCGACCGGGTCGAGGAGTTCTCGCTGCGCGCGGGAGGCGCGAGCTACGAGGAGCTCCACGCGCGAGGCGGCGGGATCCTCTCCACGGTGCGCGCCACGCGCGCCGCTGGCTCGGACGGGCTCGCGTCGGCCCTCGCAGAGCACGTCGGGTGGATGCTGCAGGCCGGGACGACGACGTTCGAGGCGAAGTCGGGCTACGGGCTCGACCGCGAGACAGAGCTTGCACAGCTACGCGCGATCGTCGACGCCGGCGGCGTCGCCACCTGGCTCGGCGCGCACGCAGTTCCGCCGGAGTTCGCCGACGACGGAGCCGATGCGTACGTCGACTTCCTCCTCGCCGACGTGCTGCCGGAGGCGGCGCGGCTCGCGGAGGCTGCCGACGTGTTCCTCGAGCGTGGAGCGTTCGACGCGGAGCAGGCGCGTCGCTACTTGCTCGCCTGCCGCGACGCGGGCCTCGCGCTCCGCCTGCACGGCGACCAGTTCACCGAGATGGGCGCGATCCCACTCGCGATCGAACTGGGGGCACGCTCGGTCGACCATCTCGAGGCGACCGGTCGCGGGGGGATCGCGGCGCTCGCCTCGAGCGACGTCGCCGGCGTCCTGTTGCCGGCGAGTGCGCTGTTCCTGGGAACGGTCAATGCCGCCGGCGCGCGCGTTGATCGACGCGGGGGCGGCGGTCGCTCTGGCCACGGACTTCAACCCGGGCAGTGCGTTCTGCGAGAGCCTCCCGCTCGTCTGCTCGCTCGCGGCGACGCAGCTCGGAATGTCGCCGGAGGAGGCGTTGTCGGCCTGCACCGTGAACGCCGCGCACGTGCTCGCGCGCGCGGATCGCAAGGGTCGGCTCGCGTCCGGGTACGACGCCGATGTCGTGCTGCTCGCGGCCGACGACTGGCGCCATCTCGCGTACCACCTCGGCGGGCCGGTCGTGCACACGGTGGTCGCAGGCGGACAGATCGCCTGGAGCCGCTCGGCATAATCGCGCCGATGGCCACGAAGAAACAACGTCGCCGCCGGGCGAAGGAGCACCGGCACGACTACGTGTGGGTCGACGACGAGGGCAACGAGATCGACGCTCCCGAAGAGACCTCCGGCAAGTCGCCGACGCGGGCGCGCTCGGGTGGTCGCGATCCGCAGGCGCCCTCGTGGCAGCGCACCTTCAAGCGCGGAGCGATCTTCGCGCCGATCATGTTCGCGACCGTGCTGCTGCTCTCACCGGGCTTGCCGATCACCCAGAAGATCACGCACACGCTGCTCATCGTCGGGATCTTCGTGCCCTTCAGCTACTACCTCGACCGGCTCTTCTACCGCTCGGCTCAGCGGCGTGCAGCGCGCCAGCAGTCCGACGGACGGCGCGGGAGCTGAGGATGCCTGCGATGGCGCTGCGCGTCGACCAGCTCTCGCTCGGACCGATGGGGACGAACTGCTACGTCGTCCGCGCGGACTCCTCCGCCAAGGAGGCCGCCGTCGTCGACCCGAGCGGGGACGCGACCGAGCTGCGCCTGACGCCTGGCCGGCCTCGGCGCGACGTGTGCTGCGATCCTCGTGACGCACGGGCACTGGGACCACCTCCTCGGTGTCGCCGACCTCGCCGAGGGCACCGGAGCGCCCGTGCACATGCCGGAGGGCGAGCGGACGCTTCTCGAGAACCCCGAGCGGTTCACGCCGAGCGGCGTCGTGCTGCGGCCGTACACACCGGACGTCCTGCTCGAGGGCGGCGAGTCGCTCGAGCTCGCCGGCGATCCCATTCGACGTCGTCTCGGTTCCCGGCCACTCGCCGCGCACATCTCGCCTACCACTCGGACGGTCACCTCTTCTCGGGCGACGTGCTCTTCGCGGGCTCCGTCGGGCAGGACCGACTTGCCGGGAGCCGACTGGGAGACGCTCCTCGCGTCGATCCGGACGCTCGTCGACACGCTTCCGCCCGAGACCGTCGTCTATCCGGGTCACGGCCCGATCACGACGCTCGGCGACGAGCTCGCGCGGAATCCCTTCCTCGCGGAGCTCCGCGCGGAGCGCGACGGCGTGAGCCGCGCGGCCGAAGATCGAGCGCCCGCGCGGCACGCACGACGTCGTCCCCTCCGAGCAGCCGCAGTGGCGTCGGGTGACGGCCGAGATCGAGCGTCTGTGCGCGCTCTACGGGTACAGGCCGATCACGACGCCCGTGTTCGAGGACACGGCGCTCTTCGAGCGCACGTCCGGTGCCGGCTCGGACGTCGTCCAGAAGGAGATGTACACGTTCGCCGACCGCTCGGACCGGTCGCTGACGCTCCGACCGGAGGGCGACTGCGCCGATCTGCCGCGCGTACGTCGAGCACGGGTTCCAGCGTCGAGCCGCAGCCGCTCGAAGCTCTTCACGATCGCGCCGATGTACCGCTACTCGGCGCCCGGCCGCGGCCGCTACCGCGAGCACTGGCAGGCGTCGGTCGAGGCGATCGGGAGCGACGACCCGTCGATCGACGCGGAGCTCATCCAGCTCTACGACACGCTGCTTCGCCGGCTCGGCGTCACGCGCTACCACCTGGAGCTCAACTCGATCGGCTGTCGCGAGTGCCGCCCGGCGTACCTCGCTGCGCTCGCGTGCCTGGCTCTCCGAGAACGCGAGCGCGTCTCGACGCGGCAACGCGCGAGAAGGCCGCGACGAGCCCACTCCGCGTCTTCGACAACTTCCAGGCGAAGCCGGAGGCCGTACGGGCGGCGCTCGACGGAGGCGCCGAAGATCGGCGAGTCGTCTGTGCGCCGAGTGCGTCGAGCGTTTCGACGTCGTGCGGCGCGACCTCGACGCGACCGGCGTCGAGTACCGGCTCGAGCCGACGCTCGTCCGCGGGCTCGACTACTACTCGCGCACGACCTGGGAGTTCATCGGCCCGCTCGAGAACGAGAACGCGACGCTCTCGGGAGGGGGACGCTACGACTACCTCGTCGAGGAGATCGGCGGCCCGCCGACGCCGGGCGTGGGCTTCGGGGCCGGGATCGAGCGGCTCTTGCTCGCGCTCGAGGAGGAGGGCGCGAGCGTCGACGCGTCCCCGGCGATCGACGTCTTCTTCGCCCTCGAGCCGGGCGCGCCGCGCGAGCTTGTCGCGGCGTGGCTCGCGCAGCTCCGCGCGTCGGGCGTCTCGGCCGACACCGACTACGCGGCGCGCTCGCTCAAGGGCCAGCTGACTCAGGCCGGTCGGCTCGGGGCGGCCTCGATCGTCGTCGTCGACGCGCGGCGCGCGACGATCCGTCGTCCTGGGAGCGAGGACGAGGACCGTGACGCACGAGGAGCTTCCCGCGAGACTCTCGTTATGACCTGGCGCGACCTCATGTGCGGCGACGCCGCGGCCCGAGCACGTCGGACGCGAGCTGACGCTCGCCGGCTGGGCGGCGCGCAGGCGCGATCACGGCGGTCTCGTCTTCGTCGACCTCCGCGACCACACCGGGATCACGCAGCTCGTGGTCAACCCCGAGCGTTCGCCGGCCGCCGCCGAGCTCGCGAAGGAGATCCGCAACGAGTTCGTGCTCCGCGCGCGCGGCGAGGTGGTCGACGCGCTACGCCGGAGACGGTGAACGAGGCGATGCCGACCGGCGAGGTCGAGCTCCAGGTCGACGAGCTCGAGATCGTCTCGCGCTCGACGCCGCTGCCGTTCCAGCTCGACGAGGAAGGCGTCGACGAGACGCTGCGCCTCCGCTACCGCTGGCTCGACCTGCGCCGCGCGAAGCTCCAGCGCAACCTGCGGCTGCGCGCGCAGATGGTCGGGATCATCCGGCGAGAGATGCAGGAAGCCGGCTTCCTCGACATCCAGACGCCGATCCTGTTCAAGCCGACGCCGGAGGGCGCGCGGGACTTCGTCGTTCCGAGTCGACTGCACAACGGCCGCTTCTTCGCGCTGCCGCAGAGCCCGCAGATCCTCAAGCAGCTGACGATGGTCGCCGGCTTCGACCGCTACTACCAGATCGCAATCTGCTTCCGCGACGAGGATCTTCGCGCCGACCGCGTCCAGGAGATCACCCAGCTCGACGTCGAGATGTCGTTCCCCGACCGCGAGCGTGCTCTTTGCGCTGATCGAGCGGACGTTCGCCGCGATCTGGCACGAGTGCCTCGGGGTCGAGATCGAGACGCCGTTCCCGCGCATGTCCTACGCCGAGGCCGATCGGCGGTTCGGATCGGACAAGCCGGATACACGCTTCGGGCTCGAGATCGAGGACGCGACCGAGGTCACCCGCGGATCCGAGTTCGGCGTCTTCGCAGGCGCCGAGGCTGTGCGGTTCCTGCGCGTGCCGCGCACCTACTCGCGCGCCGAGCTCGCCGCGCTCGAGGAGATCGCGAAGGAGCGAGGTGCGAAGGGACTTGCGTATCTCGTCCGTGACGAGGCGACCGGAGAGCTCCGCTCGCCGATCGCGAAGTTCCTGTCCGAGACAGAGCTCGAGGCGTTCGGGATCGAGCCGGGCCAGACGCTGCTCTTCTGCGCCGACGACTGGCCGACGACCTCGACGGTGCTCGGGCATCTCCGCCTCCACCTCGGGCGCGAGCTCGGGCTCGTCGACGACGAGGAGTTCACGTTCCTCTGGGTCGACGCGTTCCCGATGTTCGAGTGGGACGAGGAGGAAGGGCGCTGGAACGCCGTCCATCATCCGTTCACGCGGCCGACCGACGAGTGGCGCGACCGCTTCGACGAGGAGCCGGGCGCGGCGCTGGCGGACGCCTACGACCTCATCGTGAACGGCAACGAGCTCGGCGGCGGCTCGTTCCGGATCCACGAGCCGCGACTTGCAGGCGCGAGTGTTCGACACGCTGTCGCTCAGCTCCGAGGAGCAACGCTCGAAGTTCGGGTTCCTCCTCGACGCGCTCGCGATGGGAGCTCCGCCGCACGGCGGAATCGCACTCGGCATCGACCGGACGGTGATGGTGCTCGCTGCGCGAGCCGAATCTGCGCGACGTGATCGCGTTCCCGAAGAACCAGGCCGGGCTCGATCCGATGAGCGGCGCGCCGTCCGAGGTCACCCAGGCGCAGCTCCACGAGCTCGGCATCGGCTCCTCGAGGAGCCGCCGCAGCCCGCGTGACCGCGGCGTCAGCCACACTAGTCCGCGTGTCGCCGTCGCTCGCGCAACGACTCGCCGTCCTCGGCGCGGTCGCGCTGCTTGCGGGCGTCGCCGCCATGGCGATCGTCGCCCAGCGCGGGACGAACGAGGGCGCCGCGGCACTGACGAGCGCGCCCGCTCCGGCCGGTTGGAACATCGCGTTCGCCGGGTCGCGCGGCGCGACCGGCGACGCACAGCGCACGACCTGCGGCCAGGTCCTCACTCCGGAGTCGCTCGGGGTCACGCATCCGGTGCTTCCCTGCGGCGCGAAGGTCGTGCTCCGCTCCGGGAACAAGCAGGTGCTCACCGAGGTGATCGACAACAAGCTCGTCGAGCCCGGTCGCCAGCTCGAGGTCACTGAGGCGCTCGCGAAGATGCTCGGCATCGAGGGCACGGTCGAGCTCGAGTGGCGCTTCGCGACGCAGCGGCGAGCAGCTAGGATCGTCGCTGCTCGACCCTGTGCGTGGCCACGGCTCATACGTGAACCAACAGACACGTAAAGGGAGCCGGCGTCGGAGCTAGGCGTTGCCGACGCTCCGCACGGCACCCACCTGGCTTGCCAGGTTCGCAACGGCCGTGGATTCATCGGCAGGGTGGAGCATCTTCGGCCTCGGCCGTCCGCTTCGGCGACGTCAAGGGCTAGCCTGGTTCGGTGGCGAGAGAGGTCTTCGGAGACGCGACGCGCGGCGACGCCTGGGCGGCCGTGCGTCTCGAGGTCGACGGCGAGCACGATCGTCGCGGCGGACGCGCCGGGGCTCGACTGCCCGCTCGTCGGGCTGACGCTCCTCGAGGCCGCCGCAGTCGGTGGTGAGCCGCTCGCGGTGGAGGCGCTCGCGTCCGCGCTCGGCCAGGCCTTCGAGGCGGCGCCCCGACCGGGGCGCGTGGCTGTCGCGATGAGCGGCGGGGTGGACAGCGCGGTCGCGCTTCTGCGAGCGGGGCCGGACGCGCTCGGCGTCACGCTGCGGCTCTGGCAGGACCCGGCGCGCCGGACACCGAGCGCGCGTGCTGCTCTCCTGCCGCGGTCGGCTGCCGCGCGCGACACGTGCCACGCCCTCGGCCTCCCGCACGTGACGCTCGACCTGCGCGAACGCTTCAAGGCGACGATCGTCGACCCGTTCACTCGGGCGTACGAGGAGGGGGAGACGCCGAATCCGTGCATGCGCTGCAACGGGGCGTTTCGCTTCGACGAGCTCGTGGCATTCGCCGAGCGTGCGGGTGCGGACGAGCTGTGGACTGGCCACTACGCCCGCCTCGTCGAGCGTGACGGGTTCCGGCTCGTCGCGCGCGCAGCCGACGAGCAGCAAGGACCAGTCGTACATGCTCGGCGCGGTCGAATCCGGCGCTGCTCGAGCGCGTCCGCTTCCCGCTCGGGGAGCAGACGAAGGAGGCGACCCGCGCGGAGGCGGGTGCCGCCGGCCTCGCGGCGGCGGGACGGCTCGAGAGCCAGGAGGCGTGCTTCCTCGGCGGCGACGACTACCGGTCGTTCCTCGAGCGCCAGGGCTCGAGCGCGACGAATGGCGAGATCGTCGACCGAGAAGGGGCACGCGTCGGGACCCACGCGGGCACTGGCGGTACACGCCCGGGCCAGCGTCGCGGCCTGGGCGTCAACGGAGGACGTGCCGCTGTACGTCCTTCGTACGGAGCCGCCGACGAACACGGTCGTCGTCGGCTCGCGGGACGAGCTCGCGGTGACGTCGATCGACGCCCGAGGGCGGCTGTACGTGCCGGTTGCCGAGGCCGAGGTGAAGGTGCGGCTACCGGTCGGCGACCGTGCCGCGCGACCGTGTCCGAGACGCACGACGGCTTCGCGCTCGAGCTCGACGGAGCCCGCGTACGGCGTCGCGCGCGGGCAGTTCGCCGTCCTGTACGACGACGACGCCGTCGTGGGCGCCGGAGTGATCACGGCCGTTGCCTGAATCGAGCCACTAGGATCCTCGCGCGATGACCGTGCTCGCCACGTCCGCCGGCGACATCCTCGACTACGCCCTCGCGGCGTTCTTCATCGCGAGCGGTGCCGGGCTCCTCTACCTGTTCATCCGCATGGGAGGGACGTTCGCGCGGCTCTCGTCGTTCATCAAGGGCTCCGAGCGCGACCTGCTGCCGGTGATCGTCAAGGCGGGCGGAACCGTCGACCGCGTCAACGACCAGCTCGACAAGCTCGACGTCGTGACGGACAGCGCGGTGTCGATGGCGGACAGCGCGGACACCGCGGTCCGGGCGGTGTCGACGGCGATCACGACGCCGGTGAAGAAGGTCAGCGGCTTCGCCGCCGGCGTCTCGCACGGCTTCTCCGCGTTCCGCGCGCGCCGCGACGCGGGTGAGGCGGTGCGGGTCGCGAAGGACGCGGCGGCGCGGCGCGAGAGCGAGCTCGACGAGGAGCTCCGCAACGCAGGCCAGAGCGAGCCCGACGACGCCGCCGCCTGCCGCGTAGCGCGCGCCGGGCGCCCGCGACCTCGCTCGTAGAATCCAGGGATGCGCACGACCGCAGAGCTGCGCGAGGGCTTCCTCTCGTTCTTCGAGGAACGGGGCCACCTGCGGCTGCCCGTCGTACTCGCTCGTCCCGCGTGCGGGCGACGACTCGACGCTCCTCACGACGGCGGGGATGCACCCGCAGATGCCGTTCTTCCTCGGGCTCGAGCCGCCGCCGGCACCGCTGACGACGACGTCGCAGAAGTGCTTCCGCACGGTCGACATCGACGAGGTCGGGCTCGACGGCCACCACCTCACGTTCTTCGAGATGCTCGGCAACTTCTCGTTCGGCCAGTACTTCAAGGAGGGCGCGATCGAGTTCGCCCGCGAGTTCGTCCTCGAGCACATGAAGCTCGACTGGGACCGCCTCTGGGTGACCGTCCACGCCGGCGACCCGCTCATGAAGCTCGGCCCGGACGAGGTGGCGATCGACCTCTGGCAGAAGGTCGGCATGCCGCTCGAGCGGATCGTCCCGCTGCCGACGTCCGAGAACTTCTGGTCGGTCGGCGGTCCGGGGCCGTGCGGGCCGGACTCGGAGATCTACTGGGACTGGGGCGAGGAGTACGGCTGCGGCGAGCCCGACTGCGCGTCCGGCCTGCACGCGCTGCGACCGCTTCCTCGAGTTCTGGAACCTCGTCTTCATGGAGTACGAGCAGCACGCCGACGGGACGCTGACGCCGCTCCCGAAGCAGAACATCGACACCGGGCTCGGGCTCGAGCGCGGCGCGGCGATCCTGCAGGACGTCCGGTCCGTCTACGAGACGGACGGCTACCAGCGGATCATGGACTGGATCGCCGCGCGAGTCCGGCGTCGCGTACGGCGACTCGCCGACGGCGACGAAGGCGCATCGCGATCCTCGCGGATCACGGGCGGGGAATGACGTTCCTCGTCGGAGACGGCGTGACGCCGTCGAACGAGGGCCGCGGCTACGTGCTGCGCCGCATCATCCGGCGCGCGGTCCAGCAGGCACAGCGGATCGGGCTCCACGACGTCCACCGGCTGTCCGGCGTCGTCGTGGAGCAGATGGCCGACGCGTACCCCGAGCTCGGGAGCGCGCGCGAGCGAGATCGAGCGCGTCTCCGCCTCGAGGAGGAGCGCTTCCTGGAGACGCTCGAGCGCGGGCTCAAGCTCTTCGAGGAGCTCGGCTCGCAGGAGAGCGATCTCCGGCGAGCAGGCGTTCACGCTCGCTGCGACGTACGGCTTCCCGCTCGAGCTCACCGTCGAGCTCGCGGAGGAGCGGGGCCAGGCAGTCGACGTCGACGGCTACCGCGTCGAGATGGAGCGCCACCGCGAGGTCTCGCGCGCCGGCGGCTCGAGCGAGCTCGCAGCGGGCCGCCGACTTCGCGCGCGCGGCCGACTTCGCGACGGAGTTCGTCGGTTACGCGAAGACGGACGTCCTGACGCAGATCGGCGCGCTCGAGCAGCTCGACGACGGGCACTTCCTCGCGAAGCTGCGCGAGTCGCCGTTCTATCCGGCGGGCGGCGGCCAGGTGACGGACGCCGGGACGATCGAGCTCGACGACGGCTCGGGCACGACGCGCCGAGCTCGTCGACGCGTACCGGCTCGAGCATGACCAGGTGCTCCTCTTCCGCGGCACGGGCTTTGCCGCGGGAGACCGCGTCCGCGCCCGTGTGCCGTGGAGCGTCCGCTTCCCGACGATGGCGAACCACACCGGCACGCACCTCCTGCACCAGGCGCTTCGCGAGGTGCTCGGCGAGCACGTGCGCCAGGCGGGATCGGCCGTGCGGCCGGACAAGCTGCGCTTCGACTTCACGCACGAGCAGGCGCTCACGCGGCGAGGAGCGCGACGCGGTCGAGCGCCGCGTGAACGAGATCGTCTTCGAGAACCGCCCCGTGCACGTCTTCGAGACGCCGATCGACGAGGCGCGACGCCTCGGCGCGACGATGCTCTTCGGCGAGAAGTACGGCGACATCGTGCGCGTCGTCGAGGTGCCCGGCTACTCGATCGAGCTCTGCGGCGGGACGCACGTCGTCGTCGACCGCCGAGATCGGGCCGTTCGTCCTCCTCTCGGAGAGCTCGGTCGGAGCCGGTGTGCGGCGCGTCGAGGCGGTGACCTCGGGGGCGGCCTGGGCGGTGCTCGACGAGCGCGCGCGCGAGCTGGAGTCGCTCCGTGGCGGAGGTCGACCGGCTGCGGAAGGCGCCGAAGGCGGCGACGGCGGCGGAGGCGCGGCCCGCAGTGCCCGAGCCGGAGGTCCGCACCGAGGGCGGCGTCAACGTCATCGTCCAGCCTGTCGACGGCCTCGACGCCGACGCGCTCCTCGAGCTCTCGGACCGCTACAAGCAGAAGCACGCGCCGGCGGCCGTCGTCCTCGGCTCGAGCGAGGACGGCAAGGTGCACCTCGTCGCGAACTTCGACTCCGCCGTCGCCGAGCGGGTGAGCGCGTCGGACGTCCTCCGCGAGGCGGCGGCGATCGTGGGCGGAGGCGGAGGCGGACGTCCGACGATGGCGCGTGCGGGCGGCAAGGATCCGGAGAAGCTCCCGGACGCGCTCGCCGAAGCCGAGCGGCTCATCGTCGCCGCGCTGTGAAGGTGCTCGCGCTCGACTACGGCGCCGCGCGCACCGGCGTCGCGGTCTCCGATGCGACCGGGACGATCGCCGCGCCGCGTCGGCGTCGTCGAGCGCGCGCGCGACGAGCGACGGTCTCGCGCGGCTCGAGGCGATCGTGCGCGAGCAGGACGTCGAGCGCGTCGTCGTCGGGCTGCCGCTGACGCTGCGCGGCGAGCGTGGGCGAGCAGGCGCGCGAGACGGTGGCGTTCGTCGAGGCGCTGCGGGACGTCCTCGCCGTCCCGTCGAGACGTACGACGAGCGCTTCACGACGGCGCTCGCCGCGCGAAAGCGGCGGAGCCGCACACGAGGACGCCCGCGCGGCGGCGCACCTCCTCGAGAGCTACCTCGGCAGCGGAGCCAGCACGATGAAGGTGCTGCCTTGCGTGCGTGCTCGCCGTCGCGGCGCTCGTGGCCGCGTGGCTGCTTGCGCGGCCAGGAGGCGCCGGCCCGTCGAGACGACCCACCGCCGCTCGCGCGGCTCCGGATCATCTTCCCGGAGGGGTTCACGCGACGCGAGATGGCCGACCGCGTCGCCGCGGTGCGCCAGATCGCGATCGAGAAGCGCGGCGTGACGCCTCGGCTCACGCGGACGGGCTACCTGCAGGCGAGCGGCGCCGCCGTGCCGCCGCCCGAGTTCCGGAAGGACTGGAAGCTGAGCTCGATCGAGGGCTTCCTCTTCCCGGCGACCTACGAGTTCACGAAGCTGACGTCGTCCGGCGCGGCTCGTCCGCGACCAGCTCGCGGCGTTCCGCCGGAACTGGCGCAAGGTCGACCTCCGCTACGCGCGCTCGAAGAACCTCACGCCGTACGACGTCCTGATCATCGCGTCGATGATCGAGAAGGAGACCGTCGCTCCCGCGGAGCGCCGGCTCGTCGCGGCGGTGATCTACAACCGGCTGCACAACCGCATGCCGCTCGGGATCGACGCGACGATCCGCTACGGCCGCAACGTGCCGGGCACCGAGCCGCTCAAGCAGTCCGACCTCGAGAGCGACAACCCGTACAACACGCGGAACCGGCTCGGCCTTCCGCCGACGCCCGATCTCGAACCCGGGGCTCGCGTCGATGCGTGCGGCGGCGCGGCCGGCCGAGGTCGACTACCTCTACTTCGTGCGCAAGCCCGACGGCGTCCATCACTTCTTCACGGCGAGCGAGTCCGAGTTCTGCCAGAAGTCGCTCGAGTACGGCTACGGCGGCTGCTGACCCGGTTCTCCAGGAGATCTCGCCGAATACGACGCTCGTCGGGCTCCTGCGCTGGCCGGGGAGGCAGTCGCTCTCGCCGCGCGATGCACAACGCCGCCTTCGCGGCTCTCGGCCTGGACTGGGCGTACGTCGTGCTTCCGACGCCACCGGAGCGGCTCGGCGACGCGGTGCGCGGCCTCGCCGCAATGGGATTCGCCGGCGCGAACGTCACGACCCCGCACAAGGCGGCGGTGACGGAGTTCTGCGAGACCGACGCGCCCTCCGTGAACACGCTCGTCGTTCGGGAAGGACGGGTCGAGGGCTCGGAGCACGGACGCCGCGATTCTCGACGGTCTGCCGCAGGCAGAGCCCCGTCGTGATCGGCGACGGCGGCGTCGCAACGGCGTTCATGCAGGCGCTTCCGAGCGCGCGCCAGTTCGCGCGTCGCGGCACCTGGCCGCCGGATCGTCGAGGGCGCCGATCTCGTCGTGAACGCGACGTCGGAGCGCGACGCGGTGCTCGTCGAGCTGGGCGCCGGCCAGACGCTCGTCGATCTGCCGTACCCGGACACGGCCACGGCCGACGCGGCCCGTCGATGCGGGCGCGACGGTCGTCAGCGGGCTCGAGGTACTGCTCGCGCAAGGGGTCGTGGCGTTCGAGCTCTGGACCGGCATGCCCGCGCCGGTCGAGCGTCATGAGGGACGCCCTAGGCTTGCCCGAGTGACCCTCGAGCTCACGACCGCCGGCGAGTCGCACGGGCCGGCGCTCGTCGCGATCCTGACCGGCCTCCCGGCCGGGCTCCGGCTGGACGCGCGCCGCGATCGCCGACGACCTCGAGCGCCGCCGGCAGGGCTACGGCCGCAGCCCGCGCCAGAAGTTCGAGGCGGACGAGGTCGAGGTCCTCGCCGGCCTCCGCCACGGCGTGACGCTCGGAACGCCACTCGCGCTCGTCGTCCGGAACCGCGACCACGCGAACTGGGAGTGGGGGATGAGCCCGTGGCCGCCCGAGGGCGAGCCGTCGGGCAAGGGGACCGGCGCCGGTGACGCTTCCGCGGCCCGGGCACGCCGATCTCGCGGGCGCGCTCAAGTACGGGCATGACGACGTCCGCAACGCGCTCGAGCGCGCGAGCGCGCGCCAGACGGCGGTCCACGTCGCCGCCGGTGCGGTCGCGAAGCGGCTGCTCGCCGAGATCGGCGTCACGGTCGCGGGCGCGTCGTCGAGATCGGAGGCGCGGAGACGGAGGACGGCTGGAAGGAGGCGACCGACGCCGCACGCGCCGATCGCGACACGCTCGGCGGGATCGTCGAGGTCGTCGCCGACGGGCGTTCCGCCCGGGCTCGGCTCGTACGCCGAGAAGTCGACGCGGCTCGACGCACGGCTCGCGGCCGCGCTCATGGGGATCCAGGCCGTCAAGGGCGTCGAGATCGGCGACGGCTTCGCGCTCGCGCGGCTGCGCGGCTCCGGAGGCACACGACGAGATCGAGCCCGACCGCGACGCGAGCGACCAACCGCGCCGGCGGTATCGAAGGGGGCGTGAGCGAACGGCGCGCCCGTCGTCGTCCGCGCAGCGATGAAGCCGCTGCCGACGCTGATGCGCCCGCTCCGCTCCGTCGATCTCGCGAGCGGCGAGCCGGGCGAGGCCCTCGTCGAGCGGAGCGACGTCCAGGCGGTCGAGGCGCTCGCCGTCGTCGCCGAGGCGGCGGTGGCGTGGGAGCTCGCGCGGGCCGCGCGCGAGAAGTTCGGAGGCGACGCGCTCACGGACTTCGTCGGCGCGCACGCCGCGTACCTGGAGCGCATCGCGTGGCCGCACGCGCTAGGGCGTCACCTCGTCCTCGTCGGCTTCATGGGGGCGGGGAAGTCGACGGTCGGGCCTGGGGCCGCAGAGCGTCTCGGGAGGCCGTTCCTCGACGTCGACGGTGAGGTGGAGGCGACGCACGGCCCGATCTGGGAGCTGTTCGCGAGGCGAGGGCGAGGCGGCCTTCCGCGAGCTCGAGGCGCGCTTCTTGCGCGCTGCCTGCGCGCGCGGCGAGCCGAGCGTCGATCGCGGTCGGAGGTGGCGCCGTCGAGACACGCGGCCTCCTCGGTGAACTCGACGTCCTGACCGTGCAGCTCGACGTGGACGCCGAGACGGCGTGGCAGCGCGTCCGCGACTCTCGCCGGCCGCTCGCGCAGGACGAGGAAGAGTTCCGCCGGCGCTTCGAGCGCAGGCAACCCGCTGTACGACGAGGTCGCCGACGCGCGCGCGACCGACGCCGACGGCGTCGTCCTCGCGGCCGCGGGCATCGGACTTCGGGCCGTTTCGCGAGATGCCTCGAGGAGGCGCGGTCGTCGCCGACCCGCGCGTCGCCGAGCTCCACGGGATCGATGCGGCTCACCTCGTGCGAGCGCGAAGACGCTTGCCGAGGCGGAGCGGCTCTGGACGGCGCTCGCGCTCGAGCGGTCGTCGACGCTCGTCGCCGTGGGCGGCGGCACGACGACCGATCTCGTCGGATTCGTCGCGGCGACCTACATGCGCGGGATCGACTGGGTCGCCGTCCCGTCGACGCTCGTCGGTCAGGTCGACGCCGCGATCGGCGGCAAGACCGGCATCGACCTCCGGAGGGCAAGAACCTCGTCGGCGCGTTCCACTGGCCCGCCGCGACGGTGATCGACACGGCGCTCCTCGAGACGCTGCCGGAGGAGGAGCGCCGTCAACGGGCTCGCCGAGGTCGTGAAGACGGGACTGCTCGCGGGGGAGCCGTACTGGGAGCTCGAGACCGAGGCGCAGGTGCGTGCGTGCGCCGCGTTCAAGGCGGCGGTCTGCCTGCGCGACCCTCACGAGCGGGGCGACCGCGCGCACCTCAACCTCGGCCACACCTTCGCGCACGCGCTCGAGACGGCGTCCGGCTACACCATCCCGCACGGGCGCGCGGTCGCCCTCGGCCTCCTCGCCGCGCTTCGGCTGTCCGGGCTCGAGGAGCGAGGCGCGCACGGTCGAGGAGGTCCTGGCGCCGGAGCCGGTCGCGGTCGACCGCGACGCCGCGTGGGCGGCGCTGCAGCGCGACAAGAAGGCACGCGAGGGACGTGTCCGCCTCGTCCTGCTCGACGCTCCGGGAGCTCCGCGCGTCACTGCGGACGTCGAGCCTGAGCGCGTGCGAGCGGCTCTCGACGCGCTCATCGCATAGGGTCACGCCGTGCGGATCGCTCGTCCTGAACGGGGTCAATCTCGACGTGCTCGGACGCCGGGATCCCGAGCTCTACGGCGGGCTCGGCCTCTCGGAGCTCGAGACGAAGATCTACCAGTGGGCGCGCCAGCTCGAGTGCTCGGTGCGCTGCCGCCAGACGAACCACGAGGGCGAGTTCGTCGACTGGTGCCACGAGGCCTACGAGTGGGCGGACGGCGTGATCGCGAATCCCGGCGCCTGGTCGCACTACTCGTGGGCGATCCACGACGCCCTCGAGCTGTTCACCGTGCCCGTCGTCGAGGTGCACCTCTCGAACATCGCATGAGCGCGAGGAGTGGCGCCGCTTCTCCGTGCTCGAGGACGTCGCCGCAGCCCGCTTCATCGGCAAGGGGCCGGACGGCTACCGCGAGGCGCTCGAGTACATCGTCAAGGGGCGGGACGCTGACGCGCATCGAGCGACTCGCGGCGCTGCTCGAGGAGCCGCTCCTCGTCGCCGGGCCGCCGTACGTCCTCGGCGGTCAGGCGAACGTGCGCTATCTGACGGGTCTCCAGAGCTCGAACTCCGCCGTGCTCGTCGAGCCGGATGGAAGCGGCGACGCTGTACACCGACTTCCGCTACGCGAATCGCGCGCGCGCGCTCGACGGGCGTCGAGGTGATCGAGGTCGCGCGCGGGCTCATCCCCGCGATCGGGAAGCTGCTCACGGGCAGGCGGATCCGGTTCGAGGAGCAGCACCTCCCGCACGCGCTCTACCGGGCGCTCGTCGAGGCCGGCGTCGACGCGCGTGCCGACGTCCGGCCTCGTCGAAGGGCTCCGCGCCGTGAAGGACGCCGACGAGATCGCGAGCATGCGTCGCGCGAGCGCGCTCTCGGACGAGGTCTTCGCCGCGCTGTCGCGCGAGCGCTTCAGCGGGCGCACGCGAGAGCGAGCTCGCGTGGTGGGTCGAGCGGAGCTTCCGCGAGGGAGGCGCCGAGGGCGTCTCGTTCGAGGCGGTCGTCGGCGCGGGCGCCGACGGCCGCCTCGCCGCATGCGGTCCCGGGAATACGCCGATCGAGCCGGGCGTGCTCGTCGTCGTCGACGCCGGCTGCGTCGTCGACGGCTACTGCTCCGACTGCACGCGGACGTTCGCCGTCGGGGAGATCTCCGAGCGACTTGCACGAGATCTACGCGCTGTGCCTCGAGGCGCAGCTCGCGGGTCTCGCGGCGGTGGCTCCGGTGTGCACGGACGTGACGCGGACGCCGCGTCGCGCACGGTCATCGAGGGCGCCGGCCTCGGGTGCGGCGTACGGCCACGGCATGGGGCACGGCGTCGGGCTGCAGATCCACGAGGCTCCGACGCTGCGTCCGGAGACCACGGACGTGCTCGAGGCCGGGAACGTCGTCTCCGTCGAGCCCGGGTATCTACCTGCCCGACGAGGGGGCCGGCGTCCGGATCGAGGATCTCGTCGTCGTGACCGAGGACGGCTGCGAGCGGCTGACGCAGTTCGACAAGGAGCTGATCACGGTCGCCTGACTAGACTGCCGCCCCTGCGCATGGCCGAGACCGTCTCCACGAATCAGTTCCGCAACGGGATGCACATCGAGATCGACGGCGCCGTCTGGCGCATCGTCGAGTTCCAGCACGTCAAGCCCGGCAAGGGCGGCGCGTTCGTGCGAACGAGGCTGAAGGCGCTCGAGTCGGGCTCGGTCGTCGATCGGACGTTCCGCGCCGGCGAGAAGTTCGCCCGCGTCCACACCGAGGTGAAGAACGTCCAGTTCCTCTACGACGACGGCTCCGAGGCGCACTTCATGGACGAGGAGACGTACGAGCAGTTCGGGCTCCCGCACGCCGAGGTCGCCGACGAGCTCGCGTACCTGCCGCCGTCGAGCTCGGTGCAGATGCTCGCCGTCGACGGCAAGCCGTCCGGGATCCAGCTTCCCGCCTCGGTCGAGCTGACGGTCGCCGCAGACGGAGCCCGCGGTGCGCGGTGACACGGTCACGAACGTGACGAAGCCCGCGACGCTCGAGACCGGCGCCGTCGTCCAGGTGCCGCTCTTCGTCGACACCGGCGAGCGGATCAAGGTCGATCCGCGCGAGGGCCGCTACATCTCGCAGAGCCTGACCTCGCCGCGCCGGCACCTCGCTAAGGTCCCGAGCCGTGCCGAAGCTCGTCGACACCACGATCCGGCTGCTCTCGCAGGAGCCTCTCGCCGGCGAGCTTCCGACCGCCGAGGTCCTCCGCGTCGCGGAGATCCTCGACGGCGCCGGCTTCGCGTGCCTCGAGGTCTCCGGGGGCGGCGTCTTCGACGCGACCGTGCGCCGCCGCGTCGAGAGCCCGTGGGAGCGCATTCGCGCGATCAAGGCGCGCGTATCGACTCCGCTCGGCATCGCGCTCCGCGGCCGCTTCCTCGTCGGCTCGCGTCCCGTCAGCGGCGACATCGTCGGCCGCTTCGTCTCGTGTGCGGCGGAGAACGGCATCGACGTCTTCCGCCTCCACGACCCACTGAACGACGTCTCGAACCTGCGCGAGGCAGGCGCGGCGATCACGAATGCGGGCGGCGCGTTCCACGCGGGGCTCGTGTACAGCCCCGGACGCACCGGCGAGACGGACACGCTCGTCGAGGAGGCGCGCAAGCTGCCCGAGCTCGGCGCGACGCGGATCCTCGTGAACGACCCGACCGGCGCGCTCGTCCCGCACCGCGCGCAGGAGCTCGTCGGCGCGGATCAAGGAGGCGAGCGGCCTTCCCGTCGGCTTCTACGTCCAGGGCTCGGCCGGGGTCGGTCTGGCGTCGGCACTCGCCGCGGTCGACTCCGGCGCCGACCTCATCGCGACGACCGTGTACCCGCTCGCGCTCACGCTCCATCGCGTGTCGGGCGAGTCGGTCGCCGAGTCGCTGCAGGGGCTCGGCCACGCCCCGGGGCTCGACGTCGACAAGCTCTGGGAGGCGGCGGACGTGATCGACGAGTGGATCGGGGACGAGCCGGTCGCCCCCGTCGCGCCGCGGATCGCCGTGCGCGCGGCCGAGTACGACCTTCCGGCGGGGCTCGTCGCCGCGCTCGACGTCCACCTCCGCGCGCACGCGGCCGCCGACCGGCTGCTCGAGGTGCTCGAGGAGGTCGGACGCGTCCGCGCGGAGGCGGGATGGCCGCCGCTCGCCGCGCCGATCGGGCAGATCCTCGCGTCGCAGGCGCTTCTCCACGTCCTCGAGGCGCGCCGGTACGGCTCGGTCATCGACGAGTTCCGCGAGCTCGTCCAGGGCGGCTACGGCGTCACGCCCGAGCCGATCGACCCGACCGTCGAGCGCGCAGTCGAGCTGCTCTCGCCCGCGTGCGCAGCTTGTCGAGGACCCGGTGACGACCGAGGACGTCCGCGAGCAGGCGGAGGGGCTCGCGGCGAGCGAGGAGGAGCTCGTCCTCATCGCGATGTTCGGCTCGGACGCCGAGGAGCTGCTCAAGGTCATCCGCGCGCCGCCACTCGCGCGACTCGGTGCTCATCGCCGAGGACGCCGACGCCGAGCGGGGCGAGCGGATCCGCGAGCTCGTGAAGATCGTGCAGGAGTCGGGCGTGGGGGAGATCGAGATCGAGGACGAGGGCATGCGCGTGTCGGTCCGCCGCGCCGACGAGCCCGTCGGCGCCGATCCCGATGTCCGTTGCCGGCGACGCCGAGACCGACGTCGCCGAGCACGCCGAGCGGCACGACCGCGCCTGCCGACGGCGTCACGCGCGTCGAGTCGCCGATGGTCGGCGTCTTCTACCGCGCGCCGAACCCGGGAGCGCCGGCGTTCGTGGACGTCGGCGACACGGTCGTCCCGGGCCAGGTGCTCTGCATCCTCGAGGCGATGAAGCTGTTCAACGAGCTCAAGGCCGAGACCGCGGGCGTCGTCCGCGCGATCCACGCCGAGAACGCGCAGCCGGTCGAGTACGGCGAGCTCCTGTTCGAGCTCGAGCCCGTCCTCGCTCCGCCCGCCGTCTAGAGTCCGGCGATGTTCGACCGCGTGCTCGTCGCGAACCGGGGCGAGATCGCCGTCCGGGTGATCCGCGCGCTCCACGAGCTCGGCATCGAGGCGGTCGCCGTGTACTCGACCGCCGACCGCGACGCGCTCCACGTCGAGCTCGCCGACCAGGCGGTGTGCATCGGGCCGCCGGCGGCGGCCGAGAGCTACCTCTCGATCTCGAACGTCGTCGCGGCGGCCGAGACCACCGGCTGCGACGCGGTGCACCCCGGCTACGGGTTCCTCGCCGAGAACGCCGAGTTCGTGCGCGCGTGCGACGACAACGACGTCGTCTTCATCGGCCCGACCGCGGACGTCGTCGAGCAGATGGGCGACAAGGTGCGCGCGAAGGAGGCGATGCAGGCGGCCGGCGTGCCGCTCGTTCCCGGCTCGGACGGCGCGGTCGTGCATCGCCGAGCTCGCCGGGCCGCGTTCGAGGCGGGCTTTCCCGTGCTGCTGAAGGCATCGGCCGGCGGCGGGGGGAAGGGCATGCGCCTCGTCGTCCGCCGAGGACGAGCTCGAGCACGCCTTCGCCGCCGCGAGCGCCGAGGCGGAGGCCGCGTTCGGCGACGGCGCGCTCTACGTCGAGAAGCTCGTGACGCCCGCCCGCCACGTCGAGATCCAGGTGCTGTGCGACGCCGACGGCGGAGTGCTCACGCTCGGCGAGCGCGAGTGCTCCATCCAGCGACGCCACCAGAAGCTCGTGGAGGAGTCGCCGTCGGCCGCGCTCGACGCCGAGACGCGCGAGGCGATGGAGGCGACCGTCGCAGCGCGCATGCGAGGCGATCGGCTATCGGAACGCCGGGACGTTCGAGTTCCTCGTCGGCCCGGACGGCGCCTTCTACTTCATCGAGGTCAACTGCCGGCTCCAGGTCGAGCACCCGGTCTCCGAGCTCGTCACCGGGCATCGACATCGTCCGCGAGCAGGTCCGGATCGCGGCCGGCGAGCAGCTCGCGGCGACGGGCCGCGCGGCGAGACAGCGGCCACGCCATCGAGATCCGCATCAACGCCGAGGACCCCGCGCGCGGCTTTCTCCCGTCGCCGGGCACGGTCACGCGCTTCGTCCCGCCGCTCGGCCCGGGCGTGCGCGTCGACACGGCGGTCGCGTCCGGCAGCCGAGATCCCGCCCTACTACGACTCGATGATCGCGAAGGTGATCGTGTGGGACGACACGCGCGACGCCGCGATCGCGCGTGCCGAGCGCGCGCTTCGCGAGCTCGTGGTCGAGGGGATCCCGACGACGCGCGAACTCGCGCTCGACGTGCTCGCGTCGCGAGAGTTCCGGACGCGGCGAGTACTCGACCTCGACGCTGACCGAGCTCGAGGGCCGCGCTCCCGTCGCTCGCGTCCGGCATGAGCCGGCGCGACGAGTCGGAAGGCGGCGCGCCGGCAGGCGCTCTTCCTCCTCTACCAGTGGGATCTCACGGGCCAGGAGCTCGCGTCGCTCTTCGAGGGCGAGCCGGACGACTTCGCCTCCTCGCTCGCCGAGGCGGTCGCGGCGCGAGCCGCCGAGCTGGACGCGCGTGTGACGGCCGCGTCGCCCGACTGGCCGGCCGACCGGCTCGGCACGCTCGAGCGGAATATCCTGCGCATCGGCGTGTACGAGCTCGAGGAGGAGACGGTGCCGCGCGAGGTCGCGATCAACGAGGCGGTCGTGCTCGCGAAGCGCTACGCGACCGAGGACGCGGCGCGGCTCGTGAACGGCATCCTCGGCCGCGTCGCCCGCGAGGAGGCGGCGCTGTGAGCTCGAAGGTCGACGAAGGCCTCGCCCGGCGCGAGGAGCTGCTCGGCGACGCTCAACGAGCGCGGGAGGAGCTCGAGCGCCTGGCGGCCGCCGACGACGTCGACGGCGACGCGGCGGTCGATCTCATCTCCGAGCTCGCCGAGCTCGCGCGCCAGATCGAGGCCGAGCTCACCCGTGCGCGCAGACCTGGCCGATGCGGCCGGCTGACGAGCTCCGCGACGCCGTCGAGGCGTATCTGCGCTCGCTCGCGTTCGCTCCCGAGCTCGGCGGGCTCGAGGAGGCGCTGCGCTACTCGCTCGAGTCCGGAGGCAAGCGCATGCGGCCCGTGCTCTGCCTCGCCGTCGCCGAGGCGAACGGAGGCTCGGTCGACGACGCGCTCCCCGCGGCGGCGGCGCTCGAGCTCGTCCACACCTTCTCGCTCGTCCACGACGACCTGCCGGCGATGGACGACGACGACGAGCGGCGCGGGCGCCCGAGCGCGCACGTCGCGTTCGGCGAGGGGGTCGCGCTGCTCGCCGGCGACGCGCTGCTCGCCGAGGCGCTGCGGCTCGCGCTGACCTACGAGTCGACCGGCGTCGCCCGCGAGCTCGTCGACGCGACGCTCGGGATGATCGGCGGCCAGTACCGCGACATCACGGGCGACGACGCGCGACCTCGAGGAGCTGCACCGGCTCAAGACCGGGCGGCTCTTCGTCGCCGCCGTCCGCATCGGCCTCGACGTGGCCGGGCGTGTCCGAGGACGGACGGGCCGCGTGGGTCGCGTTCGGCGAGGACGTCGGCCTCCTCTTCCAGGTCGTCGACGACATCCTCGACGGCGACGGCTACGCGCGAGCGGCTCGGCGCGGAGGAGGCGCGAGCGTCTCGCCGACGACGTCGCCGCGCGTGCGCCGCGCGCAGCTCGACGGCACGCATGCGGACACGAGCGTCCTCCGCGAGCTCGTCGACGCGCTGACCTTTAGGACCGGTTGAGGGATAGACGCAGCCGGCGTTCCTGGCTACCCTGTGACGAGTCCCGAACAGACCAGGTCTGCCTGGCGCGCCGTCGTCGCACACGTGCGCAGACCGTCCTCTTCTCTCTTCATGTCGCCCACTCTCCGCAGCCGCGTGCCCGTGCTCGCTCTCGCCGTCGCACTCGGTGCGGCCGCGTCGTGCCGGCCGACCGCGCGCGTCTGCGGAGGGCCAGCCGCGAGCCGCGCGTCGATCAGCGAATCCGGCGACGCCGACGAAGGGCGAGCTCGCTGCCCGGATCGCGCTCGGCGAGGTCGGCGTTCCGTACCGCTGGGGCGGCGAGTCCCCGTCGACCGGGTTCGACTGCTCGGGGCTCGTGCGCTGGGCGTACGGCCGGGTCGGGGTCGACCTTCCGCACAACTCGTACGCGCTCTACGGCGAGGGCCGCCGGGTCTCCGGGTCGAACCTCGAGCCGGGCGACATCCTCTTCTTCGAGGGGCTCGGGCACGTCGGGCTCTACCTCGGGCGCGGGCGGATGGTGCATGCGCCGCAGACCGGCCGGGACGTCGAGGTCGTCCGCCTCTCGAGCACGAACTACGGCGCGCGCTTGATCGGCGCCGCGCGCCGCGTCGTCGCTGCCTGACGCGTCGCTCAGCCTCGGGCTGTGAAGAAGCGCCTCGACGTCCTGCTCGTCGAGCGCGGGCTCGCGGAGTCGCGCGTCGCAGGCGCAGGCACTCGTGCTCGCGGGGCTCGTGCGGGGCCACGACAAGCCGGGCGAGCAGGTCGACGACGACGTCGAGCTCGACGTCGAGCGGCCGCCGCGGTTCGTCTCGCGCGGAGGCGAGAAGCTGCAGAACGCGCTCGACGCGCTCGGCGTCGAGCGTGGCGGGTCGCGACTGCGCGGACGTCGGCGCGTCGACGGGCGGGTTCACCGACTGCCTGCTGCAGGCCGGAGCGCGCGCGGGTGGTCGCGATCGACGTCGGCTACGGCCAGCTCCATCCGCGGCTGCGATCGGATCCACGCGTGACCGTCCTCGAGCGCGTGAACGCACGCTCGCTGACCGAGCTGCCGTTCGCGCCGGAGCTCGTCGTGTGCGACGTCTCGTTCATCAGCGTGACGAAGGCGCTTCCGCCCGTGCTCGCGGCTCGCGGCTCCCGGCTGGGAGGCGCTCGTGCTCGTGAAGCCGCAGTTCGAGGCGGGGCGCGCCGAGGTCGGCGAAGGGCGTCGTCCGCGACCCCGCGGTGCAACGAAAGGTGCTCGAGACCGTCATCGAAGCCGCGCGCGCGTGGGGTGGGGTCACGGTCGGCGTCGTAGACTCCGGACTGCCCGGCCCGAAGGGAAACCGGGAGTTCTTCGTCCACCTCGAGCACCGACCCGGCGAACCGAATCCCGATGACATCGACCGCTGGATCGCCGACGCCGTCGGCTAAGCGCGTCGCCCGGGCGGCCGTCGTCACCCACGGCAAGCCCGGTCAGATCGGCTCCGGGCTCGCGCGGCTGCAGGCGGTCGCGCAGGAGCACGGTGTCGAGCTCGTGCTCTCGTCCGAGGAGGCGGAGAAGCACGGCCTCGAGGGATCCGACGACGGCTGCGGGTGCCGACATCGCCGTCGTGCTCGGCGGCGACGGCACGGTGCTGCGCGCGCTCGACGCGCTTCCTCGGGACGGGCGTGCCGGTCATCGGCGTCAACTTCGGTCGCGTCGGCTTCCTGAGCTCGATGGGACGGCGCGAGCTCGAGGAAGGGCTCGGGCGCGTCTTCGCCGGCGAGTACGACGTCGTCGAGCTGCCGACGCTCGAGCTCGAGCACCCGGACGGGCGCACCGTCGCCGTGAACGACGTCGTCGTCGCGAGCGCGTCGCTCGGGCGCATGATCGAGCTCGAGCTCGCGGTCGGCGGCGAGGAGCTCGGGCGCCAGCCCTGCGACGGGATCATCTGCTCGACGCCGTCGGGCTCGACCGCGTACAACCTCTCGAACGGCGGCCCGGTGCTCATGTGGGGTCTCGAGGCGATCGCGCTCACCTACGTCGCCGCGCACTCGCTGCGCGCGCGGCCGCTCGTGATCCCGCCCGGCTCGGACGTCATCGTCTGGAACCGCACCGCCGACGTCGAGGCGGGCGTCCTCGTCGACGGCCATCGCGTCTCGACGCTCGGGAAGGCGGAGCGCGCCGTCGTCCGCATCGCCGCCGAGCGCTCGCTCCTCGCGACGCTTCCCGAGGCGACCTTCGTCCGCCGCTACCGCCAGAGCTTTGCTTCGTAGGCTCAGGATCGAGAATCTCGTCCTCATCCGTGAGGCCGAGCTCTCGTTCGGCCCCGGCCTGAATGCCGTCACGGGCGAGACGGGGGCGGGGAAGACGATCTTCGCCCAGGCGATCGGGCTGCTGCTCGGGGCCCGCGCGGACGCGACGTCCGTCGGCGGCGAGGGCGCCGAGGCGTACGTCGAGGCGGAGCTCGACGTGCCGGATGGCTTCTTCGACGACGAGGAGCTCGCCGCGCTCGCCGAGCTGCGGCCCGAGGGCGAGGCGGGCCTCGTCCTCGCCCGGCGTGTGTTCGGGGACGGTCGCACGCGGGCATACGCCTGGGGCCGCGCAGTGGCGCGGGAGGACGTTGCTGTCGCGGCGGAACGGCTCATCGCGATGTCGGGCCAGTTCGAGCAGCGGCGGCTCGCCCGGCCGTCGTTCCAGCTCGACGTGCTCGACGCGTTCTGCGGCGCGGAGCAGCTCGAGCGCCGGCGCGAGGCGCGCCTCGCGTGGCGCGACCTTGTCGCTGCGCGGCGCCGTCAGGAGGAGCTGGCACGCGACGCGGACGCGGTCGCGTTCCGGCTCGCCGAGCTGCAGGCGCTCGTGGAGGCGACGGAGGGCATGTCCGCAGCCGACGAGCAGGAGCTCCTCGCCCGTCGCGAGCGGCTTCGCCACTTCGAGGACCTCGTCGAGGCGGCGAGCTCGGCCGCGTCTGCGGTCGCGCCCGACGAGGGTGAGGGCGCAGCTTCCCTGGCCGCGCTTGCCGAGCGCTCGCTCGCGCCGCTCGAGCGCCTCGCCCCGGAGCTCGGGCAGAGCGCGGAGGAGCTCCGCGACCTGGCTGTCCGCCTGCGCGAGGTCGGCTCCGACCTGCACCGGTTCGTGGCGACCCTCGACGCCGAGCCGGGCGCGCTCGAGAGCGTCGAGGATCGGCTGCAGACGATCGCGGACCTGAAGCGGCGCTTCTCGGCCTCCTCGTACGACGAGCTCCTCGGGCTTTCGCGCGACGCCGAGCGCCAGCTCGCCGAGTCGGCGGGTGGCGATCCGACGGAGGCGGCCGCACGAGCCGTCGCCGAGACGGAAGCCATGATGTCGGCGCTCGCCGATGAGCTTGGGAGCGGCCGGCGCGCTGCCGCCGCCGCCTTCGGGAGCGCGGTCGCGGATGAGCTGAGCTCGCTCGGGATGGGAGAGGGCGAGTTCGTCGTCGAGCTGCGCGAGCGCGAAATCGGCGCGAGCGGCGCAGACGAGGTGATCTTTCTCGTACGACCGAACCCTGGGCTCCCCTTCGCGCCTGTCGCCGACACCGCCTCCGGTGGAGAGCTCTCCCGCATAGCGCTCGCGCTCGCGGCGGTCGCGGGAGGGGAGACGCTGGTGTTCGACGAGATCGACGCGGGCATCGGGGGCGTCACGGCTCACGCGGTCGCAGCCACGCTGCAGCGACTCGGCGAGCGGGCACAGGTGCTCACGATCACGCACCTCCCGCAGATCGCGAGTGTCGCGGACCGGCATTTCCGCGTCGAGAAGGTCCCCGGAGACCCGACGCACACCCGGATCGAGGAGCTCGACGACCTCCTGCGCCGCGAGGAGCTCGAGCGCATGGCGGGTGGCGCCGAGTTCATCGCCACGCTGACCGAGAGCTGACCGCGCAGCGACGCCGGGAGCACCAGGCAGGCACGAGGCCTGCCTGGTGCTGCTCAGCCGGGTCGCTACTTGCCGATCAGGAACGTTCCGGAGTCCGACGACCCGTTGTACTTCGCGTCGCCGGCCGGGAAGGTCGCGCTGAACGGATACGAGCCCTGCTTCTGATTGAGCTTGAGGCTCACGGATGCCTTTCCAGCTGAATCGGTCGTCCCGATCGCGGTCTGCGATCCGATCGCGAACGTCACCTTCCTCCCGACCACGGCTTCGCCGTACTCGTCGACGAGGTTCGCCGTGAGGACGATCGTCTTCGACGGAGTGGAGGACAGCGGACCCGTGTAGCCGAGGGTCGTGTCGCGCTTCGTGGCCACGACCGTGCGGCTGTCGCTGTCGCACCCGCCGTTCTTGTCGCACACGTCCAGCGTTGCCACGTACGTGCCGGGAGACGCGTACGCGTGGAGGACGCTCGGGCCGCCGGACGCGCTCGGGGTTCCGTCACCGAACGTCCACGTGTACTGCAACGTCGCCTGATCCGCCGAGCCCGGGTCCGTCGCCTGGCCGTTGAACGACACGAGCCGGCCCCAGTCGGCCGTCGTGTCCGGCCCGGCGTTGACGGACGGCGGCTCGTTCGAGACCGAGACGGTGAAGTCTTCGGTCGCGGCGAGCCCGGTGATGTCGGTCACCGTGAGCTGGCCGTCGTACACGCCGTTGTCGGCGAAGGCCCGCTGCGGCGAGGGGCCGAACGACTTCGTGCCGTCGGAGAACTCCCACACGTACGACCCGATCGGGCACTTCGAGCTCACGCCCGCAGAGAAGCCGATCGGCCGATCCCTCGGAGCCGGAGAACGGGCCGAGCGGAGAGATCGTCGGGTTGACGTTGTTCGGAAGCAGGCCTCCCATTGCAGTCAGGAATCCGCTCCCCGAGAGGTCGAAGGCCGGCGTCGACACCTGCGCGGGGCCGACGTCGAACGAGGTGATCTCGCCGAGCTCGACGGCACCGAGCGGATCGAGCGCGGCGACGATCCTGATCTTGTCCTGCTGAGTCGCCGTCGTGTCCGGCGCCCAGTGGTAGTCGCTCAGGTCGTAGTCGACCGCGTCACCCGCCTTCGCGGAGCACGGCATCGTGAACGTCTCGACACTCGGCGAGTCGCCGAGGTCGAGCGGGCCGGGATTCGCGGTCGGCCCTGGGACGCTCGCTCCGCCCGCCGTGAGATTCCGCGTCACGATGGCTCCCTCGGGCGTGATGTCGAACTGGACGCCGATCGCGAGCTTCGCGACGAAGAAGAACGGCGGGATCGCGGGGATCGGCCCGATCGCGCCGGGAAGCGGGATCCCGTCGGACGTCGCCTCGCACGAGAAGCCTCCTCCCGAGAGCTTCGGTGTACACGCGACGTCGTCCTTGGAGATGTTCGTCGGACCGAAGTGCAGCACCCCGTCGATCGTTCCCGAGAGCTGCCAGGTGACGTCGATCTTGCCGCTCGTGAGCGGTGCGACACGGCTGATGTCGAGATCGGCACCCTGGCGGACGTTGTCACTGTCCCAGCCCACGTTGGTGGTGATGCTTCCGCTCCACTTCGCGCTCGCGTCGACGTGCAGGTTCGTGAGCACGATCGGCAGTGGCGCCGGAAACACGAACGGCCCGGGCAGGACGAAGCCGCCGAGCGCTATCTGGTTGCTCGCAACGGGGACCGCCTGTGAGTTGTTCGTCGGAGCTGCGGCTGCAAGTCCGACCGAGAAGACGATCGCCGCAGAGCCTGCGGCGAGGACGGCTACGAGCGTTCTCGTAGCAGCGTGAAGCCGCGGACGAGCCCGCGGTCGACGGACGTGGATCATGTCTCTCCCTCTCCCTGAGTGGACACGCTGCCGCCTGCGGGCAGCGTGCTCGACGCTATGGGAGCAGCAGATCTCCTCCCAGCCCTCTACCGGGTGACAGATCCCACTCGGCCGAGGGGCTGTGCGTCCGGAAAACGCGGACGGAGCTCCGACCTCGCCTCCTGCTACGGTGAGACCCCGTGGCCAGGTACGTGTTCGTCACGGGTGGAGTGGTCTCCGCGCTGGGGAAAGGCATCGTCGCCGCTTCGCTCGGGCGACTTCTCAAGGCTCGCGGCCTCTCCGTCTCGGCCCAGAAGTTCGACCCCTACCTGAACGTCGACCCGGGCACGATGAGCCCCTTCCAGCACGGCGAGGTCTTCGTGACGGAGGACGGCGCCGAGACCGATCTCGACATCGGCCACTACGAGCGGTTCATCGACGAGAACCTCTCGCGCAACGCGAGCCACACCGCGGGCGCGATCTGGGACGCGGTACTCCGCAAGGAGCGCAAGGGCGAGTTCCTCGGGGCGACCGTGCAGGTCATCCCGCACATCACGAACGAGATCAAGGCGCGGATCCGGCGCGCGGAGAAGGTCTCGCCCGCGGATGTCGTGATCTCCGAGATCGGCGGCACCGTCGGGGACATCGAGTCGCTTCCGTTCCTCGAGGCGATCCGTCAGTTCCGGCGGGAGGTCGGCCCCGAGAACGTTGTTTACCTGCACGTCACGCTCGTTCCCTTCATCGACGCCGCCGGCGAGCTGAAGACGAAGCCGACGCAGCACTCGGTAAACGAGCTCCGACGGATCGGCATTCACCCCGACGTCGTCGTGTGCCGGTCGACCGAGCCGCTCTCCGACGACATCCGCGAGAAGATCGCACTCTTCGCCGACGTCGACCGCGACGCGGTGATCGGCTGCCCGGACGTCCCCGACGTCTATCTCGTCCCCGAGGTGCTGCAGGGTGAGGGGCTCGACTCGCTCGTCTGCGACAAGCTCTCGCTCGACGCTCCGGTCGCCGATCTCGGCGAGTGGGCCGAGCTCATCGAGCGGTCGCGCGACCTCCGCGAGGACGTCGAGATCGCGCTCGTCGGCAAGTACGTGAAGCTGCACGACGCGTACCTGTCCGTTCACGAAGCGCTCAAGCACGCAGGTGTCCATGCGGGGTGCCGCGTGCACGTCCGCTGGGTGGACGCGGAGAACATGTCCTACGAGGAGGCGGTGCGCGAGCTCGAGCAGGCCGACGGCGTGCTCGTCCCCGGCGGCTTCGGCTCGCGCGGCTGGGAGGGGAAGATCCTCGCGTGCCAGGTCGCGCGCGAGCAGGAGATCCCCTACCTCGGCATCTGCCTCGGCATGCACGTGGCGGTCTCCGAGTTCGCGCGGCACGTGTGCGGGATGGACGGGGCCAACTCGACGGAGATGGATCCGGAGACGCCGTATCCGGTGATCGACCTGCTCCCCGAGCAGAAGGAGATCGAAGATCTCGGCGGGACGATGCGCCTCGGTGCCCAGGCCGTCGAGCTGGAGGAGGGGACGCGCGCGCGCGAGGCGTACGACGAGCCCGTCGTCCACGAGCGGCATCGGCACCGGTACGAGGTCAACAACGAGCTGCGCCAGCAGATCGTCGACGGAGGTCTCGTGGTCTCCGGGACGTTCCAGGACGGCCGGCTCGTGGAGATCGTCGAGCTCCCGGACCACCCGTGGTTCGTCGCGAGCCAGTTCCATCCCGAGTTCAAGTCGCGGCCCACCCGTCCGGCCCCTCTCTTTCGCGAGTTCGTGGCAGCCGCACTGGAGCGTGCGCGCTCGCGGTCAGCGGCCCGCGACCGCTCGCTGACCGCCTAACTCGGTCTGCGGACGAGCACCGCGACGGCGCGGCTCTTCGTGCCGTCGGCCGATACTGCTCTCGCGGTGACGGCGGGCAGTCGCCGGCCCTTCACGTGCGCACGGAGCCTCACGCGGCGGCCAGGACGACTCCCTCGCGGCTGCCGAGCACGAGCGACCCGCTCTCAAGCGCGCGCCTCAGCGATGAGCCGATCGACGTCCTCGAGCGTCCCGAGGTCGGGGTGGACGTCCGGGTAGTCGGAGACGTCGTAGCCCCAGTCGACGTTCGGGGACGGGTGGATGTAAGCCGTCAGCCCGCGTGTCGGCCGCGCATAGGATGCTGCCCGGTGCAGCAGCCGTTGACGTCGCCGCTCGTCGACCTCTTTCTCGAGCTGTGCGCGCTGCCGAGCCCTTCGGGGAAGGAGCGCGCGGTCGTCGATCGCGTGACGTCATATCTCACGGGGCTCCGGCTCGCGTGGGACGAGGACGACGCGGCGGGACGTCTCGACGGCGACGCAGGGAACATCTACTGCCGTATTGCGGCCACGAACGGGGGCGGGACGCCGATCTTCCTCTGCTCGCACACGGACACCGTGCCGCCGGAGACGGTGATCGACCCTGTCGTCGGCGAGGACGGCATCGTGCGTAACGCGGCGGGGACGATCCTCGGCTCCGACAACAAGGCCGCAGTCGTCGTCATGCTCGAGGCAGTGCGGCGCGTGCTCGAGGAGGGCCGCGGGCACGCCGGGATCGAGCTGCTCTTCACGCCGCAGGAGGAGGTCTCACTTCGCGGTGCCGGCGCGTTCGACCATACGCGGCTGGTTGCGACCACCGGCTACGTCTACGACCAGGGCGCGCCGATCGGCGAGATCGTGCTCGGCTCACCACACGGGCGACTCCTCGACTTCCGCTTCCACGGGACGGCGGCGCATGCAGGCATGCATCCGGAGGACGGCCGCTCGGCCATCGCCGCCGCGTCACGAGCGATCGCGGACTTCCGGCTCGGGCGCGTCGACGAGGAGACGAGCGCGAACGTGGGCGTCATCTCCGGAGGCACCGCGCGCAACGTGGTCCCCGAGTGGTGCAGCTTCACGGCCGAGGTGCGCTCCCACGACGAGAGCAAGGCCGTGGAGCTCGCCCGCGAGATGTTGGAGAGCGCCGCGTTTGCGGCGAGCCTCGTCGACTGCGAGGTCGAGTCGGAGGTACGACCGAGCTTCCCCGGCTATCGCTTCCGAGAGAGCGATCCGCCGGTGCGTCTCGCCGCTCAGGCGCTGGAGCGCGCGGGCTACACGCCGTCGTATGGGCTGAGTGGAGGCGGCGCGGACGCGAACGTCTTCAACGCGCGCGGCCTGCAGTGCGTGAACCTCGCGAACGGGATGATGGAGATCCACACGCCCGACGAGCACATCGCCGTCGCCGACCTCGAGGGCATGGTCGAGGTCACGCTCGCGCTCGTCGACCTCGCTCGCGCGTCCTAGCTGACCTCTGCGACCAGCTTGAGAATCGCGACATCGCCCGACTCGAGCATGCGCCACATTGCGGCCATCGAATCCTGGAAGGCAGGGGTGCTGCGAGCCGCTTCGATCTGCTCCTCGTTACGCCACCCGGTGGCGAGGCTGAGGAAGCGTTGAGGGTTCCCGGCGTCGTGGAAGAGGCTGAACTTGACGTCCGGGAACTCGAGCGCGGACGCATCCGCTCCCTCTTGCCACCGGCGGGCGAACTCGTCCTCCCGTCCTTTCTTCACGATCCACACACCTGACGTGTACACGGCACCTCCTCTCGACACCGGGAGTGTGACCGATGCGAGCTAGCGTGACCGCATGGAGGAGAGGAAGCTCGGGCCTGTCGTCGGGCTGGGGACGTTCGCGACGTTCGAGGACGACGAGGCACTGGCGCGGGAGGTGGTCGATGCGGCATTCGGGGCGGGCGTCCGAGTCTTCGACTCCTCGCCGATGTACGGCGCCGCGGAGCGGTCGCTCGGAGCCGCGCTCGACGGCCACCGCAGCGAAGCGACACTGGCGACGAAGGTCTGGGCGCCGAGCGTGCGGGAGGGTCGCGGCCAGTACGAGGCGCAGCTCCGCTTCTTCGGCCGGGTCGACGTCGAACAGGTGCACAACCTCGTCTCCTGGGAGGAGCAGCTTCGCTGGCTCGGTGAGGAGAAGGCCGAGGGCAGGATCAATCACATCGGCGTCACCCACTGGAGCTCGGCCTCGTTCGGCGAGCTCGAGCAGGCGCTGCATACGGGCCGGTTCGATGTCGTCCAGCTCCCGCTGAACCTCGGCGAGCGCGAAGCCGAGCGTCGCCTCCTGCCGCTCGCAATGGAGCTCGGCGTCGCCGTGATCGTCATGCGCCCGTTCGGCGGGACCGGCGCGCCGTTGCTCCAGCGCGCACCAGACCCCGCGGGACCTCGAGCCGCTCCGGACCTTCGGGATCGAGACCTGGGCTCAGGCACTCCTCAAGTGGGTGCTGTCGGACTCGCGAGTCGACGTCGCGATACCCGCGACGTCCCGTCCGGAGCGCGCGGTCGAGAACGCTGCTGCCGGAGAGCCGCCCTGGTTCGGCCCGGACGAGCGCGCCTACGTCGAGCGCTTGGCGCGGCTCCTTGAGACCTCTCAAGGAGCCGCATGACGCGATATCGTGCCGCCCGCATGCGGATCGGCGTGGCCAAGGAGATCAAGTCGCAGGAGTACCGCGTCGCGCTCACGCCGGCTGGCGCGCGTGAGCTCGTCCAGGGCGGCCACCAGGTCGTCGTCGAGACCGGCGCCGGAGTCGGCAGCGCTTTCCAGGACGACGCGTACGTCCGCTCCGGCGCGACGATCGCGTCCGTCGACGACGTCTGGTCGACCTCCGACCTCCTCCTGAAGGTCAAGGAGCCGATCGCAGCCGAGTACCCGCGGCTGCGCGAGGGCCTCACGCTCTTCACCTACCTCCACATCGCCGCCGACGAGCCGCTCACGCGCGCGCTCGTCGACTCGGGGATCACCGGGATCGCGTACGAGACGGTCGAGACCGATCGCGGCGCGCTCCCTCTGCTGGCGCCGATGAGCGAGATCGCCGGCAGGCTCGCCCCGCAGGCGGGAGCGGACAACCTCGAGAAGCCGAAGGGCGGGCGCGGGATTCTCCTCGGCGGAGTCGCGGGCGTTGCTCCGGCGCGGGTGCTCGTGATCGGCGGCGGCATGGTCGGCTACAACGCGGCGGTCATCGCGCTGGGCATGGGCGCACAGGTGACGATCCTCGAACGCTCGGTCGACCGCATGCGTTTCCTCGAGCAGATCCTGTCGGGGCGCGTCCAGCTCCTCATGTCGTCGGCGCTGCAGCTGGAGGAGTCGATCAAGGACGCAGACCTCACGATCGGCGCCGTCCTCATCCCCGGCGCGCGTGCGCCGAAGCTCGTCACGCGCGAGATGCTCGGGACGATGAAGGAGAGCTCGGTCTTCGTCGACGTCGCGATCGACCAGGGCGGGTGCGCGGAGACGTCGAAGCCGACGACGCACGACGACCCGGTCTACACCGTCGACGGCGTCATCCACTACTGCGTCGCGAACATGCCGGGCGCCGTGCCGATCACGTCGACGCGCGCGCTGACGAACGTCACGCTGCCCTATGTCGAGCAGCTCGCGGAACTCGGCACGGTCGGAGCCGTCACGGCGAACGCCGAGCTCGCGCGTGGTGTGAACACCATCGGCGGCAAGCTCACGTACGAGGCCGTCGCGGACGCGCACGGCATGGAGTACACGCCGCTCGACGACGCGCTCGCGGCCGGCGTCGCGTAGCGCTCGAATCCGGGTATACCCGGAGGCCGAACCCAGGCGCGCCTTGAGGATTCCTTGAATGCCTCGGGAATACCATCGGTGCGTGAACCCGGACCCATCACTGGACGCACGGTTGGAGCGCGTCGAGGCGCTGCTCGCGGACGTCGTCGAGCGCGTCGCTCGACTGGAGGGGCAACCGGCCGCGCCGAGCCAGCCGGTCGCTCAAGAGCCTGCGCCGGTCGCAGCGACGCCGCAGACGTCGCCGCCCGCACCTGAGCCGACGGCCGAGACGGCACCGAAGCCGCCGCGGCAGGTGCTGCGCCCGGGCGAGACCTTCGAGGACTTGCTCGGCGGCCGCATCCTCGCAGTCGTCGGCGGCCTAGCGATTCTCATCGGCGTCGTCTTCTTCCTCGTCATCGCCGTCGATCGCGGCTGGATCGGCGTGGAAGCACGCGTCGCTCTCGCGTTCGTGGGCTCGACGCTGCTTCTTGCCGCGGGGGTCTTCCTGTACGAGCGTCGCGGCCAGACCGATGCAGCCGTGGTCGCGGTCGCCACCGCACTGGCGTCGCTCTTCGCGTCGCTGACCTACGCGACGGCCGCCAAGGACGTCGTCGGGTCGGAGGCGGGGCTGGTCGTAGCCGCGATCATCGGCGCAGCGGGCGCGGCGATAGCGATCCGCTGGTCCTCGCAGATCGTCGCCGCGTTCGCCCTCCTCGGCGCGCTCGCGGCACCAGTGCTCGTGGACAGCGGGACGTCGACACTCTCGCTCGCGTTCACGTCGGTCGCACTGGCGGCTACGGTCGCCGTGCTCGTCTGGCAACGCTGGGGCTGGCTCGCCCTCGGCGCATTCGCCCTGACGGCGCCCCAGCTCGCGTTCTGGGCCGACGACCGGGACGGCCTGCTCCTGCCGCTCCTCGTCCTCGCGCTCTTCTGGTGCGCGTTCGTCGTGGCCGGGATCGGCTACGAGCTGCGGGTTCCGACCTCGAAGCTCCGCGTGTCGTCGGCCTCCGTCCTCCTGCTGAACGCGGCCTTCACGGCGGGCCTCGGCTGGGCGCTCATCGACGACCGCGGCTCGGGGGACGGAGCGACGGGGTGGATCCTCGCAGTCACCTTCGCGTACATCCTGCTCGGCGCATTCGGGTTCCGTCAGCGCATGAGCGCGGAGATCGCCGCCCTGCTCGTCGCGATCGGCGTCGCGCTGTCGGGCGTGACGCTGGCGCTCGCGCTCGACGGCCCCGCGCTCGTGGTCGGCTGGTCGGCAGAGGCTGTGATCCTGACCTGGGTCGCGGGACGCACGGGCGAGCGGCGAGCGCTCGTGTTCGCGGTCGGATTCCTCGGCCTCGCCGCGCTGCACACGGTCTTGGACGAGGCGCCGCCGCACGCGCTCCTCGACGGCGTCGAGTCGCTCGGGCCGGCGCTCGCAGCGACACTGAGCGTGGGGGTCGCTGCGCTTCTCATGGGACTCCTCGTGGATCGCCGCGATCTCTCGATGCTCCTCTTTGCCACAGCGGGCATCGCGTTCGTCTACGCGGCCTCGCTGGGCATCGTCGACGTGATCCAGGGCGACCAGGTGGAACGCTCCCAGACGGCGCAGGTCGTGCTGAGCGCGTTCTGGGCAGGGCTCGGCCTCGTCGGGATCGTCGTCGGGCTCGTCCGCGACGTCCGTGAGCTGCGGTACGGAGGTCTCGTCCTGCTCGGGCTCGGGGTCGCGAAGCTCTTCCTCTACGACCTGGCCGAGCTCAACGAGATCTACCGGGTCCTGTCCTTCGTCGCGGTCGGCCTCCTCCTGTTGACCGGCGCGTACGCGTACCAGCGGGTCCGCTCGACGGAGCGACATACGTGATCCTCGCAGTGCTCCTCGCAGCCGTCGCGGTGGCGGGTGCCGGCGGCGTCGACGAGAGTGCGTTCCGATACACACGACCGCTGGAAGCGACGACCGGACCCGTGGAGTTCGAGCCCGACGCCCGGATGTACGGACACGCACGCGCCGGCTTTCCGGATCTGCGCATCATCGATGCCACGGGCAGTCAAGTTCCGTGGCGCCCGGCGCCGACGCCTGCGGCAGTGCCGTCACAGCCTGTCGCGGTCGTTGCACGCGGACGACGGGACGGAACGGTCACCGTCGTCCTCGATCGCGGCGCTGTCCACCCCGTGATCGACCGGGTCGAGCTCGAGATTCCGGACGAGACGTTCGTCGGCCGGGTCGTCGTCTCGGGAAGCACGAGCGGAGCCGAGGGGACGTACGCGCTGCTTTCTGCGACCCCCATCTACTCGGTTCACGGGGCCGTCGACGCGCGCAGCACCACGGCCGTCTTCCCCGCCACCGACTACCGCTACCTCCTCGTTCGCGCAACGGGCGTCTCCGCGATCACCGGCGCTCGCGTCGCACGGGAGCCGAGCCAGACTCCGCTCGAACCGGTCGCGTCGACCTCGAGGCGCCGCGAGCAGGGCCAGGCGACAGTCGTGCGGCTCGACCTCGGGTTCCCGAAGGTTCCGGTGGACGCCGTGCGCGTCGAGTCGACGACGCCGTCCTACGTCCGAGCCGTCCGGATCGAGGGGTCGAACGACGGTCGGTCGTTCATCGCAGTCGGACAGGGACGGGTCGCGCGCTTCCCGGGACTCGCGCTGACGCACATCGCCGTCGACGGGCAGCAGCGCTTCCTCCGCGTGACGATCGAAAACGGCGACGATGCGCCGTTGGAAGGGCTTCGAGTCGTTCCCGAGGCGCGTGCCCGCCCGTTGCTGCTGTCGGCGGGGTACTCGCCGCCGTACCGGCTCCTGTACGGGGCGACGAACGTTCCTGCACCGGCGTACGACTTCGAGCAGCTCCCGGCCGCCGCGACCGGCGTCGAGCACGCCGCCATCGGGACCGTGGGTGCGGAGACTGCGAACGAGATGTACGAGGCACCCTCCGACACGCGGACGTTCCTCGAGCGGAACGACTGGGTCGTGCAGGCGCTGCTCGTCGCTGCCGCTGTGGTCGCGGCGGCGGCCGGGCTCCTCGCTCTGCGGCGCCGGACGAGCCAGTACTAGGTCGCGGCGCGCTTCGACCGGCGGAAGAGCGACCCGGCCGCGCTCTCCTCGCCTCGCGTCGGCGAGCCGCCGTCGTCCGGCTTGTCGGGCTTCTTCGGGTTCCGCTCGGTCGGGAAGATCTTGATCACGCCTAACGTGATCACCGCGGCGAGGCCGACGATCGCGGCGATGTAGACGACGAGGAGTAGTAGTCCGAGGGCGTCGCTCAAAGCCGCCGTAGAATAGCGGCGTGCTCGGGCGAAGATCCTGCACCCACGAGAACTCCCGGTCGGGCTAGTGCCTCGTGCGTGTGTGATCGTCCTCGACGCGGTCGGGGCAGGGGAGCTGCCGGATGCCGGCGAGTACGGGGACGAGGGCTCGAACACGCTCGGCAACGTCGCGCAGGCGGTCGGCGGGCTCGACCTCCCGAACCTCGAGGCGCTCGGCCTCGGCAACGTCATGCCGCTCGCGGGCTGCCCGCCGCAGCCGGGCGCTCCGGCGGTCGCGGGCCGGCTCTTCGAGCGCTCGAAGGGCAAGGACACGACGACCGGTCACTGGGAGCTGATGGGCGTCGTCACGCCGACGGCGTTCCCGACATATCCGCACGGCTTCCCGGACGAGGTCATCGACCCGTTCATGAACCAGACCGGTCGCGGCGTCCTCGGCAACAAGCCAGCGTCTGGCACGGAGATCATCCAGGAGCTCGGCGAGGAGCATCAGCAGACCGGGCAAGTGGATCGTCTACACGTCGGCCGACTCGGTCTTCCAGATCGCGGCGCACGAGGAGACGATCCCGCTCGAGGAGCTCTACGACGGCTGCCGTGTCGCGCGGGAGATCCTGACGGGCCGCCACGCAGTCGGCCGTGTCATCGCGCGGCCGTTCGCCGGCGAGCCCGGCAACTACGAGCGCACGCCGAACCGCCACGACTTCTCGCTCGAGCCGCGGCGCCCGAACTACCTCACGTCCGTCCGCGATGCCGGTGGCACTGTCTACGGCGTCGGGAAGATCTCCGACATCTTCGCCGGGTGCGACATCGACGACTCGTTCCCGACGAAGTCGAACGTCGACGGCATCAACCGCACCGATCGAGCTCCTCGAAAACGTCGACCAGGGTCTCGTGTTCGTGAACCTCGTCGAGACCGACATGCTCTGGGGCCACCGCAACGACCCGGTCAACTTCCACCGCTGCCTGCAGGACTTCGACCGTCGCCTGCCCGACATCCTCGAAGCGCTGCAGCTGGGCGATCTCCTCGTCGTCACATCCGATCACGGCTGCGACCCGACGACCGAGTCGACCGACCACTCGCGCGAGCATGCTCTCCTCCTCGCCTACGCCGCCGGCCGCAACGCCGCGGGTCGCGTCCACGAGGAGGGCGAGTTCGCGGACGTCGGCGCGACAGTGAACGCCTGGCTCGGCGGGAAGTCCCCCGGGAAGCGTCTTCCCGGGCGCATCATCGAGCTGTGATCCGCGCCGCGGACCTGATCGAGCGCAAGCGCGAACGGCGAGCGAGCTCTCGGACGAGGAGATCTCGGAGCTCGTCCTCGGCTTCACGCGCGGCGACGTGCCCGACTACCAGATGGCCGCGTGGTGCATGGCCGTCTACTTCAGGGGGCTCACCGGCCGCGAGACCCACGCGCTGACGGACGCGATGATCCGCTCCGGCGAGACACTCGAGCTGGGCAAGGCGCTCGGACGCAAGGTCGTCGACAAGCACTCGACGGGCGGCGTGGGGGACAAGACGTCGCTCGCGGTGGGGCCGATCGTGGCCGCGTGCGGCGTGCCCGTTCGGGAAGATGTCCGGCCGCGGCCTCGGCCACACGGGCGGCACGCTCGACAAGCTCGAGTCGATCCCCGGCTTCCGCGTCGAGCTCGACATCGACGCGTTCGTCGAGCAGGTCCGCGACGATCGGGCTCGCGATCATCGGGCAGACGGGCGACCTCGTGCCGGCGGACAAGAAGCTCTACGCGCTCCGCGACGTGACCGCAACCGTCGACATCGTCCCGCTGATCGCCTCGTCGATCATGTCGAAGAAGCTCGCGGCGGGCGCCGACGCGATCGTGCTGGACGTCAAGGTCGGCGACGGCGCGTTCATGAAGACGCTCGACGACGCGCGGATCCTCGCCGAGCAGATGGTCGACCTCGGGCGCCGGGAGGGACGCGAGGTCGTCTGCCTCCTCACCGACATGGATCAGCCCCTGGGTGCGGCCGTCGGCAACGCGCTCGAGGTGCGCGAGGCGGTCGAGACGATCGTCGGCCGAAGGCCCGCCGGACCTCACGGAGCTCGTCCTCGACGCCTCCGCGCGCCTGCTCGCGCTCTCGGATCTCGGGGTCGACCTCGAGGAGGGGCGAGAGCGAGCGCAGCAGGCGGTGACGGACGGCTCGGCGCGACAGACGTACGAGCGCTGGATCCGGGCACAGGGCGGCGATCCGGACCTCGACGCTCTTCCCCGCGCGCCGGTCGTAACCGAGGTCGACGCGCCGCGGGCCGGGATCGTGACGCGGCTCGCCGCGCTCACGATCGGCATCGCGGCCTCGAGCTCGGCGGCGGCCGGCGCACGAAGGAGGACGCGATCGACCACGCGGTCGGCGTCGTCTGCCAGCGCCAAGCGCGGCAGACGGTCGAGGCCGGCCAGGTGCTCGCCGACGTGCACGCGCGCGACGAGGAGTCGGCGCGCGCGCGCCGTCGAGGCGGTGCGCGGCGGCGTACGAGATCGGCGACGAGGCCGCCGCCGCCGCACGGGATCCTGCTCGACGTCGTCGCCTAAGCGCCTCGCCGTGCCCGAGCTGCCCGAGGTCGAGACGATCCGCGCGCAGCTCGCGCCGCGGCTCGAAGGCCGGACGCTCGCACGCGTCGAGATCCTCGATCCGCGGCTGACGCGGCCGTACGACCTCTTCGAGGTCGCCGAGGAGCTCGAGGGCGACCGCGTCGATCGCCGTCGAGCGGCGCGGGCAAGTACCTCCTGCTCCGGCTCGAGAGCGGGCTCGGCCTCCTCGTCCACCTGCGGATGACCGGGAGCTTCGGGTTCATCCCGGTCTCGCACGAGCGCGCCGTCCTCGAGCTCGACGACGGCACGCGGCTCGCTTATCGCGACGTCCGCCGCTTCGGGACGTGGCTCGTCCTCGAGGAGGCGGACCTCGAGCCGTACCTCGCGACGAAGAACGGGCCGGAGCCGCTCGGCCCGCGGCTTCACCGCGCGCTGGCTCGCCGCCGCAGCTCGCGCGACGGCAAGCGCGCCGCTCAAGGCCGTGCTCCTCGACCAGCGCGTCGTCGCCGGCCTCGGGAACATCTACGCCGACGAGGCGCTGTGGCGCGCGCGCGTGAATCCCGCTGCGGCCGGCGAACAGCGTTGACGCCGACGGAGGTCACGCGGATCACCCGCGCGATCCGCGCGGCGCTGCGCGCCGGCATCGAGCGGCAGGGCTCGACGCTGCGCGACTACGCGGCCCCCGACGGCGCATCCGGCTCGATGCAGGAAGAGTTCCGCGTGTACGGCCGCGACGGCGAGCCGTGCCGGCGTTGCGGAGCGACGATCGCGAAGACCCGTGTCGGCGGCCGCGGCACCTGGTTCTGCCCGCGCTGCCAGCCACTCTCGCCAGGCTGAGCGCCGGCCTCTCTCGCACCTACACTGGCTTGGATGCCTGATGCCACGATCTCGCGCGTCCGGATGCGCGATCTGGCGCGTCCGGGCCGCTCCCGCCCGGACGCAGGCCGCGAAGCGGCCTGGCGTCGGGCGTGCGCTTCGCGACGGAGAGCGCACGAGGCGTCCGGCATCGCCGCCGCTCTCCCGTCGCGCCCCGGAGCGGCCAGCTCGCGCCCCGGAGACGGCGATCTCATGGCACCAGGCTCTGGTGGGTCGCGCGGACAAGACGGAGGCGGTCGTCCTCCGCTCGTTCCGCTTCGGCGAGGCCGACCGCGTCCTCCACGTGTACACGGCCGACCGCGGCCGGATCGGCGCGATCGCGAAGGGAGTCCGCAAGACGAAGTCGCGCTTCGGCGCGCGGCTCGAGCCGTTCTCGCACGTCGAGCTGCTTCTTCACCACGGCTCGGGGGAGCTGCACACCGTGACCGGCGTCTCGCTCGTCGACGCCCACCGGCCGGCGCGCGAGGACCCGTACCGGCTCTCGGTCGCGCTCGTCGGCGCCGAGGCGATGCTGCGGCTCTTCGTCGAGGAGGAGCAGAACGAGCGGGCCTTCGAGGCGCTGACGCGGTTCCTCGACGGCGGTCGACGCCATCCCTGCGGGCGGACGCGGTCGGGCCGCGCTCGACCCGCTCGCCCTCGCGTTCCAGCTGAAGCTCCTCTGGCTCTCCGGCTACGTCCCGCATCTCGAGAGCTGCGTCGAGTGCGGTGGCGTCGACGGGCTCGTCGGCTACCTGGCGCGCGCCGGCGGCGCGGTGTGCTCGCCTTGCGCGCCGGACGAGACGGTATTCCTCTCGCCGGAGGGCTTCCGCGGCGATGCAGGCGCTCATCTGGAGCCCGCTCTCCGACGCGCACGGCCTCGGGCTCGGCGAGCGCGCGCTGCGCGACACGCTCGGCGGTCGTCGTCGCGTCGTACGAGTTCCACGGCGGCTTCCGCCTGCGTACGCTCACCGCGTGAGGCGCGACCTCGGCGACGGCTACGAGCTCGACGACGATCCGGAGCGGATCGACCGCGAGGCCGTCCACGCGTACCTCGACGACGAGTCGTACTGGGCCGAGGGCCGCTCGCGTGAGGTGCAGGACGCGCTCATCGACGAACGCGGCACGCGTCGTCGGCCTCTACCACGACGGGCGCGCAGGTCGGATTCACGCGCGCGATCTCCGACGGGCACGTGCAGTCGTACCTCGCCGACGTCTACGTCCTCGAGGAGCACCGCGGACGCGGCCTCGGCGTCGAGCTCGTCCGCTTCTCGGTCGACGAGGGCCTGCTCGCGCGGACGAAGTGGTACCTCCACACGCGCGACGCGCACGACCTGTACCGCAGGTTCGGCTTCAAGGAGCCGGGCGAGCGAGTGCTCGAGCGGCCGTTAGTCGGTCTTCGGCGTCGTCCAGTCGCGCTGCGAGCTTGTCGAGCACGAACGCCCGCGCTCCCGAGATCGGGATCCGCTCCTGCGCGAGCGAGTCGCGGTCGCGGATCGTGACGGTGTCGTCCTCGAGCGTCTGCTCGTCGATCGTGAGCGCGTACGGCGTGCCGATCTCGTCCTGGCGGCGGTAGCGGCGGCCGATCTGGCCCGAGTCGTCGTACTCGGCGACGACCGCTCGTCGCAGCTCCTCGTAGAGCGCGCGCGCCTTCGCGACCATGTCCTCGTTCCGCGGGATCAGCGGGAGCACGGCGGCCTTCACCGGCGCGAGCGCGGGGTGGAGGCGGAGCACCGTCCGCTCGCGCTCGGCGACGACCTCCTCGTCGTACGCGTCGACCATGAACGCGAGCATCGAGCGGTTCACGCCGAGCGCCGGCTCGACGACGTGTGGCGTGTAGCGCTCCTCGCCGTCGACCCACTCGAGCTTCGTCCCCGATGCCTCCGTGTGCGCGGTGAGGTCGAAGTCGCCGCGGTGCGCGATGCCTTCGAGCTCCGACCAGCCGATCGGGAAGAGGTACTCGATGTCGCTCGTCGCGGACGAGTAGTGCGAGAGCTCCTCCGCGTCGTGCGGGCGCACGCGCAGGTGGCTCTGCCGGATGCCGTAGCGCAGGTGCCACGCGACGCGCTGCTCGACCCAGTAGCGCGAACCACTCCTGCGCCTCGGCCGGAGGGACGAAGTACTCCATCTCCATCTGCTCGAACTCGAGCGTGCGGAAGATGAAGTTCCCCGGCGTGATCTCGTTGCGGAACGCCTTGCCGATCTGCGCGATGCCGAACGGCGGCTTCCGCCGGGCGATCTGCGCGACGTTCTTGAAGTTGACGAAGATGCCCTGCGCGGTCTCCGGGCGCAGGTAGGCGTCGAGGCCCGTCTCCTCGACCGGCCCGATCCGCGTCTGGAACATGAGGTTGAACTGGCGCGGCTCGGTGAGGTCGCACTGCTCGGTCTCGCCCGGGTGCTTGCTCGGCCGCTGTCCGCACTGGGCCTGGTCGAGCTGGTCGGCGCGGTAGCGGCGCTTGCAGAAGCGGCAGTCGACGAGCGGGTCGCGCGAAGCCGGCGACGTGCCCCGACGCCTCCCAGACGGCGGGGTGCAGGATGATCGACGAGTCGAGCGCGACGATGTCGTCTCGCTCGCGCACCATCGCCTCCAGCCAGCGCGCCTTGACGTTGTCCTTGAGCAGGACGCCGTAGTGGCCGTAGTCGTACGAGGAGCCGAGGCCGCCGTAGATCTCGCTCGACGGGAAAGACGAAACCCGCGCCTGCGCGCGAGCGAGACGATCTTGTCCATGGTGACGACGTCGGACACGGAGCCGAACCGTACCGGCCGCATGGATCGCCTAGCTCAGGACACAGGAACGACGCTCTCGAGGAACGTCTCGACCTCTGCCGGGGATCCGCAGGCGCGCCACTCGGAAGCGCGCGAGCTCCGCCTCGAGCGTCCGCCTCGTCTGGCGGTAGTTCCGGAACGCGTAAACGACGACCGAGTTCGTCGGGTGCAAGACGTCGCGCCAGCGCTCGCGGTTGCCGTTCCAGAGCTCCTCCTTGCGGAGGACGCGTCGGGCCGTCCTGCGCAGGAGTCGCGGCAGCCACACGCGCACGGGAAGGTCGAGCCAGACGACGAGGTCGGCGGCCTCCGGGACGATGTCGCCGATCTTGCCGCGATACGTGCCGTCGACGACCCAGCTCTCTCTCTGGACGATCGGCTCGATGCGCGCGAGCAGCTCGTCTGCCGAGCAGGGCTCCCAGTTCGGTCCGTGGTGAAGTGCGTCGAGCTCGTAGTAGGGGACGTTCATCCGCTCGGCGAGGGCGACCCCCGTGGTCGACTTGCCGCAGCCGCTCGCAGTCGAGATCAGGCAGACGCGCCTCAGGGGCATTCGCACGATCTGGTCCACCGCGAGCGAGTCGGACATCCGCGAGACGTTACTGACGGTGCGACGCCGCTAGCCTCCCGCGCGATGAGCCGACATGCGGACGATCGCGTTCCCGTCGAACTCCACATCGTCTCGGACTCGACCGGCGAGACAGCGCAGCGGCTCGTGCTGGCGCTCGAGGCGCAGTTCCCGGACCAGCCGTTCGAGGAGATCCGGCACCCTCGCGTGGAGAACGTCGACGACCTCCATGATCGCCGTGCAGCAGGCGCGCGGCCGGCCGGCGGTCATGGTGTACACGCTCGTCGAGCCCGCGATGCGTGACGCGATGCGCCAGCTCTGCCGCCGCGCACGCGTCCACTACTGCGACCTTCTCGGGCACCCGATCGACTCCGTCTCGCGCGTCGCCGGCGTCGCGGCGAGGATGGAGCCGGGGGCGCGGGCGCCACTCGACGCGACGTACTTCAAGCGGATCGAGGCGATCGAGTTCGCGGTGAAGTACGACGACGGAGTCGGGCAGCGGGCTCGACGAGGCGGACGTCGTCCTCGTCGGCGTCTCGCGCACGTCGAAGACGCCGCTCTCGATCTACCTCGGCTACCTCGGCCACAAGGCGGCGAACGTGCCCGTCGTGCGAGGCATCGAGCCGCCCGAGGAGCTGTTCGAGATCGACCCTGCAAAGATCGTCGGGCTCACGATCGGCGCCGGAGCGGCTCGCGGACATCCGCACGGCGCGCGTGAAGAGCATGGGCGCGTCACGCAAGCGCTACGCGGAGCTCGAGGTCGTCTACTCGGAGCTCGAGGAGGCGGCGAAGCTGCACAAGAAGCTGCGGTGCCCGGTGATCGACGTGACCGAGCTCTCCGTCGAGGAGACCGCGATGCGGATCATCCGACTCGTCGAGCGGCGCAGGCGGGCACGGCTCAGGCATGAGCGACGAGCGTCGCGCTCCCGACCCGTACGGCGCGCCGGGTGAGCCGCCGCTGCGCAACCCGTTCCGTCCGCCGCCGGGCGGGACGCGGCGACCTGCGCGAGAAGGGGTGGGTGCCGCTCCGCCGGTTCGCGCTCTGGTGGTTCCTGCTCCTGCTCGGCGACCTCGTCTTCTACGTCGTGCTCACGCCAATCTGGCTCGGGCCTGCGGGTGGCCGCATGGATCGCCGAGCTGCGCTCACGCGCGCGCCGTTGACGCGCTTCGGATCGAGCCGGTAGACGTCGCCCGTGAGCGACATGACGTAGACGCGCGCCGAGCGCGTCGACGCCGAAGCTCGTCAGCTCGGGCACCGTCGAGTCCGAGGTCGCCGGTCGCGTCGACCTTCCCGTTCTCGACGGGGATGGCGGTGATCGTCGCCCGCGCAGAAGTCGCCGTACAGGTAGCGGCCGACGAGCGCGGCGAGCCGCGGATCGCGCTCGACCGACGCCGCCGATGACCGCGCAGTCTGCGCCCGCTCGCGGATAGTCGAGGAGAGGAGGCGTCGCGCCGTCGCAGGTCCTCGTCGTGTCGAACGGGAGCGTCCCTTCGAAGCAGGGCCACCCGAAGTTGAGTCCGGGTCGCTGCGTGCTCGCGAGGTCGATCTCCTCGCGGCGGGCGTTGCCGGCATCGCCGACGTAGAGCGACCGAGAGGTCGCGTCGATCCAGAAACGCCACGGGTTACGGAGTCCGTAGGCCCAGATCTCGGGCAGCGCATCCGGCTCGCCCACGAACGGGTTGTCCGCGGGAACGGCGTAGGGGTCGCCGTGCCTGGGGTCGATCCGGAGGATCGTCCCGAGGAGGTCGTCGCTTGTGCTGGGCGAAGAAGCCGGGCGGGTGGAGCACGCCGCTGTCGCCGTCGCCGACCGAGGCGTAGAGGTAGCCGTCGGGACCGAACTGGAGCATCCCGCCGTTATGGTTCTCCCACGGCTTGACGATCGTGAGCAGGGTGCGCTCGCTGTACGGATCGGCGTGGTCCGGATCGCCCGGCACGTGCCGGAACTCCGAGATGTGGATGTCGCCGTTGCCGGCGGTCGAGTTGTAGAAGACGTAGAAGAGCCCGCTCGTCGCGTAGTCGGGTGCGAACGCGATCGAGAGGAGCCCCGGCTCGCTCGAGAGCTTGATCTTGTCGTGGAGGTCGAGGAAGGGCGTGGGGAGGAGCTGCGCCGTCCTCGACGATGCGGATCGCGCCCGTCTGCTCCACGACGAAGAGTCGGTGCTCGATCTCCCGGCGGTGCCGTCACGAGCACGGGCCGGTCGAACGTCCCGATCTTCGTGAGCGAGACGAGGTCGGACGTGTTCGACCGGGGGCGGCTCGACCGGCGGTGTCGTCGGAGGCTTGACGGACACGCCGAACACTCCCTTCATCCCGAGGCGCGCATGCCCGGGGACGGAGCACAGGTACCGGACCGTTCCCTTGCGCGGAAACACGAGGGTCAGCGTCTGCGAACGGTCCGGGGGGAGGAGCCGCGTGCGCTTGCCCTTGATCACGAAGTCGTGTGGGACGCCGCCGCGATTGCGCACGACGAAGTGCACGGTCGAGCCCGCCGGAACCGACCGGCGCGAAAGCGTGAACGAGAAGTCCTTTGCGTCGACGCGAACGGTGTACACCCGTCCCGGCGCTGGCGTGGCGGCTCCGGAGAGGGCGAACGCCGCCGTGGCGACGACGGCGAGGACTCCGAGAAGCCGAGCAGCGCGGGGCACATCGGCAGGCTACGCCCGTGACCGGCGCGCGTAGGCGGCCCTAACAGAGTCCTTAGGAAGCGGTCGGCAGCGAGCGCGCGTCCAGCGGCATCTCGGTGCCCGGCTCGACGCGGTATCCCGTGGCGCCGGCTCGGGCGCTCACCACCTCGCGCAGCTCGGTGCCGACGAAGTGGAGCGCGGCGGCGTCGTCCGCGGCGTGGCCGGGGGGAAAGCCCTCGTCGACCAGGGCACGGTACCTGGGCCGCCGAAGCTCCTCGCCGTCGTAGTGCGGGCAGAAGCTTCCGGGCAGGAGGCCGAGGCCGTCGTGGAGCGGCGCCAGCTCTTGCCCGAACGAGTCCGTCACGCTGCACTCGAACCAGCAGTTGGCGCCAGCGCTCGGCCCTCCCAGCACGGCGCCTCGCGCCCACGCCTCGCTCAGCGCGACGTCGACGCCGTGGACTCGCCAGATTGCAAGGGCGTTCGCGGTGTTGCCGCCGCAGACGTAGATGACGTCCTGCATCGACAGGTGCTTCGCGGGATCGTCGGGCACGCCGAAGAGTCGAAGGCAGCTGGGCTCGCAGTCGCGACTCGAGAACGCCTCGAAGAACGCCGCGATGCCTTGGTCGGAGTCTCCTGACGGGGTCGGAACGAAGCAGATGCGAGGATGCTCTACGGGAGCGAGCGACAGGAAGAAGTCGTCGATGGCCGACCGTGCGTCCGCGTCGAAGCCGCCGCCTCCCATCGCCACGATGTGCCCGGGCACCCGGCGAGTGTAGAGAGGGCCGGCGCGCAGGCTCGCGAACCACCCGAACGGGCGATCGCTTTCTTCGCGTGTCTCTCGAACATGCGTGTAGTGGCTGCGGCACCGCATCTCTTCGACGATCCTCCGATCGCGAGTCCCGAACTGGCGCTTGTCGACTTCGATCTGGCGGAGCAGCTCCGGGCGGACATGCCCTCCGGTCAACCCTTCCGCCCCCACGAGGCAGCTCGGCCCGCGTACCTCTCGCTCGTCTTCGACGTCGATGATCCCGAGCCGGCACAGGGCGAGCTGCCGGTGCCGGTCGACGGGCACGATTGGCCTGCCGCCGACGTCGTCGAGTTTGTCCCCGTATCCGTCGTGGCCGCCGGCCACGAGGACGTCGATGACGTGGTTCTCGACGATCACGACGACACCGACGTCGCCGAGAGCTTCGACGATTCGCTGCCCGCGCTCGTCGAACCGACTGACGAGCTGCCCGACTACGTCGTGGCGCGCGACGAGGTGCCGTTCGACGTCGTCCCCGAGTACGTCCTCCCCACTGACGATGTCGGCACCGACGTCGCGGAGAGCTTCGAGGCGTCCGTGCCGCCCGCTCTGGCCGAGCCGGCCGAGGCCCTGCCCGACGAGGTCGTGCAAGACGACAAGACGGTCGTCGACTTCGTCCCCGAGCACGCGCTCCGCACGGACGGCGTCGCCCTCGACGAGGAGGTCACCCGATACGTCCCCGAGGGCATCGAGCTTCCAGTGCTGCCCACTCTGGAGGAGCCGGCCGAAGCGCTGCCCGACTACATCGTGCGAGATGACGAGCCTGTCTTCGACGTCGTCCCGGAGTACGTCGTAATCGCCGATGACCTACGCGCCGATGACGGCTCCGTTCCGGACGACGGCGAGTCGACCTACCACGGGCACTCGAGTTCCGACTATCCGGTCCTCCCTGATCTGGACGGACGGAGCGACGCGCTCGAGGAGACCGAGGCTGCGCTGCGGCGGATCAGGGAGCACATGGTCCCAGGCGGCAAGCCCGCACCGCGCGTTCGGCGGCGCTTTGCGATCGTGTCCGGCATCGGCCTTGCCACGGCGCTCGCGGCGGTCGCAGTCGACGTTCAGCTGGGCGTCCTGCACGCTCCCGGCTGGCTCGCCTTTTAGCCTGCGCCGCTTTCGACCGCCAGGCGCGGCGGACGCTCGTACGGGATTCGTCTGTGACAGTGTGCGGGTAGATTCCTCCCGCAAATATGCTACTTGAGGCTGGAGCGGGTTTGCGGCGCACTCTGGGCGCCGAGGACCACCCAGGGACCACCAGGGCGACGAAAAGGGCACCCGACGATGCCCTTTTCGCAGCGTATTGAAATCGTGCTTTATCCCGTCGCGGTGGTCTGATCCCTCTTGATTCGATCGGCGTCCAGCTCTTTACGGTGCCGTCGGGTTAGCAAGTACCAGCCGAATAGAGCGAGAATCACGACCGGAATCGCGAAGCCCGCGCTCGCAACGCTGAAGAACGCCGCCCAAACGAGTATCCATGCCCAGTGCGGGCCGAACGCTTCGCGCATCCACCACATCATCGTGAAACCTCCTGTGTGGGACTCCGTCGCCCCAGCGTGCTGCTGGAACGGTAGGAGCCCTCGGGAGAACGATGCGGCTCCGGGCGAGTGCCCGCGTCCGTAGTAAGCCGCCAAGCGCCAACCGCTTGACTTACGTGCCGCGTGTGAGCAGCGATGCAAATCGGTCGGACGCCACCTTGTCGACCGGCATCACGTGCGTATAGACGTCCAGGCTCATCGACGGCTTGGAGTGTCCCGCTCGCGCTCAAAGGACAAGCGGAAGTCGACGTGCATGCGTTCGCGGCCTTGGCGGCGGAGTACCTTCCAACCGAGACGCTCGACGAGCTGATTCTCAGTGTCGAGAGGAAGATGGAAGCTGAGAGAGCGCTGCCAGCATAGGTGCGAGTTCGGCGACGGCGGCCTGCCAACAAACCCGTAGCTCGTCTCGGTGAGATTGCTGATGAACGTGAAGGCGTGCGATGAGAGACTCGGGTCAGGAAGAAGGAGGCTTCATGCGAGCACAGTCGACAGCTCGAAAGCCCGCGTCTCCGGGTTCGTCGCTCCAGGCTTCGAAGAGGTACGCGCCGAGTTCGAGCGTAACTTCGAGGAGCGCGGCGAGATCGGCGCTGCCGTCGCAGCGTATTGGCGCGGCGAGAAAGTCGTCGACCTGTGGGGTGGCCGCCGCACGCCCGAGGGCGACGCGCCTTGGAACGAAGACACGCTGATCGTCTTCATGTCCAGCACCAAGGGCCTGGCTGCCATGACGCTTGCGCTGGCAAACTCGCGTGGCTGGCTCGACTACGACGCACCGGTCGCGCGCTACTGGCCCGAGTTTGCACAGAACGGCAAGGCCGAGGTGACCGTGCGCCAGCTGCTTGGCCACGAGGCGGGACTGGTCTTGCTCGACGAGGAGCTGCGGATCGAGCAGATGCGCGACCTCGATGCCGTCGCACGTGTGCTCGCGCGCCAGAAACCAGCCTGGCCGCCCGGCACACGCCACGGCTACCACACGATGTCGCTCGGGCTGTACATGCAGGAGCTGATCCGCCACGTCGACCCCGAGCACCGCACGCTCGGGCGCTTCTTCCACGAGGAGATCGCGGTGCCGCTCGGCATCGAGTTCTACATCGGTCTGCCGCCTGCGATCCCCGACGAGCGCCTGGCCACGGTCAAGACGCTCTCCATCGCACGTGCGCTCCTAGCGTTGCCCAGGACGCCTCCTGCGATGCTGAAGAAGTACTTCCAACCGCGGTCGATGATCCGCAAGTCGTTCCTCTTCTCGGATCTGTCCTGGAACGATCGGCGCACGCTCGAAGTGGAGTTGCCCGCCGGCAACGGCGTGGGCACGGCTCGCGCTATGGCGCGCGCCTATTCCGCTTTCGCCGAGGGCGGCGCCGAGCTCGGCCTCACGCCGGAGACGTTCGCCCGCATCACCGCATTGCCCCCGACCGATCATCCCGAGGACGAAGTGCTCGGCATCCCAACGTACTTCTCCCTCGGCTTCCTGCGACCCGGGCCCGACGGTCTGGTTCGGCTCGAGCCCGCGCGCCTTCTGCGCACCAGGCGCCGGCGGCTCGTTCGCGTTCGCCGATCCGGACGCGCACCTCGGGTACGCCTACGTCATGAACAAGCTGGACTTCTACTACAACGATGATCCGCGCGAGAAGCCGCTGCGCGATGCGGTGTACCGCGCTATCCGCCGGGCCGAGCCGAGCCCGTCTCGATCGATTCGGGCTGGAACCCCTGAAAGAGAGCTTGTGTACGAGGGTGGTCGGAGAGGAGGTGTCCGATGACACCGAGAGCGCAAGGCGCGACGAGGCGCATCCGCTTGTTGCGGCGCTTCTGATAGTCGGGCTGGCCGGCGGGGCCGGCGGCATCGCATCTCTACTGGATGCTGGGCGGCACCTGGGGGCTCTATACCCGCGGCGTCCGCGACGAAGTGGCGACGACGGGCATGCGCGTTGTCGCCGCCGTGGTGGTCGTGCTGCTCGTCGCCGCGGTGTTGGTCGTCCTGGCGCGGGTCGGGTTGTGGCAGCAGGCGTTCGTGTCCGACCGGATGATTCGGTTCTTCGCTTGGGCGCTGGCGGCGGTCTTCCTGCTCGAGACGCTCGCGGCCTTCACCTGGAGCAGGGGGGAATGAGTGTGGTGGATGTACGGGCCGGTCTCGCTCGTGATCGCAGCGCTCGCGCTCGTCGTGGCGGGCTCGGGCGGCGCGTGGCCTCGTTTTCACCGGCCACACCGGACGCGGCCCTCACACTGAAGGACGCAGAAGGACGAATCGCGGCATCCGGCGTTGCCGCCGCCACCCGCTGCCGTCGCCGAGTCACGCGTCGTACTTGCCTTCCAACGGCGGCGCATAAAAGTTGACATCCGTGTTGCGAGGCTTCCTCCCAGGGGGGCCGTCGAACGGCAGTCGCTCTCCCTCACGAGCTGCCGGTGTCTTGGCTGCTTTGGTGGAGTTCTCTCGCGATCGCGGCTGCCCGAGTCGTCGATCGCCTCCCAGATGCGGTAGTCGCCCTCGCTCGCGCGTGCGCCGCGAACGGCGGCCTTTTCCATCAAGCGCCCAGCTTGCTCTTGTCGAGCTTCCCGGCGAAGAGCTTGTGCTCGCGCGCGTGCGTCGTCTCGACGAGCGTCTCCACTAGCCCAGCCCGGAGGGCGTTCGGGTCGTCGGCGACGGGCGGGTCGCCGACGATGGAGCCGCTCGCGAACAGCCAGGTCGGGCGCTCGGTCAGCTCGCCCGCGTGGGCATGCACGAAGCCGCGTGCCTCCTTGAGCCAATTGCCAAGGTAGATGGCGCTTCCGAGCACGAACGCCTCGTAGCCGCCAAGGTCGCCCACCTCCTCCAGCTTCTTCACCGTCGACATCAAAGCCGCGCTCGGCGAGGTCGGCGCCGATCCGCTCGGCGATCTCGTCCGTCGCGCCGTGCTTGCTCGCCGCTGCAACGAGAACAGTCATTTGGAGGCGAGCGCAGCCGCGTCGAAGCCTTTGACGATCAGCCATACCGCCAGAACCATTTCCTGCAGGGCCAACGGGACGAACAAGATATTGGCCAGGGTGGAGTTGGGATCCCCCGTCCATAGGAGTGACAAGCTCGCGATGAGAAACAGCGGCGCCGCGACGAGGCCCCACAGCGACAGCCACCGAGGGACGAGCCTTGACTGGAACAGCAGGTAGTACAACATCACGGCGCCGATCGCGAAAACCGACTGTGCCAGCGCCAAGGCGAGATCGGACGTCGACTGCAGGACGATGCCACTGGTCTGGAAGTGCGAAGCGTCGGGCGCTCCCGCTGCTGCGAACTCTCGACTCAGCGGGAGGAACGCCCAGGTGGCGAGCACGGCCACGAGGTAGGCGCCGCCCTCGGTGATCCTGGTGCCCACGTACCACAGAGCCAGCCCTTTCTTGACGCTCGTATCGGCTACCCGATTCAAGGTCGGGTAGAACATGAACGCCACACCGGCGGCGGCGACTGCCCCCACCAGGTTCAGCAGCGCCCACGTGATCAACTGGCTCTTGTGCGTCGCGGCGTTGGCGAGGATCCCCTCACCGTCGTCCAGAGCACTCCAGGGCAATATGCTCGATGCCGGGAACACGGTCGCCATGATCCACAGCACGCCGACCCAGATCGCAGATTTCCTCTCTGAATCCATCTCTCTTTCTCTCTCTCCTAACCAGAGGTGCTGGAGTTATCGGATAGGTTGTGATCCGCCCTAACGTCGCGGCAGGCCAGGGCATGGTCACACCACGCCCCGCCGACCGCATCAGGGTCAATCACCACCGCGTGCCTCGAACTACGGAACCGCGAGCACGCACGACCAAGACCGGCCAAAGACACGCCGTCGTCTGGACGCTGACGCGCGGCTGATCCCTCGGTAGTTCCGGGAAGCGGGGTCAGCGGTGTTACGAATGGGGCGGGGCACGAACTTCTGGGCGTGGGGCACCCAGGTGAGAGCACCGGAGTCCCAAACCTCGCGCGGGGGTGCCTCCCCCTGGGGAGTCGGCATTGCATCGGCCTCGATCCCATCACTTCCCTCCAGAGCCGCCCCGAGCATCCCACGGCCGCTCCACCAAGCCATCAGGGAGGGCACTCATCCGCGTGAGGCCAAGATACAGACGTGCCGCGACTTGCCTCCCTGGCGGCTTCCTTACTCCAATTTCGCTCACCGAGGCTCCGGCCGACCAAGAGACCGAGCGCCAAGGCGGCGACGATCTTGAAACACTGGCCGGCGTCACCGCGCGGCTACCCGATCCCGACGAGATAGAACTGCTCGGAGTCGTTGGCGGCGCCGACGACATCAAGAGAGGAGAGAGCCGGACATGGTCCGCATCGAGGGCGAGATCGTCATCAAACGTCCAGTGGAGGAGGTGTTCGACTTCGTCGCCGATGAGCGCAACGAGCCGCGCTACAACCCACACATGCGCCGTGCCGAGCTGATCTCGACCGGGCCCATCGGCCTCGGTACGCGATTCCGGGCTGAGATGTCGAGGATGGGCCGGGCCACGGAGATGATCACCGAGTTCACCGGCTACGAGCGACCCCATCGTCTCGCGTCATCGACACACTTGTCCGCCATGGAGATCGAGGGCAGCCTGATTTTCGACCCCGTACCGGAAGGGACTCGAATGGGCTGGTCGTGGAAGCTGGAGCCGCGCGGCGTCCTCAGGCTGATGAGGCCGCTGGTCGCCCACATGGGCAAGCGCCAAGAGGAGACCATCTGGGCCAACCTCAAGCAGCTCTTGGAGCGAGACGCCTCCCCTCCGCCGGCAGACGTAAGCCGCCCGCGGGGATCGCCAGCCCGTTAGGCGGGAGCTGAGCTCGCGTGCAAGCACACACCCTGGAGCGCACGCGGTGCGCGAGTTGTTCGTTTACCTAATTGCAAACGCACCGCGGGTACGAGACGGGTACATCAGATCGGGCACACGCGGACATGCGCGGGCACTCAAGGCACAGCGTGAAGGACCAATTTGCAGGGAAAACGTGGTCGCGACCCGCGCGTACCGCCGAACCCATGGTAAGGAGGGGGTCGACGGTTCGAGTCCGTCAGAGGGCTTCAGCTTTCTCCCTGCTCAGTCGTCGCTTTCGTTTTCAGACCTTGCGGCGGCTGGTCTCTTTCGACGTCCACCGAGCGTCCACCAGCGTCCACGGGTCGAACTCGGGCGCGTTCAATGCGTCGAGGAGCTTGATCGCGTGCTCGCGTCCGTCGCGGGCGAGGTGGCCGTAGTGGCGGTCGATCATCGTCAGGCTGGCGCCCATGTAGCGGGAGAGGTCGAAGGTTGAGATGCCGGCACGGAGGGCGAAGGTCGCGAAGGTGTGCCGGAGATCGTAGACCCGCCGCAGCGGGGTGATGCCGACGGTCTTCTGTGCGGGCCGCCATCGATAGGGGCGGAAGTGGTGGATGTCGAGGTAGCCGCCCCGCTCGCCGGGAAACAGCAAGGTTGAGCCGTTGCTGTTTTTGATCCGGTCGAGTGCATCAAGCGCGCGCGCCTGCAGCGGCACTGCTCGCGTGCTGGCCTCCGTCTTTGGATGTTTGAGCTCGCGGCGGGTGAACGAGCGGCGCACGTAGACGACCCGCTCTTCGAACGGTCGATGTCGCGTTTCTCGAGTGCGATCCACTCCGCCGGCCGAAGGCCGGTCGCGGCGGCGAACAGGATCATCGGCCCGTAGCGCGGGCCGATCGCTTCGGCGAGTGCTTCGAGTTCTGTCCACGACTCGAAGGGATGCTGCTCCTTCCGTCGTCGGGTCGGGTTGTCGACGCCGACCTTGGCCGGGTTGATGTCGAGCATTCCCCACGCCACCGCCCGGTGGAGGACTTGCCGGAGCGCCTGGGTCGCCTCGAAGCGGTAACCAGGCGAAAGGTCATCCGCCACTCGGCGATCTCTTGCGAAGTCAGCTCGCCGATCCGGCGGTCACCGAACACGGCGGTCGCCTTGCTGAGGAGATAGCGGAGCTTCTCGATCGTCACGGGTTGCACGTCGTGTTGCTCCAGGTATGCCTCGACGAGCTCGGCGAGCGTGAGCCTGCGCGCGATCCGTCGCTCGCGTCGAAGCCGTTCGAGTTCGCGCTCGAGCGCGCCACGCGCGTCCTGCTCCGAGGCGAACCCGCCACGTTGGATGCGCTTGGAGTCGCGCCCGCCGGTCCGGTAGCGATACGCCCATAGCCGCTCGCCGTTTGATCCGCGCCGGGTTAGTTCGATTGTCTGCCCTTGTTGCACCATCGCTTGGGATCCACTCCTTTCAGGAGTCGACCCCCTCCCACTGAGATCCTCCCTCAGAGGAGGCGATCCGCGCTCACATCGAGACCCGCGCCTTACCGGATACCTGTCCTTATATATGGGCGCGTTTGCTGAGCACCGCCTATTCACCGCGACCAGCCGCAATCAAAATCCCTTCCCCCTCCGCTTCTCATAGTCCGTCGGTCTTCAAAACCAGTGCGGCCGTGCAGCCCACGGCTCGGTCGGTTCGACTCCGGCGCCGCTCCGCTGAGCCGAATCCGATGCGGCGAAAGGAACTCTGAGCCGCTCGCGTTGGCCGGTCGGTAACGACACTCTGGGCACCGACGATGCTGGAGGGGTCCCGACGCGCCCCGTGACCGGCGCGCGACCGGCGCGCGGTCCGGGCGCGCGGCGGCGGGAAATGACCGACGCGGTGCACGCGTCGTCGACTGCCGAGGCATCCGCCGCGCTGGGGCGGGCGCCGGATGCCGACGCCCGCCCCGCAGCGATTCATGAGCTGATCTGCGGCCGGTTCGAGCAGCCCCGACGCGGCGTGCACTCCGCGTCAATTCGGCGAAAGCACTTGCGCCTCGCCGATAGCGAGACTACGCAACCGTGGCGACCGGGTGGACGGAAGAGCTCTGTCGGCGGATGATCAGGCTCGTGCGTGTCGAGCTTCCATCCGGCAGCGTGACTTTGCTCTTCACCGACATCGAGGGTTCGACTCGCTTGCTGAACGAGTTGGGCGCGGAGGCGTATGAGGAGGCGCTCGCCGACCACCGGCGGCTGTTGCGGGAGGCGTTCGCGCACCACGGCGGCGTGGAGGTCGACACGCAGGGGGACGCGTTCTTCTATGCGTTCACGTCCGCGCCCGAGGCGATCGACGCCGCCGGCGAGGGCCAACAGGCGCTGTCCGTCGGTCCGATCCGCGTCCGCATGGGCTTGCACACGGGGCGGCCGCACGTCGGCAGGGAGGGCTATGTCGGCGAGGACGTCCACCTGGCGGCGCGGATCGCTGCCGCAGGCCACGGCGGCCAGGTGCTTGTTTCGCAGGCGACGCGCGCGCTCGTCAACGGAGGGCTGGCGGATCTTGGCGAGCACCGGGTGACGGACTTCTCGGAACCGGTGTGGATCTTCCAGCTGGGCGAGGAGCGCTTCCCGCCCCTCAAGACGATCTCCAACACGAACCTGCCGCGGCCGGCGTCCTCGTTCGTCGGGCGCGAGCGGGAGACGGCTGAGGTGGCGGACCTGGTGCGCGGGCATCGGCTCGTCACGCTGAGTGGGCCGGGCGGGTCGGGCAAGACGCGGCTCTCGATCGAGGCGGCAACCGAGCTCGTCGGAGAGTTCAAGGCCGGCGTGTTCTGGATCGGCCTTGCGACGGTGCGCGACCCGACCCTTGTCCTCGAGACGGTCGGGCAGACGCTCGGGGCGAAGGATGGCCTCGCCGACGAGATCGGCGAGCGCGAGCTGCTGCTCTTGCTCGACAACCTGGAGCAGGTCGTCGAAGCGTCGTCCGAGCTCGCCTCGCTCGTCGAGGCCTGCCCGAACCTCCATCTGCTCGTGACCAGCCGCGAGCTTCTCCGCGTGCGGGGCGAACTCGAGTACCGCGTGCCGCCGCTCGCCGAGCCGGAGGCCGTGACGCTCTTCTGTGAGCGAAGCGGGCTCGATCCGGACGAGACGACGGCCGAGCTCTGTCGCCGCCTGGACAACCTCCCGCTCGCCGTCGAGCTCGCCGCAGCTCGCACCGGTGTGCTCACGCCGCCGCAGATCCTGGACCGGATCGCCCAACGCCTCGATCTCCTGAAAGGCGGCCGCGATGCGGAAGCGCGCCAGCAGACGCTTCGCGCGACGATCGAATGGTCGCACGACCTCCTCGCCGACTACGAGAAGCAGCTGTTCGCGGGGCTGTCTGTCTTCGCGGGCGGCTGTACGCTCGACGCGGCCGAAGAGATCGTCGAGGCTGACGTCGACAGGCTGCAGTCGCTGGTCGACAAGAGCCTCGTGCGGCGGACCGGTGAACGGTTCTGGATGCTCGAGACGATCGGGGAGTTCGCCCGCGAGCGCCTCGCCGCCTCGGACGACGCCGACGCGATCGGTCGCCGGTACGCGGAGTGGTTCCTCGCGCTCGCCAAACAGGCCGAGCCGTTCCTGAAAGGCCCCGAGCAGGCCTCGTGGCTGCAGCGCCTGGAGGACGAGCACGACAACCTCCGCTCGAGCCTCGACTGGTTCTTCGACCACGGCGATGCTGACGCCGCGGTAAGGCTGGCGGGGACCATGTGGCTGTTCTGGTACATGCACGGCCACGTCACAGAGGCCCGCCGCTGGATGCGGCGCGCGCTCGACGTTGCTCCGGACGAGCCGTCGGAGGTCCGCGCCCACCTGCTTTACGGCGCCGGCTACCTCGCCTGCGAGCAAAACGAGAACGAGGAGGGACTCGCCTTGCTCGAGGCGGGCCTCGCCTGCGCGAAGGAGGTCGGAGCCACCGCGGCGGCCGCGCTCGCCGCCGCCGTCCTCGGCTCCATCCAGGCCGAGACCACCAGTAGCACGCCCGATCGCCGGGCGGCGGCCGCGGTGGGCGAGGAGGCGGTCGCTCTCGCGCGCGGGGCAGGAGACGACTTCGTGCTCGCGATCGCGCTCAACAACCTCGGCGGGGTGATGGCGCTGCTCGGAGAGAACGAGCGGGCGGCCGCTTACTTCGAGGAGAGCCTGGAGGTGCGCCGCCGGCTCGGCGATCTCTCGCGAATCGCGTTGTCGCTCGCCAACGTTGCCGCGATGGCGCTCCAGGAGGGAAAGACGAGCAAGGCTGCCACCATGTTCGCCGAGGCGGCCGAGATCGCCACCGCGATCGGCGACAAGCGACACATCCTCTTCGCGCTCGCAGGGCTCGGCCGGGTCGCCTACCGCGAAGAGAGATGGGAGGACGCAGGCACGCACACGCGGGAAAGCCTGCGCCTCGCGCAGGAGCTCGGGATGAAGCTACCCGCGGTGGAACTGATCCTCGGCCTCGCCGGGATCGCCACGGCCATGGGAGACACAGCACGGGCTTTGCGGCTTGCCGCCGCAGGTGCGATCCACCTCTCGCTTCTCGCGCCTGACGGAGCCGAGTACGTCGAATACCAGGACGTCGTCGAGCGCGTGAAAGCGGCCTGCGACCTAGAAGACGTGGGAGCGAGCCTCGGTCGAGGGTCGGGCGATGACCCTCGACGAGGTCGCGGACTACGCACTCTCCTGACTGCTCTACGAGAGCGCAGCGCAGACGTCGAACGGCTGCTTGTCGGTCGTACTGACGGGTGTCAGGATGCCGTCGTCGGAGACCGAGAGTTCCGTGTGTCCGGTGTAGATGTACGTATGCGGGCCGAGCGGGTTGAATCGAGCGTTGAAGAGGACCATCACGGAGCCGTCGAGCGTCAGGTCGGAAGTACCGTCCGCATGAAAGATCTGCGTGGTCGGACCGGAGACGTTGAAGACCAGCGACTTTCCAGTATCGACGTTCGTTACCCGCGCCTTCAGAGCGCCTTCGACCGTCACCCGGAAATCTCCGTTTGCGTCGGCCGGATACGTCTTGATGAACTGGTTGTTCGTCACAGGCGTCCCGGCAAGCGCGAAGCTGCACACGCGCCCCGCCCGGAAGCTGAAGGACTGCTGGTCGTCCGTGACCGCGACTTTCGTCGGTTTGCCGTCCGCCGCCGAAAGCGCCGCGGGATACACGAGCAGCGCGATCGCCGACCCACTCGCCGCGAATAGCAAAAACAGCTTGAGTCTCTTCACTCTCGTCTCCTCCTCTGGAGTCGCCGCAAGCCGCCGGTCGGAGATGCCTGCAATCGCCGGTCTTCGTGGCCAAGGCTGACACGTTCTCGTGAAGTGGTCAACCCGACTCGCCGACGGAGGGAGACCCGTCGTCCGACGTCGCCATGGGTCGGCTTCGTCCGCCTGCGTCCGGCCAAGAGCGTCAGTGCGCGTCGGTCCACGCCGGGCCTGTCGCGGTAAATCGACTGTCGCGCGCACTGACCCACTGCTCCGAAGCAGTCGCAGAAACGGGTCAACGATGCGGGTTCGCGAAACCGATGCTCCTCTTCGAAACCAGTGCGGCCGTGCAGCCCACGGCTCGGCCGGTTCGACTCCGGCGCCGCTCCGCTGAGCCGAATCCCATGGGGCGAATGGAATCGAGAGCCCCTCGCGTTGGCCGGTCGGTAGCGACACTCTGGGCACCGACGATGCTGGAGGGGTCCCGGCGCGCCCCGGGACCGGCGCGCGACCGGCGCGCGGTCCGCCCGCCCGGAGGGGCCCGGCGCCACGGACGCGGCCCCGACCGGGACGGCGTCGACGGCGCGGTCGGCCCGCCCGCGAACGGCGCCTGCGCGACGATGCGGCCCGGGCATGATCGCGCTCGCGAAGGCGACTCTCTAGGTTCTCGTGGTAGGACCCGCACGCGGTTTCGATCAGCGATGTCTTCTGATGATCAGCAGCGAAGGCCAGGGCGTCCGACGATCCGGGAGGTGGCGCGCACCGCTGGCGTGTCGATCGCAACGGTGTCACGTGTGCTGAACGGGCGTCCGGACGTCGCGGCGACGACCCGCGAGAGGGTCCTCGGCGCCGTGCGCGAGCTGGGCTTCTCCACCAACCGGAGCGCACGTTCTCTCGTCGGTGGCCGCACGTTCCTCGTCGGAATCACCCTGCCGCTTGTCGAGGCGGAGTACTTCTCTCGGATCGTCGCCGGAGCCGCCGACGAGCTCTACGACCACGACCTGCAGGTTGTCCTGGCCCCGACGCTGCACCTCCGCGACCGAGCGGCGACTCTGCTCGCCCGCCTCGCAGGCGGAGTGACAGACGGCGCGCTGCTGATACTTCCGGAGGAGTCGAGCGAAGCGCTGCGTGCGCTCGCGCGCACCGGGTACCCCTTCGTCGTCATCGACCCACTCGAGCCGCTCGACGAGGGTGTGCCGTCGGTCTCCGCGACGAATGCGCTCGGTGGCCGCGCCGCGACCGAGCATCTGCTCGCGCTCGGACACCGGCGCATCGGGGCCATTACCGGCGTCCCCGAGTGGCTCGCCAATGTTGAGCGTCTGAACGGATACCGGGCCGCGCTCGCCTCTGCCGGCGTCGTTCCGGAGCCGGCGCTCGTTGTCGAGTCGGATTGGGCCGTCGAAGGTGGCGAGACAGCCGCCGCGCGCCTCCTCGACCTGCCAGACCCTCCAACGGCGGTCTTCGCCTTCAATGACAACATGGCGATCGGTGCGCTCCGTGCGGCCCGCGCCCGCGGGCTGCGCGTGCCGGCCGATTTCTCTGTCGTCGGTTTCGACGACTCCGAGCAGGCGACGACCGCGACTCCGGCGCTGACGACCGTCCGTCAACCAGTCGACGCAATGGGACGGATCGCGGTCAGTCTACTCCTGCGCCTGCTCGAGAACCGGCGCGGCGAAGGAATGTCCATCGAACTGCAGACCCGCCTCATCGTGCGCGACTCGACCGCAGCGCCCGGACACTCGAGAAACACGGAAGGCGGGCCTGCCTTCGGGTGACTGTGAGACTCGGTACGTCGGTCTGTCCTGTCGCCGGCCTGGTGTCTCCGTGTCGCATGTCAATCTTAAGTGACTGGCCGCGTTGGGTGCGTCCCTTTCTAATGATTCGTCTGCGCGTGCGCGGCGGCGCGCCGGTCTGGCGCCCGCTGCTAAACCCGAGCTCCCGCGGTAGATGCTCCGAGCCGACCCTGTGTGCAGGGCGGCCTCCGTATTGAAGAGGTGCGGTGCCGAGGCCGCTGTGAGTCGCGCGGCTCGTTCGGAGGTCGCGGATGAACCAAACCGGCATTCAGACCTCGTCTGCGAGCGCGGCCGCGAGGGCCTCGTCCGGCTGTGCGTTTCGCGTCGCGTTCGCGGCGTGCTCGAACTCCGACCCTGCGACGGCCGCCAGCGCCTCTTCGTACAGGACGCGCTCGAACGCGAGCAGTTCGATGCCGGAGGCCCGCTGGAATGCGTCCGAGGCTCCCCAGAGGCGACCGGCGCGTTCGCGCTGGCCGCGTCTCGCAGCCACGCTTGCGAGCCCGGCGAGGGAGTACGCGATCCCGCGTCGGTAAACGATTTCACGCGTGAGCGAGAGCGCGCGCAGGTAGTGGTGTTCGGCCGCGGCCGTGTCGCCGGCGGCGAGGGCGGTGTCGCCGAGTCCGAGCTCGTTTTGCGCCACTTGCTGGGTGTCGGTGGCGTCGAGCGCGAGTTGGAGCGCCTCCTTGTAAAGGGAAGCGGCGCGATCGAGGTTGCCTGTGTGGAGCTCGAGTTCCGCAAGGTTGTGCAGCGACCAACGGTGGGTTGTGGTGCCAGTTGCTTCAGCCAGCTCAAGGCTTTCCTCCAGCAGCTCGCGTGCGCGGTCGTTTTCGCCGCGCGCTTCCGCCGCGAATGCCATTCGCTGTAAGGCAGTGCTCTGGCCCACGGGGTCCCCGAGCGCGACGAACTCGTCGAGGCTCCGCTGGGCGAGCGTTTCGACCTGGTCGAAATCGCCGAGGACGGTATGGACGAACGCTGCCTGCGCCAACGCGTCTGCGCGGAGGGTCGGTTCGGCGCGGTCGGCCAGTAGCAGGCTGGCGTCGAGCCAGCGTGCGCGCTCCGGCGCAGTGAACTGCGCGTTGCGCAAAGCCAGGCTAAGCGCGAGATCGGCGTGCTGGCGGTGGAGTGCCCACTCGACCGCGGCACGCAGATTGTCGGTCTCCGCGTGCTCGCGAGCGCGGCGGTCGGCGTCCGCCCCCGCCATTTCGAGTGTCCGGAGGAACTCGATCAGGTACTCGGCGTGTCGGCGCCGCAGCTGCTCGGCGTCTTCGCGGAGCTCCAGCTTCTCGAGTGCCAGCGTGCTGATCGTCTCTAGCATCCAGAACCGCGCCTCGCTGTGGCGGAGGAGGTTCTTGTCGACGAGCGACTGTAGGACGTCGAGCTCGGCGTCGGCGACCTGCTCGGCGGCGGCGAGCGTGCAGCCGCCGACGAACACGGCGAGCCGCGCGAAGAGGACCTGCTCCGGCTCGTCGAGCAGCCGATAGCTCCACTCGATCGTCGCGCGAAGCGTCGAATGCCGTTCCGGCGCGTCGCGCGCGCCGCCCGTGAGCAAATCGAGGCTCCGGCCCAGCCGCTCGACGATCTGTTGCGGCGTCAAGGCGCTCACTCGCGCCGCCGCCAGCTCGAGCGCGAGCGGCAGACCGTCCAGTCGACGCGCGATCTCCGCCACGTGGTCGTCTGGCTCGAAGCGCGGCTGCAGCTGCCGCGCGCGCTGCGTAAACAGTGCGACGGCGTCCTCGACGGGCAGCGTCGGCACTGGGTACGCGTGCTCGCCGCCGACGTTGAGCCACTCGCGGCTGGTGGCCAGCACTCTCGCCTCCAGTGCGGCAACGGTCGTGGCGGCGTCCGGCAATAGCTGCTCGAGGTTGTCGAGCACCAGCAGCAGTTGCTTACCGCGCAAGAACAGGTTCAACTTGCCGTGCCGGCCCAGGACCGTCGCAATCGCCGGCTCGACCAACTCCGGATCGCTGATCGAGGCGAGCGAGACGAACCAGACGCCGTCCGCGAACTCGTCCAGCAGCCTCCTCGCCGCCGCGAGCGCCAGCCGCGTCTTGCCCGAGCCGCCGGCGCCCGTCAGCGTCACGACTGCGTTCGCTCGTACCAGCTCGAGCACCTCTCCGAGCTCGTGAGTGCGGCCGATCAGCGGCGTGGGCTCGACCGTCAAGTTCGTCTTGCGCTGCGTCGGCCTCAGCGCTGCGTCCTGCGTGAGGATCCGCCTCTCCAGCCCGCGTAGCTCGTCGCTCGGCTCGATCCCGAGCTCGCCGAGGGCGGCGCGGGCATCCCGGTGCACCTCGAGCGCCTCCGCCTGCCGACCCGAGCGGTAGAGCGCCAGCATCAGCTGCCGCCTGAGCCGCTCCTGGTGCGGACGCTCGGAGATCAGCGCCTCGAGCTCGCCGATCACGTCGGCGTGGCGGCCGAGCGCGAGGTCGGCGTCGATCCGCTCCTCCAGCGCGCCGAAGCGGAGGTCCTCGAGGCGCCCGCCCTCGACCCGCGCGAACCGCTCGCCGAACTCCGCCAGCGGCGGTCCCCGCCAGAGCGCCAAGGCCGCGCGCAGGTCGCCCGACGCGCGGAGCCGCTCGAAGCGATCGAGGTCGAGCTCGTCGTCGTTGACGCGCAGCAGGTAGCCCGGCGGTTGCGTCACGAGCACGCCTGCTGGCAGCACTTTGCGCAGCCGCGAGACGTAGACCTGGACAGTCGTGACGGCGGTCTCGGGCGGGTCGTCGCCCCAGAGATCGTCGATCAGGCGCTCGCGGGAGACGACGCGGTTCGCGCTCAGCAGCAGCAGCGCGAGCAGGGCCCGCTGCTTCGCGCCTCCCAGCGCAAGCGGCCCGTCCTCCCCCAGCACCTCCAGCGGTCCCAGCACCCGGTACTCCAATTCCCTGCCCTCCTGCAAGCCCGCGCTCAGCGCGCCGCAACGTGGTTTTAGCGCACAAGCCCTGCGTCGAGCAATCGGCCCCACCGGAGGGCGGCTCCGCCGGGAATGCACGCCTCACGCGATTCGTTTTCATCCTTGGCAACAGCGAGCGAGGTGGAGATCAGTTGAAGGTCTGGCTGGACGATCGGCGGCCGGCGCCGGCGGGCTGGGTGCCCGTGCGCACGCCGGAGGAGGCGATCGGATTGCTTCAAGGGGGCGGGGTCGAGGCGATCTCGCTCGACCACGACCTCGGCCCCGACGACGGGCCGCGGAAGCGCACGGGCTACGACGTGCTGCTCTGGCTCGAGGCCGAGGTCGCGGCGGGGCGCACCGAACCGCCGGCGGTGATGACTGTCCACTCCGGCACGTCGCCGTGGTCAGGCGGATGGAGCAGGCGATCGGGTCCTTCGCCGGGGTCGGTTAGTGCTTGAAGAGCTTCGCAGTCGGGTGCGCCGTAGCCGCGCCGAGCGCGCTCGCCGGAGGCATGAGGGTCTCGAATCCAAGCGCGCCGCCGTGCTAGAGCGGCTGCGGTCGTCGGGCGAGAGCGTCTGGGTCCGCGGCAGCCGTCGCATCAAATGCGAGACGTGCGACGGCCGCGGCTACTACGCGGAGGGGGGCGAGAGGCCACGCAGCCTGTTCGAAAACTGGTGGCGTTGCACGAGCTGCGGGGGCTCGGGGAAGGAAGAAGTGACGGAGCTCCGCTGTCGCCGGTGCGGGACGAGGCACCCCGACCACACCGCGAACTGCCTCCTACTCGGAGGCTCCTGAGCCGCGGGGACGCGGCGGGCCGTGCTCCCGAGCCTCCACCGTGCGGCTGCGGGTGGAACGACGGCCTCGTCCGTCACCGCTGAGGCCTGCGCGCCGTGACCACGAGTACGCCGTCCGGGAGAAACGACGGCCCGCTGCGGCGGGTCTGGTTCCCGCTCCGCTCGAACCTCCCCCACGCCGGCCGGCCGGACATCGGCGTCGAGGCGCGCGCGAAGCTGCTGGCGCTGCTCGCCGACGAGCTGCTGTTCGAGCCAGGCCTGCTCGACGTGACCGTCACCGAGGCGGGCGCCGCCTCGAGCTGGGTCCCGCCCGGCTCGGTCGACGAGGAGGGCTACCGGCGCCGCCGCCTCGCCGGGATGAGGGTCGGCGAGCCCGTCGTCGTCGCCTGGACCCCCGAGGGCGACGAGGTGACCAGCCCCCTCGTCGGCGCCGACGTGCTCGAGTACCACACCCTCCTCCGCGACAGCGGCCTCGAGGACGCGCCCTGGGCGGGATGGGCCGGCGAGGAGGAGGACGCAAGAGCCGACGCGGCGACGCCGCGGCTCCCGCTCGTAGACGAGCACCGCACGACCGCCGAGCAGCTGGGCGCCGACCTCGCGCGCGACCTCGAAGTCGGCGCGCGGCTCGGCGCGGCAGTCTGCGTCGACGGCGCGCGCCGCCCCCTCCTCAAGACGATGGCGCGCGTCCCCTTCCCGGACGCCGCCCGCCTCCCCTGGCCCGAGGTCGTCGCGCTCCGGGACGACCCGGCGATCTCAGAGCTGCGCGACGCGGCGAACCGCTACGCGCGCGAGCAGACCGGGCCCCGTGGAGCTGCCCCGAGCGACGCAGCCGACCGGCTCGACGAGGCGGTGCGTCGGGCGCGCGGGCGCGCCGGCCGTTCGGCGCTCCCGGACGCGGTCGTCGAGCTCGCGGCTGATGCCCCGCCCGGGGCCGGGCGCGGCGCGGCGCCCGACGCCCCCGGGCCGGCCGCGGTGCTCGTTCTCGGACCCTCCCCGGCGCGCCGAGCGTGAGGACGCCCGCGAAGCGTGAGACTTCGGCAGCGCAATCGTGGTCAGTTGCAATCTGGGAGACTCGGGGCATGAGTGACGAACGGCCCGTGTCGCTCGTGCGCGGCGCCGGACTCGCGTCAGACGTGCCCTACGCCTACGCCGCCGCCACGCCGCGCGGGGCACGCCTTGTCTTCACGGCGGGCGCGTGTCCGCTCAACGCCGCTGGCGAGGTCGTGGCGCCGGGCGACGTTGCCGCACAGGCGCGGCAGGCGATGGAGAACCTCGAAGCGGCCTTGCGCGCGGCCGGAGCAGAGCTCCGCGACGTGGCGAGGACGACGGTCTACGTCGCCTCGGGGCGCCGGGAAGACCTCGTCACGGCCTGGCAGGTTGTCCGGGAGCGCTTCGGCGACCATGACGCTCCCAGCACCCTGCTCGGGGTCGCCGCGCTCGGGTACCCAGACCAGCTGGTCGAAGTCGAAGCCGTCGCATCAGTACCCGACCGCTCGTGACACCGCCGAACGATGACGCAGCACGTCGGGCTCGAACCCGCTGCGGGCCGAAGAAAGGCCAGACATGAGCTTCGATGACCTGCCGATGATCCGCGACGAGGACGAGATGCGCCGCGTCCACAACGAGACGGCGATGTACTTCCTGAGCAAGGGCCTGGTCGCGCACGCAGAGATGACCTGCCACCTCGCCGTCGGAGACGACAACTGGACGAAGCTGGTGCAGAACCCGCGCTGGCGCATGGCGAACAGCACCGAATGCCGACGGCTCAACGCGTCGTGGTGCGCAAACTGCTGCAACTGAGAGACCCGTAGGCCGTCCTTGCGCGGCGCGGCGGCGGTTCCTGCGAAACGTGCGGGATTTGCGAAACGTGTCGTTCTCGGTGCTGTCCCGGAACGTCACCGAGCCTGACGACGTGCTACACCGGCTCGACGGTGAAGATCGCCCGCACGTCCTGCTCGACGAGAGTGAACGACGCGGGGATGAAGCGGGATCGCCGTTGACACGCGACCGAGATCGGCCTATACAAGTGATATTGGGGCGAGGTCGCGGGGGGACGAGGACTCGCTCGCTCGTGTCTGCGGCAACCCGAGGGGAGACTGTCTTGCTGAAACATGTCCTTCTAGTTCTTGCGGCGCTTTGCGTCGGGGCGGCGCTTGCGGGCTCAGCATCAGCCGCGGTTGCCGCGCGCTCGGCGGTGGCTCGTCCGAGTGCCACACGGGACTGTGGCGATATCCGGGCGGCCAGCTGGAGTTTCCGGCAGGACACCCACTCCATCACGGGAAGCCACTACAGCGTCAGCGCCAAAAACTTCGCCTGCGCGACGGCTCGCCGCCTGGCTGCGAAGATGACCTACAAGAAGTTGCCGATGACCTACAAGCCGGCGCCGGGCGGATTCGACCGGAAGCTATTGCCGGGCTACGGCTGCCTCGTCGTGGTCCCGCCGGGCTTTCAGCTGTCGCGTGGTGGCTGTTTCCCCGGAACGAACCTCGCCAAGCTGCAAATGCAGGTCTCCCGGATGGACCCGAACACGAAGAGCTTCTCTTGGGGGGTTTGCGTGGCGGTTCCTGCCCGTCATGAGCACATGCTTTGCACGGTCCGGCGGACTTGACCACTTCAACTCGCACCGCCTGGCCCACAGCACGGCGGCATGGGCGAGCGATGCTTCTATGTCTGTCAAGTCGCGATGGCGGCCCGTGTTCGAGTAGGCGGTAGAGGTTGCGGGCGAGGTAGCGCTTGAGGCAGCGGTTTGCTTCGCGGCGGGTTTTGCCTTCGTGGATGCGTCGTTCGATGTAGGCGATCGTTGGCGGGTGTAGCGCGTTTCCGAGTGACGAGGATCATGTGGAGTGCGCGGTTGAGTTTGCGATCGCCGCTGCGGTCGAGCCGGTAGCGGACGGTCTGCCCTGATGAGGCCGGGATCGGAGCGGCGCCGGCGAGCCGTGCGAAGGCTGCTTCCGATCTGATGCGGCCATGGTGTGACCAGGAGAGCACGAGCTGGGCGGCGGCGTGCGGTCCGACACCGGGCTGGTCGAGGAGCTGCGGCGCGAGTTTGCGCGTGAGGGCCTCGATCTGGCGTCCGAGCTCGCGTTCCTCGGCTTGCAGCTGCAGCACGCGTCGAGCGACTGAGCGTAGGGCGAGCATGCTCCCACGCAGCTCGGGATTGCGTCGCCCTTCGGGTCGAGTGGCTGCCAGGCGGCGCAGCAGTGGAGCCTGCGTCAGCGGGCGCAGCTCACTGCGCAGCGGCTCGGGGGTTGTGATCAACAGATCGCGTATCTGAGCGAGTCCGGCGCACTTCGCGTTGACGGCTCCTTCCCGTGCCGCCACCAACGCCTGCAGGGCCTGACGTTCGCCGCCGGCCCGAGGCGTCGCAGGCCGCTCTTGGCCGAGCACGCTCCGGGCGGCGCGGACCGCATCGAGCGCATCGGTCTTGCCGCCTGAGCGACGCTCCCGCCGCAATCTGCTCACCTCGAGTACCTGCTCACCGTGGCTGGTCAAGAAGCGCGTCAGACCTGCACCAAAGGAGCCGGTTCCCTCGACAGCGAACGCGCGCCGGGCCGGAGCGTGCGCGTCGACGAGCTGCAACGCCTCCGCGTAGCCCTGACTCGACGCGGCAATCGTCGTCTCGAAGACGACCGCGCCACTGAGCACATGCACGATCGCAAGCGCATGACTGTCGCGGTGCGGGTCGACACCGACGACATAGTCCACCTGATCTGCAAGCATCCAATCCACCTCCAGCCTCGGTTGGGGGACCAACTCCGGTGTCGGTCTGGGGTGGAAAACCGCGCGCGGCACGACTGTGACGGGTCACGCCCAAGAAGGCGGACAGGCTTCTGATCAGGCCAGCAAGCGGGCGCCAGGCCGGCACCGGACTCTCCGCCCGGACACATCACTCGCAAGACACCCGCGAACGGGGTCATCCTCTCGCCGAGTCACAAGCAAAGAGCACCGGCACCAACCTGACAACATCCCCAGACGGGACCGCGACAGACTCACAGTCCTCTCACCTGAGTCGGTCGGTGAGGGACGGGTCAACCTTCCACAAGGCGTTGTAGATGCCCACGTCGTCGGGCACACCGACGATCCCGACGATGCGGAAGCACCGGCCGTCGCCGGTCGTGAACTCGTCGCCCGCAGACCACTTCGGGACGACCGTCTCGAACTCACCGAGCTCGTTCCAGTCGGTTGAGTAGAGGCGGAAGCGGAAGCCGCTTGCAGGGTCGGGCGGCTCGCCGTCAGGCGGTTGAAGCAGGTACTTGAATACGCGCCGACGCTACTGCGCTTGCGCTGGGCCCATTCGGGTGGCGGAATCTTGGTCTTGAAACCGCCCGTAGCCGGACTTATATTTCGAGCTGGAGCCAGGGGATGGCGGCAAGGGGGTTGTGCGGCGACCTCTAAGCAGCGCTCATCTCACTCACGCCCAGGGGAGGGTGCGCGAGGCCCTGGCCCTGGCTCCGCCACTACGAGTCACTGAACTCCCGCGACCAGCACCTCGGGCAGAAGACCGCCACCTCGTGCGGCCCCTGCACCTCGAACTCGTCCCTGTCGATTAGCTTGGCGGCGAGCTCGGCCTTCCAGCCTTCGCCGTCTTCACTCGTCTCGCCGCACTCGATGCAGACCAGCGTCATGGCCTCTCACCTGCCGCAGGGCAACGTTCGACGGTGATTGTACGCCGTTTTGGCGCGGCGCGGTGGCGAGTTCCCTACGCCGGCTCGACGGTGAAGATCGCACGAACGTCCTGCTCGACGAGCTCCGCGTGTGGGAAGTCGTCGATCGCAATGACGCGCAACTGGTTGTCGCGGCCGACCGTGATCACGTCGCCGACGCTCCAGTGCGGAACGGCCGTGACGAGAATCGCAGGGTAGGGCGGCTCGTCCGTCAGGCAGACGAAGCAGGTACTTGAACACCGGCCGCGATCTCGCACGCACTGAGCCGCCAACCGTCTGCTTGCGAGCACCCACCGCGGAGCGGGCAGAGGGCGGCCGCCCGAACGGCGGCCCCCCTCGGCGCTCGGGTCCCTACGGCGCCAACGCCGCGCAGAACCCTGCCACGTTGCCCTGTGCGCCCCTGTCCGGGCTAAGCAGGAACGACACGCCCGGGTGGTCGACGAAGTTCGCCCATCCCGCACTGACGAAGAGACTTCCGTCTGGAAGCGGAACCTTCTCGACGACCCCCGTGGCGACGACGCTCGTGGTGTCGCCGTTGCCGTCAACGCGGATGTCGAGGTTCAACGTGAACGGAATCCCGGTCAGCGTCTTCCCGTTCGCGCTGAACGTGTCCTGCTCGACCTGGTGAAGCTAGGCCCTGACGATGTTGCCCGCTTGGTCGGAGTAGTCGATCTCGAACCCGCTGACGACCGAGTCGACGTTGACGTCGAACGGGCACACCCCGGTCATCACGGAACTGGACGCGACGTTCGAGAATTCGGTCTTCACCGGAGGCGCGGCCGCGGCTGTCGAGACGAACACGGCAACGCCGAGCACCGCAGCGACGCCGATGAACAGTCTGCGCCAAACCTGCATGAGGATCCTCCTCTCCTCGTTGTAGAGAGACGCCCGCAGGAGCGCGCCTCGGGCGGGCCGCGAGCACGGCGCCGCCCAATCTCATGTCGGCCCGGATGATGACGAATCACGTCGTCATGCGCATGACGCCCGGCTGCGCGTCGCTCGAGCGCGTTCACCAGCGAACGTCGGGCCTCGTGCCCATCAACGCGCCGCCGAACCCACCGCGCACACCCCACGGCCAGGCAGACCGCGCAAGACGACACATCAGCAGGGGAGTGGGGCGACAACCCGCAGTCGCCCCTCGCCCGTCCTACCGAGGTGTGAAGAACCCCGTGGCGATCACCGTGAACCCACCGCCGGCATCGCCCGTACATGTGGTGAGGTTTTTCAGTCCGGCCTTGCTGTCAAAGAGCACGAACGTGTCTGTTCCGTTCGTGAACGCCAGGTAGGCAGTCACGAACACGCTGGTGGAATCGATCGCCCAAGCGACTCGACCCTGATTCGTCTGCGTGCCGGGGTTGATGTCGACGTGCAGTCCGCCGGTGCATGTGAGCGAGACTGGTTGTTGCAGGTTCGGCCCGCCTGGATCCGCCAGAGGGGCGCCGGGCGCGACAACGATGCTTAGGGCCAGCAACAAGACGGTGAGAAAGAGTTTGGTCACCGCTACCTCCTTTGCCTTTCGACCGCAGAAACGGATATTCCCCTTCCCCGTCCGGCGATTTTCAAGCGGTTGGCCGGGCCCGCCGCGCGGTCGAACGTCGTGCGCGTCGACGCTGTCCACGCCCGCGCAAACGGGCGGGCCGGGTCGCGACTAACGCTAGTCGGCTCGGTCCGGTGTCGAGATGGCCGGATCGGGCGGCGTTCCCGGAGGACGCGCATCAGCCCCCGGCGCCGAATCCGTCGATCCGCTCGGGGTGGATCTTGATGATCACGCGCCGCTCGCCCGGGCCGGATACGGATACTTGTCCTCACCGAGGTACTTCTTCGCCATCTCGTCGATGTGCTCACGTGCGCCCCCGTCGACCAGCTCGGCCGCACCGCTGACCATGACGTACCCGCTCTGCTGGTCCGTCGCGGGCAAAACCGTGACCGTTGCACGCGGGTCGCGTTCGATGTTCTTCACCTTCGTCCGTCCGTAGGCGCTGTTGACGAGGACAGACTCACCGTCGTAGTCGATCCACACGGGTGTCGCATGCGGTGAGCCGTCCTCGCGCACAGTTGCGATCACTCCCCAGTTCCGATCGGTGAAGAGCTTCGCCTGCTTGTCATTCAGCTTCGCCATGTGTCCGTTCTCCTTGCGCGCCGCTTGCCCTCGTTAGAACGCGCGCAGGACGTCTCCTACTCCGCGACTCACCGCGTGACTGGAAGCATCTCGAGTCCTGTGCCGCCTTTGCCACGAAGCTGCGCACACGCGAGACACGCGACTCACTCGCAGGCGTTAGGCCGAGCGCACGTCAACCCACAACAGTCCAGCCTCGAAGAAGACAGCTGGTCTACGCGAACCTCGCGGCGCGGCCAATTTGACCTTTCGGTTACGTGAGGGTCAGCCCACCGTCGACGACGACGACCTGTCCCGTCGCAAACGGTGTGCGAGCGAGCGAGACGACAGCGTCCGCGATGTCCTCGGGCGTCGCCGCGCGACCAAGCGGAGTACGCGCGATGACCGCCTCGTTCGCCTCCCAGCCCTCCGTCCAGGGTGTATCCACTAGTCCCGGCGCGACCGCGTTCACCCGCACATCGGGAGCCAGCGCCTGCGCAAGCGTCCGCGTGAGGTGGTGCAGCGCCGCCTTCGAGACGGCGTACGGCAGCGAGCTCCCAGCCGCGATGATCCCGGCGACCGATCCCACGTTGACGATCGCCCCCCTGGCCTCGCGCAGCGCAGGCACCGCCGCACGGCTGAGGTACCAGGGGCCCATCAGGTTCACGCCGAGGATCCGCTGCCACAACTCGTCGTCGGCGCCCTCGAGGTCCACAAACGGGACGCGCCTGGTCGTGCCCGCGTTGTTGACGACGACATCCACACGGCCGAACCGCTCGAGCGCGGTCGCGACCAGCCGTCGTGCGTCATCCTCGCGGGAGACGTCGGCTTGGACGTACACGGCCTCCGGAAGCGAGCGGGCGAGCATCTCGCCCTCCTCGACCGAGCGCGACGAGTTGACGATGACCCTCGCGCCGTCGCTCGCGAACCGCTCTGCGACCGCCCGGCCGATACCACTTGACGACCCCGTGACCACGACGACCTCGCTCACGCACGCCGATCCTACTGCCCGGCCCCCAGACAGCTCGTCGCGACATGACAGACGTCCCGATCCGCGGCGTGCACTTTCGGGCATTCAAGACGCTTGGCGACCGGCCGATACTGCTGCCCTCGCGGCCGACATCGATCCGGTTCCTGACGTCGCGTCGGGCACCGTTCGCGCTGCCGTCCAGGCGGCTGCCCTTCGAGCGGCACATCTACCGGGTCACGGCCGCGGTCACGCTCGTCCGCCCCGAGGACGACGGCGACTTCCACCTCGTGCTCCAGGACGGCGCCGGCAGGACGATGATCGCCGAGACGCCGCTGGCCTCGTGCGACAACCGGGCGACGCCGCACCGGCAGCGGCAGATTGCGACGGCGCGGGCGCGGGTGCGTCTCTGCGCGCGCGCGAGCGTGACCGGGGTCGCCTTCTTCGACTTCTACCACGGGCAGACGGGGGTCGCCCCGAACGCGATCGAGCTCCACCCGGTCCTCGCGCTCCGCTGCCTGACCGCGAGCGGCGCGCCGGCGCCGCCCCCGTCGGCGAAGGGGAGGGCGAGGCTCGTCTCGCTCACCTCGCCGGTCAGGGCCGGCTCGAACGCGACCCTGACCGTCGCCGTCCCGACCGGGACGAGCTGCGCGGTCGTCGTCACCTACAAGTCCGGCCCTCGTCCGCCGCCGGCCTCTACGCGCAGCGCGCACGCGGTGGCCGCATCTCGTGGACGTGGACGGTCGGGACGCGCACGACACCCGGCCGCTGGCCGATCGACATATCGTGCGGCACGGCCGGTTCGCTGCACACCTCCTTCGTGGTTACGTGAGCGGGTCGCTACACGCCGATGACACCCGTCCAGGTTCGGACCGAGAGCCGGACCCTAGACAGACCAGCCCCGGACGGGTCTCTCGGCCCTTGGGGTGCGGAGCGCTCATCCTGATGTGATTCCCGCCCCGGCGAGCAAGGCACAGCGCCGAGATCGCCTCACCTCACCGCAGTCCCCTCGCCGGTTCATTCTGCTCCCGTCACTCCACGGCCGGGACGATTCGTCCTGACCGAATCCCCGCCTGCCGGCAGACTTCGCTGACGGCCTCCTCCGACGCCGCCTCGAAGATGTGGAAGCAGGTTTCGTCGTCGGGGAGAAACGTTGTGCGTACGTAGCGGACTGCGTTGCCCTCTCGCGAGAGCCGTTTAGCGGCGGCGCGAGCACGGCCTGCTGCGGCTTGGGCTTCCTGCACCCCCGATCGTGGGACGTAGGCCTCCACGAGGTAGCGTGGCACGCTAGTGCTCTCCATTGTCGGCGGGCCTGGGGGGCCGGCCTTGCCGGCCGGCCCCTTTGCGTCCTTCGTCTTCGACCTCAGAAGCCGGGGCAGTTGCCGGGGCTGGGCTGGCTGATCAGTCTCGGTGCGCCGGTCGGAACGAGCTGCATCACGACATTCACCAGGGGAACGCTGCCTTCGTTCCTGACGATGTGCACGTGGCCGGCTGGTTCGAAGGCGCTCGACCCGGCCTGGATCACGTGTGGCGTGCAGCTGGGGTCGTCACCGTCGTAGAAGGTCGCGGTGCCGGATTTGACGATCACGAAGCTCAGCCCGGGGTGGCTGTGCCAGCCGAGGGTCCCGCCGGGTTGAATCGTGACCTGCACGAAGTGGAGGTCGGAGACTCCCTTCGTCTTGATCTTCGCCTCCCAGTCGCCGATCTTGGCTTTGGCCTTGATCTGGTCGACCTGCGCCACCGGGGCGAGCGGCGCGACGGTCACCCCCGAGGGCGTCGTCGCCAGCGCGATGCCCGCCACCGCCCCGGCAAGGAGTCCCGCCGAAAGCAGCACCATCAGCATGATCCTTCTCATCTCACACCTCCACGGTCGGATACTGAGCGCAGAGCCTCGCGCCCGGGGAGTCGCCGCGAAAGCTGGGATTCCCTACAGTTTGCTGCGGGCGCTTCTCACGTTTCGCGCCTGAGCCGCGCCGCCAGCTCGCCGCGGGAGCGGACGCCGAGCTTCCGGTAGGCGCGCGTCAGCGCACCTTCGACTGTGTGCTCGGTTACGTACAGGGTCGCCGCGACCTCGCGGTTCGAGCGGCCCTCGGCGACAAGCGCGGCGATTCGGCGCTCGGCCTCCGTAAGCCCACGACGCGAAGGCGCACGACCGCCGATGCGTGCCAGCTCGGCCCGCGCCTGCTCCGCCCAGAGGGGGGCGCCCAAGCGCTCGAAGGCGGCGAGCGCCTCGTCGAGCGTTGCGCGGGCCGCGCCGCGCTTCTTCGCACGGCGCTGTGTCCTGCCGAGGGCGAGCAGCGTCCTCGCGTGGTGGAACGGATCCGTGCTTCGGGCATGCTCCGCAAGCGCGCACTCGAAGCTTGCAAACGCACCGTCGAGGTCGCCGCGCGCCGCGAGCAGCAGCCCGCGAGAGCGTGCCAGGATCGCGAGCGCCCAGGCGCGGTCGAGCCTTGCGAACGCTCCTCCCAAGTGGCGATGATCTCTTCCGCCTCGTCATGTTCACCCGTTGCGATCAACGCCTCAAGCAGGTCACCGAGCTCGAGCCTCGCGGCAGGCTCGAGCATGAACGCATTTCGAAGCGCGTACGCGGCTCGCAGGTACTCGAGCGCAGGTGGGATGTGCCCGAGCGAGGCTCGATGAAGCCCAACACCCAGCCGTGCGCCGACTCGGCGATGCGGATCCCCTCGGCTTGCGCGCGGGCGATCGCCCCTGTCGCTCTCGCCCGCGCCTCGTCGGTGCGACCTCGGTGGGCGTCGACGAACACAGCCGCCAGCTCCATGGGCGCGCTGAGCTGGCCGAGCTGCGTACACAGCTCCACCGATCCGGTCGCGTACCGGTCCGCCTCCTCCCAATTTCCCGCCCGCCACTCGGTGAACCAAAGAACCAGAGGACGGTCGCCATCCCAGAGGGATCGTCCGTCCCTTCGCTGTCGTGCGTACCCGGAAAGGAACGTCCGCGCGCGCTCGACGTCCGCCGACCAACAGAGCTGCTCGCAACGCGCCCGCGTCGGTCCCCCGTCCAGCAGGAAACCCGGCAATAACCCTTCCAGTTCGAAAGCCTCGGTCATCTCCTTCGCCGGGATGCCACGTCCGGACCGGAAGTACAGCTCGCCGTACGCGGCGAGTGCGCGACAGCGAACTGCGTCGTCCCGCGCTCGAGATGCAGCCTCGACGGCGAGCCTGGCGTGCCTCAGGCCCTCTTCGGCGCCGACGCTCCAGCGCATCCGCATCGCGACGTTGAGATGGATCGTCGCCAGGCCAGTCGTAACGCCGGCTTGAAAGAGCGCGTCTCGGTCAAGACGAAGGCGTCGTCCGTGCTGGACTGGGCGTCGGCCAGGTGCACGAGGACTGTTGCGCGTTCCCTGCCCGGCGCAGCTAACCCGAGCGCGCCTTCCAGCAATTCGATCGCTCGTGGCCTGTTCCCGGATCGGTCGTGCATTTCGGCTGCCGTGAAGAGACGCCGGCGGGCATCGTCGGGGCACGAGGAAGGCGTGATCCGAAGCGCTTCCTCGGCGAACTCAGCGGCCGCCGCCGGTGAGCCGCGCGCGCGCGCGGTCGTCGCGGCCGCCTCAAGGATCGCGGCGACGTCGGCGTCCGGTCCGGACGTGGCGAGCGCGAGATGGCGTGCCCGTTCCTCGGCCGAAGGGACGAGCTCCGCCAGCCGGGCGTGCAGCGCTCGTCTGCGCCCTGGTGTCTCGCGCGCGGCGACTGCGGAGGCCAGCAGCGGGTGCGTGAAGCGGATTCGCTCGCCGTCTAGCTCGAGGATGCGCTTCTCCAGTGTCTCGGCAAGGCCCGGTTCCGCGCGAGCGCCCAGCACTGCATCCACGAGAATGACCGTCGGCTCGGCCATCCCCGCGACCACGCGGGCGACGTCGCGGGCGTCGGCCCCCACGCTGGCGAGGCGCGCCTGCCGGAGCTCGTCAGGATGGGTCGAGATGGGGAGCTCCTATCCCCCCCGCCAGCGTGCCGCCTCCGCCCTGAAGCGCTGTCGCCAGCTCGAGTGCGAAGAAGGGAATGCCATGCGCAGCCTCCCAGAGCCGGACTGGCGTGGCCGCGGGAAGGTAGCGTCGAGGCGCGCGCGAACGGCTCATCGTCGCGCCAGACTGAGCCCGGCGACATCGACCTCCTGTAGACGCTCCTCGAGCACCGCGCGGCGCAACCACCCGGGCGTGTTTCCGCGCGCCGTCAGCACGAAAGCGACCGGCTCGTCCTCCAGACGCGAGAGCGCATAGCGGACTGTGGCGAGTGACGCCGCATCCAGCCACTGAACATCATCGACCGCGAGGCAGAGGGGACACAATGCGAGAGAGGATTTGCACCGCGCCGAGGAACGCCGCTCCGATCGCGCGATCGTCAACTCGCAACGTCGAGTCGCCGAGGAGCAGCGCCCCCTCGAGGGCACGCCGCTGGATCGGCGGCAGCTGAGGGAGCACGTCGCCCGACGCAGACGCGATCAG
>CAVZVL010000018.1:0-43081 GCA_963778725.1 uncultured Gaiellaceae bacterium
GGTCAAGATCGTCCGCTAGCCGGAAAGCTCACCCTCACGTCGAATCCGCCGATGGGTACGGTGGAATGAACCAGGCGCTCGTGGAGGAGAGTCAACCGAAGCTCGTCGGCGCAGTTGCGCGGATCGACCGCTGGTTCCCTGCGCTGTGGGTCGTGCTGTACCTGCTCCTGCCGGTCAGCGGCTGGGCGGCCGTGATGTTCGACTCCTGGTTCGACCAGCGGCGCGATCTCGAAGCGCTCCGGTCGCTGATCGCACCGGGCATGCGGAGGCGATCGCCTCCAACGGGATCGGCCCCGCGTACATCGGGCTCGCCGCCCTCGTACACGACGTTCTCGGCCTCAGCCCCGAGGACTCGCTGATCGCGCTGAACGCGGGCCTCGTACGTGCTCTCCGTCGCCCTCGGGCTCGTGCTCGTGCGCGTTCTCGTGACGCGCTGGGCGAGCGCTCCGCCGCCTGTCTCGCTCGCCGCGCAGCTCGTGTTCCTCGCGTTCGTCTTCGCGGCCGGCACGTGGTACTGGTCGGACGTCCCGTGGAGCCACTTCCTCGCGGCGTTCCTCGCGCGTGGCGGTCTACGCAGTGCGGTTCGGCGACCGGCCGTCCGACGGTCGCGACGGCAGCCCTGACCGGCGTCGTGCTCGCGCTGCTCGCGACGACCCGGAGCTTCGAGTTCATGGCGATCGGGCTCGCGTGGGGAATCGTCGCGCTGGGGTTCCTGGCGTTCCGGCTCTCAGCCCTGGCAGTCGGGCTTCGCAACGTCCTCGCCGGCACTGGCGCGTTCGTCGATCACGACGGCGGCGGTGTACGGCTCACCGGAAAGCGCGATCTCTTCTTCCTCTACGGCAGCCAGCTCGACACGCAGGCGGGATCCACATCTGGCGCCGAGATCGCGCACACGCCGACGCTCAGCCTCGGTCTCGTCCCGACGAAGCTCGTCCAGTTGTTCGTCGATCCCTGCTACCTCTCGCTCTGCTCGATCTCGAACTACAGCACCGGCGGCGGGGCCGGCACGAACAAGGACTTCTGGAGCCTTCCGCTGGTCGTGCAGCTCCCGGCGCTCGTGCTCCTCCCGTTCTGCGTCGCCGGACTTGCGTATCTCTTCGTCCGGGCCGTGCGGCGTCGCCTGAGCGGCTCACAGACTCGCAGCGTTCCGCCCGATGGCGGAGATGACGATCGCCGCGACCGGCATCGTCGTCGGCTACGCCGCGAGCACGCTGACGGGGCCGAGTCATCTGCGCTACGGGTTCGCGCGGGACTTCCTGCTTCCGGCGCTGCTCTCGGCGATCGTCGCCGTCGCGCTCGGCGTCGATCGCCCTCTGGCGATTCCTCGCTCGGCGAGACCGCCGCTCGCGGCGTCTCGCCCTGCAGTCCGGTTCGTCGGCGGTCAGCGTCGTGGCTCGCCTTCCTCGTCGTCGGCGGCACTGCATACGCGCGCACGAACGGGCTCCCGAGGATCGACGAGCCGACACATCACGGGGCGTGACCTACACGGCATCGTGCGAGGCAGCGACGTGCCACGTCAGCGTCGCCGCCACGGGTACGAGACGGTGACTCGATCCGAATACCGGAGGCGTCGACCCTGACGTTCGGTTGCGGGAGCGACGCGCCGAAGTTCACCCTCTACGTCGAAGCTCGCTGACGGACGGCGTCCGACTAGCGACGTACCTGCGTCAACCCGATGCTGGTCGCCGCCTGGCCGACCGTGATGGGCCTTCCGCCCGGCTCGCACGAGCTGGAGGCCGTCCGCGTCCGGAACGCCTAGCCGGACGTCGCGACGAACGCGTACGGCAGCAGCGTTCTCGCCGTCGAGCCTGCGTGCCGTAGACGCCCGACTCGCGCGGGCGCCGACGCGAGATCGCGGACGACGTTGGTGCCGTCCAGGAACCGGTGCGCCGGCACGAACGGCCGCCACGAGCCGCCGCCGCCGTAGGACACCGAGACGCGCTCGAACCGGAAGGCGAACGAGTTGCATGCGGCCGTGCCGGCGTTCCAGCTCTCGGCCGTGGCGATCGGCGCCCAGCGGCCGGACGACCCGCGCATGCGGACGGGCTCCGTCACGGCCTGTCCGTCGACCCAGACGCGCCACCAGCCCGGGCGGCCGGCCATCTCGAGGACGGCGAGGTCGTGGCTTCGTGCCGACGCGACGCCTTCCTCGATCGGGATGAACTGCGGGCGCTCGCCCTGCCGCGCGTGATCTCGGCGTAGATCATCGGGGCCATGCCCGGCATCGATGCGATGCCGGCCTGGATCCACGCGTCCTCGCCGTTCAGACCCTGGCCGGGGCCGCCGACGCCGACCCAGCCGGCGACGTGGCCCGCCTCGACGCTCGGCGCCCGCGTCATCGTGATCGTCGCCCGCACGCCGTGCCCGCGGTACGACGGCCTGGTGTCCGGCGTACGAGTAGCCGCCGCGTCGTCGCCGCTCAGCGCACGCCCGTCCGGCCGACGGCCTTCGTCGAGGCACCGGCGAGCGCGGCGACGGCCAGCGCGCCGACGAGAGCGCGAGGAGGGGCCGCGCTCGCACGCGTTGTCGTCGGCGGAGGCCGCGAACGCCTCCCATCCCTCGTTCTCGCGATCAGGTCCCGGACCGGCCAGAGGCCAGCCCGCCTACAATGCGGCGCGATGGCGACGACCGAGGACCGCGGCGCGGCCGAATCGCTCGACGCCTGGCGCGAGAACGTCTACGACCGCGCTCCCGAGCGGACCGACGAGCTCTTCTCGACGATCTCGGGGATCGAGAACGAGCCGCTCTCGACGCCGGAGAACGTCGAGGTCGACTACGCCCGCGACCTCGGCTACCCGGGCGAGTATCCGTTCACCCGCGGCGTGTATCCGTCGATGTACCGCGGGCGTCTCTGGACGATGCGCCAGTTCGCCGGCTTCGGCACCGCCGAGGAGACGAACGAGCGCTTCCGCTACCTGCTCGAGCACGGCCAGACCGGGCTCTCGACCGCGTTCGACATGCCCACGCTCATGGGCTACGACTCGGACCACCCGCGCTCGCTCGGCGAGGTCGGGCGCGAGGGCGTCGCCGTCGACTCGCTCGCGGACATGGAGACCCTCTTCGCAGGCATCCCGCTCGGCGACGTCTCGACGTCGATGACGATCAACTCGCCGGCGGCGATCGTGCTCGCCTACTACGTCTGCGTCGGCGAGCAGCAGGGCGTCTCGCGCGACCGGCTGCGCGGCACCGCGCAGACGGACATCCTCAAGGAGTACATCGCGCAGAAGGAGTGGATCTTCCCGCCCGAGCCGTCGATGCGGCTCGTCGTCGACATGATCGAGTTCTGCGCGCGCGAGATGCCGCTCTTCCACCCGGTCTCGATCTCCGGGTACCACATCCGCGAGGCGGGCTCGACCGCGGCACAGGAGCTCGCGTTCACGCTCGCCGACGGCTTCGCGTACGTCGAGGCGGCGATCGAGCGCGGCCTCGGCGTCGACGACTTCGCGCCGCGGCTCTCCTTCTTCTTCAACGCGCACCTCGACTTCTTCGAGGAGATCGCGAAGTACCGCGCCGCGCGCCGGATCTGGGCGCGCGAGCTCCGCGACCGCTACGGCGCGCGCAACGAGCGCTCGCTCCTCATGCGCTTCCACACGCAGACCGCCGGCGTCTCGCTCACGGCGCAGCAGCCGGAGGTGAACATCGTCCGCACGGCGCTCGAGGCGCTCGCCGCGGTGCTCGGCGGCACGCAGAGCCTGCACACGAACTCCTTCGACGAGGCGCTCGCGCTCCCGACCGAGGACGCCGCGCGGCTCGCGCTCCGCACGCAGCAGGTCATCGCCCACGAGTCGGGCGCCGTCAACACGATCGACCCGCTCGGCGGCTCGTACTACGTCGAGCGCCTCACGAACGAGCTCGAGGCGCAGGCGTACGAGTACTTCGACCGGATCGACCGGCTCGGCGGCGTCGTCCCGGCGATCAAGGACAACTTCTTCCAGCGCGAGATCGCCGAGGCGTCGTTCCGCTACCAGTCCGAGGTCGAGTCGGGGAAGCGCGTCGATCGTCGGCGTGAACCGCTACGTCCTCGACGACGAGGAGCCGATCCCGATCCTCAAGATCGACCCGGCGCTCGAGCAGCAAGCAGATCGATCGGCTCGCCGCGGTGAAGGCGGGGCGCGACTCGGCCAAGGTCGAGACGCCGCCTCGCCGCGCTCAAGGAGGCGGCCGCGGCGGACGGACGTCAACCTCATGCCGCCGATCATCGACGCGTCACGCGACTACGTGACGCTCGGCGAGATGTGCGACGCCCTCCGCGAGGTGTGGGGCGTGTGGCGCGAGACGCCGGTCTTCTAGCGCGTCGCGGCTGCGCGCTCGTAGATCTCGCACGAACCGGCGCGCCGACGGCCTCCCAGCTGCGCTCTGCGCGAGATCTCGTCTCGAGCGGCTGCTCCGAGCCGGGCACGGAGGCCCGCATCGCCCGCCAACCCGAGAATCGCGGAGGCGAGCTCGGGTGCGCTCTTCTCCTCGACGAGCAGTCCGTTTCTGCCGTCGTGCACGAGCTCGGGGAGCCCACCGACCCGGGTGGCGACGAGCGGCTTCCCGGCGGCCATCGCCTCGAGCGCCACGTTGGGCAGGCCGTCCACGAGTCCCTCGAAGTGGATGGACGGGACGACGACGACGTCCGCCGCCGCGAGGTATTCGTGAACGTCGGCGTGCGCGACCGCCCCGACGAGATCGACCCGATCTGCGACTCCCAGGGACTCTGCGCGGCCGGCGAGCGCCGTCCGCTCGGAGCCGTCGCCGACGAGCACGAGTCGAAGACGTGGGTCTTCCCTCGATGCCTCGGCGAGCGCCTGGACGAGGTAGTCGAAGCCCTTGACCGGGACGAGCCGTCCGACCCCGGCGACGAGCACGTCGTCTGCGGCAACCCCGAGGCGTGAGCGCAGTGCCGCCGCGGAGTCGGGCGACACTGCGACCTCGTCGGCTCCGTACGGGACGAGCTCGAGTGGCTCGTGAGCGCCGAGCTGTCGCGCGCGTGACGAGGAGGTCGCGGCTCGGCGCGGTGACCGCTGCGGCCCGCTCGAACGTCCACCGTGCGACGCGTCCGAATGCGCGCGACCGCTCGGACACCGCGACGTCCGATCCGTGCATGCTCACGACGAGCGGAGTCGCGCCCGCAGCGAGTCCGCCGATCGGTCCATTCGGGACGACCCAGTGGGCGTGAACGAGGTCGAATCCTCCGCCGGCGAGGATCTTCCGCGCAGCTCGGACGGCCGAGGTGGCCACGACCGGTGCGAGGAGATAGAGCGGTTTACGGATCGTCGGCCCGCCGGCCAACGAGGCCGAGAAGCCCCATGGCGTCCACGAGCGGACCGGGGAGTACCTGAATCGATGGAAGGTGACGCGACCGTCGTGCTCCGGCCACCGCCAGTTCGCGTGCTCTGGGACGAGGACGTGCACCTCGTGGCCGAGATCGGCGACGCCACGCACGATCGACCCGACGAACGGGGCAACCCCGTCTCCCGGGTACCGCGGGTACGTAGACGTGATTGCGAGGATCTTCAAGGACGCGCGGTCAGCGCAGGACGTCCTCGACCATGCGCTCCGTCCGCTCCTGCTCGGAGATGCGCTCTTCGTGCTGCGACGTGAGGAGCTCGGAGATCAGACCGAGCGAGACGAACTGGATTCCCACGACCATGAGCAGCACACCGAGGCTCAGAAGCGGCCTCGTGCCGATGCCGTGGCCCCACAACCACAGCATCGTGAGGTACGTGAGGATCACGAATCCGATCGCGCCCATGAGGAGTCCGATGCCACCGAAGAGATGGAGCGGCCGGTACCGGTAGCGGCCCATGAAGGTGACGCTCAGGAGATCGAAGAAGCCGCGGATGTAGCGCTCCGGTCCGTAGCGCGAGCTGCCGTGCTGGCGGGCGCGGTGGTTGACCGGGATCTCGGCGACGCGGTACCCCTGGTAGGACGCGAGCACCGGGATGAAGCGGTGCAGCTCGCCGTAGATCCGAAGTCCCCGGAGGACTTCCGCGCGATAGGCCTTCAGCCCGCAGTTGACGTCGTGGAGTCGCACTCCCGAGATCACGCCGGTCGACCAGTTGAAGATCCGCGAGAACAGACGGCGAGTGAACGGATCGTTGCGACGCGTCTTCCAGCCCGAGACGAGGTCGAATCCCTCGTCGAGCTTCGCCAGCAACTTCGGAATCTCGGCGGGGTCGTCCTGAAGGTCCGCGTCGATGGTGATGACGAGGTCGCCCTTCGCCTCGAGGAAGCCGGCCTGCAACGCCGCCGCCTTGCCGAAGTTCCGGCGGAGATGGATGACGACGACGTTCGGCAACTCGTCGTGCATGCGCGACAGGACCGAGAGGCTTCCGTCCGTCGAGCCGTCGTCGACGAAGACGACCTCGAACCCCTGGTCGAGCGGCTCGAGCGCGTTCGCTATCTCGTGGTACAGCGTCTCGAGGGAGTGCTCCTCGTTGAGCAGCGGGACGACGACGGAGATCACGGCACTTGAGGGTATCGACCGCCCAGGTCGATTCCTTCAGACCGAGGTCTGGTCTCGGACCCGCCTTCGGGCTTGGGCGGCGCGCTCGTCCCCGCTTATTGGTGAGATGCGTCCGAGCCGATCAACAGAGCGCCGCCCTCTCGTTGCGACCGACTACGAACAGATTCGTTCCCCACGCCGCCCGCTCGGCCGACGAGCGGGCTGTTGCGTTGCTCCATTTGTATGCGTACCACCATGCGGCGGGGCGTGTGCGCTCGGGTGGCCGCGTGCTCGACCTGGGATTCGGCGAAGGCTATGGAGCGCCGCTCCTGCACGTGGAAGGCGCGGAATACCTTGGCCTGGAGGTCGACCCCGAGATGGTCGAGCATGCCGCCGCGGAGTACGGAGCGGAGGTCGACGTCTACGACGGCACGTCGATCCCGGCGCCGGATGGCGCATTCGATCTCGTCGTCGCCTTCCAGGTCATCGCATACTTCCTGGACCCGCAACCCTGGCTCCGGGAGATTCGGCGGGTCTTGAAGCCGGACGGTACGGCCCTGATCACGACGCCGAATCGCGTCTGGCGCCTGGACGAGGGTCAGCGGCCGTGGAACCGTCATCACGCCCGCGAGTACACCGCCGACGACTTCCGCGAAGCGCTCGGGGCGGCATTTTCCGCCGTCACCGTCTATGGCGTCTTCGCAGACGAGCCGATCGAGTCCATCGTCAAGGCACGTGCCGCGAGGGCGCGAAAGCTCGCGAAGATCGACCGCCTCGGACTTCGCTACCGGCTTCCCGAATCGCTGGATGCACGCGTGCGCGGTGTCTTGCGCCGGGCCGCGCAGGACGACGTCGACATGACGGCGTTCACCCTCGAGCGTGTACGGCATCAGCAGGACGACGTCGAGCTGAGCTCTCGACCTCCTCGCCGAGGTCAGCCCGTAGATGGCCGCGACCGGGCTCCGAGCGTTCCAGCTCGCGAAGAACGCCGCCTACCGCGGCGTCGGAGAGACGTCGAATCTCTTCTCCGGCTCGAACGACGGCGAAGACCGCACGCTTCGCGTGCTGACGTACCACAAGGTCAACGACCTCTGGCCGAACCCGATCACCGTTCCGACCCGGACGTTCGCGCGCCAGATGTCGCTGCTCGCCGAGCTCGGATACCGGCCGGTCTCACTCGATGCGGTCCTCGACCACTATCTTGACGGGTGCGCCGCTTCCCCGGAAAGCCGTCCTCATCACGTTCGACGACGGCTACCGCGACAACCTCGAGAACGCGGCGCCGATTCTGCTCCGTCACGGGTACCCCGCCGTCATCTTCGTCCCGACAGGCCTCCTGGACGACGACGGACCGTTACCCCATGAAACCGCGCTCCGGCAGCTCGGTGTCTAGAACCCCACGATTCGATGGAGCGACTTCGCGGCGCTCGAGGCCTCAGGTCTTCGGATCGAGTCCCACGGCGTGAGTCATACGCGGCTCTCGGAGCTCGATCCGGAGGAGGTGACGCGGGAGCTCGTGGTGTCCAAGCAGCGCCTGGAGGAGCGGCTCGGACGCGAGGTGGAGGCGTTCGCGTACATCAAGGGCACATCCGCTCGACTTCGGGCCGGAGCATCCGGAGCCTGGTTCAACAGGCGGGCTACAAGCTCGCGTTCAGCGGCGATCTTCGGGGCGAACTCGCCGCAGAGCGACCGCTTCCAGCTCCGCCGCTACAGCGTCGAGCCTTTCTCGGCGCGGTCGTTCGAGCTCGTCTTGGCCGGTGCGTGCGACGTTCTGGCGGTGAAGGACAGCGAGACGGGAACGCGCGTGCGCCGGGCGCTCATGTCCGCGATGGGAACTCCGTCGCGCTAGCGCCGCCGTTATACGAGGTCAGACGTCGAGCACGAGCCCGTCGTAGGCGAGCTCGAACTTATCCGGTGTCGGGAGCTCCCGCGGCCGGTGCGTGACGAGGAGCCGTTTGGCTCCGGACGCCTCGAATGCCTCCACCGCCTCGTCGAGCGACAGGTGTCCGCGGGGCTCGCCATCGAGCTCTCCGCGCAGCAGTGTCGCTTCGCAGACGAAGAGGTCGGCGTCTTGTGCCGCCTTCACGAGCTCGTCCGACGGCGCCGAGTCTCCCGAGTATGCGAGAACGGTGCCGTTCGACTTCACTCGGAACGCGTACGTCTCGAGCCGGTAGTGCGGGACGCGTGTCGCGGTCACCTCGAGCTTCCCGGTCAGGAATGGCTTGCCCGGCTCGTACTCGGAGAGATGGAACGTGCGCTCGAACATGTCGGGGAAACCGAGCCGCTCGCCCAACGACGCGAGGAACTCGGCGCCACCCGGCTGCACCCACAGCTGCGGCTTCGGGACGGGCCGAGTCGACGCGAGGTAGAAGCTTCCCCAGACCCACGGCACGAGGTCGCCCCAGTGGTCGAGGTGCCAGTGGGTGATCGCGATGGCGTCGACGTCCGGCCACTCGGCGTTCTCCCTCAGGCGCCCGAGAACTCCGGGCCCGCAGTCGAGGAGGACGCGGCAGCCGTCCGCCTGGAGCATGTACCCGGAATGCGCGCTTCCCGGGTTCGGCCATGCCGGCGACGAGCCGATGACGGTCAGGCGCACCGCGGTATTCTGCCGATGTGCCGGTCACGATACGAGTGGTGATCGCAAAGCCTGGCCTGGACGGGCATGACCGCGGCGCGAAGATCATCGCGCGAGCGCTTCGGGACGCAGGGATGGAGGTCATCTACACCGGTCTCCATCAGACGCCGGAGCAGATCGTCGAGACCGCGATCCAGGAGGACGCAGATGCCGTCGGCGTGTCGATCCTGTCGGGCGCGCATATGACCTTGGTGCCGCGGATCGTCGAGGGCCTGCGGGCGAACGGCGCTGACGACGTGCTCGTCGTCGTGGGCGGCACGATCCCGCCGGACGACGCCGATGAGCTCAAGGCGAACGGCGTGGCGGCGGTGTTCGGCCCGGGGGCGACGACCGGCGAGATCGTCGACTTCCTGCGCGGCGCGGTCACCGCCTGAGGACGTCACCGGGTGGGCCGCCGCCGCTCGTCCTTGAGCATCCATGCGAGCGTTCGGCGTCCGCTATCCGCGCCAGTAGCCGGGGTATGCGCTCATGCGTCTCTTGAGGGCATGGGGAGAAGGCGGTGTCGGCGGCCGAGTTGGAGGCCCGCAAACTTCGCGACCTCGTAGACCGCGGTATACGGGATCCAGCGCCGTTGTCCTGTCGTCCATAGCCACCTCAGCTCGCCCGTCGCGTAGCGAGCCCCGGCTCTCCGGAGCGCGGCCGTCGACGCGCTCCCGTCGACGTAGGAGTGCTCGGCCGATACGCCCGAGTCGAAGAATCGCCGCATCGCGCCGGCCACGGAGTAGACGTGCGAGTGGTATACGGCGGCCTCCGGCTCGTACACGAGCCCGAGCCCAGCTCGCAGGACACGCCGCGACCACTCCTGGTCCTCGCTCATCACGATGTCCTCGGCGAACGGGTAGGCCTCCCAGAGGGCGCGCGGCATCGCAGAGTTCACGTTCGAGAACAGCGTTGCCTGAAACGTGAGCTCGTCGCCGTTCCGGAGTCGCTGGACGCGACGGTTCGGCCCATAGAGGAAGTCGAGAAAGTACTGCTCGGGCGGTGTGGCGTTCGCGTGCGGGAGCTGTCGTCCGTAGACGCCGGCGATGGTGTCGTCCCGGCTGAGCGGAGCGGTTAGCCGCGCGAGCCAGAGCTCGTCGGCCGCGTACGCGTCCTGGCTCGTGAACACGAGCGTCTCTCCGCTCGCGATTCGCGCACCGAGGTTCCGCGTCCTGCCGTGGTGGAACTCCTCCGGCGCGATCGTGTGCACCCGGGCGCCCAGGCTTCGTGCGCGCTCTCCGCTCCCGTCGCGTGGACCCGGAGTCGATGACGACCACCTCGACCGGCTCGTCGATGCGCTGGCGGCCGATCGCGTCGAGACATCGCACGAGATCCGTCCCGCCGTCCTTCACCGGGATGACGACCGAGATCACGTCGCGCGTGCTTACTCGGAGACGGCCGTCGTCTCGCGACGCAGCGGCATGGTCAGAAGCGCGAGGAAGAACGCGCTGAAGACGATCTGGATGCCGAGCCCGAGAGCCGTCACGAGCAATGCGGTCTCGTACGCGCGGCCGAGCGCACCGAAGCCCGTTCTGCGCCCACTCGATCGCCACCCAGGCAAGGCCGAGAGACCGCGAACAGGATGAGGAGGCCGCCCGCGACGAGGCCGTGCTCGAGCGTGATGCGCTTGCCGAGCCTCTCGAGCAGCGCGTCTCGCTCGCCGATCCGCACGCGCGCGTACGTCCGAGCGAAGACCCCGAGCTGGACGACCTGTGCTCCGATGAGCGTCATCGCGACGAATCCGAGCATCGTGTGGATCTGCCACGTCCGGCCGAGGATGTCGATCGGGCCGGACGCGAGCACGACCATCCCGGCCAGACCGAGCAGCGAGAAGCACTCCTCCTGGCCCGAGGTAGAGCCAGCTGGGGCTGTACAGGAGCATGAAGCGGACATGGCGCCAGGCGTCGCCGAAGCGATTGAGCTTCGACTCGCCGACCCGCGGGTAGTAGTCGATCGGCACCTCGCTGACCGTGAGCCCGCGACGGTACGCCTTGAACACCATCTCCGATGCGAACTCCATGCCGGTCGAGTGGAGGTCGAGCACTGCAAGCGCGTCGCGGCGGAGCGCGCGCATTCCGCAATGCGCGTCCGAGACTCGAACCCCGAACATCACGTTGAGCATCCCGGTGAGTACCGGGTTGCCGACGAAGCGATTGAGGAACGGCATCGCGTCGCCGTGGATCGTTCCCTTGAACCGTGAGCCGATGACGAGGTCAGTGCCCGCCTCGAGGTCTTCGACGAATGTCCCGAGCTCGTTGAGCGGGTACGTGTCGTCCGCATCGCCCATGACGAGGTAGTCGCCTCGTGCGACGTCGAGGCCTGCCAGGTATGCGCTTCCGTAGCCTCGCCGCGCTTCCGCGACGACGATCGCGCCGTGGCGCGCGCGCGATCTGCGCCGATGCGTCCGTTGAGCCGTTGTCGACGACGATGACCTCGCCCGTCCGACCGGAGCGCTGGATCCCCTCGAATGCGTGGTCGATGACCTTTCCGACCGCCTCCTCCTCGTTGAGGCAGGGGATGATCACCGAGATCTCGGGCGGAGCCAGCGAGGCGACTTCGGCGTTAGCAGCCACGCTCGCGAATATCGGCACTCGGGGTCAGCCGCATCGACAGTCTGGACGTCAGCGTCCATTGCACGCCCCGAGGGTGACTGCCTCCGGGCGGAAGCGGTTCGGCGGGATCGAGGACGGCCACGACGGCCGCTTCGGACTAGGACCGGGCGGGACGTACCAGACGTCCATTCGTCCGCCGCGAGCGTACTGACGGAAGCCGTCGTGCCGAACGCCCGGTCGGCTCAGGCACGGAACGCGCACGTCGGCGTTGCCGAGCGGTTGCCTGACGTAGTAGACGGGGCGCCTCGCGGTGCAGACCCGTGAAGCGACCGTGCGGGCGTCGAGGTGGTCGACGGGTCGCCCGAGGTAGAAGGCGAGGTTCGTCGGATTCCGCATGTATGCGAGAACAGGAGTGCCCGGCGGGCCGCTCTGGATCACCCTCGCAACGTCCCGGTGCGCCTCGCGCGGGAGGGCGACGACGTCCGGCGCCAGGCCGACGAAGCGGATCGCGAGGATGCCGATCGCCACCAGGCAGATCACGGTGCGCGCCAGTGCCGGCCGCCGTGGGAGACGCTGGAGAATGTCGGCGGCGCCGGTTGCGAGCAGGATGAACCACGGAGCGAGCAGGAAGCTCAGGTAGCGAGGAATCACGTACGCGTGCTCGAGCCAGAGAACGGTCACCGTTACGACCGGGCCGGCGCAGAGCACGAGCGCGGCGCGACGGTCGCGGAGGAACGGGCTTGCGGCGGCCACGATCACCGCGAGCGCGACCAGCGGCAGCCAGATCACTCCTGCCGCGAGCGCGGTCCCGTCGATCCAGAGCAGGGCGGGGAGCAGGATCTGGTCGATCGGAGCTGTCAGCACCCACGGAAACCCGATCTGGACGCCGTCGGGGATCTGGGCCGCGCTGTGCACCGCACCCGTGTGCGGTGCGTACCACGCCGCGATCGCGACGACCGAAAGGACGAGCCCGACGGCAGCGGGCAAGCGCGTTCGCGAATCACTCACGACCACCGCCCCGACGGCGATGAACGCGATGGCAAGCTGCGGGAGAGTCCATGCTCCGAGGACGCCGGCCGCACACATTGCAATCACTGCCCAGGCATTGCCCGTTCGGAGGGCCTCGAGCGCGGCTACGACGACGAGGCTCATCGCGAGGAACGCAAGGCCGTAGCCCCTCGCCTGCCGCGTGATGTCCAGGAGGAGGGGCGAGACCGTCGCGAGGAAGACGAACAGGATCGCGGACAGCGCGCTCCTCCGGCGGTGCAGCCAGACCGCCACGACGACGACCGCTGTCACGAACGGCACGGCCGAGAGGAGACGGAGCGCGATCTCCGACTCCCCGACGAGACGTGTCGTCAGCCAGGCGAGGAGGGCCATGAGCTCGTGGCTGAGATCGGGGCCGGCGAGGATGTGCCTGGGCCCCGCGCGCACGTATCCCTCGACCATGAGGATCTCGTCGTTCCAGAGACTGTGGCCCAGGAATGCGAGTCGCGACCACAGCAGGGCTGCACCGAGCCCGACGTACGCGATGACGACCGCGATGCGACGCGGCTCAGCCCAGGCGAGCGGGCGTGCTTGCGCGTCTTTCGTCGGCGTCGTGGTTTGGAGGTGCAGCTCCATCCCTGCATCTAAGCCCGTTGCGGACGTCGTGAGCGCGGTGCCGGCCAAAGGGTTAGGGCAAACCCGACCGAATGATGGTCCCGTGCCGACGGCGTCCCAGGCGATCTTTGAAGTGGCAGTGCCTAAAGCCCCTGATCGGCCAAGTCGACGACGACCTCAAGGTCCACTCTTGTGATCCCGATGCGACGCAGCCCAGCCACAGCCGCGCTCGGTGGAGCGCTCGACGACGGCGCGATTCGCGAACGAGCCGTGGGCTCGCTCACCGTCGATATGACGCTGGTGAGCGTGGTCGCGGTCGTCCTCGGCCTCGTCCGGCTCGGCACGCCGTCCCTCTGGGTGGACGAATCCTTCACGGCACAGGCCGTGCGAGGGCACCTGCTCAATCCGGAGGATCAATACCACTGGCTCTACTACGCAGCGATCACGCCGTGGACGCTCGTCGCCGGCACGTCGGAGCTGGCGCTGCGCCTGCCGTCCGTCGTCGCGTCGGCGGTGGCGTGCGCGCTCCTCGTCGTCCTCGCCCGGCCCGTGCTGGGGAGGCGAGTCGCGCTCGTCGGAGGGCTGTTCCTCGCGACGAGCCCGTTCATCGTCCAGTGGTCGCAGCAGGCCCGCTCGTACTCGTTCGTCCTCGCCGCCGGAGTCCTCGCGACCCTACTCCTGCTCCGCGCGATCGCGGTCGGATCGCGCGCTGCCTGGGCGTGGTACGGGCTCGGACTCACGCTCGTCTTCGTCCTCCAGCCGGTGTCGGCGCTCGTGCTCGTTCCGGGGCACATCGTTCTGGGCTTGCGTGAACGAAGGTCGGTGCTGCCACACGGTCTCCTGGCGGTCTGTCTCGTGATCGTCCTTGGTATCCCCTGGGCCTTCTTTCGGGCGCGGCAGACGCCGGTCGACAACTGGCTCGAGCGCCCATCGCCCGAAGTCGCAGCGCGCGCGCTTCTCGATATCTCGGGCGCCCTCGGCGTCGGGCTGGTTCTCTCGATCATCGCCCTCGTCATGCTCCGGCGGCAGGGGCGTGGCGGAGACGCGCTCTGGCTCGGCACCTGGGCGTTCGCACCGTTTGTCCTCGCGCTCGCGGCCTCCTTCGTGCGGCCCGTGTTCCTGGATCGGTACCTGATAACGGCCGCGCCGGCATTCGCTCTGCTTGCAGCGGCTGCGCTGTTCGCCGTCAGCCGGCGTGTTGCGGGCGTGCTCATAGCCGTCGCGTTGACGGCGACCGTCGCCGGGCTGGCTCACTGGTACTCGATAGGCGGGAACAACTGGCGCGGAGAGGGATGGCGGAACGCCGTGGCGACGGTCGAACGGCGAGCGGGTCCGGGTGATGCGATCGTGGTCGTCCCCTGGTGGGCGGCGCCTGCTGCGACGTACTACGGCGCCCATGTCGTCGACACCTCGACCGCAGACTCGATCTGGGTTCTGCGCTGGTCCGAGGACGGGGGCGTTATCGCGCGGGCGGAGCGGCGTCCTCTCGGCTTCGGCGACCACCACCTCGTCGAGAGGCACGACTTCGGCTGGCGCGTGAGCGCGCAGCTCTGGCGGCGCTGAGACCCGACGTCAGGCGAAACGGCAGCGAATCAGGGTTCGCAGCACCCGTAGCCCGTCGAACGCCGTCAGCTTCTTTCCGGCGTCGCGGCCGCGGGCCTTGTAGGAGATCGGCACCTCGTGGATCCGCTCGCCGGCGCGCAGCACGCGCGCCGCGATCTCGGGCTCGATCGCGAACCCGCGTTCCCGGAGGCGCAGCGACCGGAAGAGCTCGGTGTGCATCGCCTTGTGGCACGTCATGACGTCCGAGATCCAGCAGTTGTAGATGACGTTCGTCGCCATCGTCACTGCCTTGTTGCCCATGACGTACCAGAAGCTGAACGAGGACTGGGACGTCCACGCGCGCGTGCCGAAGACCACGTGTGCCTCACCCAACACGAGCGGCTCGAGCACGTGCGCGAGGTCGGCCGCGCGGTACTCGAGATCGGCGTCCAGGATCGCGGCGAACTCGGCCGTCGCGTGCTGCAGCGCCGTTCGCACGGCTGAGCCCTTGCCCAGGTTGCGCTCGTGGAACACGACCTTCACGCTCTCGGGCCACTCCGTGGAGCGGAGGAGCTCGCGGGTGCCGTCGGTCGAGCCGTCGTCGACGATGACGAGCTCGCGGGTCGGGACCGGAAGCTCCGCGGTCAGCGCATCGTCGATCGCCGCCTCGACCGTGGCGCGCTCGTTGAAGACCGGCATGAGAATGGAGAGCCCCCCGCTCATCGTTCGTTGAGTTCGACCGGACGGGCCGACGTCCTACCGCGCAAGCCTCTTTCGCTCCTTACCCCGCTGCGGGAGGAATCATCCAGACGTCGATGCGTCCACCGCGGGTGTACTGCCGGAAGTCGTAGTGGCGTGTCCCGGCCCGGCGAACACACGGAACGCGTGCTTCCGGAACGAGATATGGCTGATCGACGTAGACCGCGGTTCGGGCGCGATGACACACCGCCCCCGCCTCGGCGGATGTCCACGCGGGCTCGACCGCTCTCCCGAGGAAGAACGAGATGTCGTCCGGGTAGGGCACGTGCGCGACGACTGGAGTCGACGCGGGAACGAGATGCCGGATCGTCGTGCCGGCCTCTCCCGTTGCGTCGCGAGGCATGCGAGAGACGTCGATCACGAGCGGCACCAGCTGCACCGACAGCACTCCGAATATCGCGATGACCATCGCTGTCCGCACCGGGGCCGGTCGACTTCGCAGCCGAGAGAGGACGGCTGCCGAGCCGGTTGCGAGCAGCATGAAGAGCGGCACGAGAAGGAAGCTGAAGAACCGAGGCACGATGTACGTCCTCGTCAGCCAGAACGCGACGACCGTGGTCACGACCGGGACGCAGAGCACGAGCCGCGGGAACCTCGCACGCAGAAGGGGGCTCGATCCCGCAACCGCTACGAGCATGAGGCTGAAGAGCAGCGACTGGAGATTGGGACGGACGAACGAGTCGTCGAGCATCGTCAACGCGGGCACGAGCGTCTGGTCGACAGGTGCGGTGGCGAGCCAGCGCGTGTCGATTCGCTGCCCGTAGTCGGCGAGCGAGCTCGTGGCGATGTCGTCGAAATGCGGGGCGTACCACGCGGCGACGACTGCGATCGTCGTCGCGAAGGGGAGAACGAGCCGCGCTCGGAGATCGCGTTTGGCGAGCAAGACGGCACACGTCGCGATGTACGTCAGCGCGAAGTGGGGAAGGGTGAGTGATCCCAACAACCCTCCGACCGAGACCGCGGCGATGGCCCACCAGGACCCTGTCCGCGCCGCTTCGAGCGCGCCGATCATGAGGACGCTCATGGCGAGGAACGCGAGGCCGTAGCCGCGGCCCATCCGTGAGATGTCGAGCAGCAGGGGTGACGCCGTCGCGAGGAAGAGGAACGCGATTCCGGAGAGCGCACCGGCGCGGCGGTGAAGCCATGCCGTCGTGAAGGCGACTCCGAGGAGGAACGGAAGCACCGACCAGAGCCGAATGGCGACCTCGGACTCCCCGCCGAGTGAGAAGGTCAGCCACCCGAGGAGGCTGAACAGCTCGTGGTTGTTCGGTATGTACGGACCGGCGAGAATCTCGCGCGGTCCGCGCTCCACGTACATCGAAACGGTCCGGATCTCGTCGCAGCAGTAGCTGTGCGTCAGGCCCACGAGGCGCGACCAGCAGAGAGTCACCCCGAGGAGCGCGTACGCTCCGGCGGTCAGTGCTCGCGTCGACTCGGTCGACGCCGGGCGAGTGAGCACAGCGGTTCCAGCCGTCATCGGTTCATTCGCATCTTGTCGCCAGCGTCGGCGTACGCCACGCAGGCTGAGCAGCCCCGTCCGAGGGATGTGCGCTTGTCTTGCGATCGGGTCGCCGTCGTACCGCTACGGCGTCGGAACGACCCGGCCGAGCAGCAGCTCACCGGGCGCGCCCACGATCGCCGCCCGGGTGGCGTTGGCCTTGAGGGTGAAGACAGCCACGTTCGCCGGCTTCTTCAGCGGTTGCGACGTGGCCGACGCGAGCTGCGCGAACGGCTGCGCGTCCGTGCCGAGCGGGACCGTGAGCTCGACCTCACGTGGGTCGACGTCGAGCCAGCGCCCACCCGGGTACTTGCGGACGCGGTCGACCTCGAGCGTCGCCGCGCCGGCTCCGGCCGCGACGAGCTGGCCGTGCAGGGCAAGGCTGAACACGCTCCCCTCCCGCGCCGGGAAGAGCGGCTTGACGGCGCGCTTCAGGTACCGGAAGGGATCGACGTCGACGCCGTCGTTCGGATGCACCTCGAAGTGGAGATGCGGGTTGCCGTTGGCGTCGCCGGAGTCGCCGTTCCAGGCGATCTGCTGGCCGGCCGTCACCTTCGCGCCGTTGGGCACCGCGAACGAGACGTCCTTCACGCACCCGCCCCTGTTGTCGTTCTTCGCGGTGAGGTCGTTGTTCAGGTGGATGTACATGTACGTCGTCCCGCTGAGGCCGTAGAGATAGAGCATGCAGCCGCCGAGCCCGGACTCCCAGTACTTGACGTGCCGTCCTCGACCGCGACGACCGGCGCGCGCCACGGGTTCTCCATGTCGATGCCGGCGTGGTGGCCGTTCGGTCGCGGGTCGCCGTAGTTGTCCCAGAGGACGGTCTTCGCGACGAGAGGGAAGATCAGCCTCGGTACGGTGCCCCTCTCGCGACCGCTTGCGCTGGTCGCGAACGCGGCGGCGAAGAGGCCAAGGAGACCGAGGAGTACCGCTGTCGTCCGGTGGCGTCTCATGCAGCGTGGTGGAGCTCCGGTGCGCGCGCGACGGGTGCGGACGCTAACAGGCATCCGGCCGATCGGCTTGCACGATCCGCCTGTTCGAATGGTCCACGAATGCCGATACCGCTCCTACGATGGAGAGCGAGACGAGCGTGCAGCCCCCAAACTCACGAAGCCTCAAGAGGCGCCTCCTCCCGATTCTCCTCGTGATCCCGCTCGTCGCGGTGCCGACGATCGCGTTCCTGGTCGCGTTCGGTGGCTCCGGCACCGGAATCCAGGTTGCGGCGGGCGCGCCGGGAGGCGTCTTCCATCCGGTGGCAGGGAACTTCGTGCCCGACGACACCGCGCTGACGGACTGCGGGCACGCATACAGTTGCCTCGAGCAGGCGTTCGGGAACCTCTCGTTCAAGCAAGGGCCGAAACGTGCCCTCGCCGTCTTCACGACCGATCTCGACCACAACGAGGACGTTCTGCGCGACTGCCACCGCATCGCTCACACGATCGGCTCTGCGGCCTATGCGCGGTACAACGGCAACATCGCGCGAACCTTCTCCGAGGGATCCTCGATCTGTGCGTCCGGCTACTACCACGGGATCCTCGAGCGGGCGTTCGTCGGGATCACGACGAAGGCGAAGCTCGGCGAAGTCGCGCGCCGGCTCTGCGTCAGCGTCGGCATCCGCAGACGGAGCTTCCTCGACTACCAGTGCCGTCACGGGCTCGGGCACGGATTCATGCTCCAGACTGGCTACGACCTGCCGATGGCGCTCTCGCTCTGCTCCGACCTGGGCACCGGCTGGGACACCGTCACGTGCACGAGCGGATCGTTCATGGAGAACGTGAGCACGCGGTTCGGGTTCCGCTCGCGCTACCTCGACGAGAAGAGGCCTCTCTATCCCTGTACGGACGTCGCGACTCGCTTCCGTGCGTCCTGTTACGTCCGCTCGACGACCTGGATCCTCCAGCTCGACTCGAACGACTTCGCCCGCACCGCTGCCGTGTGCCGCTCCGCCGGGCACGTTGTGGTCTCCGTTCTGCTTCCGCGGCTTCGGCCGCGATGCGGTCGTGGACGCGAGATACCAAGACTTCCGGCGGGTGCGCACGTTGTGCCGGCTCGACAGGAACGTGGGTGGGCGACTGCTACTACGGCGCGGCGAGGACGTTCGGCGACGGGGAGGGCGTGAAGGGCGTGGAAGAGGCAGCGCGCTTCTGTGCGGCCGCTCCGACGGTCGTGCGCGACCGGTGTGCTGCCGGCTTCGGGATCGTCGTCGGACTGCTCGAGCCGAACGTGGGAGCTCGTCGCGGCGTGTGCGCGCGACTCGCGCCCAGCAGACCGCGGCGTGTCTTGCGGCCGCGACGGCCGAGGTCGACCCGAGCGGTCGCGGCGCCTGGGGCTAGATCAGCCGTCGGCAGTTGACCGCGGGGCGGCGCGAACGCCGCCGATAGAGTCCGCGCCGTGAAGATCGCCGTCTGCGTCAAGCAGGTGCCGGACGCGACCGTGCACAAGCGGATCGACCCGGCGACGAAACGGCTCGACCGCTCCGGCGAGGCGGCACTCAACCCGACTGACCTGAACGCCGTCGAGGAAGCGCTCCGGATCAAGGAGGCGCAGGGTGGCGAGCTCGTTCTCGTGTCGCTCGGCCCCGCGAAGGCGGTGGACTCCCTGCGCAAGGCGCTGGCGATGGGGGCGGATCGAGCCGTGCTGATCACGGACGAGGGCGCAGTCGGGTCGGACCTGCTCGGCACGGCACGTGCCCTCGCGGGCGCGCTCGAGCGGGAGTCGGTCGATCTCGTCCTCTTCGGACAGGCATCCGGCGACGGTGACGGCGCCGTGCTGTGGTCGGCGGTCGCCGACAAGCTGCGGCGACCTGTCGTCTCACAGGTGGCCGCACTCACGGTCGAGCCCGGCTCGGTGACGGGCAAGCGCCAGACGGAGCATGGCTACGACCTCATCAGCGCACCCCTGCCTGCGGTCGTCGCGGTCTCGGATGCGATCAACGAGCCGCGGTACCCCTCGCTCAAGGGGATCATGGGCGCGAAGACGAAGCCGCAGGAGACGCTGTCGCTCTCGGACGTCGGCGTCGATGCGTCTTCCGCCGGCGAGGCGGGAGCGCAGACCGTGGTGCTCGAGCTCGGCCCGCCGCCCGCCCGCGGCGACACGATCACGATCGAGGACGACGGCTCGGCGGCTCAGAAGGTCGTCGATCTGATCGTGGAGAAGAAGCTGATTTGAGGTTCCTCGTCTTCCTCGAGCACAACGGGGGTGCGCTCGAGAAGGGCGCGCTCGGTGTGCTCTCGAAAGCAGCCGCGCTCGGCGAGGCGCACGGCGTCGTGCTCGGCGACGGCGCGACCGCGCTCGCGAGCGGCGCCGGGGCGTACGGGGCCACGACGGCGTACGCGTCCGATGCGCCGGAGCTCGCGTCGCCGCTCCCGCAGCCGCGGGTGGACGCGCTCGCGACGCTCGTCGAGCAGACGGGCGCCGATGCCGTGCTGTTCGGGGCGTCCGTGCTCGCGTCGGACGTCGCCTCGGGGCTGGCGGCGCGGCTCGACGCAGGCCTCAACTGGGACCTGACCGATCTCTCCGTCGACGGCGACGAGCTCGTCGGCAAGCGTGCGGCGCTGGGCGACACAGTCGTCGTCGACGTGGGCTGGAAGGGCGGGCCGCGGCTCGCCCTGGTCCGCGCCGGGCGCGTTCGACCCGGTGGAGTCGGGTGGGAGCGCGGACGTCGAGGGCTTCGAGCCGACGTTCTCGGACTTCTCGACGCTCGCGACGCTGGTCGAGCAGACGCAGGAGGAGTCGAGCGGGCCGTCGATCGAGGACGCGGACATCATCGTCGCGGGCGGACGCGGGCTCGGCTCGCCCGAGGGCTTCACCATGCTCGAGGAGCTCGCGGCTGCACTCGGCGGAGCGGTGGGCGCGACGAGGGCTGTGGTCGACGCGGGCTGGTACCCCTACTCGACCCAGGTCGGCCAGACCGGCAAGTCCGTCGCGCCGAAGCTCTACATCGCGTGCGGGATCTCCGGCGCGATCCAGCACAAGGTCGGCATGCAGGGCTCGGGGACGATCGTCGCGATCAACAAGGACCCGAACGCTCCGATCTTCGACTTCTGCGACATCGGCGTCGTCGGCGATCTCCATCAGATCGTCCCGAAGCTCACGGAGCTCGTGCGCGCGCGCGGATAGGGTCGAACCGTGGCCAGGCCGATCGACTTCACTCCACCCTTCGGCGCCATCGACGCGGTCGGCGCGCCGACGGACCCACGCGAGGAGCGCATCGAGGTCGGGGTAGCGATCGTCGGAGCGGGTCCGGGAGGGCTCGCGTGCGCGATCCGGCTCGGCCAGCTGCTCGAGGAGCACCCGGAGGTACGCGAGCGGCTCGGCGACGTGCCGATCGCGGTTCTGGAGAAGGGCAAGCAGGCGGGCTCGCACCTCCTCTCGGGCGCGGTCGTCAACCCGTCGCCGTTGCGTGAGCTCTTCCGCGGCCGGCTCAGGACGGCGGACTTCCCGACCTACGGTGACGTGCCCGGCGAGGCGGTCTACGTGCTGACGCGCAGGGGCGCCTTGCGGATCCCGCCGCCGCCGACGATGCGGAATCACGGCAACCTGATCATGTCGCTCGCCGAGCTCGGCAGGTTCCTGGCGGAGCAGGCTGAGGCAGCTCGGGGCGGTCGTCCTCCCGGAGACGTCTGCGACGAAGCTGCTCGTCGAGCACGGCCGCGTCGTCGGAGTCCGGACGGGCGACCGCGGGCGTGGGCGCGAGGGTGAGCCGCTCGCGACCTTCGAGCGTGGGAACGACATCATGGCCGGGCTGACCGTCCTGGCCGAGGGCACGCAGGGCTACCTGACCGCAGCGGCGATCGACCAGTTCGGTCTGCACGGCGAGAACCCGCAGATCTGGGCGCTCGGCGTGAAGGAGGTCTGGCGCGTGCCGAAGCCGCTCCGCAAGATCGTCCACACGATGGGCTGGCCGCTGCGGACGTCGCCGAGCTTCGCCGAGTTCGGCGGCTCCTTCATCTACCCGATGGGCGACGACCTCGTGACGGTCGGGTTCGTCGCGGGGCTCGAGTCGCGAGACGTCGAGTTCTCGGTGCACGACGTCCTGCAGGAGTTCAAGACGCACCGGCTCGTCTGGAAGATCCTCCGTGGCGGCGAGCGCGTCGCCTGGGGCGCGAAGACGATCACCGAGGGCGGCTACTACTCGCTGCCTCGGAGGTTCAACGCGCCCGGGCTCCTGCTCGTGGGGGAAGGCGCCGGGCTCGTCAACGTGCCGCGGCTCAAGGGCGTCCACTACGCGATCGAGTCGGGACGGCTCGCCGCCGAGGCCGCGTTCCGCGCGCTCCAGCGCGGCGAGGTCACGAGCCGGCCGGCGCGCTCGACTCGTACGACGAGTCGCTGCGCGCGAGCAGGTACTGGAAGGAGCTGTACGAGGTGCGGAACATGCGCCAGGCGTTCGACAAGGGCTTCTTCTTCGGCGGCGCGATCGCGAGCGCGATGACCGTGACGAAGGGACGTGCGCCGAACGGCCGCTTCCCGACGCACCCGAACGCCGCCGCGCCGCTGAAGAAGACCGGTCGCGCGACGCGCTACCCGACCCCGGACGGGAAGTACATCTTCGACAAGCTCTCGTCCGTCTTCGCCTCGGGGAACCGCACGCGCGACGACCAGCCCAGCCACCTCAAGGTGCGGACGACCGTGCGGCGGCCCGTCGCCGAGGCGTGGCAGTGGATGTGCCCTGCTCACGTGTACGAGGTCGGCCGCGACCTGGGCGACGGCATGGTCAACGTCGAGATCACACCGTCCAACTGCGTCCAGTGCGGCGCGATCACGGCGAAGGGCGGCCGCCTCACACCGCCCGAGGGCGGCTCCGGCCCCGAGTACACCCTGACCTAGAGGCTTGATGCGAAATTCCCGTGGGCCGGAGGACGGCCACGACACGGCACCGGATCGGCACCGTCGCGCCTCGCACGGGCTTCAAGCCTGCACGAGGCGTGCCGACACCGCCCGGCTTGGTCGTGACCGCCCCCGGCGTCACGCCAATTTCGCATCAAGCCTCTAGCGCCTGAGCTCGAACGCCCGCGCCATCGCGACCCGATCCGCGAGGGACGGGTGGTCGCCGAATGCGAGCTGGGCCAGGAACGGCGGGTCAGGGTCCCCGAGCCCGGTCTTCCCGAGCGTGATCATGAGCTGCTCGAGGCCCGCGGGGTCGTGTGTGACCTCGAGCGCCCTCCAGTCGGCCTCGGCTTCGGCACGGCTGGAGATGCGGTTCTGGAGGGGTGTCGTCACGAGCTGGAGTACGGCGACGACGAAGAGGGCGAGCGGGACGGCCGCGGGGATCCCCATTCCGCCTCTGCTCCGCGTCGTCCGCATGAGGATCCACGCGCCGGGAATCGCGAACAGCGCGAACCAGCCGAGACCCTTGGGAAGGTGCTTCTGCGAATGGTGTGCGAGCTCGTGTGCGAGGACGACCTTCTGCTCCTCCTCCGTGAACGGGCTCGTGAGGATCGTGTCCCAGAACACGACGCGACGCGACGGCCCGATCCCGAATGCATACGCGTTGGCCTCGTCCGTGTCGGGGCTTACCTTCTCGACGCGTAACGGAATGTGGCCGAGGCCGAGCTTCGCCTCGTCCTTGCGCGCGGCCTCCAGGAGCGCCTTGTCCTTCAGAGGCGTGGTCGTGAAGTCGAGGTATGGCGCGACGAAGGAGAAGAGCGCAGCGATGCCGACGAAGACGGCGGCGCCGGGCAGCCACCAGCGCTCCCCCAGCTTCCGCGCGAGCCCCATGACGATGAGGAGCGCGATGCAGATCGAGAGGAATTGAGCAGCAAGCAGCGCCCAGTCCTCGAAGAGCCACTCGAGGTAGCTGAGGTCGTTCTGGTCCCAGCGCCGCTGCCACCAGTGGTCGGCGAGCGCGAACGGGACGTGGACGAGCCAAACGATCGCCAGGCCGAGCATGCCCAGGAGCATCCCCGTGCCGATCGGCCCCGCCGACGACTCGCGTGCGAACGCGGCGCCGCGCTTCGCGTAGAGCCACAGCGTGACGAGCAGCGCGATCTGCTGCGAGCAGCCAGTCGACGTAGAAGAAGCGCTCGTACCGTCGGGCGCGGGCGACGAGGTCCGCGCCGAACAGCGAGTCGACGTCGACCGGCCCGAGCGACAGGTTGTCGGGGACGGCGGTGGGGTACAGGAGGAACGCGCCCAGCGTGAGCAGGGCGATGGTCGAGGACCGCGACGGCCGACTTCAGAACGTGTCTCCGGGAAGCGGGTGCGGCAAGTCGGCGAGCTCCTCGGGCTCCGGCTCGCGCTCGCGAAGCACGGGCGCCGCGTACGGGTAGCGGCTCGTGAGCAGGAAGACGTAGGCGTACGTCTGAGCGGAGTAGCGCAGGCACGCGACTCCGAGGTTCCGCATCCCTTCGGGCATCCGGGCCGTGACGAGCGCGAACCACCAGCCAAGGAACGCGATCGACGAAGGCGACGCTCGCCGAGCGCACTCGCGACGAAGAAGCGCCGGGAATGGCGAGGAAGAACCGGAAGAGAATCGTCAGCCGCTTCTGGCGCGACGGGCGGGTCGATCGCGATGTCGATCTCGTACGAGCCTTCGCGCCCCGTGAAGCCGGGGAACCGGCGGCCGATGACGTAGACGAAGGCGAACAGGTGCGTCACGTAGCGCACGTACGCGGCGTAGGAAGCGGTGCAGCGGAGCTGGAAGCCGGCCGAGCGCGAGCGCAATGAGCCAGACGAAGAATGCGATCGCGAAGACGACGAGCGATCCACAAGAAGAGCCAGACGAAGTGCGGGATGGCGAGGAAGAGGCGGAACGACGACCGTAAGGCGCGGACGCGCGAGGTCGTCCGTGACGACGGCGCGCACCGGGTGCTCGGGCAGCTGCGCGTACGGCTCGGCGAGCGCGGGATCGGACGCTCGGATACCGCGGCGTCAGGAGGAACAGGTACCCGCCGGCCTGCGCCCCGTAGCCGAGGGCGAACGCGACCAGGTCGCGGAGCCCGCGCGGCGCACCGTCCGAGGGAGACCGCGAAGAACCAGGCGAGGAACGCCGCGGCTGCGGCAACTCCGGCACCGGGCGAGAAAGCGTCCACAAAAGAGTCCATGGGCATCGTTGTTGCCGTTCGACCGCGCCCACAAGACGACTAATCCGGCGGATCCGGTTGTGAAGCCGCCGCCGAGCGCAGTCGCCAGCAGGAAGGCGGGCAGGGCGAGGACGAGGCGGAAGAATCCTCCCCAGCGGCCCTGCCTGACCGGACGGTCGATCTCGAGGTCGACCGGATAGTCCGCCTGGCAGCGGAACCACGGGTACGGGTTCGCGGCAAGGAAGACGTACGCGCTGACCTGCGTCGAGTAGCGGATGTACGAGGCGACGAAGTCGTGGAGACTGTCCGGCACCTCGCCCTGGATGAGCACCGCGAGCCAGTTCACGAAGCCGACGACGAACGCCGCGATCGCCGCGGAGCGCGATCCAGACGAAGAGCGGAATAGCAAGGAACAGCCGGAAGAACACGGTCAGCCGACTGCGCTTCAGGTCGTCGTCGCGCACGACGAGCCGGATCGGCCGCTCCGCGACGCTCTCCACGGCCGCATTCTGATGCACGCGACTAGGATCCTGGATCGGCTGTCGATCAGCCGCGACGACGTCGAGCGCGCGCGCGAGGTCATCACCGGCCGCCTCCACCGCACGCCGACGCTTCCGTGTCGCGTCGCTCGCTCCGGAGCGCGTTCCTCAAGGCGGAGCTGCTGCAGAGGACCGGCTCCTTCAAGCCGCGCGGCGTGCTCACCAAGCTCGCCTCGCTCACTGCCGAGGAGAAGGCGCGCGGGATCATCGCGATCTCGGCGGGGAACCACGCGCAGGCGCGTCGCCTGGGGTGCGGCGGAGGAGGGGCTCGACTCGCTCGTCGTCATGTGGCGCGGCGCGAGCGAGGCAAGGTCGCGGCCACGCGCGGCTACGGCGCTGCGTGGACCTGGAGGCGGCGGACCCGGTGGAGGCGTTCGAGCGGCTCGACGTGCTGCTCGAGGAGACGGGGCGCACGCTCGTCCATCCGTTCGACGATCCGTTCACGACGCCGGACAGGGGACGGTCGGGCTCGAGATCCTCGAGGACTGCCCTGACGTTGAGACGATCGTCGTCCCGATCGGCGGCGGAGGCCTCATTCCGGTGTGGCGATCGCCGCGGCAGGTGGACTGCCCGCGTCGTCGGGGTCGAGCCCGAGCTCTCGACCGCACTGCACTCGGCGCTCGCGGCGGGCGAGCGCGTCGACGTGACGCCGACGCTCGATCGCCGACGGTCTCAACGCGCCGTTCATGCGGGTCGGGCCACGCTCGGCGATCTGCGCGAGCGCGTCGACGAGGTCGTGCTCGTGAGCGAGGACGAGATCGAGGGCGGATTGCGCTTCCTCTACACGCGGGCGAAGCTGGCGTGCGAGCCGGCCGGTGCCGCTGCGGTGGCGGCGGTCCTCGCGGGGAAGGTCGACGGTCGAGACGGACCGGTCGTGCGTCGTCTCGGGCGGGAACGTCGGCTCCGTCGACGGCCGCTGCTATCCTGGCCCGCCGATGAAGGCCGACATCCATCCCGATTACGTCCTCGCGCACGTGACGTGCTCGTGCGGCAACGAGTTCTGGACGCGCTCGACGAAGGAAGAGCTCCACGTGGAGATCTGCGCCGAGTGCCATCCGTTCTACACGGGGAAGCAGAAGCTCGTCGACACGGGCGGCCGGGTGGAGCGCTTCCAGCGCCGCCTCGAGAAGGCCGGCGCGCGCCAGCGGCACCGACGAGTAGCGGCAACATGGCCGTCAGCTACGGCGGGCAGGCCGTTCTCGAAGGCGTGATGATGCGCAGCCCGTCCTCGCTGGGCGGTCGCCGTCCGCACGCCCGAGGGCGAGATCACGGAGGTCGTGCAGGACATCTCGTCGCCGATGCAGCGCCGGAGGCTGTGGCGCCTGCCGGTGATTCGCGGTGTCGTCGCGCTCGGCGAGTCGCTCGCGATCGGCTTCCGCGCGCTCGCGATCTCCGCGAACGTCGCCTCGCAGGAGCGCGACGAGAACGGCGAGATCCAGACGCAGATCGGCCGCGGGCAGATCATCTTCTCGTTCGTCATCGCGATCGGGTTCGCGCTGCTGCTCTTCAAGGTCGGCCCGGCGCTCATCACGAGCTGGCTCCCGGTCGAGCAGACCGAGCTCTTCGTGATCGTCGAGGGTGTCATCCGCGTGAGCGTCTTCATCGCGTACATCCTCCTCATCTCGCTGCTTCCCGGACCTCCGGCGCGTCTTCCAGTACCACGGCGCCGAGCACAAGGCGATCAACGCGCTCGAGAGCGGCGCGGAGCTGACGCCGCACGAACGTGCAGAAGTTCAGCCTGATCCACCCGCGTTGCGGAACGGCGTTTTTGCTCTGGGTCATGGTCATCGCGATCTTCGTCTTCGCGTTCGTCGGCCGCCCGTCGTTGCCCTGGCTCATCGCGAGCCGCATCCTGCTCCTGCCCGTCATCGCCGGGCTCGCCTACGAGCTCATCCGCTACGCCGGGCAAGCACCAGGACAACCGCGTCCTGATGACGCTCCTCGCGCCCGGGCTCTGGCTGCAGCGGCTGACGACGCGCGAGCCGACCGACGATCAGGTCGAGGTCTCGATCCAGGCGCTCGCAGCGCGTCATGGAGAAGGAGGCTGCGGAGACGCCCGAGGAGCGGCAGGCTCGAGTCGCGCGTCGAGGTCATGGCCTGATGCCGCAGGATCGTCCGAGAAGCCGAGATCGACTGGGAGGGGACGACGGCGCGCGGGTCCGGCGTCGTTCGGGCTGCGAGCACGGGATCGTTCGAGCTTCCGATCGACCATCGCCGCACGCATCGAGGTCACGGCCGGCAAGACGAGCCCCGAGGAGCTGCTCGCTGCGGCACACGCGACCTGCTTCGTGACCTCGCTCGGTAGCGAGCTCGCCCGAGCGGGTACTCCACCGGAGCACATGCACGTCCACTGCACGATCACGATGGACGAGGTCGAGGGGCGCGGCCACCGCATCGTTGCCTCCGCGCATCTCGGCACGCGTCGTGGCCCCGGGCGTCGACGACGTCGGGCTTCGCGAAGGCGGCCGAGGCCGCCGACGCCGGTTGCCCGTTCTCGGCACTGATCAGCGCCAGCGCGACCGTGACCGTCGAAGCGACTCTCGAGGAGGAACCTGATGGCCGACAGCACTGCGACGTGACTTGGAGCGGATCGCTCCTCGAGGGTGGCGGGACGATCGAACGTGTCGGAAGCGGCGTCTTCGGCGGCCTCCCGACGTCACCTGGGCCGCGCGAACAGGTGAGGACGAGCGGCAGGACGAGCCCCGAGGAGCTCATCGCCGCCGCCCACGCGTCCTGCTTCTCGATGGCGCTCTCGCACGGGCTCGCCCAGGGCGGGAATCCGCCCGCCGAGCGGCTCGAGACGTCGCGCGACCGTGACCTTCGTCCCCGGTACGGGAATCACGAAGATCGCACTCACGGTCGAGGGGCTCCGTCCCGGGCATCGACGAGGACGCGTTCGTCGCGGCGGCCGAGGACGCGAAGTCGAGAACTGCCCCGTGTCGAAGGCGCTCGCAGCGGTGCCCGAGATCACGGTCGACGCGTCGCTCGCGTAGCGCGGCGCTCAACCTCTCGGCGATGGCGATCGAGCGCCTCGTCGACGAGCTGGACCGCTCCTACGCGGAGGCGCAGGAGCGCATGTCCGACCCCGCGGTCTACAACGACCACCGTCAGGCTGCCGACGCGGGACGACGGCTGAAGGAGCTCGAGGCGCCGAAGCGGCTCGCGGACGAGTGGCGGCAGGCCCGGGACGACCTCGAGGCTGCCCACGACGACCCGGAGCTCGCAGGCATGGCGGCAGAGCTCGAGCAGGACATCGCCCGGCTCGAGGACGAGCTGAGGGTCGCGCTGGTCGAGCGCGACCCGGCGGACGAGAAGGACGTCATCGTCGAGGTTCGCCAGGGAGTGGGCGGCGACGAGGCCGGGCTCTGGGCCGCGGACGTGCGGCGCATGCTCACGCGCTACGCCGAGCGCATGGGTCTCCGGACCGAGGCGCTGTCGACGAGCGAGAGCGAGGGCGGAGGCGTCAAGGAGGCGGTGTTCGCCGTGAAAGGCCAGGGCGCGTTCTCGGTCTTCAAGTTCGAGGGCGGCACGCACCGCGTACAGCGGGTGCCCGAGACCGAGTCACAGGGTCGCATCCACACCTCGACGGCGACGGTGGCCGTGATGCCCGAGGTCGAGGAGGTCGAGATCGAGATCCACGAGAACGACCTGCGGGTGGACGTCATGCGGTCGACCGGGCCAGGGGGCCAGAGCGTGAACACGACCGACTCGGCGGTCCGGATCACGCACCTCCCGACAGGTCTCGTCGTCGCCATGCAGGACGAGAAGTCGCAGCTCCAGAACCGGCAGAAGGCGATGCGAGTGCTGCGCGCACGTCTCTACGAGCTCGAGCGCGGGAAGCAGCAGGCCGAGCTCGCTGCCTCGCGCCGCTCCCAGATCGGCAGCGGCGAGCGCGCGGAAAAGATCCGCACCTACAACTTTCCGGAGAACCGCGTCACCGACCACCGCATCAAGCTCACGCTCCATCGGCTCGACCAGGTCCTCGACGGAGACCTCGGCGAGCTGACCGAGGCGCTTCGCGCCGAGGAGCAGCGGCAAGCACTCGCCGCCGCCTCCGCGTGAAGGTCGCGCGGGCGCTCGCGACGACGACCGAGCGACTCGACGGCAGCCGGCTGCGAGTCGCCGCGCGTGGATGCCGAGATCCTCGTCTCGCACGTGCTCGGAACGTCGCGCTCGGAGCTCGCGCTCGAGCCGAAGCGAAAGCTCTCGCGCGAGGAGGCACTGACCTGGATGCGCTCGTCGCCCGACGTGAGACGCGCGAGCCACTCGCGTACGTGCTCGGTGAGTGGGGCTTCCGGCGGCTGACGTTGACGGTCGACCGGCGCGTGCTCGTCCCGCGGCCGGAAACAGAGGTCGTCGTCGAGCGCTGTCTCGCGTCGTCTCGACGGCGATCGGCGAGCCGCGTGTGCTCGACGTAGGGACGGGAAGCGGCGCGATCGCGCTCGCCATCGCGGACGAGCATCCTGGCGCCCAGGTCTCGGCGGTCGATGCGTCCCCTGGCGCGCTCGAGGTCGCCGGCGCGAACGTACTCTCGACGGGACTCGCCGTCGAGCTGCGCGAGTGGGATCTCTTCGCCGGCCTTCCAGGCGGCCCGTGGGACCTCGTCGTCTCGAACCCGCCGTACGTGCTCCCGGAGGAGCTCGACACCCTGCAGGAGGAGGTGCGCGAGTGGGAGCCGCGGGAGGCGCTCGTCGGCGTGGGCGCGACCGAGGCAGTTGCTCGTGGCTCGCTCGACGTGCTCGATTCGGGCGGTGCTCTCGTCCTCGAGGTCGCCGACGGAGACGCGGCGCGGGTGGCGTCTCTTCTCGATGAGCTCGGCTACTCGGAAGTGACGACGACGGAGGACCTCACCGGCCGCGAGCGGGTCGTCGAGGGGGTTCGGGGGTGAGCACGGTCTCAGAGACGGTCGCCGCGCTCGAGGTGGGCGAGCTCGTGGTCCTGCCGACCGACACGGTGTACGGGCTCGCGTGCCGCGCGGACCGCGAGCGGTCCGTGCGCGCCCTCTCCGCGCTCAAGGGCCGCACACCAGAGCAGCCGGTCGCGCTCGTTGCCCGGAGCCCGGATGCGCTGCTCGAGCTCGTCCCGGAGATCGAGACCGCGGCGCTCGTGCGCGGGCCGTTCACCCTCGTGCTCCCGAATCCGGCGCGGAGGCTGCCGTGGCTGACCGGATCGCGGCCCGAGACCATCGGTGTGCGACTGCCCGACGTGGAAGGTGCGCCCGCCGAGCTACTCGAGGCCGTGGGCGCCGTCGCCGCGACGAGCGCGAACCTCCACGGCGGCGCCGATCCGGCCTTGGTCGAGGACGTTCCGCGGGGCATCCTCGACGCCGTTGCAGCCGTGCTCGACGGCGGCGAGCTGCCGGGCTCGCCGTCGACGGTCGTCGACCTGACCGGGTCCGAGCCGCGCGTGCTCCGCGAAGGCGCGGTTCCCGCGGACGAGGCACTCGCCCGGATCGCGCGCAGCCTGGATGGTTGAGGCCACGATCTCGCGCGTCCGGATGCGCGATCTGGCGCGTCCGGGCCGCTACCGCCCGGACTCAGGCCGCGAAGCGGCCTGGCGTCGGGCGTGCGCTTCGCGACGGGAGAGCGGCACCGAGGCGTGCAGCATCGCCGCCGCTCTCCCGTCGCGCCCCGGAGCGGCCACCTCACGCCCCGGAGACGGCGATCTCGAGGCCTCAACCATCTGCGCAGTAGCATCCCGCGCACATGGCCACGACGCCGTCGACGCTCGACGCCCTCCGGACCGCCGGGCTCGTCGAGGTCGATCCGGAGGTGGCCTCGCTGCTCGAGCGGGAGCTCGAGCGGCAACGCGACGAGATCGAGCTCATCGCCTCCGAGAACTTCACGTGGCCGGCGATCCTCGAAGCGGTCGGCAGCGTTCCGACGAACAAGTACTCCGAGGGCTATCCCGGCCGGCGCTACTACGGTGGCTGCGAGGTCGTCGACGAGATCGAGCAGCTCGCCATCGACCGCGCGAAGGCGCTCTTCGGCGCGGAGCATGCGAACGTCCAGCCGCACGCGGGCGCCCAGACGAACATGGCCGTCTACTTCGCCGCGCTCGAGCCCGGCGACACGATCCTCTCGCTCGAGCTCTCGCACGGCGGTCACCTGACGCACGGCCTGAAGGTCAACTTCTCGGGCCGGCTCTACACGATCGTCCACTACGGCGTCTCGCGCGAGACCGACCTCGTGGATTACGACGACGTGCTCGCGCTCGCCAAGGAGCACCGGCCGAAGCTCATCGTGTGCGGCGGCTCGGCCTATCCGCGCACGGTAGAGACGTGGCGGTTCCGTGAGATCGCCGACGAGGTCGGCGCGCTGCTGCTCTGCGACATGGCTCATTTCGCGGGGCTCGTCGCCGCGGGGTTGCATCCGAACCCCGTCGAGCACTGCGACTTCGTCACCTCGACGACGCACAAGACGCTCGCGGGGCCGCGCTCGGGGTTCATCCTCTGCCGCGAGGAGCACGCGCAGGCCGTCGACCGGGCCGTCTTCCCGGGGATGCAAGGCGGACCGCTCAACCACGTGATCGCGGCGAAGGCGGCGTGCTTCAAGATCGCCGCCTCGGAGGCGTTCCGCGACTATCAGCGCCAGGTGCGCGCGAACGCGGACGCGCTCGCCGAGGCGCTGCAGGACGGCGGGCTCGACGTCCTCACGGGCGGAACGGACACGCATCTCCTGCTCGTCGACCTCCGCCGGACCGAGTGGAGCGGCAAGGACGCCGAGGAGCGCCTCGCCGAGGTCGGCATCACCGTGAACCGCAACACGGTTCCGTTCGACGAGCGGCCGCCGACGGTCGCGTCCGGCTTCCGGGTCGGGACCCCGGCGATGACGATGCGAGGCCTCGACGAGGACGACTTCCGCGAGGTCGGCGCGATCATGTGCGGCGCGCTTCAGGGGGACGCCGACGTCGCGACGCTCGGCGCCCGCAGCGCGGCGCTCCTCGAGCGCCGCCCGCTGTATCCCGGGCTGCCCGCCTTCCCGACCTTCTCCGACTAGGAGGCCAGCGTGGACACCAGAGCCGACCTCGAAGCGTCAGCCACCCGCCTCGTCACCGAGGTCACGCATCCGCTCGTGCAGCACAAGCTGGGGCTCCTGCGGGACGTGACGACGACGACGCAGATGTTCCGGCAGCTCGTGAACGAGCTCACCCTCCTGCTGACCTACGAGGCGACGAAGGAGCTCGCCGACGAGGAGGTCGAGATCGAGACGCCGCTCGAGCACATGGCCGCTCGGCGGATCTCGGGGAAGAAGGTGGCGGTCTGCCCGATCCTGCGCGCGGGAATGGGGATGCTCGACGCGGTGCTCTCCCTGGTTCCCGGCGCACGCGTTGGCTTCATCGGGCTCTTCCGCGACGAGGAGACGCTCGAGCCGGTCGAGTACTACGTGAAGCTCCCCGACGACCTCGCGCGAGCGCGACGTCATCCTGCTCGACCCGATGCTCGCGACCGGGAACTCGACGGCGGCCGCGGTCGAGACGGTGAAGCGGGCGGGCGCGACCTCCATCCGGCTGATCGCGCTCATCGCGGCGCCCGAGGGCATCGCGCGAGTGCACCGCGAGCATCCCGACGTGCGCATCGTCGTCGCGTCGGTCGACCGCGGGCTGAACGACAAGGGCTACATCCTCCCCGGCCTGGGCGACGCAGGCGACCGGCTCTACGGAACGAAGTAGCAGAGCACAGTGTTCGACGAGCTGCGGGCGACGCCGGAGGTCCTCTACGGGGCGCTGATCGCGTTCGTCATCGTCGTCCTCCTGACCCCGGCGGTCGGCGGCATGGCGCGCATGCTCGGCGCCGTCGACCGGCCGGACGCGCGAAGGATCAACCGCCGCCCGATCCCGCGGCTCGGCGGCCTCGCGATCTTCCTCGGCATCCTCGTCCCGGCGCTCGCCTTCCTCGACCTCTCGGACGAGAGCAGGGGAGTGCTGCTCGGCGCTGCGGTGGCCACCGTCGTCGGCGCAGTGGACGACTTCCGCGGGCTGTCGCCGTCCGTGAAGCTCATCGGTCAGTTCGTCGCGGCCTCGATCCCGTGCATGTTCGGCGTCTGGATCGACCACGTCACGTTCCCGTTCCTCGGCGTGCTCGACATTCCGGCCTGGATCGGCGTGCCGCTGTCGATGCTGTTCATCGTCGCGGTGATGAACATGGTCAACTTCCTGGACGGGATGGACGGACTCGCGGCAGGTGTCTGCGGCATCGCCGGAGTGACCTACGCGATCCTCGCCCTCTCGCTGGGGAAGCCCGATCCGGCGATTCTCTCCGCGATCGTCGCGGGTGCCTGCCTCGGCTTCCTGCGCCACAACTTCTTCCCGGCGCGCATCTTCATGGGCGACTCGGGCGCGCTCTGCCTCGGGTTCATCCTCGCTGCGGTCTCCATCCAGGGCCTGCTGAAGACCGCGTCGACCGTCGTTCTCTTGCTGCCGCTGCTCGTTCTCGCCGTGCCGATCATCGACACGTCGTTCGTCGTCGCGCGGCGCATGAAGCACAACCGCCCCATCTACGCGGCGGACCGGAGCCACCTGCACCACCGTTTCCTCAACATCGGGTTCTCGCAGCGGCGGGCGGCACTCACGATGTGGCTGTGGTGCGCCAGCCTGGCGGGCGCCGCGCTCGCGACGCGCTTCGTGCCGTTCCGCGAGGGCGGTGAGTGGCATCCCCTCCAGACGATCGTCGTGCTCGCGATCGGCTTCTTCGCGATCGCCTTCTCGATCTACGTCGTCTACCTGCTCGAGATCGTGAAGCTCGCGAACCCGCGCATTCGACGGCGGGAGCGGGAGCAGGAAGAGGCTCGCGAGCGCATGAGCGCCTAGCGCCCGCCCGCGCGGGCGACGAAGTCGGCCAGGATGTCGTTGAAGTCCGGGTGGCGCTGAACGACGTGGCCGTATCCCGGCAACACGACGCGCTCGGCGGAGAGCCGGCGCTCGAGGACGTCGCAGATGCGGTCGAAAGCCTCGTGGTGTGCTCCCGAGACCACGAGCTTCGGGAACTTCGTGGCCGCGAGCGCATCGAGCGGGATCTTCGCCTCCCACGGCCCACGCTCGACCGCGAGCGCGCGGGCGCCTTGCTCGAGCTCTGGCGGTAGGGGCGAGGGCGGGTCGAATCCCGAGCCGACGGCCTCGAGGAACCGGCGGAGAAAGACCTCCGGCTCCTCCCGGGACGCCGAGGCGTAGAGCGCCGCGCCTGCGGCCGCGAAGGCATCGACCACAGGATCTCCCGCCGCCACCTGCGTTGCAGGTGGCTCGATCAGCGTGAGGGAGGCGAGCTCGTCCGGCCGAGCGGCAGCCGCCAGCAACGCGATGACGCCGCCGTACGAATGCCCGACGAGGTGATCACCCGGCTCGAACATGCCCGCCACGAGGACGGCATCCGCCTCGAAGTCGACGCGCTCGACGGGTGAGTTGGGTGCGAACCCGGGACGCTCGAGAACGACAAGCTCGAAGCGATCGGCCAGCGGGCGCTGAGCTGCCCACGTGCCTCGCCCGCCGACGACGCTGCCGTGGACGAGGACGACCCGTTGCACCGGGCGATCCTACCCGCGCAAACGCTGTAACGAAGTCGGGCTGATTTCGAGTAACCAAGCGAGATCAGGTTGTTACAAGCACGCTGATATGCTCCGGCCGGGATGACGCCGGACGCGGCCCCCTCGCCTCATTCGCTTGCCACCGCCTCGGGGTTGCTCCTGGGCGCTCTCGCGGCGGCGATGATCGTCGGCGCTCTCGTGGGATGGGCGCTTGGATCCGCGGGTATCGGCCTTCTCGTGGGCGCGATCGTGGGAATCCCGCTCGGCGTGCTCGTCGTGTACCAGGTCTACGGAAGGTCCGCACGGTGAGCGGCACCGGGATCTTCTCGACGCCGCGGCCCCTGCCGAGCCGCATCGGCCCGACGGTTGCGGGCGGCACGATCATCGCGCTCGCACTTCCGATCTTCGCCGTTGCCGGCTGGCCGCTGCAGGGCTGGGCGCTCGCGGCGGTCCTCTGGGTCGCAGCGGAGATCTTCGCGCTGCTATTGGCGCGGCTGCCCAACAGCCCCGATAACCTCGCCGCCGCAGGTATGCGGGGCATCGGAACAACCTCACGGGGGCTACTCGTCGGCGTCGTGCTGGTCATCGTCACGGTCTCGAACGAGACCGTCGGGCTGACCGCGGCGATCCTCTATGCGATCGCGTTCACGGCCGAGCTCGGCGTCGGGGTCGCGACCTACTTCGGCGGAGAGGCGCGATGAAGCGACTCGTCGCGCTCATACCGCTGTTGGCACTCGCGTTGCCATCCGTCGCCCTCGCACAGGGGTCCGAGAAAGAGAACAAGGGCGCGTTCATCTCGGACGAGTGGGAGCTGCACGACTGGATCCCGATCCACATCGGCCCGACTCGACATGTCGATCAACAAGGCGGTCGCGTACCTCCTGCTCGGGGCGCTGTGCTCGTGCCTCCTCGGGCTCGTCCTGATGCGAGTCAAGTTCGGCCGTGAGCCGACGCAGCGCCAGGCCCTCGGCGAGACGATCTACGAGATCGCGCAGGTCCAGGTCGCCGAGCAGGGGCTGCCGACGAAGGCGATCGGCCGCTGGTTCCCGTATGTCGCGACACTGATGATCTTCATCTGGACGGTCAACATCCTCGGGCTTCATCCCGCTGCCGCTCTCGGACGAGAAGGTGCCACGTCGCCGGCGTCGCGCTACCCACGTTCGCCATCTTCGCGGCCACCTCGACGCTGTCGGTGACGCTCGCGCTCGCGCTGATGACCTTCGTCTTCACGCACGTCGAGGGCATCCGCGCGAATGGCTCGTGGGCGTACTTCAAGAGCTGGATCCCCGACGTCCCGAAGGTCATGCTGCCGCTGATCGTCCCGCTCGAGATCCTCGGGCAGTTCATGAGGCTCATCAGCCTGTCCGTCCGCCTCTACGCGAACATGCTCGCGGGCCACATGCTGATCCTCACGTTCATCGGGCTGATCATCGTGCTCGAGAACGTGTTCCTGGCGGTCGTCGCGGTCCCGGCTGCGGCACGTCTTCTACCTCTTCGAAGTCGTGATCGTCGTCTCGATCCAGGCGTACATCTTCGCCGCCCTGTCCGCCATCTACATCGGCTCGGCCATCGAGCCCGATCACTAAGGAGGGTCCTCCCAGATGCTTTCCTCGCTCTTCTTCCTCGCCGCCGCCGAAGACGGCGCCGACGCCGGCAAGGCGATCGCGCTTGCGCTCGGCATCGGCCTCGGCGCGCTCGGCGCCGGCGTCGGCATCGGCAACATCTTCGGCTCGATGATCCAGGCGGTCGCCCGACAGCCCGAGCTGCGTGGCGAGCTCACGGGCATCCAGTGGCTCGGCTTCGCGCTCACCGAGGCGGTCGTCTTCTACGGCCTCATCGGCGGCCTGCTCGCGTACGTCCTCGTCTGAGCGATGGCGGCGTTCTCTCGCATCGGGCCTGATCGAGGTCGTCCCCGGCCTCATGATCTGGACGCTGATCGCGTTCGCGATCACGTTCTTCGTGCTCCGGAAGTACGCGTTCGGCCCGATCCAGAAGACGATCGACGAGCGCCGCGACCGCATTCGCGCGGCGGTGGACGAGGCGGACAAGGCCCGCGACGAGGCGCGCGAGCTCCTCGAGCAGCACCGGCAGCTCATCGCCGACGCGAAGGGCGACGCGGCCGACATCCTCGCGGACGCGCGCAAGGTCGGCGGACGCGCAGATCGAGCGCGTGAAGGAGCGAGGCCGAGGAGGAGCGGCGGCCGCCGGCTCGAGGAGACGAAGCGTCAGATCGAGGCGGAGACGAAGCGCTCGCTCGACCTGATCCGCTCGGAGGTCGCCGACCTCACGCTCGAAGCGACCGCCCGCGTCACGGGCAAGGTGCTCGACGCCGAGGACCAGCGCCGGCTCATCGACGAGGCGATCGCCGAGCTCGACTTCTCGGCGCTTGGAGAAGGACGCGGGCTAGGTGGCCGTCGCGCACCGAATGTACGCCCGCGCGCTCTTCCAGGCGGCGCAGGAGGCGGGTCGCGTCGACGGCGTCGCGGCGCGACCTTGCCGCGTTTGCCGAGCGCGATCGACGAGGTGCCCGAGCTGCGCGCGTTCCTGCGCAACCCCCAGATCGAGCCGACCGGGAAGGCCGCCGTCCTCGAGCAGCTCGGCGGCCGACGCCGACGAGCTCGTGCGCAACTTCGTGCGGCTCGCAGCCGAGAAGGGGCGCGCCGGCGAGCTCCCGGAGATCAGCGCGGAGCTCGAGGCGCTCGTCGCACGAGCGCAGAACCGGCTCGCGGTCGAGCTCACGACGGCGCACGAGCTCTCGGACGACGAGGCGACGTCGATCGTGCAGGCGATCGAGAAGGCCTCCGGCCGCACGGTCGAGGCGACGCGCACCGTCGACCCGGGCCTCATCGGCGGCATCGTCCTGCAGGTCGGATCCCATCGCGCCGACGGCAGCGTCCGCGGTCGTCTCGAGCGCCTACGCCACGAACTCGCAACAGCGACGTGATGGAAGACACAACGACAGCGGCCGCGAAGCGGACGCCTTCAGGGATTTGCGCGCGCGGGTTCCGCGCTAGCGGAATCCGCGTTCGCGCACAAAGGAGACAGCCTTGAAGCTCAGACCCGAAGAGATCACCGCGATCCTCAAGGATCGAATCCAGCAGTTCGACGTCGAGACCGACCTGTCCGAGGTCGGCAGCGTCCTCCAGGTCGGAGACGGCATCGCCCGCGTCCACGGCCTCGAGAACTGCGTCGCGCTCGAGCGACTCGAGTTCGAGCACGGCGTCACCGGCATCGCGTTCAACCTCGAGGAGGACAACGTCGGCGACCGCGCTCTTCGGCGAGTGGCAGCACGTCAAGGAGGGCGAGCCGGTGCGCCGTACCGGCGAGGTCATGAGCGTCCCGGTCGGCCCGGGCCTGCTCGGCCGCGTCGTCGACCCGCTCGGGCAACCCGCTCGACGGGCTCGGCCCGATCGAGGCCGCGGAGCGCCGGCCGCTCGAGTTCAAGGCTCCCGGCGTGATCCAGCGCCAGCCCGTGAAGGAGCCGCTGCAGACCGGACTCAAGTCGATCGACTCGATGACGCGCGATCGGCCGCGGCCAGCGCGAGCTCATCATCGGCGACCGCTCGACCGGGCAAGACCGCGGTCGCGATCGACACGATCCTGAATCAGCGCGGCGGAGACGTCATCTGCATCTACGTCGCCGTCGGTCAGAAGGGGTCGACGGTCGCCCAGGTCGTCGAGCGGCTGCGCGACGCGGGCGCGATGGAGTACACGATCGTCATCTCGGCGCCCGCGCAGGAGGCTGCGCCGATCAAGTGGATGGCGCCGTTCGCGGGCTGCGCGATGGGCGAGTACTTCCTGTACTCGGGCCAGCACGCGCTCTGCATCTACGACGACCTCTCGAAGCACGCGGACGCGTATCGGCAGCTCTCGCTGCTCCTGCGCCGTCCCCCGGGCCGCGAGGCGTTCCCGGGCGACGTCTTCTACCTCCACTCACGTCTGCTCGAGCGTGCCTGCAAGCTCTCCGACGAGCTCGGCGGCGGCTCGCTGACTGCGCTTCCGATCATCGAGACGCAGGCCGGCGACATCGCCGCGTACATCCCGACGAACGTCATCTCGATCACCGACGGCCAGATCTTCCTCGAGTCGAGCCTCTTCTTCTCGGGCGTTCGCCCGGCGATCAACGTCGGCACGTCGGTGTCTCGCGTCGGCGGGAACGCGCAGACGCAAGCGATGAGGAAGGTGGCAGGACGCCTGCGCCTCGACCTCGCCCAGTACCGGGAGCTCGAGGCGTTCGCGCAGTTCGGCTCGGAGCTCGACGCGGCGACGCAGAGCGCGCTCGCTCGCGGCGAGCGGATGGTCGCCACGCTGAACCAGCCGCAGTACCAGCCGTGGGCCGCTGAGGAGCAGGTCGTCGCGATCTACGCCGGGATCAACGGCTGGCTCGACAAGGTGCCGGTCGGTCAGGTGCCGCGGTTCCACGACGAGCTGCGCGAGCACCTGCGCACCGAGGGCACGATCCTGAAGTCGATCCGCGAGACCGGGGACATCTCCGACGAGACCGAGCAGAAGCTCACGAAGGAGCTCGAGCACTTCCAGGGCGTGTTCAACGTCGAGGAGGAGAAGGGCCTCGCCGGCTGAGCGGACATGGCCACGGTCCAGGACCTCAAGCGCCGCATCCGCTCCGTCCGCAACACGCGGAAGATCACGCGTGCGATGGAGCTCGTCGCGGCCGCGAAGCTGCGGCGCGCGGAGCAGCGGATCACCGCGCTCCGCCCGTACGCCGAGACGATGAACGAGCTCATCTCGGGAGTGGGGAGGGCGGCGTCGTCCGTCCGGCTCCCGCTCCTCGAGCAGCGCGAGAACGTCGAGGCGGTCGCAATCGTCCCGCTCACGGGCGACCGCGGGCTCGCCGGTTCCTTCAACGCGCAGATCATCCGCCGCTCGCTTCGCGCTCGAGCGCTCGTTGCAGGCCGAGGGCAAGACCGTCCGCTGGGTCGCGGTCGGCAAGAAGGGCCGCTCGACGCTCACGTTCCGCCGGCGCGAGCTGTCCGGCGCGTACACCGGCTTCACCGATCGGCCCACCTACGAGGACGCGCAGGCGATCGCCCATCGCGTCGCCGAGCTCTTCACGAGCAGCGAGGTCGACCGTGTCGTTCTCGTCTACAACACGTACGTCTCGGCGCTGACGCAGCGGGTCACAGAGCAGGACGTGCTCCCGATCTCGCCAGAGATCCTCGAGACGGACGAAGAGGAGCGCGCCGACGATCGGCTCCGCGGCGACTTCATCTTCGAGCCGGAGCCGGAGGAGATCCTCGTGCGGTTGCTCCCCGTCTACCTGGAGACGCAGATCTACCGCGCGCTTCTCGAGTCGACGGCGTCGGAGCAGGGCGCGCGGATGACCGCGATGCGGAACGCCTCGAAGAACGCGGGCGAGCTCATCGACTCGCTCACCCTCCGCATGAACCGCGCACGCCAGGCCGAGATCACCCAGGAGATCCTCGAGGTGGTCGCCGGCGCCGAGGCGCTCACCTAAGTGTTTGCCGGCAACGGCGCGACCGCCGACGGGCTACCGTTCTCGTCTCCGCAGAGGGTGCATTTTCTCGCACGCGGATACGTCGCTGGCGTCGCAGAGCCAACTTCTCATAAGCCGGGAGTCTTACGATTGGTGGAGACCTCCGATCGAAACGCGATGAGCCTCGAGGCCGTGCCACTCGACCGCACGCCTGATTTCGATCGTGCGGCGGACACTGCCGCCAACTTCGTCGACGAACGTCGAGACGGTCATCCACGGCAAGTCCGACGAGATCAAGCTCGTTCTCGCGGCGATGGCGTGTGGCGGGCACGTATTGCTCGAGGACGTTCCCGGCACCGCGAAGACCGTCCTCGCTCGGGCCTTCGCGCGCACGATCGTGGGCGCGACGACGGGGCGCATCCAGTGCACGCCCGATCTGCAGCCGACCGATGTCACTGGACTCTCCGTCTACAACCAGAAGTCGCGGGACTTCGAGTTCCGTGCAGGGCCAATCTTCGCGAACATCGTCCTCGTCGACGAGATCAACCGCGCGATGCCGAAGACGCAGTCTGCGCTGCTCGAGTCGATGGCGGAAGGTCAGGTGACTGTCGACGGTGCGACTCGCGGTCTTCCACAGCCCTTCCTCTTGCTCGCGACGGAGAATCCGATCGAGTACGAAGGCACGTTCCCGCTCCCCGAGGCGCAGCTCGACCGGTTCTTCTTGAAGACCGCCCTCGGCTACCCGAGTGCCGATGACGAGCTTCAGATCCTCGACGAGCAGCGCTATGTCCACCCTCTCGAGCTACTCGAGCCTTCGATATCGATGGACGACTTCCACGAGGTCGTGCATGCAGTACAGGACGTCTACATCGACAAGATCCTCCGGCGGTGGATCGTCGCGCTCGTCCGGGCGACGCGAACGGCGGAGGCCGTTGCCGTTGGAAGCTCAGTGCGGGGCAGCCTTGCGCTGGAGCGTGCAGCTCGCGCGTGGGCACTCCTCGAGAGGCGACGGTACGTCGTACCCGGAGACGTCGAGAGACTCCTGGGACCAGTGCTCGTGCACCGGATCGTCTTTACGCCGAGGTTCGTCGCAAGCGCGCGCGAGCAAGGCTGGGACGAGGCAATCGGGGGTTTTGTGGACGCCTGCTTCGATGCGGCTCCGCGCCCGGGATCCGACACCTCTCCGCTGTGGTCCGGGACGCTGGAGAGGCCGGGCACGTGGCCTCCTCGCAGCTGACGTTCGCCCTCGTCTCTCGAAGGCGCCTGGTCGGGCTCGCCTTCGGTGCGATGCACAGCGCGCGCCGCGGAATCGGGTCGGACATCGCAGGCTCGCGTCCGTATCGCCCGGGGGACGACGTGGACACAATCGACTGGGCGGCATCCGCGAAGCTCTCGGCCGCGCGTGGCCAGGACGAGTTCGTCGTTCGCGAGCGTCATGCGGAGGAGGCCCCTTACGTCGTCTGCGTCTGCGACCGGCGGCCGGAGATGGCGCACATGGCGCCGCCGCTCCCATGGCTCTCGAAGCCCGCTGCGATGCGCGCGGCGATGGCGTTGATCTACCAGGCGACTGCTAACGCGCGCGGCTTCATCGGGCACCTCGACCATGCCGACGGGGCGACGTTCTGGCGGCCGCCGACGAGCGAGCGGAACGCGCGCGAGATTGCGACGAGCCGCGCGGAGTTTGTTCGGTTCGAGGCACCTGGTGACACGCTTGGTCTGGCACTCGCCCACCTTGCAGAGCACCGCCGCGTCCTGCCGGCCGGGAGCTTCGTCTTCCTGCTCTCGGACTTCCTTCAGGCCCCGAGCGACGAGGAATGGCTGCGGGCACTGGAGCACCGCTGGGACGTCGTCCCCGTCGTCATTCAGGACCCCATCTGGGAGCAGAGCTTTCCGGAGGTGGACGGCCTCGCGTTTCCCTTCGCCGACGCCCGGACAGGTCGCGTCACGTACGTGCGACTCACCGCCGAGGAGGCCTCCGAGCTCCGCGAGCGGAATGTGTCACGGCTGCAGGAGCTCCTCGATCGTCTTCGTGGCCTCGGGCTCGAGCCCATCCTTCTCTCGTCGGCCGACCCGGATCATGTGCTCGTGTCCTTTGCGCGGTGGACCGAGCAGCGGCTCGTGGAGCGCGGGAGAGGTTGGTGAAACTGTCGGATCGCCAGCTGCTCGCAGGAGTCGGGCTCCTTGCCCTGGCGATCGTGGTCACAGTCGCGACAGTGCTTGTCGCGGCCATCGGCCGAGGCGGGGCGCCGAGCGTGCTCCGAGGCGAAGCGATCCGCGTGAACTCGGATCTCTCCCCGCATACGCAGCTCTTCGGCGACACGGTGACTGCGCGGGTCGCCATCGCCGTCGATGTCGACCAGATCGCGCTCGGCTCGCTCCGCGTCGATGGCACGTTCGGGCCGTACCAGAAGATCGGCACCGCGACCGTGCTGCGGTCCCAGGCCGGTGGCACCGGGTACGTCGTCTGGACTGCGAGGCTGCGCTGCCTCGATGCGGTATGTTACTGGTAGAGCAAGACCTGAACTGAACCAGGTACGACAAGGGCAACAAG
>CAVZVL010000019.1:0-77216 GCA_963778725.1 uncultured Gaiellaceae bacterium
CCATCGACATCGAGGTCATCGTTCCTCCTCTCGTTTGCCGGAGAGACGACTCTAGTACGCGGTCGAACGGGATTCCAGCGACCTGGCGCCACGTCTAGCCTCGCGGGATGCGCATCGTCGATCCGCGCCTCGCCCGCCGTGCGCGCGCCGTCCGGCCACTGCTCGTTCTCGATGCGGCGCTCGGCGTGGCGATCGCGCTCCTCGTCCTCGCACAGGCGGTGCTGCTCGCGCGCGTCGCGGCCCGCGCCTTCGACGGCGCGTCCCTGGCAGAGGTCGCCTGGCCGCTCGTGCTGCTCGTCGCCGTCGTCGTCGCACGAGCGGGCGGCGCGTGGGGGTTCGAGGTCGCCGGGAGACGGGCTGCCGGCGACGTGATCTCGCAGCTCCGGCTCGAGCTCGTCGAGTCGAGGTTGCGGAGGAGTCCGACGGCGCTCGACGGAACCCAGAGCGCGGAGGTCGCGACGGCGGCGGTCTCCGGCGTGGATGCGCTCGAGGCGACATTCGCTCGGTACGTGCCACAGGTCGTGCTCGCGCTTGTCGTCCCGGTTGCAGTGCTCATCCTCGTCGCGTCGATCGACCTGGTCGCGGCGGGGGTGATGCTCCTGACCCTTCCTCTCGTACCGGTGTTCATGTGGCTCGTCGGGCGCTACACCGAGCACCGGGCGCGGGAGCGCTGGCAAGCGCTCGCGCTGCTCTCGAACCACTTCCTCGACGTCGTCCGCGGGCTCCCGACCCTGCGGGCGTTCAACCGCGGAGAGGCGCAGGTCGACCGCATCGCGGAGGTGAGCGACGAGTACCGCCGGACGACGATGGGGACGCTGCGCGTCGCCTTCCTCTCTGGAGCCGTGCTCGAGCTCGCGGCGACGCTCGGGATCGCTCTCGTCGCGGTCGTCGTCGGCGTCCGCCTCGTCGACGGGCGCATCGGGTTCGAGCCCGCACTGACCGTGCTCGTGCTCGCGCCGGAGCTCTATCTGCCCCTTCGGAACCTCGCCGCCCAGTTCCACGCGAGCGCCGACGGAGCGGCGGTGGCGGAGCGCATGCTCGACCTATCCGAGACCACGCCGGTGGTCGTTGGCAATGCGCCGGCCCCGGATCCGGCGGTCGAGCCGATCGTCTTCGAGCACGTGTCGTTCGCGTACCCACTGCGAGGCGGGCGACGTGCTCGCCGACGTCGAGCTCGAGCTCCATCCGGGCGAGACGGTCGCGCTCGTCGGCACGAGCGGCGCCGGCAAGAGCACGCTCGTCTCGCTGCTCCTCGGCTTCGCCCGGCCCAGCACCGGTCGCATCCGCGTCGGAGACGTCGACCTCGCGGACGTCGATCCAGCGGCATGGCGGCGCCGCACCGCGTACGTGCCGCAGCGACCGACGCTGTTCCGCGGGACCGTCGCCGACAACATCAGGCTCGGCGAGCCGACTGCGGACGACGATCGCGTTCGCCGGGCCGCGGACATGGCTGGCGCACACGACTTCGTGTCGGCATTGCCGCATGGGTACGAGACGCTCGTCGGGGAGGCCGGGCGTCAGCTCTCGACCGGGGAGCGACGACGCATCGCACTCGCGCGGGCGTTCCTGCGCGATGCGCCGCTCGTGCTCCTCGACGAGCCCACGGCCGACCTCGATCCGGCGCGCGTCGCGCTCGTGAGCGCGGCGATCGAGCGGCTCCGCCCTGGCCGCACGGTGCTCCTCGTCGCGCACCGGCCCGAGGTCGCCTCCCAGGCCGATCGCATCGTGCGGCTGGCGGACGGGCGTATTGCGGCACCGGTGGAGGTCGCGTGACCACCGCCATCCGCCGCCTCCTCGCGCTCGCCGGGCTTCCGAGGAGCCGCGTCGCGCTCTCGATCGCGCTCGGTGCGCTCGCGGTCGGCTTCGGCGTCGCGCTGATCGCTACCGCCGGCTACCTCATCTCGCGTGCGGCGGAGCAGCCGCCGATCCTCTCGCTGACGACGATCATCGTCACCGTCCGCTTCCTTGCGCTCGCGCGCCCGCTCGCGCGCTACCTCGAGCGGCTCGCCTCGCACGACCTCGCCCTCCGCGGGCTCGGGCGGATCCGCTCGTCGGTGTATGCACGCATCGAACCGCTGGCGCCGGCCGAGCTGGACGCATTCAGGCGCGGCGACCTCGTGAACCGCCTCGTCGGGGACGTCGATGCGCTCCAGGGTCTGTATCTCCGGGGGATCGCTCCGCCGGTCATCGCCGCGCTCGTCGCGAGCGTCTGCGTCGTCGCGGTCGCCCTTGCGTCGCCCGCTGCCGCCGTCGTGCTTGCAGTCGGTCTCGTGCTCGCCGGAGCGGTACTCCCGCTCCTGGCATTTCGGCTCGCCCGACGCGTGGGGGAGAGGCAGGCAGCGGCGCGCGGGGCGATGACCTCGGAGCTGGTCGAGTTGCTGCGGGGCGCGCCGGAGCTCGCGGCGTTCGGCCGGGAGGAAGACGCGCTCGCCCGTATCCGCGAGCTCGACGGGCGTCTGACGCGGCTCTCGCGTCGTGACGCGCTCGTCGCGGGGCTCGCGGACGCCGCGTTCGTCCTCGTCGCCGGACTAACGACGGTCGCGGTGCTCGCCTTCGCGGTCTCGGCCCACGACGCCGGCACGCTCGATCGCGTTCTGATTGCCACGCTCGCGTTGCTCGCGCTGTCCTCGTTCGACTCGGTCGCTCCACTGCCCGCGGCTGCGCGCGAGCTCTCCGGGACCCTCGCGTCGGGCAGAAGGGTGCTCGAGCTCGTCGATCGCGAGCCTGCGGTTCGAGACCCGGTGACGCCGTTGCCGGCTCCGAGTGGTGCGGTCACGGTGTCGCTCGAGGACGTGACCGCTCGCTACGGGCCGGACGGCCCGGCCGTGCTCGAGGGGTTCGACCTCGAGCTCCCTCCCGGACGTCGCGTGGCGCTCGTCGGCCCGAGTGGTGTCGGGAAGACCACCGTGACGAGCCTTCTCATGCGCTTCCTCGACCCGGTCGCCGGTCGCGTCACCATCGACGGGCACGATCTGCGCGACCTGCGGCAGGAGGACGTGCGCGCGACGTTCGCGCTGGCGGGCCAGGATGCGCACGTCTTCGACTCCACGATTCGCGAGAACCTGCGGCTCGCCGACCAGGACGCGACCGACGACGAGCTCCTCGATGCGCTTGGCAGAGCGCGGCTGCGCGAGTGGGTCGAGATCGTTGCCGGAGGGGCTCGACACCCTCGTCGGCGAGGATGGGGCACGCCTGTCGGGCGGACAGCGTCAGCGGCTCGTCGTCGCGAGGGCGCTGCTCGCGGACGCGCCGGTGCTTATCCTCGACGAGCCGACCGCGCAGCTCGATCCCGACACGGCAGAGGCTCTCGTGACCGACGTCCTCGCCGCAGCGGACGGGCGCTCCGTGCTTCTCGTCACGCATCGCCCGGAGGGCCTCGACCTCGTCGACGAGGTCGTCTCGCTGCCGGCCCGCTGACCGCGACGCCTGCTCGCGCCTCAACTCCTCGGCTTCGTGCCGCGGTACTCGTAGGCTCCGATGTCCGGCCGCGAGTCGCGAAGGCGACCGTCGATGTCTCGACGGCGCCGAGGCCCCTGCTCGCCCGGTCGATGAGCAGCGTGGACGCGGCGGTCGGCCGTCCGCGTGGGTCGAGATGGACCTGGCCCACGAGATTGCCCCACGACACGCGACTCCACGGAGGACGACGTTCGAGACTGCCCTGCGGGCGACACTGCAGACATGGTGTGGAACCTCGATGAGGCCGATGACGTTGTTCGCCAGGAGCGGTCGCTTGCGTCGGAGGAGGCCCCAGTACACGCTGCTCATCCGAATCGAGCCCGCGTAGCCGTCGATGCGGCGTGCGCCCGTGAGGATCGTGTTGTTCACGATGCTGACGCGGCGGGGGACGCGCTTCGATCCCTTGCTCCCGACGATGATCGCCACGCGTGCCCGATAGCCCGGGACCTCGGGGTCGCTCCCAGAAACACGTTGTTGACGATCGACACGTCGTCCACCGCGCGGGACGAGGTAGAGCTGCGCGGCGCCGAGCCTGTAGACGCCGAACGTGTTCCCTTCGACGAGCAGGCGGTTCCCGGACCAGAGCTGCACGAGGTCCTGGTGTCTGCAGCGCTCGCGGCTCAGGTGGCACGGGCAGCGCGCGCTCGAATCGGTTCTCACGGAGCGTGAGGTCGTAGCCGAAGCGACCGTGGACGAAGTCGCAGCCTCGGCAGTCGTGAAAGCGGTTGTCGACGATCTGGATGTGCCGTGTATGTGGTTTGAGGTGCACGCAGTTCGAGAACAGTGGCGAGCGGTCACCGCAGTGACGGAACTCGCTCCGGCGAATGTCGACGTGGCTCGAGCCGGCGATCTGAACGGTCGCACGGAAGTGCGTCCGCTGAGCTGTCACGAGGACGTGGTCGAGCGTGATGTGACGTGATCCGCGGATGCGCAACCACGCGTCCTCTCCCAGCGGGGCGATCGTGAGCCTGTTGACCGAGACGTGCTGGGTTCGCTCCAGCAGCAGGCTCTCGATCCGCACTCCGCGCTCGCCGACGATGCGCAGCGGTCTGGCCGAGCGCGAGGACGACGACCAGCTCGCCGCGGTACTCGTTGCGGCGGAGCCTCACGGTGCCGCCCGTGTCTCGAAGCGCTGGCCACCGCGGCCGCGAACTGGGCGCTGTTCCGCACGTGGATGACGTTGCCGTTCGCAGTGGCGTCGGTAGAGAGGAGAAGGACGGCCGAGACGAGCACGAGAGTTGCGAGCGCCCGCACCGTGATCCTGATCCTCCCTTCCCCGAGGAGCTGAACGTCGTCCTAGGTGTCGTCGTGCTCGTCGCGCCGCGACGCGACGTAGCCGCAGTGCGGACAGGCGAACACGGCAAGGAGGATGCCGCCGAGCGTGCCACGTGCCTCGGCTTCTTCGCGTGTCACCGGCTCGACGAGCTTGTTCGCCTGGTGGTTCATCTCCGCGCCGCAGCGGGGACACCGCATCGTCTCCGTCATGCCGCGCCTCCGATCACGACGTTCTCACGTCCGTAGCGGAGTGTCTCGGCCATCCAGATCAGCTCGTCGAGGAACTTGTCGACCGACAGGAACGAATCGTCGACGAGCGCGCCGCTCTCGTCGAAGCGGGCTCTGACGTTGTTGACGTTGACGTCCCAGAAGATCGTCACCAGGCCGAGTTCGCGGAGCACCGGCAGCAGGTTCTCGATCATCCGCGCCCCTCCGAAGATGCCGGCCGACACGCCGACCACACCGACCGCCTTGTGGATGTACTCGGCGAGGTTGGTGTCGAGGGTGTGCTTCAGGAGACCCGGATAACCCCGGTTGTACTCGGGGGCCACGATGACGAGCGCGTCCGCGCGATTGACCGTCTCCGCGAAAACCGGATCCTTCGCCGCCTCGCCGGCCTCGTCCGTCGGGATGGGCAGGACCGCGGCGTCGATCAGCTCGGTCTCGACCCCGGATCTGCGACCGAGCACCGAGACGATCAGGTTCGCGGCGTGCACGCTCATCCGGCCGGTGCGCTGGGTTCCGAGCAGAACCGGGATGAAGAGTGGCCGGGGGGTCGCCGCCTCGATCCGCTGACGTTACAAGAGCGCTCCCCGCGGGCGTCGTTGCAGGCGTCTGGCGGCGCGCGTAGGCTCACACGCCGTGGCCGAAATCCTCGCGCTCGTTGCTGCATTCTGCTTCGCGCTCGCGGCGACCCTTCAGCAGAAGGGCGCCCTCGGAATGGGCGACGCGCTCAAGTCCGCCGCGTCCTATCTCGCCCTCGCCAAGCAGTGGTGGTGGCTCGCCGGCACGGTCGTCCTGCTCGTCGGCTACGTCGTCCAGGCGGTCGCCCTCGGACACGGACAGCTGGCGATCGTCCAGCCCTTGCTCGTCACGACGATCGTCTTCGCGCTCCCGCTCGGCTACTTGCTTACGAACCAGACCGTCAACCGTGCAGAAGTGGGAGCAGCGGCGCTGGTCGTGCTCGGGCTGGCTGCGTTCACGACCTTCGGACAGGAGGACACGGGTCGCGACGACGCGCCCACGCGGGAGTGGGCGATCACGCTCGGCTTCTTCAGCCTCGTCGCCCTCGCTCTCGTCGTCATGGGGAGGCGCGGTGATAGCAGACGGAAGGCGGCGCTCTTCGGTGCGTCCGCCGGCGTCCTCTACGCGCTCTCGGCGTCGATGTGGAAGCCGACCGCGGACGCCCTCGACACGGGCGGGCTCTCCGGGATGCTGTCGAACTGGGAGTTCTGGGCATTCGCCGCAGCCGGCCTGATCGCGTTCGCCGTCCAGCAGATCTCGCTCGCGACCGGCCATCTCGCGTCCTCGGTCGCGACGGTGTCCGTGTGCAACCCGATCGTGAGCATCGTGATCGGGATCATCGTGCTCGAGGAGAGGTTGTCCCCGCCGGCGTGGCACAAGCTGATCGCGTACGCGGGGCTCGGCGTCGCGTTGCTCGGCGCGATCGCGATCACGAAGGCGACCGAGGGTGCGAAGGAGAACGTGCTCGAGGCGCAGACCGACCCGGCGCCTGTTGTCGCGACGACCTAGGGCGCGACCGGCCTGAATGGCAGCAGCTCGTCCTGTCCTGCCTGCACCACCCCGTAGCTCGACTCCGGGACCTCGTTCCACGCTCCGGGCAGGTCGCGAACCGGCTCGGAGACGACCAGGCGCGACTCGTCGCCCAGCGTGCTCAGCACCTCGACCTCGGGATGCAGCGTGCGAAGCGTCGGCACGTCGGTCGAGTAGTAGAGCGAGCGCGACGCGCGCTCGGACGAGTACCGGAATGCCCACAGGCTCCGACCGTCGGTCGTCGCCACGGTCATCTGGATGGGGTGGTCGACATCGTGGTCCTTGCCGACCTGCTCGATCAGCCCGACCGCGCGCTCGACCGCGCCCGGCGGATCGTCCTCGAGCCCGAAGGTGAGCGCGAGGAAGAAGAAGAACTCCGAATCGGTCGAGCCCTCGATCGACGCGTACAGGGAGGGGTCGACGGCGAGCGCGAGGTCGCGCTTGACCTTCGGGAACTCGCGGATGAGGCCGTTGTGCATCCACAGCCAGCGTCCGTGCCGGAACGGGTGGCAGTTCGTCTCCTGCACCGGCGATCCCGACGACGCGCGGATGTGCGCGAACACGAGCGGCGACTCGATGTGCGCCGCCAGATCGCGCAGGTTGCGGTCGTTCCACGCGGGCTCGACGCTGTGGAAGACGCCGGGCGTCTCGGCGGCGCCGTACCAGCCGATGCCGAAGCCGTCGCCGTTCGTCGTCTCCGCGCCGAGCTGCGAGTGCAGGCTCTGGTCGATGAGGGAGTGCTCCGGCTTGTAGAGGAGCGTCTCGATGCTGATGGGCGAGCCCGAGTACGCGAGCCAGCGGCACATGTCAGTGTGCGAAGGCGCTCCCGGACGCCGCGTCGTGGACCGGGGCCGGTTGTGCCTGGAGCCGGGGGAGCTGGCGCTCGAGGTCGTGCACGAGCATGTCCGCCATGTCGTGCGTGAACCCCCTCCGTACGACGACGCGAAGCGCCGCCAGGTCGGTGCGGTTCTCCGGGAAGGTGTAGGCCGGAACCTGCCAGCCGCGCTCGCGCAGCGCGTTCGAGACGTCGAAAACCGTGTAGTTGTCGATCTCGGGCTTCAGCGTGAAAGCGAACACGGGCAGCTCGTCGCCGCGCGTCAGGAGCTCGAACGGGCCGATCTCGGCGACCGTTGCGGAGAGCCGTGTCGCGACGTCGCGTGCGTAGCCCTGAACGCGGCGGTAGCCGTCGAAGCCGAGGCGGAGGAAGTTGTAGTACTGCGCGACGACCTGCGCGCCCGGCCGCGAGAAGTTGAGCGCGAAGGTCGGCATGTTGTCGCCGAGGTAGTTGACCCAGAAGATCAGGTCCTCGGGGAGTGCGTCGGCATCGCGCCAGACGACCCAGCCGACGCCGGGGTAGACGAGCCCGTACTTGTGGCCCGACGTGTTGATCGACGCGACGCGCGGGAGCCGGAAGTCCCACTCGAGGTCGGGGTCGAGGAACGGCGCGATCATGGCGCCCGACGCGCCGTCGACGTGCACCGGCACGTCGATCCCGCTCTCCTGCTGGAAGGCGTCGAGCGCATCGCAGATCTCCTTGACGGGCTCGTACGCGCCGTCGAACGTGGAGCCGAGGATCGCGACGACCCCGATCGTGTTCTCGTCGCAGCGGGCCACGGCCTCCTCGGCGGAGAGCGTGAAGCGGTCGCCCTCCATGGGCACGAGCCGCATCTCGACGTCCCAGTAGTTCGCGAACTTCTCCCAGCAGATCTGGACGTTGATGCCCATCACGAGGTTCGGCTTGTCGGTCGACTTGCCCTCGGCCGTGCGTCGCTGCTGCCAGAGGCGCTTGAGCGCGAGGCCGCCGAGCATCGCCGCCTCGCTCGAGCCCGTCGTCGAGCAGCCCGTCGCCTCCTCGGCGGCCGGGGCGTTCCAGAGGTTGGCGAGGATGTTGACGCAGCGCATCTCGATCTCCGCCGTCTGCGGGTACTCGTCCTTGTCGATCATGTTCTTGTCGAAGCACTCGGCCATGAGCTTCTCGGCCTGCGGCTCCATCCACGTCGACACGAACGTGGCCACGTTCAGGCGCGCGTTGCCGTCGAGCATGAGCTCGTCGTGGATGATCTGGTACGCCACGTCCGGAGGCATCTCGCCCTCCGGGAGCTCGTGCCGCGGGATGGTCCGCGTCTCGAGGCTGAAGTGGGGTGCGACCGCGATGTCCGCGGTGTCCTTCCTGGATGTCTTCGGGTGCGTGAGCGTCACGACTCCTCCATCGGTCTGGTCGCGTCGAGTATCCCGCGTCGGGGAGGTCGCGGGTGCGGGTTCATCCGGGTGAACGCGCGTGCGTCTCCAGCGAGGGATTTCCCACGTTGGGGCGAACGCGGCAGGAATGAAGTTCGACTTCTTCCACCGGCTACGCCATCGCGACGCCGAGACCAAGGCGGTGACGGGGGAGCCCGCAGCCGAGCAGCCCACGGTCGTCCAGATCGACGCGTCCTCGCTCTCCCGTGTGTTCTCGGCTCCGATCTGGGTCCGCGACCTCGGCCTCATGGCGTGGTTCCTCGTCGGTGCGGCAGTCCTCGTGGTCGGGCTCACGTGGCTGCTGGCGCTGACCTCCACGATCACGATCCCCGTCGCCGTCGGGGCAATCCTCGCAACGGTCGCCGGGCCGCTGGTCAGCAAGATGCACAGGCGCGGGATCCATCGAGCTATTGGCGCCGCGCTCGTCCTGCTCGGCTTCCTCGCGCTCGGCGTACTCATCTTCCTGCTCGTCGTCGGCGGTCTCTCCGAACAGTCGTCCGAGATCAAGGCGTCGCTGAACCAGGCGGTCGACACGATCCAGAGCTGGGCCAAGGACGCGGGAGTCGACAGCCCGAGCACCACCGACGACGCGACGAGCGGCACCTCGACAACCGGGAAGACGCTGCTGGAGGGTGTCGTGAACGGAATCCAGGGCCTGACGTCGCTCGTGTTCTTCCTGACTTTCAGCGCGTTCGCGACGTTCTTCCTGCTCAAGGACGGGCCGGTCGTCCGGCGCTTCGTCGACCGGCATCTCGGCGTTCCCGCGTCCGTTGCGACGGTCATTACCGGCAACGTCATCCAGTCGCTCCGGCGCTACTTCCTCGGCGTCACGATCGTCGCCACTTTCAACGCCATCGTCGTCGGCCTCGCCGCCGTCCTCCTGGACGTGCCGCTCGCGGGGACGATCGCCGTGGTGGTCTTCGTCACCGCGTACATCCCGTTCATCGGCGCGTTCGTCTCCGGCGCTTTCGCGGTGCTCCTGACGCTGTCGTCGCAGGGCACCACCGCCGCCGCTGATCATGCTCGTCGTCGTCATCCTCGCGAACGGCCTGCTGCAGAACATCGTGCAGCCGATCGCATTCGGAGCCACGCTCGACCTGAACCCGCTCGTGGTCCTCATCGTGACGATCGGCTTCGGCAGCCTCTTCGGCATGATCGGCATGATCCTCGCCGCTCCGCTCACGTCTGCGGCGATCCACATCAGCAAGGAGCTCGCGGCGGCGAAGGCCGCCGAGGGCGCAGACGCCGAAGCCGACGTCGAGCGGGGGCCGCCACCCGAGCCCGCGCCGGGCCTGCTCTAGAAGGAGACGTTCACCGGCTGCGTGGCAAGCCAGACCGTCGTCCCGACGAAGAGGACGTAGCCGAAGGCGAGCAGCGCGACGCGGATGTCGCGCGAGGGCATCCGGGTGCTGAGCGCGGCGAAGAAGAGGGAGATAGCGAACAGGACGACGGCGAAGGATGTAGCTGTCGGAGCGGTCGATGTTGCGCGCGACGATGCGGCTGAACTCGGCGGCCTGCTGCCTCGAGCGCGTCGGCTTGCGCCGACGCCGCGAGCTTGTACTGCGGCATCGCGAAGGGCGACAGCGGGGCGTTCGGGTTCTGCAGCGGCTTGGTCGCGACCCAGGCTTCGAACGCGGGGACGAACTCTTCGCGGAAGCGGCGGCGGTAGAAGTCGGTGAGCTCCGTGCGGTGCTGCGCGTAGGCGTCGATCCACTGCGTGAAGAGCGCGAGATCGACCTGTGCCTGGCGGTTCGCGACGCCGGCGTCGCGCGTGGACTCGACCCGCGCCGCGATGGACGCGCTCTGAGCCTCGGCCTGCTTGCCGCGCCACACGGCCGACTGGTACGTCGACCAGGCGGTCGCGATCGCCGCGAGCGCGAGCAGCACCGTCGCGGCGATCTCGAGCAGATGGTCCTTGCGCTCGACGTCCGTCACGTCGTCGTCGGGTTTCCGTCGTCGTCGCACGGGATCGGCGCCTCGTCCCCGAGCTCGCTGCGCGCCTGATGCGAGCAGGACCAGCGTTCGCTCCATCGCCTTGGGCTTGATGCTGCCGAGCCCCGGCCGGTAGGGGTTGTCGAGGGCGTAGATCGCGAGCACCGTGATGACGACGACCGTCGTCGCGGATCCCACGAGCATCGCCTGCGAGCGCTTCATCTCGGCGCTGTCGGCGAAGAAGAGCATGTAGACGAAGAGGACGAGCGCCGTCAGCACGAGCACGATCCAGAGCGAGGTCGGCGTGATCCCGGCCGCGCCGTGGATGCGGTCGCGGCGCGCCTCCTCCCGGTCCGAGGTCTGGTCGAGCCACTTGGCGAACGCAGCCTGCTGCGCCGCAGTCTTCGGGTCGGCCGCGGAGACGGTGTGGAACATGGCCACCGACCACGGGTTGATCGAGTTGCTCTTGATGCCGTCCTCCATCTGCGGCCACTCCTGACGGACGACCGTCCGGGCGTAGCACTCGATCTGGCCGGTGAGGAGAATGCGCGTCTCCGCCGGGAGGAACTGAGCGGTCTCCCACTGCTGGACGACGGTCAGCGCCTCCTGGTCGGCGCCCGCGAGCGACTGGTCGTACGACGTGAAGGCGAGGAAGATGACGAAGCCGGCGAAGATCGCGAAGCACGTCGCGAGCACGCCGAAGACGCCGGAGGCGCGGTCGCCGTCCGTGAAGAAGCTCCCCTCGGGCGCGCGCCGGCGCACGAGCAGCATCGCCCCGATCGCGAGTCGCGTCGACGACGACCACGATGAGGACCGCCCAGAAGAGGCTCATCGGGCGGCCACTCTACTCGCGCGTTCACGCCCGACGCTCAGCCTGTCGAGACGCCGGCGGCTGTCCGCCGCCTTGCAGCTGCTAGTCGCCAGCCTACGGAGCAGGCCGTGGACCGAGGCAGCGCCGACGATCCGGCTCCGCCGGGGGCGGGAAGGACGCGGGATAGAGGATGAACGGTCGGGTCTGCGGCCCGCCGAGCCCGCCGTGGAAGGAGATGAGCTCCTCGAAGGCGCAGCCCTCGTCGAGCGCCGGATCGTAGAAGCTGCCGACCATGACGTCCGCGACGTCGGCGAAGCCATCCGTCCGGCGGAGGTGATCGGCCGCGGTGGGGGAGAACGCGGCGAGCGGATCGTCTCCCACTACGCGATCGTCCGCGAGGTACCGCGCGCCGCCGCCGCCGAGGGCCACCGGCCCGTCCTTCGCGGAGCGAACCAGCAGCCATCCGACGTGCGGATGCTCGCGGAGCGCCGGGATGAGGGCGGGGTGACGCTCGTCGATCTCCTCGAGGGTCAGGCGCCGCCGCTCGTCCATGAGGTAGATCAAGCCGAGGTTGCCCGACCCCATGACGACGACCTGGCGGTCGGACACGTCGTTCTTCGGCTGCTTCTTGGACGTATCTGCGCCCGTCGCTTCGCCGACGGCGAGCCCGACCATCGCGTTCTGCTCGTCGCCTCCGCCGACAGCCCGTGACCGACCCCGACGCGAGCGAGCGCTCGACGAGGTCCTCGAGCCCGTAGCCGTTCCGCTGCTTGAAGGTCGTACCCTGCGTCTGGCCGTGATCCGAGAGGACGACGATCTCGTACGGGCGGGGCGAGTACCTGCGCGCGCGGTCGATGCGTCCGAACTGCTGGTCGAGCTTCCGTAGCGCCTCGAGCGTGTCCGCACGCTCGAGGCCCGAGTGATGCGCGACCTCGTCGTAGCTCGAGAAGGTCGCGTAGATCGCCGGTCTGCCCTTCAGCATGTCGGAGAGGACTCCGTAGACGATCAGGTCGCGGACGACGACGCACATGGCCGCCCGCATGAGTGGGTAGATGCCTCCGCGGTGCCCGCGCGGACGGACGTCGCGGCGGATCGCGCGGAAGGCGGCGGTCCACTCGAGGAAGACCTCCCAGAAGAAGAGCACGAGCACCCGCGTGACGTTGAAGCCGTTCGAGAAGAACGCCCGGTAGCCCGGGTTCGCGCCCTTCTCCACGTCCATCCGGCTGACAGTGAGGATCACGTGCTCGGCCTCACCCGACAGGAGATTGCCGCGGCTCGCGCCGCCGTCGGCGAGCAGACCGACGCCCGTCGAATGACGGCGCTCGAGCTCGGCGCAGTCCGCGGGCGCGGAGCAGGCCATCGTCGTCGCCGTCTTCTTCTCCACCCAGCGGAACGCCGGGATGTTCTCGTTCGAGCCGAGGAGGATCCCCGCCTGACTCGCGCCGGTCTGGGAGGAGAGGTCCGGCTCCCACTCGACCATGCGATGGCTGTCGTCGGCGAGCCAGCGCGCCATGTTCGGCGCGTTGCCGTCGCGCATCGCCCGTCGGAGCACAGGTAGCGCGAGACCGTCGATCTCGAGGAAGACGATTCCGGGCACATCGGTCTCGACACGCTCTCCCGAGCGCCGCGCGATGCGCTCGATCACGCGAAGCGTGTACGTGTCGTCGTCGTTCGTTCCGAAGAGGACGTCGAGTACGACGGTGACGGCGGAGGCGATGAGCGCGGTGAGGAGCGCCCACCAGAAGCTGTCGACCTCGATCGCGCTGTCCGTGATCGCCGACGCCGCGAGAAGCATGAGCGCGTCCAGAATCAGGACGATCAGGAAGCCGAGGACGAGCGTCAGCGGGAGCCTGATCGCTGCCACGAGCGGCAGGATCAGCGCGTTCAGAACCGCGATGACGAGGGACACGACGAGAGCGCCCAGGAAGGTCTTGATCTCGACGTGCGGGACGATCCACGCCGCGATGAAGAGCGCGGCACCGGCGACGAGCCAGGACAGCGACGAGCCTGAACGGCTTGATCTTCGGTCGGACGAGCCGCGGCTCCCGCGTCATCGCAGACAACTTACGCGTTCGGCACACGTGACGACGCCTGACGCACCTGGTCGAGCTTCGCGTCACGTAGCCCCACCAGCGCACGTCGCCGCGGCGCTGTCGCTCACGAAGCGACGCTCGCGGCGCTGCTGCGATGCCTGCCGGCTACCCGCCGGAGCTCTGCGTGCGGGCCACGATCTGCGTGACCACGGCCGACTTCGCGTCCGCGTAGTTCTGCACGTACTTCCATTCGCGCGCTGCCAGCTCGCGCTTTGCCTGCTCGTAGAGCTCACGGTCCTCGTCGTGCGTACGGAGCCAGTCGCGGAAGGCGACCATCCGCTCGATCTCCTCGCACCCTTCGGAGAACGTGTGGACGTTCACGTTCGTGTCAGGGCCCTTGAACAGGCGATGCTCGTACCAGTCGGGCTCGCGGATGCGCAGGACATAGCCCGCTGCTTCGAGGTCGGGGACGTACGCGCTCTCGTCGGACGTGTCGGCGACGACGAGCACGAGGTCGATCAGCGGCTTGGCTGCGAGCCCGGGCACCGAGGTCGAGCCGACGTGCTCGATGCGAATCAGCTTGTCGCCCAGGGCACCGCCGATACGGGCCGCTTCGCGCTCGTACAGGCGCGGCCACTCCGGGTCGTACTCGGCCAGGTCGATGGTCGAGTTGTGTTCGACGAGCTCCCCGACGGTGGCGTCGCGGATCTGCTCGTCGCTCAGCGGTGTGTCGTCGGCGGCCACGCCGACAGGCTAGGTGTCGTCTACTTCTTCATGCGCTCCGGCTCGTCGCTGCCGACCTCGTCGTGCCGCTTCTGCTGACGCTTCTTCTCCGGTCGCGCGAGCCGAGGGCGATCGTCCGGGGCGGCGCATCGTCGCGCCCCGCGAACCTGAGATGCTCGCGCCCGTGGGGGCGACGCGCCGAGCTCGGGAGACGCTGGAGCTGTTCCACCGCGTCGGGGCCAACGCCGACCTGCGCCGGGTCATCCTCGCGTGGGCGGCGTCGAACCTCGCGAGCCGTGCATCGGCGATCGCAGTCGCCGTCTTCGCCTACCAGGCGGGTGGGGCCGGCGCGGTCGGGATCATCGCCTTCGTCAGGCTCGTCTCCACGGCGCTGCTCGCGCCGGTGCTCGGCGCGATAGCGGATCGCCGGTCGCGCAGGCGCGTGATGATCGAGGTCGAGCTCGTTCGCGGCGTTCTCTTCGGGCTCCTGGCCGTGCTCGTCGCCTCGGACGTGCCGGCGGCGGTGTACGCGCTCGCCGTGATCGTCGCCATCGCGAGAGCCCGTCTTCCGCTCGGCGCAGGCGGCCATCACGCCCTCTCTCGTCTCCACTCCCGAAGAGCTCACCGCCTCGAACGTGCTCGCGAGTGGGGTCGAGAGCGTCGGGCTCTTCCTCGGGCCTGCACTCGGGGCGCTGGTCATCGCGGTGACGGGCATCGCGACCGTGTTCTGGGTGTCGACCGGCCTCGTCGTCGTCGCGATCGTGCTCGTCGCGCGCATCGGCGTCGCCGGCGAGCCGTCCCCCGAGGAGCACGTCGGCCACCGGCGCTCACTGCTCGCCGGCTGGCACACCATCCTCGGTGAGCCCGACCTGCGGCTCGTGATCGGGCTCTTCGGCTTCCAGGCGCTCGTCGCGGGCGTGTTCAACGTGCTCGTGGTCGTGCTCGCGATCGAGGTGCTCGACCTCGGAACGGCCGGTGTCGGATTCCTGGACGGGATGGTGGGCGTCGGGGCGCTGCTCGCGGTCGTCGTCGCAGCGGGCGCGACGGCACGGGGCGGGCTCGCCTCCACCTTCGCGGCCGGGCTCCTGCTCTGGGGAGTGCCGCTCATGCTCGTCGCCGGCGTGCCGGTGACGGCGGTGGTCGTCCCGCTCCTGCTCCTCGTCGGAGTGGGGAATACGCTGGTCGACGTCGCCGGGATCACGCTCCTGCAGCGGTCGGCACCTGATGCGGTACTGGGACGGGTATTCGGCGCGTTCGAGGCCGTCATCATCGGGTCGATCGGCATCGGATCGCTCCTGGCGCCGGCGCTCAACGCAGCGTTCGGCGCGCGCGGGGCGCTCCTCGTGGCGGGTGCGATCCTGCCGGTCGTCCTGCTTCCGTCCTGGCGCCGCCTGCTCGGGATCGATGCGCGTGGACGTGTGGACGAAGCCGCGCTCGCGCTCCTGCGTGGGATAGCGATCTTCGAGCCGCTGCCGCTCCCCGAGCTCGAGCGCCTTGCGCTCGCACTCGTGGACGTGCACGTCGAGCGCGGCGTCACGGTGTTCGAGGAGGGAGACCCCGGCGACCGCTTCTACGTCATCCGCTCGGGAGAGGCAGAGGTCGTGATCGGCGGCGAGCACGTCCGTACGCTCGGCGCGGGTCAGTTCTTCGGAGAGATCGCGCTCGTCCGCGACGTTCCTCGGACCGCGACCATCCGCGCGCTGACGGACCTCGAGCTCGGAGCGCTGGAACGCGACGTGTTCGTCGGGACGCTGTCGCGGCACGCCGCGAGCGCCGAGGCCGTCGGGAGCATCGTCGCGGCCAGGCTTCCGAGCCCGGTGATCAGCTGACGGGAAGGAAGCGCTAGCGGGACCAGCTGCGGCGGAGCCCGGTGATCAGCTGACCGCCGTCGAGCTGGCGAAGCGGCACGAGGTTCGTGAGGAGCAACGAGGCGTTCAGGCCGAACGCGAATCCGAAGAGGAGCGGGGCAGGCTCGGGGAGAGTCGTGCCGGCAAGACAGACGAGCGCGAGAGCAGCGGTCGTAGCGAGCCCGCCGAGCGCGACCTTCCACACCTTCTCGGGCTTCCCGTCGGTATCGGCGACGAACGCGAGCCCGTACCAGCGCCAGCGGAACCCGACCACCTTCCAGCCGACAGCTCGTGCACCCAGGCGTGGCCGAACTCGTGGAGCATCGCCGAGCATGCGACGACGCTCGCAGTCCAGGCGACGATCAGGCCGGCCATGACTCCAACACCTCCGGCATCCTCAAACCCCCTCGTACCGGTGACCCAGTGTGGCACTAACGGCTAGCCGGCCGTCGACAAAATTCACGGCACGCGTCGCGTCGGCGCCGGCTGCCGCGAGTCAGTGGGTCACGGCGACAAGCTGGAAGCGCTCGTGACCTCCGCGCAAGGTGCGACTGCCCGGCTCACCCTGTACACGAGCCCGATGAGACGGCGACGAGAGCGATAGCGTTGAGCCATGGCGCGATTCGTGGTCGACTGCGGCGTCGTGCTCGAGCTCGCGAGCGGCGAGGTGCCGAGGTCGCCGCCGAGCACGAGCTCCTTGCTCCCGACGCTTCTTCGCTCGCAGACGTTGTCGGCTCTCCACAAGGCCGTTCACCATGGCGATCTGCCGGCGGACGTCGCCCGCGATCGGCTCAAGCGTGTCGGCGCGATGCCGATCCGCCTGCTCGGGGACGCCGTGCTCCGCCGCCGAGCCTGGGAGATCGCGGATCAGCTCGGGTGGGCGGAGACCTACGACGCCGAATACGTCGCTCTCACGCTGCTCCAGGCGGATGCCTTCGTGACGGCAACGCAGAGCTCGCGCGGCGGCTGGAGGGCGTCGTCCCGCTTGCGTCTATCGAAGCCCTTCGGAAGACCTGGGTCGAGAAGCGCCGGTCGCGGCTGTTTGCCATTGCCGCGTGCGTGGGAACGAACAGGAAGGACGCATCTCCGACGAGGGGGGACCATGCGGAGAACCGACGCTTCCGGCCGAGATTGGTCAGCGATCGGGGTGGGCTCGGTCGCGGCGGCGGCCATCATCGCCCTCTACGCGGCTGGAATCTGGGGGCTGTCGATCCTCGTAGAGGCCCTGGTCTAGCCCCCACAGCGAGGCACGCGAGCCGTTTCGCGCGTGCGGTCCCCGGGTAGCGAACACGACATGGCGGGAATCTCAGTTGGCGGCCTCATCGTCATCATCGGCATCGTCGTCGCCCTCTTCTGGAGCGTCCTCTGGGGTGTCATCATCGCCCTGATCGGACTCCTTGCATTCGGCGGGTTCGCTCGCGGTCGCTGGTACTAGTCGAGTTCCGCGCGTCATGCCGCACGAAAGAAGGCGCTCCCGGAGGAGCGCCTTCTGATCATCCTGTCCTTCGTCGAGGTCTAGCGATCCACGACAGTCGTGTTCTGACCGCCGCCACCTGCGCCCTCGCGGTTCCCAAAACCGCCCCAGCTCGACCAGAAGACGAGCGAGACGACGAGTCCGATGGCACCCACGATGACCAGGATGATCCCTGCCACCTGGATGTCGATACCGGAGACTTCAGCATTGACGGCCCATGCGAGGACCGCACCGACCGCGATCAAGAGAATGCTGAGGCTAATTCCCATTTCACGACCCCCTTCCCATTTCGTAGGGGCAAGGGATACCCGGATCCGGGTCCCGCATAACTGGTTCGAGCGGAAGCCGGCGCCCGAATCGTCACCCCACGCGGGAAGCGGACGACGGGATTCGAACCCGCGACACCTGGCTTGGGAAGCCAAGCCAGCATTTGCGACGTTGGTTCCCGATTGTTCAAGAAGCCTTTAGTTATGCGGGTTTGCGGGTCAGCGACCGGAAGCGTTCCGCATGAGGGACGCGAACCTCAGTAGATCGGACTCGCGCCCATCGGGGTTGTTCCGGATGTGCGAGAACGCAGCAAGTGCCAAGGTCAGGGGCGGAAAGGAGGCAATGACAATGTCACCGGTTGCCAGTCCCACTGAAGCGCCGTCATGTCTGGCGGTGATGCGCCGCGCCCTCAAGCCTAGGACGCACAGGCTGATCGTGTACAGCGTCGATCTCCCCGCGAGGAACTCCAACCATCCGTTCGGCCGAGATACGTTCAGTCGCCGCGAGGACGCCGAGCGCTTCATCGAGGAGCTGCGCACAGAGGAGCCGGAGTTCGCGAGCACCCTGCGGATCGAGGAGCACGAGCTCGAGGCGGGCGGAGGCCGCACAGCCTGGTCAGACGGCTAGTTCCTTGTGCATGTGCATTGCGCACTGAGGGTCAGCGCTGTGTTGCCTGCAGAAAGAACGCCATCCGCTATCCGTAGGCGATCGTGAACACGGCGAGCGAGAAGACGAACACCGCGCCGGAGAAGACGATCCACCATCGGTACGGGTACAACCGCTACAGCCACCCTCGCCACCACTCGATGCCGAACTCCGGGATCTCGTGGGCACTCGCGAGCGGCATCCCGGCGGTCGACGCCGCGCGCTTCGGGGGTACAAGCGTGACCATGCTCGAGCGCGTCTATCGCCACCTGCTCGTGTCGAGCGCGGAGACCGCGCGAGCGCGGATGGACGAGTCCCTAGTCGCCGGAGAGCAAGCTCCCGTTGACGATGCCGGATCCTCATGAGAAGGTTGTCGGCGCTAGATTGCAGCAAGCGTGACGACCCAAGAGGACATTGCCAGCGTCGCCGCCCAGTTGGCCGAACTCACCCGCACGGTCGAGGCGATGGCGAACAATCTCAGCGCGATGACCGAGCGCGCTGATCGCCAACAAGCACGCGCTGATAGTCAGCAAGAGTTGGTCGACTTGCAGCAAGAGCGCGCACAAATGCAGCAAGAGCGCATCGACCGAGCAGCGAAAGAGCTAGCCGACGTCAGTGATCGTCTGCAAGCGGCCGCCGACGCACTCCGAGAATCAGTCACTGGGGTTTAGGCGTGGAGCAGGCGTCGCGGCGAGACGCTCTCCAGCCCCCAAAACCAACGAAAGCCCCGTATCTGCGGGGCTTTCCCGTGAAGCGGACGACGGGATTCGAACCCGCGACACCTGGCTTGGGAAGCCATGCCGAGCGGAACGACACGCGACGACGCTCGACGACGAACGACGCGCTAGGCCGCACGGCTACTGGGCTTGCGCTGCCTCGGGCCTAGCGTTCATGCGGAAGCCGTCCGGGCCGTCTCGGGACGTTTGGGGCATGAATGGGGCACGGCGCTGGCGGCCTTGACTCGTACGAGCTAGCGCCGAAGATCAGATGAGAGGGTTGGGGGACGAATCCCGTTAGCGCGGGCCGCGTAACTAGGAACGCCGGGGCGAGGAGCCCGCGCTCCCCCACCGGGGGACAGGGCTGCAGACACTGAGCGCGTCATGCTTTCCCCCGAACGGAGCATGCCGCGCCGTCACTCGTTTGACATTCTCAGGACACGCATCAGGAGAGGTCGGGCGTTGCCTTGAACAGGGGCGGTTCCCGAGGGGGCCACGAGGGGGCAGTAGCCGCAGCTATCCCCTCCTCCTACGTCCGACCTCACTGTTGCGCTGGGGCACGGCCGTAACGGACATCCAGGCACACACGCTCGAGCGCGTCATGCTCCCTCGTTGGGGCCGGGCCTATTTGGCGAGAGCCGGAACTGCGGCGTTCGGGCAGCCACCCCGCCCTGACCCTTGACGCCGACTACGTCCACGATGCGGAAAATCCTGCCGTCGTTGACGGGAGCGAATACAGCGCGCAGAGTTCGGGGCAGTCGGACGGCGGCGCGTATTGCCTCATGACGGACATCCTCGCGACTCTGTTGGTATTCGCGTTCTTCGTCGCCTTGATCGGTGTTGTCATCTGGACGCTCGTTGACCTCGCCCGGAATAGAGACCTCGGGCGTTGGACGAAGGTGATCTGTGTCGTGGCTATCGTTCTCGCTGGGATCGTGGGCGTCCCTATGTACTGGGTGGTGAGACACGTCGCGAAATCCCGCGCCACGGTGACCTCGGAAGGGTCGCCGGAGCCGAATTCGACGGGCTAGCCTTGGGCTGGTTGCGCCGATGGAGGTGCGGGCCGCCGCCTTGCCCGTAAGCAACCGCTCCGCCTTCAGCCGCCGGACGTACTCGTCGACGACCTTCGGTAACGGCGCACCGTTCGGCCACACGATGTAGCTCAGGGCCAGCTGCGCCTCCTCGTCGGTGGCGGAAATCGGGCTACTAACTCCGCCTGAACGGGCGACCCAGCCGGGACCAGAAAGCCCTCGCGAGGCGGTAGCGGTTGCGGGACAAGCGGCGGATGCAGGACAGCGTCGACGTGTTCCCGCTCCTCGTCAGTGACCGGCTCTTCGCCGAGCAGCTCGAAGCCCTCGACCTCGGGCGCGAAGCCCTCCGTGTCGATCGAAAGCCCGTCCCAGCCGATCCCGATTTCGCCGCTCTGCACAGCCTCGGGTGTCATGACCAAACTGAGCCCTTCGGGTATCTCCGTCGGACGCTCGGTAAAGAGGTTGACGTACCTTCGGAGCACCACCACGGATTCGTCGGCGTGCAGGACTTTCAAGACCTGGTACCGACCGCTCTTCTCGTCCTGGTCGGTGTAGAGCTGCCCTGGCCTGACGGTCGGTTTCGTGTCCATCGCGACGTGTTCCCGCCCCTGCCGATGTCTCCTTCGTTGGCGGGACGATTCTTGCGAATCGTCTAGTTTGCTACACTACATTGCACTGAGAGACGAAGCTTTGCGGATGAGTCAGCTTGCACAGGACGGCCCGAAGGACAAGCTCGTTGCTACCCACCTCGACGGGGCGCAGCGCGAGCAACTTCTCGCACGACATGAGCGAACGGATCTACTACGGCCCTGCCTACGGCTTCGCCGAGATGACCACGCGCCCCAAGTGGACGGTCTCCGACGCACTGAACGACGTGAAGACGTCCGCCCAGTCGCTCGGCACGACGGTGAAGTCGACACTCACCGGGCCCGACTGCTCGTCGTCCTAGCGAGACGGACGACGGATCTGCACGCTGGCCGCTCTTCTGGCGAGCGGCCGGCAGAGGCCGTCCGCCATTTCCCAGGTCAGTGGTTGCCGGCGAGCATCAGTGAGAGGCCGAACGTGGGAGGAGGGAGTAGCTGCGGCGATACTGCCCCCTCGTCGGCTTCCGTTTCGAAGCCGACCATACGGTCAGACCACGCTCGACCTCTCTTGATGCAGGGTCGAAGCGTGGCACCTCGGCTGAAGCGCAACCATGCTCCGTTCGGGGCAACCGATTGGGAGAGCGGGGCCGAGCCCGTCAGCCGCGTCGGCTTCGCAAAGAAGAGTGGCCGCTAGGGAGCGGCCACTCGCGAGTATCCTGGGGAGGATTGGGTGCCCAGACTTTCGCTGGGATCCGGCGCTCGTCTCGTCCCCCTTTTGAGTATGCGCTCGTCGATCCGCAGGTAACGCGAAGGCGGCGGCTGTTACTTGACGAGGTTCTGAACCTCGAAGATCTCGGGTTCGGCAGAGAACTCGATGCCCATGTCATTGAGGATGGGCATCAACTTCTCACCGTACGCCTCGAACTCCTCGCGCGAGTTCCATATCTCGCTAGCGCGCAGGTCGTCGTCAGGCCCGAACGCCACGTGGACTTCGAGTCCGGGCGGATTAGGCCATATCCCGGCCGCTTCCATGCGCCGCAGGCTCTCGTCGTACTTCTCCTTCGTTGCGTTCGACGGGTGAAAACGAACAACGATGCTCATAAGCCGTCCTCCGTGGTAGGTAACAACCGACCCTAACTTGGGCGCTTAGGAGTCGGAGCGGGTGTCGTCAGAGCCGTGTCAAGACCTGGCTAGTTCACGTCGCTCGCATCAAACTCCCGCTCCTCGATCCGCAGGTAGCTCGCTTGCTGCGCGTTGGGACGAGCGCGGGAGGTTGAAACGGAGCGGATCGCGCCCTAGAGTGGGATTGCAACGATCGTCGCTACCTCGGTGGAGGTGAGGCAAAGTGCAGCGTCGCGCTCTCGCGTTCTCGGCCCTGTTGCTCGTCGCGCTGGCGATCGTTCTACCGGCAAATGCGGGAAAGCCGACGGCTTCGTCGTCCGCAACGATCACCGACGAGGGCAACTGCAAGTTCACGGTGACGTATGCGTGGTCGGGTTTCTCAGGAACCGGACTCGATGCGGAAGTAGCGATTGGGTTCAAAGGGGAGTATGGAGCGGACTTCTTCTTCGCTTGGACGCGTGTGACGGGTCAGTCCGGCAGCGAAGGATTCGTCTCCAGAACGTTCACGCTCACCGGAGATGCTGCAGCGCGGCAGTTCTTCGGCCGCGGCAACCTCTTCAAGGTTTCCAAGGACTCAAGCCTTACCGCGGTACGAGACGCGTCCGCAAAGTCGGTGTATCTCGACGCACAGACCTGCGGTCTTACGGCCGGCATCGCCTAGACCCTGGGCACGGAGTGCAACTCGAGAAACGTGGTGCTGCCTCGAGTTCGCGCTCCTCGATCCACGGAGAGAGACCCGACAGGGCTGCGAGTTTCGACAAGTAGATGACGGAGGGGGGTGGTCACCCTCCACCCTTGAGAGCGTGTCCTGTTCTCGGCTCGCCCGATAGGACACGATTGGGTCTATTCGGGCGGCTCGCGGACGCCGAGGATCCCTTCTGGGTGGCGACGCGAGGCGTTCGTCGAGATCGGCGAGGAGAGGGTCAGTGTCTGAGCGTCGCCTTCTCGTACTTCGGCGTGCCGCACTGCACGTCGCTATGCGGCGCCCTCGAGCAGTTGCTTGAGCTTCTGCGCGTTCTTCGGCATCTCCGACGCAGCTTGACGACGCACGACGAGCGGCACGAGAAGCTTGCCGAAGCCGTGCCCCTCGAAATCGAGCAGCAGCGTCACACGCGATGCTTGGCCATCCTGAAGAGGATCGACCGTTCCGCGAACCATCCCACGCACCGGGCCGTCAACCCCTCGGACGACCCAACTCGTAGGCGGACGCACCTCGGTCACGTCGGCCGCCACATCTATTTCGCGGATACGCCCCACCCGCCGTGTCAAGACGACCCTGTCCCCCTCGCTGGCCGGCCCGCTGCCCTCGCGCTCGACACGGACGACGCTTTCCTGCCAGTCGGAGAGATGGGATGGGTCGGTGACATACGCGAAGACCTCTTCCGGGGGGCGGGCTATCTCGACGCTCACCGTTATCGGAGCCATCTCGCCTCCTTCCGATCCTGTCGGCGGGATGATTCCACACCTCCGGATGCTCCGTAGCGTCAGCAGACTAGCTTCAGCCCGCCCGCCTCGAGCTCGCGCTCCTCGATCCGCAGGGAGCCGACGAGCTCCGGGATCTTCGCCGTGTACTTCGCTCGGCTTACGACTTCTCGAAGACGGCTACCTCGTACCGCTCGACGTGCGGCTGCTCGGCTGCGCCCAGCTCGTCGGATGCCGCTCGTCGTAGTTCGTTCGCGCGACTCCTCGCTCGCGCGCATCGCCGCTTCGTCTTCCCAGAGGGTTATTGCCATCGCCTTTCCGGACGCGCGATCGATGAGCAAGACCCCTCCGTGACCGCCCATCTCCTTGATCGTGGGGACGACGTTGTCCCGGAAGTTGGCGATGCCCTGTTCGGCTTGCTCGGGCGATCCCGAGATCGTGGTTACGCGTGCGTGCATGACGACCCCGCTAGGTTGTGAGTTGGGAACGTCCGGAGCCTAACGCGTTGCGACGGCTTGACGACCTCTCGCGCTTCTGCGCCTTGCTCGCCTTCGTGACGGACGGTCCTGGCGGACCAAATCCACCGCGTCGAGGTCGGCGAAGGGCGTCCGGCGGCTCGGGCAGGCTAAGGCCCGGCCGGGTCAAATACATCCCTCGTCGCCTAAGAGAGGCTGCCGTACGCCGTGTCCCGACTCCCGAACGTCTGTCTTGTGTTGATCGCGCCCGACTCGTCGGAGATCCGGTGGGTATCCGCAGTGCCGAAACCTGGCGCGAGGATCCACGGTCGTTTTCCAGGAACCTGGCTTGTCGTCGATGAGGTCTTACAGAGTGGAGAAACGACGTACACCGTGTTCGGCTCGACGGCGCCCGAGGGGCCGATTGACGAAGCGAGAGATCTCGCCGCAGACGCCGTCGAACGCGTGCAGCAGCACGTCCCGGCCCGCCGGAGCATGGAAAAGGGGGCGGGTCTCCGCAGAACGGGCCAGACCGCCGGCGGTTCCCTCTCCCCCTAGCCTGAGTATTTCCCCGCGGCTCGGAACGTCAATGTCAAGGTTGTGCAAGGAACGCAGGAGCGGAGTTAGAAGGGGCTAGTTGCGGAGCCGGTCATGGCGTCCTCTCGTTCCCCTCCCCCTTGGGGAGGACGGGTTGTTGAGCGGGCTCGGCTCGGCGCTCCAGCCTGCCGGGCGGACTTGACCTCCGCGGGACAACGCGAACGAACCGTCGCGCCGGTGACTCCTCAGAGCGTGCGCAACGCCGTGTGCTGACTCGCAGTGAACACTTCGGCCTCGCGCTTGCCCCGCCCGGGGGCACGATCGACCGTTCAGCCGACGGCGAACAAGCACGATGCCACGAGAACGGCGAACGCGAGGCGCGGTCGCCGACCGGGTCGCGAGGCTCGCATGCTCGGGGTCGTGGTTGTTCGCATAAGCGCTACGCCTTCTCGCAGGCGATGCCGTCCCTATCGCGGTCGAGACCGCGGTTGTACGACATCGCGAGGTTGTACAGCTTCGTGCTGTGCTTCCTCGGCTCTTTGTGCGAGATCAGCAGCCGGGCGCAGCCGACAGCACGACAAGCTCATCGAGGATCAAGTCCGGCAGGCACATGACCATCGTGGAAGCCTGTGACAAGGAAGCAAACACAGATGAGGCGTCTCTCGACGCCTCCCTGTTGCCAGTGGTCGATGGGTCACTTCACGCGGCGTAGCATCGTGCCGGTAGCGCGGCGACTAGCAGGCGTTTCGTGAGAGCGGACGACGGGATTCGAACCCGCGACACCTGGCTTGGGAAGCCAGTGCTCTACCAACTGAGCTACGTCCGCGAAGGCCGAATCGTAGCCGCGTTCAGCGCTCTCCCTGTTCGTTCGGTGGCGCGTAGCCCGTCGTGTCGTATTCCTCCCGTAGAACGCGGTAGCCATACCGGTGAAGCAACGCGACGGCCTCATCCCAATCCGTCCTCGACAGATGGGCGTGCTCGAAGCGAACGATCGCCGGTGCGTAGCGATCGAAGTCGAAGACCTGCAGAAGCTCTAGGTCGTAGCCTTCCGCATCGACCTCCAGAAGATCGACGCGCTCGACGTCGACGAGTATGTCGTCGAACGTCACGCAGTTGACGGGAAGAGCCCCGATCGTGTGAGCCGCCGGATACTTGTGTCCGTCGCGTCGCTGCCAGTCCTCGAGGCGGTTCCGCGAGAAGGAAGCGAGGCCCGCCAGGGACGCGATTGGATTGCCGGCGTTGTCCTCGATAACGAATAGAGGGCGAGAGCCGCGCTCCCTATCGACGGCAGCATTGATGAACGTGAGGCCTTCCAGCCCCGCGTAGTTCGCAACGAGTCGCCCGAACTGCTCCGCCTGTGGCTCGACGAGGACCCCATGCCACCGGCGGTCGACGATGTGCTTGTGCAGTCGGTCATAGGAAACACCGTCGAAGGCTCCGATCTGAACGAAGAAGAACGGACGTCGAGGCTCGCGGCGCGCCAGGTAGTGCGCGAGCACGTACTCGAAGTCGACGTCCAGCGCATGGTCGGGCCGGGACGCCAAGGGAGGCACACGAGTCAGGCGGTAGCCGTGACGTTCGAGCTCCGACTTGACGAGGCGCTTCACCGTGCTGCCGCCTCCCAGTGGCTCTGGCGAGCGTCGGAGAGTGACGAGCCAGAGCGCGCCCAGCGCCAGGACCGAGGCCGCGACGAGAACCTCGGGCCACTCCCAGCCCCGCACGGACCAGTCGCGATCGGTCAACGCCTCGAGGAGGACGCCAGTGAGTACGACCGAGCTGACAGCGGTAGTCAGCACGAGCACCGCATCGACCCGCTTGAGATCGGTAGAGGTCATGCTCAGCGCCATCGAGGGTAGCGATGCCCTGCGAGCCGCCGCGCCGCCAAGGGGGTCGATCGCTACGTTCGCGTGCCGGGAATTCTGACGGTGGGTCGACGGATCGCCCCCGGCGCGCCCGTCTCGTCCGCGTCGACGCGACGCTCTCCCAGGGCGGCGGAGATGCACTCGCGAAGGCTCCTCGCCAGCGACTCGTAGACCTCCTCGGTCGGGAGCACGCTCGAGGCGGTGCTCGTCGCGTCCAGTTGCTCCCGCACCTCTCGAAGAGCTGCTCGCAACCGTTCGATCTCCTCGTCGAGCTCCTCGTAGGTGTTGACGCGATGGAGGAGGAGCGGCGCGTCCTGCGGATTCGGAGCGTAGGGGTCGACCACCACGGTCGAGCGCGGCAGAGGACCGACGAGCCTGTGCCTCGTTCCCTGCCCGTCCTGGTGCCACGGCCGTGGCGTCGCGTACTCGCGGAGCTCCCGGTCGCGTGCAAGAGCCTTGTCCACGCTCACGTTGCCTCCTCGAATCGGAAACGGCTCTCCGAGCTTGCCATACCCGCCGTGTCGCGGTCGAACCTTGACATCGTCCTCACACGAGGCTCCTAGAGTTGTGCGCCGTGCTCAGGCTCGCCGCACTTGGCATCCTCGCCGCGCTCGTCTCCTCAGTCGCGGCCGCGGCGGCACCGGCCGCGAAGACCGCGGACGCATCGGTCTTCGGCGGTCTCGGCACCTGGGTCGACATCTACGACGGTCCGGTCTACGCGTCGCCGGACAGTACGGCTCAGCGCATCGCCGCCCGGCACGTGCAGACCGTATGGGTGGAGACGGCGAACGACGCGGCGACGGCCGACGTCGTCAACCCGATTCAGCTCGGACGGCTCGTGGACGCACTCCACGCTCGCGGCATCCGTGTCGTCGCCTGGTATCTGCCCGGTCACGTCAAGCCGGCGGTCGACCTCAGGCGCTCCCTGGCGATGCTCGCCTTCCGGTCGCCCACGGGCGGCGCATTCGACGGGATCGCGCTCGACATCGAGTCGACGAAGGTTCGCACCGTCGCGCTGCGGTCGAGCCGCGCGGTCGCCCTCACCCGAGAAGTCCGGCAAGCGGCGGGCGATACACCGCTCGCGGTCATCCCGTTCAACCCCCGCGGGCTGGAGCGGCGTCCGGCTACCTGGCCGCGCTTCCCCTGGGCTCAGCTGGCGGCGAGCGTGGACGCATTCGTTCCGATGGTCTACACGGGCGGCGCGATGAAGGGGTTCGACGCGACGTACGGATACGTCACGCGCGCGTTACGCCTGTTGCGGGCACAGACGGGGGACCCCGACGTGCAGATCCACGTCGCCGGAGGGGTCGCAGACCGCCTCGGCCCCGATGAGCTCGCGGGCTTCGTCGCCGCGGTGGATGACGACGGGGGAACGATCGGCGTCAGCCTCTACGACTGGATGACGACGCCGCCGCGGGCCTGGAAGGCCCTCGCGGTCCTCAGCGGGTAGTCCAGGCCTCGCGGAGCCGGTCTCGGGTCTCGAGGAGGTGCTCCGGGAGAACCTTCACGTCCGCGAGCACCGGCATGAAGTTCGTGTCGCCCGACCACCGCGGGACCACGTGCAGATGCACATGGTCCGCGATCCCGGCCCCGGCGACGCGGCCGAGATTCCAGCCGAGGTTGAAGCCGTCCGGCCGGTAGACCGCTCGCAGCGTCTCGACCGCAGCCGCGGCGTGGCGGTGTATCTCGAGGGCCTCGGCGTCGGCGAGCTCGGCGAGGTCACCGAGGTGCCGCCGCGGCGCGACCATGAGATGACCAGACGAGTAGGGAAACTTGTTCAGCAGGACGATCGTGTCCTCACCCCGATGTACGAGCAGCGACACCGCGGGGTCGATCGAGCCGTCGGCCTCGTCGCAGAAGACGCATCCCGACGCCTCGCCGGCCTGCTGGATGTACTCGAGTCGCCACGGCGCCCATAAAGGCTGCGTCATGCGCCGTTTCTACCACTGCTTGCAGAAGTGCTCGTGGCGCGCATATGGCGAAGTACGGGTTCAAGCTCGCGGCGCCGGCCTCGACGAGGTGGTGCCGGTCTGACCTTCCAGAGCTCGCTCGCAGCAGGTGGGGGGAGGTCGTAACTCGAACGAGGGACGTTCGCCCTGGGAAGCCGGACCTTCGGAGCGGCGACTCTGGACCTCAAGCGGGCGCGACTGCAGGCCGATGACGCTCAACTGTGACCCAGTAGTCGTAGACGAAGAGGGAGGCGCAGTGACTGCGGCCCAGTTCGAACTGATCGACGAGACCGAGGCAGAAATGATCCTCCGCTGGCGTTTCGAAGAGCTCGTGCGCTCCGGGTACGACATCGGGTCGGCGCTCGTGCTTGCCTCGCATGTCGAGATCGATCTTCACGACGCGTCCGCGCTCACGCAGCGCGGCTGTCCTCCCGAGACAGCGCTCAGAATTCTCCTCTAGGCGAGCGGCGGCGGCATGGCCGGGACCCCGATGCGGCGGGGGACCCGGCCGCTTTACGCTGCGTCGTCTACGAGCCAGCGCTTCCAGCGGAAGAACCCGATCATCCCTCCGACGACGGCGACGCTCGCCCCGATGATCACCCAGAACACGAGGTGCGAGGCGCTGGACGGCTCGCCTCCGCCCGGGGAGACCGACGTTCATCCCCCAGAGGCTCGCAATGAGCGTCGCCGGAAGAAAGACGATGCTGAAGACGGTCAGGATGCGGAGGACGTCGTTGAAGCGATGGGCGAGCACCGACTCGTTCGTCGACTCGAGCGCCTCGACGACCTCCTTGTAGTTGTCGAGGAGGTCCCAGATGCGCTCGGCGGAGTCGACGATGTCGTCGAAGTATTCCTCGAGCTCTTCCGGAAGGAAGCTCTCGACGCGGCGCTCGAGCACGCGCAAGGTCGAGCGCTCGGGCTTGATGATCTTGCGGTACGAGATGATCTCCTGCTTCACGTTGGAGATGTCGCGGACGACCTCCTGCAGCCTTGCCCTCGAACATCTCGTCCTCGATCCCGTCGAGCTTGTGGGCGATCTTGTCGAGGATCGGGAAGCAGTAGTCGAAGAGATCGTCGAGGATCTCGTACAGGAGGCGACCCGACCCGCGCGCGAAGAGCTGCTCGCGGAAGAGGTCGTCCTCCTCGCAACGCGAGAACAGGCGCGTGACCGGCCGTAGCTCGCGGTTCGGAATGGTGACGACGTAGTCGTGTCCGACGAAGATGTCCAGCTCGGCCGCATTGAGCCTCTGCACTTGGTTGTCGTAGAAGGGGAAGTGGAGGACCGCGAAGAGATAGCCCTCGTCCTCGTAGTCGTCGACCTTCGGTCGCTGGCGCTTCGAGACGATGTCCTCGACGTCGAGGGGGTGCCAGCCGAAGCGCGTCGCGAGGTCCTGTCGACGTCTCGACGTCGGGCGAGACGACGTTGACCCAGGTGAGTCCGCTAGCGGTGAGCTCGTGGACGACCGGCGCCGGCGACAAGACCGGCAGGCCGCCACGGGCGCGCAAACGACGGATGCGAGGGAGGCTCGGCATAGGTACTCAGCGGGTCGTCCTTCGTCAACGCCATGTTCTTCAGTGTAGACGGCCGATCCTCCTCCGTCGCCGGCTCTGGAGCGTGGGACACTAGCCAGCCATGCGGGAGGGCTTTCTCCTCGATCCAGAGGTCGCGTACTTCAACCACGGCGGCTACGGCGCGTGCACCGAAGCGGTGTTCGAGGAGTACCGACGCTGGCAGCTTGACCTCGAGCGCGATCCCACCGATTTCTTCACGCGGCGGTTCGAGGATGCGCTGTGGGAGGCGCGGACTGCGCTCGCAGCGTTCGTCGGTGCGACGGCCAACGACCTCGTCTTCGCTCCGAACGCGACCTCGGCGCTGAACGCGGTCATCCGCTCGCTGCGTATCCGGCCCGAGGAGGAGATCCTCACGACGAAGCACGAGTACGGCGCGGTCTTGCGGACGCTCGGCTTCATCCGCGCGAACGTCGTGCAGGTGGAGCCGGACGAGCTCATCGAGAACATCTCGATCCGAACGCGTGCGATCGTCGTCTCGCACATCACCTCGCCGACCGCGCTCGTGGTGCCGGTGGCGGAGATCTGCGCCGCCGCGAGACATGCGGGTGTCCTCTCCATCGTCGACGGCGCCCACGTCCCGGGTCACCTTCCGCTGAATCTCGCCTCGCTCGGTGCGGACGTATACGCGGGCAACTGCCACAAGTGGCTCTGCGCGCCGAAGGGCGCCGGCTTTCTGTGGACGCGGCCGGAGCATCAGGACTGGATCGAGCCGCTCGTCGTGAGCTGGGGCTACCACGAGGCGGCCGGGTTCGGAGAGCGCCACGGCTGGCAGGGAACGCGCGACCCGTCCGCGTACCTGTCGGTCCCGAAGGCGATCGAGCTGCACGCGACGTTCGATCTCGGAGCCGCCAAAGTCCTTGCCGACGAGGCGGAGACGAGGCTGGCGCCGTACGGCCTGCGGCCGCTCCGCGGCATACGCTCGCCGCTGATGCGGGCGCTGACCGTGCGATCCGGCGATCCCGACCTCCTCCAGCGCCGGCTCTACGACGAGCACCGGGTCGAGGTGCCGGTCTATGAGTGGGAAGAGACGACGCTCCTGCGTGTCTCGATCGGCGCCTACAACGACGAGTCGGATCTCGAGCGGCTCGCCGTCGGCGTGAGAGACACTCTGTCGTCGTGATCCAGGCCGCGATCCACAAGCTGCTCGACGGGCACGACCTCACGCGCGCAGAGGCGCGCGGCGTGATGGGCGAGATCATGGGCGGCGAGGCGACACCGGCGCAGATCAGCGGGTTCCTGGTCGCGCTGCGCGCGAAGGGGGAGACGGCCGAGGAGATCGCAGGCTGCGCCGAGGCCATGCGCGAGCTCGTCCTGGCGGTGCAGCCCTCGCGTGACGACGTGGTCGACGTCGTCGGGACCGGGGGAGACGGCGCACGGACCTTCAACATCTCCACGACCGCAGCGATCGTGGCCGCGTCGGCGGGTGCAGCCGTCGCGAAGCACGGAAATCGGGCGGTGAGCTCACTCTCCGGCTCTGCCGACGTCCTCGAGGCGCTCGGCTTCGTTCTCGAGCAACCGCCGACGCGCATCGCAGAGTCGATCGACACGCTCGGCTTCGGCTTCATGTTCGCGCCGCTCCACCATCCGGCGATGCGGCATGCGGCGCCTGTTCGTCGCGAGCTCGGCACCCGGACGATCTTCAACGTCCTCGGGCCGCTGACGAACCCGGCCGGCGCGCGGGCGGGCGTGTTCGGCGTCTACTCGGCCCTCGTCGCGCGCACCGTGGCCGACGCGCTGGCCGTGCTCGACTCGCGCCGCGCGTTCGTCGTTCACGGGTTCGGGGGCGTCGACGAGCTCTCGCCGGCCGGCCCGAACCTCGTGTTCGAGGTGCACAACGGCGACGTCCAAGAGCGGGTCATCGATCCACAGGAGCTCGGAATCGCGCGCTGTGACCCGGGAGAGCTGCAGGGAGGCTCGCCGGAGGACAACGCGCGCACCGCTCGCGACGTCCTGTCGGGCGCGCGCGGTGCGAAACGGGACGCCGTGGTGCTGAACGCGGCCGGAGCGATCGCGGCCGCGGGGCACGCGAACGACCTCCGCGAGGGGCTCGGCGTCGCGGCAGATGCGATCGACAGCGGCCGCGCGGCGGAGCGTCTGGAGCAGCTCGTCGCGTTCTCGCAAGAATCTGCGTGATGGGGCGCTTCGCAGACGCACTCTCGCAGCCCGGCCTGACCGCGATCGCGGAGGTCAAGCGGCGATCGCCCTCGGCCGGCGACCTGCGGCCGGACGCCGATCCCGCCGAGCTCGCGGCGGGGTACGAGCGCGCCGGAGCGGCAGCGGCGTCGATCCTCGTCGACGAGCGCTTCGGCGGCACCTGGGACGATCTGCGAGCGGCTCGCGCGTCCGCTGCGCTGCCGCTCCTCGCGAAGGGCTTCTTCTCGACGGAGGAGGACCTGCGAACCGCGAAGGAGGCCGGCGCAGACGCAGTGCTCCTCCTCCTGCGCGACCTCGACGACGCTCTCGTTCGCGAGCTGAGGGCGATCGCGGCTCGCCTCGGTCTGGAGACGCTCGTCGAGGCCCACGACGCGGACGAACTCGTGCGGGCAGTTGCGCTCGACGCTCCCGTGATTGGGATCAACGCACGCGATCTCTCGACGTTCCGGATCGATCGGGACGAGCAGCTCCGTCTCGTCGCAGGCGCTCCTCGCGAGCGCATCGTCGTCGCCGAGAGTGGGATCGAGTCGCGTGCACAGGGTGCCGCCGCGGAGCTCGCGGGCGCGGATGCGATCCTTGTCGGCTCGACGCTCATGCGCGCCGCGGATCCGGCGGCGAAGCTCGCCGAGCTCCTCTCGCGTCCGCTCGTGAAGGTGTGTGGGCTCACGCGAGAGGAGGACGTGGCTGCCGCAGCCGAGGCGGGCGCGGACATGGCGGGCTTCGTCCTCGCGGAGGCCAGCCCGCGCAGGGCGCCGCGCGTCCTCGACGTTCCGGACACGATGCTCTCGGTCGCGGTCGTCGTCGGCGAGCCAGACGGCCTGGCCGACCTCGTCCAGCTGTATCCGCACGAGGAGGGGAAGGTCCGGGGCCGCGACGGCGTGCTCCTGCGCGAGGGCGACGAGGTCGCGCGGGTGGTCGACCGTCCATGGCAGGAGGAGGACGCGTCCGTCTTCGAACGGGCGCGCGCGCTCGAAGGGCGGGTCATGCTCGCGGGCGGCCTGGCCGCGGACAACGTCCGCGACGCGATCGAAGCCGTTCGGCCATGGGCCGTCGACGCGAGCTCGCGCCTCGAGAGCTCTCCGGGAGTCAAGGATCACGCGCGCGTGCGCGCTTACGTCGAGGCGGCGCGCGGGTGACGCAGACCACTTACGGTGCCTACGGCGGCCGCTACGTGCCCGAGACGCTCGTTCCCGCCCTCGACGAGCTCGAGCGCGGCTGGACCGAGGCTCTCGTCGACCCTTCGTTTCGCGACGAGCTCGACCGTCTCGGCTCGAGGTACGTCGGGCGACCGTCGCCGCTGTACGAGACGGAGCGTTTCGCGCCGCCCGGTCGCCGCATCGTGCTCAAGCGCGAGGATCTGAACCACACGGGCGCGCACAAGATCAACAACGCGCTCGGGCAGATCCTCCTCGCGTCGCGGCTGGGCAAGCGGCGCATCGTCGCCGAGACGGGGGCGGGCCAGCACGGGGTGGCGACCGCGACCGTGTGCGCGCGGTTCGGGCTCGACTGCGTCGTCTACATGGGCTCCGAGGACATGCGCCGGCAGCACCCCAACGTCGAGCGCATGCGGCTGCTCGGCGCGGAGGTTCGCGCGGTCGAGTTCGGGACGAAGACGCTCAAGGAGGCGACGAGCGAGGCGATCCGCGACTGGATCGCGAACGTCGAGACGACGTACTACCTCATCGGCTCCTGTGTCGGACCGGCGCCGTACCCGAGCATCGTGCGTGAGTTGCAAGCCGTGATCGGCCGTGAGGCACGTGCCCAGATGCTCGAGGCGTACGACCGACTGCCCGACGCGGTGGTCGCCTGCGTCGGCGGCGGCTCCAACGCGATTGGACTGTTCGCCGGCTTCCTCGACGACGCCGAGGTCCGGCTGATCGGCGTCGAGGCGGCAGGAGCGGCGAGCCTCGGCACCGGGCGGCCTGCCGTCCTCCACGGTGCGCGCTCGTCCGTCCTGGCGGACGCGGACGGCCAGGTGCTCGACGCGCACTCCATCTCGGCCGGCCTCGACTACCCCGGCGTCGGGCCGGAGCACGCGGCGCTCCGCGACTCGGGCCGGGCCGAGTACACGACCGCGACGGACGAGGAGGCGCTCGCCGCTTTCCATCGCCTCGCCGAGACGGAGGGGATCCTCCCGGCTCTCGAGCCCGCACATGCGCTCGCTCGCGCGCTCGACGTCGACGCCGAGCTCGTCCTGGTGGGGCTCTCCGGCCGCGGAGACAAGGACCTCGCCGAGGTGCTCGAGCACTGAGCACGAAGCTCGTCATCTATCTGATGGCAGGCCCCGAGACGCCCGAGCTTGCGAGGGCGGCAGAGGCAGGCGGGGCGGACGTCGTCGAGATCGGGTTCCCGTTCTCCGATCCGCTCGCCGACGGGCCTGTAATCCGGCGTGCGGCCGAGCGGGCGCTCGCGCAGGGGATGCGCACTGCCGAGTGCCTGCAGTGCCTGCGGGACGTCCGCGCGGCAGTCGACGCCCCACTCATCCCGATGACGTACTCCTCGCTGCTCGAGGCGTACGGTTGGGAGCGGTTCGCCGACGACGCGCACACGGCGGGCGCGAGCTCGCTGATCGTCGCCGATCTCCCGGTGGACGTGCGGCCAGAGCTGCGCCGTGTGCAGCTCGTCGCGCCGACCTCGACGGACGAGCGCATCGCGCTCGCTGCCGCCTCGACCGATGGCTGGCTCTACCTCGTCACCGTGGCCGGGACCACCGGCGCACGCACCGAGCTGTCGCCTGCGCTCGCGCCCCTCGTCGACCGGACGAGAAGGCTCACGGACGCCCCTCTCTATGCGGGCTTCGGCATCTCGACACCCGAGCAGGCGGCGGCGGCGGGAGAGCTCGCGGACGGGGTCGTCGTCGGCTCGGCGGCCCTGCTGGCGGCCGAGGACGGCGCGTCGTCGCTCGAGCGCTTCGTCTCTCAGTTGCGCGCAGCGCTCGCCTGAGCGATCAGCCAGTCCCGCGCGGCGTGCCAGGCAGGGGCACGAGCGTCGATGTGCTCGAAGTGACCCGTGTTCGTGAGCACCCGCAGCTCGCACGTGTCACCGACCTGGTTGGCCGCGGCTGCATAGCTCGTCGCGATGCGCATCGAGACGGTGTCGTCGCGGTCGCCGTGCAGCACGAGCTGTGGGATCCCGAGCGGCAGGCGCTCCCGGGGCGATGCGAGCACGTAGCGCTCGTAGCTCTTGGTTGGGTCGCCGAGGAGCGCCCGGGTGGGAGTGGACGACGGCATGAGCTCGGCGCCGAGGGTGAGATCGAGAACGCCTGCTTGCGAGACGGCTGCGATGATCGCCACGCGCGGGGCGTGTCCGGGCGATTCCTCCGGAAGCCCGGGGCGCGCCGCGGCCCAGAACGCCAGCTGGCCGCCTGCCGAGTGGCCGACGGCGACGACCCGCGAGAGGTCGAGGTCGGCGTCCAGCTCGGCGAGCTGGTCGATGCCTTCTGCGACGTCGAAGAACGTCTCGGGCCAACCGCCGCCCCCGCCGACGCGCCGGTACTCGAGGTTCCACGCCGCGAGCCCGTGTGCGGCGAGGTCGACGCAGAGCCCCTCCATCAGCGAGCGGTCGTACTGCGACTTCCAGTAGCCGCCGTGGACGACGATCGCCACGGCAAACGGCCCCGTGCCTCGCGGGAGGAAGAGCTCCGCCACCTGGCTCGGACCGGAACCGTAGGAGTGGATCGAACGGGTCATGCGCCCGGCAGGAATCGTACTAGCCTGCAAATCGGCGCTTTTTCCGAGCCGAGGTACCTACCGGGGTACCTACCAGATGCGCTTTTCCGACATTTCTGGCACTGCCGTTCACGACCGACTGACTTCGCGCAGGAAAGGCCGTATCGTTTCGGCGAGTTCCTTGGGGCGGTCGTGATAGGCCCCGTGCCTGCCCGGCGTGGTCACGACATCTGCGCCGAGTCGCTTGCTGAGTCGCCCGGCGACCTCGGCGAAGAAGTCGTGGCTGTCCGCGCTCACGACCAGCAGCACGGGCACGGCGATGGCGACGAGCGCCTGGTCATCGGGCATGGACATCTCATAGGTGCCGAGCTCGACGTCGAAGAGAGTGCTGGTGCTGGCACAGATCCGTTCCCGGAGCGCGGGGGAAAGCTGTATCCACGCGTCGTCTCCGCAGATGTATTGCCAGAACCGCTCCACCGCCAAGCGAGGTCCGCCTTCGGCCATCGACTGCCGGACGACTCCTTGCAGTGGGGCTCGGACGACGTCGAAGTCGTCGAGGACCGCGTACACCCCTGGTTCGTGCAGAACGGCACCGCGCACCATCGCGGGGTGGCGGGTCAACATCCAGAGCGCGAAGTTCCCGCCGCTGCTCGTTCCGAAGACCGCCAGCGGGCCGACCGCCAACGAATCGACCAGGGCCGCCGCATCATCGGCCTGCTCCTCGGCCGACGTCGTCGTCCACCCTGCCGGAGCCGGACTCCGGCCGTACCCACGCCGGTCGTAAGTGATGACCGTGAACTCGTCGGCCAGCAGATCGGCGAGCGTGTCGAAATGACCGCCGTCGCCGGTCGCCCCCATGATCAAAAGAACAGGCGGACCGCTGCCGCGGACCTCGTGGTAGAGCTCGGCACCGTTGACGCTGACCATCGGCATCGCAAAGCTTGCTGGGATCTTAGACATGCCGCTCCTTGGGCAGATCCGCGCCGCGACAGCAGGGCACGTCATCGTGCGCTACCCGTAGCGGCCCGCGGGCACTAGAGGTGGAGCGAGCGGGATCGGCGCAGGGGGGCCTGCTCGTAGGCCCTGCGGATGCGCTCGCGGGCGAGCTCCGCGTCCGGGTGCCCGTAGGTGGAGCGCACGAGCTGGCCGCCGTCCTGGTGCCCGAACCTGCAGCGCGATGTCGCGGGCGTCGAGCCCGAGCACGTTCCAGGCGTACCAGCCGAAGTAGTGCCGGGTGGCGAGGTAGAGCTCGACGTCACCGAGCCCCGCCGAGCAGCGCACGCGGTTCCAGTGATGGGCGCGGCTCGAAGGCCGGTAGTGCGAACCGCGCAAGGTCGTGAAGACGAACTCGGACTCGCGCGGAAGCGTGAGCAAGCGCTCACGCGCGGGCTCAGTCAGCGCGATCGTCCGCGCGTGCCCGTGCTTCGGGAGCGTGAACTTTCGCGACTTCGCGTTCCACTGGCGGTCGAACACGGGGGCTCGGCTGGTGACAGCCGAGCCCCCGTTTGTCTCCCAGGGCCTCGAAATAGGCGTTCGACCGATCTATCCGCGCTGACGGACAGGCGACGAAGTGACCCCCGCGACGTCGTAACACGTCCGGGGGCCGTGGCGACAGCGAGGAGTAGTCGCTGCCGCGCACGCATCGTGACCGACGCGCCGAGCTCGCTGTCGCAGTTCTGAGACACGACGAGTTCGTGTCTCATTCTCGTGTCTCAGACGCTCGGAATCTGTCGATTTCGCGACCCGCGCGGCTACGTCGATTCGGGCCGTCGCGGGTCGCGCATCGTCAGTGGTGGAGCGAGATCGCGAACTGTTCTGAACTCGTCTGACACGACGTGAGCCGAACAGCGTCGCTATGCGCCCGGCAGGATTCGAACCTGCGGCCTCGCGCTCCGGAGGCGCGCGCTCTATCCCCTGAGCTACGGGCGCTGGGAAGGACGCCAGTGTAACGGCGGTCGAATAGGCTCACGTCGTGCTCCTCGCGGACGTCGCCGAGCGGTACACGGACCTCGTCACGACCGTCTTCTCCTCGACGATTGCGTTCAAGGCATGGTTCGCGACGGGCGCGCTCGTCCTCGCGATCGTCCAGGTCACGACGGCAGCGCGGATCTACGGCAAGCTCTCCTTCCTTCCGGAGCGCGGGCCGGCCATCGCCCGGACGCACCGATGGTCGGGCCGGGCCGCCTTCCTGCTTACGTTGCCGGTGTTCTTCCACTGCATCACGATCCTCGGCTTTCGGACACCGGATCTGCGCGTCGGGCTGCACGCAATCGTCGGGACGTTCTTCTACGGCGTCTTCGCCGCGAAGGTGCTGATCGTCCGTGACCGCACGCTGCCCTCGTGGGCGCTTCCGACGGCGGGCCTCACGCTTGCGTCGATGCTGGTGGTCCTGTGGGTGACCTCGAGCCTCTGGTACTTCACGAACGTGAGGTTCGGCTTCTAGTGGGGCGTGGCTGGAGGCCGATCGCCGTGGGTGGCGCCGTCGTGGTGGGGACGTTTGCCCTTGCCAAGGCGCAGATCTTCGAACCAGCTGCGAGCCCCGTAGGGGCTGGAGACGTCAGCCGCGGCGCGACTGTCTTCGAGCGCGAGTGCTCAGGCTGTCACGGCATGGCCGGTACCGGCGGAGGAGTCGGTCCGACGCTGGCGGGCGCGGGCGTCGATTCGGCAACCGTGACGACCGCGGTGCAGCAGGGGCGCGGCGTCATGCCTGCAGGACTGGTCAGCGGGCAGGAGCAGGCGGACGTGGTCGCCTACGTCGTCTCGATCTCGAACTAGGCATTCATGGAGCTCGAAGCGCGAATCGTCCGGCTGCAGCTCGCGGAGACGTTCGTCATCGCGCGCGAGGCGGCCGACTACGCGGACGTCGTCCACGTCGCAGTGACGCACGAGGGCGTCACCGGCTACGGGGAAGCGGCGCCCGTCGAGCGGTACGCCGAGTCGGCCGAGTCGGCGCTGCGGTTCGTGGAGGACCACGCCGGGCTCGTGGGCGGCGATCCCTTCGCGCTCGAGGAGGTCGGCGAGCGGCTGGCCGCCGCACCGGGCGAGCAGGCAGCGAAGGCGGCGCTGGATGCGGCACTCCACGACCTGCAGGGGAAGCTTCTCAAGGCCCCCGCTCACCGCCTCCTCGGGCTCCCGCGCTCCGGTCCGCCGACGTCGTGGACGATCTGGCTCGGCGATCCGGACGACATGGCGCGCCGGGCGGAGAAGGCGGCTGCGAGCTACCGGCGGCTCAAGCTGAAGCTCGGAGGCGGCGACGGGCTGGACGTCGAGCGCGTCCGCGCCGTGCGCGGGGTGACCGACCTCCCGCTCATGGTCGACGTGAACGAGTGGTGGTCGCTCGACGAGGCTCTCGACGCGCTCGCGCAGCTCGCGGAGCTCGGCGTCGAGTACTGCGAGCAACCGCTCAAGGCCGGCGACGAGGGCGGGCGGACGCTGAAGGAGCGCTCTCCGGTCCCGATCTACGTCGACGAGGACTGCCATACGCTGTCGGACGTCGAGACCTGCGCCGAGATCGCGCACGGCATCAACATCAAGCTCGCGAAGTCGGGTGGCATCCGCGAGGCGATCCGCATGGCGCACGCCGCGCGGGCGCTGCGCCTGGGCGTCATGCTCGGTTGCATGCTCGAGTCGGGGCTCGGGATAGCGGCCGGCTGCTGCGTGGCGCCGCTCTGCGACCACGTCGACCTCGACGGAAACCTGCTGCTACGTCGAGGACCCCTGGCCGGGCGTCGGGCTCGTCGACGGTGTGCAGACTCCGTCGCTCGAGCCGGGGCTCGGCGTCGCCGCGCATGCGTGAGGAGCTCGTCAGCGCGCTCTCGAAGGACTACGGCGTCCACCCGTACGGGAAGTGGGGAGGCGCCTTCTGGCGGCTCATCTCGCTGGCGGATCTCGGCGTACCGCCGGGGCACGACGGAGCGGTGCAGGCGGCGGAGCAGACGCTCGGCTGGGTCGCGAGCCTCACTCGGCTCGCGGAGATCCGCAAGCGGCGCATCGCGGGTCGCATCAGGCGGTGTGCGTCACAGGAGGGCCGTGCGCTCCAGGCGTGCATCGACGTCGGTCTCCGAGGCGATCGCTCGTCTCGACGTGCTCGCCGAGGAACTGGTGGAGAGCCAGTGGCCCGACGGTGGCTGGAACTGCGATCGGCATCGGGAGTGCACGCACTCGTCGTTCAACGAGACGTGGGGGCCGATCCTCGGGCTGGCGCGCTACGGCGCGACGGATGCGGCCGCGCGCGGCGCCGAGTTCCTGCTCGAGCATCACGTCGCGTACTCGCATCGCAACGGCGAGCTCGCGCATCCGACCATCCTGCGGCTCCGCTACCCGCCGTACTGGCACTACGACCTGCTCGCGGGCCTGCGCACCGTCGCTGCCTCCGTCGGGATGGACGACCCGCGGCTCGAGAAGCCCCTCGACGCTCTGAGGAGAAACGGCACGAGGATGGCACCTGGCACGTCGAGGGGAAGTGGTGGAAGGGCCAGGGCTCGAAGGGGAGCAACGTCGAGGTGGTCGACTGGGGACCTGTCGCGAACGAGCTGCTGACCGAGCAGGCCGAGAGCGTGCTCCACCTGGCCGGGCGTCAATAGATTTCGCGACGTGACGCACTCGGCGCCTCCTCATCCTCGGTGAGGGGTTCTCCCACGACCCGCACTACGGGAAGACGATGCGCGGGATCGTCCGCTACGGGCCCGATCCGGTCGTCGCGATCCTCGACTCGCAGCGCGCCGGAGCCGAGCCACGAGGGGATCCCGATCGTCGGCGACGGTGGAGGCTGCGCTGCCGTACGAGCCGACCGTCGCGGTCGTAGGCGTCGCGACGCAGGGCGGCCGCTTCCCGCCGGCCTGGCGCGAGCTCCTGAAGGCATCCATCGCGGCCGGTCTCGACGTCGAGAGCGGGCTGCACGAGTTCGTCTCCGACGATCCGGAGCTGGCCGAGCTCGCGCGGACGCACGGCGTGGAGCTGCGCGACCTGCGCAAGCCGCCCGAGGGGCCTGAACGTCCCGACCGGAGCGAATCTCGAGGTCGACGCGAAGATCGTCCTCACCGTCGGCTCCGACTGCGCGATCGGCAAGAAGACCGTCGCCGTCGAGCTCGACCTCGAGGCGCGAGCGCGCGGCCTCGACTCGGTCTTCGTCCCGACCGGGCAGACGGGCATCGCGATCGCCGGCTGGGGGATCGCTGTCGACGCGGTCGTCTCCGACTTCCTCGCCGGAGCCGCCGAGCGGCTCGTCGTCGAGGGCGCGCGGCGTGGCGGCAAGCTGCTGTTCGTCGAGGGCCAGGGCTCGCTCGTGCACCCGCTGTACTCGGGTGTGACGCTCGGCCTCGTCCACGGCTCGACGCCGCACGCGTTCGTCCTCTGCCACGAGCCGGCGCGACGGAGATCGAGGGCTGTCCGGGTCACCCGATCCCACCGCTCGCGGAGCTCGTCGAGCTGCACGAGCGGATCTCCTTGCCCGCGCGCAAGGCGAAGGTCGCATGCGTGGCAGTGAACACCGCCGATCTCGCCGAGCGACGACGATGCGCGACGCGGCGATCGCCGAGGTCGCCGCGGAGACGCGGCTCCCGGCGGACGATCCCGTCCGGTTCGGCGCGCAGCATCTGCTTGACGCGCTCCTCGCCCGACTCTAGGCTCCCAAGCCGCTGCGGGCAGTGGGGAGCCCGCAACGGGTGGATTGGGATGCGGATCCTCGCTCTGGCAACGGCTCTCGTCGGTTGCGCTCCTCACCGGAGCGTCGGCTGGCCTTGCCGCGGACGTCGGGGCGAACGACGACTCGGCGAAGTTCGAGGCCGACGGCGGCGCGGCGCTGTACACGCGCATGGCCGAGCTCGGGCTCGAGCAGACCGTGATCGGCGTCCGCTTCGTGCCGAGCGACGCGATGGTCGTCCAGGACAAGGCGCAGCTCGACCGCGCGATCGCGAGCGCGACGAATGCGGGCCTCCACGTCGTCCTCGCCGTGTACCCGTATCCGCCGCGGGAGCTCGAGGCGGGGCTGGGCTCGCCGTCGCTCTTCGCGTCGTACGTGGGCGTGCTCGCATCCATCTATCCGCAGGTCGAGCCAGTTCGTCATCGGCAACGAGCCGAACCAGCCCGCGTTCTGGCGGCCGCAGTTCGACGTCTCCGGGAACAACGTCTCGGCGCCGCGCGTTCGGCCCGTACCTCGCCGCGGCGTACGACACCCTGAAGGGCGATCGATCCTGACGATCACGGTCGTCGGCGTCGGCCTGTCGCCGCGCGGGAACGATCGCCCGACCGCGAGGAACAACATCTCGACGTCGCCCGTCCGCTTCCTGCGTTCACTCGGCGCCTGGTACCGGAGGAGCGGCCGGACGGAGCCGCTCATGGACGGGTTCAGCTTCCATCCGTACCCGAACGAGGCGACCGATCCCCTCGAGCGCGGCTACCAGTGGCCGAACGCCGGCTTCGCGAACCTCGATCGGGTGAAGCAGGCGCTCTGGGATGCATTCGAGGGCACGGCGCAGCCGACGACGCTCGACGGTCTGAAGCTCCACCTCGACGAGGTGGGCTGGCAGGTCGACACGAGCCGGTCGCGTCGGCTACCAGCGGCCAGGAGAACGTGCCCGTGACCGACGAGGTCACGCAGGCGGCGATCTACGGCCAGCTGATCCGCGAGGCGGCGTGCGATCCGGACGTCGCGTCGCTCAGCTTCTTCGGGTTCCGCGACGACGGCCTGCGCACGGGCTTCCAGGCGGGGCTGGAGCGGGCCGACGGGAGTCCGCGAGCGTCCGCGGCGGCGGTGCAGGCCGCGATCCCCGAGGGCTGCGCCGGGACGACGCTGCGTCTGGGCTCCCGGAGTCTCCGTGCTCGGCGCGACGGTTGCCGTCGGCGCGCAATGGTGGCGATGTCGACGGCGCGCGTCGCCGCGGGGGAGGATGCGCGCGCGCAGCGTGTGTGTCCGCGCCGCATCGCTCCTCCTCGTGACGCCGCAGCGGTGCCGCTCGGTCGTCGGTGCAAGGGCTCCGCTCGCTCGACGTCGACGTCCGTGCGCCGGCGGAACGACGGGACGCGTCGAGGTGGCGGTCCAGTTCGCCGCGGAGGCGAATCGGGCGCGCAGCACGCTCGTCGTCCGGCGGACGGTGCTGCGGCCATAGGCGCTCACTTGACATCGAACACGTGTTCGTGTCATAGTGCGAACACGTGTTCGGTCGAATCGTCATCGTCGTCCTCGTCGCGGTGCTCGTGTGGGCGGTGCTCGCCCGCGACACCGGCGCGAGCGGCAACCCCGCAACACCACACGGTGCGAGCGGGGGAGACGCTGTGGACGATCGCGGCCGCGCGGTACGGCGGGGATCCGCGTGCCGGGGTCTGGAAGCTCCAGCAGGCGAACGGGCTCGCGAGCGCGACGATCGTCCCGGGTCAGCGCCTGGTCGTCCCGTAGATCGAGCGGCAGGCCCCTCGCGGTGATATGAACGGAGGCGATGGCCTCCGACCGGATCCTCGAGCTCCTGCGCCGGCCCGTCGACGTCGACGAGTACGCGGAGATCCGCGAGCTCTGGAAGACGCACTCGATCGCGGAGGACAACCGTGACCTTCCCGGGCTCATCTCGACGCTGACGGAGGACTGCGTCTACGAGGTGATGGGCACCGGCGCGCGCTGGGAGGGGCACGAGGGCGCGGCGCGCTTCTACACCGAGCTCCTCACCGCCTTCCCCGACATCCACTTCGACCTCGAGTACATCGTCATCGGGCCGCAGGGGGTCTGCGAGGAGGCGCGCGTGACGGCGACGCACGAGGGGCGCTGGCTCGCAGCACGAGCCGACGGGCGAGCGGCTCGAGTGGAGGAACGCGATCTTCTTCCCGTGGGATCCCGCCGCGCGGAAGTTCAGGGGCGAGATGGTCTACACCGATCTCGCGTTCCCCTCAGACGGCGACGGCTGAGGACTGCCGCTGCGTCGGGCGGCAGGATCTCCGCCGGCCGCCGGTGCGACACCGCGACGAAGGCGTCGACGACGGCCGGGTTGAACTGCTTGCCGCGCCCGGCATGGATCTGCAGCGATCGCCTCGCTCGTGTCGAGCGCCGCGGAATAGGGACGGTCGGTCGTCATCGCGTCCCAGGCGTCTGCGATCGCGATGATCGCGGCCTCGATCGGGATTGCCGTGCCGCTCAGCCGGTCGGGGTAGCCGAGGCCGTCCCAGCGCTCGTGGTGGTGGCGGATCGCGGGAACGGAGTCCTTGAGCGACGAGATCCGCGAGACGATCTCGGCGCCGCGCGTCACGTGCTCCCGCATGACCGCCGCCTCCGGCGGTCGAGGCGGCTCCGGCTTCGTGAGGATCGAGTCGGGCATCCCGATCTTCCCGATGTCGTGGAAGAGCGCGCGCGGTCGCGAGCGCACCGAGCTGCTTCGGCGGAAAGCCGGAGCTCCCGTCCGATCGCGAGCGAGACGCGGCGCACGCGCTGCGAGTGACCGGCCGTGTACGGGTCGCGAGCCTCGACGGCGGCGTTGAGCGTCTCGATCGTCTCGAGCAGCGTCGCCTGGAGCTCGCGCGACGACTCCACGAGGTCGTGCTGACCGCGCGGCGAGGTCGTCGTTCTGCGCGCGCATGCGCACCGATGCTCCGCGCACGAGGAGCGCAAGCACGAGCCAGAGGACGCCGAAGACGATCGCCGACCGCGTACCAGATCGTTCCGCGCGCGCTCGGCGATGACCGCCGTCACGACGGAGTCGTCGAGCGAGACCTCGGCAGCGCCGACGGGCCGCCCGCGGGCGTCGTGAGCGGCGCCCAGACCTTCACGACCGTCGCGGCGCCTCCCCGACGGGGTCGACCATCCGCGGCCGTCGGCTCGCCGGCCGCGATCGGCTCGCCTCAGGTCCGGGCTCGTGCGGACGGCGGCCGACGCGATCGGGATGGGTCGTGGAGAAGACGAGCCGGCCGTTGCGTGCGTAGACGTTCACGTCCGCGCACGTCGTCCGGCAGCCGGACCGAGCGGCCGAGCCCTCGCAGCGCTGCGCGGCGTCGACGCGACCTGGCCGCCGCGGACGACGGCCGGCGCGAGAGCGGCGTCGACGTAGGCGTCGACGTCGCGGGCGGTGTCCTCGAGGGCCGCCTCGCGCAGGTCGCTCGAGAGCCGTCGAGGAGAGCGCGACGGCGCCGACGGCGAGGATCGACCGCGGACGCGACCAGGAACGCCCGGAGCAGCGTCAGAGGACGCCCGAGGCCGGACGAGCGGTAGCGCCGCATGCGCCGCATGCAGGCTGTATCGGCTCGCACAAGGGCGACTTTGAGCGCCCGAGTACAATCGGCCGCCGTGGACCTCGACGTCGTCTTCCTCGGGACGTCAGGCTCCATGCCGACGGCCGAAGCGCGGCGCTGCCCGCGACGCTCGTGCGGCGAGGCGGCGAGCGGCTCCTCTTCGACTGCGGCGAGGGAACGCAGCGCCAGCTCCTGCGCAGCGACGTCGGGCTCGTCGAGCTCGAGGAGATCTTCCTGACGCACTTCCACGCCGACCACTACCTCGGTCTTCCGGGGATGCTCAAGACGTTCGCGCTGCGCGGGCGCGAGGTTCCGTTGACGATCTACGGGCCGCGCGGGCTCGACGACCTCCTCGGCACGCTGCGGCGGATCTTCGGTCGGCTCACGTACCCGGTGTCCACCGTCGAGCTCGAGCCCGGCGACGAGCTCGAGCGCGACGACTACCGGATCGACGCTTTCGCCGTCGACCACGGCGTCACGGCGATCGGCTACGCGATCGTCGAGGACGAGCGACCGGGTCGGTTCGACGTCGAGGTTGCCGACCGGCTCGGTGTGCCGGCCGGCCGCGAGCGCGGCGTGCTCCAGCGCGGCGAGAGCGTGACGCTCGCCGACGGCCGGATCGTCGCTCCCGATCAGTCCTCGGCGAGCCGCGCGCGGGGCGCAAGCTCGTGCTCACGGGCGACACGGCGCCGACTGCGTCGGTCGTCGAGGCCGCCGCGGGCGCCGACGTCCTCGTTCACGAGGCGACGTTCCTCGCGGACGAGCGCGACCGCGCACGCGAGACGTTGCACTCGACCGCGGGCGAGGCTGCGCTCGTGGCCCAGGAGGCAGGGGTGAAGCTGCTCGCGCTGACGCACGTCTCGACCCGCTACTTCGGGCACCAGGTCGTCGAGGAGGCGACGCAGCTCTTCCCGGCGACCGTCGTCCCGCGTGACTTCGACCTCGTCGACGATCCCGTTCCCGGAGCGCGGCGAGCCCGAGCTCGTCCGCTCGGGCGCGCCGGCTCCGAGCGCGACGGCGGCGGACGCGGCCGGGTACACTCGTCCGAGCCGATCCTTTAACCCGGTCCAGAGAGGCCGGAAAGGAGTTGCACGTGACGACGCACGTCCCCGCTGACGCCACCGCGAGGCTCCTCCTCGACGGCGAGGCGATCGCGAAGGCGCTCTCCCGGATCGCGCACGAGATCATCGAGCGCGCAGCGACGAGCCTCGAGCGACGTCGCGCTCGTCGGGCATCCAGTCCCGCGGCGCGCCGCTCGCATCGCGCCTGCGGCGCCTCGTCGAGGAGCGAAGCGGCGTCGCGCTTCCCGTCGGCGCGCTCGACATCACCTTCCACCGCGACGACGTCCACGTGCGCGACGGCGGTCGTCCGCCGGGCCGCCAGCCGGTCGTCCGCGCCACGAGCATCCCGTTCCCGATCGAGGGGATGACCGTCGTCCTCGTCGACGACGTCCTCTACACGGGCCGGACGATTCGCGCCGCGATCGATGCGCTCCTCGAGTTCGGGCGCCCGGCACGCGTCCAGCTCGCGGTTCTCGTCGATCGCGGCCATCGCGAGCTCCCGATCCGGCCCGACTACGTCGGCAAGAACCTGCCGACCGGGCGGGACGAGCGGATCCAGGTCGAGCTCGTCGAGATCGACGAGCGCGACGGCGTCTTCCTCGTCGCCGAGCCCGAGGACGGCGTCGATGGCTGAGCTCCGCCCGCCCGTCGACTCCGCGGCGGCATCTGCTCTCGATCGCGCGATCTCGACGCGGACGACGTCGAGCGCATCCTCGAGACGGCCGAGTCGCTCGCAGCGTCGCTCGATCGCGAGATGAAGAAGCTCCCGACGCTCCGCGGCCGGACGGTCGTCAACCTCTTCTACGAGTCGTCGACGCGGACGCTCTCGAGCTTCGAGCTCGCCGCGAAGCGCCTCTCGGCGGACACGATGTCGCTGCGCTCGTCCGGGTCGTCCGTCGACAAGGGCGAGTCGCTCAAGGACACCGCCCTGACGCTCGCGGCGTACGAGCCGGACGTCATCGTCGTTCGGCATCCGTCGATCGGCGCTCCGCAGCTCGTCGCGCGGCTGACACGGATGCGCACGTCGTGAACGCGGGCGACGGCAAGCACCAGCATCCGACGCAGGCGCTCCTCGACCTGTACGCGATGCGCGAGCGCGCTCGGCCGGCTCGAGGGCCTCCGCGTCGCGATCGTCGGCGACGTCGCTCCACTCGCGCGTCGCCCGCTCGCTCGTCCAGGCGCTCGCGCTCGTCGGCGCACGAGTCCGTGCTCGTCGGCCCTCCGACGCTCGTCCCGCGCGGGCATCGAGGCGCTCGGCTGCGAGGTCTCGCACGACATCGCGGCGATCGACGGACGCCGACGTCGTCTACGTGCTGCGGATGCAGCACGAGCGGATGGAGGAGGCGTTCGTGCCGTCGCTGCGCGAGTACACGGCGCTGTACGGGATCACGCCCGGCGCGCGTGCGGCCCGGGCAGGTCGTGATGCATCCCGGGCCGATGAACCGCGGCGTCGAGATCGACCCGCGCGTCGCCGACTCCGAGCAGGCGCTCGTCACCGACCAGGTGCGCGCCGGCCTCGTCGTGCGCATGGCGGTGCTCTACGACGTCCTGACGGTCGCGCCCGTCGCGGCTCGCGGCGCAGGCGGAGGTCGCGTGATGCTCGTCGTCGCGGAACGGCCGCAGCGACTCGCTCGACGCTCGAAGGGCGCGTGCGTCGCGCCCGCGCAGGGGATCGACGAGACGCCTGCGGATCACCGTCACGGACGGCGTGATCAGCGCGATCGAGCCGGGGACGGCGAGCGCGCTCGTCATCGCGCCGGCGTTCGTCGATCCGCACGTCCACCTGCGCACGCCCGGCCGCGAGGACGAGGAGACGATCCGCTCCGGGCACGGAGGCGGCCGCGGCAGGTGGCTACTGCGCGATCCTCGCGATGCCGAACACCGAGCCGGTCGTCGACTCGGCGTCCGTGCTCGGCGCGCTCGTCGAGCGCGCGCGCGAGGAGGCGGTCGTGCCGACCGGCTTCATGGCCGCGATCAGCAAGGGCCAGCTCGGCGAGGAGCTGACCGAGATGGCCGAGCTCGCGGCCGCGGGCGCCGCCGCGTTCACGGACGACGGCCGGCCCGGTGGTCTCGGCCGGCCTCATGCGCCGCGCGCTCCAGTACAGCGCGCTCACCGATCGCCCGCTCGCGCTCCATTGCGAGGAGCCGACGCTCTCGCGCGGCGGGCATGCGCACGACGGGTCGGTCGCCGCCGAGCTCGGCCTCGGCCCGTATCCGTCGACGGCCGAGAGCGTGATGGTCGAGCGCGACCTCTCGCTCGCGGCTGCGGAGGAGCGGCCGATCCACCTCATGCACCTCTCGGCCCGCGAGTCCGTGGCGGCGCTCGACGCACGCGCTCGCGAGCGGCGTCGCGCGCGACCGGCGGAGGTGACGCCGCACCACCTCGTGCTCACCGACGAGGCCGTTCGCTCGCTCGACCCGAACGTGAAGATGAATCCGCCGCTGCGCTCCGCGGACGACCGCGACGGCGCTGCGCGACGCGCTCCGGCGCGGCGCGATCTCGTGCATCGCGACCGATCACGCTCCGCACGCGCGCCACGAGAAGGACGTCCCGTTCGAGGAGGCGCCGTTCGGCGTCACCGGGCTCGAGACCGCGTTCGCGGCGCTCCACACGCACCTCGTCCTGCCGGGCGAGCTCTCGCTCGAGACGCTGCTCGAGCGGATGTCGGCCGGCCCTGCGCGCGCCTTCGGCCTCGACGAGCCGCGAATCGAGGTCGGCGCGCGCGCGAATCTCGTCGTGCTCGACCTCGACGCCGAGTGGACGGTGACCGAGGACGGCTTCCGCTCGCTCTCCGCGAACTCGTGGCTCCTCGGCGAGACGCTGCGCGGGCGCGTCGTCAAGACGGTCGCCGACGGACGACTGGTGTTCGGCGCATGACGGCCGGCTACCTCGTCCTCGAGGACGGAACGGTCTTCCGCGGCCGCTCGGTCGCGGCGCACGGGCGTCGCGTTCGGCGAGGCCGTGTTCACGACCGGGATGACCGGCTACCAGGAGACGGTCACCGACCCGAGCTACGCCGAGCAGCTCGTCTGCTTCACGGCGCCGATGGTCGGCAACTACGGCGTCGCCGACGAGCGCGGCGAGTCGCGCGAGCCGCACGGCGAAGGCGGTGCTCATGCGCGCGCTCGGCGGCGACGAGTGGGCGGCGTGGCTCCGCGAGCACGGCCTCGTCGGGCTCGACGGGATCGACACGCGCTCGCTCGTCCTGCGCCTGCGCGACGCGGGCGCGATGCGCGCCGCGGCGGTCTCCGACGAGAGCGAGCTTCCGGTCGACGAGCGCTCTGCACGAGGTGCGCGCGCAGCCCTCGATGGAGGGGCAGGCGCTCGTCGCGCAGGTCTCGGCCCCGGAGCCGTACGTCTTCGCCGAGACGGGCTCGCCACACGTCGCCGTCGTCGACTACGGCGCCAAGCGCTCGATCATGCGCCGGCTCGCGAAGGCGGGCGCCGCCGTGACCGTCGTGCCCGCACACGACCCCCGCAGACGAGCTCGCGGCCTTCGACGGCGTCGTCCTCTCGAACGGCCCCGGCGACCCCGAGCCGCTCGTCGCGGAGACGGAGATCGTGCGCGAGCTCCTCGGCCGGGTGCCGATCCTCGGGATCTGCCTCGGCCACCAGCTGCTCGGCCTCGCGACGCGGCCATCGCACGTACAAGCTCCCGTTCGGCCATCGCGGCGCCGAACCACCCCGTGCTCGAGCGGCGCACGCGGCGCGTGCTCGTGACGAGCCAGAACCACGGCTTCGCGGTCGAGGCCTCCGAGCGAGCGGAGGCGACCGTACGTCTCGCTCTACGACGGCACGGTCGAGGGGTTCGACTTCCCCGACGCTGCGCGCGCGCTCGGTGCAGTTCCACCCCGAGGCAGGGCCCGGGCCGCACGACGCCTGGCCGATCCTCGAGAGCTTCGTCGAGGAGCTCCGCCGCTAGATGCCGCGGCGCGCGGACATCGAGTCGATCTGCGTCATCGGCTCCGGGCCGATCGTCATCGGCCAGGCCTGCGAGTTCGACTACGCGGGCTGCCAGGCGCTCAAGGTGCTGCGCGAGGAGGGCTACCGCACGATCGTCGTCAACTCGAACCCGGCGACGATCATGACCGACCCGGGCTTCGCCGATCGCACGTACATCGAGCCGCTCGACCTGGAGAGCGTCGCTTCCGTCCTCGAGCGCGAGCGCCCCGACGCGCTGCTTCCGACGCTCGGCGGCCAGACGGCGCTCAACCTCGCGGTCGAGCTCGCCGAGGCGGGCGTCCTCGACGAGCTCGGGGTCGAGCTGATCGGCGCTCCGGTCGACGTCATTCGCCGCGCCGAGGATCGCGAGCTCTTCCGCGAGGCCGTGCGCTCGTGCGGGCTCGAGGTGCCGGCGTCGGTCGATCGTCACCTCGCTCGCCGAGCTCGACGAGCGTCCCCGTGCCCGCGGTCGTGCGGCCGGCGTTCACGCTCGGCGGCCACGGCGGCGGGTTCGCCGAGGACGATGCCGACGCTCGCGTACCACGTCGAGCGCGGCCTCTGGGAGTCGCCGATCGGCCAGGTGCTCGTCGAGGAGTCGGTGCGCGGCTGGGACGAGTTCGAGCTCGAGGTCATGCGCGATCGCGCGGACAACGTCGTGATCGTCTGCTCGATCGAGAACCTCGACCCGATGGGCGTGCACACGGGCGACTCGGTCACGGTCGCTCCGCAGATGACGCTCTCGGACGAGGCGTACCAGGAGCTCCGCGACGCGGCAGCGGCGATCATCCGCGCCGTCGGCGTCGAGACCGGCGGCTCGAACATCCAGTTCGCGCGGAGCCGCGAGACGGGCGAGCTGCGCGTGATCGAGATGAACCCGCGCGTCTCGCGCTCGTCGGCGCTCGCCTCGAAGGCGACCGGCTACCCGATCGCGAAGGTGGCCGCCAAGCTCGCCGTCGGGTACACGCTCGACGAGATCCCGAACGACCTCACGAAGACGACCCCGGCGAGCTTCGAGCCGACGCTCGACTACGTCGTCGTCAAGTTCCCGCGCTTCGCCTTCGAGAAGTTCCCCGGCGCCGACCAGACGCTCGGCACGCAGATGAAGTCCGTCGGCGAGGCGATGGGCATCGGCCGCACCTTCTCCGAGGCGCTGCTGAAGGCCCACGGCTCGCGCGAGCTCGAGAGGGGAGCGGCGACGCCGTGGCCGAGCCTGGCCGACGAGGACCTCCCCGACGGGCTCCATCCGTGGTTCCGCGCGGAGATCGCACGCGCGCGGGAAGTCCTCGCGAGCGGCGACATCGCCGCTGCGAAGCGGGCGGGGTGGGGCGACGACACGCTCGGGGAGGCGCTCGGGCCTGACGGGCGCGGAGGTGCGCCGCCGGCGCCACGAAGCAGGGGATCCGCCCGGTCTTCCGCCGCGTCGACTCGTGCGCCGGCGAGGTGGAGGCGGCGTCGAACTACCTCTACTCGACCTGGGGCGAGGAGGACGAGGCGCCTCCGGCCGGCGACAAGCCGCGCGTCGTCATCCTCGGCTCGGGCCCGAACCGGATCGGTCAGGGGATCGAGTTCGACTACTGCTGCGTCCACGCCGCGCAGACGTTCCGCGCGCTCGGCTACGAGGCGGTGATGGTCAACTGCAACCCGGAGACCGTCTCGACGGACTACGACATCTCCGACCGCCTCTACTTCGAGCCGCTCTCGCCCGAGGAGGTGCTCGCCGTCTGCGACCGCGAGCAGCCGGTCGGGGTCGTCACGCAGTTCGGCGGCCAGACGCCGCTGCGGCTCGCGCGCGCGCATCGAGGAGGGCGGCTATCGCATCCTCGGCACGCCGCACGAGGCGATCGACCTCGCCGAGGACCGCGAGCGCTTCGGCTTGCTCGCCGAGGAGCTCGGCGTCCGCTGTCCGCCGTGGGCGATCGCGTCGGACGTCTCCGAGGCGCTCGTCGCTGCCGACGAGATCGGCTATCCGCTCCTCGTCCGGCCCTCGTACGTCCTCGGCGGGCGCGCGATGCGCATCTGCTACGACGCCGACCAGCTCGAGGCCGCGATGGCGGCCGTTCACGGCAACGTCCTCCTGGACCGGTTCGTCGAGAACGCGATCGAGCTCGACGTCGACGCGCTGTGTGACGGAGAGGACGTCTACATCGCCGCGGTCATGCAGCACGTCGAGGAGGCGGGCGTGCACTCCGGCGACTCCGCGTGCGTGCTGCCCGCGCCGTCGCTCACGCTCGCCGCGGCGCTCGAGGTCGAGCATGTCGTGAAGCGGCTCGGGCCGGCGCTCGGCGTCGTCGGGCTCCTGAACGTGCAGCTCGCGATCGCCGACTCGACCGTCTACGTGCTCGAGGTCAATCCGCGCGCGTCGCGAACCGTGCCGTTCGCGAGCAAGGCGATCGGCATGAACCTCGTCGACGCCGCCTGCCGCCTCGCCGCCGGAGCGACGCTCGCGGAGCTCGAGCTTCCGGTGCCGCGTCCGAGTCAGGTCAGCGTCAAGGCGGCCGTACTTCCGTTCGCGCGCTTCCCGGGCGCCGATCCGGTGCTCGGGCCGGAGATGCGCTCGACGGGCGAGGTCATGGCGAGCGCCGCCGATCTTCCGACCGCGCTGGCGAAGGCCGAGCGGGCAGCGGGACGTCCGCTGCCCACGTCCGGAACGGCGTTCCTCTCCGTTCGGGACGAGGACAAGCCGGCGGCCGTTCCGGTCGCCGCGGCGCTCGCAGGGCTGGGCTTCGAGCTCGTCGCGACCGAGGGGACGGCGCGGACGCTTGCGCGCGGCAGGTCTCGCGATCGACGAGGTCGCGAAGGTGGCCGACGCCGACGGCGGAGGAGACCGTCGTCGACCTCGTCCGGAACGGGCGTTGCGACCTCGTGATCAACACGCCTCAGGGCAGCGGTGCGCGCGCCGACGGCTACCTCATCCGCGAGGCGGCGCTCGTCGCCCGCGTGCCGTGCGTCACGACGATCTCCGGCGCCGCCGCGGCCGTGCACGCGATCGCGAATGCCCGAGCGGAGTCGGCGCTCTCGCTGCAGGAGCGAATCGGGATCGAGGCGTGAACGCCCGGCGCGAGCTGCTCACGGTCGTCGAGAACGAGTCTGTCGGCCCGTATACGCTGATCCGTCTCGAGCGGGGATCGCTCGAGCCCGGCATCCCCGGTCAGTTCTTCATGCTCGAGGCGCCCGGGCGCCTGCTGCCGCGCCCGATGAGCCTCTGCCAGGCGCCGCCGGGTGAGCTCGCGTTCCTCGTCGACGCGATCGGCCCGGGAACCCGCGCGCTCTGTGCCCTCGCGCCCGGCGAGGCGATCCACGTCCTCGGCCCGCTCGGAAACGGCTTCGACCTCGACGTCTCCGAGCCCCTCCTCGTCGCGGGTGGGATCGGGCTCGCCCCGATGCCCTACCTGGCCGAGGCGCTCGGAACGCCACCTGCAATCGCCGGGTTTCGCAGCGACGCGCACGCCGAGGCGGCACGCCTGCTGCCGGGCGCCGAGGTCGTCGTGGAGCCGCGCCTCGTGACGGAGCTGCTCCCGGACGAGCCCACGACGTTCTCGCATGCGGGCCCGAGCCGATGCTCGACGCGCTGCGCGCGCTGGTCCCGGACGCGCAGCTCGCCTGGGAGGCGCCGATGGCCTGCGGCTACGGAGCGTGCTACGGCTGCGTCGTCGAACGCGACGGACACTACGTCCGTCTCTGCGTCGAGGGTCCCGTTCTCCAGGGGGCGGCCGCGTGATTCCGCTGCTCAACGCCTCCGGCTGCCTCGACGCGCTCGCGGCGCCGGAGGTGGCTCGACAGCTCGACGCGTTCGTGACGAAGACGGTCACGCCGCTCCCGCGCGAGGGAAACCCGCCTCCACGGTTCGCCGAGACGGAGAGCGGGATGCTGAACTCGATCGGGCTGCAAAACCCCGGCATCGACGCGTTTCTCGAGAGCACTCTGCCACGTCTCGGGCAGCTCGGAGTCCCGATCTGGGTGTCGGTCGGGGGGTTCTCGGCCGAGGACTACGCGGGTGTGTGCGAGCAGCTCGACGATCGCGATGAGATCGAGACGATCGAGCTCAACCTCTCGTGCCCCAACGTCGAGGAGGCGCCCGAGACGGCCGCGGAGCTCGTTGCGGCGGCTCGGCTGGCCACGCGGAAGTCGCTCTACGCGAAGCTCTCGCCCGCGACGTGGGACATCGCAGAGTCCGCGCGCGCGGTCGCCGACGCGGGTGCCGACGGGCTCTCGCTGATCAACACCATCCGCGGCCTTGCACTCGAGCGCGCGTCTGGGCGTCCCGTGCTCGCGCGTGGGGCGGGCGGGTACTCCGGCCCCGCGCTCAAGCCGATCGCCCTCGCGTGCGTCTGGGCGTGCGCGGCGGCTGTCGAGTTGCCGATCGTCGGCATGGGCGGCGTGGCGTCGGTCGAGGACGTCGAGGATTTCGTCGCGGTCGGGGCGAGTGCGGTCGCGCTCGGGACGACGCTCTTCGTCGATCCCTGGGCGCCCGGCCGGATCCGCTCCGAGCTCGGCCACGAACGCACCGCTCCGGTGACGGAGCGAAAGGCGGATGGGCGCCACTCGGCGTCGTCGCCGATTGCGTAATCTCTTTGGGCAACACAAAAATCCCTGCAAATCGGCAGAAACACTTCGGCTTGACCGCCGAAGGAACATTGGTAGACTCGTCCGGCTCATGGTCACGACGAAGTCGCATGCTCAAGCGCCTGCCCGCTCGCTCGACCAGAGGATGGAGGCGCTTCAGCGAGCGAACGACGTCCGGGTCCGGCGAGCGCAGCTCAAGCGCGACCTCAAGGCAGGGCGCGAGAGCATCGAGAGCATCCTGCTCGACCCACCAGAGTGGGTCGAGACGGCGAAGGTCTTCGACATGCTCATGGCCGTGCCGAAGTTCGGCCGCGTGAAGGCGGCTCGGCTTCTCAACCAGTGCCGGATCAGCCAGTCGAAGACCGTCGGAGGGCTCTCCGAGCGGCAGCGAACCGAGCTGGTCGACCTCTTCAACCACCGCAGCTAGCGTCGCCGGGTGCCGTCGCGGCCCGTCTTCGTCGTCACGGGCCCGTCGGGGGCAGGCAAGGGGACGCTGATCAAGGGGCTGCTCGAGCGCGTCGACGGTCTCGAGGTCGCGGTCTCCGCGACGACCCGGCCGCAGCGCCCCGGCGAGGTGGACGGTCGCGACTACTGGTTCCTCTCCGACGACGAGTTCACGCGGAGGGTCGATGCCGGGGAGTTCCTCGAGTGGGTTCCGTACGTGTCGGGCAAGCGCTACGGGACGCTGAGCTCGGAGATCGACCGGATCGGGCGTGACGGAGCGTTCTGCATCCTCGAGCTCGAGCTGGAAGGCGCGCTCAAGGTGCAGCGCGACGTCCCGGGCAGCATCACGATCTTCATCGCCGCCGACGTGGACGAGCTCGAGCGGCGGCTGCGGGAGCGCGCGACGGAGAGCACGGGAGAGATCGGGGAACGGATCGCCCTCGCGCGGCGTCAGCTCGAGCGTGCGCACGAGTTCCGGTACATGGTGCGAAACGACGACCTCGAGCGCGCCACGAACGCTCTCGCAGCGCTGGTCGAGTGCGAACTCGCGCTCGCAGGTACCATGCCGCGGCGATGATTTATCCACGTCTTGACGACCTGCTCGATCAGGTCGGCGGCTCGCGCTATGCGCTCGTCCTCGTGGCAGCCAAGCGCGCCCGCCAAATCAACAACTACCACCACCAGCTCGGCGAGGGCATGGGCTTCGAAGAGGCCCCGCCTCCGCTGATCGAGTCCCGCTCGAAGAACTACCTCACGATGGCCATGGAGGAAGTCGCAAGCGGGAAGATCAGGCAGCTCGCACCCTCGAGCTGAGGGCGAGCGCGTGGCGCGCATCCTGCTCGGAGTCACCGGCGGGATCGCGGCCTACAAGGCCTGCACGCTGGTACGGCTGCTCGTCCGGAGCGGCCATGAAGTGCACCCCGTGCTCACCGCGGGCGCCGAGCGCTTCGTCACCGCCGAGACGTTCGCGGCGCTGGCGCGCCGGACGCCGACCGACGACCCGTACCCGCACCTCGGTCGCTTCGACCTCCTCGTCGTCGCGCCGCTGACTGCGAACACGCTCGCGCGTCTGGCGCAGGGCCTCGCCGACGACGTCCTGACCGAGGCGGCGCTCGCGCATACGGGTCCCGTGCTCGTCGCGCCGGCCATGAACACGCGGATGTGGAGCCACGCAGCGACGCAGGCGAACGTCGCGACCCTCCGCGCGCGCGGCGTCGAGCTCGTCGGTCCCGTCGCCGGCGAGCTCGCCGAGGGCGAGGAGGGAATCGGGCGCATGGCCGAGCCGGAGGAGATCCTGGCCCGGATCGAGGCGCTCCTCGTCGCGCCGGACGGCCCGCTCGCCGGGAAGCGCGTCCTCGTCTCCGCGGGCGGGACGCGCGAGCCACTCGATGCCGTGCGCTACGTCGGAAACCGATCCTCCGGCCGTATGGGCGATGGCGCTCGCGGCGGAAGCCGAACGGCGCGGCGCGGACGTCACCTTGCTCGCCGCAAACCTCGCCGTGGCTGCGCCCGACGGCATCACGGTCATCCAGACGCCGACCGCGGCAGACCTCGAGCGGGAGGCGCTCACACGGGCCGACGCCGACGTCGTCGTCATGGCCGCGGCGGTCGCCGACTACCGGCCATCGAGCCCGAGCTCCGACAAGCGCCCGAAGGACGGCTCCGCGTGGTCGGTCGACCTCGAGCCGACAGCTGACGTCCTCGCAGCGCTCGGAGCGGCGCGCCGCGCGGGGCAGGTGCTCGTCGGGTTCGCCGCGGACACGGGCATCGGCGGCCTCGAGCGTGCGCGCGAGAAGCGGCTCGCCAAGAATGCGGATCTCTTCGTCTTCAACGACGTCAGCCGCCCGGACATCGGGTTCGACGCACCTGACAACGAGGTCGTCGTCCTCTCGAACAACGGGGAGCGAACGATCGAGAAGGCGCCGAAGAGGGTCGTCGCGGCGGCTGTTCTCGACGAGGTGGAGCGGCTACTCTCGACCACATGAGCGAGGTCGCCCGCGCCGGTGGGCCCGTCGCAGCGCGGTCGGCTGCGGAGGTCGTGGAGCGCGTGGTCGAGAACCTCGATCGGGCGGTACGCGCGCCCGGTAGAACCCTCGAGCTGTGCGTCCTCTGCCTTCTTGCCGAGGGGCACCTGATCATCGAGGACTTCCCGGGCGTGGGGAAGACGATGCTCGCGAAGTCGGTCGCGCGCTCGCTGGATCTCTCGTTCTCGCGGCTCCAATTCACGCCCGACCTCCTGCCGACGGACGTCACTGGCGTGAACGTCTTCAACCAACGCTCCGGTGAGTTCGAGTTCCGTGCAGGCCCGGTATTCGCCAACGTGCTCCTCGTCGACGAGATCAACCGTGCCTCCCCGAAGACGCAGTCGGCGCTCCTCGAGGCGATGCAGGAGACGCAGGTGACGATCGACGGCGCCACGTACGGGCTCGAGCAGCCGTTCTTCGTCGTCGCGACACAGAACCCGATCGAGTACGAGGGGACGTACCCGCTACCGGAGGCGCAGCTCGATCGCTTCACCGCGCGGCTCTCGCTCGGGTACCCGCCGTTCAACGAGGAGGCGCGGATGCTGGCCGAGCAGACGACGGCACCGCCGATCGACGCTCTCCAGCCGGTCGCCGACCGCGACGAGCTCCTCGCAGCGATCGCAGCCGCCCGAGCCGTGTTCGTCGAGCAGACGGTCGGCGAGTACGTGGTCTCGATCCTGAGCCACACCCGCCAGAGCTCGCTCCTCGCCCTCGGAGCAAGCCCCCGCGCGGGAATCGCGCTCCTGCGGATGGCGAAGGCGCGCGCCGTGGCGCACCGCCGCGACTACGTCGTTCCCGAGGACGTTCAGACCGTTGCGCCGGCGGTTCTCGCGCACCGGGTGATCGTCGCGCCCGAGGCGCGGGCCGCGGGCACTCGTGGGGAGGACGCGATCGAGCGCGCCCTGCTCGAGGCTCCTGCGCCGCGATGAAGGGCAGGGCCTGGCGCGGCGGGCTGGGGCTTGGGGCAGTCGCGCTGGTCGCAGCCGTCGCGTCCGGATCGCGGCCGCTCGGCGTCGTCGGCGTCGGATTCCTGCTCGCCTGGGCAATCACGTGGCTCTGGGCATGGCTTGCAGAGCGCCCGGTCGCGGTCTCCCTCGAGGCGAGCCCCGAGCAGGCGGTCGAGGGCGACCGCGTCTCTCTGAGCGCGACCGTCACACGACCGTCCCGGATCCCGCTGGGCTCGCTGGCGCTCGACGTGACGGTCGGGCGACTCGGGAGGAGCTCGCACAGGCTCCGCGGGCACGGTCGCCTCGCACGGGCCACGGTCGACCTCGGCCCACTGCCGCGCGGCGTCTACGCAATCGACGAGACGGAGGTGGTCGTCGGCGACCTCCTCGGCCTCGTGTCGGTCCGTCCTCCGCTCACATGCGAGCGCCCCACGATCGTCGTACGACCGCGCCTCGTCGCACTCGACGGCCTCTTCAGCGAATCAGGACGTGTCGGAGGAGACGGCAGGCGCCTCCTCCTCCGACGTGCGGCAGGGTTCGACTTCCACTCGGTGCGCGAGTACGAGCAGGGCGAGTCGCTCCGCCGGGTGCACTGGCCGACGAGCGCGCGCCGCGGGCAGCTCATGGTGAAGGAGCTCGAGGACACGGCCCACGACGGGGTGGTCGTGCTGCTCGACTGCGATCCCACGGGCGCCGTGGGCACCCCACCTCATTCGAGCTTCGACGCCGCAGTCCGCGCTGCAGGCTCGATCCTCCAGACCCACGCCGCTCGCGGACGGGGCGCGACGCTCGTCACGACGGGCTCCGACGGGCAGGTCGTCCCGGTTCGCTCGTCGCGAGGGGAGCTCGGCAGCGCGGTGACCTGTCTGGCTGCTGCGTGCGCAGACGCTCGCCACGGCCTGGCTCGCGTCCTCCACGCGAACCCCTCGCTCGCCGGGACCGCCGAGCTCGTGATCGTCACGGCCACCCTCGACCCGGCCGCGTTCAGCGCCGTGCTTGCGGTGGCTGCACGGCGAGCGACGTCGCTCGTATGGGTGGACGCTGCGAGCTTCGCGGCTCGCCCCACACGAGCAGACGCCGGCCTGCTGCGGCTGGCGGCGCACGGTATCCCGACCGCGGTCGTGCGGAAGGGCGACGATCTGGCTGCGGTCCTCTCCGCCCGCGGCCTCGAAGCGGTGGCTCATGGCTAGAACCGTTGTCGCCTCCGCGATCGCCGCCGCTGCCTTCGTCTTCGCGTGGCTTGGCCTGGAGTCGCCGCCGACCGTACGACCGGCGCTCGTGATCGCGGCGCTCGGGATCGTCCCGGCACTCGTGCGCTCCCGACGGGGCCGTGCTGTCGCGGTCACTGCCGCTGTGCTCGGCGCCGCGTGGGTCGCGTTCGGCGCGCAACCCTGGGAGCTCGCGCCGCTCCGGGACGAGCGTGTGCTCGCGCCGGTGCTCAGGGACGTCGGCACCGGGATCGTGGACTTCTACGACGTGTTTCTGCCGTTCGTCCCGGCTCGAAACCCGGAGATGCACATGCTCGTGCTGTGCGGGATCTTCGGGTTCACGCTTGGCGTCTCGCTGCTCGTGGCGGCGCGCCGGCCGCTCGCCGCGGCGGCTGCGACCGTCGCGGGAGTAGGGTGGCCGGCGACGCTCGTCGGCTCGAACGCGATCACGTACGGCACGATCGCGCTGTCGGCGGCGCTCGCCGTGCCGCTCGTCCTGCGCGTGAGCTCGGTGAGAACTCTCGCCGTCGGCACGGCGGTCGGAGCGCTCGTCGTGCTCGGTGCGGCCTCGGCCTCCTCGGCGACGAGTCTCACGGGCAAGCCGGCCCTGAACTGGGAGAGCTGGAACCTGCGCGGGGCCGAGCGCCAGGCGAGCTCCGTCCGCTTCATCTGGGACGCGAACTACGACGGGATCAGCTTCCCGCTGAAGAAGACCGTCGTGCTGCGGGTGTCCGGGCCGGACCAGCCGTACTACTGGCGCGCGACCACGCTCGACCTCTTCACGAACGACCACTGGGTCGAAGACCCCTTCTGGCTCGACCAGGTGGACGACGAGTCGCGCGCGCTTCAGCTTCCGAAGCTCGTGCCCGAGCGTGCCGCCGACCGTCGCAACTGGCTCGAGCAACGCGTACGGATCGAGGCGCTCGTCGACGATCACCTCGTCGCCGCAGGGACGCCGGTAGGGCTCGATGCACGGAGGTTCGGGGCGGTCTTCCAGCTCTCCGACGGAGTCCTGCGTGTCCGTGACCCCATTCGCGTAGGGCAGACGTACACCGTCTGGAGCTACGCGCCTGATCCGACTCCGCGCGCGCTTGCAGCCGCGCCCATCCGCACGCCGCCGGCGGTGTCCCGCTTCCTCGAGGTCGACGGGCGGGTGTTCCCCTCCTTCGGCACGCCGAACCGCGGCCGTGCCATGACGTCCTTCCTCCGTGACCCCTCGTACCGCGGCTTCGCGTGGCACGAGACCATGTACGACGTCGCGCGCCGGGTCGTCGGCCGGCCCACGACCCCGTATGCCGCCGTGCTCGCCCTCGAGTCGTGGTTCCGCCAGACCGGTGGATTCCTCTACGACGAGTCGCCGCCGCACGTCGACGGCCCACCGCTCGTCGCGTTCGTGACCAGGACGAAGGCCGGGTACTGCCAGCACTTCGCGGGGGCGATGGCGCTGATGCTCCGGCTGCTCGGCATCCCGGCCCGCGTGGCCGTCGGCTTCACGAGCGGCACGCGCGATGGCGGCGACTGGGTCGTCACCGACCGCGACGCGCACGCGTGGGTCGAGGTGTGGTTTGCCGGACAGGGTTGGGTCCCGTTCGATCCCACTCCCGGACGGGGGGTCCTCGCGGGGGACTACTCGTTCGCATCCGGGTCGGCCGCCGCTGTCGCAGCCCTGCGCAGGGGCGACCTCTCCGGACGAGCGCAGCGACGCGATGCGGTAGTGCCGGACGCGAGCGATCTTCCTTCCTCGACGAGCCCGAGCAACGACCGCGCACCTGCTCTCGTCGCCGTTGCACTGGTTCTCGGCGCCGTCTGGATCCTCGCGGTCGGAGGCGTGAAGGCGATCGTCCGCCGGTCGGGATACCTCACGCGCGATCCGCGTCGCATTGCGAGTGCCAGCCGTCGCGAGCTCGAGGCCTTCTTGCGAGACCAGGGCGTAGTCGTCGCGCCGAACGCGACGCTCGCCGACCTGCAGCGGGCCGTCCGACTCGAGCTGGGCATCGACTGCCGGCCGTTCGCGCTGGCGGTCTCACGCGCGCGGTACGGCCCGCCAGAAGTCGCGCTGCAGGCGCGCGACAGCCGCCCGCTTCGAGCTGCGTGGGGTGCTCAGAGCCGCACGCCGCGAGCTCTCGCTCTGGACACGAGTGCGCGGCTTCGTCTCGCTTCGGTCATTGCGCTCGGCGGGAGCACGATGAGTGACACGTACGAGCTCTTCCAGCTCGGGCGGAGCCACCTGCGCAACGGCATGGCCGCGCAGGCGACCGTGTCGCTCGAGAAGGCCAAGCGCGCCGAGCCGAGATCACGCTCGATCCGGGAGGCGCTCGGAATCGCTTACTTCCGCATCGGGCGCTGGCAGGAGGCAGAGGCGGAGTTTCGTGCGCTCGTCGAGCTCGCGCCGTCCGACGAGTTCGCGCACTACGCACTCGGGCGGACGCTGGTGAACCAGGGTCGACGGACCGAGGCGACGCCGCACATCAAGCTGGCGCGCTCGCTCCGGCCACGCGCCTCGACCGACGGCGACGCTCTCGAGTAGGAGTGCGCGCAGTCGTCCAGCGCGTCCGCGGGGCGTCGGTCTCCGTCGCCGACGACGTCGTCGGGGCGATCGGCCACGGGGTCGTCGTGCTGCTCGGGATCGCGGACGACGACACGCCCGACACGGCCGCGAGGCTCGCAGGCAAGGTCGCGCGCCTGCGGATCTTCGAGAACGAGGAGGGCCGCTTCGACCGCTCGCTCCTCGACGTCGAGGGTGCCGCGATCGTCGTGAGCCAGTTCACCCTCATCGCGGACACCAGGAAGGGCAACAGGCCGAGCTTCGCCGGGGCCGCTCCACCGGCGCACGCCGAGCCCCTGTACGAGCGCTTCTGCGACGAGCTTGCAGCGCTGAGTGTGCGCGTCGAGCGCGGTGTCTTCGGCGCGCGGATGGCGGTCTCGCTTGTGAACGACGGCCCGGTGACGATCGTGCTCGACGGCTAGCACCCGTGCCGCTCTCCGCATTTCTGCTTGCGCTCGCCGCGGCCGGGCTGCACGCCGGCTGGAACGTCCTCCTCGCCCGCTCGCGTGACGTACTTGCCGCAACGACCGTCGCACTCGTCCTGTCGGTGCTCCTCTTCGCGCCGGTGGCGGCCGCGACCTGGGACGTCGACGCGGCGGCGGTCCCCTGGATCGCCGCCTCGGCAGTGTTCGAGATCGTCTACTTCGTGCTCCTGACGACCGCCTACAGCCGCTCGGACCTCAGCCTCGTCTATCCCGTCGCGCGCGGGAGCGCACCGGTGTTCGTCCTCGCGGGTGCCGCGATCGCCGGAGCGACGGTCGGGTGGGGGCAGGCGCTCGGCGTCCTGCTCGTCGGAGGCGGAATCCTGCTCGTGCGGGGCGTGGAGGCCAACACGGATGCCCGAGGCGTCGTGCTCGCGCTCGCGATCGGCGCGGCGATCGCCGGCTACACGCTCGTCGACAAGGAGGGCATCGAACACGCGCGCGTGATCCCGTACCTCGAGCTCGTCCTCGCGCCGGCCGCGCTCGCGGCTGTCACGTGGCACGCCGCGAGCGGCCGGCTCTCTGCCGTTCGGAGAGAGCTCGGCTGGCCCACGGTCGGCGCGGCGGTGTTCGCATTCGCCGCCTACGGATTCGTTCTCGGCGCCTTGACGCTGGCGTCGGCTCCGGCGGTCGCGGCGGTTCGGGAGACGAGCGTGCTGTTCGCGGTCGCGCTCGGCGCCTCTGTTCTGGGCGAGCCGGTGGGGCGCACTCGCGCGTCCGGCGCCGTGCTGGTCGTCGCCGGAGTCGCCCTCGTCGCTCTGGGCTAGGAAGCCGCCCGACGGTGCTATCCTGGCCTCACCACATTTCAACGGCTTCACGAAATGGGCGCGTCGCGCCCATTTTTGTTGAGGAGGCTCTCCGGAACGCGATGACCACGACTTTTGCCAAGGAACGGACGCTGCAGGACGAGATCGCACCCGCGGTCGAGTCGCGCGTGTCCGGAGTCGAGGTACTTGCCGTCGAGCTGCTCTCGCCGAGCCGCTTCTGCGTCTATATCGACCATGCCGACGGTGTCGACCACGCGCTCTGTCAGCGCGTCACGTACGTCCTCGACGCGTACCGCTCCGACTACACGGTCGACGTCTCGTCGCCCGGTCCAGAGCGCCCGCTGCGCAAGTCTGAGCACTTCGCCGCCGCTCTCGGCCGCACCGTCTCCGTCCGTACGGACGGCGGGAAGAAGCGCCGACGCGGTCGTCTCACCGCAGCCGACGACGTGGAAATCACACTCGAGACCGGCGACGCCGGTGAGGTTCGCATCCCGTACGACGCGATCGTCCGGGCAAATCTGATCGACGAGGGGTTGACGACATGAGCCAAGAGATCATCGAAGGCATCCAGGCCATCGAGAAGGAGAAGGGCATCGAGGAGGGCATCCTCATCACCGCGCTCGAGGACGCGCTCCGTGCCGCGTACAAGAAGACTCCTGATGCCGCGCGACATGCCGAGGTCAAGCTCGACGGCGCGGGCGAGTTCCGCGTGTACGGGATCGAGATCCCGGAGGACATCGAGACGCGCCTCGTCGAGGAGGCCCGCGAGGCCCGCATCACGGAGCTCGAGCAGCTCGAGGAGGAGACGGGTGAGCGGCAGCACACGCTCGTCTCGGACGACGACCTCGAGCTCGACTGGTCGCAGGTCCCGGCTGACTTGATCAGGCGCAGCGACGTGACACCCGACAACTTCGGCCGCATCGCCGCGCAGACCGCGAAGCAGGTCATCCAGCAGCGGATCCGCGAGGCGGAGCGCGCGATCATGTACGAGGAGTACGTCGACCGCCAGGGCGAGGTCGTCACGGGCATCGTCCAGCAGGCAGGAGACCGCAACAACGTGCTCGTCGACCTCGGCCGCGTCGAGTCCCTGCTCCCGCGCTCCGAGCAGGTCGACGGCGAGCGGTACGAGCAGGGGAGTCGCATCAAGGCGGTCATCGCCGAGGTGCGCTCGGGAACGAAAGGTCCGCAGGTCATCCTCTCACGCCGCGACCCGGAGCTCATCCGCGCGCTCTTCGAGCTCGAGGTACCCGAGATCGCCGACGGTCTCGTAGAGATCCGCGGAGTCGCACGCGAGCCCGGCTATCGGTCGAAGATCGCGGTCGAGTCGCACATGCAGGGCGTCGACCCGGTCGGCGCGTGCGTCGGCCCGCGCGGCTCGCGCGTCCGCATGGTCGTCTCGGAGCTGCGCGGCGAGAAGATCGACATCATCCCGTGGAACACCGAGCCCGCGCGGTTCGTCGCGAAGGCCCTCTCGCCGGCACGTGTGCGCGAGGTCTACATCGACGACGAGACCAAGGAGGCGACCGTCGTCGTCCCCAACGACCAGCTCGCGCTCGCGATCGGCAAGGAGGGCCTGAACGCGCGCCTTGCGACCCGGCTGACCGGCTGGAAGATCGACATCCAGTCGGAGCAGGAGTTCGCCCAGGCCGAGGCCGAGCTCGCGTACGCGGGGTCGGAGGACGGCGAGGAGTTCTCTGGCCGCTGTGCCGCGGTTCTCTCGAACGGCAAGCGCTGCCCGAACGCCGCGCTCCCGGGCTCGCGCTACTGCGGCGTTCCCGCGCACCAGGCGCTCGCGAACCAGCCTGCTGCCGCGGCCGACGAGCCGCCCGCAGACGACGAGGACGGCCTCGAGGATGCAGCCGTCGCCGAGGCTGTCGAGGAGGTCGGAGAGGTCGCCGCGATCGAGGAAGACGATGCGGGTGCGGAGACGGAGCTCCAGGTGGTCGCAGCAGTCGAAGCGGCCCCTGAAGACGAGGAGGAGCAGGCCCGCGGGGATGCCTGATGCTCGCGAGTTCTAGACTGGACGCCGATGGCTGACGGACGCAAGGGACCGAACAGACCGATCCGCCCCCGCGGAGGCACCGGGGGGAGGAAGCGGCGCGTCGTCATCGAGGGCGGCGGAGGGCGCAGCGCAGGCCGGCAGGCCCGCGATCGCTCGACCGCGCCTCCTCAGCCGCGCCAGGCGCCGGCACCTCCGCCCTCGGGGCCGATAACGGTCGAGTCCGGCGTCACCGTCAAGGACCTCTCCCAGGCGCTCGGGGTCCCCATGGGCGAGCTCATCAAGATCCTCATGGGTCTCGGCCAGATGCGCACGGCGACGCAGTCGCTGTCCGACGAGGAGGTCGAGATCATCGGCACCGAGCTCGAGCGCGAGATCACGATCAAGCACGCTGCCGAGGAGGAGCTCGAGCCCGCGTCCTACGACGACGAGGAGGCCGACCTCGCGCCGCGGCCGCCGGTGGTCACGATCATGGGCCACGTCGACCATGGGAAGACGACGCTGCTCGACGCGATTCGCGAGGCCGCGGTCGTCGAGACCGAGGCGGGCGGCATCACACAGCACATCGGCGCGTACCAGGCTGAGGTCGACGGGCGGAAGATCACGTTCCTCGACACGCCGGGTCACGAGGCGTTCACCGCCATGCGTGCGCGCGGCGCGAAGGTGACCGACATCGCGGTGCTCGTGGTCGCGGCCGACGACGGTGTCATGCCGCAGACGAAGGAGTCGATCTCGCACGCACGCGCAGCCGAGGTGCCGATCGTCGTCGCTGTGAACAAGGTCGACGTCCCGGACGCCAACGTGGATCGCGTGAAGAGCGAGCTCGCGGCCGAGGGTCTCCAGCCCGAGGACTGGGGCGGGGCGACGCAGTTCTCAGCCGTCTCTGCAAAGCAGAAGGAGAACCTCGACGACCTTCTCGAGAAGATCCTGCTGGTCGCGGACGCCGAGCTCGATCTTCGTGCGAACCCCGCCGCGGACGCGTCGGGTGTCGTCATCGAGTCGCGGCTCGACGTCGGCCGCGGGCCCGTCACGACCGTCCTCGTTCACCGTGGAACGCTGCGCGTCGGCGACGCCGCCGTCGCAGGAGACACCTCCGGCAAGGTGCGCGCTCTGTACGACTATCGCGGCGAGAAGGTCAAGCAGGCCGGGCCCGGCGAGCCGGTGGAGGTGCTCGGTTTCGAGCATCCGCCCGCGGCGGGCGAGTTCGTGCGCGTTGTCGAGCACGAGCGTCAGGCAAAGCACCTCGCCAACGTCCGCGCCGAGCGCCTCCGTCGTGAGCAGCTCGCACAGCGCCCGCGCCGGCGGGTCTCGCTCGAGACGCTGCACGAGGACCTCCAGGCCGGCGAGGTCCAGGATCTGAACATCGTCCTCAAGGGCGACGTCCAGGGCTCCGTCGAGGCGCTCGTGAGCGAGCTTCAGAAGATCCAGCACCCCGAAGTGCGCGTGAACGTCATCCACACGGGCGTCGGCGGGATCACCGAGAACGACATCAACCTGGCGTCGGCGTCGGATGCGCTCGTCGTGGGCTTCAGCGTGCGACCGAGCGCCGATGCGCGCGCGCTCGCCGAGCGCGAGGGCGTCGACATCCGCACGTACCGAGTGATCTACCAGCTCACCGAGGACATCCAGAAGGCGCTCGTCGGCATGCTCTCGCCCGTCGAGACGGAGGAGACGCTCGGCGAGGCGGAGGTCCGCGCGCTGTTCCGCGTCTCGCGCCTGGGCACGATCGCGGGCTGCATGGTGACGACCGGTGTCGTGCGGCGTAATGGGAAGGTGCGCGTCGTGCGCGACGGGACTGTGATCTACGAGACCTCGATCGCGCAGCTCAAGCGCTTCAAGGACGACGTCCGTGAGGTCGCCGAGGGCTTCGAGTGCGGCATCCTGCTCGACGGGTTCAACGACGTGAAGGAAGGCGACGTCCTCGAGGTGTACGAGACGCGTGAGGTCGAGCGCACCGATCTCGACACGCCTCCCGCCGCCGCTCCTGCTCCCGCCGCAGACGACGAGTAGCTCCGCCGCCGTGGCGACGGGCTATGTCGGCATCCTCACCGTGGAGCTCCACTTCCCCGAGTCGGGCTCCCTCAAGGGGAAGCGGAAGCACGTGAAGTCGGCGAAGGCACAGTTGCGCGAGCGCTTCGGAGCGTCGGTGGCGGAGGTCGACCACCACGACCTCTGGCAGCGGTCCACGCTCGCCGTCGCCTGCGCGACACGTGAGCACGCGGAGTTGCAGTCGCTGCTCGACGCGGTCGAGCGCTACCTCGGCTCGCAGGCCTGGGAGCTCCTCCGGAGCGAGCGGGAGGTGATCGTCCCTGGCGAGCGCTGAGCGCAGGAGGAAGGTGAACGAGACGATCCGGAAGGTGGTCTCGGACGGCCTCCCGGCCCTGAAGGACCCCCGCATCGGCTTCGTGACGGTCACGGGCGTGCGGACCGCGAAGGACCTCTCGTACGCGACGGTCTTCGTCAGCGTGCTCGGCAGCGAGAAAGAGCAGGAACGAACGCTCGCCGGGCTGCAGTCGGCGCACGGCGTCCTGCAGGCACAGCTCGCTCACGAGCTCGGTACGAGGCGGACCCCGGTCCTGACGTTCGAATACGATCCGGCGATCGAGCGTGGCGTCCGGCTCACCAAGATGATCGACGAGCTCGCTCCGCCCTCGGACGGCGATGTCGATGCAGACTGACATGCAGGCGGTAGTGGCCGCGCTTCGCGACAACGATCGCTTCGTGGTCACGTCCCACGAGGCGCCCGACGGCGACGCGCTCGGTTCGCTTCTCGGCGCCGGGCTCGCCCTGAAGGAGCTGGGGAAGGATGCGGTCATGTTCCTCGGCGGCCCTGCGCCGCTGCCCGGTGAGTACCGGTTCCTGGACCTCGAGAGGCAGGGCCTGTCCCGGACGCGCCCGGCCGACTTCGGCGAGCGCGTCCTCGTCGCCGTCGATTGCGCGAGCAAGAACCGTGTCGGCGCCGAGCCCGACGTCGTCGACGCCGCGCGTTTCACGATCAACATCGATCACCACCACGACAACCCGCGCTTCGGCGACGTCAATCTCATCGTCCCGGACGCGTCGTCGACCGGTGAGGTGCTGGCCGACGTCTTCAAGGAGCTCGGCGTCGCCCTGACACCCGAGATCGCCGAGGCGCTGTACATCGCGCTCGTGACCGACACCGGCCGCTTTCAGTACGCGAACACCACCCCAAAGGCGCTGCGCCTCGCTGCCGAGCTCGTGGAAGCCGGAGCCGACGTGCACCGCGTCTTCCAGGGCGTGTACGAGAACGTCCAGTTCGCGAAGCTGAAGCTCATGGCGCGCGCGCTCGAGCGCGCGCGGGTGCTCGAGGGCGGCGAGATCGTCGTCTCGCACCTCCTTCGTGACGACTTCGAGGCAGTCGGTGCGTCCGAGCCGTACTCCGAGGGGATCATCGACGTGCTGCGGTCGGTCGAGGGCTCCGCCGTATCCGCGCTCATCCGCGAGCCTCCACGCGACGGCGCGCCTGCGCGCAAGGTGTCGCTCCGCTCGTCCGTCGACGAGGTCGACGTCAGCGCGATCGCGCGCAAGTCGGGTGGGGGAGGGCATCGCGAGGCCGCGGGCTTCTCCAGCGACCTCTCGGTCGACGAGCTCACCGAGTTCATCGTGCGCGAGGTCGCGGCGCAGGTCGGTTCGTCCTCGGAGCGGTAGACGTGCCGCCCCGCGCGCTGCATCCGAGCGGGATCATCCTCGTCGACAAGCCGGCCGGACCGACGTCGTTCGCGATCGTCGCGGCGACGCGACGGCGTACGAAGGCCCGCACCGGGCATGCCGGCACCCTCGACCCGTTCGCGACCGGCCTCCTGCTCCTCCTCTCCGGCGCGTCCACCCGCCTGCAGCCGCGGTTCGTCGGCCTGCCGAAGCGGTACGAGACCGCGATGGATCTGACCGCCCGAACCAGCACCGGTGACCTCGAGGGCGAGGCGTTGGAGAAGCACGATCCTCCGGGTCGTCAGGAGCTCGAGGAGGCGCTCGACGGCCTGCGCGGCGCGGTCGACCTGCCGGTACCCGCCGCGTCTGCGGTGAAGATCGAAGGCCAGCGGGCGTATTCGCTCCACCGGCGCGGGGTTGCGGTCGAGATGCCGGTCCGCACGATGCAGGTCCACGAGCTCGAGCTCCTGGGGTATGCGGAGGGGGTCGTCCGGATCGAGCTCCACGTCTCGTCGGGGACGTACGTCCGGGCGATCGCCGAGGCGCTCGGTGGACACTGTGTCGAGCTGCGAAGGACGGAGATCGGCCCGTTCTCGGTGGACGAGGCCGATCCCGACCTGATCATCCCGCCGGACGACGCGTTGGCGCGAATCCAGTGATCGCCGGGAGCCCTTCCGAGCTCGAGCGGCTGCCCCGGGCAGTCGCGATCGGCAGCTTCGACGGCGTGCATCGCGGACATCGCACTGTCATCGACGCGGTGCACGCAACCGGGCTTGCGCCCTCGGTCATCACGTTCAACCCGCACCCGAGGATCGCCCTCGGAAACAAGGTCGAGCTCCTGACCACACTCCAGCGCCGGCTGGAGCTCTTCGCCGAGGCGGGAGTGCAGGACGTGCTCGTCGCGGGATTCACCTCAGAACTGCAGCACCTCACGCCAGAGACGTTTGCGGAGACCTATCTCCGCGCGATCGGCGTCGAGACGGTGGTCGCCGGTGAGGACTTCCGCTTCGGCGTGCGCCGTTCCGGGGACCTCGCGCTGCTCGAGCGACTCGGCTTCGAGGTGACCATTGTCCCCGAGCTCCCCGGCGTCTCCTCGACCGCTATCCGCGCGGCTCTCGGCGAGGGCGACGTCCGCAGCGCCGCCGCGATGCTCGGCCGGCCGTTCGAGCTCGACGGCGTCGTCGTGGCGGGCGACCAGCGCGGAGGGACGCTCGGCTACCCGACGGCGAACCTCCGTCTCGAGCCCGACCTCGCGTGCCCTCGGTACGGGATCTACGCGGGCTTGGCCCTCGGTCACCGGGCCGCGATGTCCATCGGCACGAACCCGCACTACGGCGGATCGGAGCGGCGGATCGAGCCGTACCTGCTCGACTTCGAGGGCGATCTCTACGGCAAGCGGCTCGTGGTCGAGCTGTGGGAACGTCTCCGCGACGAGGCCGTATTCGACACCGAGGAGGCCCTCGTCGAGCAGATCGGCCGCGACGTCGAGGCGACGAAGCGCGCCGAACGGCCTGAATAGTGCGCAAGACCGGAACTCGCTCGCGCGAGATTCCGGTCGCGCAAAGACCCCTGAAGGCGGCCGCTTCGCGGCCGCGCCGTGCCGACTGACTGTCGCGCGCGCACTGCAGTAGACCCGATCGCCATCGGTAGCGTGTCGCGGGTGGCAGCCGCCAACGGCCAGCCCCTGATCCACGCACGCAATCTCGTCAAGAGGTTCGGTGAGTTCGTCGCCGTCGACGGGATCGACTTCGACCTCCAACGAGGCGAGGCATTCGGCTTCCTCGGGCCGAACGGGGCGGGGAAGACCTCGACCATGCGCATGATCGGCTGCGTCTCGCCCGTCACCGAAGGGACCCTGCGCATCCTCGGCCTCGATCCTGCTCGCGACGGGGTGAAGATCCGTGCTCGTCTCGGCGTCGTCCCGCAGCTCGACACGCTCGACATGGAGCTGACCGTCCGCGAGAACATCATCATCTACGGGCGCTACTTCGGGCTCTCTCGCAAGCAGCTGGGCAAGCGCGCGGACGAGCTGCTCGAGTTCGTGGAGCTCAGCGAGCGGGCGAGCGACAGGGTCGAGCCGCTCTCGGGCGGGATGAAGCGCCGCCTGACGATCGCGCGCTCGCTCGTCAACGACCCGGAGATCATGCTCCTCGACGAGCCGACCACGGGTCTCGACCCGCAGGCACGGCACGTCGTCTGGGACCGCCTCTACCGGCTCAAGCGGCAGGGCGTCACGCTGCTCCTGACGACCCACTACATGGACGAGGCGGAGCAGCTGTGCGACCGGCTCGTCGTCATGGATCAGGGGAAGATCGTCGCCGAGGGATCACCGCGGGATCTCATCGAGCGCTATGCGACGCGCGAGGTCCTCGAGCTCCGCTTCGAGGACGGCAACCGTCCGGACGACCTGAGCTACTGGACGGAAGGGGTCGTCTCGCGCGTCGAGGCGCTCCCCGACCGCGTCCTGCTGTACGCGGACGACGGCGACGCCGCCTCCCACGGGCTCCACGAGCGCGGGCTCGACCCGGAGAGCGTGCTCGTCCGCCGCAGCACGCTCGAGGACGTCTTCCTGCACCTCACCGGCCGGAGCCTCATCGAGTGACACGATCGCTCGGCTCGCTCGCCCTCACGCTCCGCCCGCTCGAGTTCTTCCTCGCCCAGTACCGGCGCGTATGGCGCGCGAGCGTGATCTCGAGCGTCGTCACGCCGATCTTCTACCTCCTCGCTCTCGGCGTGGGGCATGGGCGCCTTCCTCGGCGACGTCAGCTATCCGCGGCGAGACGTTCCCGTACCTCGAGTTCGTCGCACCCGGCCTCATCGCGGCGACCGCGATGCAGATCGCGTCTTTCGAGGCGAGCTGGCCCGTGCTCGCAGCGATCAAGTGGGACCGCCAGTACCACGCGATGCTCGCGACGCCGCTGCGCATCCGTGACGTCATCTTGGCGCACCAGGCGTTCATCGCGTCGCGGATGCTGACGACCGCGGCCGTATACTTCATCGTGATCGCGGCATTCGGCGCGGTCGAGTCGCCGCTCGGGGTGCTCGCGATCCCCGTCACGCGTGCTCGTCGGGCACTCGCTTACTCGGCGCCGCATCGCCGCCTGGGCGGCGCACACGCAGACCGAGGCCTCGTTCGTCGCGATCTTCCGCTTCATCATCCTCCCGATGTTCCTCTTCTCGGGGACGTTCTTCCCGATCTCGACGCCTGCCGCGCCGCTCGAGCTGCTCGCCTGGCTCACGCCGCTCTGGCATGGCGTCGACTCTCTGCCGCGATCCTGACGCTCGGCGAGGTCGTCGCCCGGCTCGACCTCCTGCACGTCGCGTATCTGCTCGCGTTCGTCGCGGCCGGGCTCGCGATCGCCGCTCGCCACGTACAGAGGCGGCTGGTCGTCTGACGTGACCGAGCTCGTCGCACGCGCCCGCCTGACGGCCCGGCCGCCCGGCGATCGGCGGCCTGCTGATCATCGAGCGCAACGTCATGGTCTACCGCCGGACGTGGATGATCCTCTTCTCCGGCTTCTTCGAGCCGCTCTTCTACCTCTTCTTCTTCGTCTACCCGCTCCAGGAGTTCACGGGACATCACGGTTACGATCGGTGGGCAGGCGATCGAGTACGCGGCGTTCGTCGCGCCCGCGCTGCTCGCGTCCTCGGCGATGAACGGCGCGTTCTACGACGCGACGAACGTCTTCTGGAAGCTGCGCTACGGCAAGGTCTACGAGTCGATCCTCGCGACGCCGATCGGGCCGAAGGACGTCGCCACCGGCGAGACGATCTGGGCGGTCGTGCGCGCGATGCTCTACTCGGCCGCGTACCTCATCGTCATCGTCGCTGCTCGGGCTCGTCGAGTCGCCGTGGGCGATCCTCGCGCTGCCGGCGTGCTTCGTGATCGGCTTCGGCTTCGCCGGCGCCGGGATCGCCGCGGTCACCTGGATGCGGAGCTGGCAGGACTTCGACCTCATCCAGCTGATCATGCTGCCGATGTTCATGTTCTCGGCGACCTTCTATCCCATCTCGGTCTATCCCGAGGTGCTCGAGTGGATCGTCCGCTGCCTGCCGCTGTACCACGGGATCGAGCTCGTCCGCTCGCTGACGACGGGCACGGTCGGCGCGTTCCAGCTCGTCAACGTCGCGTACCTCGCGACGATGGGGCTCGTCGGGCTGTATCGTCGCTCCCGCCGCATCGACAAGCTGCTCCTGAAGTAGCGTCAGAGAACGAACGCGGCGCCGCTTCGACGCGGGTCGCCTGCGGCACCGGCTCGGCCGACGCAGCTGACTCCGCCGAAGTAGTGGTGGAGACGATCCCAGCGGCGCACCGTGCGGCCGCTCTCCTCGAGCGCCGTCGAGGGCGGCCTCGTCGACGCCCGGCTCGGCGTCGACGAGCGTCGAGCGTGGGGTGGACGCGCGGAAGCGCGACGGCCGTCTCTGCATCGTGGCCCTCGTCGAGGATCGGCCGCGAGCACGGTCGCGAGGGCCGTTCGGAGCCGCGTCGCTCCTGCTGCGCCGATCGCGAGCTCGAGCCCGTTCGTCGTCGAAGGCGAGGCTCGGCGCCATGCGGCTCTCGAGGTGGTCGCCGGGCTGTGGCTCGCCGTGAGCGATGTCCGACTCGCCGAGCAGGTTGTTGAGCTGCGTGTCGAAGCCCGGGAGCCAGACGGCCGCGCCGACGCCGAGCGAGTGCGTGAGCACGCAGGCCCGTCCATGCGCCGTCGACCGCGACCATGTTCGTCGTGTGCTCGCCGCCGTCCGGCAGCGGTCTCGAGCGCGTCGACGAGCGCCAGGACGCGCTCGGTCGCTCGAGCCCGCTCAGCGACGGGAGACGTGGGGAGGAGCTCGGGGACGCCCGAGAGCCCGCCGCGCGTGGCTACGCGCCGCCCCGCGTACGGACGACGACCGGATCGCGCCAGAGCGGCCGGTACGCCGCGAGATCGTCGGCGCTGAAGCACCACGCCATCGACCGCGAGGAGCGCCTCCGCGAGCGAGCCGCGATACACGCTCGCCGCGCCCTCCTCGGCGAGCGCCTCGAGTGTCTGCGACGAGCCCGGGCTGGTCGAGGAGATCGCCCTCCTCGAGTGTTCGCCCCTCGCGCGTGAAGAGCTCTGCGCCGCGCTCGAGCGAGTAGAGCCCGCCGAGCATCTCGAGCGAGCGCGCGTGCATCTCGGGCAGCGGAACACCGGAGCGGGCGAGGCGGAGTGCCGGCTCGCAGAGCCGTTTCCAGGGGAGGCGGCCGAGCCGCTCCCACAGCTCCCCGAGCGCGGCGGGAAGCCCGGGCACGGCGCACGACGCCGCACCGATCGCGTATACGACGGGCTCGTCGCCGAAGGGGATCTCGAGCTCGATGAGCTCGCCCGTGCCCGACGGCAGTGCGGCGAAGCCGTCGAGGTTCATGACGCGCGAGCCGTCGAACGCGATCGCGTGGCAGCCCGCCAGGAGGCCGCTCATCACCGTCTCGGCGACGCACGACGCGAGTGCCATCGCGACGACCGCATCGGCAGCGGTGCCGCCGTCGACGAGGACGTCGAGGCCCGCTTCAGCCGTTGCCGGGTGACCGGCGGCAACTCCCGCCCTCATGGGCGCCACGCCCTCATCGCGGCATCCTGCCAGTGCGCTCCGGCCGGAAAGCGGCGGACTAGAGGGTTTCGCACGACCGGAATCTGCGCAAGCGGATTCCGGTCTAGTGCGCTAGTCAGCGCAGTCGATGCGGCCGGGCGGTGCGCCCGTGAACTGGCCGAGGCTGAACGAGATGTCGCGAAGCGGCCAGTAGACGGCGAACACCTTCGCGAAGATCGCGTTTCCGAGCACGGGGCCGAACGTCCGGCTGTCGACCGCTGCCGAGCGGTTGTCGCCGAGCAGGAAGTACTGCTCGTTGGGCACCTTCGACCTCCGGGAACGGCTTCGTCGTGATGTCGTCGAACTTGATGTCGTTGACGAAGACGGTGCCGGCCTTCCCGACGATCGTGTCGCCAGGCCCGGCCGCCACGCGCAGCACGAGCGTCCGGTCGTCGGCGTCCTTGTCCGGGATGATCTTGCCCTCGATCCGTCTCCGCCGCGTGCACGGCGACGATGTCGCCGGGTTCGGGATCCGACCACTTGTAGGTCAGCCCCTGCGCGAGCACGCGGCCCTTGCACGCCGGGAATCGTCGTGGCCATGGAGGCGGTGTCGTCTGGCCCCACGGGCACGAGGAGCTCGGCGAAGTCGAGGACGACGAGCGCGGCGACGACGATCACGAGGATCGCGGCGGCGCGAACGAGCCAGCGAACCACGGCTGCTACCCTTCCGCGAGCCGCAGTCGCGGCCCCGGCGTGCAACTTCCTTCACGCGGGGCGGGGATCGCGGAGTATGTCGACTAGGAGGAGATGCATGAGCCTCACCAAGGAAGTCAAGCTGGAAATCGTCGAGAAGCACGGTCGAGGGCCTGCCGACACTGGTTCGGCAGAAGTGCAGGTTGCCCTTCTCACCCGACGGATCAACGATCTGACCGAGCATCTGCGGACGCATCCGAAGGACCACTACTCGCGTCGCGGGCTCCTCAAGCTCGTCGGCCAGCGCCGCCGGTTCCTCAACTACATCCAGAGAAAGGACATCGAGGGATACCGCGCCCTCATCAAGGAGCTCGGCCTGCGCCGGTAAGGCTCCGCACAGACCAGACAGACAGGGAAGGTGGAAGTTTGAGCGAGTCCCGGCCCGGCGGCGAGGGCAGAGCGGGACTGACTCAAACCTCCACCTTCCGGACACAACGAAAGGTGAAGGGATACCTCACATGAGTACAACACAGCCGGGCAACTCGCCTCGGTTTCCGTCGACGTGGGCGGTCAGGAGATCGTCTTCGAGACGGGCAAGCTCGCCAAGCAGGCCGACGGCGCCGTCGTCGTCCGCTCGGGCGAGACCATGATCCTCGCGACCGCCGTCGGCAGGCCCGACGCGCGGCCGGACGCCGACTTCTTCCCGCTCACGGTCGACGTCGAGGAGAAGATGTACGCCGCCGGGAAGATCCCGGGCGGCTTCTTCAAGCGGGAAGGCCGCGCGACCGAGCGCGCGACGCTCACCGCGCGGATGATCGACCGCCCGATCCGGCCGCTCTGGCCGAAGGGCTTCCGCAACGAGGTGCAGGTCATCTGCACCGTCCTCTCGGCGGACCTGGTCACGCCGCACGACATCCTCTGCATCAACGGGGCGTCGGCCGCGCTCATGATCTCGCCGCTGCCGTTCCTCGGCCCGATCGGCGCCGTTCGCGATCGGCCGCATCGAGGACGAGCTCGTCCTCAACCCGACGCTCGAGCAGCTGCAGGAGTCGTCGCTCGACCTCATCGTCGTCGGCACGAGCGAGGCGCTCACGATGGTCGAGGCGGGCGGGGACCAGGTGCCCGAGGACACGATCCTCGAGGCGCTCGAGCTCGCGCACTCCGAGATCCGCAAGATCTGCGCCGCCCTCGAGGGCCTGCGCGAGAGGTCGGCAAGGCGAAGTGGGTCGACGTCGACCTCACGGCCGAGCTCGAGGCCGCGCATGGTGACCACGTTCGCGCCGCGATCGCCGAGCACGGCATCAAGGAGGCCGGCACGGTCGTCGACAGCTCGTCGAGAGCCTCTCGCCGTCCGTGTCGATGTCCTCGACCGAGGACGACATGACGAAGCGGGCGCAGACCCGCTCGAGCTTCGCCGCGATCCTCGAGAAGGCCCGGCTCTCCGCGGTCGAAGGGCCGCTCCGCGAGCAGTTCCTCGACGGCCTGAGGGAGCTCACGGACGCCGAGCAGGACTCGAAGGAGCTGAAGTCGGCGAAGCGGGAGCTTCTGCTGAACCGGATCCTCGAGGAGCTCGCGCTCCCGTTCCCGGTCGGCGCCGAGCCGGCGGAGGGCGAGCCGGCCGGTGAAGGACTCGCAGACGAAGCAGTTCGTCAAGCGTGCCTTCGACGCGGTCTACAAGGACCTCGTGCGCAAGAAGATCGCAGTCGACAAGCGCCGTCCCGACGGACGCTCCGAGGAGGAGATCCGTCACGGTCTCGGCCGAGGTGCAGGTCAGCCCGCGCACCCACGGCTCCGCGCTCTTCACCCGCGGCCAGACGCAGATCATGACGCTGCTCACGCTCGGGACGATGAAGGAGGGCCAGCGCATCGACGACCTCTCGCTCGAGCCGAACCGCCGGTACATGCACCACTACAACTTCCCGCCCTTCTCGGTCGGGGAGACGGGGTTCATGCGCGGCCCGAAGCGGCGTGACATCGGACACGGTGCACTCGCGCAGCGGGCACTCGAGGCGGTCATTCCGCCGGTCGAGGACTTCCCGTACACGATTCGTCTGGTCTCGGAGACGCTCGAGTCGAACGGCTCGTCGTCGATGGGCTCGGTGTGCGGGTCGACGCTGGCACTGATGGACGCCGGAGTCCCGATCGCGGCGCCCATCTCGGGCATCGCGATGGGCCTCGTCAAGGAGGGCGACGACTACGTCATCCTGACCGACATCCAGGGAGCCGAGGATCACCTCGGCGACATGGACTTCAAGGTGGCCGGAACGCGGGACGGGATCACCGCCCTGCAGATGGACATCAAGATCACCGGCGTGACGCAGGAGATCATGCGCGCGGCGCTCGAGCAGGCGAAGCGGGCACGTGTCGTCGATCCTCGAGACGATGCTCGAGGCGATTCCGGAGCCGCGGGCGGAGATGCCCGGCCACGCGCCGCGCATCTCGACGGTCAAGATCGACCCCGAGTTCATCGGCATGGTCATCGGCAAGGGCGGCGAGACGATCCGCGGCCTCGAGGCCGAGTACGACGTGCAGATCGACATCGAGGAGGACGGGACGATCCTCGTCTACTCGACC
>CAVZVL010000020.1:0-111063 GCA_963778725.1 uncultured Gaiellaceae bacterium
TGCCTCTCGACGTCGATCAGGCGAGCGCGCTCCATGGATAGCGCAGTCGCCGCCGGGGGCTGGGTCTGCCTGCTCACGCCCCTCGCGGGTGCGGTCGCGATCACGCTCGCGGGGGGCCGGATCTCGCGACGGACCGCCGGCTGGATCGCGACCCTCGCCGCATTCGTCGCCTTCGGCGGCGCCCTCGTCACTTTCTTCGGCCTCTGGGCCTCGGACGCGTCCGACCGCGAACAACTCTCCACCGCGTACACGTGGCTGGCGACGGGGAACTTCCAGGCGGACCTGCAGATCCTGCTCGACCCGCTCTCGAGCACGATGATGCTCGTCGTCTCGGGCGTCGGCGGCCTCATCGTCTGGTACTCGATGGGCTACATGGCGGGCGACGACGAGGAGCGTCGCTACTTCGCCTACATGTCGCTGTTCCTCTTCTCGATGCTCCTGCTCGTCGAGTCGGGGAACTTCCTGCTCATGCTCGTCGGGTGGGGCCTGGTCGGCCTCGCCTCGTACCTCCTGATCGGCTTCTGGCACCACAAGCCCGAGGCAGTCGCGGCGGCGAAGAAGGCGTTCGTGATGAATGCCGTCGGCGACGCGACGTTCGCCCTCGCCCTCGTGCTCCTCATCGCGACGACGGGGACGCTCGAGTTCAGCAGCGTCTTCGACCAGGTCGACGGGATGTCGACGACGATCGTGAATCTCGTCGCGCTCGGCCTCCTCGGAGGGGCTGTGGCGAAGTCCGCGCAAATCCCGCTGCACACGTGGCTCCCCGACGCGATGGAGGGGCCGACGCCGGTCTCCGCGCTGATCCACGCGGCGACGATGGTGACGGCCGGCGTGTATCTGCTCGTCCGCGCGAGCCCGATCTTCGAGGCGGCCCCCGACGTCCAGCACCTCGCCGCGATCCTCGGGACGATCACGCTGCTCGTCGCAGGTCTCGTCGCGCTCGTGCAGTGGGACATCAAACGCGTCATCGCGTACTCGACGATGTCGCAGATCGGCTACATGTTCCTCGCCGCGGGCCTCGGCGCGTACGGGTACGCGATCTTCCACCTGATGACGCACGCCTTCTTCAAGGCGCTGCTGTTCATGTCCGCCGGTGTCGTCATCCACCACCTGGACGACGAGCAGGACATCCGGAAGATGGGCGGCCTCAAGAACGTGCTCCCCCGAACGCATGTCGCCTTCCTCGTGGGCACGCTCGCGCTCGTCGGCATCCCGCCGTTCGCGGGCTTCTGGTCGAAGGACGGGATCATCTCCTCGGCACTCGCCACCGGCGGGGCGCTCGGCTACACGCTCTACGTCGGCGCGCTCGTCGGCGCGCTGCTGACGGGGGCCTACGCGTTCCGCCTCTACTACACGGTATTCCGCGGAGAGGAGCACGCGCCCGAGACGGAGCACGCGCACGCCGCGCATGGCGAAGGCCCGTTGTCGATGCTCGTCCCGGTCGGCGTCCTGACCGTGCTCGCGACGATCGGCGGGCTTGTCGTGATCCCGGGCGTTTGGGAGCCCTTCACCGAGTGGATCGAGGAGACGGCGGAGGCGCTCGTCACGCCGACGACGGCGCAGGACTACGGCACGAGCGCGATCGCGGTCACGCTCGGCCTCGTCGGGCTCTACCTCGCCCGGCGCGCGTTCTACGCGGGCCGCCAGCTCGTGACGAACCCAGTCGCCTGGCGCGTCCTCGAGCACAAGTTCTACTTCGACGAGCTGTACGACGCGCTCTTCTACCGGCCGGCGGCCGCGCTCTCGGTCGCGCTCCGCCGCAACGTCGAGGAGCCCGTCGTCGAGCGCTCGTTGGACGAGATCGGCTCCGGGACGATCCAGATCGGAGGCGAGGTCGGCCGCGTCCAGTCCGGCCTCCTGCGGACCTACGCCGTCGCTGTCGCGTTCGCCGTATGCGTCCTCGTCGTCGTCTTCGTGGCGGTGCGCTGAGCGATGTTGACGACCGCGCTCATCCTCCTTCCGATCGCGTCCGCGCTCGTCGTCGCCGTCCTCCCGCTCCCGCGCGAGACGACCGCCGGGCTCGCGTTCCTCGCTGCGCTGATGGAGGTGGCGCTCTGGATCGTCGCCGCAGCGCGGTACGACTACGACGCGGGAGGGCTGCAGCTCGACACGTCGCGCGAGTGGGTCGAGAGCCTCGGCATCTCCTACTCGGTCGGCTTCTACGGATTCTCCGTCTGGCTCGTCGGCGCAAGCGTCGTCGTCTTCGCCGCAGCGATCGGGTACGCGCTCTGGGTCGGACGCGACCGCTCGCGCGCCTACTACGCGCTCATGCTGTTCCTGCTCGGAGCGGTCGTCGCGACCTTCGTCTCGCAGGACCTGCTCCTCTTCTACGTCTCCTTCGAGGCGATGCTCATCCCGCTCTACGTCCTCGTCGGGGTCTGGGGCGGCGAGCGCCGCCAGGCCGCGACCGTGACCTTCGTCATCTACACGATGGCCGGCTCGCTGCTGATGCTCGCGGCGGTCGTCGCGTTCGGTGTGACGCAGGGGACCTTCTCGCTCACCGAGTCCGGGACCAGCGACAACACCTGGATCTTCCTCGGCTTCGCGATCGCCTTCGCCGTGAAGGCGCCGCTGTTCCCGTTCCACGGCTGGCTGCCGCTCGCCTACCGTGAGGCGCCCGTCGAGGTCGCCGCCGTCCTCTCCGCGGTCGTCTCGAAGACAGCGGTGTACGGGTTCCTGCGAATCGCGATACCGAAGTTTCCGGAGCCTGCCGACGACCTCTCCAGCCTCATTCTCGTGCTCGCGAGCGCGGGACTGATCTACGGCTCGGTGCTGGCCTTCCGCTCGGCCGACCTCCGTGGCGTCATCGCGTACTCGTCGATGGCGCAGATGGGATTGATCACGATGGGGATCTTCGCCTTCGACGACCTCGGGCTGAACGGTGCGGTGCTCCAGTCGGTCGCCCACGGGCTCATCTCCGCGAGCATGTTCCTGCTCGTCGGCATGGTCGAGCGGCGCTGCGGCACGGGTGAGCTGGACGCGCTCGGGGGCATGGCCCGAGGGCGGCCGACGCTCGCGACGATCGTCCTGGTCGCGGGGATGATCGCGCTCGCCGTCCCGGGGTCCGCGACCTTCGCCGGTGAGTTCCTGATCATGGCCGGCGTCTACGCGCAGGGCTGGGGCTACTCGGTCGTCGTGGCGCTCGGCGTCGTGCTCGCGGCCATGTACACGCTTCGCGTCGTCTCGGCGATCCTGCACGTGAAGCCGGGACGCGCGGTGCGCGAGGAGGCGCTCGACCTGCGCGTCGGTGAGCTTGCGCTCGTGCTCCCGATGATCCTGCTCCTCCTCGGTCTCTCGGTGTGGCCCGCACTCGTCAGCGAGAGCTCCTTCTCCGGGGACACTCACACCCCGACGGAGGCTGCGGCCGGCTGGACGCCGTACCCACTGGACGGACACGGGTGATCGACACCCCGAACGTCGACTGGCTCGCTCTGTCGCCCTCGGTCGCGCTCCTCGCGGCTGCAGGCGTCGCGCTCCTCTCCGTGCTCCTGCCGGAGTGGATGCGCAAGACGGTCGCCGCGACCGTCGCGTTCGCGGGTTTCGCCGTCGCGGCCGGATGCGCCGTCGTCGTCTTCGACCACACACCGTCGCCCGAGGTCCTCCTGGACGGCTCGATGGTGCGCGACCAGCTGGCGGCGATGGCTCAGGTCGTTCTCGGCGTGACCGGAGCCGCCGTGGTCTTCGCCTCGTGGGGCGAGCGCCGCCGTACGAACCACGCCGAGTACTACGCGCTTCTTGCGACAGCCGGCGCAGGGATGGCCTTCTTCGTGAGCGCCGACAACCTGATGACGCTCTTCCTCGGGCTCGAGTGGTTCTCGCTCTGCCTCTACATCCTCGTGGCGTTCGACAACGAGCGCGCCACCTCGCTCGAAGCCGGGCTCAAGTACATCATCGTCGGCGGCTTCGGCTCGGCCGTGCTCCTGTTCGGCTCGGCGCTCGTGTACGGGGCGACCGGCCAGCTGAGCTTCCAGGACATCGCCTCGACCAGTCCGACGAGCGAGGCCTTCCTCTTCGCCGGGCTCGCGATGCTGCTCGCGGGTCTCGCCTTCAAGGTCTCGGCTGCGCCCTTCCACATGTGGACGCCCGACGTGTATCAGGGCTCGCCCACCTCGATCACCGCGTTCATGTCCGCCGCCACGAAGACCGCGGCGCTGGTCGCGATGCTCCGGGTCCTCGTCACGGCCTTCCCGGAGCAGAGCGACGTCTGGACGATCGCGGTCGCAGTGCTCGCCGCTATCTCGCTCGCATGGGGGAACCTCGGCGCGCTCGCGCAGCGCGACCTCAAGCGCATCCTCGCCTACTCGTCGATCTCGCACGCCGGCTTCCTGCTGATGGCCGTGTCCGCGAACTCCGAGCGGGGCGGCGAGGCGCTCCTCTACTACCTCGTCGTGTACTCGGCCATGTCCGTCGGCGCGTTCGCTGTGGTCGCCGCACGGGAACGCGAGCTGCAGGCGCCGGTCACGCTGGAGTCGCTCGCCGGGTTCGGCTGGGAGCGCCCCTACCACGGCGTCGCGCTGTGGACGTTCATGCTCGGCATGGCCGGATTCCCGTTGACGGGCGGCCTCTTCGGGAAGTTCTTCGTCTTCTCGGCCGCGTACGACGCCGGGGAGTGGTGGCTCGTCCTGATCGGCGTCGCCGCAACCGCCGTCTCGCTTGCCTACTACCTCAATGTCGTGCGCTGGATGTACATGCGGTCCGGCACGGAGCTGACGCTCGCAGTGGCGGGCGGCTCTCCTCCGCGAGACTCGGCGCTCGGCGTCGCGATCGGTGCCGCCGTGGTCGTCACCGTGGGGTCGTTCTTCGTCGTGCAGCCGATCCTCGACGTCGCCTCCGACGCGGCGGCATCATTGCCCTTCTGATGGCGACCGAGCTGACCTGGCTGGGGCATGCGACGTTCAGGGTCGACAGCCCGGGCGGAAAACGGATCTACGTCGACCCGTTCCTCAACGGGAATCCGAAGTGTCCGCCCAGCGAGCTCGAGCCCGAGCGCTGCGATCTGATCCTGCTGACTCACGGGCACGGCGACCACGTGGGCGACACGATCGGGATCCACCAGCGGCACGGCTGCCCCGTGGTCGCGCAGGTCGAGCTGCGGGGCTGGCTCACCGCGAACGGCGTCGCCGACGATGGCGCCGCGAACTCGATCAACAAGGGCGGGACGTGCTCCGTCGCAGGCGTGAGGGTCACGCTCACGACGGCCAACCATTCGTCGAGCACCCCGGACGGGTCCTACGCTGGCGAGGCGGCGGGCGTGGTGCTCGAGCTCGAGGACGGCTTCACCGTCTACTTCGCCGGCGACACGAACGTGTTCGGCGACATGTCGCTCATCGGCCGGATCTACCAGCCCGATGTGGCCGTTCTCCCCATCGGGGACCACTACACGATGGGCCCGCGCGAGGCCGCCGTCGCCCTCGAGTTGCTCGGCGTGATTCGCTGCGTCCCCTCCCACTACGGCACCTTCGGGCTGCTGACCGGCACGCCCGACGAGCTCCGCGAGCTCGCTCCGGCCGGGGTCGAGATCCTGGCCCCCGAACCCGGCGAGACGCTCGCCCTCTGATGCGCGAGCGCTGGTTCGGCGCCACCGGACGCAAGGTTCCGGAGATCGCACTGGAGGGAGCGATCGATCTCGAAGGGGCACTCGTGCTCGACGACGTGTCCGACGTCGCGGCCATCCATGAGGCGCACCACGCGGGCACTCCCGTCGTCGTCCGCTGCGCCTCGGCCGAGGACGTGTACGCCGCCCTCTCGCTCGGCCCGGTTGCCTGTGCGCTCGTCACGGACGAGGCGCTCCTGGGCCTCGACCTCGCGGAGATGACCTACGGCTAGCAACGCCCGTCGGACCCGCCCACAGGGGCCACTCGTCGCGACGTACTCGATCTGCGCGTGCGACCTCGAGGCGCAGCAGTGGGGTGTCGCCGTGCAGTCGAAGTTCCTCGCCGTCGGCTGGATCGTGCCGTGGGCGGACCCCCTCGCGGGGGCCGTCGCGACCCAGGCGTTCGCCAACCCCCGGTACGGGCCTGACGGACTCGCACTTCTCCGTGACGGCCTTGCGGCAGCCGGGGTCGTGCAGACGCTTACAGACGCCGACGCCGAACGCGCCCACCGGCAGCTCGGGGTCGTCGATGGCCAGGGCCGTTCCGCTTCATACACGGGCGTGGAGTGCAGCGAGTGGGCGGGACACCGGACCGGCCCCGGCTACGCCGCACAGGGGAACATCCTGGTCTCCGGCGACACGGTCGATGCGTTGGCAGAGGCGTTCGAGGCCCCGACCTCGAAGCCGCTCGCCGAGCGCTTGCTCGATTGCCTCGACGCGGCGCAGGCAGCTGGAGGTGACCGGCGTGGGCAGCAGTCGGCCGCGATCCTCGTCGTCGGCCCGGGTCAAGGCTATGCCGGGCTCTCCGACAGCGTCGTCGATCTCCGCGTGGACGACCACCACCGACCTCTCGAGGAGCTCCGGCGGCTGTACGGGATCCAGCAGGAGCTGTTCGGGCAGACGCCGCGGTCGAGGTGGATCACGGTCGACGACGGTCTCCGCAAGGAGATCGACGACCGGCTCGCCGTTCTCGGACACGAGCGGCTCGACGAGTGGGCAGGCGTCGAGAACCTCGAGATGCGAGTCGACGGCATGGACGCCATCGATCCGGTCGTGCTCGACCGGCTGCGCGAGCGCTCGGCCTAGTCGCCGGGAAGCCGGCGGTCCACAGCAAGCTCGCGGAAGGCGGGGACCGGGTCGTACTCCGGTCGCGCGACGACGAGCAGCACGCCGTGTTCCGGGCCGGCGAGCGCGGCGACGAGGAGCTCCAGTCCGACTGCGAGGGCAAACGCCTTGTGCGCCTGTGCCCCACCGAACGGGACGAGCTCGTCAGGAGTCGCGCGGCCGGCCAGCACGTCTCCATGAGTCACGGCGGCCATCGAGACGTCCGCGACAATCGGTCTCCCGTCGCTGGACGGGATCGCGATCGCGAGCGGATTCGTCCCGGTGAGCGGAGTGCCGCCCTCCGGATGCGGGAGACGTCGGGGCGAGGTGGCGGTCAGCGCCGCTACGAGTCCACCCTCGGCGAGCCGCCGCACCCAGTAGCCGAGCACGCCGGTCGGGAAGCAGCGGCGGGCGGCGATCACGCGCACTCGTCCCGGTGGATCGTCGAGCGTCGCTTGCACGATCTCGTCGAGCACGAGATAGCCGAGCGCGCCGTGCCCGTCCCAGCGCTCGAAGTTTTCCTCCGATTCGAGCAGGAGCGGACGTGCTTTGGGATCGAGCTCGAGCGACTCGAGCCACTCGACTCGCGCGAGGCCGTGACCCATCTTGCCGCGCCGGTCGGCGTCGGTGAAGTGCACGACCAGGACGTCGACCGCGGCGGGCTCGAACCCAAGAACCGCGAGCCGCTCGCGAGCCTCGTCCTCGGTCATCCTGTGGGAAACGCCTTGTCGCTGAACCGGAGCACCCGCCAGCCGCGCTCGGCCGCGATCCCGCGAAGCCTCCTGTCCGGATTCACCGCGACCGCGTGGCGGACCGCCTCGAGGAACGGCACGTCGCCGGCCGAGTCGGAGTAGGCCGTCGACTCGTCGAGCTCGATGCCCTCGGTCGAGGCGAGCTCTCTCAGTACCTCGACCTTCGCGCGTCCGTCGAGCCGGCGGACGAGACGGCCGGTGTACGCGCCGTTCTCCACCTCGGCCGTCGAGCCTCTCCCGCCGTCCAGACCGAGCTCGCCGACCAGCGCGTCCACGATCTCCTGCAGCGCCGCGGAGACGACGAACGACTTCTCCCCCCGCTCGCGGTGCCGCGCGACGAGGTCGAGCGCGTCGCGATAGACATGTGGCCTGAACGCCGTGTCCATCGACTCCCGGACGATCTCGCGCATCGTCTCGACCGGCAACCCCTTCAGGAACGCCATCGCGCTGTCGGCCGTCTGTCCCACGCGCGACGCTCCGGCGCCGTAGCGGACGAAGACGAGCTGTGCGAGCACTGCTTTCGCCCGGTCACGCCGGCGAAGGAGCCCTCGCCCATGGAACGCCGGAGCGAGCGACAGGGAGCTCGACCGCGAGATGAGCGTCCGGTCGAGGTCGAAGAACGCGGCGCCCGGCACGCGGAGCCTAGGACAGGACGGTGAGCGGCTTGCGGATGACGCCGGCGCGCGTGGCCGCAACCGCCTCTGCGAGCCCGGCGATCGCGAGGGCGCCTTCCGAGTCCGGCGCGACCTCGGCGACCGCAGCACCCGCGTCCGCGGCCTCGCGGAGCAGCGGATCCAGTGGAATGCGCGCGAGGAGCGGCACGCCGACGTCGTCCGCCAGCGCCTGCCCTCCTCCGGATCCGAACAGCTCCTGTCCGGTGCCGGCGAGGTACGACATGTTCTCGACCGCCCCGACGACGCGCATCCCCGTCTTCTGCGCCATCTGCGCCGCGCGAACCGCGACCTGCTGCGCCGCCGGCTGCGGGGTCGTCACGACGAGCGCCTCGGCCCGCGGCAGCAGCTGCCCGAGGGACATGGCGACGTCACCGGTTCCAGGGGGCATGTCCACGAGCAACGTGTCCAGTTCGCCCCAGTGCACGTCCGAGAGGAACTGCTCGAGCGCCTTGTGCAGCATCGGGCCGCGCCACATGATCGGGGCGTTCTCCTCCAGGAAGAAGCCGATGGACATGAGCTTGAGATCGCCACGCACGGGCGGGACGATCATCTCGTCGACAGCGATCGGCTTCTGATGCACGCCCAGCATGTGCGGGATGGAGTGGCCGTAGATGTCTCCGTCGAGCACGCCGACGCGGTCGCCGAGCTCGGAGAGCGCGACGGCGAGGTTCGCAGTCAGCGTCGACTTGCCGACGCCGCCCTTCCCACTGGCGATCGCAACGACCCGCGTGCTCGGCGACAGAGAGATCTGCCTGTCGGCTGCGTGCCCACCGCGCAGGCGCGACACGAGCGCCGTCTTCTCCTCGGGGGTCATCACGTCGAACCCGAGTCGCACGCGTGTCACGCCCGGGACCTCGCCCACGTGTCGCGCTACCTGCTCCTGGAACGAGTCGCGCAGCGGGCAGCCGACGACGGTGAGCGCGATCGTCACGGCGACCGAGCCGTCGTCCTCGACGAGGACGTCACGGACCATGTCGAGCTCGGTCACGGGTCGGCGCAGCTCGGGATCGATCACGTTCTCGAGCGCCTTCAGGATGGCGTCGCGGTCAGGCCTCATCGGGCCGAGCGTACCTGCAGTGCGGCGGCAAGCATCTCCACGAGCTCGGGCGATCCCGCGGCGGCGAGCCGCGAGCGCGTGCCGAGGTCGAGCGGTGCCGCGGCGAACGGCGGATCCTCGAAGAGCTCGATCGCGAGCCCGGCCTCGCGCACGAGGAGCTGAGCGGCTGCGATGTCGACCGAGCGGGCGGCCTTCAGGGAAACGACACCGTCGACCCGTCCCGCCGCGAGGTGGCAGAGGGAGAGGGCGAGCGAGCCCATGACCCGGAGCCTGGTGGCGACCCCGACTGCGCCTGCGATCTGCCCGGCGATGGTGGACGTGGTCGTGCCCTCGAAGCTGAGGATCTCGATGGTCTCCTTCGGCCGCTGCGTGCCGAGATGAACGCCGTTCAGGAATGCACCCGCACCTCGCTCGGCGGTCCACTCCTCCCCTGAACCGAAGTCGTAGACGTAGCCGAATATGACATCGCCCATCGTCGAGCCCTCGGCCACGGCAAGCGAGAACGAGAAGAACGGGATCCCGCGCTTTGCGTTGACTGAGCCGTCAATCGGATCGACGACAACCGTCGCCGGCCCGCCGGAACGGAAGGCTCGCGTTCCGAGTTCCTCCGAGACGAGCACGAAGTCGTCGTCGCGCTCGGCGAGGCGCGCGACGACCGCGTCTTCTGCCGCCTGGTCGATCGCAGTCGTGTCGTCTCCGCCTTCGCCGCGGCGGAGCACCGGCTCCCGCTCGACGCGCGTCGGAAGGCGCTCGAGCACGCTGCGGATATCGCCGACGCACGTCCTGCACGTGTCGAGCCAAGAGGTCACGGGTCGAGCGGATGGAAGACGAGGCCGGAAAGCGGCTTGGGATAGAAGTAGGTGCTCTTGGCCGGCATGCGCTCGCCGCGGAGTGCGACCGCGAAGACGTCGTCGACGCGCGGCTCTCGGAGCAGGAACGCCACGTCGGCCTGATTGCGATCGACCAAACCCACCGCATCCGCGACGCGAGGCGTGTACGAGATCCCCTCGAGTCCGTGTCTGTCGACGAGTTCCGCGTCGAGCTCACCCTCGTCGCCGCGGACGAGCTCGACACCAGCGCTTCGGTACGCGATCACAGCTGCCCGCTCGTACGGCTCGTGGTGAAGCATGGACTGCGCCTCCTCGAGGTCGCGACACTGCTCCCCCTCGTCTGGCGCGGCCAGATCGGGTCGTCCCACGAAGACACGGTGCGTCGGGAAGACGTGGAGCCCCGGGTCGTCCTTCCCCACGACGAGCGCCATGATCCGCGTCTCCTCGCCGCGCTCGAGCGCGAGCTCGACCGCGCATTCATAGCGATGATGACCGTCGGCGATGAGAAGGCGTCCAAGCTCCTCGTCGACGGTCGCGGTGCGCCAGAGCCGCGTGCCGTCGACCTCCACCTCCGGCTTGTCCGCCGGAGTCTCGACGCTGATTGAACGGTCAGTCAGCAGGAAGACCGGCTCGGGTTGCACGCGCGACGCGCGCAGAAGCCGAAGCCGGTCCTCCCGGATCCCCGCATAGGTCCGCTCGTGCGGCAGGACCGTTCCGGCCTCGTACGGCTCGGCCGGGAGCGACACGATCAGGCCACGACGCTCCCGCGGAACGCCGTCCGGCCCCACGTACGACTCGACCGCGAGCCACGCGGCAGGATCGTCGTCTCGTTCGAGGACGCCCTCCGCCAGCCACCGGCGGTACAGGCGACCGGCCTCCTCGGCCGAGTCGGGAAGCGTCACGTGGAGGACGTTGTACGGGCTGCGCCGGTACAGCTCGGCGCGCTCTGCGTCGTCGACCGCGTCGTAGGGAGGCGCCACGAGATCCGCCAGCGGGCCGGCCGCGCCGGCATAGCGGACGGCGCGGAACGGCTTGGCGTCGGCCATCGCGCCGAGCGTACCAACGCGTCTTCGCTGCAGATTCATAGACTCGGCCCTGTGACGACGATCGCCGAGCTCGCCGAGGACCGGACCGTCGAGGGCGTCTTCGCCGTGACGAAGAAGGAGCGCAAGCGCACGCGGAACGGAGCCGCCTACCTCGCTCTCGAGCTCGCCGATGCGAGCGGGCGGGTCGAGGCCCGCGTGTGGAACGACGTCGAGCTCCTCGACCAGCGCTTCGACGAAGGCGACGCCGTACACGTGCTCGGCCGGGTCGAGCGGTTCGGCGGACGCCTGCAGGTGCAGATTCGCGCGGTCGAGCCCGCGGAGAACGCCGATCCCGCAGCGCTCACGCCGACGCTGCGACGAGATCCGGACGAGCTGGACGGCTTCTTCGAGTTCCTCGCGTCCGAGATCAGCCATGCGGGCCTTTCCGGCATCGTCAACTCGTTCCTCCGTGACGACCAGATCCGCCGCGCGTACCGCTCCCTCCCGGCAGCGGGAGCCGACGGCCACCACGGCTACGCCGGAGGGCTCCTCGAGCACACCGTCGGCGTGACCACGCTCGCACGCGAGACGGCCCAGCTGCACCCAAGGCTGCGCCACGACCTCCTCCTCGCAGCAGCGCTTGTCCACGACGTTGGGCGCATTCGCGAGCTCGGCCCCGGCCCCGCCTTCCGCCAGACCGACGAGGGACGCCTCCTCGGGCACGTGCATCTCGGGCTGCGGATGATCGAGGAGCGTGCACGCGACCTCGACCCCGCGGTCCTTGCAGAGCTGCTGCACGCAGTTGCCTCGCACCACGATCGCCCTTCCGCGCGGACAGCCGAAGCCGCCGTCCTCTACCACGCGAACCAGCTCGACGCTCAGGCCGCGACCCGCTCCGTCGGCGACGACTGACCCGCGGTGGTGGCTCTGCTGGCGATCGCCGGCGCGCTCGGCTGGGGCGTCGGCGACTTCCTCGGAGGAATCGCGTCCCGACGCCTGGCCGTTCTCACCGTGCTCGTCATCTCGCAGACGGTCGGGCTCGTCGGCGTCTACCTCTGGGTCGCGCTCGCCGGCGACACCTTCCCCGGAGTGGGAGAGCTCCTTCCGGCCGCAGCCGGAGGCATCGCCGCACTCGCAGGCCTCGCCGCGCTCTACCGAGGCTTCGCACTCGGTGCCATGGGCATCGTCGCGCCGATCTCGGCGGCCTCGCCGATCGTCCCGCTCGCAGTCGACGCGGCGCAGGGCGAGGTGCCGAGCCTCGTCCAGTGGCTCGGCGTAACGCTCGTTCTGACGGGCATCGTCGTCCTGTCGTGGGAGTCATCGGACGACGGTCGTGGGCGGGTCGCAGCCGGTGCAGGCCTCGCCGTCGTCGCAGCATTGGGGTTCGGGCTCTTCTTCGTCGGCATCGACGCCGGCTCGGACGAGGGCGCCGCGTGGGCGGTTGCCGCGGCGCGAACCGCCTCCGTGCCCGTCGCAGTGATCGCAGCGCTGGCGACGGCGTCCGCCCTCACCGCTCCGCGCCGCCTGCTTCCACTCGTCGCCGCCGTCGGTGTATTCGACACCGGCGCGAACATCTTCGTCGCCGCAGCCACGACCCGCGGCGCCGTGGGGATCGTCGCCGTACTCAGCAGCCTCTATCCCGTGGTGACCGTCGTTCTCGCCTGGCTCGTCCTCGGCGAGCGGCTCGGAACGCCGAAGCGAGTCGGCGGCGCCGCGGCGCTCGCGGGAGCGGCCTTCGTGGCGGCCGGCTGAGGAAGGAACGCCGCATTGCCCGCCGAACGCACGCGCCGTGAGCGAAGGCGAGGCCACGACCCCGCAGAGCTTGTCGCGCCTCGACATCGGGATCATGATCGTCCTGGTGTCGATGGCCGTCGCCGGGCTCATCGGGCTCATCGCGGTGTTCGACGCCCACAGCGACGTCGGCGCCGCAGGGACAGGATTCGGCATCGCGCTGCTGATCTTCGAGACCGGGGCGACGGCTGCGTGCGCGCTCGCCTGTCTCGTCCGCGGACGGCTCGAGGCGCTGTCGCTCGGTGCACTCGTGGCCGCCGGCCTCGCGGTGAACCTCTTCGCGCTGGCGATCTGGCTCGAGATCCACAGCGAGTCCTACGGGAAGGTCACAGGCGTCGCGTTCGTCTGGGCGCTGTTCGGACTGGTCGTCCTCGGGCTCAGCCTCGCCGTCCAACCACGTAACGCGCTCGCGCGGTGGCTGTACCTCGGGGCGATCGGCGCATCGCTGCTGGCCGGCTTGTTCGCAACCGTCCTCGTCGTCGACGCGGGCGGAAACGGTGTGGTCGCCTCGGCCGGCCCCGTACCCGTCGGACAGTTTGGCAACGAGAGCGTGCTGCGACCGCTCGGAGCCGCTCTCGTCGTGCTGGCCGCGCTCTGGTTCGCAGCGCTCGCCGCAAGCCGCGTCTCGCGGCAGCCCGCAGACAGCGCCAGCTGAAGCTTCCGATCGATCCGCCTACTCTTCGAGCGTGCCCGCCCGAGCCGTCGTCGGTCGTGCCGCCGAGCTCGCCGCCGTGGACGAGCTTCTCGACGCGCTCGTCGCAGGCCCCGCTGCTCTCGTGCTCGAAGGAGAACCCGGCATCGGGAAGACGACGCTCTGGCAGGCAGCCGTCGAGCAGGCGCGCGCTCGCGGGCTCCGCGTCCTGACGAGCCGGCCGGGATTCGCGGAGACGCGCCTGACGTTCGCCGGTCTCGGCGACCTGTTCTCCGACGTCGGTGACGCAACTCTCGATCCGCTCCCGTTCCCGCAGCGACGTGCACTGCAGATCGCGCTGCTGCGCATGGATGCCGACGGACCTGCTCCGGATCAACGTGCCGTGTCGACGGCGTTCCTCGGGACGCTCCGTCTCCTGGCCGAAGACGCGCCGGTGCTCATCGCGGTCGACGACGTCCAGTGGCTCGACACCGCCTCCCGCCACGTCCTCGAGTTCGCGCTGCGCCGGTTCGGCGAGGACCGTATCGGCATCCTTGCCGCGGTCCGACTCGAGGGCTCGGCCGGACGTGCTCTCCCCGACGCACCCGCACGGCGACTACGGCTCGGCGCGCTGAACGTGGCGTCGTTGCACGAGATCCTGAAACAGGAGCTCGGTCGGACGTTCGCCCGTCCGACGCTCGTCCGCATCGATGCCGCGTCGTCGGGGAACCCGTTCTTCGCGATCGAGCTCGCGCGGGCACTCGACGAGCGCGCCGAACCGCTCGAGGGCTCCGCGCCGCTGCCGATACCCGGCGACCTGATGGAGCTCCTGGCGCGGCGCGTTCGTCGCCTTCGCGCGTCAGCCCGGCGTACGCTGCTGGCAGCGGCGGCGCTCTCGGCCCCCACCCTCGATCTCCTCGACCCGGAAGAGGTCGCGCACGCAGAAGCCGCAGACCTGGTGCGCGTGGACGAGCAGCGACATGTGCACTTCCTCCATCCGCTCCTTGCAGCATCGGTCTACGCATCGGCCTCCGTCGGCGACCGACGCGCGATACACGCCGCGATCGCGGAACGTGTGTCCAACGCGGAAGAGCGTGCACGGCACCTCGCACTCGCGGCTGCCGGCCCTGACGAGGACGTCGCGCGCGAGCTGGCAGCCGCGGCTCGCGCCGCTCGTGACCGAGGTGCGCCCGACGCGGCGATCGAGCTCCTCGAGCTCGCGTGCGCTCTGACGCCTGCCGAGGAGGCCGAGACGCTGTTCGAGCGCCGACTCGACCTCGGCCGGTTCCTCTCCGAGACGGGTGACCCCGGGCGTGCGATGCAGGTCCTCCGCACGGTCGCGGCCGGCGCACCTAGCGGTCGTATACGTGCCCGCTCGCTCCTCCTGCTCGGGTACATGACCGAGACGGCGGACGCAGGAGAGGCCGCCAACGAGCTCTGCGAGCAAGCCCTCGCGGCCGCCGCCGGCGACCCCGCCCTGCAAGTCGAGATCCTGGCTGCGGCTTCGCGGATGTCCGACTACGACGTCGAGCGCAAGCTCGCATACGCCGAGCGAGCATTGGAACGGGCCGAGGAGCAAGCGGTCGGGGCTCAGCTCACGTCGTACGCCCTCCTCGCGGTCGCCGAAGCGAAGTTCTTCGCCGGAAGCGGAATCGCATACGAGGTCTTCGAGCGAGCGTCCGCGCTCGAGAACGAAGCCGCAGCCGGCGCGCCGACCGTTCCGGGCCGGTCACTTCATCGCGTTCATCACTACTCCGACGTGCGGCCGTCCGAGCGCCTGCTCGGCATCCTCCGCATCTACGCGGACGAGCTCGACGGAGCGCGGGCGGAGTTCGAGCGCGAGCGAGAGCTCGCTTCCGACCACGGGGACGAAGTGCAGCTTGCCCGGACACTGAATCGACTTGCGCTCATCGAGCTCCGCGCCGGAAACTGGAGCCTTGCCGCCGGCCATCTCGACGGGGCCGAGAGCATCCTGGAGCGGACGCGGCAGGAAGCGCTCGCGCGGTGGATGCTCGCGACGAAGGCCTCGCTCGAGACCGTCCGCGGTCACATCGACGAGGCGCGCGCAGCCGCCGGAGAGGCGCTCAGGCTCTCCGAGGCAGCCGGGTCCGCCTGGGGAATCGCGGAGTGTCACGCGGCCCTCGGCTTCCTCGACCTCTCGCTCGGCGCCGCCGGCACGGCTCTGGAGCACTTCGGCCTGGCTTCCGAGATCGCCGAGCGCATCGGTCCTCGGGAGCCGAGGCTGGTCCGCAGTCAGGCGGACCACGTCGAGGCGCTCGTCGCGCTCGGCGAGCTCGACGAAGCCGAGCGTGAGCTCGCTCGGCTCGAGCGCTCGCCGTCGCCATGGGTCGCTGCGACGGGCGGACGCTCCCGCGCGCTCCTTCTCTCGGCGCGCGGCGATCTCGCCGGTGCGACCGTCGCCATCGAAGGGGCACTTGCTGCGAACAGGCAGCTTCCGCTCCCCTTCGAGCTGGCGCGGACCGAGCTGGTCGCAGGGCAGGTTCACCGCCGACGGAACGAGAGACGTCTCGCCGGCGAAGCGTTCGATCGGAGCATCACGCTGTTCGCGGACCTCGGGGCGCCTCTCTGGATGGACCGAGCGATCGCCGAGAGGGAGCGGCTCGGGCTGCGGAGGGGGACGAGCGACGAGCTGACTCCCACGGAGGACCAGGTCGCCTCGCTCGCGGCTTCCGGGCTCACGAACCGTCGGATCGCCGAGCACATGTTCATCAGCACGAAGACGGTCGAAGCCAACCTCTCGCGCGCCTACCGAAAGCTCGGAATCCGCTCACGCGCCGAGCTCGGCGCCCTCATGTCCGAACGCGGGCGGTCCACCTCGACGTAGGGAAACACCCGATGCGGCTGAAGGCGGCGGCGCGCATGCTCGTGGAATGGTGAGCGAGGACGCCCCGCCGGCAGTGACCGAGTACCTCGCCGAGTGCCTCTGGCCCGGCGTGACCCAGGCGGAGATGGACGAGGTCGACGCTCGGGCGCGGTCGACGACGGAGCGTGCGTCGGGAGAACAGCGTGGCGTGCGCTACCTCGGCTCGATTCTGATGCCGCGCGACGAGGTCGTCTTCTTCGTTTTCAGCGGCCCGTCCGCGAAAGCAGTACGAGCCGTCGCGACGGGGGCCGAGGTCCCCTTCGAGCGAATCGTCACGTCGGTTCGCAGGCCGAATCCGCACGAGAGAGAGGAGCAGTGATGAGACTACGTGCGACGACCGCGACGTGCGGCGCGTTGATCGCGTTCGCGCTGTGTGCAGCGCAGGCGGGAGCCGTGTCGACCCGCACCTCGAGCGCGTCCGACACGAAGAGCTGGTGCGCGGCGGTCATCCGCGCCAACACGAACGCGGGGACGATGAAGAACAAGCGCTTCCTGCCCATCAACCAGGTGCCGGCCGGCGCGTGGAAGAAGGTCGTCGACCTGGCAGTCGCGCAGGGCGACCGCTTCATCGCCCTCGCGCCGAGCGAGATCAAGACCGCCGTCAAGCACGAGGTCGCGTGGTTCAAGCGCATCAAGGCGAACCACTACTCCCGCAACACGCCGCTCGCGCCATGGACGCTCGCGGAGGTCAAGCAGATCACCAACTTCGAGAAGACGAAGTGCGGCATCAGCTTCGGCTGATGGGGGAGGCGGGGAGGAGACAGCCCGCCCCGCCGACTGCGGGGCACGGACGAAAGGACGTCAGATGAAGGTACGACTGATCGTGCCGGTCGCCGTTGCCGGCATGGCCCTACTCGGGGGCGTCGCGTACGCGACCATCCCGGATGGCGGGGGCGTGATCCACGGGTGCTACGCGAGGAGTGGTGGGGCCCTCCGCGTCATCGACAACACGGTCACGAACTGCAAGTCAGGTGAGACCGCGCTCCAGTGGGGTGTCCAGGGACCGCAGGGTGTCCAAGGGCCGCAAGGACCTCAAGGCCCACAGGGTCAGCAGGGCATCCAGGGACCGCAAGGGCTCCAGGGGAACCCGGGAGTGAACGGGGTTTCCGGGTACGAGATCGTCACCGCGACGGCGACGTCCGACGGCGTGAACACCACAGCCGCCGTCGTGAAGTGTTCCGGAGGGAAGAACGTGTTGTCCGGGGGGTGGTCGGCGAGCACGACGCCATCGTTCTCGCTGTACCTCGATACGCCGACCAACGGACCCGGATGGGCGGCGGCGGTCGGGGGAGGCGGGCTACCCAACGGTGCGACGCTCGACGTCTTCGCGATCTGCGCGACGACGAGCTGACGGCCGGCGGCGCACGGTCGGGGCCGACGAAGGCAGGCGGTCGGCTCCGACCCTCCGTCGTCGCTAGACGTTGAAGCGGATGTTGAGGACGTCCCCGTCCTCGACGGCGTAGGCCTTGCCCTCCAGCCGCTGCACTCCGCGGCGCGCCGCCTCCGCGTGCGAGCCGGATTCGAGGAGGTCGTCCCAGCGGATCACCTCGCAGCGAATGAACCCGCGAGCGATGTCGGAGTGGATCGACTCCGCCGCCTCGAGAGCCGTCTGGCCCGTCGCCAGCGTCCAGGAGCGCGCTTCGGTGTCTCCGACCGTGAAGAAGGTGATGAGCCCGAGCGCCTCCTTGAGCCGGAGGACGACGTCGTCGAGCGCCGACGCACCCGAGCGGAACTCCGCCGCCTCCTCCGGTGCGAGCTCGGCGAGCTCCATCTCGAGCGCGCAGTCGATTCCGCCCGGGCCGTTCTCGACGGGAATCAGCGGCTTCATCGTGAGCGGCTCGAGCTCGGACGGGAGCTCGCCGGCCCACTCCGAGAGCGGCTTCCCGGCGTCGAGGTGCGCGAGGAGGCGCTCCGTCAGCTCGACCTCCTGACGCTTGGCGCGGTCGCCCGACTTCGCCTCCTTGCGCACGCGCTCGAGCCGGCGGTCGACGTGCTCGCGGTCGGCGACGATCAACTCGAGACGGAGCGTCTCGAGATCGGACGCGGGATCGGCGCCCTCGGAGAAGCCGTCGAGGACGGCGAGCAGCGCGTCGGCCTGCCGTAACTCACCCGGGATCTCCGCGCGACCCGGCACGTCGACGACCCGGATCGCCGCCGGCGTGACCTTCTTCGAGCCGACGGCCTCTGCCAGCCGGTCGAGACGGTCGTCCGCGATCACGGCCATGCCGAGATTGGGCTTCTGTGCCACCTCCGAGTACGCGGTCACCTGCGCACCGGCGTGGGTCAGCGCGTTGAAGAGCGTCGTCTTCCCGGAGTTGGGAAGGCCGACGATGCCGACCCGGAGAGCCAAGCCCTACCCGGCGAAGCCGACTCGCCCTTCGCGCGCGTGGCGCTTGACGTACAGCACGCGCTCGAGCACCAGCGTGACCGTGCCTTCCTGGGAGTCGAGTGTCAGCGTCCCCGAGCCGCCTGCGCCCAGCTGGCGGTCGAGCGCGTCGGCGCTCTCGATCGTGACGAGCCAGCTGAGGATCTGCCCGCCCTCGAACCCGATCTCGACCCGCACGAACTCGTCAGCCACTTGCAACCACCTCCGTCAGGACGCCGTGAACCGAATCCGGATGGACGAACGCGAACTCCACACCGAAGAGTCCTCGGCGCGGCACGCCGTCGACGAGCTGAGCGCCCGCGGACTCCAGCTCGGCGAGCGTCGCGCGCAGATCGTCGGTCTCGAGCGCGACATGGTGCATGCCCGGACCGCGCTTGACGAGGAAGCGGCCCACAGGCGTGTCGTCCCCGGTGGGAGTGAGGAGCTCGACGCGGCTCGAACCGACGAGCATCGACGCCGCCTCGACTCCCTGGTCCGCAATCGGGGCACGGTGCTCGAGGCGCGCGGCGAAGAGGCTCTCGTACGTCGCGATCGCCTCGTCGAGGTCGGTCACCGCGACGCCGAGGTGATGGATGCCGCGCACCCGCGCGATGCTATCCGCGCGCCGGGTCAGTCCCGGAGCGGAAGCGCTCGCACCATCCCGATCGTCTCCGACGAGCGGGACTCGGGAGCGACGTCCGCGAGCAGCTCCTGCAACTCGGAGCGATCGAGGGTCTCCTTCTCCAGCAGGGCCTGGGCGACACGGTCGAGTGCGGCGCGGTGCTTCTCCAGGAGGCGCTTCGCCTCACCGTACGCGTGATCCGTGAGGCGGGCCTGCTCGGAATCGCGGAGCCTCTTCGTCTCCTCGGAGAGCGCGTAGTTGTCAGCGCGCATCGTGCGAGACGGCGCGACCTCCGACATGCCGAACTCGAACACCATGGAGCGGGCGATCTCGGTCACGCGCTCGAGGTCGTTGGCCGCACCATTCGTGATGCGGCCGAAGACGATCTCCTCGGCGGCGCGACCCGCGAGGTACACCATCATGAGGTCGAGGAACTCCTCGCGCGTGTGCATGTAGCGATCCTCGGCAGGCGTGTTCAGCGTGTACCCCAGCGCGTGACCCCGCGAGACGATGGTCGCCTTCTGCGCCGGGAAGAGGTCGCCGACGAGGTGGGACATCAATGCGTGGCCGCCCTCGTGGTACGCGAGGATCCGCTTCTCCTTCTCGGACACGACCCGCCGCTGCTGGAGGCCGCCGACGATCCTGTCCATCGCCGCGTCGAAGTCCGCAAGGCGGATGTAGCGCTCGTTGGACCGGCCGGCGAAGATCGCCGCCTCGTTGCAGAGGTTCGCAAGATCGGCTCCGGTCAGGCCCGCCGTCTGTCTCGCGATTCCCGCGAGGTCGACGTCCGCGTCGAGCGGCTTGTCCCGCGTGTGCACGCCGAGGATCGCCTCCCGACCGGCGACATCAGGCGAGGAGACGAGCACCTGCCGGTCGAACCTGCCCGGTCGTAGGAGCGCGGGATCGAGATCCTGGAGCCGGTTGGATGCAGCCATGACCACGACCTCGTCGCTCTTGTTGAACCCGTCCAGCTCGACGAGCAGCTGGTTCAGCGTCTGGTCGTGCTCGCGATGGAAGCCGCCGCCCATGCGCGCAGTTCCGACCGCGTCGAGCTCGTCGATGAACACGATCGCCGGTGCGTGCTTGCGCGCCTCCTCGAAAAGCTTGCGAATCCGCGCCGCGCCGAGGCCGGCGAACATCTCGACGAACGACGAGGCGCTCTGCGAGTAGAAGTTCGCGCCAGAAGCACTCGCGACCGCCTTCGCGAGCAACGTCTTTCCGGTGCCGGGCGGGCCGTGCAGGAGGATGCCTCGGGGCACCCGCGCACCCAGGCGCTCGAAGCGCTTCCGGTCGCGCAGGAACTCGACGACCTCCTCGAGCTCCGCCTTGGCCTCGTCCAGGCCCGCGACGTCCGCCCACGACACCGCAACCTGAGAGCCGCGGACGACGGGTGCCGGCTTCGCGCGCGGCATGAACCTGAGGGTGTACAGGAGCAGGAGAATGACGATCCCGAAGAACACGATCGGCAGCCACGTCAGAAGCGTGTTCTCGAGATCCACCAGACGTGGGTATCGGCAGGGCACGAACCCCGCTGAAGCCGAACCGCCACGCGCGCGTGCCAGCGCAGCTGCCGTAGCCTTGGGCTCGGTGCTCGACGAGCTTCCCGTGCCGAGCCACGTCGACCTCGACCGGGTCGCGGACGTCTGGCGAGTCGACTACGAGTCCCGTTTCCGCGAGGCGCGGGAGTGGGCCGCGCAGCACGCGATCGAACCGGCAGCGCACGACCGGCGGCGTGTGTGCCTGCTCGCCGTCGACCTCCAGAACACGTTCTGCACGCCCGGGTTCGAGCTCTTCGTGGCCGGACGAACGGGCAGCGGTGCCGTCGAGGACAGCCGGCGCCTGTGCTCGTTCGTGTACCGCAACCTCGTGGCAATAACGGAGGTCGTCGTCACACTCGACACGCACCAGGCGTTCCAGATCTTCCACGCGCCGTTCCTCGTCGATCAGGAGGGCCGGCATCCCGATCCATACACGCTCGTCACCGAGGCCGACGTCTCCGAGGGTCGCTGGGCCGTCGATCGCGACGCTGCGGAGGCGCTCGGGCTCGACTCCGACCGCGGCGCGGAGCATCTCGCCTCGTACGTGGCGGCTCTCGCCGCGGGCCGCAAGTACGAGCTCACCATCTGGCCCTTCCATGCGATGCTCGGCGGCCTCGGGCACGCCCTCGTGAGCGCGATCGAGGAGGCGTTCTTCTTCCACGCGATCGCGCGGCGCGCTCCGACACGCTTCGAGATCAAGGGGTTCGCGCCGCTGACCGAGCACTACTCGGTGCTCGGGCCCGAGGTGCTTCGCGGAAGCCGCGGAGAGCAGCTCGGCGAGCGCAACACGGCGCTCGTGGAGCACCTGCGCGGCTTCGACGCCGTGCTCGTCGCGGGGCAGGCGAAGAGCCACTGCGTGGCGTGGACGGTCGCCGACCTCCTCGATGACGCGCCCGAGCTCGGACCTCGGCTCTACCTCATCGAGGACTGCACGTCGCCTGTCGTCGTTCCGGGCGTCGTCGACTACACCGACGACGCCGATCGCGCGTTCGCCGAGTTCGCAGAGCGGGGAGCGCACGTCGTCCGCTCGACCGGGCCGACGGCCGCCTGGCCAGGGGCGATCGTCGCGCTACGTGACGAGCTCGAGGCGCGGGTTGGCACGTAGCCGCCGGCCGACCTTCGCGCACGGGCTTGCCCTCCGTCACGACCACGTCCGCCGTGAAGTCGTTCTCGCCACGGATGAGCGACGAGCCGACGCCGTAGACGTCGACGGGTACGCCGCGCTCCTCGAAGGCTCGGATCTTCTCGACGGTGAAACCACCCGACGCGACGATCTTCACGTGCGCGAAGCCCTCGTCGTCGAGCGCCGCTCGGACGTTCCGCACGAGCCGCTCGTTGACGCCGCGTGGATCGAAGTCGCCCATCTCGTCCCAGAGCGAGCGATCGACGAGGTCGCCGGACGTGTCGAGGCGCACGCCCCAGAGCCGGGTGCCGAGCGCGCGGGCGACCTCGAGCGACGTCTTCACCGAGTCGTTGTCGAAGTCGACGAGAACGACGACGCTCATGTCCGGCGGCGCCCACTCCGCGAACGTACGGGCGGCGAGCACCGTGTCTCCCTGGTACGCGGCGATGAGCCCGTGCGGGACGGTTCCGATCCCACGCCCTCCCCACCACGAGGCCTGCGCATCGGTGGAGACGCCGATCGCGCCGGCGACGTGCGCCGCGTACCCGTCGCCCGTCTGCACCCGGTGGTGGTCGTGTCGTGCAGGGAAGTAGAGGATCTCCTTCCCCCTCGCCGCCTCGACGACCCGCCGGACGTTCGTGGAGACGAGCGTCCGCCGCGCGAGCACGCCCAGGTAGACGGTCTCGAGGTGGACGAACGAGGTGTAGTCGCCCTCGATCGTCAGCACGGTCTCCCACGGCTCGATCGCGTCGCCGTCGCGGAGGGCTCGCACCGTGAGATCGTCCCAACCGTCCGAGCACAGCCTCAGGATCGCGATCGCCTCGTCGATCCCACCGAGGATCGCGCGCTTCTTCTGGAAGACCTGCATCAGCACCCTCGGGTGCCTTCCGTCCGCGAGCAGTGCCGCGCGCGCGTAGTTGAAGTACGCGTCGGTGTAGTAGCCGTCCCGGATCTTGTCGACCGGGAGCTCGAAGACCTCCGGATCGAGGCGCTTACGCGGTTCCGTCACGTTCGAGCTCGAGGCAGGCGTCGCGAGCCGCGTTCGCGACCTCGAGCTGGTCGCCCGACGGCTCCGCGGTCGAGAGGTGCCTCTGAAGCTCGAATCCGGGACGCGCGAGGACGCGCGCGACGGGGTTCGTCGGGTTTCGCGCCACCCACGAGAACACCTCGACCGAGCCGCCGATCGCCGCTGCGGTCCCGAAGAGGCGAACGAGGCTTCGCGTCCCCGCCGGCGCCTTCGCAGCGGCGACGTTCACAGCCAGCGACGAAGCAACCATCGGCGCAATGAGCTGCGACCCACACCGCGGGTGCTCCTTCGGCGCGGGTACGCCGTCGTTCTCGTACGTGCCGATGGAGATGTGCTCCGCGCCGTGGTACGCGGCGAGATCGGGCCCGCGAAGCGCCATCGCCGCAGGAAGGAACGCGACGCCGGCTGCGGTGAGCTCGCGAGCTCCCGGAGAGAGTCGCGAGCGCCTGAGCCGCTTCGCGACGACGGCGGTTCCGAGAATCGCCACCAGGACGCTGGGGCGCTCGAACGGGAACCGGGCCTGCGGTAGCGCGCGGCGCACCGCCGGCAAGAGCGCGAACGCATCTGCGAGGACGAGCGGCCCACGGAGGATCGGGATCCGCCGGCGTGCGATCGGCGCGAGGAAGGGCTTTTTCCCGGCAGCGACGTGGAGCGTTCCGCTCTCGTCGCGAACCGCGCATCCCCATGCAGTCGGGCCGTGGACGAGCACGCCGTTCTGGAGCGCCATCCCCCCGAGCCTGACGGACTGCTCAGCCACGCTCAGACCTTAGCTGCGACCTCGCGTAGCTTCGCCTGCAGCTCGTCCGCCGCAGGCCCTCGGTCGAGCGTCCGCCCGTCCACGGCGACGAGCGGCATCACCTCTCGTACCGACGACGACGTGAACACCTCTTCCGCCGCGAGCAGTTCGTCGAGTGCGTACGAGCCCTCCTCGACGCTATATCCGCACTCCGGCGCGAGCTCGATGAGCGTAGCCCGGGTAACACCGGCGAGGATCCCGAGGTCGAGCGTCGGTGTGTACAGGATCTTGCCCTTGCGCCACCAGACGTTCGTGACGGTCCCCTCCAGGACGAGACCGTCCGCGTCGACGAACAGCGCCTCGTCCACACCGCGTCGTCGCGCCTCCGCCTCCGCGGCCATGTTCACGGCATAGCTCGTCGACTTGACCCCGGGAAGAAGCCAGGGTGCCGAGGCACGCACGCCGAGGAGTGACACCGCCGTCGCGCCGCGTGTACGCGTCTCGTCGATCCACTCCGGAACGGTCCCGAGAAGGGCGAACGCGGACGGAACGCTCCCGGTCGGCCCGGCCGTCCACACCAGCCGAAGGGTCGCGTCCCCTCGCTCCGCTTTCGGAAGGACAAGGCCGACGAGCACCTGCAGACGACGCCGCTCGACCGCGGGGAGGCCGATGCTCGCGGCCGAGGCCCGTGAGGTGATCGAGGTGTGCCTCGAGCCGGAACGGGCCGTCCCGAGTAGACCCTGGAGCGTCTCGAACGCGGCACGTCCGCGGAGCAGGCCCTCGTCGTCGGCGCCGGATCACCGGCTCGGTCGGACGACGAGCTCCGCGGCCCGTCACGGCGAGAGCGAGCACGCTCACGCGGAGCGCGACCTCGGGGACGCGAGAGCCGACCGCCTCGAGCAGCGGGCGCGCTTTCGTCCACGACTCCTCCACCTCGGTCGCGGGATCCGAGTCCCACACGATGCCGCCACCGACCCAGAGGTGAATCGAGCCATCAGCGATCGCGAACGTGCGAATCGTCAAGGCGAGGTCGAAGTCACCGTTGCCGTAGACCCGCCCAATGGCGCCCATGGCGGCACCGCGACCGACGGGCTCGAGCTCGGCGATGAGATCGACGGCCGCGATCTTCGGAGCGCCCGTGACGGACCCGCCCGGGAACGTCGCCTCGAGGATCCCGGCGAGCCCGACGCCGTCGCGAAGCAAACCCTGCACCGTCGAGACCATGTGCTCGACCCCGGTCAGCGAGTGCGTCGTCATCAGCTCGGGCCAGGTCACCGTCCCGGCCTCGCAGATGCGCGAGAGGTCGTTCCGCTCGAGGTCGACGATCATGACGTGCTCGGCCGCGTCCTTCGGCGAGGCACGCAGCTCGGTCGCCGTCGCCGCGCGGTCGCGTGCCCTTGATGGGCATCGTCCGGACGAGGTCGCCGCGGCGGGAGAGGAACAGCTCCGGAGACGCAGAGGCCACAGCCCAGGTGTCGGTGACGAACGGCGCGGGCTGAAGCGGTCGCAAGGACGCGAGGCGGGCGGCAAGCGCACGCGGATCGCCGGAGAACGGTGCCCGCAGGTGCTGGACGAGGTTGACCTGATACACGTCGCCGCGGCCGATCGCGGCCCGGACCTCCTCGATCGCCCCGCAGTACTCGGCCGCCGTCCACGTCTGTGCCCAGTCGCCGATCTCGAAGCCCGCGACGGTGTCACTTGGCTCTCCTCCGCGAGCCGGCACGCCGCGAGCGGAAGCACGGGACAAGGCTCTGGGGGAGCAGCCGTCGGCCCTCTCCTGATCGCCTGCGACATCCCGTAGCCGAGGTACAGCTCGGCGACGAGCTGCTCGCCGCCCGACGTGAAGAAGCCGCGGTTCCGGAGCCACGCCTCGATGCGCTCGAACGCCTCGCGATGATCCCGAAGCTCGAGCAGCTCAGGCACCGACGACCTCGGCGAGCTCGCGGTACGCCGCGGCCGGATCGTCCTTCCAGAAGATCGCACTCCCTGCAACGAGAAGGTCGGCTCCCGCCTCGCGCGCCGCGCGTGCGGTGCCGCCGTTGATCCCACCGTCGACCTGGATGCGAAGGTTCGCCGGGAGACGCTCGCGCAGAGCAGCGAGCCGCTCGAGTGCGTCCGGCATGAACGCCTGTCCGGAGTAGCCGGGATGGATGGACATGCAGAGCACGAGGTCGACGCCCTCCGCAGCGCCGACTGCCTCCTCGACGGCGGTCTCGGGATTGAACGCGATGCCGACGCCGAGCCCGAGCGTGCGAGCGGCCGCAATCGCCCTTGCCGGTTCGTCGACGACCTCGACGTGGAACGTGACGCTGTCGCCGCCCGCCTTCGCGATGGCCTCGAAATGCCTCTCCGGCTCGGCGACCATGAGGTGGCAGTCGAGTCGAGCGCCCCAACCCCGCACGAGCGGAGAGATCGACGCGAGAACGACCGGCCCGATCGTGATCTCCGGGATGAAGTGCCCGTCACCGACGTCGAAGTGGAAGACCCGCGCGCCCGCTCCGCTCAACGCCTCCAGCTGTAGTCCCAGCTGCGAGAAGTCCGACGCGTACAGCGACGGCTCGATCTCGACGGTGCCCGCCCAGTCGCTCCAGCTCACGGCGTCAACCTATCGCTCGGCGCTGCGGCTACTGCGGTTCCCGCCAGCCACCGTGGCGGCGCGCCAGATTGGCCACCCGCCTCGGTCCCCACGTCCCGCGTGCGGTACTTCTCGACGGGCGGGGGATCGTCGAGGATCGGCTGCACGATCCGCCACGTCTCCTCGATGACGTCCCAGCGGGGGAAGAGCGACGTATCTCCACGCAGCGCGTCCGTGAGAAGCCGCTCGTACGGCCCGGGCGAGCCTCCGAGCTCCTCGATGAACGAGACGTCGAGCGTGACCTCGCGCGTCTCCTCCTTCCCCGGCGTCTTGGCGAAGAGCGCGATCGTCACACCCGCGTCGCGCCCGATTCGGAAGACGATGTCGTCGAATCCCGGGCAAGCGAGGCGATGCGACCCGTACTGCAGTCCCGGAACCTGCTTCAGGCGCACGACGATTTCCGTCGCCGTCACCGGCAGCGCCTTGCCGGCTCGAACGAAGATCGGGACGCCCGCCCAGCGCCAGTTCTCGATCGTGAGCCGGAGCGCGACGAAAGTCTCCGTGTCGGAGCCGGGCTCGACGCCGTCGATCTTTCCGTATCCGACGTATTGGCCCCGCACGACGTGCTCGGGATCGATCGACGGCATCGAGCGGAAGACGTCGAGGCGGTGACGCGAGACGGCGCCGTCGTCGCCGCTCGGCGGCTCCATCGACACGAGAGCGAGCACCTGCAGGAGGTGGTTCTGGACGACGTCGCGTAGGGCGCCGACCCCGTCGTAGAAGGCCCCGCGACCGTCGACGCCGAAGTCCTCCGCCATCGTGACCTGGATGGAGTCGACGTTCCCTCGATTCCACACGGGCTCGAAGAGAGCATTCGAGAACCGCAGGTACATGATGTCCTGCACCGGCTCCTTTCCGAGGAAGTGGTCGATGCGGTAGAGGCGCTCCTCCGGCACCAGAGCGGTCAGCCGACGGTTCAGCTCGCGCGCGGAGACCAGGTCCGTCCCGAACGGCTTCTCGACCACGAGGCGCGCCTTGCTAAGAAGCCCCTCGTCGGCGAGTTCCTCGGCGGCGTCGAGGAAGCTCGCCGGCGGTATCGCCAGATAGAAGACCGGAAGCTTCGCCCCCTTCAGAGCCGTCTTGATGTGGTCGAAGACCTCTTGGCCCTCACCGCCGATGTACGAGAGCCGCGAGAGGAACGTGTCCAGGATCCGCCGGTCGAGACTCTCGCCCTTGGCCGCCTCGATCGCGGCTCGCGCGTGATCCTGCAGCTCGTCGTTTCGGAGCGGGCGTCGCCCAACTCCGATGACGGGACACTCGAGGACCCCCTGCTCGGTCAGGTCGTAGAGCGCAGGCAGTGTCTTCGTACGCGCGAGATCGCCGGTGATGCCGAAGACGACGAGAGTGTCCGCGACGTCAGTCACGAGCCGAGGAGATCGAGAGCCGCCGCGCGGAGCATGTTGGTGCCGAGCACGAGGTCGTCGACCGCCGCGCGCTCGTTGGCGGAATGGACGACCGTCGTGATGAGCTCGGGATCCATGTAACCAGGGAAGTACCCGTACGCCACCGTCCCGAACGCAGCGCGCAGATAGTGGCTGTCGGTGAATCCGGGACAGGCGATCGGTGCGAGCCGCGCGCCCGGCTCCAGCTCCTGCGTGAACCGCTCGAGCACCTCCCACAACGGCGTGTCGAGAGCCGAGCGGGTCCCGCCGACGACCTCGTCGAACTCGAGGTCGTACTTGCCGTTGCCGAGCGCCGCCCGGAGCAAGGGCTCGATGTCGCCAGGCGTGGTCTCCGGAAGCAGCCGGCAGTCGACGGTGATCTCACACTGGGCCGGAATGACGTTCCGCTGACGGGACGCATGGATCATCGTCGGGGACAGCGTGAACGCGAGGAGCGGCTCCACGAGGGCAGGCAGCATGGGATGGAGCGCGGCGGCGCGATCGAGTGCCTCGTCGAGCGGGGGAGCTTCACCCAGGACCGCTTCCAGAAAGCCCTTCGCCTCGGGAATCAGCTCGCGAGGCGGCGAGTATGAGCCGAGCGCCTCGAGGTAGCGGGCCGACTTGACCAGCGCGTTGTCGGCGATCCCGGGCATCGACGCGTGCCCGCTCCGTCCGTACACCCGCACGACGAACGGCGCCGACGCCTTCTCGGAGACTCCGCACAGGTAGACCGGACTCCCGCCGAGCACGAGCCGGTCACCCCCACCCTCGTTGATCGCGTAGTCGCAGCGAACCGCGTCCGGATGGTTCGCGCAAAGCCAGACGAGGCCGAAGCCGTCCTCGCCGCCGACCTCCTCGTCCGCGGTGGCGATGAAGAGGAGATCCCCGGAGGGCTTGAACCCCTCCCGAGCAAGCGAGGCGAACGCGACGGCGGACGCCGCCACCTGCCCCTTCATGTCCAGCGCGCCACGGCCCCAGACCTCTCCGTCGACGAGGTCGCCCGACCATGGATCGCGATCCCACTCGGACGGGTCCGCGAGCACCGTGTCCGTGTGGCACAGGAACGCGAGCGACGGCCCGTCGCCGCCCGGAATCCGCGCGACGAGGTTCGCGCGCTCGGGGACGCGTGCGTAGAGATCGATCTCGACGCCGGTCGCCGCGCGAGATAGTCGCGGAGCAGCTCGGCCGCTTGCGACTCGTTTCCCGGCGGGTTGACGGTGTCGAGCCGAACCAGCGCCTGGAGGAGCCCGGTGACTTCGTCCCGAAGCGTCATCGGGGCGCCAGCATACTTCCCACGTGTCCGACCTCTTCAGCGAAGCAGCGCGGGAGCGCCAGGCGGAGAACGGGCCGCTCGCGGTACGGCTGCGACCGTCGACGCTCGAGGAGCTCGTCGGGCAGCACCACGTGCTCGGGCCGGGCTCGGCCCTCCGGCGTGCGATCGAGGAGGACCGCCCGCCCTCGATGATCCTCTTCGGGCCGCCAGGCACCGGGAAGACGACGATCGCACGCATCGTCGCCGAGCGCACCGGCGCGGCGTTCGAGGAGCTGTCAGCCGTCTCCGCCCGTGTCGACGACGTACGCGCCGTCATCGCCCGCGCGCGCGACCGGCTCGGAGGCAACGGCCTGCGGACGATCCTCTTCATCGACGAGATCCACCGCTTCAACAAGTCGCAGCAGGACTCGGTGCTGCACGCGGTCGAGGACGGCCTCGTAACGCTGATCGGAGCGACGACCGAGAACCCCTACTTCGAGGTCAACGCGGCACTGCTCTCGCGCTGCACCGTCATCGAGCTGACGGCGCTGTCCGAGGACGAGCTCGTTGTCATCCTCGGTCGCGGCGCCGAGGCGCTCGAGGTCGACGCATCGCCCGAGATTCTCGGCCTCGTCGCGAAACGCGCGGGTGGAGACGCGCGCGCCGCGCTCCAGATCCTCGAGCTCGCCGCCGCCACGGCGGAGGCGGAAGCGGCGCCGCTGTCCGAGGAGCACGTCCTGGACGCGTCGCGCAAGCGTCCGCTGCTCTACGACCGCAAGGGCGACCAGCACTACGACTTCGCCTCCGCATTCATCAAGTCGATGCGCGGCGGAGACGCCGACGCCTCGGTGTACTACCTCGCTGCGATGCTCGAGGCGGGCGAGGATCCGCGCTTCATCGCGCGCCGGATGGTCATTCTCGCCTCCGAAGACGTCGGCAACGCCGACCCGAGCGCGCTCGTCGTCGCGGTCGCGGCGGCACAGGCGCTCGAGCACGTCGGACTCCCGGAGGCGCAGCTGAACCTCTCGCAGGCCGCGATCTACCTCGCGCGAGCGCCGAAGTCCAACGCCTCGGCCGTGGCCATCTGGGAGGCACGGGAGGACGTCCGACGGCACGGAAACGCCCGACCGCCGGCGATGCTCCGCTCGACCGGGCACAAGACGGCCGCCAAGGCGCGTGGCCACGGCGAGGGCTACGCGTATCCGCACGACGACCCGGCCGGATTCGAGGTCTCGTACCTCCCGGAGGAGCTTCGCGGACGCCGGTACTATCGGCCGTCCGGAAAGGGAGAGGAGCAGGCGGATGGCGGTGAGGACAGGTGACAGCGCGCCCGAGTTCGACCTGGCAGTAAGCCACGACGAGCGCGTGCGGCTCGCAGACTTCCGCGGCCGCTCGAACGTCCTCCTCGTCTTCCACCCCTTCGCCTTCACGGCCGTCTGCGAGGACGAGGCCCGCGACCTGCAGGAGAACCTGGAGTCCTTCCGGGACGCCGAAACGGAGATCGTCTTCGTCTCGTGCGACTCGTGGGCTGCGCGGCAAGCCTGGAAGCGCGAGCTCGGCGCCGAGTACACGTTCGCTTCGGACTTCTGGCCGCACGGCGCGGCCGCGAAGGCGTACGGCGTCTTCAACGAGACGACCGGAGCGCCTCATCGCGGCACATTCCTCATCGACAAGGACGGCCTCGTCATCTGGTCGCTCGTGAAGGAGCGCGACGAGTACCGCGAGGAGCTCGTCCCGACTCGCTCGAGAAGCTGCTCGCCACGGCGTGACGCTCGCTCTCTTCGAGTGGGGCGAGCCGGACGCTCCGCGCGTCGTCTGCCTGCATGGCGTCCGCAACCACGGCCGCCACTTCGCGCCGCTCGCCGCCGAGCTCTCCGAGTTCCACGTCCTCGCCCCGGATCTCCTCGGGCACGGCTCGTCACCCTGGGAGCCGCCGTGGGACATCGGTGCGCACTCGACGCGATCGTCGAGACGATCGGAGCGGCGAGTCTGGTCCTGCTCGGCCACTCGTTCGGCGGACGGCTCGCGTTCGAGCTCGCGGCGAGAGCGCCGGAGCTCGTACCGAAGCTCGTCTTGCTCGACCCGGCGATCCTCCTTCCCGGACCCGTGGCGCTCGCCGCCGCGGAGAACGCGCGCAAGGAGCACTCCTTCGTCTCGTTCGACGAGCTCGTCGAGCGCCGCTTCGACGAGAGCCAGCTGCACTTTGCGCCCCGCGAGCTCGTCGTCGAGGATCTCGCGTCGAACGTGGAGACCGGCGACGACGGGCGTCTCCGCTACCGCTACTGCCAGTCGGCCGTCGTCGCGGCGTACGGCGAGATGGCATCGGCACCGCCTGCGTTCGAGGACGTCCGCGTACCGACGCTGCTCGTGCTCGGCGAGAGCTCGTACCTCCCGTACGACCACCTCCTCGACGCACATCGTGCCGCTCTCGGCGACCTCCTCGAGGTGGCGGTCGTGCCGGGCGGCCACTCCGTGCTCTGGGACGCCCTCGAGGTGACGGCCGAGGTCGTGCTCGACTTCGTCGAGCGTTAGGAGCAGAGCTCGGCGGCGACGCCCAGGTAGATCTCGACGCACCGCTCGAGGTCGCCGACGTCGACCCACTCGACCTCCGCATGCGCGCCCTCGCCGCGAGGGCCGAAGAGGACCGTCGAGATTCCCGAGGCGGCGAGAAGTGCCGAGTCGGCCCAGAACGAGACGCCGACGACCTCCGGCTCCGCACCCGAGCACAGCCGCTGCGCTGCGCCGGACGAGATCGACGAGCTCAGCGTCCTCGGCGACCTCGAACGGCTCGCGCGCCGCGACGACGCGCACCTCGCCTGCGAACTCCGGATCGTCCCGGCCGGTGGCGCTCAGGATGTCCCGGATCTCGCCCTCGGCGAGCTCGACGGTCTCTCCGGGGATGGTGCGCCGCTCGGCCTGGAGCAGCAGCGAGCCGGGTAGCTCGAGTACTCCTGCCCGCCCTCGATCAGCGAGGCGTGCACGCTCCCGCTGCCGAGACGGCGCGTGCGTCGGATGGGCGCGCAGCTCGCGGTCGAGCTCCTCGATCCCGACGAGGACGTGGCCCATCTTCGCGATCGCGTCGATGCCGAGATGCGGACGCGAGCCGTGCGCCGCGCGGCCGATCGTCTCGATCTCGAAGCAGACGAAGCCTCGGTGCGCGACCGCGACCTGCATCTCCGTCGGCTCCGTCACGATCGCCGCGTCCGCGCGCACGATCGCAGCGACGGCCTCGTGCCGACGCTCGCGAACTCCTCGTCGGAGACGGCGGTGAGCACGACGTCGCCGCGCAAGCCCGCGGCGCCTGCCTCGGCGGCGGCGAGCATGCAGGCCGCGAGGCTGCCTTTCATGTCGTACGCGCCCGCGGCCGTACAGGCGTCCGTCCTCGAGGCGCGGCGCGAACGGATCGGTCATCCGGCGACGCCGACCGTGTCCATGTGCGCGTTGAGCATCAGCGAGCGCCCTCCACCGCTGCCCCGCGCGATCGCCACGACGTTCGGCCGCCCGGCGCGGGCTCCGATGAGCGACGTCTCGAGGCCCGCGCGCTCGCACCACTCCGCGACGAAGCGGGCGATCTCGGCCTCGCCCGATCCACCGGTGACGACATCCGGGTTGATCGACTCGATCGCGACGAGCTGCGCCGCCAGCTCGGCGACGTCGCTCACCGCTAGACGACGTACTCGTCGGCGATCGCGAGGGTCTCGTCGAGGATCGCGAGACCCTCGTCGACCTCGTCGCGCGTGATCGTGAGCGGCGGCACGACCATGACCACGTTCCAGTGCGTCATGAGGTAGAGACCGCGCTCGAGCGACGCCTTCGCGAGCCGTCCACCGGCGCAGCGGCCTCGCCCGCGGCGTTGAACGGGACGAGCATCTCGCGCGTCTCGCGGCTCTTCACCAGCTCGATCCCCCAGAAGCAGCCGAGCCCGCGGACCTCGCCGATCGACGGGTGCCGCGCGGCAAGGTCGTGCAGGCCCGTCGCCGAGGTACGCGCCGACCTCGGAGGCGTTCTCGACCACGCCCTCCTCCTGGAAGGCCTCGATCGAGGCGACCGCCGACGCGCACGCGAGCGGATGTCCCGCGTACGTGAGCCCGCCGGGGAAGAACCTGCTGCGCACCCACTCCTTCAGGTGCTCGCGGATGATCATCGCGCCGAGCGGGACGTAGCCCGAGTTGATCCCCTTCGCGACCGTGAGGATGTCCGGGACGACGTCCCAGTTCTCGCAGGCGAACCAGCGCCCGGTGCGGCCGAACCCGGCCATGACCTCGTCGAGGATCAGCAGGATCCCGTGCCGGTCGCAGACCTCGCGGATCGCCTGCAGGTAGCCGGGCGGAGGCGGGATGATCCCGTTCGTCCCGGTGACCGTCTCGAGGATGACGGCCGCGACCGTGTGCGCCCCCTCGTACTCGAGGATCTCCTCGAGGTGCGGCGCGCCCGTGCAGACGGGACACGGATCGGGATGGCCCGCAGGACAGCGGTACGTGTACGGGTCGAGCATCCGCACGACCCCGCCCATCCCCGGCTCGTTCGGCCACCGGCGCGGGTCGCCGGTGAGCATGATCGAGCCATGCGTCGCGCCGTGGTACGAGCGGTAGCGCGCGATGATCTTGTGCCGTCCGGTCGCGAGCCGTGCGAGCTTGATCGCGTTCTCGTTCGCCTCCGCGCCGGAGTTCGTGAAGAACGACATGCACAGGTCGCCCGGCGTGACCTCCTCGAGAAGCCTCCCGAGGCTGCGAGCGCGACTCCGACGCCATGGGCGGCCCGATCGTGCAGAGCCTGTCGGCCTGCTCCTTGATCGCCGCGATGATCTTCGGGTGCTGATGGCCGATGTTGACGTTGACGAGCTGCGAGGCGAAGTCCAGATACCGCTTTCCGTCGTAGTCCCAGAAATGACGGCCCTCGGCACCTGCGACGGCGATCGGGTTGATCGCGTCCTGCGTCGACCACGAGTAGAGGACGTACTCCTTCGCGTCCTCGACGATCTGCGCGCCGAGATTCGGGTTCGCTTCGATCGTCGCCACGCCGATGCCCGATCCTAGCGCCGTGACGTTGCGCCGCGCGCGTGGAGAGACGACGATTCCAACGTGAGCGTCCTCGGTCACGCATACCTCGCCACACGAGAACTGCTGGAGCGAGAGGGCTGCGCTCGCCGTCCTTCACCACGCGCTTGCGGACGCGGACGACGGGAACGGGCAGAGCTCGTGCTCGTCGGTGGCGAGGCGGGCGTCGGCAAGACCGCGCTCGTGGAGTCCTTCCTCCGCGAGGATGCCGCGAGCCGGGGACGCATCCTCGTCGGCGCGTGCGATCCGCTCTTCACCCCTCGACCGCTCGGGCCGATCGTCGACGTCGCACAGGCGGTCGGCGGCGACCTCCGCGAGCTCGTCGAGACCGGAGGGATCCCGTATCGGATCGCCGAGGCACTGTTGGCCGAGCTCACGGAGACGGAGTCGATCCTCGTCCTCGAGGACATGCACTGGGCGGACGAGGCGACCCTCGACGTCTTCCGGGTCGTTGCCCGGAGGATCGAGAACGACCCCACCCTCGTCATCGCCACCTACCGGGACGACGAACTCGACGCAAAGCACCCCCTCCGCGTCGTGCTCGGGGGTCTCGCGACGGTCTCGACCCTCCGACGAGTGCGGGTGGAGCCGCTGTCACCCGCGGGCGTGACGCAGATCGCTGAGCCCTACGGTGCGGATCCGGACGAGCTCTTCCGGATGACCTCGGGCAACCCGTTCTTCGTGACCGAAGTGCTCGCCGGAAGCCCCGGCGAGATTCCCGAGTCGGTCCGAGACGCCGTTCTCGCGCGCGTAGCCGCGCTGAGCCCGTGCGGGCAGGACGCCGTCCGCGCAACGTCGATTTCCCCCACGGGCGCGGAGGTGTGGCTGCTCGATGCACTGCTGGACACGGACGACGACGGGGTCGGGGAGTGCCTCGGGTCCGGCGCGCTCTCCGCGCTCGGAGACAGGATCGCGTTTCGACACGAGCTCGCTCGACGCGCCGTCGAGGAGTCACTCGCGCCGGATCGACGCGTCGCGCTCCACCGTCGGGCGCTGGCCGCCCTCGAAGCGCACCCCGCTTCGTCCTCGGACTTCCCGCGACTCGCGCACCATCCCGACGAGGCACAGGAAGCCGAGGCTGTCCTTCGCTTCGCTCAGGAAGCCGCCGTGCGAGCGTCGAACGTGGGGGCGCATCGCGAGGCCGCAGCGCAATACAGACGTGCGCTCCGCTATGCGCAAGGACGTCGCCCCGAGCTCCGCGCCCGTCTGCTCGGGCGGTACTCCCACAGCTGCTACCTGACCGACGAGACGGAGGAAGCCCTCGACGCCCTGCGCGCGGCTGCCGCCTGCTACGGCGAGCTCGGCGATCGAGCGAGGGAAGGCGCGAGCCTCGCGCGTCTCGCGGCCATTCTCTGGTGCCCCGGCCGGGGCGAGGAGGGCAGACGGGTCGGTCTCGGGGCGGTCGCTCTCCTCGAACAAATGGCGCCGGGCCCAGAGCTCGTCGACGCCTACGGAGTCATGACGTTCCTCCACGAGCGGAACGCCGATCTCGCGCAGGCTCGCGAGTGGAAAGCCAGGGCGCTCGGCGTGGCCGAGCACGGGACGGCCGAGTCGCAGCTCTGGAACTCGATCGATCCCGGTCTCCGAGGCATCAGGAACGGATCGCACGGGGCATTTGCAGAGGCGGAGCGGGGCATCGAGCTGGCACGACGCAACGGATTCGAGGAGATCGTCGCCGACGCAACTCTCGGGGTCGTCAATGCGACGATGTACCGTCACTCGTGCGGGGCAGCCGCCCGTCCGATCGAGGACGGAGTCGCTCACTCGCGCGAGCATGGCCTGGATCTCGCCCACCTGTATTTCCTTGCCTACCGATCTCGTCTCGAGCTCGAGCAGGGCCGATGGACGAATGCCGCCGAAACGGCCGAGCTCGTCCTCGGAGAGCGCTTCGTCTCCACGTTTCCTAGAACGCTCGCACTGGTCACACTGGCGCTGGTCCGCGCTCGCCGAGGCGATCCGGAGGTCTGGCCCGCTCTGGACGAGGCACGAGCCCTCTCCGAGCCCACCGGCGAGCTTCCGCGTATCGCGCCCGTCGCAGCTGCCCGAGCCGAAGTCGCGTGGCTGGCGGGACGACACGACATGGTGGCCAGCGAGACCGAAACAGCATTCGAGCTCGCCGTCGCGCGAGGCGTGCCCTGGGCAATCGGGGACCTCGCCGTCATCCGGTTCCGAGCCGGCATCGTCGAGGCACCCCCCGCGGGAGTGATCGAGCCCCACTCCCTTCAGCTCGCCGGCGACTCGCAACGGGCTGCGCGCGTGTGGACCGAGCTGGGCAATCCGTACGAGGCCGCGCTGGCGGTGGTGACCGGAGACGAGGCGGCGTTGCGCAGCTCGCTCGACGAGCTGAATCGCCTGGGCGCCCAACCTGCGGCCACCATCGTCGGGCGTCGCCTCCGCGAGCTCGGAGCGACCGTTCCGCGAGGCCCGCGCCAATCGACCCGCGCAACCCGGCGAACCTCACGACGCGAGAGCTCGACGTGCTCGACCTGCTCGCCAAGGGGCTCCGGAACGCGGAGATCGCCGATCGGCTCGTGGTCTCCCGGAGGACGGTCGACCACCACGTCTCCGCCATCCTCCGCAAGCTCGGCGCGAGAACACGCGTCGAGGCCGTCACTGCGGCTGGGCGGCTAGGCCTCGTCCAAGACCGGTAACGCCGCGCGCCAATCTAGGTAATCGCGCCGATGCCGTGTCGCCGGCGGCTCCCTACCGTCGAGTGCGTCCAAACTCGCACCGGGGAGACGAGATGCAGACGTACCTGGTCGTTCGGCGCTCTGCCTGGCCCTCAGAGCAGGCACGGCAGGCGGCAGACCTACGCTCGAGCACCGAAGCGGCGCGCATGGTCAACGACATCGCGTCGATTCGGAGCTACGTGCTCGAGGAATGCGACCTCACGCTCGGAAGCGTCTGCATCGTCGAGGCATCGAGCCCGGAGGCAGTTCGGCGCCACGCGGCCGCCGCCGACCTCCCCGTTGACGAAATCGTGAGAGTCGCCGACGCGAGCATCGCGTTATGAGCACTCGCGGCGGCCAGAGAGAGGGAGGGACGATGAAAGTACGAGCACTGTTGATCGTCGCGCTGGTGCTACCCGTGGTCGGCGCAGTCGTGGCGTCGAGCATTGCCCTGGCCGGTGGCCAGGACGAGCTGACCCCGCTTCGGAACGCGATCGCGCCGTACCACGACATCGCCGCGGCCAAGGCTGCCGGCTATGTCACCGAGCTGCCACAGACCGATGCGTTCGGCGGCGGAACGTGCATCGCCAACGGCTCCCAGGGAGCGATGGGCATCCATCAGCTCGACACACGCGCTGGCGGACGGCTCGATGCCACGCTCGACCCGGTGAATCCGGAGGCGCTGCTCTACGAGCGTCGCAACGACGGAACACTCAAGCTGACCGGCGTCGAGTACATCGTCGCCCAGCACACGGCGACGGGCGCTCCCGTGCCGCGACCGAGCCTCTACGGGCAGCAGTTCGCCGACACCAACCTCGCCCGGTTCGGCGACCCGAGCACGAACGTGTGGACCCTGCACGCATGGGTCTTCAAGCCGAACCCCGGCGGCATGTTCGATCCCTGGAACACGCGAGTCAGCTGCTGACCCGCTGAGCAACGTACCGCGGAGGCGCCGGGCAAGGGGGAAGGTGCCCGGCGCCTCCGCGCTCTCTCGTCAGCGAGCTGCGGTGGGCAGGAGCTCCTGCCCGAACGCCGCCCGCTCGACGAACTCACCCACGCCAGGCTCGGCGACGAGCTCGCCCGACTCTACGAGAACGTTGCCTCGAAGCAAAACGATGTCGGGTGATCCCGTCACCTCGGTCCCCTCGTAGAGGTTGTAGTCGGTGTTCGAGTGCTGGTCCGCGGCGGTGATCAGGTGCCGCCGCTCGGGATCGAAGATCACGATGTCGGCGTCGGACCCGGGCGCGATCGTGCCCTTGCGCGGATACAGGCCGAAGAGCTTGGCCGGGTTCGTAGCGAGGAGCTCGACCATCCGGTTCAGCGAGATCCGGCCGGTGCGAACGCCGAACTCGTGGATCATGTGCAGCCGGTTCTCGAGGCCCGGGCCGCCGTTCGGGATCTTCGAGAAGTCGTCCTTGCCGAGCGTCTTCTGACCTGCCCAGCTGAACGCGCAGTGATCGGTCGAGACGACGGAGAGGATGTCCGAACGCACCGCGTGCCAGAGGATCTCCTGGTTCTCGATCGACCTCGGTGGAGGCGTGTACACGTACTTCGCACCCTCGAAGTCCGGGCGCTCGAGGTACGTGTAGTCGATGAAGAAGTACTGCGTGCACGTCTCACCCCAGACGTCCCACCCCTGCTCCCGCGCCCGGGCAATCGGGTCGACGGCCTCCTTGCAGGAGACGTGGACGACGTACAGGGGCGCCCCGGCGACACGAGCCAGCTGGATCGCGCGGTTCGTCGCCTCGCCCTCCGTCTCGGGCGGGCGGGTCAATGCGTGGAAGTGCGGCGCCGTGTTCCCGGCCGCGAGCGCCTGCTTCACCAGGACGTCGATCGCGTCGCCGTTCTCGGCGTGGACCATGACGAGGGCGCCCGTCTCCGCGGCGACCTCCATCGTCCGGAAGAGCGTCTCGTCGTCGACCATGAGCGCGCCCTTGTAGGCCATGAACAGCTTGTAGGAGGTCACGCCCTGCGCCGGCAGCTCCGCGAGCTCCTCGAGCGAGCCGCCCTCGCGAAGGTCGGTGACCGCCATGTGGTAGCCCATGTCGATCACCTGCTTCCCTTCAGCCTTCCCACGCCACTCATCGAGGGCTGCCGCGAAGGTCGAGCCCGGCGGCTGGATCACGAAGTCCACATGGCAGGTCGTCCCGCCGAACGCGGCGGCCGTCTGGCCGGACGTGACGTCGTCGATCGTCACCGTCCCGCCGAACGGCATGTCGAGATGTGTGTGCGGGTCGACGCAGCCGGGCAGCACGTACTTGCCCGACGCATCGATCACACGATCGGCGTCGACATCGAGCGATTCGCCGATCATCGAGATGCGCTCGCCCTCGACGTAGACGTCGCCGACGTAGTCGTCAGCGGCCGTGATGATCCGTCCGCCCTTGATCAGTGTCGACACGTCACCTCACCTCCCGTCTGAGGGGAGGCCCCGGGCCGACCGCTTGTCGGCCCGGAGCTCACCTCGTGGCTACTTGCCGCCGGCCTTCAGCACGACGACCGCCTTCTTGAATCCCTTGCCGTAGACGTCGAGCCCCTGCTTCTTGAGATTCGCGACCGCCTTCTTCGCAAGGTCGGTGCGGTACGACGCCTTCGATGCAGGCTTCTTGATGACCTTGAAGTCGAGCGAGATCTTCGCGGTCTTCGCGTAGTCGACCGGGTTCATGACGCCGATGCCGAGCTTGTTCGGCCAGATCAGGGCGTTGACCTCGTTCATCTGCCAGGTCTGATGCCCCTTCGGCAAAGCCGTGCCCTGCGAGACGACGATGTTCGTGCACTCCTTGTAGTGGTCGCGGCAGTAGATCCAACCCTTGAAGGTTGCCTCGAGGAACTTCACCGCGGTTGCCTGGTTCGCCTTGCTCTTGATCCAGTCACCGCGGACGAAGATCCCGTCCTGCAGCATCCCCGTGCCCAGGTCTGAGTACTTGAAGACGTTGAGATCCTTCATCGTGTAGAGCTTGCCGGTGGCCGGGTTCTTCGTTTCGAGGACCTGGGCGAGCTCGTTGTAGGTCATGGCCGAGGCAGCGTCGATCTCGTGGTTCAGGAACGCGACCATGTCGAACTGCTGCTGCACGAGGGTCACGTCCTTGTCCGGGTCCATCCCGTTCTTGACGAGAGCCGCACGCTGCTCGAACTCGTTGCCGTAGATCCAGACACCGAACTTCTTCCCCCGCATCTGCTTGAAGTTGGTGATCCCGTCCTTCTTCCAGGTCACCTCGGTCGTGCCCGATCTCGGGTAGACCTGCGCGATGTTGACGAGGTCGTTGCCCTGGTCGCGGTTCGCGAGCAGGCTGGGGAACCAGTTGACGCCGAACTCGGCCTGCTTCGAAAGGACCGTCTGCTCGTTGATGATCGTCGGTCCGCCGATCTTGAGGTTGACGTCCAGACCTGCCGCCTTGTAGTAGCCCTTTGCTTTCGCCGCGTAGTAGCCGGCGAACTGCGACTGCGTCACCCACTTCAGCTGGATGGTGACCTTGGTGAGCTTGGGACTGGACGAGCCAGCCACGGCAAAGCCCGTTACCGAGAGCGTGGCGACCACGGCTAGCGCGGCCCCCACGAGATACCACCTGCGTCGCTTCACGTGTCCTCCTTTTTCGGTCTCGGAACGGCCGAGACCGGACCGACCTGCCCTCCTACCCCCTCCGCCCAACCGAGGGATGCCAGCGTAGGGCGTATCGCTCGCCGAGAGCGATCACGCCGTAGAAAGCAATGCCCATGATGCTCGCGACGAGGATCGCGGCCCACGAGGTCGCGTACCGTGAGAGATTCACCGCGCTCAACACGACGATGCCCAACGCCTCGAGGGACCCGCCGAAGTAGTCGCCCACCACTGCGCCGATCATCGCAAGGACGCTTGCGACCTTCAAGGCGGAGAACACATACGGAAGCGAGCTCGGAATGCGGACACGGCGGAACACGTCTCGCTCCGACGCCGCGTACGAACGCATCAGCTCGATCGACTCGGGATCGACGGAGGTGAGCCCACGGAGGGTGTTGACGAGCACCGGGAAGAAGCAGAGAACCGCGGCGATCGTCACCTTCGACCACGGGCTGAGAATCCCGAACCACGCGTTGGTGATCGGTGCGAACGCGATGATCGGAACGGCGTTCGCTGCGATCATGTACGGCATCAGAGCACTGCCGAACGGACGCCAGCGGGCGAGGACGAGGGCGGCCACGATCGCGGCGCCGCTTCCGAGAACGAACCCACCGACCGCCTCCTTGAGGGTGATCCACGCGCCGCGTAGGAGCAGGTCGCGATCGTCGATGAGGGCTGCACGACGTCCGAGAACCTCGGCAGCAAGAAGTCCTCCACGCCGAGCACGTCGGGGAGCAGCCACTGCCAGGCGGCGAGGCCGAGGCGAAGACCACGACGGCGGGCAGCCAGTAGCGGATTCGCTCGCCGAAACGGCGCGACGGGGCGGACGTCGGTACCACGGTGCTCACGCGATGTCGCTCTCCGCCGCAAGCGTCTCCTCGACTTCGTCGGCGCCGGTCGCATGCAGCGACTCTCGCACCTCCGTGACGAGCTCGAAGAACCGCGGCTCCTCCCGGGTCGCAGCCGTGCGGGGCTGAGGCAGGTCCACCGAGACGACGCTCGCGACACGCCCTGGTCGCGGGGACATGACGACGACGCGCGTCGACAGGAACACCGCCTCGGAGATGGAGTGCGTGACGAAGATCGACCGTCGACCCGGTCTCCGCCCAGATGTGGAGCAGCTCCATGTTGAGTCGCTCGCGCGTCATCTCGTCGAGCGCGCCGAACGGCTCGTCCATGAGCAGGAGCGCGGGCGAGAACGAGAGCGCGCGGGCGATCGAGACGCGCTGCTGCATGCCGCCCGAGAGCTGCCAGGGATGGTGCCGCTCGAAGCCGGCGAGCTCGACGAGCTCGAGCATTTCGCGGACGCGCTCTGCGCGCCTCGCACGGTCCCAGCCGAGCATCTCGAGCGGCAGAGCGATGTTCTTCGCCACCGTGCGCCAGTCGTAGAGGACGGGCGCCTGGAACACGATTCCGTAGTCGCGGTCGAGCCGCGCCCTGCGCGCCGGCTTCCCGTTGACGGTGATCTCGCCCTCGGTGCGGCTCGACGATGTCGCCGACGATGCGCAGCAGCGTCGACTTTCCGCAGCCCGAGGGTCCGATCAGCGAGACGAACTCGCCGCGCTCGACCTCCAGATCGATGTCCTGGAGCGCGGTCACGCCGCCCTTGCCGAAGACCTTCGAGAGGCCCTTGATCGAGACGACCGAGCCGTCGGCGCTCATACCAGCCGCTCCGGTGCGCGGTGCACGACGACCTTCTCCGCGAGGAGCACGACGAGGAAGAAGCCGATTCCGAGCAGAGCGGCATAGAGGTTCGTCGCCCACAGGTTCTTCGGCTCGAGGACGTAGTACTGGTTGAAGTTGAGGATCGCGCCGCCGAGACCGTTGGAGATCGAGGCCGTCTGCTCTCCGATGATCGCTCCCACGACGCTCGCGGTCGCGGCGATCTTCAGCGCCGTGAAGATGTACGGAAGCGCCGAGGGGACACGGAGCTTCCAGAGGATCGTCCACCCCCGGGCCGCGTACGAGTGCATGAGCTCGAGCGCCCACGGATCGGCGGACCGCAAGCCCACGCATGCGTGTTGACGGTGACTGGGAAGAACGTCAGGTACGCCGCGATCACCGAGACGCGCACCCAGTCGGGAGGAGGCGACCCGCCGATCGAGACGCTGCCGAGGCCGCGCACAACGATCGGCGCCAGCGCCAGGATGGGAATCGTCTGCGAGGCGACGACGTACGGCATGACGCCGCGTCGGAGCACGTCGAAGTGTGCGAGGACCACTCCGAGCACGAAGCCGACCAGGGCGCCGAAGAGGAATCCGACCGCGGCGGCTCGCGCCGTGAAGAGCGCCGAGTGCAGAAGATAGAGCCAGAGATCGTCCCCGGTGGATGTCGGCTGCCACAGTTGCAGCACGATCGCGTGGAGGTGCGGCATCGTCAGGTCGTTGACGCGGAACGGCCTCGTCCAGCCCGTCTCCTCCCAGAGCCATTTGTATCCCTCCCATAGCGCCCAGAGACCTCCGAGCACGAGCACGAAGACGAGGCACCGCGTCAGGATCCTGCGCGACCGGCATCGCAGGAATCTGTCACACGCTCATGCCTCCTGCACGGTGCTCGGAGCCGCACTAGGCTCCGGCCGTGGCTCTCGATCCGAAGCGCACCGTCGCCGAGCTGAAGGGGCTCCGAGAGCTCACCGGGGACGAGAACGGCGCACAGCGGGTCGCGTGGACCGACACGTGGCAGCAAGCCCGTGAGTGGCTCCGCAGCCTCGTCGCCGACACCGGCGCATCCGAGTCTGTCGACGCCGCCGGAAACCAGTGGTTCACGCTCCCGGGAGAGTCCGAGCGCGCGGTCCTCATCGGAGGTCACATCGACTCCGTCCCGAACGGCGGGTGGCTCGACGGCTGCCTCAACGTGGTCGCAGGCGCCGAGGTCCTGCGTCGCATCGCAGGCGAGGGAAAGCCTCCGGTGACCATCCGCCTCGTCAACTGGGCCGACGAGGAGGGCGCACGGTTTGGACGCAGCCTCTTCGGTTCGAGCGCAGCGGCCGGGTCGATGTCCGACCAGGACGAGCTACGGCAGCTCGTGGACCGTGACGGCGTCTCGCTCCCAGACGCGCTGGCCGCGTTCGGCGTCGACCTCGACTCGGCGAACGCCGCGCGAAACGAGCTCGAGTCCGCCGCCGCCTACCTCGAGCTGCACATCGAGCAGGGCCCCGTGCTCGAGTCGCTCGACCTCCCACTCGGCGTGGTGCTCGGCACCTTCGGAGTCGAGCGGCATCGGATCACCTGGCACGGGCAGGCGGCCCACGCAGGATCCACGCCGATGGACAAACGTCGGGATGCGCTCGCGGGCGCCGCGAAGCTCGCGCTCGAGATCCGGGAGATCGCAAAGCGAGCCGGCGGCGGTGCCGTGTGCACTTCCGGCGGCGTCGTCTGCAAGCCGGGAATCGTGACCTCGGTCGTGGAGACCGCCGAGCAGCTCCTCGACCAGCGCGACCTCAGCGCCGAGCTGCTCGCCGCGATGCTCGCCGAGGCCCAGTACGGCGAGTGAGCGGTTCGCAGCAGAGGAGGACATCGGCGTCGAGTGGGAGCGGATCTGGTCCATCGAGCCGATCCTCTTCGACGAGACGCTCGTCGGGTTCGGCGAGGAGGCGATCACGGAGATCGCGGGAACGACTCATCGACTCCCCTCCGGCCCGCTCCATGACGCCGCGGAGGTCTCGCGCAGCGGAGTACCTACGGTCATGCTCTTCGTCCAGAGCCTCCGCGGCCTCTCGCACACGAAGCTCGAGGACACGCGCGAGGAGCACCTCGAGCTTGCCGTGGCGGCGCTCGATCGGCTCGCGACGAAGACCGTCGCCTGGGTATCGAGCGTCGACGGCGGCGGTCGCTGAGCCGCTCGACCGCCGGAATCGTCGCCGGGCTCGCGGTTGGCGGGTGCCTCACCTGGAACGTCTCGAACGTCGGTGCGGCAGCCGATCCGCTGGCCGACCACTACGACGTCTCCGTCGCGGCCATCGGCCTGCTCACGACGGCGCTCTTCGTCACGCATCTCGCGGCGCAGCTCCCCGCCGGACGAGGAGCCGACCGCTTCGGCTCACAGAGCGTCGCCTTGCTCGCGATCGGAGCGGGCGTGCTCGGGAACGCGATTCTGCTCCTCGACGCCGGATTCGAGATGGCGCTCGTCGGACGTGCGATCGTCGGTTTCGGATCGGGAGCAGCCTTCGTCGCGGGGCTCGATCTCGTGCGGGCAGGAGGGGGCGGCACCGCGCTGCAGGGCCTCTATGGCGGAGCCACCATGACGGGCGGCGGACTCGCTCTGATGATCGTGCCGCCTCTCACCGACGCCACGAGCTGGCGCGCGCCGTACTGGACCGCTGCCTTGCTCGCCCTGCTAGCCGCAGTCCCGACCGTTCTCGCAACCGGCCTTCCGCGGATCGGCCACGCCGGCGAATGGCTGCTACGAGATCGCGCCCTCCTGCCTCTCGGAGTCATGCAGGCGGCAACCTTCGGTCTCGCCGTCGTCGCGGGGAACTGGGTCGTGCCCCTGCTCGAGCGTCAGGGAGCGAGCTCCACGGCTGCAGGGCTCGCGGGCGGTCTCGTCCTCTTCGTCGGCATCGTCACGCGGCCGGCCGGAGGCGTCCTCGCCGGGCGCGTGAGTCAACGTCTCCTCATCGCGGCAGCTCTCGTGGGCACGTCGGTGGGAGCGCTCCTGCTGGCGCTCGGCGTGTCGCTGGCGGTGTCGACCGTCGGCGCCTTCGTGCTCGGACTGATGGCCGGCCTCCCCTTCGCCGTGATCTTCGCCGCCGCCCAACGCCTTCGCCCCGATGCGCCAGGCGCAGCGATCGCGCTCGTGAACGGCTGTGCCGTGCTCACGATCCTGGTCGGGACGCCGCTTGCCGGCCTCGCGTTCGAGCTGCCGAGCGACGGCCGCCTGGCATTCGCGGCGATCGCTGCTGCTCGCGGCCGCGGCGCTGATACCGCTTCGCGCCACACGTATCGAGGGTCGATAATCGGCCTTTCCGAACGAGAGAAGGAGAATCCGAGATGGCTCTGAGCTTCGGCGTCACCGTCCTCCCCGACCCGCCCTACACGCGCTTCCTCGAGCTCATCCGGCACGCCGAGGCGAATGGCTTCCAGTACGGCTGGACGTACGACTCGCACGTGCTCTGGCAGGAGTCGTTTCCACTCCTGACCATGGCCGTTCAGGCGACGACGTCGATGAAGTTCGGCCATTGCGTCACGAACCCGGGCACGCGCGAGCCGACCGTCCTCGCGAGCGGCTACGCGACGCTCCACGACATCTCGAACGGGCGCATGGTGATGGGGATCGGGCGCGGCGACTCGGCGCGGCGGTACATCGGCCAGAAGCCCGTCCGGGTCGCGGAGTTCGAGCGGCGCTGCCAGATGATCAAGGACTTCATGAACGGGCGCGAGGTCGAGTGGAACGAGAAGGAGTTGAAGCTCAGCTGGGTCCGCCCGGAGCTGCCCGAGATTCCGATGTGGGTCGCAGGCTACGGCCCGAAGGCTCTGGCGGTCGCCGGACGGGTCGGCGACGGTGTGATCATCCAGCTCGCCGACCCCGTGATCATCCAGTGGATCATGAACACGGCCCGCGAAGCAGCAGCCGAAGCCGGCCGCGATCCGTCGGAGCTCAAGTGCATCGTCTGCGCGCCGAGCCACATCACCGACGACATCGCGGACGCGCGCGAGCAGGTCCGCTGGTTTCCGGCCATGGTCTCGAACCACGTGATGGACCTCATCGAGCGCTATGGCTACGACTCCGAGATCCCGCACGAGCTCACCGAATACGTGCGTGTGCGCAAGTTCTACGACTACGACGAGCACTCGCGCGTCGGCGCGAAGCACGGCGAGTTCGTGACGGACGAGATCTGCGACCGCTTCTGTGTCCTCGGGAACGCCGAGCAGGCGACCGCGAAGCTGAAGGAGCTCGAAGAGGTCGGCGTCGATCAGTTCAACATCTACCTCATGACGCACGGCCAGGAGGAGGATCTCGCCGCCTACGGGCGCGACATCATTCCTGCGTTTCCCGCAGCGGGCGGAACCGGCTAACGCTCGGGTCCACCCGCGCGAAGACCCCTGAAGCAGCCGCTATCGCGGCTGGTCGAAACTACTCCCATGCCCTAGATGATTGTTGCGCCGAGGGCGCTCGCCACGAGCTCGACGGCCGTAAAGGCTGTCGTGTTCTCGCGATCGAGGATCGGATTCACCTCGACCACCTCCAGCGAGCCCGCGAGGCCCGACTCGGCCACCAGCTCGAGCGCCAGGTGCGCCTCGCGGTACGTGAGGCCGCCACGGACAGGGGTTCCCACGCCTGGCGCGACCTCGGGATCGAGCGCGTCCATGTCGAGCGAGACGTGGACGAAGCCCGGACCCGCAACGCGGTCGATGGCCTCACGCACGGCGCGTTCCACGCCGATGCGATCGATCTCGCTCATCGTGAAGACGCGGACGCCGGCTCCGTGGAGAAGCTTCCGCTCGCCGCTGTCCGCCTGGCGCAGGCCGAGCAGGACGACGCGGCGTGGATCGAGGGCGGGAAGCAGCCAGGCGTCGCTGTCGAACCCCGGGCCGGCTAGACCCAGCGCCGCCGCCAGGGGCATTCCGTGCACGTTCCCCGACGGGCTCGTCTCGGGCGTGTTGATGTCCGCGTGGGCGTCGATCCAGAGGACGCCGCCGACTCCGTGCGCCGCGGCGAGGCCACCGAGCGTGCCGAGTGCGACGGAGTGATCGCCGCCGAGCACGAGCGGTCTGGCGCCGGCATTCGACTCCTCGACCACCTTCGCTGCGATACGGGCGCAGGTCTCCTTGATCTCCGGGAGGAACCTCGCACGCTCGTCGCGTAGCGCGGTCGCCTCCGGGACGGCCGTCTCGACGTTCCCGTGGTCGCGAACGGCGTATCCAAGGCTCGTCAACCGATCCTCGAGCCCCGCGTAGCGCATCGCCGACGGCCCCATGTCGACGCCGCGCCGACCCTGGCCGAGGTCGAGTGCCGCGCCGATGACGGCGATCTCACGGGTCGCGCTCATCGCGGCAACCTAACTACACTGAGTCGCCGCGGCGAGGTAGCTCAGTTGGTAGAGCACACGGCTGAAAACCGTGGTGTCGCCGGTTCAAGTCCGGCCCTCGCCACTTTTCGCTGCCTATCCGTGCTGTAGCTTCGCCGCGATGGAGCTCGCGTTCCTCTCAGCCGTCGAGCAGGCGCGGCTCGTGCGAGCGGGAGAGATCTCCTCGACCGAGCTCGTCACGACATCGCTGGAGCGCATCGAGCGGCTCGATCCGACGCTCAACGCGTTCGTCACGGTGTGCGCCGACGAGGCGCTCGAATCTGCGCGAATCGTCGACACGACTCCGGGGGATGCTCCATTTCGCGGCGTGCCGATCGGCATCAAGGATCTCGCCGCGACTGCCGGGGTCAGGACCACGTATTCCTCGCGTGCGTACGCCGACTACGTCCCCGACTTCGATCTCGCCGTCGTTCGCCGGCTGCGCGAAGCAGGGTTCGTGATCGTCGGCAAGACGAACACGCCCGAGTTCGGGACGGTGGCGTTCACCGAGTCGGAGCTCAACGGGGCGACGAGGAATCCGTGGGACACGGAGCTGACGCCCGGCGGGTCGAGCGGAGGCGCCGCGGCGGCACTGGCTGCCGGGCTCGTCCCCGCCGCGCACGCGACTGACGGCGGAGGCTCGATCCGCATCCCGGCCTCCTGCTGCGGGCTGTTCGGGTTGAAGCCGTCCCGCGGGCGCGTGTCGAGCGCGCCGTTCGGATCCTTGGAGGGCCTCTCGACCGCCGGGCCGCTCACACGGACCGTCGAGGACGCGGCTCACCTGCTCGACGTCCTGGCCGGCTACGAGGCGGGAGATCCGTGGTGGGCGCCCCCTCCGGAACGACCTTTCGCGGAGACGACGCCGGAGCCACCCGCACGGCTCCGCGTGGCGGTGACCTCGGCCCCACCGATCGACGTGCCCGTCGATCCGGCGTGCGTCGCAGCGGTCGAGGAAGCAGCCGCGCTCCTCTCGGAGCTCGGTCACCACGTCGAGGAAGGAAGCCCCGCCTGGCACGACCCCAACCTGTTCGACACCTTCATCGAGGTCTGGCAGACCGGCCCGACGCTGCATCCCGTGGACGAGGCGCTGCTGACGCCGCTCAACCGTGGGCTCGCCGAGTCGGCGCGGGCGAGCTCCGCTGCCGACTATGTGCGCGCGGTCGCACGCTTGCAGATGCTCGCTCGCCGGATCGTGGCGTTCTGGAGCGAGGTCGACGTCGTGCTCACCCCGACCCTGGCGCTCCCGCCTGTTCCGATCGGCTGGCAAGACGCAGCCACGGGAGCGATCGAGCAGCTTCTCCGGAACACAGAGTTCACGCCGTTCACCGCGGTCGCGAATCTCAGCGGACTGCCGGCCATGTCGCTCCCACTCCACTGGAGCGACGTCGGCCTTCCCATCGGCGTGCAGGCAATCGGGCCGCCGGCAGGCGATGCGCTCCTCCTCAGCCTCGCCGCCGAGATCGAGCGCGCGCGGCCGTGGGCGGAGCGACGCCCCCCGGTCTCGTAGCGGCTAGATCGGAATCGTGATCCGGATCACCTGGCCCGGCGAGGCGTGGAGCATCCGAGCGGCGCTCCCGCGCGAGATGGCGAGCGACATCTTCTTGTAGCTGTCCTCGTAGAGGATCACGTCTCCCGGCCGTGCGTCGGCGAACGTCCTCGCCATGAGCGCGTAGTAGCGCTCGCCGGCCAGCTCGAGCTCGATCCGCGTGCCCGAGAAGATGCCGAGCGCCTCGACGTCGTCGCGGTCGAGGTTCAGTGCGATGTTGCCAAAGCTGTCGACGTAGAGCAGTGTCGCGTGAATAGCGCCTTCGCGGACGACGGGCTCAGGGAGGTCGAGCCGGATGAGGCCCTCGGGATCGACCGGCGGGCCGAGCTCTGCGAGCGGAACCCCTGTGGCGAGATGCGCGGCCGCGGGAGCGAACAGATCCCGACCGTGGAACGTGCGCGAGATCGACTCGAGCGCATACTCGGGATTCGCCAGCTCGTGCGCCTGGTCGATGCCCTGGCGGCTCGCCGCGGGCAGAAGCAGGCCGTTGTCGGGGCCGACGTAGAGCCGCCCCTCGGCGTCCATCAACGCCAGCGGCCTGCGCGGGCCGCCGACCCCGGGATCCACGATCGCGAGATGCACGCCGATCGGCATGAAGTCGATCGTGTTCGCGAGCACGAGCGCGCCCTGGAGGATCGATGTCGGCGGGATCCCGTGCGTGATGTCGATGATCTGCGACTCCGGGGCTATGCGCTTCATGACGCCATGACACGTGCCGACGAAGTCGTCCTTCAGGCCGAAGTCGCTGAGGAACGTGATGAACACGCCGCTGAGGGTAACGCCGTCGGGTAGGAGGATCTACCCGCGCAGCGAGCGTCGCGCGGAGCAGCGACGGGCCGTGCTCCGCCGCGTCTCGCCACAGAGACGCACGCCGCGCGGCCTGATGCGGACGAACGCCGTCGGCGCCTGGAGCGGCAGAGGTCTCGTCACCACGGCCGCAGCATATTCGGCAGCTCGGCGAGTCACGAGCTGCGCTCCGATCTCGAGCGCGCGAGGCGGACGAGCTCCGCTGTCTCACGCTGGAGACGCGCGAGCTTCGCCGCGATGATCGCGACGTAGGCGAGGACGAAGAAGAACACGACGGCGTACGCAGCCGCCACAAGCTCCTCCTGGCTCCAGCTCACTGCAGCGCCTCGCGCAGCTCGCGCAGGTCCGCGTCCAGCCGCTTCCCGGCTAGCTCCACCCGGTACAGGACGTAGGCAAGCAGCGTCACCGCCCCCCACGACACGAGGAATGCTGTGAACATCGTGCCGCTCATCTGCGGTCCGTCTCGTGTGAAGACGGTCGGATGGATGAAGTCGGACGCGAGCCGGATTGCGAGGAAGCTCACCGGGATCAGCGCGACGCCGAACAGCGCGTATACGGCCGACGACCGGGCACGGCGAGGCCCGTCCTCGAGCGAGAACCGGAGCATGAAGTAGGCGCAATAGAAGAGGAAGAGGACGAGGAAGAGCACGAGCTGGTTCGAGCTCCATGTCCACCAGATGCCCCACGATGCGCGCGCCCAGATCGAGCCGGTGATGAGGGTCAGCGCCCCGAAGATCGTGCCCTGGTGAATGGCCACGTAGCTCTCGAGGTCGTACCGCTCGTCACCCCGCCACAGCAAGAGGAGCGCCTTGATCGCGCCGAGTCCGAAGCAGAAGTAGGCGGTGAGAGCGATCGGGACATGGATGTAGAAGATGCGCTGCGAGATGCCCTGATCGGCGTCCTCCGGCGCGACGATGAGCGCGAGCACGAGCGCGAGACCCATGGCGAACGCAGCGAGCCAGGCGAGGCCCGGAAGGCTGCGAAGTGAGGATGCGCTCAGGTAGCTACTCCGTGACCACGTACTCGAATGACGCCCACGAGAGTACAGCGAAGACTGCGTCGTACAGGAGGAGGAAGAGGAGGAAGCGCCCGCCCTCGTCCGAGATCGCGGCGCCTACGCCGCCGACCACGAGCGGTATGGCGAGCGGTAGCACGAGCAGCGGCAGCAGCACTTCGCGCGACCGGCCGGCGACGGCCATTGCGGACATGAGCGAGCCAACGGTGCAGATGCCGACATCGGCGAGGAGGACCCCGGCGAGCGCGGTTGCGGTGAGCGGCTGGAAGAAGAGGACGAACACGGGAAGCGCAACCGCCTGTGCCGCGAGCAGGAACGTCAACGTCGCGAGCGTCTTCCCGAGCCAGATCGCACTGCGGTCGCACGGCGCCAGCACGAGCCCGTCCAGCACCCCGTGCTCCTGCTCGGGAACCCACGCGCGCGCGAGTCCGAGCAAGGCCGTGAACACGATCGCGACCCACAGGAGCCCGTAGGCCGCGTCGTCACCCGACCCCTCGGGCAGGGCGAAGTGAAAGACGACGAGCGTCGCAAGGACGAAGAGCAGCATCGCCGGCAGGGTGTCTCGGCCCCGGAGCTCGACGCGGAGGTCCTTCCGCGTCAGCGCGACGACGTCGGCGAGGTACGTCATGCGAGCGCCAGCGCCTGGGTGCTCAACGAGGCGAGCCGGTCGGGATCGTGCGTTGCGAGGACGACGGTTCGCGATCCCGCGAGGTCGCCGAGCTCGCTGTCCAGGACGCTCGCGCCCGCGTCGTCGAGAGCGGAGTACGGCTCGTCGAGAACCAGCAGCTCGGGGTCGTGCAGGAGCGTTCGGCAGAGGGCCAGGCGCTGCGTCATCCCGCGTGAGTACGTCGAGACGCGCTCGTTGCGAGCCTCCCACAACGAGAAGCGCTCGAGCAGCATCCCGATCCGCTCCCGTCGCTCGGCGACGCGGTAGAGGCGCCCGAACAGATCGAGGTTCTCCACGGCGGTGAGCTCGCGGTACACGAGCGGCTCGTGCGCGAGGTAGCCAATCGAAGCTCGATCGACGCCGACGATGAGGGCGCCTCGCGTGGGCATGGCGAGCCCGGCGACGAGCCGCAGCAGTGTGGTCTTGCCGCTCCCGTTCGGCCCGGTGACGGTCGCGAACCCGCCGACGGGAACGGCAACGTCGATGCCGGTCAGCACACGCTTGCGCCCGTACCGCTTCTCGAGGCCGCGGCCGCGGATCACGTGACGAGGACGTCGAGCGCGACGAACGCGAAGAAGACAACGCTGATGACGCCGTTCATCGTGAAGAACGCGGCGTCGAGGCGGCGCAGGTCGCCGGGCCGGACGAGCGAATGCTCGTACACGAGGAGCGCGGCAGTGGCAACGACGCCGGCCCAGTAGGCGAACGAGACGTCGAGGCCGAACCCGGCGGCCGCAAGAAGGAGCACGGTTCCGGCGTGGAACAGCCGTGCACCGGTGAAGACCCCGTGCTCGCCGAAGCGAACCGCCCACGAGTGGAGGCCCTCCGCCCGGTCGTGCTCCTCGTCGAAGAGCGAGTAGAAGAGGTCGAAGCCGGCGACCCACAGCAGCACCGCGCCGCCGATCGCCCACGCCTCCCAGGGGGCCGTCCCCGTCATTGCAAGCCACGCGCCGACCGGCGCGAGTCCGAGGCACGCACCCAGCCAGACGTGGCACAGCCACGTGATCCGCTTGAGATACGGGTAGACGACGAACATCGCCACGGGAATCGGCCACAGCCAGCGCACAATCGGGTCGAGCTGGAACACGGCGACGAGGAAGATGGCAAGTGACAATAGGCACAAGAGCGCCACCTGTGCGCGAGAAAGCGCTCCGCTCGGCAGCTCGCGCGTCGCGGTCCGCGGGTTGCGTGCGTCGATCTCGGCGTCGACCAGGCGATTGAGCGACATCGCGAGCGTCCGCGCTCCGAACATCGCGACCGTGATCCAAAGGACGTTCGCAAGTCCCGGCCACGCGTCCACGGAGAGGAACGCCCCGACATACGCGAACGGAAGAGCGAACACGGTGTGCTCGATGCGCACGAGCGACGCCAGACGGCGGGGAAGCGGCGCTGCGGCTGCGCTGGTCACGTCTGCCGGTGACGCGTCGCGGTGTCTCCGGCTGCGAGCTCGAGGCCGTGCCGGAGGGCGGGTCGGAGAACCTCGAACCCGTCGCGGCAACCCCCCGGAGAGCCCGGCAGGTTGACGACGAGCGTCGCTCCGCGGAGGCCTGCAACTCCACGCGAGAGCAGTGCATGCGGCGTGCGGGCGAGCGCGTCTGCCCGGATCGCCTCGGCGATCCCCGGCGCATCGCGCTGAACGACCGCGCGCGTCGCCTCCGGCGTCACGTCACGCGGCGCGAAGCCCGTGCCGCCGGTCGTGAGCACCACGGCCGCGCCCGAGTCGGAGAGCCGACGGATCGCGTCCGAAATGACCTGGGCGTCGTCCGTGACGACGGTCCGCTCGACCTCGAAGCCCGCGTCGCGAAGCAGCTGCTCGAGGACGTCGCCGCTCGTGTCCTCGCGAACGCCTGCGCTGACGCCGTCCGAGACGGTCAGCACAGCGGCATTCACGCCTGCTCTTTCGTCTTCTCGACGAGCTCGATCCCCTCGATCGTCATCGCCTTGTCGATCGCCTTCGCCATGTCGTAGACGGTGAGCGCCGCGACCGACACCGCGGTCAGCGCTTCCATCTCGACGCCGGTCTGCGCGGTCGTCTCGGCGGAGGCCTCGATCTCCACCGCACCGTCTTCCACCGAGAGCCGGACGTCGAGGTGCGTCAACGGCAGCGGATGACAGAGGGGCACGAGCTCGGCCGTTCGCTTCGCGGCCATGATCCCTGCGAGCTGCGCGGTCACGAGCGCGTCGCCCTTCGGGAGCGCAGTCAGCGCCGCAGCGGTCTCCGCCGCCATTCGCACGCGTCCACGCGCGACGGCTCGGCGGCGTACGGCCGGCTTCGAGCCGACGTCGACCATGCGAACGTCGCCGCTGGCCGTGACGTGGCTCAACTCCGTGGGCCGCTCTGGCACGCGGAGATCGTAGACACCGGCGAGGGCTGCGAGTTACGCGAGACCTGCTCGGTGCTCCGCCACGGTGTTTTCACGTGAAAACACCGGCACCCCGCGCTGCGCGCCCGGAGGGACGGGCTCCCCTGGGAGATCGAGCGTGAACACCGTCGGTCCACTCGTCGAGTCGAGCCTGACCTCGCCACCCATCAAGCGTGCGATCTCGCGTGCGATCGCGAGACCGAGGCCACTCCCGGAGGCCATCCCCCCGTCGACCCTGTAGAACCGCCCGAACACTGCTTCGCGCTGCGCCGTGGGGATCCCCGGCCCGTCGTCCTCGACGGCGAGCTCGGCCCGCGCACCCCGCCGCCGCGCATGCAAGGTCACGGTCGTCCCGCTCGGCGTGTGGGTCATCGCGTTCGTTGCGAGCGCTCGTCCGATCTGGAGGATGCGAGCATCGTCGCCGAGGCACCAGACCTCGCCCTCGACGGCCAGCCGGAGCTCATGACCCGTAGACGTCGCGAGGTGCCCGACCTCGCCGGCGAGCATCTGCACGACGCCGGCCAGGTCGACGGGCTCGTGCACGACCGTGAGCTGGCCCGCGTCGACGCGCGAGAGATCGAGCAGGTCGGTCGAGAGCTTGGCCAGACGCTGCACCTGGCCCTGCATCGTCTCGATGAACCCGCGTCGCGTCTCGTCGTCGAGCTCTTCGTCGGCGAGCAGCTCGAGGAACCCGCCGATCGAGAAGAGCGGTGTGCGCAGTTCGTGTGACGCGTTCGCGACGAACTCCTTGCGCGCGTTGTCGAGCTGGGCGAGGTGCACGCGCATGCGGTCGAAGGCCCGCGCGAGCTCACCGATCTCGTCGTTTCCGTGGTCGACGATCGGCGCACCGAAGTCGCCTCCTGCGATCCGCTCGGCAGCCGACTCCAGCCGGAGCAGCCGATGGGCGAGCATCCCGGCCGCGGTGAGGCCGAGGATCAGCGCCAGCACGAGGGCGAAGGCCGTTGCCAGCAGGAGCCGTTGCCGGACGATCTCCACCGTGGACAGCGAGTCCTCGAGCGCAGCCTGGAAGAGGACGACCGCATCGGGGTGGACTGGGACAGCAACCTCGGCGTAATCCGCCCCGGCGAGCGTCGACTCGGTCCCGCTCGATGTGCCCCGACACGAGCGCGGCCAGCGCCACGCGATCTCTCGCGACGTCGCGCGAGCTCGTGGTCCGCGAGTCCGCCTGGACCGCGAGTGCCGGCTGGTTCCTCGAAAGGACGGCGAACGCGACGACCCGGGCGTTCGTCTCGACCTGAAAGCTCTCGACCTTGTCGCTGCCAGACGGCCGTGTCCTCCGAGAGCTTCCGCGCGAGCGGCACGCCGACCTTGGTCAGCTGCTCGAGTCGGGCATCGACGAGCCGCCGTTCGAGGGACGGGACGACGATCATGTACGCGGTGCCGAGCGCGCCGGCGACGATGCCGACGAGGACGATCACCATGCGGGTCCGGATTCCGCCCGGGAGCGACACTGCTCCTACTCCGAGCGGAAGCGATAGCCCGCGCCGCGCATCGTGAGGATCAGCTCGGGCTCGCTTGGATCCCGCTCGATCTTCTCGCGCAGGTGGCGGACGTGCACGTCGATCGTGCGCGGCTCGCGGTAGTCCGCGCCGCCACGCAGACGCTCGAGGAGCTCGCGACGCGAGAACACGACGCCCGGACTCTGCGCGAGGACGACGAGCATCTCGAACTCGATGAAGGTGAGCTGGACCGGCTCGCCGCGAACCTCGACCGTCCGGCGCGGGACGTCGATGCGGAGCTCGCCTCGCTCGATGACCTCTTCGCGCTCGCCGGCGAGATGGGGCGACGCGGCACGCCGGAGCAACGCACGAATCCGGCTCCGGAACTCGCGGATCGAGAATGGCTTCGTGATGTAGTCGTCGGCTCCGAGCTCGAGCCCGAGCACCTTGTCGAGCTCCTCTCCGCGTGCCGTCAGCATGATGATCGGGACGTTGCTCTGGCTCCGCAGCCGCTTGCAGACCTCGAGGCCGTCGAGGCGAGGAAGCATCACGTCGAGCACGACGAGATCGACGTGCTCGTCGGCGAACAGCCGAAGTGCTTCCTCGCCGTCGCGTGCCTGGACGACGCTGTAGCCGTCCCGCTCGAGCGGGTACGTGAGCAGGGTCTGGATCGAATCCTCGTCGTCGACGAGGAGGATGGTCGAAGTGAGTCGGCATCGGAGAGGTCACGCAGGCCCGCAGCCCGCGGCGCGCCTACTATAGCCCCGCGATGGAAGCAGTTCGGCCCCGGACGCGCGGTCGCCGGCTGCGTCGCGGCACTGTTGAACGGCCCCTTAACGCGCGTCTCGTGCGAGTGGGGTTCGTCGTCGTCGCTCCTGCGATCCTCGCCTTCCTGTTCTCCATATCGACAACGGGAACGCTGCCCCGCTCGTCTCTCGAGCCCCTGTTCAGCGGCACGGACGCCGCCTCGTACGCGCAGACTCTCTCGGTCCAGTATCCAAGCCGCGTTCCGGGATCGGTAGGCGCGAGCGGAGCTGCGCGCTGGTACGAGGAGACGATCCGTGGCTTCGGTCTCGAGGCCGAGGAGGACACCTGGTCGGAGGAGCTGGCCGACCTCGGAACCGTCCAGCTCCAGAACGTCGTCACGGTCGTTCCCGGACGCTCCGACGAGACGATCGTCGTCGTTGCTCATCGGGACAACGCCGGCACCGCGCGGACGCTCGGGGACAACGCATCGGGGACTGCTGCATTGATCGAGCTCGCTCGCGGCTTCGCGCCGCAAGGAGCCGGGCCGGCCCCGCAGCCGCAGCGAACGCTGGTGTTCGTGTCGACGGACGCAGGAGCGTACGGGGGGGCGGGTGCGGAGCGCTTCGCACAGACCTCGCCTCTCGCGCGAGGTGCGATCGCGACGCTCGTCCTCGACGGCCTCGGCGGAGACGGTCACCCGCGGCTAGCGGTCGCGGGTGACAAGCCTGTCTCCCCGGCCCGAGCGTTGGTGACGAACCGCTGCGGCACGGGTCTCCGAGCAGACGGGCGTCTCCACGGAGCTCCCGTCGGTGGCGACGCAGCTCGTCGACCTCGGTATGCCGTTTGCGGGTGGAGAGCAGGGACGGTTCCTCGGCCACGACCTGGCAGCTTTGACCCTGACGACGCGAGACCCGGGCGATCCCGCAATCCCGGCGGGCGACCCGCCGCGAGCCCTCGACACGCAACGGCTCGGCCAGCTCGGTCGCGCGACGGAGTCGCTCTTGAGCTCGCTCGACCTCAGCGCCGGTGGAGCGTTCCGCACGCCGGACAGCCTCTTCCTGGGCGACCGTGCCGCAAGCGGATGGTCCGTGCGGCTCAGCCTCGTGCTCGCCGTCGTCCCCTTCGCGCTCGGCCTCGTCGACCTGATCGTTCGCGCTCGTCGCCGCGGGCTTGCCTTCCGACCCGCCCTACGCGCGCTTCGCGTACGGCTCGGCGTGGCGTTTCTGGGCGGCCTGCTCGTCTGGCTCGGTGCACTCCTCGACGTGTTTCCGACGGGTGCCCCGCTTCCGCTCTCACCTCTGACCGACCTCCTCGAGAACCCGCCGATCGGCGGGTTGATCGTGCTCGGATGCGCGTTCGCGATCGTGTGGCTCGTCGCACGAGGCCGCCTCGCTCCGGCAACCCCTCCGACAGCCGGCGAGCGGCTCACGGGTCTCGCGGTTGCGCTCGGCGCCGCCGGCGTCGTCGCCATCGTGCTCGCCGTCACCAAGCCGTACTCACTCGTGTTCGTGCTCCCCTCGCTCTACGCGTGGCTCTGGCTCCCGCTCGAGCGTCGTCTCTGGCACCGAGCGTCGTTGTTCGCCCTCGGTCTCGCAGGGCCTGTGGCAGCGCTCTTCGTCCTCGGCCACGAGCTCGGCGTCTCGATCGCCGCCGCGGCCGTCTACGCGGTCGGGCTCGTGACCGTCGGGTACCTCCCGCTCAGCTCGGCGCTCCTGTTCCTCGTCTGGGCAGCGGCGGCTGCGCAGGTCGGTGCGCTCGCGTTCGGGCGGTACGCGCCGTACGCGGGTGGAGCCGAGCCGCCGCCTGCGGGGCCGCTGCGACGCGCTCTCAAAGGCCGCCGCTAGTCGAGGGGTAGGTAGCGCACGGACCCGCCCGCCGGAACGTCGCCCTCACCGCGAGGAACGTGAACCAGCGCGTCGGCCGTCGCGGCGCGGACGATCATGTGCGACTCCTGGCCGGTGACGGGCTCGAGCACCGCCCCATCCGTCGACTCCTGCCGGCGCGCTCGCACGAACTCGTCACGGTGCGGGTTGCGGCGGAGCGCCGCCGCCAGACGCCCCGGCGCGTACGGCGGCACGCGGATTTGCGTGCCCTTGGAGCGCGAGCAGCGCCGTCTGAACGAACACGAGCGCGCCGACGAGCGACGACACGGGGTTTCCCGGAAGTCCGAACACGAGGGTCGCGCCACGCACTCCGAACGCCAGCGGCTTCCCGGGCTTGATCGCGACACCCCAGAAGACCTCTCGCACCCCGAGGTCGGCCGTCACCCTTCGCACGAGATCGTGAGGCCCCATGGAGACACCGCCCGACGTGACGACGACGTCGGCGTCCAGCGCGTCCGCGAGTGCGGCTCGATGCGCGGCCTCGTCGTCCGGGACGACCGGCAGCACCTCGATCTCGGCGCCGGAGCCGGCCAGCGCGGCCGCGATCATCCTGCGGTTGGACTCGTAGATCTGTCCTGGCTCGAGGGATTCGCCCGGGTTGCGGAGCTCGCTGCCCGTCGCGACGATCGCGACCCGGGGCCGCTCGGAGCAGACCACCGAGGCGACACCCGCGGCCGCGAGTGCACCGATGTGCACCGCGCCGACCCGCGTCCCCGCCGCGACGACCACGTCACCGGCATGCACGTCGCCGCCGCGCGGGCGCACGTGCTGACCTCCCGCCGCTGCCGGGATGACGACGACGTCGCCGCGATCGTCCACGACCTCGACCGGAACGACGGCGTCGGCGCCCTCCGGCACCGTTCCGCCCGTCGCGATTCCCGCGGCGCTTCCGAGGGGCAGCGGACCCGGCGGTGCGCTTCCGGCGGCGACTCGGAAAGCGACCGGCACCTCACCAGGCGTCTCCGCGGCACGCACCGCGAAGCCGTCCATGGCCGAGCTCGGGAACGGCGGCAGGTCGACGACGGCGCGGGCAGGCTCGCGCACGACCCGCCCGAGCGCTTCCTCCACGGCGACGTCCTCGACACCCAGCAGACGCGACGTGCTCGAGGACGCGCTCGAGCGCCTCGTCGATCGTCAGAAGCTCAGCCACGCGGCCGGCTCAGCGATTCGACTCCGGCTTGGCGTGCGGCTGGGGTTTGGTCTCGGGCGCGGGGGTCGTCTCCGTCTCGGTCTCGGTGTCCGTCGTCGCCGAGTAGTTCGGGTCGTACGTGAGCGCGTACTCGCCGCGGGTGAACGGCTTCCATTCCGGCCACACCGATCGGCTCGGGGAACGACTCCGGCTCCGTGCCCTCGAGCGCGGGCTCCATGAAGAGCCGCCAGATCTCGGCCGGGAACGTGCCGCCTGCAACCGCGATCCCGTGAACGCTCTCCATCGGGATCTCGCCGCCCGTGTAGCCGACCCACACCGTCGTCGCGAGATCCGGCGTGTAGCCCGCGAACCATGCGTCCGCGTGCTCCTCGTTCGTTCCGGTCTTCCCGGCCGCAGGGCGGCCGAACGCCGCGCGCGTGCCCGTGCCGGACTGGACGTTCTGCTCGAGGATGCGCGTCACGATCGCCGCGGTGCCCTCGGAGATCGCCCGCCGCCGCTTCGGGACGCCCCAGCCCGCGTCGCGTGTCGACACCGCCGCCCGGGAGAACGACGCGGCGGATCGCCATCGGCTCGGCGTGCACACCCCCCGCTGCGAGCGTCGAGTACGCGGACGCGAGATCGAGCGGTGACACCGCGATCGAGCCGAGACCGATCGACGGCACGTACGCGCCGTTCACGTCGAGCTGCGAGCGGACGCCCATCCGCCGCGCCACCTCGGCGACCTTCTCCGGACCGACGTCGAGGGTGAGCTGCGCGTACACGGAGTTGTCCGACCGGAGCGTCGCGCTGCGGATCGAGCTCCAGCCGTAGTAGTCGTTGGCGTAGGTGTGGACGCACCACCAGCTGCCGTCGTCGCAGTTGCCGGCAGGGTGCGTCTTGTACGTGAACGGCGCCGAGACGTAGTACGTCGAGTCCGGGTTGATGCCCTGCTCGACTGCCGCCGTGAGCACGAACGTCTTGAACGTCGACCCGGGCTGACGGCGTGCCTGCGAGAGCAGGTTGAACTGGTTCTTCGGGCGATTGGGGACGACCGCCGCCATCGCCCGGATCGCGCCGGTTCTCGGGCTGATCGAGATGAGCGCCGAGCGCCGGGTCGGTCGGAAGATTCAGCGTCTCCTTGATCGCCGTCTCGGCGAGCCGCTGGTAGCGCGGCATGATCGTCGTGTAGACCTTGAGGCCGCCCGAACGGACGGTCGCCGCACCGTAGGCCTCGATGAGCTTGTCGCGGACGTAGCCGAAGAAGTACGGCTCGCGGATCCTGTCTGTACAGCCGTCCCGGGTGGAGCACGACCTTCGCGTGGAGCAGCCTTCGTGTAGATCCGCGGGGTGATCACGCCGCGTCTCGAGCATCGCAGCGAGCACCTCCCGGCGTCGCGCGAGCGCCCGGGCCGGCGCCGTGAACGGGATCGTAGACCGACGGCGCCTGCGTGAGCCCGGCGAGCAGGGCGGCCTCCGAGAGGTCGAGCTTCGTCGCCGGCTTCGAGAAGTACGTCTGCGACGCCGCCTCGATGCCGTAGGCGTGGTTTCCGTAGTAGACCTGGTTCAGGTACGTGGTGAGGATCCGCTGCTTCGCTCCACGCGCGGTCGAGCTTCGTCGCGAGGCACGCCTCCTTGACCTTGCGCTGCACGGTCCTCTCGCTGCGAGATGTAGAGGTTCCGGACGAGCTGCTGCGTGATCGTCGATCCGCCCTCGACGATCTGTCCCGCCTTGATGTCCGCGACCGCTGCCCGCGCGATGCCCTCGAGGTCGATACCGCCGTGCTCGAAGAACCGACTGTCCTCGATCGCGATCGTCGCCTTGCGGACCCACAGCGACATGTCGCCGGCAGTCACGGGCTCGCGGTTCCTTCTCTGCGGGGATCGAGCCGAGGAGCGAGCCGTCCGCCGCGTAGACGAACGAGTTCGCGCCGATGTCGACCGAGCGCAGCGAGTCGAGGTCGCAGGACGATCCGTACGCGAGACACGCGGCCGTGCCGCCCATGCCTGCGGCAGTCGCCGAGCGCGAGGATCGCGCGACACGCGACGATTGCGCCCTTGCGGCGCCGCCGGCGGCGGAGCGCCCGCTGGTGGCGGCCTCGTGGACGCAGCGTCTCCGGATCGAGCGGAGTGCGCCTGCTCCGAGGCGGGCTCATGGCGAGATGCTAGCCACCGTCTCGTGCACGTTCGGTGAGCGCGAGACCGTTCCTTGAACGGGCGTCACCCCGCCGTGGTGGAATCCGCGTCATGAGCGCGTCCGAGACGTCCCCGCGACGCGCGGGACCGCTGATCGCGTGGCTCGTCTTCGTCGGGGCTGCTCACACTCCTCGCGTACGGGGGTCGACTCGAGCGGAACGGAGACGCCGGACGACGTCGCGTACCAGTGGTCCTCGTCGATGTTGCGGCATTCATCCAGTACTGGTTCATGCTCGTGGTCATCGTCGCATCGCCCTGATCGCTCGAGGATGGCGCTGCGGGAGGCTCTTGCGCTGCGAGCCCGCGCTCGTGGCCGCGAGCGCTCGGTCTCGCCGTGCTCGCTCTGTCGTGATCTATGTCGCGCGTTCGTCTACGAACAGGTGCTCTCGCTGTTCGGCGACTGGAGTGCCGACGGAGGAGCAGGGCCTCGTACCCAACGGCTGGGACTCGAGCCGGGCGGCGCCGTTCATCGCGTTCTTCGTCGTCGTCACCCTGCTTGCGCCCGCGTCGAGGAGCTCACGTATCGCGGGCTCGGGATCTCGCTCCTCCAGCCGTGGGAGCGCCTGCTGGCGGTCATCGCGACGGGGTGCTTTTCGGCGCCGCACACGGGCTGCTCGTGGGCTTTCCGATCCTCGCATTCTTCGGGATCGTCGTCGGCTGGCTCCGCGTGCGGACGGACAGCGTCCTTCCGGGGATAGTGCTCCACGCAACGTTCAACGGAATCGCGCTGATCGCCGTCCGTCGGCGGCGCCTGACGACGCTCAGGCCTCGTCGTCGTCCTCGTCGTCGCTCCTCGAGGTCTCCATTTCCTCGAGCGCCTCCTCGAGGCTGGAGGCGAACTCCTCGGGCGTGACGGTCTCGATGAACTGGCGGAACTCCTCGGGGTCGAGGTCGGCGAGATTCGACGCGGTGACGAGGCTGGCTCTCCTCGTCCCCCGCCTGGAACTCGATTGCTGGACTCCTCGACGACCTCGTCCGCCGCGAAGATCTGCGCTTCGCAGCGGACGGCGAGCGCGATCGCGTCCGACGGCCGCGAGTCGATCTCGAGCTCGTTCCCGTCCTGAACGATGGTGATGCGCGCGAAGTACGTGTTCTCGCGGAGCTCGGTGACCGTCACCTTCACGACCTCGCCTTTGAGCTCGGCGACGACGTCGCTCAGGAGATCGTGCGTCATCGGCCGCTGCGGGCTCGAGCCCTGGAGGCGCATGAGGATGGCTGCGGCCTCGGCCTGCCCGATCCAGATCGGCAGGAAGCGGTCCTCGTCGACGGTCTTGAGCAGGACGATCGGCTGCTTGCCGATCGGCTCGAAGCTCACGCCGTAGAGAGTCATCTCGCGCATCCGACGCTGCGCATAGTAGTCAGGGGTCCCTCGACGGACGAACGGCGAGAAACGCTTGGCAGCCGATGCGACCGGCTTCCGCAGTTCGCACCAGCGGGTGCTGCCACTCGGCAGCGCCCGCGATGTGCAAGGCACTGCATGGGCGATCCTGGACTCGAACCAGGGGCCTCCGCCTTATCAGAGCGGCGCTCTAACCGACTGAGCTAATCGCCCGGGGCCGAAAACTGTAGCGCAGAATCCGCGCGCTCGGCCGGCGGGCTAGGCGGCGCGTTCCTCGACGAGTCGCGCCGTCGCCGCCTCGAGCGCCTCGACGAGCTCGGCAAGACCCTTCTCGTCCTCGAACCGGATCTGAAGCGAGCCGGCCGAGACGCGCGTCGGCATGCCCGTGATCTGCTCGGCCGCGCTACGGGCGCGATCGACGAGGGCCGGGTCGACGGCTGCGGCGCGTCGCGGACGACGCCGTGCTCCGCCTTCGCGAGCCGCTCGCTCGGCGGCACGAACGGTGAGCCCCTCCTTGACGATGCGCCGCGCGAGTCGACGTCGCGCCTCGTCGTCGGGCAGCGAGAGAACCGCTCTCGCGTGTCCCTCGCTCATGTCACCGCGAGCGAGCATCCAGAGCACCTCCTCCGGAAGCTCGAGAAGTCGCAGTCGGTTCGAAACCGCAGGCTTCGACCGTCCGACACGATCGGCGACGTCGCCGAGGGAGAGCTCGAACTCGTCGACGAGCGAGGCGTAGGCGCGGGCCTCCTCGACCGGGGACAGTTGCTCACGCGCGACGTTCTCGACGAGGCCGAGGAGAAGCGCGTCCTTGTCCTCGACGTCGCGGACGAGCGCGGGCAGCGTCGCAACCCCGGCGGACTGAGCGGCTCGCCAGCGCCGCTCGCCTGCGATCAGCTCGAAGCCACCCTCGGTTCTGCGGCGGACGACGATCGGCTGAAGGACGCCCTGCAATCGAATCGAGCTCGCGAGACCCGCCGCGGCCTCCGGCTCGAAGCGGCGGCGAGGCTGTCGCGGGTTGGGATGAATGGTCTCGACGGGCAGATGCACGAGCTCGGGCTGGCCCGCCTCGCCCAGCAGCACCTCGAGGCCGCGGCCCAGGCCGCGGCGCTCCTTAGGAACGCTCGACAAGCTCCATCGCCACCTTCCAGTACGCCTCGGCGCCGGCGGAACGCGGGTCGTAGGCGATCGCAGGGACACCGTGACTCGGCGCCTCCGCAAGACGCACGGAGCGCGGAATCGTCGTTGCGAAGACGAGCGCGCCGAAATGCCGACGGAGCTCGGCCTCCACCTCGGCCGTGAGCCGCGTTCGCCCGTCGGCCATCGTCAGCAAGATCCCGGCCACGGAGAGCTGGGGGTTGAGCCGGGCCTTGACGAGGTTGATCGTGCTGATGAGCTGCGAGAGCCCCTCGAGCGCGTAGTACTCGGCCTGGACGGGAACGAGCGCGCGCGTCGCAGCCGCGAGCGCGTTCACCGTCAGTGGGCCGAACGACGGCGGACAGTCGAGCAGAACGTACGAATACGCCTCGACGGACCCAGCGAGCGCATCCGCGAGATAGCGCTCGCCGCCTTCCCGGTTCGAGAGCTCGACGGCAGCTGCGGCGAGATCGCTCTTCGCCATCACGACGTCGAGGTTGGCAACGGGAGACGGCTTCACCAGGGCAGCCAGCGGAGCGCCGTCGAGAAGGTCATGGGTCGAGGAGCCGTTCGCGCGCATTCCGAGACCGGAGGTCGCGTTCGCCTGGGGATCGAGGTCGACCAGCAGGACACGCTCTCCCGCCGCGGCGAGACATGCGCTCAGGTTGACCGCGGTCGTCGTCTTGCCGACGCCGCCCTTCTGGTTGGCGACGGCGTAGATGCGTGTGCTGCGCACGCGCGGGGCCACGGTCGCGTGATCGAACGATGTCCGCGGCAGCTCCTGGACGGGCACATGGCAAGACTAGGGAGGGGGGCGGCTAGAGTCGCCGCAATGCGGGAACCAGCACCGCCGTACGCGGGAGAGGGTCCGCACGCGCGACACACGAGACGACTCCTGAGGACGCCGAGCTCCTCACCGGTGCTTCACGGGTGCACGCCATCGAAAATCGTCGCGCATCACGAACGGGCGTCGAACCGCGGGTGGTCCCGAATCTCTGGCTTCTGTGGGACCGGGTTGTGTGTCCTCACTCGAGTTCAGCGGGATCCGCCTGCGCAACGCCGAGCCGCGACCTGTGCCGAGACTGTCTAGCCGACGCCGGTGTCCGATTGGCTCGGCCCGGGCGGAGGTGCGGGGCCGCCCGCAGCGCCGGAACCACGGCCAGTTCGCCGAAGGAGGATCAGGCGAGCGGCCGCTTCTTTGCCATCCCCGGTCGGCGTGGGAAGCCCGTAGGTGTGGCGGTGAGCTTGCGCACGACGGCGAGCCCGTCGAGATCGCTCTCGATACTTCCGCCGAGCCGCTCCGCAACACGCCTCACGGGATCCAGGTCCACGTCTCGACCAACCCAGAGCACCGCGACACCACCCGACGTGACGAGCGGGAGACAGAGCTCGATCGCGACCGGCGGCTTCGCCAGCGCCTTCGCCAACGCCACGCCGTAGCCGTCGACCGGCTGCTCCTCGGCGCGACCCCAGACGACCTCGACGTTCGGAAGCTCGGCCGCGAAGCGCTCGAGGAATGCGCACTTGCGGCGCTCCGCCTCGAGAAGCGTGAACGCACGCTCGGGCATCGAAGCGGCCAGCGGGATTCCCGGCGACCCCCCGCCCGAGCCGACATCGATGACAGAGCCCTCGAGCTCGGCGAGGAGAGGGAGTGCGCGCAGCGCGTCGTCGAGCAACACGCGCCGGGCAGCCGTGAGCTCGAAGAACGCCGTCGCACCGGGAGTCGCGATCACCTCCTCGAGCCAGCGCTCGAGGACGTCGCTCGGCACGTCAGCCGGCGAGGACGCGAGGGAAGACGACGACGAAGCGGTTGGGCTCCGAGCCCTCGCTCGCCGTCTCGACCTCGGGGTCGTCCTTCAGCGCTTCGTGGACGATCTTGCGCTCGACCGGCGTCATCGGATCGAGCGCCACGCGGTGGCCGGTCGCAGACGCGCGCTGCGCCGTCCGGCGCGCGAGCTTCTCGAGCGCCGCCGTACGTCGTGCGCGGTACCCGGCAGCATCGACGATCACCCCGTGCGTGCCTCCCTCGGCGCGCGTGATTGCGTTCGCGATGTACTGGACCGCGTCGATGGTCTGCCCGTGCTTGCCGATGAAGAGCGCGACGTCCGGGCCGCTACAGCTCACGGTCACACCGCCCTCGTGCTCGCGTGCGGAGACCGTGACGTCCGCAGCGATTCCCACAACGATGCGCTCGACGATCTCGCCCGCGTCGCGCGACGCATCGCTCGCATCGCCGGCGGCCGGCTCCGTCACTCCCGTGGTACCGGCACTCGCGATGACATGCGCCGGCGTGAAGCCGACCCCCAGAAGCCCGCGCTCGCCTTCCGAGACGACCTGGAACTGCACGCTCTCGCGGTCGAGGCCGGGCACGCGCTGCTCGAGCTCTCGGAGCGCAGCCCACTTCGCCTCGCCCACCGTCTCACCCGTCGCCTCGACGGTCACGGTCTGTTGGTCGCTCACCGGCGTGTCCTCCCGCCGCGCTTGCGCTTCACACGTCGGGGTGCGCCGCCCGAGCTTCCTCGCACCGCCGGCGTCGGACGTGGCGCTCTCGCCGTTGCCCGCAGGCTCCGGCTCCTCCTTCGGAGGAGTCCGACTGGAGCGCTTCGGCGGTGCGGTCGGCCGTGGCATCTGTCGCCGCGTGACGATGTCCCTGGCCGGTCGTCCACAGGTTCGTCGTGAGCCAGTAGATCATCAGACCCGACGGGAAGCGAAGGATGAAGGGGAGAAACGCAACGGGCAGCACCATGATCATGTAGCGCTGAGCCTTGCTCTGCATCGAGGTCGACATGAGGTACGTCGAGAGGAGCTGGCTCGCGACGTAGACGGCGATCAGGACCGGCCCCCACCCTGACTTGACCGGCTCGGTGATATCGACGAGCCCGAGCCAGTGGAGCGACGAGCCGTCGGTGAAGGTCTGACTCTCGGCATGCCTGAGCACGTAGAAGAGCGAGATGAAGATCGGGATCTGGAAGACGATCGGGAGGCAAGATGCGTACGGGTTGATCTTGTTCTCCTTGTAGAACTTCATCAGCTCCTCGGACTGCTTCTGGCGGTCCGACTTGTAGCGCTGCTGGATGGCCTTCATCTCGGGCGCGTGCATCTGCAGGCTCTGCATCGAGTGGATCTGCCGGATCGCGACCGGCACGAGCAGGACCCGGACGATCACGGTGAGCGCGACGATCGACCAGGCCCACGACAGGCCACCCGTCTCGTGCAGCCACTTGAGGACGTCGGTGAGGACGTTCTCGAGCGGTGTGAGGATCCCGCCGACGATCACGCCCGAGCCTTCCGCGAGCGGCCGAGCGGGAAGACGGTCTGGTCGTGCGCGTAGTCCACGCCGCCGTGGCTCCAGGGGTTGCACCGCAGGACCCGCCAGCCCGCAAGGACGGCACCACGGACGAGGCCGAACTCGCGAAACGCGTCGATCGCGTACTGCGAGCAGCTCGGGTGGTACTTGCAGGTCCCCGGCGGCGTGAGGAGCCCGAAGGTCCACCGCCACGCCTGTACGAGCGCGATGCCGAGGTACTTCATGGCCTCGCCCTCTCGAGCACGCCCGTAATCTCGGCTGTCAGCCAGTCCTTTCCGCGAGCGTCAGCCGGCTCGGCGAGCCCGGGGCGTGCGGCGAGAACGTAGTCCTGGCCGCGGGGAACAGACGGAAGGAGCTCGCGCCAGGACTCGCGCAGGAGCCGCTTCACGCGGTTCCGCGCGACCGCCGAACCGACCGCGCGCGGCACAGCGAGACCGAGCCGCGGCTCGCCGTCGGAATCGTCGTCCCGCGGGAACCAGTGGAGCACGAGGTATCTCGTCGAGGCGGAGCGGCCGCGTCGGTAGACGGTGTCGAAGTCCTTCGACCTGGAGAGCCGGTTGCGGCGCTGCACTGCGCGCGTCTCAGGCGGAGAGCCGCTTGCGACCACGCGCGCGCCGCCGCTTCAAGATCGCGCGGCCGCCGCGGGAGGACATCCGCGCTCGGAACCCGTGACGCCGCTTCCGGCGGCGGACGTTCGGTTGGTAGGTGCGTTTCACGTCGGTGTGTGCTCGATCAGCGTGAGGGAGCGGCGAGTATAGACGGACCGCTCCGACGCCATGTTTTCCACAGTCGAGCGCCCGCATCAGTTGTCGGAAAGCGCTGCTCCTGGGATGCCGGTGTTCTCTCGGCGAGCAACGCGCAGCAGGTCTTCCACACCTGTGGACAGTCATGTGGAATAAGCGAATTACCTGCAAATAGGCCCGTTTTTCATCCACAGGCGCTGTTGTTTTGCCCGTTGAGCGCGCGTCGAGATGGTGATATGCTCGCCGCTTCCCGACGACCCCTGACGAGCGCGAGGACGGGTGGAGCACGCGGCCGAGACACGAGCTGACGACCTCTGGAACGCCATTTCCGGCCGTCTGAAGGCCACCCTCACCGACACCGCCTACGACACCTGGTTCGGGGAAGCGCGACCACACTCGGTGAGCGGAGGCAAGCTCGTCGTCGAGGTTCCGAACGACTTCACGAGAGACTGGATCGAGGGGCACTTCCTCGAAGTCGTCGCCCGCGCCGCCGCCGACACGGGTGCGGAAGGAGCCGCCGTCAGCTTCGCAGTGAGCGAGCGCCCCGCCGGGCGGCCATCGCCCGCGCCGGAGCCCGTGATCGAGGCTGCACAGCCCTCCCTCCCGAACGCCGTCCCCCCCGAGGCGGTGCCTGCGGCGAGCGAGAGTTCCGACGTCGAGCTGAACCCGAAGTACACGTTCGACCTCTTCGTCATCGGATCGTCGAACCGCTTCGCGCACGCCGCTGCCCTGGCCGTTGCAGAGGCGCCGGCACAGGCGTACAACCCGCTCTTCATCTACGGCGGCACAGGCCTCGGCAAGACGCACCTTCTACAGGCGATCGGTCACTACGTCCGGCAACACTCGCGCCGGCTGACGACGCGGTACGTGACGAGCGAGACCTTTATGAACGAGTTCATCGACGCCGTGCGGGAACGCGGGACGCGGATCGAGGGCTTCAAGCGGCGCTACCGCAACTACGACGTCCTGCTCGTCGACGACATCCAGTTCATCGAAGGGAAGGAGCGGATCCAGGAGGAGTTCTTCCATACCTTCAACTCGCTGTACGAGGGCGGCGCGCAGATCATCATCTCGTCCGACCGTCCACCACGAGAGATCGCGACACTCGAGGAACGGCTCCGCTCCCGTTTCGAGTGGGGACTTCTCACCGATATCCAGGCCCCCGACCTCGAGACGCGCATCGCCATCCTCCGCAAACGCGTCGAGACCGAGGGTCTGGCGGTTGCGGATCCCGAGGTGCTGACGTTCATCGCGAGCCGCGTCTCCGCCAACATCCGCGAGCTCGAGGGTGCGCTGACCCGCGTCGTGGCGTTCTCGTCGCTCACCGATCGTCCGCTCACCGTCGAACTCGCAGAGGACGTGCTGAAGGACGTGTACCCGCAGGGAGAAGCTGCTCCGGAGGTGACGATCGCCGGCATTCAGCAGGCCGTGTCACAACGGTTCGGCGTCACCCACGAAGAGCTCATCAGTCCCCGCCGATCGCAGGCCGTCGCATACCCTCGCCAGGTCGCGATGTACCTGTCACGCGAGCTGACCGACGCCTCCTTGCCGATGATCGGGAAGGAGTTCGGTGGACGAGATCACACGACGGTGATCCACGCGAAGGACAAGATCACGAAGCTCATCCGCGAGGACCGCTCTGTGTACAACCTTGTGCAAGAGCTGACCGCGCGCATCAAGCAGGCGCGGTGAATCTGGGGGTCCAGCGGCCCTGGCGTCTGAGGGGTGTGCGTACCGAGGTTCGTCGTCCACATAAGCTTCCACAGCTCTTTTCCCCGCTCGGAAGCCACAATTCACCTGTCCTCCCCATAACTCACACTCCTATGACTACTACGAGTCTCTTTACCTAGTACATGAACACAGACATGGCCTCCGCCACAGCGCTGCGCATCACCTGCCAGAAGGCGGCTCTCTCGTCCGCGCTCGGCGTGGTGTCGCGTGCAGTCTCGACCCGTGGAGCTGTGCAGGTGCTAGGAGGGATCTTGCTCCAGGCCGAGCCCGGCCGCCTCTCACTCGCAGCGACCGACATGGAGATCTCGATTCGTGCCTCGCTCGAGGGTGAAGTGGAGGGCGACGCGAGCGTCGTCGTCCCGGGACGGCTGCTGACGGATCTCGTCCGCCTCCTCCCGAGCGACTCCGTGACGCTCGCGTACGAGGAAGGCGAGGGCGTGCTCTCCGTGACCTCCGGGAGTCACTCCTCCAGGCTCAACGTGTACAGCGCGGAGGACTTCCCGCGTCTGCCTCCGCTCGATGTCGCGCTTCACGAGATCGACGCAGCGGCTCTTCTCGCCACGATCGAGAAGGTCGGGCGCGCCGCGTCGCGCGACGAGTCGAGGCCGGTCCTCACCGGCGTGCTGGTTCGCTTCGAAGGCGACCAGCTCATCATGGCTGCCACCGACTCGTACCGGCTAGCCGTGAAGGAGACGACTCTCAACGCGGGTGGCCCGGACCTCGACGCGATCATCCCGGCTCGCGCCCTCCAGGAGCTCTCCCGCCTCGCCGCCTCCTCGGAGACCGTCGAGCTCGGTGTGCACGAGAACCACGTCATCTTCTCGGCCGGCGACGTGTGGCTCACAAGTCGCCGTATCGACGGGCAGTTTCCGAACTACAAGCAGCTCCTGCCGGAGTCGTTCGAGGTCGAGATCGCGACACCGCGGATCGCTCTGCTCGAGGTGGTCCGTCGCGCCGGGCTCATGGCACAGCGAAACGCCCCGCTGCGGCTGCGCTTCGCGGAGGGCGAGCTGACCGTGTCCGCTCAGACACAGGACGTGGGGGAGGCGACGGAGTCGCTCCCGATCGACTTCGCGGGCGAGGAACTCGAGATCGGCTTCAACCCAGACTTCCTCCGCGACGGACTCGAGGCGGTCGCCGCCGACGTCGTACAGCTCAAGCTCATCAACCGGCTGCGGCCCGGCTTGATCGCGGCGCCTGACGAGAGCTTCTGGTACCTGATCATGCCCATCCGCCTCGCGGGCTGATCGTCCGGGACGTCACGCTCCGCGACTTTCGCTCGTACGCCGCGCTCGAGCTCGAGCTCCAGCCGGGCGTCGTCCTGCTGCACGGCTTGAACGGCGCCGGCAAGACGAATCTCCTCGAGGCGCTCCACGTGGGTACGCAAGGCTTCTCGCCGCGCTCACGTCGCGATGCCCAGATGATTCGCTTCGGCGCGGACGCGAGCAAGGTCTCGCTCCGCGGCGCGCTCGGCGACGCGCCCTTTGACACCGAGGTCGTGCTCGCCGCTCGAGACACCCGGAGGGCAGTGCTCAACGGCGAGCGCCTGGGCTCGGCCGAGCAGCTCCGCCACGAGCTGACCACGCTCGTCTTCACACCGGACAGGCTCGCCGTCGTCAAGGGTGCACCCGCGGTTCGGCGGGCGTACCTCGACCGCACGCTCGGCCGGCTTCTCCCTGCCCGGGCGAAGCTTCCGGGTGAATACGCCGCCACTCTCGGTCAGCGAAACGCTGCTCTCCGACGAATCCGCATGGGGCAGTCGACCCGCGAAGCGCTGACGCCGTGGACCGAGCGGACAGCCGCGCTCGGCGCGGAGCTCGTGCGAGCACGGGTCGACGGCTTGAACCTGCTCGGTGGGGAATTCGCACAAGCCGCCGGCTCACTTGGTCTCGAGGACGCGACCCTCGAATACGAAGGTGAGCCGCCTACGCAGGCCGATTTCGACAAACGCATCGACGCAGACCTGGAGCGCGGCCTCACCGGCGCCGGACCGCATCTCCACGACGTTCGTATCGCCGCCGGCGGCCGGGACCTCCGCGTGTTCGGATCACAGGGCGAGCAGCGTGTCGCGGTCCTCGCGCTCGTGTTGTCCGAGGCATCGGCAGTTCGAGAGCGCGCCGGCAGACCACCACTCGTGCTGCTCGACGACGTGCTGTCCGAGCTCGACGGAGAGCGGCGCCGATCTCTTGCCGAGATGGTCTCGCGCGGAGGGCAGACGGTCGTGACCGCGACTTCTGCGGCGGCGTTCCCGAGCGAGCCTGCTCAGTCGCTGACTGTGTTTCCGGGACGCGTCGAGTGATGGAGAGAATCGGCGACGAGGTCCAGCGCGAGCTTGCGAGAGGCGGAAGCCGGGACGCGATCCCGCTGGCGTCCTTGACGGCGATCTGGCCGGAAGCGGTGGGGGATGCGGTTGCACGGAAGGCGTGGCCGCTGCGGCTTGCCCGGGACGGCACGCTGCATGTGGCTGTCGCCTCGGCGACCTGGGCCAACGAGTTGTCGGTCTTGCAGGACGAGATACTCGCAGCGCTGCGGGCGAGGCTAGGGGCCGAATCGCCGCCGGCGATCAGGTTCGCAGTCGGTCCGATACCCGAGCCCGAGTCTCTGCTCGAGCCTGCCGGAGAGGCGGCTCCGAGGACGTTTGAAGTGCCGCCGGAGGTGGAGCGCGAGGCGGATGCCGCAGCCGCTGAGATCGGCGATCCGGAGCTCCGCGAGCTGGTCGCGAGAGCCGCCCGTGCAAGCCTCCTGAAGGGTCGCTCCGGCCGTCACTTCTGATAGACTTACCGAGCCCCGCAATATGGCGATTTGCAGGGCTTTTTTCATGGCGGAAGCAGCCTACACAGCAAAGGACATCACTGTCCTCGAGGGACTGGACCCGGTCCGTCTACGCCCGGGCATGTACATCGGGTCGACGGGCTCGCGGGGCCTCCATCATCTCGTCTACGAGGTGGTCGACAACGCCGTCGACGAGGCTCTCGCGGGACGCAACGATCTCGTCGACGTCACTATCCATCCTGACAACTCCGTGACGGTTCGTGACGCCGGTGCCGGCATCCCGGTCGACGTCATTCCGGAGCAGGGACTTCCCGCGCTGACCGTCGTCCTGACGAAGCTGCATGCCGGAGGCAAGTTCGGCGGCGATGGCTACAAGGTCTCGGGCGGACTGCACGGCGTCGGCGTGTCGGTCGTCAACGCGCTCTCCGAGTGGCTCGTCGCGGAGGTGCGACGTGACGGAAAGGTGTATCGCCAGGAGTTCGCGCGGGGCGAGCCCGTAGGGGACATGGAGGCGATCGGCGTCTCCAAGAAGGACGAGTCCGGTACGACCATCTCCTTCCTTCCCGACTCGGAGGTCTTCGAGGAGACCGAGTTCGACGCGGCGACGCTGCTCCAGCGTCTGCGCGAGACGGCCTTCCTCACCCGCGGTCTGCGGATCGTGCTGCGTGACGAACGTGCCGGCGGCCGCACCGACGAGTTCCATTACGAGGGCGGGATCAAGGACTTCGTCGCGCACGTGAACGAGGCGAAGGACGCCGTCCACAAGCACATCGTCTACTTCGAAGGCGAGAGCGACGAGGGTGCCGTCGAGGTCGCGATGCAGTGGAACAGCTCGTACGTCGAGTCGGTGTTCTCCTTCGCGAACAACATCAACACGGCCGAGGGTGGTACGCACCTGCAGGGCTTTCGGGCTGCGCTGACGCGGACGCTCAACCAATACGCGCGCCAGGAGGGCCTCCTCAAGGAGAAGGACGATAACCTCGAGGGCGAGGACGCTCGCGAGGGTCTGGCTGCGGTCATCTCGGTGAAGCTGCGCAATCCCCAGTTCGAAGGGCAGACGAAGACGAAGCTGGGAAACCCGGGAGTCGCGGGCCTCGTCGAGAAGGTCGTCAACCAACGGCTGTCCGAGTTTCTCGAGGAGAACAAGACGGAGGCGCGTCAGATCGTCCAGAAGGCGATTGCGGCGCGAAACGCGCGTCAGGCCGCACGCAAGGCGCGCGAGCTCACGCGCCGCAAGAGCGCGCTCGAGAACGCGTCGCTTCCGGGGAAGCTCGCCGACTGCACGATCAAGGACCCCGAGTCGGCAGAGCTCTTCATCGTCGAAGGCGACTCCGCGGGTGGCTCCGCGAAGCAGGCGCGCGACCGCACGACGCAGGCGATCCTTCCGCTGCGCGGGAAGATCATCAACTCCGAGAAGAACCGCATCAACAAGGTCCTGTCGAACACGGAGATCCAGGCAATGATCACCGCGATCGGCACCGGGTTCGGCGACGAGTTCGACATCACGAATCTTCGTTACGGCCGGGTCATCGTCATGACGGACGCGGACGTCGACGGCGCACACATCCGCACGCTCGTTCTGACCTTCCTGTACCGGACAATGCCCGAGCTCTTCGAGCGCGGTCACGTCTACATCGCCGTGCCGCCGCTGTACCACGTGAAGCTCGGAAGCAGGGGGATGTACTTCGAGAAGGACGCCCAGCTCGAGGACCTGCTCGTCCGCGAGCGTGTGAAGGACATGATCGTGACGGCACGCGACGAGCGTGAGACGACGCTTACGGAGGCCCGTTGGGCGCGACTCGTCCGTGACGTTGGCCATCTCGAGGCGTGGGCCGCGAAGCTCGAGGCCGAGTTCGGCCCAGCGGCGCGGTTTGCGATCTCGCACGGTCTCGTCGAAGCCGAGCCGTCCGACCGACCGAACGCGGCCGATCTCATCGCCTCGATCCCGCCGAATGGCTACGAGCTCACGGTGGAGGAGGAGCTCGACGACATCCTGCACGTACGAGTGGTCGAGACGGAGACGAGTACGGCGCACCACGTCGCACTGCCGACGGCGATGCTCGGTTCGCCGACGTACGGCTCGGTCCAGCGGGCGTACGCGAAGGTCGGCGAGGTCGTGGGCCTTCCACCGTTCACGATCGCGTTCGGGAACAAGTCCTCGCGCGCGGAGACGTTCGACGATCTCCGCTCCGGGTCCCTCGATCTCGCGAAGGAGGGCATGCAAATCAGCCGTTTCAAAGGCCTCGGTGAGATGAATCCCGAGCAGCTCTGGGAGACAACGATGGATCCCACGAAGCGGATGCTCATCCGCGTCGAGGTCGAGGACGCAGCGGCGGCCGACAGGGTCTTCTCGACGCTGATGGGCGATCAGGTGGAACCGCGCCGGCTCTTCATCGAGCAGAACGCAAAAGACGTGAGGTTCCTGGATGTCTGATGTCGTAGAGCCGCTCGGGGCGGGGCGCATCGAGCCACGCGAGCTCGAGCAGGAGATGCGCTCGAGCTATCTCGACTACGCGATGAGCGTGATCATCGGCCGCGCGCTGCCGGACGTCCGCGACGGCCTCAAGCCCGTGCACCGGCGAATCCTCTGGGCTATGCACGACGCCGGGCACCAGCCGAACCGGCCGTACGTCAAGTGCGCCCGCGTGACCGGCGACGTGATGGGCAAGTACCACCCGCACGACTCGAGCTCGATCTACGACGCCATCGCGCGGCTCGTGCAGCCGTTCTCTCTCCGCTATCCCCTCGTCGACGGGCAGGGCAATTCGGCTCGATCGACGACGACCCGCCGGCCGCCGAGCGGTACACGGAGTGCCGGCTCGCGAAGCTGGCCACGGAGATGCTCCGCGACATCGACTCCGACACGGTCCATTTCGGCCCGAACTACGACGAATCGCGCCGCGAGCCGCAGGTCCTTCCCTCGCGCTTTCCAAACCTGCTCGTCAACGGGTCGACAGGAATCGCAGTCGGGATGGCCACGAACATCCCGCCGCACAACCTCGCGGAGACGATCGACGCGGTCGTGGCGCTCATCGACAAGCCAACGGCGAGCGTCGAGGACCTCATGAAGTTCGTCAAAGGCCCCGACTTCCCGACCGGCGCCATCGTCGTCGGTCGCTCGGGCATTCGCGACGCGTACCGGACCGGACGCGGCCGGATCGTCATGCGCGCGCGGGCCCACGTCGAGGAGCTGCGAGGAGGCAAGAACGCGATCATCGTCACGGAGCTCCCCTACGGCGTGAAGAAGGGCGGCGACGGCGGGGTTATCTCGAAGATCGCGGATCTGGTGCGCGAGAAGGTCATCACCGAGGTGTCCGACCTTCAGGACTACTCCGACAAGACCGGCATGCGCATCCAGATCGAGCTCAAGCGCGAGGCGGTCCCGCAGGTCGCACTCAACAAGCTCTTCAAGCACACGGCGCTCCAGACCACGTTCGGCTACAACGCGGTGGCCCTCGTCGACGGTGTGCCGCGGACGCTGTCGCTCCTCGAGTTCGTTCGTCACTACCTCGACTTCCAGCGCGAGGTCGTTACTCGACGGTCGCAGTTCGAGCTGCGCAAGGCGCTCGCCCGGGCGCACGTGCTCGAGGGCTACCTCATCGCTCTCGACAACCTCGACGAGGTGATCCAGCTGATCCGTGCGTCCGACGATGCGGACGAGGCACGGGCGGGGCTCATGGAGCGCTTCGGGCTGAGCGAGGTCCAGGCCCAGGCGATACTCGACCTGCGGCTGCGCGCTCTCACGGGCCTCGAGCGCAAGCGCGTCGAGGACGAGTACGCCGATCTCCAGGAGCGCATCACCGAGCTCCGCGCGCTCCTCGGTGACGAGTCGAACATCGCGGCGCTGATCAAGGAGGAGCTGCTCGAGCTCAAGGAGATCTACGGCCGGAACGACGAGCGCCGAACCGAGATCGTCGCGGGCGACACCGACCTCGAGCTCGAGGACATGATCGCGGAGGAGGACATGGTGATCGCGATCACCAAGTCCGGCTACATCAAGCGGCTGCCCGTGACCTCGTACCGCGAGCAGCGCCGAGGGGGTATCGGCGTGATGGGGATGGACCTGAAGGACGAGGACTACATCGAGCACCTATTCGTCGCGTCGACGCACGACTACATCCTTTTCTTCACGACCGTCGGGAAGGTGTATCGGCTCAAGGTGCACGAGCTCCCGCTCGGCTCCCGACAGTCGAAGGGCAGGGCGATCGTCAATCTGCTCCCGTTCCGGCAGGACGAAGACGTGCAGGCGGTCATCGCGACGCGCAACTTCGAGGAGGCGAAGTACCTCGTCTTCGCGACGAGGAAGGGCATCGTCAAGAAGACCGAGTTCGCCTCGTACAACACGCCGCTCAAGGCCGACGGGATCATCGCGATCAAGCTGCGCGAAGACGACGAGCTGATCGGCGTGAGGCTGGCCGAGGACACCGACGATGTGCTCATGGTCTCGCGGCTCGGACAGGCCGTTCGCTTCCATGGCAAGCACGTGCGTGCGATGGGCCGTGACACGTCCGGGGTCGCAGGGATGAAGCTCCGCGCGGATGACGAGGTGATCGAGGTCGACATCGCCGACGACGAGGCGGATCTTCTCGTCGTTACACAGAACGGCTACGGCAAGCGGACCCGCGTGGGTGACTACCCTGTCAAGGGTCGCGGGACCATGGGCGTCAAGACGGTTCAGCTCGTCGAGAGCAAGGGACGGCTAGCCGGGGCCCGCATCGTTCGCGATGGCTATCAGGTCATGCTCATTTCGGACGGAGGCACTGTCATTCGCATCCCCGTGGACGGGATCCGCAGGGCGGGCAGGTCCACGCAGGGCGTCATCGTGATGCGTCTCCGTGAGGGCGAGCAAGTCGCGACGCTCGCGCCGGTCGTCGGCTCGGATGACGAGCCGGTGCCTGTGGCCGACGAGGCAGCAGTCATGCCGCCCGCAGAGGACGCTGCCGACGACTCCACCCCCACGCCGTAGCGTTCGCACCGTCCGAACCTGCGTGAAGCGCGCGCTCGCACGGCTGGGAACGAGAACACGCGCCCTCGCGGCGGCGATCGCCGATCGCTAACGGCCTCTGGAGGGAGGACGACGTGGCCTAGGGGAGGAACCGCACGCCCGAGGTCAGCTGCCGTCCTTCTTGGCTGCGTTCGAGAGGGCGGTGAGCAGGTCGATCGGGATCGGGAAGATAATCGTCGAGTTGTTGGCCGCGCCGATCTCGAGCAGCGTCTGCAGATAGCGGAGCTGGACCGTGATCGGCTCCTGCGCCATGACCGCCGCGGCGTCCTTGAGCCGCTCAGAGGCCTGGAACTCGCCCTCGGCGGAGATCACCTTCGCGCGGCGCTCGCGCTCGGCCTCCGCCTGGCGCGCCATCGCGCGCTGCATGCTCGCGGGGATCTCGACGTCCTTCACCTCGACGATCGAGACCTTGATCCCCCACGGAGAGGTCTGATCGTCAATCTGCTCCTGCAGCATCGAATTGAGCTTGTCCCGCTCGGACAGGAGCTCGTCGAGCACGTGCTGCCCCAGGATCGAACGCAGGATCGTCTGCGCGATCTGCGACGTCGCGACCATGTAGTTCTCGACCTGGACGATTGCCGAGTTGGGCTCGACGATGCGGAAGTACGCGACGGCGTTGACGCGAACCGGCACGTTGTCCTTGGTGATGACCTCCTGCGGCGGGACGTTCAGGGTCACCGTGCGCAGGTCCACCTTCACCATGCGGTCGACGACGGGAATCAGGAGGAAGAGACCGGGTCCCTTCGGGTGAGGGAGGAGCCGCCCCAGGCGGAAGATCACGCCGCGCTCGTACTCGCGTGCGATCTTGACCGCTGCGAAGAGGATCAGCAGTACGACGACCAGTACGGCGAGAATCGCGATTCCTGCAACAGTCATGAGAGCGCTTCCTCCTCCGTCGGGGCCACCCGGGATCCTACGATGAGCTGCAAGCCCTCCTCCACGCGCTCGATCCGGACGTGGTCGCCTGGCACGAGCGGAGAGCCGTCCTGGGTGTGTGCCTGCCAGAGCTCGCCGTTGACCTGGACGAGACCCCCCCGCCGCACGACACCCTCGTCGCCGACAAGGCCCTGTGTTCCGACCGCGACCGGATTGCGTGCTGCCCGCAGGACACGTGTGAGGGCGACGCCGAGTAGTAGGGCGATCGTGCCCGCGATGGCGATCGCTACCGGAAGAGACACCTGGTACGCGTCTCCGGCGGGGTCGAACAGCATGAGCGCGCCGAGGACGAACAGGATCGCGCCGGCTGCGGTCGCGGCACCGTGCGTGGGGAGAAACGCGTCCGCGACGAAGAAGCCTGCAGCTAGGAGCATCAGCAGCACTCCGGCGAGCGAGACCGGGAGCACCTGCAACCCGTAGAGGCCGAGGATCAGCGAGATCGCACCGACGGTGCCCGGGAAGATGAGGCCGGGGTTCCAGAGTTCCACGACGATGCCGATGAGGCCGATCGAGAGCATCAGCGCAATCAGGTTCGGATCTACGAGGAAGTCGCGCGCACGCTGCCAGAAGCTCATCTCGACGTCGTCGACTTGCGCTCCTGCGGTGTGTAGCACCAGGCCCTTCGGGACGGTCTTCGTCCCGTCGACCTTCTCGAGCAGTACAGGCAGTGTCGGCGCGATCGCCTCGACGAGCCCGATCCGCTTCGCCTCTCGAGCACCGTAGTTCGACGCTACGGTGACCATCCTGCGCGCTGCGACGACGTTGCGGTCGTGCTCCCGCGCGAGCTCTCCCACGTATGCGGCCGCATCGTTGACGATCTTTCGCCGGAGGTCCTTCGAGATGTCCTGGCCGTTCAGCGAGATGGGCGTGGAGGAACCGATGTTCGTCTGAGGCGCCATCGCGGCGAGGTCCGCGGCCATCGTGATGACCGCGCCCGCCGAGTCGGCCGACGATCCGGGCGGCGCGACATAGACGATGACAGGCACGGTCGCCGAGAGGAAGCGCTTCACGATCCCGCGCATCGACGACCCAAGCCCGCCCGGAGTGTCGAGTACGAGGACGACCGCGTCGTAGTCGTCATCCTCCGCTCGGGTCACGGAGTCGTCGACGTACTCCTGCGTGACCGGGTTGATGTCGTTGTCGAGATGGACTGCGAGTACTCGCGGCGCATCGTTCTGCGCCAGGACGCTCGGCGCCGTCGCCAACGCTCCGAAAACGAGCGGAAAGGCAAGAAATCCCCGCAAAATGCGGCCTAGCACCGGTGTAAGGATTCTATCAGCGGAGGTTCTTCGCTCTTGCCCGCGAAGGCTGTGGTGATCACGCTGGAGTCCCTTGCGCCGAGCCCTCGCCATCACGATCAGCCTCCTCGCCGGTCTCGCGATCGCACCGGCTGCATTCGGCTCGAGCACGGCGCACTCGGTCACGGTCGACCTGCAACCGAACGGAGGCGGGAGGTTCGAGGCGGCATCGCGACTCGCGCGGTTCACGCTCGCAGGGGTGTCGTGGCGCGGGACCGGAAGCGTCGAGTTGCGGACGCGAAGCGTCTCGCGGACATTGGAGCGCTTGGAGGGCGGCAGCGCCCGAAGACGAGGACGGGCCGGACGCAGGCTCGGTGGAGCAGCGGCGCGCAGGCTGGCGCCTCGGGAATCCATGGTGGGTGGGTGTCTCCAACCGCATCGAAGCGCGCGCCAGAGGGGCCGTGTCCGCGATTCGTGCGGAGCTCGTCTGGAGCCCCGACGTGAAGATCCCTCTCCGCGTCACCGCCGCTGTGGGCGCTCCCGCGATCGTGCCGAGGCTCTCGTGGGGTGCCGACGAGACGATCAGGCGCGGGCCGCCGAGCTATGCGAGCGAGGTGAACTTCGCGATCATTCACCACACTGCCGGCCGGAACGACTACTCCCGGTCGGAGGCCGCAGCGATCGTCAAGGGCATCCAGCTCTTCCACGTCCAGGGGAACGGCTGGAACGACATCGGCTACAACTTTCTCGTCGATCGCTTCGGGACGATCTACGAGGGGCGGTACGGAGGAGTCGACCGCAACGTCATCGGCGCGCACGCGCTTGGCTTCAACACCGGGTCGGTCGGGATCGCGCTGCTCGGGACGTACGGGTCAACGAAGCCGTCGCAGGCGGCGTTGGACGCGATCGCGAAGCTCATCGCCTGGCGCCTCGATCTCGCGCACGTCGATCCTACGTCGTTCGTGAACGTCATCTCGGGCGGTAGCGAGAAGTACGCACGTGGCATCCCGGTTCTTCTGAATGCCGTGTCCGGGCACCGTGACACGGGTCTCACCGAATGTCCCGGTAACGCGCTCTACTCCCGCCTCAACTCGATCGCCGCGGCGGCGCGAAGTCTCGGAGGGCTGAAGATCTTCGAGCCGAAGGCCGAGGTCGACGGCACGTCGATCCGTGTGCAAGCGCTTCTCTCGGCGCCGCAACCCTGGACTGTCACCATGACGTCGCAGGTTGGCGCAGAGGTCGCGCGAGGCTCCGGGAGCGGGACGGACATCGACTGGACCTGGGACTCGGCGGGAGCGTCCCCTGGCTCGTACACCTGGAACGTCAGCGCCGGCTCGGCCCGCCCGGCGACCGGGATTCTGCGCGCGGGCGGGGGAACAGCGCCGTTGGCGATCGAAGCGGCCGTCGCCGAGCCGGAGGCGATCAGCCCGAACGACGACGGTCAGGCCGACACCGCGACGTTGATCTACGGCATCACCGCCTCGGCGAGCGTCACCGTCGAAATCACGGACGTCATCGGCGGCGTTTTGGCGATCCCGGTCGACCGTGTCTGGACGCATGCCGGACAGCACACGGTCACGATCGACGGATCTGCGCTGGCCGACGGCGACTACAACGTCGTCATCACCGCGCGCACGGCCGCGGGTGTCTCCGTCCAGAGGGTGATCCCGCTGAGCGTGAACCGGACACTCGGGCTCGTGACGGCCGAGCCTGCGGCGTTCTCGCCGAACGGCGATGGCCGTAAGGACACGCTCAGAGTTCGCTACGCGCTTACTGCGCCGGCGTTCGTGCGCATTCGAATCGAGCGCGAAGGCCATTGGGTCGCAAGTCCGCTCGTCGGCAACTTCGTCCCTACCGCTCCGGACTTCCTCTGGAACGGGATGCGCGCGACAGGCCGCGTGCGCGACGGCTCCTATGACGCTGTCGTCGAGGTGACAAGCGCCACCGGCCTCATCGCATACGGCGTCCCGTTCGTCTCCGACACGGTCGCTCCCCGCGTTCGCATCCTCCCCGGCAAGGGGCTACGTGTGCAGGTCAGCGAGCCGTCGCTCCTCACGTTCGTCATCGACGGGCGAGCGCTTCGGCGCGAGGTGATGAAAGCTGGAACCGTCAGGATCCCCTGGAGCGGCCCTGCCGCGAAGGTGCGGGTGGTCGCCTGGGATGCAGCGGGGAACGTGAGCGGCCCGGTGGTGCGCATCCGCGGCGACGATTAGCAGCCGGATCCGGCCAGTAGACTCGCCCCGTGGTGCCGGCCGCGCCCTTCGGAAAGGACCAAATCGAGTCGATCCTGCCCCATCGGGACCCATTTCTGCTGGTGGACGAGGTCACCGAGCTCGATCCGGGCCGCCGCGTGGTCGCGCGGCGGGCGGTCAACGCCGACGACTGGTGGTTCGCCGGCCACTTCCCGGAGCGGCCGGTCATGCCAGGGGTCCTGATCGTCGAGGCGATGGCGCAGACCGGGGCAATTGCCGTCCTCGTCGAAGAGGAGAACCGCGGCAAGATCGCGTTCTTCGCGGGCATCGACGACTGCCGCTTCAAACGCGTGGTCGAGCCCGGCGACGTCCTCACGCTCACCTGCGAGATTGACACGATCCGCGGCCCGATCGGCCGCGGGAAGGCGACCGCGCACGTCGGTGAGGCGCTCGCCGCGCGCGGGACCCTGACGTTCGCGGTGGAGCGCTAGCCGTGCTCGGAACGGCTCAGGGCGTCCGCATCGGCATCACCGGCCTCGGCGTGCACGTCCCCGAGAAGGTCATGACGAACGCCGAGCTCGCGGAGATCGTGGACACTTCCGACGAGTGGATCCGGGATCGCACCGGGATCCGCGAGCGACGAATCGCATCGAAAGAGGAGGCGCTCACCGACATCGCCCTGCCGGCCGCCCGCGCCGCGCTCGACGACGCACGCGTGGAGGCGTCGGACATCGATTTGCTCATCTGCGCCACCGTCACACCGGACATGATGTTCCCGACGTCGTCAGCGTTGCTCGCCGACGCTCTCGGAATGCCGCACGCGGCCGCGTACGACCTGCTCGCCGGCTGCACCGGATTCGTCTACGCGATCGCGCAGGCCTACGGGATGCTCGCGTCCGGGCTCTCCCGACGCGCGCTCGTCGTCGGCGGCGACGTTCTCTCGAAGATCCTCGACTGGGAGGACCGTTCCACCCTCGTCCTCTTCGGGGACGGAGCGGGAGCGGTGGTGATGGAGCCCGTCGAGAAGGGCGGCTTCATTGGCTTCGAGCTCGGGGCGGACGGCGGCGGCGGCGAGTTCCTCTGGTACCCCGGCTCGGGCTCGCGCCACTTCGACGACCCGGACTCGTTCGTGAAGATGAACGGCCGCGAGGTGTTCAAGTTCGCGACGAGGGTCATGGTGTCGTCGGCGAACGACGTTCTCGCCGAGTGCGGCAAGACCGTCGATGACATCGACGTATACGTGCCGCACCAAGCGAACAAGCGGATCATCGACTACGCGGCGGCTAAGCTCGGGATCCCCCCCGAGAAGACCATCGTGAACGTCGATCGCTACGGCAACACATCGTCCGGGTCCATCCCGCTCGCGCTCGCAGATGCGCGCGCGGATGGACGCCTGCAGGACGGCAAGCTGGTGCTGCTGACCGGTATGGGCGCCGGCCTCACGTGGGGCTCGGCGCTCATCGAATGGACGAACGGGAGAGAGACATGAGCAAGGTCGCATTCTGCTTCCCAGGTCAGGGGTCGCTCGAGGAGGGCATGGGCAGAGAGATCGCCGAGGTTTTTCCAGCGGCGCGTGAGGTGTATCGGATCGGCTCCGACGCGAGCGGCCTCGACCTCGAGGTCCTCTGTTTCTCGACCCCCCTCGAGCAGCTCGTGGAAACGGAGGTGCAGCAGCCTGCCCTCGTCGCGACGAGCCTCGCGATCCTCGCGGCGATGCGCGAGCGCGGCCTCGAGCCGGACGTCGTCGTCGGGCACTCCGTGGGCGAGTTCGCGGCATTGGCCGCGGCGGGATCGCTCGAGACTGGCGCCGCGATCGGGCTCGTCCGCGAGCGCGGCCTGGCGATGGCCGAGGCGGCGAGGCAGCGGCCCGGCGCAATGGCTGCGATCCTCGGCCTCGCCGACGAGGAGGTCGAGAAGCTGTGCAGGCGGATCGTCGGCGTCTGGCCGGCGAACTACAACTGCCCCGGGCAGATCGTCGTCTCGGGCGAGCACGAGGCGGTCGAGGAGTGCTGCGCCGAGGCCGCGAGCCTCGGCGCCCGACGAGCCGTGATGCTCAAGGTCTCGGGCGCCTTCCACAGCCCGCTCGTTGCGAAGGCGGCAGACCGTCTCCGCCCGGCGATCGACCGGGTCAAGATCTCCGAGCCGCTCGCGCCCTTCATGTCGACGGTGACTGCCAAGATCGAGCCGGCGCAGAAGGTGGCCGCGCTTCTCGTCGATCAGCTGACAGGACCGGTCCGGTTCACGCAGGCCGCGACGGAGCTCATCCGAAGCGGCGCGACGACCTTCGTCGAGGTGGGGCCGGGAAACGTGCTCTCGGGTCTCGTTCGGCGTATCGACCGCGGCGTGAAGACGATCTCGGTCAACTCGCTCGAGAGCCTGGAGCGGGCGCAGGAAACACTCGCGCGGTGACGCAGGCGTTCTGCTCGCTCGAGGGTCGCACGGCGCTCGTCACGGGCGCGTCGAAGGGCATCGGTCGCGCGATCGCGACCGAGCTCTCCTCCGCGGGCGCAGCGGTGGTCGTTTCGTATCGGACCGGTGCCGACGAGGCGCAGACGCTCGCATCCGAGCTCGGGGCGCGGGCCGTGCAGGCGGACGTCTCGGATCCCGCGTCCGCACAGGCGCTCGTCGAGGAGGCGGGCGACGTGGACATCCTCGTCAACAACGCCGGCGTCACGCGGGACGGGCTGCTCGTGCGCATGTCGGACGACGACTGGAACACCGTCATCGACACGAACCTGGCGTCGTGCTTCTACACCTGCCGTGCCGCCGCTCGCGGGATGATGAAGAAGCGGGCGGGGACGGTCGTGAACATCTCCTCGATCGTCGGCATCCATGGAAACTGGGGGCAGACGAACTACGCGGCCTCGAAGGCGGGCATCATCGGATTCACGAAGTCGCTCGCCCGCGAGCTCGGCAGCCGCAACGTGCGTGCGAACGTCGTCGTCCCGGGATACGTGAAGACGCAGCTCACGGACGTCTTGCCGGAGGAGGCCACGTCGATGATGCTCCAGAACACGCCGCTCGGACGCCTCGGGGACGCCGAGGACGTCGCCGGAGCGGTGCGCTTCCTCTGCTCGGACGAGGCGTCGTTCATCACGGGTGCGGTGCTCCTCGTCGACGGTGGACTGGGGATGTAGGTGGCGGGCGGATCCGACAACGGGCGCCGCCGGGTGGTCATCTCCGGTGTCGGGATGGTGTCGCCGCTCGGGAACGATCCCGAGTCCTCGTGGCAGAGCCTCGTCGCAGGCGAGGCCGGTGCCGGGCCGATCACGCACTTCGACACTTCCGACTACGACGTCCACTTCGCGTGTGAGCTGAAGGACTTCGAGCCGACCAGCTGGATCGACCGGAAGCAGGCGCGCCGGATGGACCGCTTCTCGCAGTTGGCGCTCTCGGCGGCGCGCATGGCGGAGGCCGACAGCGGCGTCTCCATCGCAGCCGAGCCGGACCGGGTCGGCGCTGCGGTCGCGACCGGGATCGGCGGCCTGTATGCCTTCGAGAACTGCTTCCAGACTCTTCTCGAGCGCGGACCGGATCGGACGAGCCCGTTCGCGATCGTCCAGATCATCCCGAACATGGCGGCCGCCTGGGTGTCGATGGAGCTCGGAGCGCAGGGTCCCCTTGCGGCCGAGTGCACAGCGTGCGCCGCGTCGAACATGGCGATCGGCGACGGTCTGGACGCGATAAGGCTCGGCCGTGCCGACGTCATGTTCTGCGGAGGGACCGAGGCTCCCATCACGCGCGTCGGGGTCGCGGGCTTCACCGCGATGCGCGCGCTCTCTCGCCGCAACGATGACCCGAAGGCCGCCTCCAGGCCGTTCGACTCGGGTCGTGACGGGTTCGTCATGGGGGAGGCGGGCGCAATGCTCGTGCTCGAAGAGCTCGACCACGCGCGTGCTCGAGGCGCGAAGATCTACGCGGAGGTGCTCGGGTACGGCGTGTCAGCCGACGCGAGCCACGTGTCCGACCCGGACCCGAGCGGACAGAACCCTGCGCGTGCGATGCGGATGGCGTTCAGCGACGCCGGGATCGACCCGAGCGAAGTGGGCTACGTCAACGCACACGGGACGTCGACGCCGGCGGGCGACTCAGCGGAGACGCGCGTGCTGAAGCTCGCGCTAGGTGAGGAGAAAGCCCTTCGGACACCCGTGTCGTCGACGAAGGGCGCGACCGGCCACTGCCTGGGCGCGGCGGGCGCGGTCGAGGCGATCTTCACGACGTTCGCGCTGAAGCACGGCGTGTTGCCGCCGACCATCAACTACGAGACGCCCGATCCCGAGTGCGACCTCGACTACATCCCGAACGAGGCGCGCCGACAGGACACCGAGATCGGGGTCTCCAACTCGTTCGGCTTCGGCGGGCACAACGCGTGTGTCGTGTTCCGCCGCTGGGACGAAGCGGCTTAGGGAAGTCGCAGCTCGAGCAGGATGGTGTCGCGCCAGACGCCGTCGAGCTGCGCGATGCGCTCGAAGCGTCCGACGAGGCGGAAGCCAAGGCTCTCGTGCAGCGCGACGCTCGCGGCGTTCTCGGGAAACATCCCGGCTTGGATGCTCCAGATCCCGCGGCTTGCGGCACTCGTCACGACCGCCTCCATGAGTGCGCGACCCACTCCGTGACCGCGCGCGTCGGCCGCGACGTAGACCGAGTTCTCGGCGACTCCGGCGTAGCATGCTCGCGCCGATGTCGGAGCGAGCACGACCCAGCCCAGCACGCCGCCGTGCTCGACGGCGACGAGCCGATGGTCGGCGTGGTGGCCCGCATCGAACTCCTCGTAGGTCGGTGTCGCCGTCTCGAAGGTCGCATTTCGTGTCGCGATGCCCTCGGCGTAGATCGCCTCCACTGCCGGCCAGTCACTCGCGAGCAGTGGGCGGATCTCGAGCATCGTCCTGCAGATTAGGCTTGTGACGTGGAGCGCTGGGCGACGTTCGACTGCTACGGGACGCTCGTGGACTGGAACGGCGGTATCGGCGCCGAGCTCGAGAAGTTGTTCGGCGTCGAGCGAGCGGACGAGCTGCTCGCCCGCTACCACGAGCTCGAGCCCCAGGTCCAGTCAGCGAACCCAGGGATCTCCTACCGCGAGGTGCTCACGGTCGTCCTCGAGCGCCTTTCGGACGAGACCGGCTCTGACGCTGCCCGAGGGCGAGACGAGCGCCCTCGCGCGTTCCCTTCCCGACTGGCCGGTCTTCGAGGACGTCGGCCCGGGGCTGACCGAGGCAAGGTCCCGGGGCTGGCGCCTCGCGATCCTCTCGAACACCGACCGCGACCTCATAGACGCTTCGATGCTGTCGATCGGCGTTCCCTTCGACCTGGCGATCGCCGCAGGCGAGATCGGCTCCTACAAGCCGGCGCACCGGCACTGGGAGGTGTTCCGCCAGCGAGTCGGCGGCGACGTCGGTCATGTGCATGTCGCGCAGAGCCTCTTCCACGACATCGAGCCTGCGAGCGAGCTCGGCATCCCTTCCATCTGGATCAATCGGCTGGACGAGCCAGACGATCCGCGGCCGAACGTCACACTCACCGGCGTCAATGTCCTGTCCGATGCCCTCGACTCGCTCGTGCCTTCGGGCACCTGATGTCGTCCCTCCGCGGGCGCTGCCCGAACTGCCGCACGTTCACGGCGGTCGCCGTCGGTGACGGGTACGAGTGTCACAGCTGCGGCGCGACGTTCACTGCCGGCCTGGTTCGCGTGCCTCGCGCGTGGGGAGCGGGAGGCGAAGCGATGGCGGATGCCGCGAACGTCGCGCTCCCGTATCCCGAGGCCGCCGTCGTCGAGCGCGACTCGCTCGGAGAGCAGACCGACGTGATCGCAGCGGCGCTGGCGGCACGGCCGATCGTCGTCGGCGGGTGCTGTTGCTCGCACGTCGGCGCCGCGACCGGCGTATCGCGGCGTGTGGAACGGCTGGGCCTCGTCTGGCTCGACGCCCACGGTGATCTCAACACGCCCGAGACGTCTCCCTCTGGCAACGAGTGGGGAATGCCGTTTCGGATGCTCATCGACGCCGGCGTCGTCGTGCCGGAGGACACTGCTCTCGTCGGTGCCCGTAACCTCGATCCGCCCGAGGTCGAGTTCATGGCCGCGCACGCGATCGACGAGTCGCTCGATCGCGCGCTCGGCGGCGTGGAGTTCGCGTATGTCGCGCTCGACTTCGACGTGCTGGATCCGGAGGAGGCCGACGTCTTCATGCCGGAGCCGGATGGCATGTCGGTCTCGGAGCTCGAGGGGTTGCTGGGCGACGTCGCCGGACGCACGACGATCGCAGGGATTGGAGTAACGGGCTTCCTCGCAACCGAGCGGAATGCTGCGCTGGCCGCGCGGCTGCTGGCCGCGGCCGGCTTCTAGACCGGCACTAGTATCCAGCGCATGTCTTCCGGGCAGGGTCGGGTCGACGTGGAGGTCGAGAGCAAGCGCCCGGACGAGCCGGCGCAGGGGCAGACGCATCCGAACACCTGCCCGGGCTGCGGGTCGCACTACCGCGACGATGAGCTGGAGCAGACGTTGCGCGTGTGCCCGCAGTGCGGCCACCACTTCCGAGTGCGCGCACGCGAGCGGATCCAGCAGGTCTCGGATCCGGGATCGTTCGCGGAGGAGGACGACTCGCTCCGTTCTGCCGATCCTCTCGGCTTCTTCGACCTGCGGCCGTATGCGGAGCGGCTCGCCGAGGCGGAGATCGAGACCGGTCTCGGTGACGCGATCGTGTGCGGCTCGGCTGCGATCGAAGAGACGAGGTGCCAGCTCGCGGTCATGGACTTCGCGTTCATGGGGGGCTCGATGGGGAGCGTCGTCGGCGAGAAGTTCGTCCGTGCCTGCGAGCGAGCCGCGAGCGCCGAGGTGCCGCTCGTGTCGATCTCGGCCTCCGGTGGCGCCCGCATGCAGGAGGGGATCCTCGCGCTCATGCAGCTGCCGAAGACGATCTGCGCGATCGACGAGCTGCACGAGTCCGGCGGCGCAGTCCTCTCCGTGCTCACGCATCCGACGACCGGCGGAGTGCTCGCGAGCTTCGCGAGCCTCGGGGACGTCGTCCTCGCCGAGCCGGGTGCGCTCATGTCGTTCGCCGGGCCGCGGGTCGTCGCCCAGACGACCCGCGAGAAGCTCCCGGACGACTTCGGCCTTGCCGAGTCGAACTTTCGGTTCGGCCATCTCGACGGGATCGTCGCGCGCGAGGAGCTTCGCCCCACGCTCGGGCGGTTGCTCCGGTTGTTCGCCCGGAGCTGATGCCGAGCGAAGCGGAAATGCGGCTGCGCGAGCGGCTCAGTAAGCTCGGCGCCATGAAGCTCCTGCGCGGTACGAAGCTCAGCGGTGAGCTCGCGCGCCTGCAGGACCAGCTCGACCATCTCCGCGAGGAGCCGAGCGCGGAGGAGATCTGGCAGTCCGTCGAGCTCGCACGACATGCAGATCGTCCGTACACCCTCGATTACGTCGAGCGGATCTTCGAGGACTTCTTCGAGCTGCACGGCGATCGAGGTCGTGCTGACGACCGCGCGCTCGTCACCGGGATCGGCAAGCTCGACGGGCGAACAGTCGTGCTGGTGGGCCATCAGAAGGGCCGCGACCTGAAGGAGCGGACGAAGCGGAACTTCGGCATGGCCTACCCGGAGGGCTATCGCAAGGCCATGCGTGCGATGGCGCTTGCCGATCGGCACGGCTTTCCACTCGTGACGATGGTCGACACGCCCGGTGCGTATCCCGGTGTCGCGGCCGAGCAGCACGGCCAGGGAGGCGCGATCGCGCGCTCCCAGGCGGCGATGGTGCGGCTGAGCGTCCCGACGGTCGCGTGCGTGATCGGTGAGGGCGGCTCCGGTGGCGCGGTCGCGATCGCTGTCGCGGACCGCGTGCTCATGCAGGAGAATGCGATCTACTCCGTCATCTCCCCGGAGGGGTGTGCCGCGATCCTCTGGCGCGATGCGGGGAGGCGCGGAAGGCCGCCGCCGCGTTCAGGCCCGACGCCGTCCACTGCCTCGAGCTTGGCGTCGTCGACGGCATCGTCGCGGAGCCCGTCGGCGGCGCGCATATCGACCCCGACGCGCGCCGCGAAGCTTCTCGAGCAGGGTGTTCTCGCTGCATTCGAGGAAATCGAGGGGCTCGATCCGTCGGAACGGAAGCGGCAGAGGCGGGCGAAGTACCGCGTCATGGGCGTCCTCGCCTCCGTGTAGCCGGATTTCGCGTTTTCCCCACCTTCCACAGGCTTATCCCCGGTACCAAATGGGCGTCTACGCAGGGAAAAAGACCGGCATGCAGCGAGTTGGTAAAGAACGTGTTGCGTACCGGGCGACAATCCACAAGTGAGCCTCGACGAGTACAAACGCAAGCGTCACCGTGGGAAGACGCCGGAACCCTTCGGCGCTCGGAGCGCACGTTCGCGCGACCTGCGCTTCGTGATCCAGCGGCACGACGCAAGACGCCTGCACTACGACTTTCGCCTCGAGCGCAACGGCGCGCTTGCGAGCTGGGCGGTCCCAAAGGGCGTCCCTCTTCGGAAGGGTGAGCGGCATCTTGCCGTGCACGTCGAGGACCACCCGCTGGAGTACGCTGATTTCGAGGGCGTCATTCCCGCGGGGGAGTACGGCGCGGGAACGGTCGAGATCTGGGATCGCGGGACGTACGAGCTGCTCGAGGAGAAGCGCGACGGCGGGCTCACGGTGCGGCTTCGTGGAGAGCGGCTGGAGGGCGAGTGGACGCTCGTGCCGGCGGCGCTCGACGGAGACCCCAAGAACTGGCTCCTCCTCCGCAAGGACGCGGGCAGCGGCGGCCGCCGCTACCTGCCCATGCTCGCGGTCTCCTCGGAGTCGCTCCCGGTCGGGGAGGAGTGGCTCTACGAGCCGAAGTGGGACGGCTTCCGCGCGATCGTGACCGTGACCGGCGGCGAGGTGACGTTCACGAGTCGGAATGGGAACGACCTCACGGGGCGGTTCCGTGACGTCGCGCGGGCGGCGGCAACTGCGATCACGACACCGGACGCAGTTCTCGACGGCGAGATCTGCGCGCTCGACGAACACGGCCGGTCCCGCTTCTCGCTCCTGCAGGAGGGCAACGGCACGCCCGTCCTCATGCTCTTCGACCTCCTCGAGCTCGACTCCGAGACGCTCGTCGACGAGCCGTTGCAGGAGCGCCGGCGGCGCCTCGAGCAGGTCGTCGGTCGCAGCCCGGGTGTCCTCGTCTCGCCTCAGTTCGACGACGGCCCCGCGTTGCTTGCAGCTGCGCGCGAGCAGGAGCTCGAAGGCGTCGTCGCGAAGCGAGCCGACTCGCTGTACAGCTCCGGCCGTCGCTCGACCGACTGGCACAAGCTGAAGTTGCGACAGACGCAGGAGGTGGTCATCGCCGGATACACGCGCGGCCAGGGCCGGCGCACGAAGTTCGGCGCGCTCGTCGCCGGGGTACACGACGCGGGTGTGCTCCGCTGGGCGGGCAACATCGGCACGGGCTTCTCGGATGCCGAGATCGAGCGGCTTCGCAAGGCACTGGAGCCGCTCGAGCGCCCGGACTCGCCGTTCGCCGACGTTCCGAGGATGCCCCGCATTCGGGCGTCGGACCTCACCTGGGTCGAGCCGAAGCTCGTCGCCGAGGTGGAGTTCGCCGAGTGGACGCACGAGGGACGTCTGCGAGCGCCCTCCTATCTCCGCTTGCGAGACGACAAGGAGGCACCTGACGTGCGCCGCGAGCGCTCGCCGCTCCCTGGCGAGCTGAAGCGAGGCCGCCGGACGCTCCGGCTGTCGAACCTCGACAAGCCGTTCTGGCCCGACGAGGGCATCACGAAGGGCGACCTGATCGCCTACTACCGAGACGTCGCCGAGGTGCTGGTCCCACACCTCAAGGACCGACCGTTCACGATGAAGCGCTACCCCGACGGTTGGCAGGGGAAGAGCTTCTTCCAGAAGCAGGCGCCGACGCACATGCCGGACTGGATCCCACGCACCGCACAGCCTGCTTCGACCCGCGAGGGCGAGAAGAAGATCATCGACTACGCGGTCGTGAACGACGACCTCGCGCTCATGTGGATGGCGAACATGGGCTGCATCGACCTGCACGCGTGGTCGTCTCGCGTAGACAAGCCCGACCGCCCCGACTGGGTCATGTTCGATCTCGACCCGTCGGAGGGAGCGACGTTCGAGAACGTCGTCGAGGTCGCACGCCTCGTGAAGAACACGCTCGACCTGCTCGAGCTCGAGAGCTTCCCGAAGACGTCGGGGTCGCGGGGAATCCACGTCCTCGTCCCGATCGCCCGGCGACACGAGTTCTCCGAGGCCCGCGAGTTCGCCGCGATTGTCGGCAGCGCGCTCGAGCGAACGCACCCTGGCCTCGTGACCACGGCCTGGTCGAAGGCGAAGCGCAAGGGCGTGCTCGTCGACGCGAACCAGAATCGTCCGGGGGCGACGAACGCGATGGTTTATTCCGTTCGTCCTCGTGCAGGCGCTCCGGTCTCGACTCCTCTGCGCTGGGACGAGGTCGTCTCAGGTCTCGATTCCGCCGCGTTCACGATGGAGGCCGTCATCGACCGCGCCGCGCGCGACGGCGACCTGTTCGAGGGCGTCCTGGGAGGCAAGCAGAGCCTGAAGGCCGCGCTGAAGGACCTGCGCTAGTCGCTAGTCGCCGAGTCGCCGTTGCTGTCCGAGCATGGACAGCTCCACGATGTCGCGCCGGAAGAAGAGCGCGACCGTCCAGTCGACGACGACTCGCAGCTTCCGTGAGAGGAGCGGGAGCTGATAGAGGTGGTACGTGCGCGCGACGAACCATCCCGGGAAGCCCCACACGTGTATGCCCGGGAGCTCCGCGATTCCCTTGAAGCGGCCGAGCGTCGCGACCTGGCCCAGCATGCGGTAGCCGTACGGCTTCGGCGGTCCGGTCAGGTTCTTCGCCAGACGCCGCGCCTGGCGCAGCGCGTGCTGGCACGTGGGCGGGTCGACGACGCCGGGTGTCTTCACGTTCTTCACGGCGGCACAGTCGCCGAGCGCCCAGATGTCCTCGGACCCCTCCACGCGCAGCGTCTCGTCGACAACGACGCGGCCTCGCTCGTCGAGCGGGAGATCGAGGTCGGGCAGGAGTGGGCTCGCGCGAACACCCGCGGTCCAGACGAGCGTCCGGGCCGGAATGCGGGTGCCGTCCGCGAGCACGGCCTCCCTTCCGTCGTACGACTCGAGCGTCGTCCCGACATGGATCTCGATGCCGCGCCGCTCGAGCCGTTCCGACGCATAGGCGCCGAGGCCGCGCGGGATCTCCGGGAGAATCTTCGGAGCCGCGTCGACGAGCACCCACCGCTGCGGCACGTCGCGAAGCGTCGGGTACGAGCGCAGCGCCGCGTGTGCCATGTCGTTGAGCTCGCCGAGAGCCTCGACGCCCGCATATCCGGCGCCGACGAAGACGAACCCGAGCTCGGACGGATCGTCGGGATGGATGGTCGCGCGCTCGAGCTGCAGGAGCACGCGATTCCGGAGCGCGACCGCGTCCGCGAGGTCCTTGAAGCCGACGCCGTGCTCCGCCAGCCCGGGTACCGGGAGGGTGCGCGTCGTCGCTCCGAGCGCCACCACGAGGCGCTCGTAGTGGATCTCCAGGGGGCCGGCCAGCGACTCGAGCGCGATGGTCTTGGCGCTCCGGTCATGCCCGGTGACGCGTCCCAGGACGAGCTCGGCGTGCGGGCACATCTCTCGGAGGGGGACGACGACATGCCGTGGCTCGAGCGTCCCGGACGCCGCTTCCGGGAGAAGTGGCGTGTAGATCATGGAGTTGTCCAGCGAGACGACCGTCGCGCCGCTCCGCTTGAGGAGCCGCGCGACGTAGCTGCCGGCGAAGCCGCCGCCGAGGATCAGCGTCCCTCCGAGTGCCTCGCGTCGCTCCACGGGTCATGCTTACCATCGATGGCGCGTCAGGTTGCAGTCGTAGGCAGTGGCGCCGAGTGGGAGGCCGCCGCCGAGGAGGTCGGACGGATGCTCGCCGAGCGTGGCTGCACCGTGGTCACGGGCGGCCTCGACGAGGTCATGGCGGCGGCGCACCGCGGCGCGAAGGATGCGGGTGGGACGACGATCGCGATCCTGCCCGGCGAGAGCCGGGGCGCTGCGAATCCGTGGGCGGATCACGTCGTCGTCACCGGCATGGGCCATGCGCGGAACCTCGCAGTGGCCGCGTCTGGTGACGCGGTGATCGCCATCGGTGGGAGCTGGGGCACGACCGCCGAGATGGCGCTCGGGCTCAGGCTCGGCAGGCGAGTCGTGGCACTCGAGGGAGCTCCCGAGGTCGACGGAGCTCTCCGGGCGGCGACCCCCGCGGAGGCCGTCGAGCTCGCCCTACGAGACCTCGGCTAGGCGACGCTCGAGGTACCGCGTCTCGGTCTCGTTCGCGGTCAGCGCGAGCGCGCGGCGGTATGCCGCCGCAGCCTCGTCCCGCCGCCCCAGCCGGCGGCAGAGATCGGCACGCGCGGCATGCAGAAGGTGGTAGTCGTCGAGCACATCGATCTCGTCGATCAGTGCCAGACCTCTGCCGACGTCACCCGCGAGCGCTACGGCGACGGCGCGGTTGAGCCTCACGACGGGGGAGGGATCCATCGCAGCCAGCGCGTCGTAGAGCAGGACGATCTCCTCGCGCGGGCGATCCTCGGCGTGCGCGGCCGCGATTGCGGCCTGGAGCTGGTACGGCCCCGGCCGGCGGATCGAGACGGCACGGTCGAGGACGCGGACACCCTCGTCGATGCGAGCCCGGTTCCAGAGCGAACGGTCCTGGTCCTCCAGCAGCACGATCTCCCCCTCCTCGCCGACGCGGGCGGAACGACGGGAGTCCTGCAGGAGCATCAGCGCGAGCAGGCCGAGCACCTCCGCCTCGTCGGGCATGAGGACGGCAAGCAGCTTTCCCAGCCGGATCGCCTCGTCGCAGAGATCGGCGCGCACGAGCTCCGAGCCGGCGGTCGCCGTGTAGCCCTCGTTGAACACGAGGTAGAGCACCGCCAGGACCGGGCGCAGCCGCTCGGGGAGGAGGTGGTCGGGCGGAACGCGGAACGGAATGCCGGCGTCACGGATCTTCCGCTTCGCGCGGACGAGCCGCTGGGCCATGGCCGGCTCGGCGACGAGGAACGCGTGCGCGATCTCGGTCGTCGTGAGCCCGCCGACCTCGCGCAGCGTGAGCGCGACCCGGCTCTCCGCCGCGAGCGCGGGATGGCAGCAGGTGAATACGAGGGCCAGCCGCTCGTCGGGAATTGCGCTCACGTCGTCCTCCTCCACGGGAAGCTCCTGCAGGCGTCCGATGAGCTCGACCTTCTGCTGGAAGACCTTCTCCCGGCGGATCCGGTCGATCGCGCGGTTCCTCGCGGTCGTGACGATCCACGCTCCGGGCGTGCGGGGCACGCCGTCGCGCGGCCAGCGCTCGAGGGCTGTGGCGAAAGCATCCTGCACAGCGTCCTCAGCGAGCTCGAGGTCTCCGAGGACGCGTGTGAGGATCGCCACCGCACTGCCCCACTCCTCGCGGAAGACGCGCTCGACGTCCGGCTGCATTCCTCCGTTATTGCAGAATCGGCCTGATCTCGATCGCCCCGGTCTCCGCCGCCGCGGGAATCAGCCCAGCGAGCCGGATCGCCTCGTCGAGGTCGGGGAGCTCGGTGAAGAAGACTCCCCCGAGGATCTCCTTCGTCTCGGCGAACGGGCCGTCGGTGACGATCCGCTCCCCGTCCCGCACGCGGACGACCTTCGCTGTGCTACGGCCGTCGAGCTCCTTGCCGGACACGTTCGGATCGGACTTGCCGAGCTCCTCGAAGAGCGCGACCCACTTCGGCATCTCGTCGGCTCGAAGCGCGGCCCTCTCCTCGTCGGGGAGGTCAGCCCACGTTGCATCGTCGTCGTAGATGAGCAGCGCGTACTTCACAGCTGTACCTCCTCCGGGTCGACGTAGACGGGGCGGACCTCGACGGCGCCGTGGTGCGCTCCAGGGATCTGCGCCGCCCAGTCGAGCGCCTCGTCCATGGATGTGCACTCGAGCAGGAAGTAGCCGCCGAGCGCCTCCTTCACCTCCGCGTAGGGGCCGTCCGTGACGAGCGTCTCGTCGTCGCGAACGCGCACCGTCGTCGCGTCGCTCGTGGGTCCGAGCTCTTCGCCGCTGACGAGCACGCCCGCCTCCCGCGCGTCGTCGGCGAACCGCCGGTACAGCGCGTAGGCCTCCTCCCGCTCGGACTCCTTGAAGTCCGTCCACCGAGACTCGTCCGTGTAGATCAGCGCCAGGTACTGCACGTGGCCTCCTTCGTCGCTTACACCGGTAAGACGATCGGCGAGTCCCGGAATCGACTACGCCGCGGACATCCGCTCGAGGAGCGGCGAGTGCGCCTGCCTTGTCGAGCGGCTCGTTCAGGTTGCCGCACTTGGGGCTCTGGACGCACGACGGACAGCCGGCCGCGCAGGGGCAGCGCCGCAGCATGCGCCTCGTGTCGTCGACCCAGTCCTCGAAGCGTTCGAAGCCGCGCTCCGTGATCCCGACACCCCCGGCGTGGCCGTCGTACACGAAGATCGTCGGTCGGCCGGTCTGGTAATGGACGTTGGTCGAGAGCCCGCCGATGTCCCAGCGGTCGCACATCGCCCACAGCGGGAGGAGCGCGATCAGGCTGTGCTCGGCCGCGTGCAGCGCGCCCAGGAGCTTTGGCATCTGCTCCAGACCCCCGAGCTGCCCGGGCTCAGGGCAGAACCAGATCGCCTCCGTCTCGAAGGTGGTCTCGGGCATGAGCAGCGGAACCACGTCGAGTGTGGCGCCGTCGCGGACCGCCTTGCGCGCGTAGCCAACGACCTGCTCCGTCACCGAGACACGTCCGAAATGGAGCTCGACGCCACATCTCCGCGCGGCTCGCTCGCTCGACTCGATCGTCGTCTCCGACTCCTTCTTCGCCTGCGTGTACCAGTCGACACCGGCCGAGCGGACGAGGGCAACGCGCTCCTCGAGGGACAACGACTCGACGAGGTACTGCTCGCCGAGATGGAGGTACACGGCGCCTTCGTGCACCGTCGAGTAGGCGCGATCGCGCTCGACGAGGCCGAGGAGTGAGCCCGTGTCGCCGTCCACGACGGTGAAGGCTTCCGCGTCGCCCGAGCGGAGCGAGACGCGCGCGGCCGGGTAGTCACGTCCCTTCCAGACGTAGCCGGCGGGCGTGCGCTCGAGCTCGGGGAGCACGGCGGCCCTGCGCAGCGCCTCGGATCCGAGGACGTCGGCGTCCGCCTCCTCGAGTGGCGCCTCGAACGCGGCGGCGAGGACGTGCGGGTCGAGGATCCGCGGGTTCGAGTGGTCGAGGATCGCCGCCTCGACCCTTCTCGAGAGGAGCGCGTCGGGCTCGCGTGCGAAGAACTGGTCGAGGGCGTCGTCGCTTGCGACGAGGATTGCGAGTCCCCGGTCCCGGCGCCCTGCGCGTCCCCACTGCTGCCTCAGCGAGGCGATCGTGCCCGGGAAGCCGACGGAGATCGCACAGTCGAGGAGCCCGATGTCGATCCCGAGCTCGAGCGCGTCGGTCGCCGTCACCCCGAGCAACTCGCCCTCGACGAGACGCCGCTCGATCTCGCGCCGTTGCTCGGGCGTGTAGCCCGCCCGGTACGGAGCCAATCGGCTCGCTGTCGCCACGTCGACGCGCTCGCGTGCGAAGCGGTGGATGAGCTCCGCCGCCTTGCGGCTCTTCGCGAAGCAGATCGTGCGGAGGCCCCTCGACGTGAGCTGGGCCAGTAGCCGGGAGGCGTCTCCGAGGGCGCTCGCGCGAAGTCCGAGCTCCACGTCGAGCAGCGGTGGGTTCCAGATGACGACCTGCCGTTCGGCGCGAGCGGAGGTGTCGCGGTCGACGACGGTCACTCCGACTCCGGTCAGGTCGAGCGCGAGCTCACCGGGGTTCGCGATCGTCGCGGAGGCGAGCAGGAACTGTGGCTCGGCGCCGTAGATGCGCGCCGTGCGCCGAAGCCGGCGGAGGACGTTCGCCACGTGCGAGCCGAAGACGCCGCGGTAGACGTGAGCCTCGTCGACGACGACGTAGCGCAGGTTCGCGAGCACGTCTCCCCAGCGGTCGTGGTGGGGAAGGACGCCCACGTGGAGCATGTCCGGGTTGGTGAGAACGAGGTTCGACCACTTGCGGATCTGCCAGCGCCGCTCGCCGGGCGTGTCGCCGTCGTAGATGGCGGGCTTGAGCCCTTTGAGGCGCAGCTCGGCGAGCGCGCGGGCTTGGTCCTGCGCGAGCGCCTTCGTCGGATAGAGGTAGAGCGCTCGCGTCTTCGGCTCGCGCGCGATCGCGTCGAGGACGGGAAGGTTGAAGGCGAGCGACTTCCCCGACGCGGTGCCGGTCGTGACGACGACGTTCTCGCCACGCCGCGCCGCCTCCCACGCCTCGGCCTGATGGCGGTACAGAGCGGTGACGCCGGTCGCGACGAGCGCAGAGGACGAGCCTGGGGTCGAGGTCGTCCGGCAGCGGCTCGAGCTTCGGCTCGCGCGCGGGCTCGATCCCCGCGTATGCGATCTCCTCGCCCTCGAGAAGGTCCGCCCAGCCGGTCGCGACGCCCACGGCCATCGGCTCAGTGTCGCAGTAGTCCCGTCCCGGTCGGTCAGACGAACGGCGCGAATTCGCGCTCATAGCGCGATCGTGACTGCGCGCCGTACACAGTCGCCTGCGGCTCGCCGCCGGCGAACAGGATCACGGTGGGGAGGGAGAGGACGCCGTACCGCGCGGATAGGCCCGCTTCCTCGTCGACGTTCACACGGACGAGCCGCACGCGGTCGCCCGACGCCTCCGAGAGATCTCGAAGGTGCGGCTCGATCGCCTCGCACGGCTTGCACCAGGGCGCCCAGAAGTCGACGATCACGGGGACTGGCGAGGCGAGCACCTCGCGCTCGAACGCAGACGCGTCGACGGTCAGCACGGGCTACAGCTTGCCGGTGAGTGCCCGGAGCCGGAGCAACGGAACCTTCCACATCGCCTCGGCCACGATCGAGCCGGTCATCTTCGAGGAACCGGCGCGCCTTTCAACGAACGTGATCGGCACTTCTCTCACGCGCAGCCTTGCTCGGCAGATCCGGTACGTCGTCTCGATCTGGAAGGCATAGCCGTGTGCGGAGAGTGCGTCGAGGTCGATCGACTCGATTGCCGTCCGCCGGAAGCACTTGAAGCCTCCGGTGAGGTCGCGCACGCGCAGGCCGAGGAAGACCTGGGCGTAGAGGCAGCCCCCGCGCGATACGAACCGACGTAGGAGGCCCCAGTTGGCAGTACCGCCGCCGGGTGCGTAGCGGGAGCCGAGAACGAGGTCGGCATCGTCCGTCGCCGCGATCAGGCGCGGCACGTCCTTGGGGTCGTGCGAGAAGTCGCAGTCCATCTCGAGGACGAGCTCGGCGCCTTCCGCGAGCGCCCAGCGGAAGCCGGCGATGTAGGCGGGCCCGATTCCTTCCTTCTCCGTTCGATGGAGCACGAAGACCCACGAATGCTCTACGGCGAGCCGGTCGGCGATCTCGCCGGTGCCGTCGGGCGAGCCGTCGTCGATCACGAGCACGACGTCCCGTGTGGTGTCGAGCACGTCGCCGAGCGCCTCGATCATCGCCTCGAGGTTCTCGCGCTCGTTGTACGTCGGGAGGCAGAGGACGGCGCGAGGCATCGCAATATCATCGCGGGATGCCTCAGACGTTGCCCCGCAACGGCGAGCTGGCGGACCAGCTCGATCTCCTCGCCGACCTCTCCGAGATCCTCGACGAGGAGTCGTTCAAGGTTCTTGCCTACCGCCGTGCGGCGGGCCGCATCCGCGAGTCCGCGGTGCCGATCGCCGAGCTCGCGCTCGCGGGAAAGGCGAAGGAGCTTCCGGGTATCGGCAAGACGATCGAAGCCAAGGTCGTGGAGGTGGTCGAGGACGGCGAGATGCACGCGCTCACGAAGCGGCGCGGTCTCGTACCCGAGGGCGTGGTCGAGTTCCTCCGCCTTCCCGGTGTCGGCCCGAAGACCGCCGCCAGGATCTGGACGCAGCTCGGCATCACTACTCTCGACGGCCTGAAGGAGGCGGCCGCTACCGAGCGTCTACGCGATCTCTCGGGCCTCGGTGCGCGGAGCGAGGAGAAGATCCTGAAGGCGCTCGAGGCGGGCGTCGGCGACAAGGCGGAGGACCGGCGCCTCCTCGCCGTCGCGCTCCCCGCGGTGCGACGGGTCGTGGCCGAGCTCGAAGCCCATCCGGCCGCGATCGCGGTCTCGGAGGCCGGAAGCGTCCGCCGCCGCCGCGAGACCGTCCGCGACCTCGACCTGATCGCGACGTCGAGCGATCCGCCGGCGCTCATCGACACGTTCTGCGGTGGCGACTGGGTGTCCGAGGTCGTTGCACGTGGCGACACCAAGGCAACGGCCGTCTCGCACGACGCGCTCCGCTTCGATCTCCGTGTGGTGCCGGAGGAGTGCTACGGCAACGTCCTTCAGCACTTCACCGGCTCCAAGGATCACAACATCAAGCTCCGGGAGGAGGCGCAGCGCCGCGGGTTCTCGATCTCCGAGTACGGGGTGACGAGCGTCGACTCGGGCGAGGTCGTCACGCACGCGACCGAAGACGAGCTCTACGCGTACCTCGGCTACACGACCCCGCCGCCGGAGCTGCGCGAGGGCACTGCGGAGATCACCGCGGCTCGCAACGGTGACCTCCCGACGCTCGTCGACGTCGGCGATCTCACCGGAGAGCTGCATTGCCACTCCACGTGGTCCACCGACGCGAAGGCCACGATCGAGGAGATGGCCCGCACCGCGAAGAGCCGCGGCTACAAGTTCCTCTGCGTGACCGACCACTCGCACTACCTCCGCGGCGGGCTGCTCGAGGCCCAGTGGAAGGAGATCGAGGAGGTCAACGGCCGGTTCAAGGGATTCCGCGTCCTCCGCGGGATCGAGGTGAACATCCGAGCCGACGGGTCACTCGACGTCGAGGACGACGTGCTCGCGCAGCTGGACTGGGTCGTGGCCTCCCTCCATACGTCGTTCGACAAGAACCCGACCGAGCGCATCGCGGGCGTCATGGAGAACCCGCACGTCGACTGCATCGGGCACCTGACGGGACGACGCTTGCTGAAGCGGGACGGAGCTCCGATCGACGTCGAGCGCATCGTCGAGCGAGCCGTGGAGACGGGAACAGCTCTCGAGATCAACTCGCAGCCGGACCGGCTCGACATGCGCGACGCGCACGCGCGGCTTGCGGCGGAGGCCGGCGTGAAGATCCCGATCACCACGGACGCGCACTCGGTCGGTGCCCTCGGCTACTCGGAGCTCGGCGTTGCACAGGCACGCCGGGCCTGGCTCACCAAGGAGCAGATCCTGAACACGCGTCCCTGGCGCGAGATCGCGAAGCTCAGGAAGTGACCGACTTCCGTTCCGACGGTGCACTCGCGTTGGAGTGGGTCGCGTCGTACCTCGAACGTGTCGGCGAGCTGCCGGTGCTCTCGCAGGTCGAGCCGGGCGCGATCCGGGCGGCTCTTCCCGCGTCGGCACCCGAGGAGCCCGAGCAGTTCGCGGCGGTGCTCGAGGATCTGGATTCGATCCTCGTCCCGGGCCTCACCCACTGGCAGAGCCCACGTTTCTTCGCCTACTTCGCGACGACGGCCGCGGAGCCCGGGGTACTCGCCGAGCTGCTGACTGCGGGGCTCAACCAGGTCGGGATCCTCTGGCGGACGTCGCCGGCCCTGCAGGAGCTCGAAGAGCTGACGCTCGACTGGTTGCGGCAGCTCGTCGGGCTGCCCGACGGGTTCACCGGGCACATCGAGGACACCGCCTCGACCGGGGTGCTCGCCGCCGTCATCGTGGCGCGCTCACTGCATCCCGATCGCAACGTCCTCGTCTGCTCGGAGCACGCGCACTCGGTGGGCGAGAAGGCCGCGCGTCTGCTCGGCCTCGAGCTGCGTAAGGTGCCGACCGACGACCAGTTCCGCATGCGACCCGAGCTCGTGCAACCCGAGGATGCGTGCGCGGTCATCGCCACCGTCGGCACGACGGGCATGGCGTCGGTCGACCCCATCCCCGAGGTCGCCGACGCCTGCGTGGCGGCGGGCACCTGGTTGCACGTGGATGCCGCCTACGCGGGCTCCGCGGCGATCCTGCCCGAGCTGCGGCATCACTTCGCAGGCTGGGAGCGCGCGGACTCGATCGGCGTGAACCCGCACAAATGGCTGGGCGTTCCCATGGACTGCTCGGTGCTCTGGACGAGCCGGCAGGACGCGTTCCGCAACGCCTTTAGCCTCGTGCCGGAGTTCCTGCGCTCCCCGGACGACGCCGTGAATCTGAGCGAGGTCTCGATCCCGCTGGGGCGCCGCTTCCGTGCGCTCAAGCTGTGGGCGGTGCTGCGGTGCTACGGACGCTCCGGCTTGGAGGAGCGGTTGCGTGAGCACGTGCGCCTGGCCGAGCTCTTCGAAAGCTGGGTCCGGGACGAGTCGGGCTGGGACGTGACGGCGCCGCGGCACTTCTCGCTCGTCTGCTTCCGGCTCGACGGCTCGGACGAGGACAACGAGCGCTTGCTCGAGCGGGTGAACGACTCGGGCGAGGTCTTCCTTTCGCACACGCGCTTCGGCGGCCGCTACCAGCTCCGTCTCGCGGTCGGGAACTTCAGGACGACGGAGGACGACGTCCGTCTCGCGTGGGATGTGCTCAGGCGCGAGGCTGCGGCGCTCTGAGGTAGAGGCGCAGCGCCCGAAAGACCCGCCCGCCGTCCGGGGTCGGCGCGAAGCGTCCACGTGCGTAGAGGCCGTCCTTCGTGCGCAGCGCGGCCTGAGCACGGTCGATCTGGCCGGCTGGTGCGCCAGCAGCCTGCAGGTCCACCTCCGAGACGAAGACGGGCAAGAACGCGTTGACCACTCCTGCGTTGTAGGAGAAGCAGGGCGCACGGATGCAGCGGATGCCCCTGTCGACGACTCGGTAGTAGCCGCCCTCGGCAGTTGCGGTACCGGCAGGCGCGTACACCGCCCACACGCGAAGCCTGTCCAGAACATGATCACCGAGCCTCAGTCCGAGCTCGATTGCCCCGCGCACGAGCGCCCCCTCCGGGATGTCCCGCGTGAACGGTCGACCGTAGCGGTCGACGGTGCGGGCGACGTAACAGCCTCCTGCCGCCTCGCCGTTCCCGCAGCGCGTCCGCACGCCGTTCGCGAGCGCGACCCAGTAGCCGCCGCAGTCGGGGCTCGGGCACAACCGCTTGTCGTGCTGGACGAGGAACATCGCGGTGCCCTTTGGCGGCGTGCGAGCCGCGCTGCCCGACGCAGCGACTCCGGCGACTGCGAGTAGGAGGGCCACCAGAACGACCCGACTGGCCATGCTCGTACGATACGCCGGTGCGGCTCGTCGCCATCGGGCTCGCCGCGGGGCTGTTCTCCGCGTTCTTCGGGGTCGGCGGGGGCATCGTCGTCGTGCCTCTGCTCATCATGGCCGTTGGTCTCCCGGAGCGCGTGGCGACCGCGACGTCTCTGCTCGCGATCGCGATCACCGCAACGCGCGGGCGTGATCGTCTTCGCGTTTCGCGGCGAGGTCGACCTCGGGATACGCGGCGTTCGTCGGACTGCCGGCCACCGTTGGCGTGCTCGCCGGGACGGCCTGGCAGCAGCGCGTGCGGACGAGCACGCTGACGTACGGCTTCGCCGTGCTGCTGATGCGCGATCGGGTCTGGCTGGTCGCGTCGTGAGCGTTCCGACGATCGTGCTCGCGCTCGTGCTCGGTCTCTCTGCGGGCGTGCTGGCCGGGCTGTTCGGGGTGGGTGGCGGCGTCCTCTTCGTGCCCACCCTCGTCGCGCTCGGACTCGGCCAGCTCGAGGCGCAGGGGACCTCTCTGCTGGCGATCCTCCCGACGGTCGCTCGTCGGGCACCTGGAACCAGCGGCGCTACGGAAATCTGCGCGTCCGGACGGCGGTCGTCGTCGGGCATCTCGTCGATCGTCGGCGTCGAGGTCGGCGCGCGCCTCGTCACTGAGCTTCCCGAGGCGACCTTGCGACGACTCTTCGCGGATCCTGCTCTTCGCGGTCGGCGGCGCAGCTCGTCATGGCGGACGCGCCGGACGAGCAGCGCGCTACCCTGATTCGCCGTGATCCGCCTCGCCGTCGTGGTCGCTCGTCGCGGTCGTCGCGTCGGCCACGCTCGCCGCGGCAGCCCCGCCACCGCGTAGCGCGACGACCGGGCGCGACGCGCGTACCTCGTGCGCATCACGATTCCGGGTCAGGACCCCGTCTCGCTCGGCGAGCTCGAGTGGCCGACTCGACGACCGCCGACGTCGCAGTCGTTCCAGTACCCGGCGGACGGCTCGGTGGTGAGCGTCGGGCCGGTCGCGCGCTGCGGTCTTCGCCTCACCCGGCGCTGCTGCTGCGACCCAGTCGTTCGCAGAGGCGATCGTCGTCTCGCTCTTCAACGGCGAGATCGTCGCGGGGAAGGTCACTGCGTCGGTCTCCGCAGGTGCGAGCGCGCGCTCGGTCGGCTCGGACGACGTCTGCTTCCGAGGTGCAGGGTCTGCGGGCGCTCGGACCAGGACGTCGGCGAGCGCCCGGTGCGAGCGCGTCGCTCGAGGACTGGGGGACGCTCACGGTTCTCGTCGGCGACGAGCGGCAGCCGGAAGAAGGGCCCGCCCGCGGCGCAGGCGTCAGTCACGGCGCTTCGCGTGCACCTGACGGCGGCCCACGGTGGCCTGCCGGCAGGGAGCGAGATCGTCATCGGCAGTGCCCAGGCGACCTCCGTCGCCGATCGTGAGCCGCGCCACGCTCCGCCCGTCGATGCCCGGCGGGACGATCGGCCCCCGCCCGTCCGCGGGCCCGGCCGGACGCTCCCGCGCGCGCCCGAGCCGGACGTCGGCGGCGAGGTGCCCGGTGGGCCGGTGCGCGTCGCGCCGGAGGTGTCGGCGCGGTCTGTCGTCGGGCGGGCTTCGTCTTCCCGATCTACGGAACGGCGTCGTTCGGCGACAGCTTCGGCGCTCCGCGTCCGGACGTGCCCGGCGGCTGGCACCACGGCGAGGACATCTTCGCGGCCGCCGGGACGCCGCTCCTCGCGGTTGCGGACGGGACGCTGCACACCATCGGCTTCAACCGGATCGGCGGCTACCGGCTCTGGCTCCGGGACGACGCAGGGCGACGAGTTCTACTACGCGCATCTCTCGGCCTATTCGCCGCTCGCCGTCGAGGGGCAGGCAGCGTCAAGGCGGGCGACGTCATCGGCTTCGTCGGAGACACCGGTGACGCCGACGGCGGCGCGCCGCACCTCCATTTCGAGATCCACCCGGCGTCGATGGCCGGCCTCGGCTACGACGGGGTCGTCGCTCCCGTACTCGATCCTGCTCGCCTGGAGGCGCGCGACGGACATCTCCTTCTCGGCGGGCCGCATCTACGTGCCGAGCGGACCGGGGAGCAGCGACGCTGCCGCCGCCCGGTGCAGTCCTGCTCGAGGCGGACGACATCGCGTCCACGAGCGGCCTCGTCCCCGGCGCACTCGAGAAAGTGCTGAGCGCTGAGCGCTAGTCAGCGCTGCGAAGCGGCCGCCTATAGGGCTTCGCGCGACCGGAATCTCGCGCTGGCGAGTTCCGGTGTTGCGCACTATTCCGCCGCTCCGAGCCGTTGCCATCGGCCGCGTCGGCCTCGGCGTCGAGCTCGGCCTCGAGCTCCTCGAGCCCCGCGCCGTCACCGCCTGCGATCTGCTCCATGATCCAGTCGCGCGTCGACTGGCCGGTCCACGGGTTGTAGAGGACGCCGAGCGTCACGCCGGTGAGCAGGAGGACGCGGTTGCGGGTCTTGTGGCCCTTCTTCTTCGCCTTGCCCTTGAGCTTGTCCGACGCCTCCGAGAGGTCGTCCGACGAGGCTCTGGAGCTGCTTCTGGAAGTCCTTCTCGGAGACCTTCTCGGCCTTGCCCTTGAGCCCACGACCCTTCGCCATCTGCCCGTAGATACCGCGAGCGGCGACGAACGCCGCGAGGAGGTCCTCGCGCAGCTCCGGGTCGGTCATCGCGCGCTGGACGTACGGCTTGAGCGCGTCGGTCGAGAGCGTCGGGCTCGCCTTCGTCTTTGCCATGCCTGGCACCCACCTTTCCTTTCGACTCGGCTCCCAAGTATGTCGGCTACGATCGCCCGCGTGCGGGCACTGCTGTACCTCGCCCTCAATCCGAAGCGGCTTGCTCGCGCTGATCGCCGGCGTGGTGGGCGCCGCCCTCTACGTCTGGTTCGCGGCCGTCCGGGCGGTCCCCGGCGTCGAAGAGCGCAAGGCGGCAACGCGCGAAGCCTGGCGCAGGCGCGAGACGGAAGCGTCCGTAGCCCGACGCGCACGTCGCTTAGCATCCTCGCGTGCAGCCGAAGGGGCTGATCTGTGCCGGTGGAGAGGCGACGCGCCTCGGCGAGCTGACCCGGGTTGCGAACAAGCATCTGCTTCCGGTCGGCAGCTGGCCGATGATCTACTACCCGCTGCAGCTCCTACAGCTCGCGGGCATCACAGAGGTCCTTCTGGTCACCGGGAAGGGACACGCCGGGCAGATGATCGATCTGCTCGGCGACGGGCGGCTCGCGCCGCGGGGAGGCGGCGACCCGATTCTCGAGCTGGATCTCACGTACAAGGTGCAGACCGAGCCGGGTGGGATCGCGCAGGTCGTCGGCATGGCGGAGGACTTCGCCGCGGGCGTCCCGCTCGTCGTGGTCCTCGGCGACAACATCTTCGAGTACGCGCAGTCGGCGATGCTCCAAGAGTGGGCTGACGACGGCACGCGCGCGCGGATCTTCGTGAAGCAAGTCGACGATCCGCAGAACTTCGGCGTCGTCGTGTACGACGGGGACGGGCACGTGTCGGACATCGTCGAGAAGGCGGGGGTCGTGGACATGAGATTCGACGCGCCGCCGTCGCAGCATGCCGTCGTTGGCCTGTACTGCTACCCACCGGACGTCTTCGACGTGATCGCGACGCTCACTCCCTCGGCGCGCGGCGAGCTCGAGATCACCGACGTGAACCGTCACTACGCGCTCGCCGGCCGTCTCGACGCCTCGGAGGTCGAGGGCTGGTGGGAGGACGCCGGCAAGCACTGGCAGCACCTCGCGGACATCGGGCATCGGATCGAGCAGACGGGCGCGAACAAGCAGGACGCTGCGTGATCGACGGGCTGCGCCGGATACCGCTCCGGCGGTACGAGGACGAGCGGGGCTGGTTCTGCGAGCTGCGACGGGACAGCGAGCTCCCGAAGCCGATGCGGCAGACGAACGTCTCGTTCTCACGGGCCGGTGTAGTCCGCGGGCTGCACTACCACGAGCGAGGCCAGGACGACCTCTTCGCGTGCCTCCGCGGGACGGCTCGCGTCGTCGTGCTCGACCGCGCGACGGGTGAGACCTTCACCGAGGACATCGGCGACGAGAACCCGGTCGCCGATCTACATCCCCGGGATCCACGCGCACGGCTTCGAGGCGCTGACGGACATCCTCTTCTGCTACCACGTCACCGCCGAGTACGACCCGGGCGACCCCGACGAGCATACGGTTGCCTGGAACGACCCGCGGGTCGCATCACCTATGGAGCACGAGCACCCCGATCCTCTCCGCGCGGGACGCCGTCGAGTCCTGATCACCGGCGCGGGCGGCCAGCTCGGGTCCGCGCTGCAGCAGGCGTTCGCCGGCGACGACGTCCTGGCGCTGACGCGCGCCGACTGGGACGTCACGCATCCGGCACCGGCCACGCTGTCGCGGGACGATCTCGATCTCGTGCTGCACACGGCAGCGTGGACGGACGTCGACGGCGCCGAGGCCGACCCGCAGGGCGCCGCCGCCGTCAATGTCGCGGGCGTCGCGCACGCCGCGGCACTGAAGGCGCCGCTCGTGACGTTCTCGACCGATTACGTGTTCGACGGCCGCAAGCGCTCGCCGTACGTCGAGTCGGATGGGCCGAGCCCCGCGTCGGCGTACGGGAGGACGAAGCTTCACGGCGAGGCGGCCGCAGGCCACGACGCCTGGGTCGTGCGGACGTCGTGGCTCTTCGGCGCGACCGGGCACAACTTCCTCCGCACGATGCTGCGGCTCGCCGAGGAGCACGACGAGGTGGCCGTCGTCGACGATCAGCGCGGCTGCCCGACGTTCGTCGGGCACCTCGCTGCGGCCGTCCGGGAGCTCGTGGACGACGAGCTGCCGAAGGGCATGTGGCACGTCGCCGCCGACGGGGACTGCACGTGGGCGGAATTCGCCGAGGCGATCTTCGAGGAGGCCGGGGTCGAGTGCGCCGTGCGGCGGATCTCGTCCGCGGAGGTCGAGCGACCCGCGCCGCGACCCGCGTACTCCGTGCTGCGCAGCGAGCGGCCGGGAGCACCCGCCCTGCCGCACTGGCGCGACGGGCTCCGCGCCTGCCTCGCCGAAATGGACGGCTAGCCTTCCGCGGATGCGCCTACTCGTCACCGGCGGCGCCGGGTTCATCGGCTCCAACTTCGTCCACTACTGGGTCGAGCGGCACCCCGGCGACCAGGTCGTGGTCTACGACCTGCTCACGTACGCCGGGAATCGCGAGAACCTTGCGTCGGTCGAGGGCCGGATCGCGTTCGTCCAGGGGGACATCTGCGATCGGGAGCTCGCCGAGGCGACGCTTCGGGAGCACGGCTCCGAGGTCGTCGTGAACTTCGCGGCCGAGTCCCACAACTCGCTCGCCGTCGTCGACCCGACCCGGTTCTTCCGCACGAACGTCCTCGGGACGCAGACGCTGCTGGACGCATCGCGCGCGGCGGGCGTCGAGCGCTTCCACCACGTCTCGACGTGCGAGGTCTACGGGGATTTGGCCCTTGACACCAGACGACGTCTTCACCGAGGAGTCGCCGTATCGGCCGCGCACGCCGTACAACGCGTCGAAGGCCGGCGCCGATCATGCCGTGCGCGCCTACTTCGAGACCTTCGGGCTCCCGGTGACGATCACGAACTGCTCGAACAACTACGGCCCCTTCCAGTTCCCGGAGAAGGTCATCCCGCTCTTCACGACCAACGCGCTCGACGACGAGCCGCTGCCGATGTACGCGTCGACGCAGAACAAGCGCGAGTGGTTGCACGTGCTCGACCACTGCGAGGCGATCGACCTCGTGCTGCAGGACGGACGCGCCGGGGAGACGTACAACGTCGGCTCGGCGGTCGAGGCGACGATCGAGGAGATCGCGGACAGCGTGCTCGAGCTCACGGGCAAGCCGGCGTCACTGAAGACGATCGTCCCGGACCGACCCGGGCACGATCGCCGCTACCTCCTCGATGCGTCCAAGATCACGACCGAGCTCGGCTGGACCCCGTCGCACGGCTTCGTCGACGGACTGGCCGAGACCGTTGCTTGGTACGCGGCCAACCGCGACTGGTGGGAGCCGCTCAAAGCGCGCGCACCCGTCCAGGAAACCGCCTGGAAATAGGCAAATTCGCTCAAGGCCGAGCGGCTTCCGGCCGAGAACACAAAGAGCTAATCGATCGAAGCTACCCTGGAGCGTCCGTGCGCGCGATCTTTGCGGCAATCCTCGTCCTTCTTCTCATCGCCGTCAGCTCGGCGTCGGCGCAGCAATCGCCCGCGTCCTACGGCGAAGCCGTCTTCGTCGTCTCGGGACGAGGGTACGGCCACGGCGTCGGGATGAGCCAGTACGGCGCATACGGCCAGGCGCTCGGCGGTCGGACGTACGACCAGATTCTCTCCTACTACTACACCGGGACGCAGATCGGGAAAGCCGGACGCAAGGAGCTGCGTGTGCTGCTCGGAGAGGGTCGCCGCGCCGTGACGATCTCCTCTTCGGTGCCCTTCACGGCGGTCGACGCGACAGGGGAGACGTTCACCCTGCCGAAAGGGGTGCTCACGATTCGCCCCGACCTCATGCTCGCGTCTCCTGCGGGACCGGTCATCGCCGTGCAGCCACTCGTCCTGCGTCCGGGCAAGAAGGCACCGCTCGGGCTCGACGGACGCCTCTACCGCGGCAAGCTCGAGCTCGTTCCTCAGGGCGGCTTCCTCCGCGTCGTCAACGTGTTGTCGCTCGAGAGCTACGTCCAGGGAGTCGTCGCGGGCGAGATGCCGTTCACGTGGCCGGCGGAGGCATTGAAGGCGCAGGCAGTCGCCGCCCGCTCGTACGCGCTCGCCAGCGTTCTCAAGGGAAAGCCCTACGACCTGTACTCGGACGTGCGGAGCCAGGTGTACCTCGGCGTCGGAGGCGAGAAACCAGCGACGACGAAAGCCGTCGCCGATACTGCCGGACAGGTCGTCCTCTACGGTGGGAAGGTCGCGACGACGTACTACTACTCGAGCTCCGGCGGAAGGACGGCGAGTGCCGCCGACGTGTTCGGCTTCAGCGTTCCGTACCTCGTATCCCGGCCCGATCCCTGGGACAGGGCCTCGCCGTACTACAGATGGGGCCCGGTGCTGCTCGGAGCCCGAACCCTGCAGGCGAAGCTTGACGCAGAGGCGCGCGTCGTCGATGCCACCGGGGTCGCGACGCCGTCTGGCCGGCTCCGCACGCTCACGCTCCAGACGGCGACCGGCTCGGAGCAGGTGCCGGCATCGGTCATGCGTACGGCGCTCGGCCTGCGCTCGACGTGGGTGACGATCGGCGTGTTGCGTCTCGACAGGCCGCCGAGCGGATTCGTCGTCTTCGGGTCGAGACACGACGCTCGGCGGAATCGGGCGCGGGCTTGGAACGCCGCGGCTCGCGTCGTCCGCCGACGGGACATCGTGGGCCGGCGTCACCCCGGTGACGCCCGACGCCACCGGTGCCGTCTCGGTCGGAGTCAAGCCTGTTCGGACGACGCGGTACCGGCTGGAGGCTGAAGGCGGCGCCTCGCCTGCGCTGCTCGTCCTGGTTGCTCCGCGCGTCACGCTTGCGCGGCCGACGGCGCTCGAGCCCGACGTCTTCACCGGAACCTTGAGACCGAAGCGTCCGGGAACGGTCGTGACGCTCGAGCGGAAGCGAGGATCGACGTGGACGCTCGTCGATCAGGCCGTGGTCGACCTGTCCGGCGCGTTCAAGATCGAACTCGACGCCGTGCCCGCCGGCACGTACCGCGCACGGACCGCCGCGACCTCGGACCTCGCTGCCGGCACCTCCTCCTCCGTCCAGGTGGCCGGATGAAGCGCCTCGCGCTCGTCGCTGCGGTTCTCGCTGCGTGGCTCGTCTTGCCGGCGAGCGCGAGTGCAGCCCGGGTGGCCGTCGGGCTCGCTCACGGGGCGGATGCGCACGCGGTCGCGACCGCGGTCGAGCGACGGACCGGAAACAGACCCCAGACCCTCGAGCCGATCCCCGCGCTCGTCGTCGACGTCCCCACGGGAGTCTCGCTACGCGGCATCTCGGGCGTTCGCTACGTCGAGCCGCTCGTCACGCGGCACCTCGCGTTCACGCCCACCGACCCGCTCGTTCCGAAGCAGTGGTACCTCACGTACAGCGGCTTCTACACGCCGTGGATCACCCTTCCGAAGTTCGAGCAGATCCCGGTGGCCGTCATCGACTCGGGCGTGGACGCGGCTCATCCGGATCTGGCCGGACGGATTCTCGACGCCAAGAGCTTCGTGGGTGGCCCTGCGTGCACGGCGCACAGCTGCACCGACGCGCTCGGTCACGGGACATTCGTCGCCGGGCTGATCAGCGCCGGG